>WJKM01000004.1 GCA_014729085.1 Candidatus Dojkabacteria bacterium | reverse complement strand
GCTGGATAAAAAGGTATTAATTCTGGGCAATTTGCTTGAACCCCAATTCTGAATGTGGATTTATAATCAAGTTCAATAATCTTTGTAAATAGTTGTGCAGCAATTAGGGCTTGTTTAGATAATGACTCCTCAGGAAGGAATGCGGCCGAACAATGAATGTTTTCACATGAGCTTAAAATGGGAGGTATTTTTTTTATCAGACTTTGGTTAACTAAGGGAATAGTTCCGGGATTAAAGAAATTTATTTTTTGTTCTTTGCAGACTTGGTTAATTTTTTTAAATAGAGTGAGTAAATCCGAGGCTGGCAAAGTGTTTATCTTTTCGTCAAAAAGCTGACATGAAACTCGAGTTGTTTGAAGTTGGTGTCCAAGTGATTCTATCTTATCCCTCTTTTGTTTGAGAAAATCTGCCGCAGAATAAATTTTATCCTTAAAATTATTGATATTTATTTGGTCAAAAACTGTAATTGTTCTGATTATCATGATTAAATTCTACAAAAAATTTATATTAGTTCCTTTAGATCTATGTCTTCAAATGATTCTACTATTATATCTGCATTTAGAAGTCTTCGTTTGTGTTCCTCAGTATCCTGTTGCGAAAGTGCTATACAGAACATCTCTGCATTTTTAGCTGCTTGCACTCCGTTTGGCGAATCTTCGATAACTATACAGTCACTAGGACTTGAATTTAATTTTTCAGCTGCAAAAAGAAATAAATCAGGATTTGGTTTTCCAATATTACCTACATCTGCAATACTGTAAATATGCTGGCCAAATTTGGCCGTGATATTTAGCTTCTCATCGATTAGATCAATATGTTTTTTAAAGGAGCTTGTTGCAATGCAGGTTTTTAAGTTTGAATCTTTAACTTTTTTAATAAAGGGTTCGAAACCTTTAATATACTGAAGTTCGTCCTGATAAATCTCATCTACAATGGCATTTCTTTCATCGTGAAGCTCCATTGGATCGCCTTCAAATTCGTAAAGATCCTTCATTATTTCCATTATTTCAACAGGAGATTTGCTTATCCATTTATGTTTATCTTTATCTATATCTTGAGTTATACCCCTTCTTTGTAAAAATTTCATTGTTGCTTTTTTCCAGATTGGTTCTGTATCTACAACTACGCCATCCATGTCAAAAATTATTGTTGAAAACTTCATGAGTCTTGATATTCAGATTTTAATAAAGAATATAAAGCATGGTCTACAAATCTATCATTAAGCCATGCTTCCTCTTTTAGGATACCTTCAAGTCTAAAGCCTAACCTTTCAGGGATTGCTCTGCTTTTATTGTTTTCAACTGCACATTTTATTTCAATTCGGTTTAACT
Source organism: Candidatus Dojkabacteria bacterium (assembly GCA_014729085.1). GTDB lineage: Bacteria > Patescibacteriota > Dojkabacteria > B142 > WJKM01 > WJKM01. The sequence goes on along the minus strand of WJKM01000004.1, from coordinate 131,574 downwards.
CTAAAAAGTTTAAACCATAATCGAGTAATGCACTTACCGATTTGCTCATTATTCCTTTACCTTGCTGGTTTTGAGAAAGCCAGTATCCTATTTCTCCCTTTTTATTGAATTTGTCAATTTTATTAAAACCAATGTTACCTACAATACTATCATTTAACATTATTGTAGTTTGGAGTGCTTTCCCCTTTGCTCCATCATCTAATGATTTTTGTATCCATTTTTTTGTATCTTCGATTTGCTTAGTTTGGTCAACCCAAACCAACCATTGTCTAAGATATGCACGGTTTACTTCTATAAGATCGAAAATTTCTTTAGCATATTTTTGATTTAAATAATTTAGCTGTAAATTATCTTCTATTTTTATATTAAACATAGAGCAGAATTTTAAAATTTAATATAAATAAAAAAATCCTAATCAAAAACTTTGTCTAAGTTTCTGATTAGGATCTTTTCATCATATGTTGGATAAAAGACGGTTCCACCTTTCTTCCTCTCTAATGTTTTAGAGAGACATCTTTGTATATAGTATTAAGTTTTACTTCCAAATTTAAACTTGGGTTTTCAGTTAACTATAATTCTGATTTTTTATAGTTCCCCCATTTGCTGTTTGATAATATATTATAATTGAATCTAATATTTTTTTACAATATTTAAATCGGTTTCTTATTTAGATTTAAAATCAGTTTAGTATTTGAGTTTTTAAATATTGAAGGTCATTCCATGCATCCCTTGCTTGATCAGCTTGGATTCTAAGTGGGTCAAGATGTGGCCAACAACCCGACAAACTGTAGGTCTATCCATATAACGATGGTTCAACAATTGTCCTTGAAGTTCCGTCCATTTTATTACTGCCTCTGCTAATTGTCTTCTTTGTTCTGCATGTTGACTACATGTGAAGAATTCCATATTAATCTTATATATTAAGTATATACAAAGTTAAGCTATTTTGTCAATATTATAGGATGAAAGATTGAGTTGAAGATATCATGAGTTTCTAATGAGAAGCATGTTGCTTTTTTTATTTCAAGATAGCAAAAGCACCAACATTTCCACCAGGGGTGGGTAAGTATGATGGTGATAAAACTAGAATCATAAGGCTTGCTTGTCGGAGGTAAGATAGTGTTAAACAAAATGTTCCCGCTTTTAAGCCGGAGTATTTCATTTTTTAGGTTTTTCTTCAGAGGAATATCGTCCAATTCTCCACATGATATAAATAGCAATTCCCAGAAGTATCATACCAAAGAGGCAGACATATATGTACCAGGGAGTATCAATAAGTATAATATATAACCTGATAATTAATTCAGTAATTAAAAATATAATAGAAATTATAATCAATGCTTTTTTGTCTCTATATACACCCCAAAGAAGGATTAATATACTCACACCTATCAATATGATGCCATATAATATATTTTCTTCTTCAGAAAGAAATACGGATTGGGAAAGAAGTATTAGAGAATGTAGAATATATCCTCCGCTTTCTAAAATCAATGATAATCTTTTCTTCTTTTTTAGATAGTATTTAAATGAAAGAATTAGTATCCAAAGGGTTATTGGAAGAAAGATGAATTGGGTTACCAAACTATTAAAATCAAGCTGAAATATATAATTCCACAATGCTAAAACTAACCCTATACCTGCGAAGTCTGCAAGAAAGGAATATCTTCTGGAAGCAATTGCGAGATTTAATCCTAAAGCAAGAGCAGCCAATACTGTTGCATTACTTGGATCTGTTATTACAAGGACAAAGATTATTGGAAATAGTATCGTTGTTGAGATTATTGTACTTAAGCTGAAGTGTTTCCTTGTTCTGTCTTCTAGTTTTAAAATTGGTGATTTAGATTTAATATAACTTACGATTGTAAACATTATTGTTAAAAGGGAGGTTGATAAGATATAGATATCGACATCTTGATTTTGAATGTTTAATATCTGCCAGGTTATTAGGTTTGAGAAAAGATAAATTAGATAAGTTATAAATGATTTTCTAAATCTAAATTGCGCATAAATCCAGTAGGTCAATGATATTATCAGGCTTATAAGCAGGAAGTTGTTATTCTTTATTGTCAAGAAAATGCTAATTATCCAGAAAAACAACGCTCCAATTATAAACGGATATATGTATTTTTGATTTATTTTATTTATTTCGAATTTTATTAGATAAAATAGAACTGGAATTAAAAAAATCATTCCATAATGATGCATTTGTATCTCAATCGCTGCTTCTGCTTCAAGAAACTTAAAAAATGAAACATAGGCAACAAGATTTATAGGAATTGTTACTAAATCAATGAATTTGATTTTATGAAGTCTGGAAATAATAGTTAAGACGATGCTTAAAATTGTAAAAGACACCAATCTGTCTAAAGGTTTTTCTTCTAAACCGATAGTTATTGATATTATTCCTGAAATTAATATTATTGGTAGAAGGGAATAATAGAAATTTTTAATCTTCTTCTTATGAATTAAATAATGCAGTAGAAGTCCTAAGGTTTCAATTAGAGTCAGAAGAATAATTAAGTGTATAGGTCTAAAATTTTCATTGAGAATGGCAAGTATTTGATAACTGGAAAAGATCAAATAATTAATTCCAATTGCAAAAATGATACGTCGATTCTTAGCAAGATGAGGCAATATTAATAAAGAAGAATTAACGATTAATACAAAAAGTTTAGCATCAGTAGAGAAAATATATGAGGACGAATTACTTGCGGACATCAATATGTAAAACAGCGTTGTAATAAATATGAGTCCCCCTGAAACAAAAGTAGAGATTGCATGTAGTAATTTATGTTTCTTATCAAATATAATTTCGGCTAGGATAGTATTTAATATTGTGTAAATAGTAACCACAAGAGTCAGTTGAACTGGATTAGGGTTTTCAAGGTCAAGTACAAAGTAGGCAATAAATATCTTCACTGGGGTTAGTAATAATGAAATAAGGGTTTCAACCTTATATTTTTGTTTAAACCAAGTAATGACTGAAAAAACAGTTGGAACGAAAAGCGTTATTAGATATATTATGTTGGAATGTATCAATCCTGTGTCTAATCCAATAATTACGGTTAGGATACCTAGAACATTGAGAATTTGGTTGATTAATCTGGAAGAAAATTGAATTTCTTTTGTGAACTTAGTTAGAATTCCATCTGAGAAATAAAAGAGCAGATTAAGTATTAATATTACTACAACCCTGTATTCAATTTCAGTTGTAAGAGTAAAGGCAAAAGATAGGATGGAACTATAGATAGATATAAGTAAAAAATAGAAGTATTTTCTAAGATTAAAAAGGTAAAGGCTTACAGAGTATACCAGCGTCATAAAGATTGAATATCCCAACCAGTATGTAGAGAAATTTAGTGTCCAGGTATTTTCGAGGAGAAATTTCCATAGACCAATTCCTGTAAAGCCAAGGCCGATAGAGGCAATCGTAATAAAAGTAATCCCAGCCTTTTTAATTGACTTGAACTGGTAGATTATAATACCCGAAATATAGAAAGATAGAGTCAAGCCGATTAGAATAAAGCTTTTGATAAGTCCTGAAAAAGTTTCCCAATTGAATGCAGTAAAAATAAATACAGAGAAAATAACTAGAATTGCCCCAATATATAAAAGTAAAGTGGCATTTGAGGATTGCTTTTTTATTATATCAGTTGCAGAGTCTTTTTTCTTGGTAGATTTAGTTTCGATCTCATTACTTTGAGTTTCTTTTTTATGTACAAGAGTTTGCTTTGTTGTTTTATATTTATCTTGTTTTGTTGCATGTTTTGATCTTTCAATTTTTGTTAGTAGATCATCTATAGTTATTAGACCTGCCTTTTTTTGTTGTTTTAACCACCTTATTAAGGTTTGTTTGTTAAGGGTATTGGTATCTTTTCTCTGTTCCGAATTCTTTTTGGATAAAAACCAGAAAAGAAGGAAAACAATAGCAAACAAAAAGAGAAAGGGTGAACTGCAAATTAATAGAACGAGAAAATCTTCCATAGTTATTTTGAAACCGAATAAGATATTTATAGTATATAGAATTTCTTCGAAGATTTGAATTGAAAGCTTGGACTATTTTAGATTCATTACGGCCATTGCGCCTTCAGCTGCTGCAGTAATTGCTTGTTTATATCTTGAATCTCGCGCATCACCTGCCGCGTAGACTTTGTCAGTACTTGTTTTTAAATTTTGATCCGTAAGAATGTGACCTGCTTCATCTAGTTCTAATTGATTGGAGAATAAATCTGTATTAGGAACTGTTCCAATAGCAATAAATACTCCATCAGTTTTAATCTGTTTTTCATCTTCTTGGTCTTTAGCGAGTATTGAAACACTTTTAACAGTTTCTTCTCCTTGAATGGAACTCAATTCGGAATTAGTCAAAATTTCGATATTAGGATGTGAAAAAAGCTCTTCCTGTAAGGTTTCATCGGCTTTAAATTCCTCTCTTCTATGTACTAATTTTACCTTGGCTCCCATTCGTGCAAGATGAAGTGCTTCATGAAATGCATTATTACCTCCTCCAACAACTACAACGTCTTTGTCTTTATATAACGGGCCATCGCAAGTAGCACAGGTTGAGACTCCCCTACCCCAGAATTTTTGTTCACCTTTAATTCCTAGTCGTTTTGGCGTTGAGCCTGTTGCGATTAGAATTTGTTCCGCCTCGTATTTATCTCCATTTTCAGTTTGTATCCATTTGGGAGTTGAGGTTAGATCAACTGATGTTGCATCTTGGTAGATAATATCAGCACCGCTTAGTTCAGCCTGTTTAATTGTACGATCCATTAGTTCCAATCCATTTATTCCATCTGGAAAGCCAGGGAAATTTTCAACTTTAGAACTGCCTGTAAGTTGTCCTCCCCGCTCTCTGCCAGCAATGATTTTCGTATTTAATCCAGCTCTGCCGGCATAAATTCCAGCTGTAAGCCCGGCTGGCCCCGAACCAAGTATAAGAAGATCATTTTTGCTCGGTTGTTGAGTTGTATGTTTGTTGAGGGTTTCCATCTATGCGTAATAAATTTTATACTATATATTATAAAATATTATAGGATGTTTATGCAAAGTGAAAATATATATTTAAAAAGGCCATAGACCGGATACGACATGAATTAGAGGATTAGTATGAACCCTTAATGTATGAGTTGTATCTCCTGAATCTGGTTGGATTAAGAGTCTTTCTCTATTAATACAGTGACAGGAATCTGGAGCTACACAAGTTGGTACCTGCCTTCCATTTTGTGACCATTCAAGAGCGGTACAGGGTTTTCCTTGAATTTTTTGACATGTTGAGAGTAGATTTGGGGGGATAATAAGTGGTTTGCCGGTTTCCATTTAATTTAAAGTGCAACTAATTTTATATAACCAAAATATATTAATATATATACGATATAAATGTCAATTTGAATTTTTAATCTTTATTAAAATTTAGTATAAATAGATTAGAATATATTAAACTAGATATATGCAGGAAGAGTCATTAGATTCATTCATTAAAGAAATAAATATAAATCTGGATAAAATAGGATTGCGTCCTTTTAGTGAATATGAACTTCGCGATATTATTTTCCCTAAATATTTACATGCGATAAACGTTGGTATTAATAGACATGGAGATCCTACTAATGAAGACGGTGGCCTACTTGCTATTCCTACTGATGTCGAGTTGATTACAAAGGAGCAGTTCCAAAACGTTCCTGTTGGGAAAAAAGTAATTACGTGTTCTTATGGAGGAACTAATTGGGTTACATCTTTGGTACGAAAGACGGATGATATAAAAACAGAGATATACAAAGAAAATATGATATATATACCTCGTAAACAGCGAAATATCAGATTCCAGGATTTTATCTTGAAAATGGCAGAACAAATCTACAATATACTGCAAGAAGAAGATAAGGATGAATTTCAATTCGTAGGTATTTCTTTAGGATTTCCTCATAGAAATGTAAGAACAGAGTATGGAATAGATGCTTACTTTCTAAGACAGAAATTGCCTAAATCATGGATTGTTAGAGATTTTCATAAACTACCTTTTCCCAGTTTGATTGGTAAATTGTTTTTGGAAAAGTTATTAACAACCTACTCTCTTCCAAATATAAAATATGTATATTTTCTCAATGATGCGAATTCGGTAGCTCAACAACTACCAGGTAAAGATGAGTTTGGTGAATACCCGGTGGGATTTGTTTTTGGAACAGGATCAAATGCAGCATTGAAACAATGGAACTTAGAAGCCGGCAAGTTTATTATGCCTCAAGAGTTAGATTTGGACAGAAGGATAGATGAAAAAATGATCGAACTTGGTTTGGTACATACCCAGAAGAAATTTATTGAGCATTTTCATGGAGGTGACTACATTAGATATAGAATTGCATCAGCTCTTTCGATACTCTCCGAAGATAAGATAATTTCAAATAGAATAGCTGAATGGATGATACAGCAAGAAGATGCAAGTATTGTAAGTCGTTTAGCAAGTGGTGATATGTCCTATGATGATTTCCTCGACTTTAATTTAGTGGAGGAAGAAACCGAGGCACGTCGAATTTATGTAATATTAAAAGAATGTTCGACCCGTGCTTTAATTCAAGCAGGGCAAACTATTGGAGTAATGATTGCATCTGTCCTCAAGTCAGCTGAATACAATACAGGAGATATTGCTGTTCCGGTAGAAGGAGCAGTATATTGGAAAGGTTATGGAATTCAGGAGCAGTCACAAAAAGTAATAAATTTATTAATTCCAGAAAATAATATTAGTATGATAAAGGCATCTAGTGTAGTTGGTTTAGCCCAGTTTCTTATGGTCCAAGAATCATATGTAAAATAATAGTATTTTTAAATGCAAACGAATTCCTCATCAGACTATATGAATTATGTAAAGCAAATGTTGGATAGTTTTGGTCTTCGGCCTTTTACTGATGTTGAGATCAAAAGAGTATTAGCCCCTGAGTTTTACGAAGCAGTTCTTAATTCAATTAGATCTAAAGTAGAGGGAGTAGATGAAGATTCAAAGATTGATATTATCAAGACAGATATACCTCAGATAAAATCCAAGCAATTTGAGAAAGTACCTGTTGGGGAGCAAATAATTGCTTGTAATTTAGGTGGAACAATTTGGAAATCTTCTGTAATTAGTAAAACCAAGAGCGGTGTTTTGGAAGTCCAGAAAGAAAAAAAATATGTAATGCCTAGAAAAGAAAGAAGATGCACTTTCCGTCAGTTTATTCTAAGAATCTTAAAGATTGTTGATGGAGTATGGGATAAATCCATGAATCAAGATATCACGGTATTGTTATCACTTGCTTTTCCAGTTCAGAATAAACTTATTGATGATGGAATTGATGCATATTTTCTTAGGAGGAAATTACCCAAATCTTGGAATATTATAGATTTTGGTGAATATAAATATCCAAGTTATATAGGAAATTTATTAAGGAAAAACTTGTTAGATAAAAGTTTTAGCTTTAATTTCAAAAATGTTTATATAATAAACGATACTTCCTGTGTGGTTAGCTTTCTACCCTCGGATAATGAACACAAAGATATTGAAAAGCTTCCTGTTGGTTTCGTATTTAGCAATGGTTCAAATGCAGCAATACGAGATTTGAATTTAGAGGTTAGTAAATTTATTAGACCAGAAAGATTTGGTCTTGCAGAACTTATTCATCAAAAAATGATGGATCTTGATCTAATTCATACTAAGAAAAAGTTTATTGAGCATCTGACGGGTGGGGATTATATTAGATATAGAATTGCCGCAGCCATTTCTCTGCTTTCGGATAATGAAGTGATGTCGAAAAGTATCGTTGAGTGGATAATTGATCAACCAGATGAACATTTCTTTTCATATTTTACAGATGATAAGATTGGATTTAAGAAATTCATAAAATTAGATTTAAATAATTTTTTAGATGGTTTTGAAGTTCATTACATATATAAAGTAATTAAAGAGTGCAGTTACAGAGCTACCATACAGGCAGGACAATCAATTGGTGCCACTATAGCTTGTGTTACCAAAGCTGCTGGTTATAAGAATGGGACAAAACTTATCCCAATTGATGGCAAAGTCTTCTGGGAGAGTGAAAAAATCATGGAAAAGGCAAGAGAAGTAACTGATATGTTAATTGAAGATAATCATATGTTTTTTGTTAAAGCCCCAACCTTAATTGGAGGTTCACAGTTAGCTATGGTACTGGATAATATTTAAGTTAGATCGTAGACAAGGCAGGCTCTCTTCCAGATGGTTCATCTAAATAACTTTGTTTACTATTTGAAATGAAAACATTTGTATCAGGATCCTTTATGACCCTTGAATACAGATGACCTAAACCAGCTCCAACCCAGGGTGCAGCATTAAGTATCAATGAGATCGCAGGTGATGAAATGGTAGCTCCTGCAAGTAATGCAGCGTTAACGGCAGTTTCCGCAGTATCAAATGCAAGATATGTTCCAAGTGCAGGTTCCAAAATTTTTGAGTTTTGTTTTCTTTCATCTTCAGTCATATGTTCCATGGCATATTTGGAGGCATTCCATTCAAGTTTTGATCTTATAAATGGAATACTGTAAATGAGTGATCTTATAGTTGGATGCTCCGAAGCATCAAAATCTTCTGCATGCCCTATTTCGTGCATAGCTACGGTTTCGTTTGGATGATAAACTTGTGCAGTTTCTGTATATGGATTATAAGAATCTGCTCTTGTTATTTGCCCTCCTAGCCACTGTCCAATAGTGTAGGGAATTCCAAATAATACTCTTGCAAATAAATTATTTCGTCTTCCCTTTTCAAAAAGTCTTTTGAGATTTTTAAATAAAGGAGAGTGATTCAAATAAACTTCAATATTCCCTTCCAGTTCTAAGTCTTTATATCTTTCCTCTAATTTAGGAATGTTTTCTTCAGGGAAGTCTTCGAGCATATTATCTAGTGTCCCGAGTTTCAAATGAGTAAGAAGTTGCCCAATTCGTCCTATTGTTCCATCAATTAGGCCACTTTTATCGTATGTGAATTTTATTTTACTTTCTTGTGAATTTGTTTCTTGGTTCATTAGTACATTATAATATATCCGATAGTATTATAGCATGATTTTGTAAGTTTTTATATTTTTATGTAATTAATCTAAGTGAAATGGAGAGTTACATGTAGCTTTTTATTTAAAGTTCATTTTTAAAATAAACTGGGGATGATTTATAAGCTCAGACCATGCCTATAATTTATAAAACTCGTTTTCGACAGATTAGCATGTTTTAAAAATACTAATCTATAGTTTATTCTTTTCATCTAAAAAAAGTGCCGAGAGCCGGAATTGAACCGGCGACACCACGATTTTCAGTCGTGTGCTCTACCAACTGAGCTATCTCGGCATAAAAGTGCTAATTAATTTTTCAATTAAATTCGTTTTAAGTACTTTTATTATACTTCACGATTTTACACTTTTGAAATTTTTTAGGCAAGAATAATAATAATTAACTTGAAATGAGCTAACTTTTAAGTCATTATATTAAGTAGTATATATTAAGTAACTTGCTATGGAATTTATTGATAAAAAAAGTCCTGCTAAAGGAAATTCTTCCACTACAATGGCAATTGCTGTCTTTGTTGTTTTACTTTTTTTTCTCTTTTTAGGTTTATTATTTATTAATCGCTATAAATCTTCTCAAATAGAAATAGAAAATGGAAAGCCTACAGTTACTGTTGAGCCAACTGAGACTCATTCTGAAATTGATATCGAAGAAATGATACCGCCTTCTCCGCTAGATGAAAATTTACTGATTACTTCACACTCAGCTTTTGCCTTTAACTTGTTTAAAAAATTGACAGATTCCGCACAGAATAAGAATATATTTGTTTCTCCCCTAAGTATTTCATTAGCTCTGTCTATGCCATTAAATGGAGCTCAAGGAGAGACAAGACAAACCATTTTGGATGTTTTGGCTATGACCCAATTAACGTCCGAAGAAATAAACAAGGAAAGCAAAAAAATCATTGATTATTTACAAAAACAAGCAGATATTGATATCTCTATTGCCAACTCGATCTGGATTAGGGAGGGATATAAAATCAACAACAAATTTTTGGATGTAAACCAAGAAAATTTTGATGCTGAAGTAGCAAGTATTAACTTTGATTCAGAACAGGCAGTTGAGCTAATTAATAGTTGGGTAGACAAGAATACGAATAATAAAATCCAGAAAATTGTTGAATTCCCTATTGAGTCAGATGTAATTATGTATCTAATTAATGCCGTTTATTTTAAGGGGATTTGGAAGTATGAATTTAATAGCGAATTAACAGAAAATAAATCATTTAAAAATACTGATGGTTCCGAGTCTCAAGTTCCTATGATGCAGCTTGAAAAGGAATTTGAGTATTTTGAAAATGAAGAAATTCAAGTTGTTAGTCTTAAGTACGGTGAAACAGAAAAAGTAGAAATGATTATAGTTCTTCCAAAAGACGAAATGGATGCTTTTCTCGATTCCTTCTCTATTAAAAGTTTCAATGAGTTTACGGATTCTTTCGAAAAAAGTAAAGGAAAAATTATTTTGCCGAGATTTAAAATGGACTATTCAAAAAGTTTGAATAATATGCTTCAGGATATGGGTATGGAAGTGGCTTTTACACCAGGTGCTGATTTTTCATTAATGCGCGAAGAAAACGATTTATATATTAGTGAAGTCAGACATAAGGCTTTTATAGAGATAAATGAGAAAGGAACTGAGGCCTCTGCTGCAACTAGTGTCGAAATGGCTCTCAAGGCTGTTCCAGAAACAGTAGAAGATCCATTTTATATGATTATGGATAAACCATTTGTTTTTGTTATACAGGATGCAGAAAGCGGAGAAATTTTCTTTATTGGGCAGGTTAATAAACTATAGTTATAGTTCTTCAATCTCATAATCTTCTTCCCAGTTAGTATATTTAGCTGCATATTCAACATGTAATAAGGGATCTTTGTGTGTATGCTCTAGGAATATATTCTTTTCGTTCGTTTTGTTAATTAGATCAATACTTGCATGGTCTATAGCAACGGGATTTTTACTAAGTAAAACTCCGATATCATCTGAAAGAATTTGACCAGCATTTGATTGGCAATCACATCCTTCGGTAATATTTTTAATTACATTAATATAGAATGTGTTTTCTGGAAAGTTGTTAATAACAGCTGCTGCACCTTGTGCAAGTAGATCATCAAATATTGCTTTAATTGGAGCTAAACACTTAAAGGGACATTCAATCTCACAAATGGAACAGCCGTAGCATGCATTCAAATCAAATTCAGCTTTTCCATCTGTCATTTTTATTGCATGGGCTGGACAAAGTTTTGCACAAGTTCCACACCCCTGACATTCTTTGATAAATTTGGGCTTGCATAATCCATGGATTTTGGATTTTGATTCCTTTGTTACTCCACCCATACCCAAATTTTTAATAGCTCCTCCAAAACCTGCACAACCATGTCCCTTAACATGTGATAGAACCAAGACATTTTCTGCTTCAATTAATTCTTTAATTACTTCGATTGGAATGTCTTTCATTTCAACCCTTTTACCATTATTGGAAATTAGACATGGTGCAAGTTTGTTAAAACCTTTTTGTTTAGCAAACTGTTCGTAGCCTTCTACAGTTCCGCGCGGAGAATTATATGCAACAGGTGAATCGATTAATGTTGGTTCAAGTTTTAATTCATTTAAAGCTTTAATAATTGGTTTTACATCTTCTGGTTTAAATGCGGTCTTATTTCCTGGCTCTCCAAAGTGAAGTTTGACAAGTATCTTAGAGTGAGGCTTGTAAGTATTTTTTAGAAGATTTTTACTATGTGAGTACAAATCTTCGAAATTTTTGAGGAAGTGTACTTTATCCATTGTGTATGGTGAGATGCTTAAATAATTTAAAAAAGTATAACATGAAAAGTTACTACAATTGGATTCTTGTCCCACTTAATTATCTAAGTAAACTTTTAATTTTTTCAATTTGTTTTAACGTTTTGTTATACCCCTCTTGCTCAACTTCTTCAAATTTATCAATATACTTAACCAAATTTGGAAGATATCCTTCAAATGGTACAGTGGGCTTGATAATAATCTCTGCTTCTTTTTCTAATTGTTCCGCAAGATTATTGATGAGTAATAAGATAGTAGAACGAAGAATGGAAAGCATGGATGGTTTTCTATAATCTTGTTTCTCAATTTTTTCAATACTCTTTGAATTATTTAAATTGACTGCTATTCTAATATCCGCTCCCATTTTTGTTAATGTGTGAACTGGTACTGGTTCGGTAACGCCACCATCAACTAAGAGTCTACCATTGATCACAACAGGCTTAAATATAAGAGGGACAGAAATGCTTGCTCTAATTGCCTCAACAGCATCTCCTTTCGAAAATCTAACTGTTTTACCAGTATTAATATCTGTTGTTACTGCCTGAAATTTTATTGGAAATTTGCTAATCTCGCTTTGCTCAAAATGTCTTCTCAAAAAATTCTCAGTTTTATTTCCTTTAATGAATCCAGCTTTAATTGAAGGATCTGTAAATAAACTTATTACTTCTCTTTTGTTTAAATTTTTAAATATCGTTTCAACTTTTGAAATATCTCCTGTTGAAGCATACAATCCGCCTATTAGTGCACCTGCACTAGTTCCCGAGATCATATCAATTGGGATATCATGTTCAACCAGACACTTAATAACTCCAATATGGGCAATTCCTCTTGATCCACCTGCACTTAAGGCTAATCCTACTGATTTCATTATTAAATACGAGGTTAAAAGATAAGTACTAATTGAAGAATTTGATGGTGGGTGCTTAGGGACTCGAACCCCAAACCTTCTCGGTGTAAACGAGATGCTCTAGCCAGTTGAGCTAAGCACCCAAAGTTTTACGATTGCTATTATAACCTCATTTAAGACAATTATGCAATATAACGAGTTTTTGAAACAATAAAATAAAATATTGAAACAATCTAAAATAATGACTATAATACATGAGTTCAATTTGATGCGATGGTAGTTCAGTTGGCTAGAACGTCACTTTGCCAAAGTGAAGGTCGCCGGTTCGAGCCCGGTCCATCGCTCCAAAAATTAAAATCCACCGGAAGGTGGAATTTTTATTTTTGGTATGAAATGAAAGGCGAGAACCGGAAACCGGATCGACAATGAAGGGTTAGTGAACGACGAATGAAATGAGGAAGTGAACTTACCTGAATTGATACTGGATTTGTCTACAAATCCACGTGAGCCCGGTCCATCGCTCCAATTTCTCATAAAAACGCCGAAACCCTCTTCAAATATAATTCATATTAGTTCGAGTCAGATTTGAATTTCCTATACCCCCTACCGTGATTACCTTTCGTCCTGCCAGTAATGATAGTGATTCTGGCTGGTTCAAGCCAAGTTTAATTTTGTTTTTCTCTAAATAGGTAAGTTATAATCAAAACAACTCTTAATACTTAAAAAATGAAGATTTCAAAAATTGAAGTTAAAAATAATCCCGTTATTGGAGATCTGGACCTTGATTTCAATTTTAATGGGAAAATTGCAGATAATGTACTCCTTATAGGCAATAATGGTGTTGGAAAGACATATCTATTTGAAAACATAATAGACAGATTCTTGCACAATGGTATACCTACGGCTAGCGATGAAATACGAATGTATGAATTCCAATTAAATAAGCATGAGAGCGAAAATTTGAAAAATATCACAACGGTTGGATGGTTTCATAAGGGAATTAAAGGTAAAACAATTAAGCTGATTATGTCTAATGAGGGAAGAAAAATTTCTTTCAGCAACGATAATTCTCATGAATACACTGACCTTGATCTTGGAAGGATTAGTGGAGAATTTGTTCAGAATTTTAAATTCATTTTTTCTGGAGCAGAGCCTAATTATAGATTGAAGAAAGTTTCTAGCATTACAAAGGATTCTTTTGATAAAGAAAATTTTACAGCTATGAGCCATGATAGTCAATTAGGTGCTCGGAATCATCAACTATTAATAAATACACAATTTCACGATAATCAAGATCTTCGAAACTGGATTATAGATCATCCTAAAAAGAAGATACCTAAAGATGTAATTGATAAAAGGTGGAATAGATTACGCAAAGCGTTTGAAAAGATTCTTCCCTATGGTAAGAATCTTAAAGAACTTCGGGAAACTAAAGATGGTTGGCAAGTTTATTTTGAAGAGAATGGGAAAGATTCAAGTTTAGAAAATCTAAGTTCAGGAGAAAAAAGTTTGGTACACAGGACTATACAAGTTCTTCAGAATCAAGAATTTTCAGAAGGAGTAATAGTATCTATAGATGAACCTGAAAAAAGTTTAAATCCACAAACTCAAATTCAATTACTCAATTATTTCAAAGAACTACTTAATGATCAAAAAGGAGAACAAAACGGGCAAATTTTTATGGCATCACATTCTCCATATTTATTCAAGCAACATCTTCAAGATGATAATACAGTAATATATTTACTTTCAAAGGATAGTAAGGGCATCATTAAGTATAAGAATATCAAAGATACACAGGAAAATTTATTTCCTTGGAGCCCATCTTGGGGAGAAGTGAATTATTACGCGTTTGACATACCTACAGTAGAATTTCATAATGAGTTATACGGGTATATAGAAGGGAAGTATAGGACAGACTTAAAAAAACTACCAAAAACTAAAACTTGGTATAACGAAAAAAAGAAACGTAACGAATCAGTTTCATTATCAACTTATATAAGACACTCAATACATCACCCGGAAAATACAGCCAATAAGACATATTCGCAAAACGAATTTAAAAAATCAATAACGGAAATGATTAAGATAGTAAAATCAAAGAAAACTAAAAAATAGGTTTTTTATAAAAATTTCTTTTAAATATTGTAATTAGCAGTAATATTATTTATTCATTTATCATATTTTGTTGAAAAAGCTGATGAACATCTAAATAGGGATGTATTAAAACAATATCATAAGGAACACTTCATGAAGAGATATGGAAAAAGTAATACATCAGTGAAACGATTTAAGGATATTGTTAACCAGGATTATAATGATTTTAAACATGGATCTTCTGATCCAAATCAAGAGATAGAATTTGAACCAGAGGTTATTGAAATTTTTATCATTGATTCAATACATATGTTTTATTTCCAGGAGTATAGACTTAGTGTTGAGATGGTCATGTTTTGTTTGTGGCTTTACAATTATAAACCCGGGGTGTTTCTTGAAAGTGAATTGAAACAAAAATTGAGTGAGGTATCTAAGAAAGTTGATTGTGACTTCTGGGGTGAGAAATTTTTTAGTCATCTGAAACTGATCGAGGATATGATAGAATCATTTGTACGAGAGCGAAGCTCTCCAAACTAATATCTCAAAGGGAATGGATGAATGGATATTCGGCGAAATTTATTAAAAGTCCCCCATATGGGTCATTTAAAACTTTGAAACAGTATTCTCCCCTTATTAATTCATTAAAAGATCATTTTAATAAGATTGAATCTTTATACAATTCTTCAAAGCTTGATCCTTTTAATCTTTCTTTATATGAAATGCTTGGAGTGTTCTCCGTTTTTGTTATCCTACAGAATAATTTAAATAATAAGGATGTGAGATTTGGTTTTCAAGAAGGAAAACAGGGATTTACAGAGTTGGATGATGGATTTGTTTATATTGACCGATTTGCTTACGCTTTGGAGCAGACATCTGCTTTTGTCCAGAACAAAAATAGTAAGAAATTTTATGGTCTTGATCTTGAGAAAGGAGTTAAGAAGGCCTTGAGTCATAAAATTGATAAAGAAGTTTCTCCATTTAATAGGAATCTTTTACTGTTTATTGATGGCTGGCTGATTGATAAAGATCTCCTGATTCCTCAAGTGGATTGCCAAAGTAAGAATGATCGATTTAAATCGTATTGGCTACTTAGCGTGGATGATGACAAAGAACTGTCTATTGGTGTTGAGCATTATTGTCCAGATAAAGATAAAGTCTCTTTTGGTAAATGGATACTAAATCCTAGTCCTGATTTTAGTCGTACTGGGATATACAAAGTTACTGAATCAATCTAACATTAGTTCTAACTTCCTCTATCAGAGAGCTCCATACTTCACAAAATTTCATTACATTCAATTTTGTTTCGTATAGCAAGTCGATTACTGAATGTACTGAAATATTGATTGAAGTACGAGAGTCTGCCGAAGCTTTAGCGAAGGCACGACTCCAAAAATAAAAATCCACCGAAAGGTGGAATTTTTTATTTTTGGTATGAATTGAAAGGCGAGAACCGGAAACCGGATCGACAATGAAGGGTTAGTGAACGACGAATGAAATGAGGAAGTGAACTTACCTGAATTGATACTGGATTTGTCTACAAATCCACGTGAGCCCGGTCCATCGCTCACCCTCTAATTCCAATAAAATTAACCTGATTCAAAACACTCCTTACCATTTGCTCGAAATTTTCAACAATTTTTCTCTCCCTTTATCAAAATGCATTTAATTGTTTTTTCAGTTTGTTCTACCCCTATGCCATCATTCGTATTTTTTGAACCTACTATTCGATTACAAGTTAGTTCTGTGCCTGTTATATTTGCAATTTCAGTCTGAATTTTTATTCCCGTGTTTTCATCCTTATTACACAACTCACAAAGATCTGTTCCTTTGATATCACTACCTGAATTTTTTTGATAGTTATAATTTCCATCGTTATCACAAATCCAGCATCCATAACTATCAGGTTCATTAATACAAATCTGATCAGTTTTTAGTGAGGATGTGTAGCATCCACCCATAAAAATAGAAATAAATATAGCCGGAATACACAGAATAAGAATTATAATTAAAATAATATCAATTATTGAGATTATTTTTTTTATTTTTGGTGATAATTGAAATACACGTTTGAGAATAATTAATATTATTTTTGAAAGTAAGGAGAATATAAATATGTATAACGAAAAACATATTATTATACTAAAAATAACAGTAGGTACCATAATTAAGTAGTTTATTTATTATAATAGTTAACTAAAGTGATTAATAATATTATAACAAAAGAATTAAAGTGAATTTCCAAAAATCTAGTTCGGACTTTGCCCAGTAGGGTGCTCCAATTTCTCATAAAAACCCCGAAACCCTTTTCAAATATAATTCATATTGGTTCGAGCTAAAACCGAATTTTTGATACCCCCTACCGTGATTACCTTCCATCCTACCAGTAATGATAGTGATTTTGGCTGGTTCGAACCAAATCAAATATTATTTGTAAGTTGGAATAATTCTTTGAGATAATTACTTATCATAATTCTTAGAACTTACTCGTGACCGATGGTGGATATTATGCAATCAAAGGATTTGAATATCAAATAGACAAAACTGTATTTGAAATTCTTGAATCTACTAATGAAACAGACCCTATTGGGGTTGAAATTATTGAAGATATATCATCGAAAAATTTTGTGATTCAGGTAAAATACCAAGAAACTCAAGCGTTTACGCCCTCAAAAATCAAAACCCCTGTAATCAATCTACTGAATAATTTTCGGGATGATAATGAAAAGAACTACTTTCTTTATGCCTCATTTGCTTCATATAAAAGATATGAAAAGTTTGTAGGTGAGGACAGGCACCTTTCATTAAAAAACCTGAACAAAATTCTTGGAAATAAGAAAGATCAGTTCAGTAAAAAAATAAAGAATGACTTTATAAAGAAGTTTGTCTTAGATTTTGCACCGGATTTCCAACAGCAGTTTCAACAAGTAATTAGGAAGCTTCAGGATGAAGAACTCGGTTTAGCATCAAATACTGATGAAGCAATCTTTTATTATTCTAATATAGTTGACTATATTAGAAAAAAAATAACAAAAACAATAAATCCAGAAGACCGGGTAATAAATAGGAAGGAACTAATGGATTACGTCAAATCTGGTAAAAATATTATTTTTAACTCAGCATTTCTAGAATTCAAAGGAGAAGAAAAGTATTTGGCATTTATTAAAAAGAAGTTTAGCAAAATCATACGGAAAGAAGAAAATTTAGTAATGTTGGGAAAAGTAAAACATGATCCGTCATATAACATGGGGAAACTTATATTAGCTGTAGTAGAAGACTATAAAGGGAAGAAACCACAGATTGACATAAATCCAATTACCTTTGTAGTACCAGATGATCATGTTGAAGAAGCAAAGAAAGTGATAGTTGGATATGATGTAAATTTTAATGATGGCTATGAAAATATTAGTTTCAATTCTTCCATCTTTTTTGAAAAACCACTAAAAGAAAAGAAAACTTTAAGTAATGGACGTGCTACAGAAACGTTAGAAAGAATTTCTTTTGAAATGAGACTAATTTCTGAATCTACTTTCGATAGTATAGTTGACTATCAAAATACCCCACAGATGATATATGCATTTGATCATAACATTCCAGAGCGTTTTGAATCACTGCCATCAGTTTGTGTAGAAGGATTGTCAACTAAGCAAATTTATGAAGCAATTAAATTTTAAGTTAACGAAATGGACCCAGAAAATTTCAAGATAATAGGTGTAACAAGGGATATAGTATCAATTGAAATCCTTGATTCAAAGCAATTTGATAATCACTTTAATATTGGAAGTTATATAAAAATTCCCTTCCAAAGTGATTCAAGTGACTTCATTATAGGTGTGATCAAGAACTACAAAATTAAAAACTTAGATTCAACAGATCCTGATACGCCTGCGGGTGAAAATCAATTTATTATTGAAGTTGAACTGATTGGATCATATAGGGTATTGTCAGAAGGTAAAGTTGAGTTTGAACGTGGTGCACATGGGATACCGCTTCCACCTAACAATGGAATAGAACTATTATCAGATGAAGATTTTAACAAGATATATTCATGTAAATTGAAAGATTCAGAAAAGTTTGTGTTTTCAGACCTTGCACAAAATAATGCTATTGCAGTACCAGTGAATGGTAATAAACTATTCAACAAGCATTTTGCAATTGTTGGGTCAACTGGATCTGGAAAGTCACATTCAGTTGCTTCCATAATTCAAAAGGCAATACAAGAAAAAAATGGTAGTTATGATGATTTGAACAATTCTCATATAGTGATTTTTGATATAGGCGGAGAATATAGGGAAGCATTCCCTGATGCTAACATCATTGATTCTTCAAATATAAAGATTCCCTATTGGCTTTTTGATAGTGATGAGCTTGGGGATCTTTTTATTGAAAGTAACGAAGATAATTCACATAATCAAGTTTCACAGTTCAGATATGCTGTTACAGAAAACAAAAAACATACAAATCCAGATATTGATTCTAAGAATATTTACTTTGATTCCCCTTTTAGATTTAATATTGATGAAGTAATAAGATATATAAAAAATGTGAATAATGAGGTCATCGGGAAGTTAGAAGGTGAAAACGTACCCAAATCAATTAGTGGAGAATTGATTCCGGATAGAATTCCTAAATACTTCACAGATGATATTGATTTCTGTGAACAGTCAAGAACAAAGGCGACAAAAGCTGGTCCTGGACCATTCAAGGGTCATTTTGAAAGGTTTATTTTAAGACTTGATATAACAAGGAATAATCCCAGACTCAGGTTTTTATTTGAAAATGCAGACTCACTTACACTTGAAGACGTGTTAAAACAATTCATAGGCTATACCAAAAGCAAGGCAAATGTAACAATATTTGATCTTTCTGGAATTCCCTTTGAAGTTCTTAGTGTTACTGTTTCACTTATTTCAAGAATACTGTTTGAATACGGATACTATTACAAAAAAATGTTAGATGGTTCATCTGAATGTGATACACCACTACTTTTAATCTTTGAAGAAGCTCACAAATATGTTCCAAGAAGTGGTTTAACAAAGTATAGGGCTTCAAGGACAGCTATTGAAAGAATTGCAAAAGAAGGTAGAAAATATGGAATTACACTTGGAATAGTCAGTCAAAGACCAGCTGAAATTTCTGAAACAATTTTTTCTCAATGCAATAACTTTATTGCCATGAGACTGACAAATCCAGATGATCAAAACTATGTTAGGAAATTGCTTCCGGATACATTGGGTGATTTAACCAATTATTTGCCAACATTGAAAGCTGGGGAAGCACTTTTGATAGGGGAATCTATCATTTTGCCTTCATTGGTTAAAATTCACATGCCCAACCAAGAACCAAAATCACCGGACATTGATTATTTAGACATCTGGAAAAAACAATGGAAAGATGTTAATTTTGAAAATGTAACAAAGGACTGGAAAAACGTTACATAAGCGTATTTTTATTTAAATACTCAGTTCGGACTTTGCCCAGTACTTGGCTCCACTGTTATTGAAAACAATCCTGAACTTGCGAAGGAGAAGGCAGGTCGCTTCCTCTAATTAAATCCACCGAAAGGTGGAATTTTTTATTTTTGGTATGAATTGAAAGGCGAGAACCGGAAACCAGATCGACAACCTGCCCGCCGTACAAAGTACTTTGGTAGGCAGGTGATAGTCTTGGCTTTGTAAACGAAGTGCAGCAAAACCATTAGTTAAATTGATACTGAATTTGTATTAAAGGGTTTTATTAATGTCGAAGTTTGAGAATCCACATCAAATGAACTCAAATTAGCTATTGAGTCGATTACTTATATTGGCGGAAAATAATCACTTATTAAATTAGGGAAACTCATGAAGAATGAATTAAGGTATCTGGAATATATATTATATAATGAAATAGGTATGTTATTTTAATTCTTTAATCAATTTGAATATGAAAAATAAAAACAAACTACCAATTATTCTATTATTAGTTATTGTAATAATCCCAGCTATTTCTCTTATTGCTTATTTAGCTTTTCAAAATAGCAATAGGAAAAACCAAACGAACTCCAATGATTTGGATAATGCTGTGTCTCCAACCGATTATATAGATCAATCAACTGCAATTCCTACAGTTGATGATTCCTTGGATACTTCAGAAAAAGGAACTCCTTATAAACTAATTACACCTTTTTCAAATGATTCCGTAAGTTGCCCGTTCGAGGTAAAAGGAGAAATTCCTGGTTATTGGTTTTTTGAAGCTAGTTTTCCAGTTGGTATAAATGATCAACAAGGTAATGAATTAATGAGAGTATCTGCACACACAGATGAGGAATGGATGACTGATGAGTTTGTAGATTTTGAAGCAACTATTGACTGTACATTTAAAACAAAACAAAAAGTCGTAATGACTCTCTATAAATCAAATGTTAGTGATAAAAGAGAACTTGATGATAAAATTGAAATTCCCCTTACCATCGTTCCCCAAGAAAACTCAATTATAGAAGTATTTTTTTATAATACAAAAAATGATCCAAACATGTTGGATTGTTCAAAAGTCTATCCAGTGAAAAGAGAGATAAAGAAGACGGAAGCTATGGGTAAAGCTGCTATAAACGAATTGTTGAAAGGCCCAGAACAAGATGAAGTAGATGATGGATATAGTACATCAATTCCTGAAGGCGTTGTCTTGCAGAGCCTTAGAATCGAGAATGATATTGCATATGCTGATTTTAACGAGAAGCTTGATTACCAGGTAGGTGGATCCTGCAGGGTTGAAAGTATTCGCTCACAAATTTCACAGACCTTAAAACAGTTCCCGACCGTAAATCAAGTAATCATCTCAATTAACAATGAAAGCAACGATATTCTTCAGCCATAAGAAGCTTAGAACTTTAATAAAATTAAGAGATATGCCAAATTTAATTTCAAAATTGTTTTGTGTTAATCTATAAAAGTAATAATTTTTAGAAATTTTTGATGGACACAAACTCTCAGTCCCCTACTCCCTTAGACAAAGACTCCAAGAAAAAGAAAGGCATTATTTTATTATTTGCTGCTTTTTCTGTGTTTTGTTTATGTATATGTTTTGCCATAATTTTTGTATTTCCAAATTTTGATTTTGGAGATCTCGGTCAAATAGGTACAGTATCAAATATTTACTCTAAAGATCAGAAAAAATTTATAGATGAATTTGGTCTACCGGATTCATATAATATCACTATTGACAATGAATTTGAAGAACAAACGCGAATAGAGGTATGGAAATACGTTGATATAGACGAGATCTTTACGTTTAATGATGGTGAATTTATAGGCAGAAAACATTATTATTTTGATGATGTAGATGGTGTTGAAGTTTACAGTCTTAACCTTGAACCTAAGGATTTCTATGATGTTGAGACTAGAGAGGATTTGGACCGAATATTAGGAACTGCTCCCTCAGCTACAACTACAATCGATGAATCTATACTAGGTGGAGGTACGAAATACTATGAATACGGTATATGGCTCCATGCCGCTGAGTTGGATGGTACTATAGTTTCTATAGATCAAAAAGCTTTCACTGAAAAGGCTGAGAAACCTACTTCTGAGATAAATAACGCTGAAGTAGGCGCAGGCGATGATCAAGAGCAAGATATATTTATGAACGAGAAATACAGTTTTACTTTTAAAGTCGGCAATAATAAAGATAAGATTATTGAAAAACATGATGAAGTTGATTGGGCACTTGACTCTTATGATTATTGCTACAAAACCGATGATGCAATGGAGAATTCAATTTGTGGAACAGAAGGAATACCATTGTTTACAATCAGTATCATGAATAGAAAACAGTATACAGAGAACGTTATGAATGCTCCAGATACCGAATTTATTGACATGGATATGACGAGTGAAGGCGTTGACGAAGAAGGTTTTAACTTAAATGAAAAGTTTTATGAAATATCATTTCCAAACGGAGATATAGGAGCTGATTCTATTCCAGAGGAGTTGAGCAGAGCTAATATCTTAAAATCGTTTTATGTGCCGGGTGGAACTTTTCCTGGTTTAACTTAAATATACTTTTTTAATCAATCGAAAATGGCAATATTTACAACAATAGTAACAACAATGACAGTAATGGGATTGATCACAGCAGGAGCAAATACTGCTGGGACAATTCACGATAAAAGCGTTATAGATGAGTCGCTTATGGATATGCGTAATCAAGCAACGATTTTACAAAATCAAGCTGATAAGGAAGCAAATCTGGAAAGAAAGCGTGCAAAGCTTAGGATAGCAGAAAGTCTTAGTCAGACAGAACAGACTTTATCACAATTAAATGAAAGTTCATACAATAGAAAACTTTCCGAGGAAGCATTTAATCTTGGTACAGGATTGCTAACTCCGGATGTGCCAGGAGCAAAAGATTTGGATGGAGTAGTATCTGGAGTGCAGGATACAGTAATGGCAGCAAAAGCTTCAGCTGGTGAAGAAGAAGGAGTGGATATGAAGATGTGGAGAAATATGGCGAATACAGGAAGTGATGCAGATATTGCAATATTAATTGCAAAAGCAAGAGCAATGAGAAAAGAGATGGAGGAAGTAGGGAGTCAAGTAGAGACTAAATACAAGGAACTTAAGGAACTGGAGGAGCAGGAGAAACGTGGAGAGGTAGATTACCAAAAAGTAGAAGAAAAATTGGCAGAGATAGTTAATGAAGATAAAGAATTTAAGAGTAGATTACTAGGAGATGCAGAAGACTCTATCTCAGATTTAGATACTCAACAAGAATCCACCCCAACAATAGATGCTAGTGAATTTGGTTTGAATGAGTATGAGCCTGTGGAAGAAACACAGGAACCAGAAGAGTCTCCAGAAATTAATCTAGTTGGAAAGTGGCTGATTTATGAATATCTTGGTACAACTGATTTGACAGATACCATGTATGAAGGTTCATATTATTTATTTAAAGAAGATGGAACTGCGGAGCATTGTTGGCATAGAGCAACCTGCCAAAATGAAGGTCCAATTCAATTCACAAGTTATACCTACAATAATGGAAATGTTACTATGGTTGACTCTGAGGGCGAAACACATGAAGTATTTTTAGAGGAAGATATTTTGTATAGACAGTGTCAAAAATCAATATGTGTTAAGTGGAAGAAAGTTGAGTAATTAAAACATTCATTTTTCTGCATATACAGTGCCATAATTTGCTTGGTTAAATCTTCCTTGAGGATTAATTAGCATAAACTGTTTGGTACGCGTTATAGATTCTTCACTACATATAAAAATCAGATAAAATACTAGAAACTTACACTATGAGTTGATATAATCGGGATAAAATTTTTTCTTATAATGTTCGTTATGGAATAAGAGAATTTTTTAAAACGTTATGGCCCACTATTACTAGCTGTCACTTTAATGACAGGTTGTGGAGGTGCAGTTAATACAGAAGTAGACCCAAGCGAAACACCGGTACCAGATCCTGATGGAATTGATCCTACAGCTACTCCTGTACCTACGTCTACGGTAGAAGCTTCAAATCCAGATATGGATGGAGATGGTATTCCAGATTTGTTTGATTTGGATTTTAATGGAGATGGTAATTTAGATCGTCTTCCAGAGCTAGGATTTTTGGAATTAGAGGGAGAATATACTTCCTTTGATTTGAGTAACACAAATCAAGATGTAGGATCACCTCAGGCACATTTTGAATTTCCTTTTGGAGAAAGGACAATTTATGGGCATGTAAATAATCCACATGAAGCGGATTTCATGCTTGCTCCAGAAGCTTTACGTACTCGACTTAATATATTTGAAGAAGAATCAGGAGTTGAATATGATTTTGATCATATTTTCATGAATTTTACTGAAGGTCAGTATAGAACCGGATGCAATTGGTGTCAATTACTTGAGGCAGAAGGATTTGATATTATACAACCCGAAATTGTTTTTGATATTTCAGGAAGTGATCGAGATATGTTCATTTTTACTATGCTCAAATACGGGCCTAGAGTTACTGATGACCTAGGTCGAATAGGATATAGTTTTCCAGATGAGGCAATGAATTTTAATGTTTCTAATTTAGGTAATCTATGGCAAGTAAGAGGAATATCATTTGAAGATATTCAAGATTTGACAGTCCCAGAATTAGCAAGTATTGCTCGTTCGGGGGTATTATATGAAGAACTTATAGAAAACCGTCTTTTGGAGAATGAAGTTCAAAGAATAATGGATGAGTATGATATTGAAGAACCAGCAGCTTATGATTACGAGGCTAAAGAAAATCTTGTTCGTGAAGTTGTAGATCTTTATTTTCAAGAATTGATAGATGATGGTGATTACATTATAGAAACAGATAATGGAATTTATGATATGAGAAATTTTGATTCTGACTACAGCGACGTTAGTGAAGCTGCTTATTATAATGCAAAGAGAAATCTTATGACAGATAGTTTAAGTCTTCCTTATGTAGTATCGTATACAGAAGCTATGTTGGACGGTCAAGAGTTACCAATGATGGTTTATCAATCTGATTGTGAGCAAATGTCTAAACTTTTTGAAGAAGGAGGTTATTACAATGATTTACGAAGAAAACATGGAGTAGATTTTCCAGATCCTTTATTTCAAAATTATATTGGCTATTTAGACCAAGCAGGGCTTGAATGTGTGACGGACAACTGACTTTATCTTGGCTTCATTTCCTAAAGAAGGCATAATAAAATGATTGAATAACTTGAAGATATGCAGAATCCTGCCCAAAAGCAAAACAATCCCGGAGGATTCCCTCCTCTACCCAATCAACCAAATTCATCATTTCAACCTCAGCAACCGAATCAGTAAGTACAACCTACAGTTCCTTCGGCTATTTTAATTATAAAAAAAAAGGAATTCTTCTAAATTTAGGTTGGTAATCTTAAAATTCTACCAAGTTTTAAAAGATTCGTTTGAGTTTAATTGTCTTAAAACTATCATGATTTG
This sequence comes from Candidatus Dojkabacteria bacterium, assembly GCA_014729085.1. Lineage (GTDB taxonomy): Bacteria > Patescibacteriota > Dojkabacteria > B142 > WJKM01 > WJKM01. The sequence goes on along the minus strand of WJKM01000004.1, from coordinate 105,831 downwards.
AGGTTCCACCAAAAAAAAGTGGAATAAATTGTAAATTTGATATAGGATTGATTGTATAAGGATGCGAAATTACTATTGTCAAAAATTATAATACAAAATCAACATACAATAAGTTCAGTTACAAGAGACAGAAATTTAATATCTTACTAAAAAGTTGATAATTTGATTCTGAAAATTTAGGATATAATTCTTTAGATTTACTTCTGGAAAATATGAGTAATAGACAGCTAACAAAAAAAGAAGAAGCATTATTATTTTTACAAAGGTTTATTCAGCAGGAGAAAAACCAAGCTGTTAAATCTATATTAATTATAATCTCATCAATTTTGCTAGTAATTCTTTCAAATATTTATGTTATTAAAAGTGAAAATATATTATTTTTTGCAGTTGGGATAATAAGTCTGCTTATTCTTTTTGTAAATCTTTTTTTAAGATTAAGAGATGTTTATACATATCGTAGTTATAAAAACTTTTGGTTGACCCATAGAATTAAAAATAAACCAAGGTCTTTAGTATGGGTTTATAATAGAAAAATTGGGCTCGCAAATTATTGGATGCGTACAGTTAAGAATCCTAACTTCAGAAGAGCTGTTATCAATTTTATAGTCCTTGGAACTATAGAAGGCAGGAAAATCGCCATTCGAGTCAACGAAGACGATTTACCAAAGTATATGGACATATTTGGATCTTTGAATGAGAGGAGTTCTGTGGGATATAGTGATGAACTCCAACGAAAATTTGAAAATAATCCTGCAGAACTTTTGCAGGGAATTAAAGTGGAAGGTGTAGAAGATAATTATAAGAATTTTTTCAATAAAATTTTCGTTAATTCGTTTTACTTGTTAATAATTTTGATACTTACGCTTATTTTTTCTGCCTTAGTATGGGAAATAATTGTTGAGCCTTTAAGGTATAGAATTAATAAAAATAAAGATCATTTTTTCCAGGATGATCAGGATGTTGAGATTGTAAAAATAAATGACGAGAAGTCAGATGCTTATTGGAAAATGTCAGTTAATCATGCTGAGATTAAAAGCGAAAATGCAGAAAAGGAAATTGATGTGTCTTTACATATAGAGAGGAACGATGATGATTATGATGAAAAATTGGAAACTTATTATATTTCCTTAATAGAAAAGCATAGCAAGAAGTATTTCGAGGCGACAAATGAGACTCTATATCTTAGTAATGGTAATAATATACTGACTTTTAAAGTAGCTCAAGAAAAACATTTAGAAGACTTTTATCTAAGATATAAATCATTAGAACATGGGGAGGTATGGTATTTTGAGTTATTATAGTAGATTTCTAATTGACCCTCTTTTGTAGTTTTATCATTTCATCGATTTTAAACAAGCAGGGGTTGAATGTATGACGGACAACTGACTTTATCTTGACCTCATTTCTTAAAGAAGGCATAATAAACTGATTAATTTGAGAATTTTGAAGATATGCAAAATCCTGCCCAACAGCAAAATAATCCCGGAGGATTACCTCCTCTACCCAATCAACCAAATTCATCAGGACAACCTCAGCAGCCGAATCAACAGACACAGCCTGCGGTTCCCTCACCACAAGTAGGAAATGTACCTGGACAACAGCAGCCTCAAACTCAGACACAGCCTAATCCAGTTCCACAGACTCCAAATGTCCCTGTTCAGAATCCAAATCAGCCTCCTGTACAAATCCAACAACCTCCAGTAGTACAACCCCCACAACAAATGCCTCAACAGCAAGTGAGTGAAAAGAAAACCTTGCCAATTTCCAAGATAATGACTATTGTTTTTATTTTGGCAATTATAGGAGAAGTTATTTATATTGCTTATACCTTGATCTCTTAATTTCAAGCTATACAAATTTTCTGTGATTTTATAAAATACTTATATTATTTTTATTGTTCATTTATAGAGAGCAAATAAATTTCAGGCCATAGTTTAGTTGGCTAAAACGCACGGCTGGGGGCCGTGAGAGCGGCGGTTCAAGTCCGCCTGGCCTGAATTCATAGTAATCATTCAAGTAGCAACTTTTAAAATTTTTCTTACAGTATCTTCTACATTATTCATGCACCAATCATGTTCTCCATCTACCAGATTTGTGATTTTTTTGAAGCCATCTTGAAAATTATTGTAAGGAATAATTGAATCATGCTTTCCATGTAAGATTACAGTTTTGGGATTAGATTGATTAAGAGGGGTTTTAGTACAGTAAGTAGAGTTGAGTAGCAATTTAATTGTATTTACGAGATTTATATTTTGAGAAAATATATTAATCAAAATATCCATAAAAGCCTTTATATAAAATTTTATAATCATTGGTTTCATTATTATTGAACGAATATTTTTTAGAATAAGAAACCTAAACAGGAGATAAAGAAAGTTTTTTTTGGATTCAATGAGTAATGGATTTAAAAGTATTACTTGGTTGATATCTTCAAGATTTTTGCTGACTTCATATGCACAAAAACCTCCAAACGAATGGCCTAAAAGAATTGGATTTCCAATTGAATAATTTTTAATTTTTTGTGTCAACTTGTTTACCGCATCTATAGGATTCCCATTAGTCATTTCGGATCCATGGCCAGGTAGATCAAAATAATATACTGTGTAGTGTGAAGATAAGGCCTTCATTAAAGGTAGATATGAGTTGTAACGTACTCCGCCTCCATGGAAAAATATTAAATTAGGACCTTTTCCAATTTTATTCATACAAAAATCGTGGATATAAGATATTGTGAAACTAATTATACAAGCATTAATATATATGCTCAATCTGATATTAAATAATAGATATTGATTTTAAGAAAGTATTACAATTGGATAAACAGCATCTATATTTGATTTTGATAATCAGGCTTAGTAACGTAATGCGGATTCATTAACACAATCTTCAGGATTATTTTTTGAAATATATCTGATTATTTTATTAGATACAGAATTTCCAACATTATATTGGGCTTCTTCAGTATAAGCTCCTATATGAGGAGTAAGAATTACATTCGGAAGTTTTTGAAGTACGGAAGTATATTTACCTTTATAGCAATTTGGTTCGTCTGGATGCACATCAAATGCGCCACTGTGTAATTTTTCGGATTTGAGATTGTCTAGTACTGCAGGAAAGTTTACTACATGTCCTCTGCTTGTATTAATAAGAACTGCGCCTTTTTTCATCAGTTCCAATTCTGCAAAGTCGATTAGATTTGTGTTTTCTTCTCTTCCATCGACATGTATTGTAATAATATCTGCGATTTTTAGAAGTTGCTTCATAGAGTTACATTTAGTGGCTTTGCCAACAGGATCTTTGTCCTCAATATCAAAAAAAAGGACTTTCATTCCAAGATTTTCAGCAAACAGAGAAACTTGAGATCCTATATTTCCATAACCAATGATACCTAGAATTTTATTACTGATCTCATAGGATTTCTTAGAATTCTTTTCCCAGATCCCATTATGTACATCGTTTGATTTATGAAAAATTCCCCTAGATAAAGCAATTATGTTCCCAATTACTAATTCTGCAACACTTCTAGTACTACTTTGTGGATCATTAAAGACTGGGATTTTATATTTGCTACATGAATCTATATCAATATGTTTAGTGCCTACAGAAAAAGTTCCAATAACTTTAAGTTTTTTAGCATGAGATAGGACTTTTTTGGTTATTTTAGTTCGGGATTTAATACCAAGTATTTCTATATCTTTAATTTGTTCAATGAGTTTGTTTTCTGTAAATGCACAGTCTTTGGAAATAACTTCAAAATTTTTTCTTGTAAATTTTGAATAGCAATTTTATGTATATTTTCTAGTAACAATGCCTTCATTTGTTTTTTATTAATATAGAAAAGTATTTTAGAACTATATCATAACTATATATGGAAAACAATATTTATGAAATTTATTATATTTATTTTGTTGTTTAAAATAATTAAAGTCATTTCAGATATTAGTTATAATAGACAACTATTTATTAAGTACAAGTTATATGTTAAATAAGAATATATCTAAAATTTTAATTGGTATTTTATTTTCATTGCTATCTGCAATTTTGCTAATTATCTCCCTCCCTCCGGGCAAATATTGGTACTGTATATTCATAGCTTTAGTTCCAAGTATTTTAGCTCAGTATCGAATTATGCCTAAGAAATTTTCGAGTTTGGCTCCTGCTATATACAATGCTGTTTGGTTAGGTGTATTTTTTATTGATATCTTTGCTAGCTCAGGCACTTATATGATTTATCTACCTATTATTCTAGTTTTAGTTGTATTTCTAACTGAGAAGAATAATGTAGAGTTCCATGAAAAAACAGATTATAAATATTTCGTTGTAAAAGAGTCTCTTGCGTGGACTGCGGTTGAAATGATAAGGCTTTTTATACCAATAATGGGGTCCTGGGCTTTTATAGCATATGCTTTATATAGACAGAATGGCTTAATACTTCCTGTATCAATATTTGGTATCTTGGGACTTGGATTGTTAATAATTTCAATTAATTTTACATTAGGATTGTTAGCTATTAAGATTTATGATTACTGTAACAGGAAAAAGGAAATTTCTGAGATTCGTAGATCTTGGTCTGTTGTAAAGTATTCTTTAATAATTGTTGGATTTGTCTTAATAGGTTGGGGATTATTAAGTATTGTTTTAAGTCAGACAAGAGAACAAAAACGAACTGAAGTGAAAGTCGCTGCTGTGAGTATAAATAGAAGAACCTCAGATGGCGGGTATGATGATACCCCAGAAATTCAAGAAAACATACTTAATACCCTCATAGATTTGACTGAAAAGGCAGTAGCTAATGGCGCTAGAATTGTAGTATGGCCGGAAGGAGCATTAGCTTTTGATCCTCAAGTTCAAGATACAGAGATGCTCACTGATTTGGCAAGTAAGAATAATATTTATTTAACTACTGGTTATATTGTCGCAAATGAGGATGGTACTTGGAGAAATGAAGCTGTAACTATAACTCCAGATGGTAAATTTTCTGGAAGATATGGAAAACAACATCCAGTTCTTTTCGGTGGGGAAAAGAATACTGGATTAGGCAATTATCCAGTTATAGATACCCCATATGGTAAATTAGGAGTAATAATTTGTTATGATCAGGATTTTACTGATAGTACGCGTTTTGCAGTTTCTAACGGTGCACAAATACTTGCAGTCCCTTCACTTGATTGGCCTGAGATTGCAGACAGACATTATGCGCATACAGTATTTCGTGCATTGGAAAATAAAGTTTCGATAATTAAAGCAGATGGAGGTTATGATTCAGTTATCATTAATGAATACGGTGAAATTTTAGAAAAAAATATTTCTAAAATCCCAGTTACAAAAGTTGTAATATCTAAAATCAGTATTCCACAAAGCGGGACTTTTTATACAAGATTTGGAGATTTTATTGGTTGGATAGGTATAGCTTCTATTTTGATATTTATATTTATCGAAAGAAAAGTCCTTGCGAAGAAAAAATAAAAAATTATTTTCTTTGCAGATGTTCAAAACGATACAGTCCTTCATTTTTGGCAATTCCAACTGCCTGTTTAAATTCTTGGTCTGTTATTTTACGATTGAGTTCTGGAAATTTTCTACTCTTAAAACAAGGTTGATATTGGTCCATTATATTTATATATGAATTTTTTGATACAGATGAAATAAACTTCATTACTTTTGCTGTTCCAGCTAGTCTATTTGGAAGAATTAGATGCCTTACTAGAAGTCCCGACTCAGCTATCCCTTCTTTGTTGATTTTCAAGTCTCCGACTTGTTTGTACATTTCCCATACAGCCCGTTGAACTCTCACCCAATAGTCAGAAACATTTGAGTAGTTTTGACTCATTTTATTTGTAGAATACTTAATATCTGGTAAGTAGATGTCGATAATTCCATCTAATAATTTTAGAGTCTCGAGGCGATCATAGCCTCCGGTATTAAAAACAAGGGGAATATTCAGCCCTTTCTTTTTTGCTAAAATCAGTGATTCGATTATCTGAGGAACCCAAATAGAGGGAGATACAAGATTTATGTTTGAACAACCTTTAGCTTCAAGATATAGCATTAATGATGCAAGCTGAGATATTTCCATCTCTTCCCCCATTTTCATCTGACTGATTTTCCAATTTTGACAATAAACACAGGATAGATTACAACTCGAGAAAAAGATTGTTCCTGATCCTTTTATACCCACTAGACAAGATTCTTCACCAAAATGAGGTTGAGCTGAATGGATTTTGGGTTTATTTTTAGTTTTACAATACCCCTCTTGTGTTTTTATGCGATCAACTCTGCATTCCCTAGGACAAACCACACATGGGTTCAAGAGGGCAACAGCCTTCTCTTTTTTGATATTCAATTCTTTGAGTGTAATTTTTTGAAGTTTGATCATATCTATTAATTTGTTGATAAATGTATATACATAATAATAAATATGAATTACTATTTAAAATTTCTATTAAAGGAAAAATTATATATATGAAGTAATAACAATACCAGCAACTATCAGGAAAATACCGAAATATTGATTTGTTGCTATTCTTTCTTTTAGAAAAATATAGGCGCAAATAAGAAGTACTAGTGGATATGCTGAAGCGAGAACGGCAATGATGCTGGTCTGATTTGTATATTTTAAGCCAAGATTGAAGCCCCAATTTCCGATTGAAATGAACAAGGCTCCCCAAAAAAGTGGTTTCATTAAACCTTTGGATGGAATTTGTATGGATTGTTTTTTGATAACAGTAGCAAAAATTAATGTAAAAATAAATGTAAGGAATCTTGCCAGTATTGAAATCCAGATCCAGCCTTCCTGGTCTAGGTATCTATCCCAAAATGGGAGAATTGTTCCGTAGATACAGAATACAATGATAGCCTGTGGTACACCTTTTACAAGATCTTTAGTTTGCAGTCCATCTTTTAAATCGTTTATATTTACTGAAGTTAATAAAATGCCAATGATAGTCACAAAAACAGCTGCTATTTTAAGAGGAGGAAAATTTTCTGCAAAAAATATATACGATAGAAAAGAGGTGAGTATTGCATAACTTGAAGTAATAGGATTTAATATACTTACCTTTCCAAGCTGATAAGCTTTATATAAAAAATAAAATCCTAAAAAGTCAAGGAAACTGAATATTAACAGGTAGATTATATTTAAGAACGTTAGCTTTGGAAAGGACCAATCAATAAGCAATATCGGGAATGACATTATCGTTGCAAGTCCATTAATATAAACTGAAGTTTTGTAGCTACCAATTTTGTCTATAACGTTTTTATTGAAAATGTCAGTTACACCCCAGCCAATCATACATACAACCCCAAAAATTATAGCTATATAAATTTGATTCATAATAAATCTACTTAATTATTTTTGACTAAGTTTTAAATAAAGGGAGTTCAATAGCAATGAAATGAATGATACAGTACTAAACCCAAAAAACAAGAGTAGATTAATGTCTGTAATTGCAGGAAACAAGAAAATTATTAGAGCAAGAGTTGAACCTGTCACTAATACTTGTTTTGTGAATACATTATAGTAGCTCTTTAGAATTTCCGTGTCTTTAGTATCCTGGAGGACTTCTATAAAGTAGGTTGCAACCAATGTATAGAACAAGATAAATAGAAGTTCTGTGAAAAGAATACCAACTGAGTAACTAATATCAAATACAAGATGTCCTATTAGAAAATAAAGTAGTAGGCATGTCATTCCAAATAAATTGATTATAGTTTTTTTATATGATTTATATCTTGCGACAAAAGTCAAAGCAAATATAATTGCAATACTAATAACTGTTTTAGCTAATTGTGCTAGATCAGAATTTTCAATTTGATTTTGTTTCTGAAAAGTGTATGTGTAACCTACTCTATTGTTGATTGTATTTATTTGATTTGCAATTGATTTATATATTTTACTATCAAATCTATCTTTAAACTTGATAATGTATGGCAGGACATAGCGCTGATTGGATTTATAAATAATTTCAGGTTTATCAATAAGATGAAGTTCAGCAATTTGACTTAGTGTATAGTCCCCATTGGAAGTCGGGATTATCATATTCTCAATACTATCAAGTGTCATGTCAGTATCTGGGGATATTGAAATTTCTATACCATTTCCTCTTTTTCCAGATATCTCAGATAGAGAATACTGTTTCTGCAAAGTATTAAAAAAGATTTCAAGATCTTTTAGGGAAATTCCTCTTTTGGTCATTTCTATATAGTTTGGTTTGATTTCAATTTGTTTATAATCATTTGTTGGTGGAGTTGAATATTCAATAAACTCATTGTGGTTAACTAATGTTGTTTCAACAACTTTTCTAAAATTTTCTAAAACTTGATAGTCATCTCCATGGATATACAGTTCAAAGTTGGTATCTAAGATATTATATTTATTGGGTTGGAAAACCTCTACTGATATTTCTTCAATACGATTTAGTCCATTTTCAAGTTCGTTTTTTATTACTTCGAAACTTCTTTTTCTTTGGCTTGAGGGGATTAATTGAACAGCAATATATGCTTGTTTATTTCCACTTTGAATAGTTTTATTTAAGGTAATCTGAGATCCATATTCGATTATCAATGAATCGGTTTCCGTTGTTTGCTGAATAAGATTTATTGCTTTGCTCACTTTATTATCTAGATTTTTTTGACTCCATCCAGTAGGAGCTTCCAGATTCACAAAAATAGTATTGGATTTAAACCTTAGTTTTAAATTCTGTTGAGTAAATCTAAGAAAAACAAGATTAACAATTAATACTCCCACGGTAAAAATAAAAGTAAGAACTATTAATGATTTTTCGTCTTTTTTAATGAGCTTATTGACAAAACTTGAATAGGAAACTGATATTTTAGAGTACGTTTTTGTAACATATATGTTAATTTTTTCAATAAGACCAATATTATTTATCTTAATTTGGGGAGTCAATTTTTGGAATATTTTTTTTCTCAATATGAGATAACCCAAGATTATCGTTATAAAAACAAATGTAAGAGAGTTAAGTAAAAATATTCGATTTGAGAACAGGTTAAAGATTTTACTTCTTTGAATTTCGAATGGATTTAGTACAAGATAATAGAAGTTAATATAAGAGAAAATGATGAAAATAGTACCTGGAATAGATAATTTAGTCAATTTCTTAAAATTGATTTTTTTGGTTATGTTAGAAAAAGGCCAAATTAGAACAAGGCTGATTAAAATTGAGCAGAGAATAAAGATTATTGCCCCTAACGATTCTGCCCATTTGGAGGAAATGTTCAACGAGATAGAAGTAAACAGTCCAAAAACAAAAAGACTAATAATTATTAATGGAAAGGTTAATGATTTGTTAAACTTTTTATAAACATCGGAAATACTAGTATCTTCAAATGAAAATTTCCTTAGTGAATTATTTGCATGTCCATTGTGTAGAAATTTATTAGATAAAAATAGACAAACGATTTGTCCTGAAATAATATAAAGAAGTAGTTTTAAGTCGAAAATATAGTTAAAATAATTTAAGCAGATAAAAGAGATTGAAAAGTAAGTAAACAGGCCTAAAATCTGAGATAGAAGAATGTTTCCATTTTGATTCTTATGACTTGAAAATAAGAATATAAGCAGAATTGATATTATTGCAAAAATTAGGGCTCCTAATGTCCACTGATGGTTAGATTGGAAATCATTATGAGTATAAGTAGTTTTTAGTTGAGGATATTCTTCATTATACTGATAGATTATTGAGTTTAGTTCACTGTATGCTTTATTAGTATTTACATCTTTGTTTTTATATATACTAAGCTTGATTGCATTTAATTGGGCTTGTCCTTTTTTTTGGAAATAAATACGCTTGGAATTAGGATTTAACTCCATTTGTACGTCAGCAATTTCTCCTAGTTTGATGATATTGCCATCAATTTTGATAATCTGATTTCTAATATCCTGTATTGAGTTATAAGGATTTTCAAGCTCAAAAGAATAGACATAATCATCAATTTCAAATTTTCCCAGTTTATAATTTGTTATATTATCCTCAATTGCATCAACTAATTGTTGAGGTTTTATTCCTAATTGTTGGATTTTGTTAAGATTAAGCGAAACATTTACTTTTTCATATACAGTACCTTTTGTGTCAATACGTTCAAAAGCTGGATTGTTACTTAATTCAGAAGCTAGGTTTTTGCTAATTTGGCTTAAATTAAATATATCCAAGTTACTGTATATGAGCAGTTCTGCATATTCAGGAGATGATTCCCAAGAGTTTCTTAATTCAATTGTTATATCTGAACTGTTAAGATTATTTAAATCAATGAAATTCAGGAGTTTATTATACTGTGATTTATAGTTTGTGGTTTCTGAAAGTTTGATAGTGACGTCGGCTTTTGAATCTCGAATTTGGGAGTATATATCTATAAATCCTTTATTATTTGAACAAAATATTTCTAGAGGCTGTATAATTTTTTTTTCTATTTCCAATTTATCCTTATTTGTTGTTTCAATTTTTAGGTCTATAAATGGATCAGAGGTAAAAAAGTAGATGCTTTTATCAATACGTATAAAAGAAAATAGACCGAGAAGCAAGAGTATTATAATGAGGAAACTCGAAAATTTAAGATTGTTAAATAGTTGTAAAATTTTATAAAGAAAAGTTTGTTTTGATTTAATTAATATTTTATTCATTAGTTACACGATTATTTGAATTTTAATCACCCTGAGATTCAGTTGGTTCAACAGTTTGGATCTCAACATCCTTCTCTTCTTTGACTTCTTCCACTTTCTGAATTATTACTTTTTGATTTGGAACTATTTTTTTTGTCAAAATCAAAATTTCCCCCTCTTCTAGTCCGGATACGATTTCGATTTGATCTCCGCCTGTTATCTTCCCAGTTTGGACAGCTTTAATCATTGCGCGATCACCTTCAAGTACAAAGACATAAGAATATTGATTTGTTTTATAAACACTGTCTATTGGAATATAGATTTTATCTTCAATTTCCATATCAATATTTTCAATTTTAGTTTTGATTGGTAAGCTGATTGAAAAGGAAGCCCCTATTTGCAAGTTATCTCGTATTGCTTTATCAGGTTCAATAATAATTTCATATAGCGAGTTTTTCACAGGGGTTTTTGATACAAATTCAATATCTCCTTCGTAAGTATTGCCATCAATATCTATTAATGCATCTCGTTTAATATCGATATTTTTTGCAAGTTGTGATGAAACATGTGATAATAATATAGTATCCTGTTCACCATTTATAATTAATAATTCATCTCCTGACTGGACTGCCGAGCCTTCTGGATAAAGGATTTGTTCTATAGTTCCATTAATAGGTGAACTCAAGGTACGAAGATCTGCTTGTATTAGGAGTAAATCAAGATATAGTTTGGCCAGTTCGTAATCAAGTTCAGCAAGGTCAGTTTCATTGCGTATGGTTTTTTCATTTATTTCATTCTCAAGGTCTGCTATTTCGGTACCCGGATACCTTCTGTCTGTTTCATATTCGAGTAAATTAATTTCAAACCTCAGTTCTTTTAAATCATATAGTTCTTGGGTCAAATCTATCTTTTGATCCAGATTTGTACTACCTGAATCTAAGATATTTTCAATATCAGTTATAATATTTTCGATGGTTTCAATTTGAGTATTGTAACTTTCTAGTTTATCTTCTTTTAAGTCTTGTAGTTCTTCAAAATTATCCTGGATTTCTTCTTCCCTATCGGTCTTTTCATCTTCAATCTTATCCAAAAAATTATAGTAATCCTTAGCTTGTTCGACTTTTTTCTCTGCTATTTCGATTTTAGCATCATATATTTCATTTCCGGTATATGTCTCAGTTAGTTCAATTAACTCTTGATCTTTCTTAACAGAGTCTCCTAAGTCCGGTTTAATTTTATTTACAATTCCTTTTGTGAGTGATTTAATGACGACTATGTTTTTATTATCAGCCGTTCCAATAATTTTTGTATATATATCTTCTTCTCCAATAATTATTGTTTCGACAGGTATAGGAATATCCGTAGAAGGGATTTTTTCTACTTTGGTATTGTTTTGAATATAGGTAAAATAAATACTTGCAATTAGTAGCGAGCAAGTAATTAATAGTATGATGAGACGCGAATACCTACTCCAAAAACTTGATTTTGAATTATTTTGATTAATTTTTGGTTTCATTTTGTGAATTATTGAATTATACCCTATCAAAATAAAGAATGCGAATGCAAAAACCTTGAATTTCTAGGCGCTAAATCTAGCAAAAAGTACGAGATCAGATATTATATACAATATAAATACGAATATGTGGTGAATATGTTACAACTCTTGATGATTAAGTAAACTGAAAGCAAGCACTGACTGATCAATGTGGTTTAATTTGTTTTCTAAGGCAGTTTTATAGCACACCAGTAGGAGCTGTTTAAGCCATAGACTTCGATCATTTATTCTATGCAAAGGTAATCCTTGAATTTTCTTTCTAATTGAATATGGTATTTTAGAGTCTTGACTAACCAACTGTTTCAATAGGTTAATTTCCTCACCAGTGATCGAATTATAAATTTCAGAGATGATTTTATTAGCGGAAATATTTATAAATTTTTCCAAATTTACAACCTGCTCGTTATGAGCTGATAATGTCAATAAATTTTTTGGAGTGTGTACTTTATTATTAAAATAAATCGAAAACAGTAGAAGATTTATCGAAATTAATATTAGACTATTCTGAAAAGTAAAGGCTTCTCCTTGAATAAAAATAATCCGTCCGGTAGTGATCTCTAAGAAAAGTAATAGACATAATAAGATAATAGAGATCAGTAGAGTAAATTTACAAAGTGATTTTTTAAACTGATAGGAATTGAATCTGGATTCAAAATCATTCAGAAAGTTGTCCCAATTAATGCAAACCACTTTGTTATTATATTGTCCTAATTTTTCTGTTCCTTTTAGTAGTTTCATATTATTTTCATATCAGAATGATATAGTTATAAAAATATTTAACTCTTGATAGGTTGAGTTAATGTTTAATAACAAATTTATCATTATAAATAGTACATAAAAAGTTTAACCTAAAAATTATTACTAGTAAAATAATTTTATTAAAGTAGTTTTTTAAATTATTTTTAATAGTTTACTTATTAATCTGAATTTATATGAAGAAAAAAAAGTATTTACTGTTTCTAGTTATAGTTATTCTTGTTACAAATTTTGTGTCTGGGTTTTCCGGACTTATCGCAGGTGTAGCATATACAAAATATGAAATGAATAGAAACGGTGAAAATGGTAACCTTTCAACAGATTTAAAAATTGTAGATAGTAATGATGCAGTTGTAGAAGTAGTAGAAAATTCCCAAGATGCTGTTGTGAGTATAATTGTCACAAAAGATTTACCTGTCTATGAAGAATTTTACTACAATCCTTCTCCGTTTGGAGATGATTTTTTTGATTATTTTTTTCGGAGAAAGGGCCGAAGACAAATTGGGGAGGAAGAGCAAGAGGTAGGTGCTGGGACTGGTTTTATTGTATCAAGCGACGGATACATTGTTACTAATAAACATGTCGTACAAGACGAGGAAGCTTCTTATACAGTTGTTTTTAATGATGGAGATAAAATCGATGCAGAGATTTTAGCACGTGATCCGCTTATGGATATTGCTGTCATCAAGGTTGCCCGAAATGATTTAAATTACCTTAGTTTTGGTGATTCGGATAATCTTAAGGTTGGACAAAAAGTAGTAGCAATTGGAAATGCACTTGGCCAATTTTCGAATTCGGTAAGTTCAGGAATTATTTCCGGACTTGCTAGATCAATTACAGCAGGATCCCGAACAACTGGAAAAGCAGAAACTTTGACGGGGGTAATCCAGACAGATGCTTCAATTAATCCTGGTAATTCAGGCGGTCCTCTACTCGATCTTTCTGGAAATGTAATAGGTATGAATGTTGCAATGGCTCAAGCTGAAAATATAGGATTCGCAATTCCTTCAAATAGTGTTCAAAAGGTAGTCGAATCTGTCAAAGAGCATGGAAAAATTGTCCGGCCTTATATAGGTGTAAGATATGTTCCGGTAACACCGGAATTGCAAGAAGCAAATAATCTAAAGGTAGATTATGGAGCTCTTGTAATACGTGGAGAAACTCCAGAAGAGTTGGCAGTTATTCCAGGTGGTCCTGCAGATAAAGCTGGAATTCAAGAAAATGACATTATTCTTGAAATTAATGGAAAAAAAATTGATGAGAATGCCCGATTAGATAGGGAGATTCAAAAATATAGTGTAGGCGAAGTGGTTGAGTTGAAAATTCTTCATAAAGGCGAAGAAAAAACCGTAAATGTTACTTTGGAGGCTTACGAGTAGAATTAAATTAGAAAAAGTTGAGTCCAAGCACTAATTTCTCCTCAAGTGCTTGGATTTTTGGTCTAATAGCAAAGTACTGAAATTTTTGTTATATTTTATTAAATAAAATGTTTTATTAATAAAATGAAACTTACTAAGAAAGCTTTTTCATTAGTGGAGCTTTTGGTTGCAATGGCAATTATTGCGGTTTTAATTTCCATTGCTGCGTATGGTATTCAAATTGTTCAACGTAATGCTCGTGATCTTAAAAGAAAAAAAATTGTTGAAGATCTCATCTTAACAATACATGATATACAAACCAACCATTTCATGTATCCTGATAACGCAACTAAAAGTGAGAGCGAAAATTCAATTACTTTCTATATTCAAGGCCAGGAAGTTGCTGAATATGAAGTAAAGGGTATGGACCTGCAATGGTTTAGAGCGGGAACTTCAGGTAATGAATGCTCCGATCAAGGAGATTTCTTATCTAAGAGACCAAGCAGAGATAATGTTGCTATTGGGATGGATTTTCAGAATTTATTAATTTGTGCAAGATTAGAAGCATCTGAACTAGGAGGATATGGTTATGTAGTCAGTCTTTAAAATTTACTGAGAGTATCAGATTAGTTAAAGAGATTCAAAAATATAGTACAGGTGGAGTGATTGAGTTGAAAATCCTCATAAAGACAAAGAAAAAACGGTAAATATAATCAAAGAGATTTTCGAGTAGAATTACATTAGAAAAAGTTGAGTCCAGGCACTGATTTCTGCTCAAGTGCTTGGATTTTTCGTCAAATAGCAAAGTACGAAATTTTTGTTATATTTTACTAAACAATTATTTTATTAATAAAATGAAACTTACTAAGAAAGCTTTTTCGCTAGTAGAGCTTTTAGTTGCGATGGCAATAATTGCTGTGTTGATTTCTATTGCAGCATATGGAATAAATATCGTGCAAAGAAATGCAAGGGACACAAAACGACGAAAAGCAGTGGAGGACATAATATTAGTTATGGCAGATGCACAGGCAAATACAATGCAAACACCCCAATGTTTTGGTTCAAGTGGTGTTAGGGGTCATATATCGATATACATGGGACCCATCTCTGGATGCTGTTGTACAGGTGATTTTGTAGCGAAATTTGATACAAAATATTTTCGTTTAGTTGGAACTGCAGATAATAGAGGAAAAATTAATCCAGTTTCTGGTACATGTAATCCAATTACTAGTAGAGAGACAAATCCGAAAGAGCTTAGTATATGCTATGATAGAATTCATAAACAACTACTAATTGAGCTTGAGGGCTCTGACAATGGATTTAGTATGCCAGTGCCTTAATTATTATTTTATATTTTTGATTTGCAGTTTTTAATATTAAATAATTTTATAGCTTTGAATTTTTTTCCTGACTTGAAATATTAAACTCTACATTTATATGATTTTAGATATAGTATATTTAGGTTCACTTTTCTTTGTAAATTTTATTGTTGGCTTAATTAGTTGGCCTATAAGTAACCTCTTTTTCCGTAAGTTGTCAGATAATGGATATAGTCTTTCCCATATATTTGGTTGGATAGCAATTTCTTATATTGCATTTTTCTTAGTATCTTTAAAAATATTACCCAATACATTATTTTCAATTTTATTGATAGTTGTATTTTGGCTATTTATTAATTTATTGATTAAAGAAAAGTTTAATAATATCAAAATATCTGAAATAAATTGGCATCAAGTAGCTTTCATTCAAATACTTTTTTTACTATTAATTGGATTTTTATATTGGGTCAGAGGGCATGGAAGCGAAATATACCAAATTGAAAGATTTATGGATTTCGGATTTATTCAATCATTGTTTAATACAAATGAGCTACCCCTTTATGATATATGGTTTGGAGGTGAAATTTTAAATTATTATTATTTTGGACATTATATTGGCTATGTTGTCCTATCATTGACATTTATTCCTACGGTACCAGGGTTTTTTGTACTTATAATTTGGATATTTGGAATTGTTGGAATTAATGTATATAGGTTTGGTTTTGATTTATTTAAATATTTATACAAAAAATCATCAGCTAGTAATTTAAAGGCTGGTTTGGCTGGTGTGGGGAGTATATTTTTTGTGATGTTTGCGGGTAGTTTTCACACATTAATTTGGCTTTATTCTTATTTCCAATATCTTTTCTTAAATTATTCGAAGCCTTCATATTGGTACGCAGATCCTACTAGATTTATACCCGGAGCAATTCATGAAATGCCGTTTTATGGTTTTTTAGTATCAGATCTTCACCCTCAAGTCTGGGGGCTTCTTACAGGTATATTTGGTGTATCTATATGTATTCATATTTGGATAGATAGAGTAAGAAACTTTGATTTAAAAAACAAATATGTTTATATTTCCTGTTTTGTACTGGGAATTTCCTATATGCTTAATTCTTGGGATGTAGTGACAATTGGAGCTTTACTAGTTAGTTCCATGATAATTAGATATAGAAAATCTATTAGAAAAAATGTATTGAAATCTCTTCTGACTTTAATTTTTATGATTATATTTTCATATGGTTTAACTTTACCATGGTCTATTTTTTTCAAAGCCCCTATTAGTGGATTTGGTATTGTAAAGAAAATTTCTCCAGTTTTAAAATGGCTTGCTCTATGGGGACCGTTTCTACTTTTATTCATTGTCTACTTCTTGAATTATCCAAAAATTGTATATAAATATATCAAAGAAGGAAAGCTTTCTAATATTAAATTGTTTCCTTTATTTATTTTTCTGTTATCTTTATTTTTCTGGATTTTTATGGAGATTTTTTATGTTAAAGATATCTTAACCGAAGGAGAACATTTTCGTGCAAATACATATAACAAAATTTCTATCCAAATTTGGTTATGGATGGGGTTAACACTAGGACCTTTGGCAATAATACTTATTGTTAAGAAATATAAAAAAATCTGGGGTTATTTATCTATAATCATATTATGGTTTGTAACTGTCGTACAAGTCTTATATCCAATCAAAGCTGTTGAGCAGGCTTATCCTCCTTCCAAAGAGTTTATAGGAATAAGCAGGGGGTTGGATTGGTGGAAGAATAAATATCCAGAAGATTTTGAAGGTTACCTTTATTTAAAACAAGTAAGGCATAAGCTTCCTTCAGATGATAAAGTTCGTCATATAATGGAAGCAGAGGGAGATAGCTTCAAAGATAATAATTTTTTTTCGACTTTCTTAGGTTGGCCTACTCCGCTTGGATGGTACGGACATGAATGGACATGGCAAGGAAGCGATGAGAATCTAGGAAGTAGGAAAGAAGATGTAAGGCAATTTTTTACTGGGTTGGAGATGGATAAGAAAGTTGAATTGTTGAATAATTATGAAATTGATTACATAATTCTAGGACAAAGTGAGAGGACAAGATACGGCGATCTTCTTCAAATAGACAAGATTACAGACTTAGGGGAGGTTGTATTTTCAAATGAAGAGATTAGAATCATTGCGTATTCTAAGAGAGCTCAAGCTTTTAATAATCGGTAAATAAATCCTCAATAGTTACTTCTCCATCTCCATTAAAATCAAACTTATCAATATATCTACCACCATCCTGATTGGCCCATATTTCCCATAAATCAGTAAATCCATTATTTGCAATACATGCTACTGGATCAATGGTTTGTATACCTGACTCTATTCCAGAATCACTTCTGGATAGATGTAAAGGTGAGTTTAAGGATTCTTCTGAGATTAATTCAGCTGCGAACTCGGAATATGTTTGGCCCTCAATAGTTATTTGAGTAAATTGGTTATATTTATCAATATCGATTTCACCAAATTTTCCTCCTTGATATCCATCAAGAATACCGCTTAAATGACTGTCTGGGTTTCTAGGGTTAGTCCCAAGATCTCGCTCTTCTCCATCATTTAATCCATCTTTATCCGTATCTTCTTCTCTCCAATTAGTTGTAATATGTCCATATCCTTCAATATTTACTCCTAACCATTCTTCTATATTACTGATACCATCATTGTCGTAGTCTCCAAATGGATTATAATCTGTAAGACTTTCCATAATAATATAGGATAAAATGTTAGTGAATTATATCACATATCTATGGCAACAATATTGGCAATATTCTCCCCTTCTCTTACTGCAAAATTCATACCTCTATCTTCAGGATAGATTTGCGAGAAATTTGCTAAATATACATTATCTAGGGGTGTTATGTATTTCGGAATTTTAGACTTATAACTATTATTTACAATATGTTGGGCAAATTTGAATCTGTATATTTTCGATTCATGTATTTGGGTTTCGTCGAATTGTGGAAAAATTTTTTTTAATGATGTAAACCAAATTTGTCGTATTTCACTTTCATTCTTACTAAAAATTTCATGATCATGCGGAAAATAGCCTCCAATATAATATATATGTTTTCTATCATAGAATGACTTGTGAATGAAATTTGTATGATTAATGAATGCTAAAAATGGAAAAGATATTTCATTAATATTGTACCAGTATTTATCTCCTATGTTCTGATTAGAAGAGAATACTAAGGTAGCAGCACCTAGATAATCAATATCTTTTAAATTATTGATGTAGTAGTTATATTTATTTGTATTTAAGAGGTCTGCAAAAACAACCGAAGGAACTGTTGCAATACATTTGTCAAATTTAAATGTTTTATTATTTGATTGTAGTATAACTTTATTGCATTTTTTAGAAGTTAATGATTTGATTTCAGAGGTGAGTTTTATTTTAACTCCGTTCTGGGAAAGTTGATTTTCTAGTTCTTGGATTAAAACACCGAAGCTTCCTTCAAGATAACCGAGAAGCTCCTGGTTTCCTGTCTTATTTCGTGTATTCGCGCGTATATGGATTCTAGCCCATAGCCAAGCCATCGAAATTTGGTTAGAATATTTATGAAATTTGCCTTTTAATAAAGGTTCCCAGATTACTTTATATGCTTGCTTTCCATTCCATTTGCTTAACCATTCTTTTGCTGTAACAGAACTCAATTTTTTCCAATTTTTGAAGATTTTTAAAAAAAATATAACTAATCCTGTTCTTATTCTGTTGATTGGTGAAAGTGGTTTGAATTTTAATAGGTCAATAGGAGAAGAAAATGGAAATATTCGTTTTTTATAATAGATTGCCATTGAGCTGTTTTCCCATCTGAGCAAATGGGCTAATTTTAATTTTTGAATCAATTTCAATATCTTTGTGTCAGTTTGAAAAATATGATGGTAAGTTTTTTCAATTTGTGAATTAGCAATTTCGTCTGTTGAAGCAAGTCCCCCTAATTTATCGGATTTTTCGAAGACAGTAATACTATATCCCTTTTGTGATAGAAAGTATGCAGCTGTCAAACCAGTTAATCCTCCCCCAATAATCGCAATTTTGTTTTTGTTATCTATTGATTTACTCATAATTCTGCTTCAAGCATTAATGTAAAGGACTTAATTATTTATATGGTTAAAGTAATATTTGATCCAGTTCATTATAATAATTTTATTTGATCTTCAATACATTGGACATTATAAAGTATAGAAAAAATATCTGCAGTATCATATAATGAGCCCGTCGAGGAGTGGAAGTTTAATAGGTGCGGAACTAAAAATTTCTGTATAAGTTTGCTATTATACTTAGGTCATTATATTTTTATGATATATTTATCTGGCTAAAATAGTGATATATATAATTTATAATTTTAAATTTTAAAATGAGAAACAATATTAATAATCTTTTGAATCCAAAATCTATAGCCGTAGTCGGTGTTTCAAAAGATGTAACTAAATTAGGGGCTATTATCTACAATAATATTATAGATTCAGGTTATGAGGGTGAGCTTTATGCAGTAAATCCCAAATATGAAGAACTATTTGATAAAAGATGTTATCCTTCGGTTGGAGCAATCGATGGCGATGTTGAAATAGTCATTTTCGTAATTCCAGCCAAATTTATTGCTGAAGCATTGAAAGAAGCTGCTGAACAGAAAGGAATCAAAGGTGCCGTTATTATTTCAGCTGGGTTTAAGGAAATTGGAGAGGAAGGAAAAAAGAAGGAAGAAGAGATTATTGAAATTGCTTCTAAATATGGTGTTCGAATCCTAGGACCTAATTGTTTGGGATTTATTAACACAAGTATAGGATTGAATGCATCCTTTGCTACTTCATCTCCTCCAGCAGGAGATATTTTCTTTTCTTCTCAATCAGGTGCTTTCTGTACAGCCGCTCTTGATATTGCTCAGAAGAAAAATATGGGTTTTGCCCAATTTGTCTCTTATGGAAATAAAGCTGATGTAAGTGAAATAGATCTAATAGAATATGCTCTAGAATCTGATGATGTAAAAGTTGTAGGTTCATATATTGAAGAGATAACTGATGGACAAGAGTTATATAACATGATTAGAAAGAAACAGAACAAGCCTGTTATTTTGTTGACTCCAGGTAAGACAGAAAAAGCTAAATTAGCTATTTCCTCACATACTGGATCTCTTGCAGGTTCAGCAGAAGTTAGAAATCAGGCTTTAAAGCAATGCGGGGCTATGCTTGTTGAGAATATGAACACTATGTTCAATTTGCTTATGGCTTTTTCCTGGAGTCCACCACTTAAAGGAAAAAGAATTGCTGTTGTAACAAATGCCGGTGGGCCTGGAATTATTGCAGCAGATAAAATTATTACAGAAGGACTTGAACTTGCTGAATTGACATCCTCAACCCAAGATAAGATTAAAGCTAGTCTTCCAAAAGCCGCTAGTGTAGTTAATCCGATTGATGTGATCGGGGATGCATTGGCTGAAAGATATGCTGCTCCTATTGGAATATTGGGAGAAGATCCAAATGTAGATGGTATTTTGATTATTTTAACACCACAGCTTATTACACAGATAGAAGAAACAGCGAAATTAATCATCAACGAAAGCCGTGTATTGAAAAAACCTATATTTGCAGCCTTCTTAGGTGGTAAATATGTTCGAAGCGGTGTAGAAAGACTATATGATCATAATGTACCAGTTTTTGATTATGTTGAGGAGGCAATTGAAGTAATGGCACATATGTATAAGTATTACAGTTTTGAACGAGAAGCCAGCCATCTTAACCTTTCAATTGAAAACGTAAATGTTTCAGATAATACTAGGGATGAAGTTGAAAAGATTGTTACAGAAGAGCCTCAACCACTTCCAGAGAAGTTAGTAGTGAAGCTTGCAGAGGAGTTTGAAATTGATGTCCCGCGACAAATGGTCTCCAATAATATCGAAGATGTTGTAAATTTTTGTCAGGATAAATATCCAATAGTTATGAAGGCAACTACTGCTGATATTATTCATAAAACAGATGAAAAATCTCTGTATTTGAATCTTAAGACTGAAGATCAAGTTCGTAAAGCTTTCAATGAATTACAAATTACAATAGCAAGGTTGAAAGATAAAATGGTTGACGAAAAGAACTTAGCTGATATTTTAATTCAAGAACATATAGTTGGAGGGGAAGAGATTTTTGTAGGTGTAAATAGAGACGGGACAAGTGAAGTATATTCTAATCCTGATGATAGAGGTTTTGGACACATGGTTGTGTTTGGAAAAGGTGGAATTTACACAGAAGTCTATAAAGATCTAGCATCAAGATTGTTACCTTTATCTAGACAGGGAATTGAAGAAATTGTAGATGCAACAAAAGTATCAAAAGTCCTTAAAGGTGCCAGAAGTAGCGGTACTTTAGCGATGGATAAGGTTTACGATTTGATTGATAAAATTCAAAGTATGGTAATAAGTTATCCGGAGATTGTATCAATGGATTTAAATCCGGGTATAGTAACTGATGATCGAGCTGTCGTAGTTGATCTAAAAGTATTTGTACAAAAATAATATTGACATACATGCTCTTAAATTTAAATTTATGGCCGTATTCACGCCTGATCTGATTTGTATAGATGTCTATACATAAAGCATAAGAACGATATTATGAAGTATCGTTCTTTTATTTTAAAATGTAATAAATTAGCTTCAAATACGTCTATATATATGGTACCTTTACTGTAACCGGAATTGAAAGGTCATAAATTGAAATTTTTCCGTACACGGTGTCGAAGTACCGTTTGACGGGATGAAGGTCAATAATTTTGAAAGTATTACGAGGATTATGTGCCTAAACTCAACCAATTGAGTTCAACAATTAAATTTTTATATAAATATAAATGACTGAGGACAAATCATCATCGCAAGCTTCTAATAAGGAAAGAAAGAATAAAATGTCAAAACCATTAATTATTTATTCATTTGTTTTGTTTATTATAACTTCTCTTGTTTTTAATTGGTTTTTTCTTTTTAAGAAATGGGGAATACAGCTATTAATATTTAATGTGTTTCTAATAACCACTTATGAAATTGCAAGAATCATTTATAACAAAGGTATTAAATTGTCTGTATATAGTTTCTTAGGTCTTTTTATTATATATTTTTCATCTATTTATACAATTAGGGCTAATTCATTTGTATTGTTTCTCAGTTTTTGTAACTTAAGTTTTCTTTTACCTTTATATTTTATTTTATCTGCAAATCCTAACTATTTTAGAAAATTTTCAGGTCTAGAATTTTTGGAATTAATTAAAGCGAGTACTGTATTTGGAGCGATTTTTAAAGCTCCACTTTATATCTTCAAACAAGAAAAGATTCAAAGGAATGCAAAATCTTGGCTTCCCAAAGTTTTGATCGGTATTTTCGTCACTTTGCCTATTATATTTATCGTTTTACTCTTATTAAGTTCTGCAGATCCTATTTTTTCAGATTATGTTCGTGATTTTATTGATTTAGTTGTCCCAGATCTTAGATTATCAACTTTTTTTAAGATACCTTTTAGTATTTTAGTTGGATTTCTAATTTGGTCATACTTTACAGGCTTTATTCACTCAAAGAGAATGAGAGTTTCAAAAGTGAATATTGCAATATTGGATAAGATTTCTGTTGATTTGATTATTCCCTCAATACTTTTTATAGCATTGAATTTTATTTATCTTGTGTTTGTAATAGTCCAATTCCAATACTTATTTGGAGGTGAGAATTTCATTCGGAATCAAGGTTTAATTTATTCAGAATATGCGATTAAAGGTTTTTGGGAAATGATTATAGTTACTTTGATCAACTATTGTCTTTTATATGTTGCCCAGACCAGATTCTCTCTTAAAGCACGTAAGTCTAAGTTGATATTAGCTCCTTTGTATATATTTACAATATTTTCAAGCTTAGTGATGATATTCTCTTCTCACTCGAGAATAGCTCTTTATGAACAAGTTTATGGTTTTACAGTAGATCGACTCATACCCCATGCCTTTTTAATATTCGAAGTTTTAATTATGTTCTTATTAGGAATTAATATTTTTTTCAAAGATGATTTACGTAGAAAGGTCTTAAATATTGGGACATTTTTAATTACCATTGTTTTTTTGGTCGGATTCACGCAGTTTA
This sequence comes from Candidatus Dojkabacteria bacterium, assembly GCA_014729085.1. GTDB lineage: Bacteria > Patescibacteriota > Dojkabacteria > B142 > WJKM01 > WJKM01. Next base: position 82,083 of record WJKM01000004.1, on the reverse strand, counting down.
GTATGGAAAAGACAATAGTTAAAAATAATATTGAAAAGTTTTATGAAGAACAATTTGAAGGAGATAGCAAAGAACTAGACTTAGAGTATATTGTTGAAGACCTAGGACTGGAGGGTTCAATTGCATTACTTAACTATATGAATAGTAAGGAATTTGAATATCTCATGGATTCGGAACAAAAATATATAGTTGATGATTGTCCATATTCAGGGGTTAAATTTGAAAATTGTATAAGAAAATATATTAAAGAGTCAATTGCGGTTGATATCGTAAAGTTTCGTAGTAAAGAACAAAATCAAAATTGGCAAAGTTGGAATTTGCAATATGCTCTAGCAAAAGATAAATTTGAAGAGGTTTTTAATGAAGATCCTTATCAACTCGCACAAGGAACAATCTATCGGACTAGATATTGAATAAATTGAATAACAAATGTTTTAAAATTTGTTTACTACGTTAATTTTGTGATCTATAATCTTATTCTTTTGGTTAAAAAGGAATTTGCCTGTAAGTTTCTTTTTATTAAGAACAAGTGGTAACCAGTGTTTGTCGTCATCCCACATGCTATAGTAAGGAATTTCATCTACTTCAAACCATCTTGGTTTCATTTCATCACTTTCTGAGGGATTCCCTTTCCAGGAAGTTGCTAAGTAACTATAGACTTTTTGATTAAATGCTGGATTTTCCTTAAATTGAAAAGTTAGTTCTGCAACTTTTACGTATTCCAAGGGTACAACGTCAATTTCTTCTATCGTTTCTCTTATCATTGCCTCTTCTATTGTTTCGTTCATTACTTTTCCTCCAGCGCCATTCCATTTATCAGTACCAAATCCCCTTTTCTTTTTAGCTAAGCAAATTTGTATAATTTTATTATTTGATTCTTTTACAAGAAAACAAAGAGTTGCGTCTCTCATAATAAGTTAAGAAAATTATTTATTTTTGTTTCTATATTCCATTTTTCTCTGTTTATAAAATTTTTGATTGTGTTTTCCATTGAAATGATCTTCTGGATATTTCTCTTCATTATATTTAATTTTATTTTGTATAGCTCCAAGAGGATCTATATTGGTTTTATGGCAAAATGTAAGTAAATACCAGAAAACATCTGCAACTTCTAACTCAATATCAGTCCAGTCTTTCTTCTCGTCTTTACGTTGGTCAGTTGCATCCCACTGAAAATGTTCAAGAAGCTCAGCTGATTCAATTACTATGGACTTAGCAGAGTCAACTGGTTCTGGATCCCAACCTCGTTTATCATTAAATTCAATAATTTGATTAATTATTGTAGTAAAAGATGGTTTTTTCATAATAAATATGATTATAAAGTTAGTTCCATATTCTTTTCTTATTTATTGCTTCCTTATTGATAAATGCTTTTTCCAAATCAATATCGAATTTATTTGAGATGGAGAGAATAAAGATAAAAATATCAGCAAGTTCTCCAGGAATGTCTTTAAATTTTGAATTTTTTTTATCGACTTTTAACCCTTCTTTTTTTCTAACAGCTTTAAAAAGTTCTCCAACTTCTTCACCAAGCATTAAACATTTTTCTATAGCTGTTTGTTGCAAGAAACCCCTTCTTTTTTCTAAGTCCATAACATATTTCTGGTAATCTTTTAATGTAGCTTTTGGAGGCAGCTTAAGTTCATTTTTTGATTTCATAGTATTTATTTTGAAATATTGATTTAACTATACCAAAATTATATTATGTAATCATTACACAACTTTCAAAAAATTTACACAATAATTTAGATTAATCAACCTTATTAATGTTTTAAATTATGAAAATATGGTTTGGATGTACAACTTATGAATGGATGCAGAATAGAGAATATTATTTTTTGATTAGGGATTACTTGGTAGAGTTAGGATGCGTAATCCTTTGGGATTGGATAGATGAGGTAGATAAGCGTATCAAAAAAGGGAATCAAAAAAGGAATATTAAGAAAATATATAAATCCATAATAAAAGCGATTAATGAAGCCGATGCCAGTGTTATTGAGTATACAGTTCCAAATTTCAGTTCATCCCATCAAATCAACTATTCGGTATTAAGAAGGAAGCCTACTTTGGTTATGAGAAGGAGAAGAGATAACATTTTATATGACGACTCATATTTAGATGCTTTATCCTCTTCTCATCTTACTATTGAAGATTACTCAAGAGACAATTTCAAGAAAAAAATTCAATCTTTTATTGGTTATAGTAAAATTGAGTCAGGAACTGGAAGGTATAATTTTGTGCTGGATAAAAGACAAAAATACTATCTGGATTGGGCTTCATCTATATATAATAAAAGCAGGTCAGAAATACTTAGGAAACTTATCGAAAAAGAAATGAAACAAGATAAGAAATATAAACATTATTTACAATCATAAATTTTTATAGAAGATAAGATTGGATGTCAACATTTTTAGTATCCTCAGAAATGTGTATTCTGATATCATTTCGTAAATCAACGAGTTCGGGAAAGCTATAGAAAAATTCGGTTTTCTGATCTTTGATGAAAGTTGTATCTTCAGGTCTCTCATGTGTAATAAAGTGTGTAAAACTTTCTGCAAAGTCCTCAGTTGGGGCAGATAAGGCATATAGAGTAACAAAGTCGTTTTCATAATCCCAGTAAAAATCATTTAGTAATTGATTTTGCTCTTCGTCAGTATCTGCATTGTAAATTTCTTCTAACCTATTAAGTTGTTCTTCAGTCCAAAAGGTGTTTACAAATGAATTAATATATGAGTTATCTTTACTACAGCCATCAAATGCATAGTAGTTTGTGCAAAGTAATTCTGCAATACCCTTCATTTCTTCCATTTCTTCTATAGTTTTAGCAGTATATAAACTTTTTGTAATAGTTATCTGTTCACTATTTAAACTTATAATATGCCCTAATTCATGTATAGTTGCATATTCTAATAGAGTTTCATTAATAGTTGAATTTTGGTATATATCTAAATAATCAATCATAAAATTGAAATTTTCCAAATTGTAGGCATCTCGATAAATTCCAGCTAATGATTCTTTTTCGCCATCCGTAAATAGGTTAAATTTTGATAGGTTTTGAATTCTGTTTTCCGGAATTACATTGGTAATTATGCCCCACATTTGTTCGTTAACTTGTAGATCAGTTTTTTCATATTCTCTAATTATTGTAATTGTTGAGTCTGTCTTTATAGAATAAATTGCAAGTATTTCATTATTTTCGTCAACGCCAGCAAGTTCATTATTAGCTTCTTGATATGTGAGCGGGGGTTCAAATGTACCTCCATTCTCATAATAATTCAAAGTTTGACTTATGACCTTAGAAATTTCGGCCCTTGTAATGTTATTATTGACTCCAAATTCCCCTGTTGAGTAACCTTTAATAATTCGCGTTCCGTCATTTAATTTAATAGAAGTAGCTGAATTGATATAGTTGAAGAAAGTATTAGATTCATCAACATCTGGAAAGATAGTCCACTGAGGTACCTCTACAAACTTTTCGTTATCGCTAAGTTTCACCGAATTAACGATGAATTTCATGGCTTGTCCTCTGGTAACTTTCTCATAACTTCTAAAGGTGCCATCTGAATATCCATTTATTATCCCTAATTGGTTAAGAGTTATAATATAGTCGTAGAATGTATCTGTTTCCTCTAAATCAAGGAAGTTATTACTTTTAGAGTCTGCTTTTAGACTAAATGCATTTGTAACTATTTTTGAAAGTTCTCCGCGTGTTAGCTTGTTATTTGGTCTGAAAGTTCCATCTGTATACCCGTCAATTATATTTCTTTGTTTAAGGTCTTCAATGTAGTTATAAAATTCGTAATCTGAAGAGATATCGTTAAATATTTGAGCATAACTATTAGTAAGAGTAAAAATCTGGAAAATGAAGATGAACAAGAAAAGAATTGCATAATTGAACAGAGGCAGTTTGTTCTTCATTAGGATTTAAAGTAGATATAATAATTAATTATTAAATATGAAAAACCTAGTAAGACACCCGCAATTAATTGTGCAATGGTATGTTTTTTGAGCTTATATCTTGATATTGAAATAAGAGGAATTACAAAAGGTATTGCTAAGTAGATATATTTATCAAAATATTTTCCTAATACGATTAAAAAAATAGTATTAGTAAGGGAATGTAGGCTGATTTTCCATTTAAATGTTATTAGTAAGGCGATTGCGATTATTATGATAACAGGAAATGTTATATTTAGGATTTTATAGTATTTCCATTGAAGTAAAAAATATGAAGAAATTAAACTGGTGCCTAATGTCGCTAACATAAAAGGTAATCTTTTTTGTCTTTCTGTCAGATCAAAATCAATCTTTTTTTTGATTAGGCTGTATAAAAAATATGAGAGTGGAATAATAATTTGTATGAAACTGATGATTGCTATATGTTTTGTTCTTATGTTGTATTCAGATACTAGAATAATAAAGAGAGTAAATGCAAGAAATATAGGATTAAATATAAATGAGATGCATTTATAAAAGTCAAAATTTTCTTTTAAAACTAACAATTTGGTTTTTAACATTTTTTATTAATAACTTTAATCTTAGTATTATATTATTTTTTAAAATAATAAGGCAATTTATCTATTAAGATACTGGATATTAATAATTTATTTTGATATTCTTTTTATATTACCATCAAAATTAATAATGAATATTAGACAAGTACCTGCCGATCCAAATAATTATTCAAAGACAAAATCAACTAAACAAGGTATAGTTTTTCATTGGATTGTTGGCGAGTTAAGCAGTGCTGATAGAACTTTTAAAGATCCAGATAGGAAAGCATCAGCTCATTATGGTGTCGGTTCAAGAGGAGCGGTTCATCAATATGTACAAGATGAATATATTGCGTGGCATGCAGGTAATTCTTCTGCAAATATTAGGTATATTGGAATTGAACATGCGGGTGGACAATTAAAAGATGGAAAACGTAAAAAACCTACAACCACATGTCATGAAACTAGTATTGAACTTTGTGTTAACCTATGCGTAAAACACGGATTTACCCTTAAAAGAGGTGTGAATGCCTGGTTACATAAGGAAATTAGTGATTCGCCTACTAGTTGTCCAGGTACTTTAGATGTTGACTATATTGTTCAACAAGTTAATAAGAGATTAAATTTTATTAGTAAATTCATGCAAAAATTACAAGATGCTAAAAATTGGAATAATAAGATTAAAAATAAAAAATTACTGAAAGACCGTACATTGCTTTATAATTGGGGAAATTATTCGAAACTGATTAATAAAATAGATGATATATATATGGGTGAGTTGATTATCAAACTACATGAATTGAGTCAGTTTATTAGATCTAGACCGGGACTTAAGAATAATGAAAGGACGGAAATTGTTATGGAGCGTTTTGCTGCATATATCAAAAAATCATTAGGTGTTTAATTTTTCGAATATCTTGATAGTATTTTTATAGTAAAACCCTGCATCATTATTTGATGCAGGGTTTTTAGTTTTCGGATCTAACAATAATTTATCTAGAGATAAAGATTAGTTCCAAATTCAGTTCCATATCCTTTCTGGATGACATATTGTTGACCTGAATATCCGCCACCAGGGTTCACAGGATTTGTAGAACCTGGATGAATCGTTCCATCAGTGTATTGTATCCAAAGGTAGAACTGAACACCGTGAGGATGGTTGCTTCCACAAGGTCTTGTATTCAAAATGTTTCCGGCAATCAGATGTGTAGATAAATTCTGATTTAGTTTATCGGTTACATCTATCATATTTATACTTCCTCCGTAATGTCCATTACCTTGTGCCGAACCATCACAAACTCCTTCGTTTGTAAGATTCCCATTTTGATTCGCGGCAATTGGATTTCCATCTATCCAGAATTTTGTTACATTATCTCCTGTAAAATATAGTTTTGCACTTGCTACTTGTTTTCCTTCAACAAGGTTAAATTGCTGTCTGAAGAAGTCTCTAGTCATACTTGCTGTATTTACACTTGGTCTAGCCGATATTATTTGAGCAAAGTTTTTATTGAAGAATTTGTATACAGAATCCTGATTGTAGCAATAACTTGGTGCTGTTCCTCCGTCTGGAATAAAGTTACATGATCTCCATTCACCATCTTCCTTGTTTTCCGCTATTACATATGCATCCATCCAATTATCATTCCAGTTTGGGTCTATCCATTCATAAGGAACATCATTCTGTGTATGATTTCTCATATGTGTATATCTGGTACTACGTGTCAATTGTTCTTCGCATACCCATTCACCACCGACAAGAACCAGTGTACACTGAGTCTCTTCTGGTACTACTATATCAAATAAGAAGCACTCTACATCGGTGTCAGGGTCTCCAGTTGGAAGTTGTGTATCATTTCCATCTCCAGCATTTCCAAGTACATCTTCTCCACATAGCCTGATTGAGTATGTGCCTGGATCTACGTTTTCTAGAGCTCCATCTGGAACATACCAGGCAACTTCTTCTGTTGGAGAATCCAATGCATCACCTGCGTTGATGAATCTAAGATTTGCAAATGTTGATTCAATAGTTACTCTTGCAATGTCATTATTTCCTCTTGTGGAATCGTCTACAACAAATGTATAGTTTACATCTTCTTCAACAGGGTCACCATTGAGTACGTTTTGAAAAGCTTGATTAATCTGAGTAGTAATAATTGGCGCCTCATTGTCGTCAGTAATTTCTAATTCAGATATTACATAGCATTCTTCTCCAGGAGTTTGATTGTAAGGATAGTCCCCTGTTGGAATGTCTGTTGAATCTGGTGGTATTCCAATATTATCTCTAGCATCTCTTGCACAAAATCTTACGTTTGAGTATGTACCAAGATCAGCATCAGATACTGTCCATGTAAATGTTCTATCTGGAGCTTCCTGTCCGTTAGCCGAAACATTTCCAATACTTGGTGTTATTTCAAAGGAAACAACATCATTATCTCCTCTATCTGTATCAGTTGTATCAAATTCAAATTCATCTCCTGGTCTGATTACTGTACTTGTAGATGAAAGTTCAGGTGTCATAGCGGTGATTACTGGTGCTAAGTCATCCGGATCAATAAGTAATTTGAACCATCTAACTTCGGATTTATTTCTAGCATCATCTCTGGATTCAAATTTTATACAGTAATAACCTTCTTGTAAATCAACAGAAACTGTGTCGTTTACACTAGTTGGTGCAGCCCAGTCTTTTGGTTCCTGCCTGTCATCTGGGTATACAGTCTCCGAGTCAACTATTTTGTTCTGTGAATATCTGCATTCATCGTTTACAGAGTAAAGTGAGTATACGTCGTAATACAATTTTCTTACACCAGCTATTGTATTACCTCCTTGATCTGTTAATCCAGTTGAAAATTGAGCTGGACTTTCATCGAATACATATACTACTTCCCCGTTGTTGTCCTCTTGGTCATCTGCATTTGGTGTTACAGAAATATCAGGAGGCGTATCATCTACTTTGAATATCTCGTAATTAGTTTTATATTCTCGATTTCCTGCTTCATCTTCAGCGAAGTAACATAATTTATGCATATTTTCAGTTCGCATAAATTCTGGTTCAAATACTAGATGGTATTCGGGGTGTTGCTGTGCATATTCCCAGTCCCATGTAAACAATACTTTATCGTTGTTTGTATTTGTATATCCTGTATCTCCACATGCTACTTCTGGATCAGTAATATTTTCAATAATTTTGTAGTAAACCGATCCTCCTGTTGTATAGTCGTCAACTCTTATTTGGAATTTAGTGTAATCTTCATGCCAGTTAAATCCTCTTGTACCTTCTCTTGGGTCAATAAAGAATTCATCGACATTAAACCATCCCTGGTTTTCAACTCTTAGACTACCAACATCTTGATCATCTTCAGGTTCATCTATATAACCTTCAACTAGTTCAGCATAAGATTCAGGACCAGTTATATCTAGATAAAAAGCAAAACATTGTTGTGTGCTTTGATTACCTACTTGTTCATTTTCAACAGTATCGCCATCTCCTGAGAACATATGATCAGATATTAAGTCATCTGCATGGTCCTCTGTATAGGTACAAAGTTGATAAAAACCATCATCTATTTGACCGTCCCAATTAGCAACATCCATTGTTTCAGTAAGTGAATAATCTGTTTCATGTCCATTCGGATTATCGTATGATTGATCAAATACTGTTACACCTGTACTAATTGATTCTATTTGTATATTTATTAGTTTTACTCCACTTTCATTATCTTCCGAATTTACTGTTACATCAAATACTCCATTCGTAGTACTATTCTGCACATTGCTATAGAGGTAACTAATCATTGGATCTTGTGGATCATGATATATGGTTAAACCATTTAATACATTTGGATTCTCGTTTCCTGCTAGGTCTTTTACGGTCACTTCAAAAGTATGGTTTCCAGTTCTTGAAAGATATTGTTCGTACTGATTAACAGGTACACTATTTCCATTAACAGTACATTTGCTGTTTCCATATTCATCAGTTAAGTTTGCAGTAGAACTTTCCTTAAATGGAAGATCTGAACATTCTCTTGTCTCAGCAGCAAAAGGTGGGAAATCTGGATAATTTGTGTAATAAGTATATCTTACTACATCCTGTCCGGCATATTCCCAATTTACTCTAATATTGTCATCTTGTTTTGTATATAGAGTTATTCCATTATTAGCTGCATACTCCCAAGCATCTCCCCAGTTTAGGTCAGTTGGAGCTGTAGTATCTATATATATGTCTAGTACTTCGCATTCATCGTAATCAACTTCTCCATTGTTTCCAGCTTCATCACTTGCACATAGTTTAATTGTGTAGAATCCATCTGCAAGTCCTGTTGGATCCCAAACAAAGGTTTCAATATGTGAATCAAGTGGGCTATCAAATGTGATAGTACCTAGAGGTGTAGTTTCGTCATTCCAATCGACAGCTGTTGCTCCAGTAATTCTTGATTCACCTCTTCCTGTATCGTTAGCTGTAAATCTAAAGACAAAATTTCCGGTTGTTGGGTTGTAATGCAATGGGTAATCTGAAAAATTTCTAGTTACCTGTGGAGCTTGCCGATCAATTTTTAAGGTTTGAGTTGCTAGTCCCCTTTCATTTCCTGCTTTATCAAGAGCAATGACTCTTAGGGTATATTCTCCTTCTTGAATATTACACATTTCATTTATTGGGTTGTAATCACAAAGATCTAGATTTAAAGTTCCAATTAAATTTGCAGGATCTGTTAATCCCCATTCATCAGTATTATTACTATTAAATAATGTATGGTCCATATCTCCAGTTAATCTAATTCTGAGTCTCTCAATTGATTCTAAAGTTTCGTTGTCAATATCATACGAAATATCACTATTTAGTGCGTTAGTTGGAGATTGAACAGGGTTTGTTATAGTTACTAAAGGTGAGGTAATGTCGTAATAAATATTGCATACAGGTGAGCTCCATGCACTTACTTCTTCGTAATCAGGATCTGAGGTATCTACATTTTCTTCTGTTCTTACTCTGGTTCTGTACTGTCCTTCATTTGTAAACTGTATCCAAGGGCTGTCTGCTGGATATCTATATGGTGCTCCAACTGTATAGTCGATGAATCCCTGTCCGTCAGCTGGGACGTTGATTTGAAGTCCGTACCTAAATCTGCGTCTTGGAACAGTTGGTTCTACATCACTCCAAATAGGTCTTACATATTCGAGATTAGTATATTCAGCGCAATTTACTTGATCAGAGCCGTAGTCTTGAGGTGTTGAATTGATAAAATAAGTGTTATGGTAAGGAATACCAGCTGCCTTAATGAGGATAATTCCAAATGGAATTGTCAATATTAGAAAAAATACGCTAAGTATTCCTGTAAAGAGTTTTTTCTTTGACATTATTAAAATATTTAAAAAATATGATAAATGTAAAATAAGTGCATAATCGTATATTTATATATACGAAAATACCAAAAATATGTTACATGTTAAATAATAAATATATCAAATTATACTATAAGGTTTATATAATGTCAAAGATACTTAACACTTTCTATAATATTAGTAAGTAGGCTGTAACATAAAGCGAGAAAAAGAAATCGAGGATAGAAAGATATGAGCAAGTACAAAAAAGACTTATCTAGTTATAGGTCTAGATGCTGTTTACAATTTTAACCCATTCAGGATCTAGTTGATTAAGCACTTCATCAAAATTGTTTTTCCATTCATCAATAATAGATTTAGGGTCCATAAATAATTCGTTAGCCTTAAGTTTATTTATTAAATATATTTTTCCCTTCTTTTCCAATATCGTTTCTATTTTCTGAATATCACTTAGAAGAAAGATATCTTGCAAACCAAGCGCCTTTCTTAAAGCTGAATATATTTTGAATACAGTTTCGGAAATGGTCAGATTGGTATTATCTATTAAGAAATCATAGTTTTCTCTAATTTCTTCAATATTTTTATAATCAATATTAAATATTTCTTTCCATCTATATTCAAGTTGAGATTCGCGATTTTGGAGCTTTTCTTTTCTATTATCTTTTTCTGCTCTATCTTGTCTTACTTCTAGATCTGAAATTATATAAGCCTTGAAAAGCCATGCAGGGTCGTCAATGAAAAAGCCTGTAATTTTACTGTTAACTAAAATATTTTTTTGGTCTTGAATTTTCCAAAGAATATATTTTTCCCAAATTAAATCAAATTGTTCGCCGAATTCTTTTTCATATTTTGTAAAACTCTCTGAAGAAGTATCATATCCCAATCTTTGTGCGATAAATCTAGAAGTTGCACCTGCATAAATAAATTTTTTTTGAAGGAGATAGGCTAATATAAGTGAAGTAACAGTAGATCCGCTTCCCAACCATCCAGAAATTATTAAGTTGATCTCATTACTTTCAAACATAGAATTAAATAAGTTGATTTCAGAAATGAATTCCAGGCGGTATATCTTTCAGATATATAAGGTATATGATTCTTGCTATTTATTATTCATTTTGTATAATACAGAAAGATGTAATTCATTATTCCATATGTCCATATTAAAGCCAAGCGAATATAAATCATCAAATCCACGTATTGATGGAATTAGAATTCTTGAATCTATTAGACCTGATTTGAAATTCGAATTTGCCAAATCAGAAGAAACAAGGGTTATTACCGATGAAGAATTCAGAGTTTATGAGAAAACTGGGAAATTAGCAACTAGTTTTTTAGAAACTTTAAAAAATAATGTAAAATCTTTATTATCTAACTCGAAAACCGGTCTACTAGCATTTAGAAGGGCATACGTAGTTCCGGGGATTGAAAATCCTCCGGGTCCTAGATTTCTGGATATTAAGGAATTTAAAGATGCCTTAAAAGCACTAGAGGGAATTTATGATTTTGCAATTGAACAAGAATATCATCTTAAGCCAAAAAGTAAAATTGAGGCTTTTTTTTATCCTTTTACAGATCCCCCAATGCTGAAATTTCCTATAAAGGATAATGTGATATTTCCAAGAGGAGGTTATGCTGTACCAAAAGACATTCATGGAAATATCATTACTGTTTTAGCAGTATATGGAAATCATGAAGGTGTTCAATCTTTAGAAGGTTATGATGAATATACAGTTGATATAAAAAGAATGATAATAATAGACAAGATAATACCGCAGAAGTTTTATGCTATTTGTACTACAGAGACCTCTCAAGATCAGAAAATAAGAGTTCCAATACATCATCAGTTTGAACAAGTTTTATCTGACTTTGAAATCTTAGAGGCTGCGCTTGTATGTAATAAATGTACAAAATATGCAGACTTTCCTAAGAGAATTGAATTTTCCTCAGATGGTGAATCATTATTTTTTAACGAAGTGATTGATTATGAGTTGGAAGAAGAAAATGATATAGATATTAATATTAGGGGAAGGATATTAGTAGTTGACGGGCCTGAAGACATATCAAAAATTACCAAGAAGAAGAGTCAGATCTTATATATCTCTAATAATATTGTAAAAACAAGGGACTATGGTACTTTAAATTCGGTGGCTTCAATTAGAGAAAATTTAAATATATTGTATCCCGGAACATCAGCAACGGCTCATGCTATGAGAGTACTTACAGATTCAGGGCATAGAGCCTTTGTCGTAGGGACTAAGAAATTTAAGGATGGTCAGTACGTAAGAATAACATCTGAAAAATCGAAAATTCGTATTTTTACCGGAATCAAAGAGGATGAAAATATAATCAGGCTTGATAGCGCTTCGCTTGAGTCAGTGGAACAGGTAGGAGGTAAGGCATTTAGACTTGGTCAATTAATAGAAGTTGGATACAACGTACCACAAGGATTTGTTATAAAATCAAACAAAATGAATAAAAAGAAATTTTTTAAATCTGATGAGTTCCAATCTATGCTGGATGAACTTGACTCAGCTAAAAAATATGCAGTTAGATCAAGTGCTAACGTAGAGGATAATGAAAATAACGCCTTTGCAGGACAGTTTGATAGTTATCTAAATGTGAAAAAAGATAAGCTTAAAGAAAAAATTATTGAGGTATGGAAATCTGCTAAAACGAGCCATGTAAAACAAATCTCAAAAAGTTTAGATATAAAAACAATAAGGATGGCAGTTGTAATTCAAGAAATGATTAAGCCTAAATATTCAGGAGTAATTTTTGGAGGTAACATTGAGACGAAGACAAGAGATCAGGTAGTTATCGAGGCTACGAAAGGTTATGCATCTGAGGTCGTTGATGGAACTGGTGAAGTCCGAAAGATTATAATAGATAAATTCCTTCAAAAAATAATTTTAGATGAAGGAAAAAAGGAAAAAATAAATTTATCTGAAGTTGAAATAAGAGCATTGTTTGCAATGTATACAAAGTTAGAAGATAATTTTGATTCTCTTCAGGATGTTGAATGGACAATCAATAAAGATCGCGATATTTATTTACTCCAGTCAAGAGATTTAATTCTATAATTTTAGGAATATTCTTACATTTTAAAATAATTCAATGGATTATATACAAAACCTAAAAGATTCAGTAAAGCTCTGGTGGGAGCATAAATATCTTTGGTTGTTAGGGATGATTGTTGCATTTTTCAGTGGTGGTTCAAATTTTCGAAATGACTTTGATTCATCATCTGATTTTCCAGGTAAAGTCGAACATGGATTCGACCAGGCGACTCAACAATTAGACCCAATTGTTCAAAGTATTAAGTCCATTCCAGAGGAACTGTGGATAGTTATAGGAGCAATCTGCATTAGTTTGTTAATTATATGGATACTAATCTCAATATATATAAAAAACAAAGCAAAAAGTGGATTGGTCAAAGCTACAGAAAAAATAACTAACGGTTCAAAGCTTAATTTCAAGAAGAGTTGGAATCTAGGAAATAAATACTGGTTAAAGGTTTTTGGGCAAAATGTTCTACTTGCTCTTCCGATTATTATTGTAGTTTTAATAATATTTGGAAGCATGATAAGTATTTTTTATACAAACCGTGATATATCTTTTGATGAAAGTAGCTTCCCTATTATCCTAAGTTTGATAGTTATTTTATTATGTGCGGTTCTTGGTTTGTACTCAATTTTTATAGGTTGTATTAAACCCTTTGCTTTACGAAAGTTGATCATAGAAGATCAATCGGTCATTGCTTCAATAAATCAGGGCATGAGATACTTTATTAAAAATTTTACTGAAATTTTAATTACTTTTTTACTAAAATTGGTAATTACTATACTAACATTTTTAGTTTTGGCATTACCCTTTCTAGCGTTATTCCTCCTATTCTTTATGGTCTTTATTTTAGGATTTGTAAGTTTGATAATGTTTAATATTATTGCTGCATTAATCTATGCATTTTTATTATTAGTTATATTTACATTATTCTCGGCTGCAATACAGGGGCCTTTCGTAACTTTTCATGAATTGTACTGGACACTTACTTATCTTAGAATAAACGATTATAAAAATAAGTCAGTTAGTAAAGGGGAGGTGAAGCTTACGGAAATTTAATTTTTAGGTTTTAACAAATTGTAACGATTTTAATTTTTTATCAATTACTGTTTGAAGCCAGATTTTATTAATTCTTGATATTTGCTTTAATGTTTTTTTCTCAATATCCAATTTAAGAGTTTCGTAGATAAAGTTATTTAGAAAGAATCTCTGGCATTTGATTGTATTAGGATTAACCAAGAATTCTTTTTCGCCAAATGATAAAAATCCCGGCGTTGTGTTTGAAAAATATATCTCATCTTCAATTTTAAGAGCGGAATTGGTATCAAGAAAAGTATGTAAGTTAGGTTCAAATCCGAGAGTCTGCAATAGTTTTATTTCAAAAAATGCTAATAGCTTAATAAAATTTGATTCAGTGGCGTTATCATATATAACGAGCAGGTAATTCAGAATTTTATTTGACTCCGAAGGTTCAACAATTATCGAATCAATTAGTTCAGCAAGATAGAAGGTTTCGAAAACGAATTTTTTTTTGATATTTTCGTATGATTTGATTGAAGAAGTTTCTGTTAAAATATCAAGATTTCGACCTTTGTAAAATGTAAATTTGTTATGGTTAAAAATATCAATATGACCTGCTCTTTTACTTGAGATTTTTTTTACACCTTTTGCTATAGAATTAATTTTTCCCTTGTCTTTACTTAGTATCCAAACAAGTTTATTAGAGTCATGCATATTTTTTATTTTATAGATTAGACCCTCGGTTTTATATAAAGCCATTTTCTTTATTGATAATTTTTGATGAAGAATAATTTTTATAAAGAGGAATTTGAACAATCTCCGTATTTATTTCTTCAGCGACTTCATCCCAGGTTTGAGCTTTCCAATTTCCTTTTCGAGAGTGGTCCCAATTTTTATCTGTGATTGCAAAATATTTGGGTTTTAAGCGTTTAGTAAAACTTACTATACTTTCCCATCCAGACCAGGATACTGCATAGTCTACACAGATTAATTCGCTTAATATTTCAAGTCTCTCATTTGTTTTTGTGTAGGGTCTATCTGGACCTTTTACTTGTTTTACAAATTCATCTTCGTGTATAGCCACAAGTAAATGTCCATCATTTTTTACAATGTTTTTTGCAGCCCTTAGAAATTTTATATGGCCAATATGTAAAATGTCGTATACGCCAGATGTAAAAACCAGATTATTTTTTTTCGAAAATTTACGAACGGCGAAATCTGGTTGAATAATTTTTTGGTTTCGATAGAACATAAAAAAACTTTAATATTTTGGATTTATTATAAAGTATAACAAAAAAGCGTGAAATAAATTCACGCTTTTGCACTATACTAATAGATTTGATCTATAAATAGTTGTTTATTGCTTTTTCAAATGATTCGTAGGGTTGAGCTCCCGATATTACCTCACCTTCAACTGAACCATCTTCATTAAGGATCCCGACTACAAATCCTGGAGTTCCGTTTATTCCTGTAGCGTTTGCATCTTTTGCATCTGCTTCAACTTCAGATTTCATTAAACCCTCATCTAAACATTTGTTGAATTTTGAGGTATCTAATTTAAGTTCCTTTGCTAATTCTTTAAGAATATCTCCATGTACTTGATACTCAAGCATTTGTTCATCTGATAGGTTTTCGTACTCTTCTTGAGTGAGTTTTTGCATTTCGGTTTGTTTATTTATCAATTCCTCAAAAATTCGGTCATGCATTGCATAATACATGTCTTCTCCTTCTTCGCCGGCACATTCAGCAGCTTCAGCTTGTATTTGTGCATA
Source organism: Candidatus Dojkabacteria bacterium (assembly GCA_014729085.1). GTDB lineage: Bacteria > Patescibacteriota > Dojkabacteria > B142 > WJKM01 > WJKM01. The sequence goes on along the minus strand of WJKM01000004.1, from coordinate 66,404 downwards.
TTCATGAAAAGATAGAGGTAAATCTCTGTATACAAATACTGCCTTATCATTCTTTATAAAATTATCTTGAATTTTAGGAAGTGTATTCTGATAAAATTTTGAGCAGAATGGACAAGAATAATCACTAAATTCTACGATTGCGACTTTTGCTTTATCTTTGTTTCCCTTTACTGCATCATCATCTATGCTGGTATTACCTACAGTTGTATCTTCCCCATTATTTTGTGGTTCATTAATAATTTCTTTGTCTCCTGAATTGGTATTTTCGGAAATTCTTCCTATTCTTCCAGCAGAAATAATCATTGCGAAGGATAAGATTAGTGAAGAAATTAAAATAGCAATTGGTAATAAAAATGGTTGGACATCAATGGTATATATATCTTCGCTTGGATTTTTATGGGAAGTTTGCTTTGATGAAGTTTCTTTTTTCTTTGTCATTGATTTTAATTAATAATTATAAATAGCTTCTTCGTAGTTGGAATACAAGTAAGATTAACATAAAAAATCAAATATTTTCAATTTAATTATTAATTTTCTTAATTTCCAAGATTTAATATAATAAGAATAAGTGATATTATTTTCATATTGTTAGCATAAAAATATGAGTGATTGTGTTTTTTGTAGAATTGTCGACAAAGACTTGCCAAGTTATAACATATATGAAGATAAAAATTTTTTGGCCATTTTAGATCAATCGCAGTTCACGAAGGGACATACAATTGTAATTCCTAAGAAACATCATATTAATATATGGGAAGTAGTAAATATTAAAGAATATTCGACTGTAATCCAAAAGATCGGAAAACATTTTTTAAATTTGGGATTTGAATATGTGGATACATTAACATTAGGGAGGATGGTCCCCCATTGTCATGTGCACTTAATTCCACATAACGGAGGTTATAATGACTGGACAGATGCCATTTCAAAAATTGGAGATATGCAACACGATAAGGATAGAAGACTAACTAATGAAGAGGGAGAAAAGTTAGCTAATAAGTTTAGATTACAAGATAAAATACATAAGTAATTTATACTTTTTCCTATTAATATAATCAATTTAAAACATGAAAATTTTTAAGTCCCATAGATTCAAACAATATTTCATAATTTTTGTTGTTAGTCTATTAATATCTTTCATCTTTATAATATTAAACTACTATCTAGCACCAATAATTCCAAACGGAATTTTTTGGTTTGCAATGGTAGGAATATCGTTATTTTTAGATCTTTTCTTATATTTATATTGTTATACAAAATGGAAATTAAGGTTTGACTATATGGTGATTATATTTTTATTAACAAATGTTATTTCGGTTGTAATCTTTAGCCTGATATTAATTTTTCTTTCTTATAGTTTAATTGTCCTATTTTATGGTAGCTCAGCGCTTCCTTCACCTAATGTTTAATGTCTTTAAGTATGGATACTGCACAAAATGTTGAATTGAAAAATAAAAATTGGTTTAAAACTGGCGGAAAAGCAAGATATTTCTGTAAACCAGAATCAAATACGGATTTTAAGGAAGCTTTGAATTTTGCTAAAGAAAAAGATCTAAAAGTTTTTATTTTAGGAAGTGGAGCCAATGTTTTAATAAGTGACAATGGCTTTCAAGGATTAGTTATTAAACCTAATTTAAAGCAGAAGGAAATTGTTTCTGAGGAACAGGGGTTTATTAAATCTGGAGCTGGCGTTCAAATTCTAGAATTAATTAATTACTGTTTAGACTCAAATTTTGTCGGGCTTGAAGAATTCAGCGGAATCCCAGGCACTGTTGGCGGATCTGTTTATATAAATATTCATTATTTTGATTCCCTGTTGTCAGACTTTATTGTATCTGCAACTATAATCGATCGAAAATCACTGCTCACAAAAAAAGTTGATAAGGATTGGTTTAATTTTGGATATGATACCTCTAAATTAGAGAATAAAGAACATTTCTTATTAGATGCAACATTCAAATTGAAAAAAGTAGATGATGATGAAGTTTCGTATGCTAAAGGGCGTAGAGACGAAATAATCAGACACCGAAATATTAGATATCCTACAGCCGGAACTTGTGGAAGTTTTTTTCGAAATTTCAGAGAAGATGATGACTGTTGGGAAAAGTTACCTGTAATTAATGAACGGAAGATGAAATTTGCTGCTTACTATTTAGATAAGATAGGAGTTAAGGGATCTTTAAGTCATGGTGGTGCTAGAGTTTCATCTAAACATGCTAATATGATTGTTAATGAATCAAATGCAAGTACACAAGATATTATTAGAGTTGCAAAAGAGATGCAATCTTTGGTTCAAGAAAAATACGGATTTATACTAGAACCCGAGTGCCAACTTGTTGGTTTCAAGGAATATCCTTTATTAAAGTAAATCTATTTTTTAGAGAAGAAAATATGGAAAAGAAAGTACTTATTATTTACGGTTCAACAACAGGCAACACCCAAATGTGTTCTCAATATGTCAAGGAGGGTCTTGAAGAAGCTGGCATTAGCAATATAACAGTAAAGAATGTTCTTGATGCCCAAATTAAAGATTTAGATGAATATGAATATATTATTTTTGGTTGTTCAACTTGGGATTTGGGAGCCTTGCAATATGATTTCGAACCTTTTCATGAAGAGCTTTCTGATTATGATTTGGCAACTAAAAAAGTTGCTGTTTTTGGATGTGGAGATGAAGCCTATGAAGATTCATATTGTGCTGCAATACATACGATTGAAGATACCATTAAAAAGCAAGGTGGACATATCATTTATAAGAATCTGCCTATAAATTCTGATTTTACAGATGAAAAATTAGAAGAGATAAAAGATTGGGGGAAAAAGATAGGAGAGCAAATTAAATGAATTTAAATTAAGTTAGATTACTTACAATGGAACCAATACTGCTCGAGAAATTTTTAATTGCAATAGGAATTGGCGCTTTAATTGGAGTTGAGCGTGAAAGAGAAAAGCAAAAGCACACAAATCTTGGAAGTGGTTTTAGAACTTTTATATTGATTTCGTTATTGGGCGCAGTTTGTGCTTTTTTATTAGAAAAATTGAATTCTAACTTAATTTTTATTGTAATGTTTGGTGCATTTGCTGCATTAGTTATAGCAACATACTGGGCGTTTGCTAAACAAGGACTCTACGGAATTATTACAGAAGTATCTTCTCTTTTGACATTTACATTCGGTTTTCTTGCTTTAACAGAGTATACAATTGTCGCAATTGTACTCGTTGTAGTAGTTGTTATTCTAATAGAGTCAGAAAGGGTTGTACATAGTTTTATTCGAAATACAAGTGCTGATGAATGGGCTGATACTCTAAAATTTGCAACTATAGCGTTAATCATTTATCCGATTCTGCCTAAGACACCAATTGACCCGTGGGGTTTAGTAAATCCTTCCTCAATTTGGCTTTTAGTTGTATTAATTAGCGGTTTAGAATTTGTTGGATATTTTTTAATAAAAACAATAGGATCGAATATTGGAGTTGTTCTAAATGGATTTTTAGGTGGGCTTGTTTCTAGTACAGCTGTTGCGTTTAGTATGACGAATCAAAGTAAAAAATATAAAAGCCTGACTTCATCGCTTGTAGCTGCAACCACAATTGCATCACTTACTATGTTTTTACGTGTAATAATCGTTATTAGTTTTTTAGCTCCCAAGTTACTTGGAGATATATTTCTATTCATGCTCCCAATATTTATTACAATGGTAGTTCTTGGAGTTTTATTTTCTAAATCAGGCTTTGTTATGAAAGAGGAAAATAAAAAAGACTTTGAAATAAATCTTGGAAGTCCTTTTCATTTTAAACCTGCATTAAAAATGGCTGCTATGTTTGCACTTGTCAAAATTGCCATTCAAATAGCTGAAATGTATTTGGGAAATTCGGGTGTGTATCTTACCAGCGCACTTTCAGGATTGGTAGATGTTGATGCAATTACATTGTCTATAAGTAGTATGTTTAATGATTCAACTATATTCCGTAATGTAGCAGTTCAGGGGATTATATTAGCAGTAACAATGAATACTGCATTAAAAGGCACTCTTGCTAAAATAAATGGAGAAAAGAAGTTCGGAAATAAGATTTTAGTTATTTTTGGAGGAACAGCTTTAGTTGGTGTGGCTACCATCATCTTTTTAGTATCCTCAAATGGTTTATTATAAATGAAGAAGATTGATTTTATTAGTACTACAAATACATTAATAACAAAAGATGATCAAATTTTGTTTGTTCAAAGAGACAAAAATTTAAAGGATTTTCCTGGTTGGCTGATGCTCCCAGGCGGTAAACAAGAGGTTAATGAAACTCCATCCAAAACAGCAATTAGAGAAACCAAAGAAGAAACAGGTTTGAAAATCAGGGATCCCAAATTGAAGATAATAGCTACTCACAACCATGAATATCAATCAAAAGTTTATATAGTTTTTATTTTTTCCTCAACTAATTTTTCTGGCAGACTAATTAAACAGGAAAAGGCTTTTGGGAAACCCGTTTGGCTTGGGTATAACGAGGCTCTGAATAGTAAAAATATATATCCGGATTTGAAAAATCATATTAAGATTATGCAAAGTTTAAAGAAACATGAACTGGTCTATACTTATAATAAATTCAATGAAAAATTAGAGATTGTAGAAAGTCATTAGTACCCTTTATAATAGAAAACTATTTTAGTAATTAAATTGCAAAAATGTATAAACCGTCAAAAAAAACATTAGAAAAATACGCAGATTTACTTGTGAACTTTGCTTTAAACTCAGGAAAAGGAGTTAAGAAAGATGAGATTGTTATGTGTATTGTAGATGATGTTGCAAAACCTTTGTTAATTGAATTGCATAAAACTTTATTAAAAGCAGGTGCTCACCCAATTATGAGAATGATACCAACAGGAATTAATAAGGATTTTTTCGTTCATGCAAGCGACGGCCAAATTGTTTTTTTTCCAGAAGAATATCAAAAGGCAAGATGCGATTTAATTGATCATCAAATCGGAGTGTTGTCAGAAGTTGATCCTCAGGAATTGAAAGATATTAATCCGGAAAAGATTATGAAATCAGCCGATGCACGTAAAAAGGTTCGTGAGTGGCTCGATGAAAAAGAAAGACGTGGTAAATTTACATGGACAATGGGTCTTTATGGAACTGAAGGTATGGCAAAAGAAGCAAATATGAGTTTAGAAGAATATTGGCAGGAAATTATCCACGCCTGTTATCTTGATAAGGAAAACCCAAAGGAGGAATGGAAGAAAATAATGAACGAACAAGAACGAATCAAGAAAGAATTAAATTCTTTGGATATTGATTATGTACATGCTAAAGGTGAAAACATTGATTTAAAGGTAAAAATTGGCCCAAGAAGACAATGGTTAGGCGGAAATGGTAGAAACATTCCAAGTTACGAAATATTTACATCGCCAGATTGGAGGGGCACTGAAGGCTATATTTACTTTAATCAGCCTTTGTATCGCTATGGCAACATTTTAAGAGATATAAGAATTGAATTTAAAGAAGGACTTGTTTCAAAAGCTGAAGCTGGTGAAGGCCAAGAAATACTAGAGAAAATGATCAAAAGGGAAAATGCCAATAAAGTTGGTGAATTTTCACTAACAGATTCTAGATTTTCTCGTATAACTAAATTTATGGCAAATACTTTGTATGATGAAAATGTAGGCGGAGAAAACGGTAACATGCATATTGCAGTTGGTATGGCATATAAAGATGCGTTTGAAGGCGATGCTCGCAAGGTCAAAAAAGATGAGTGGGAAAAAATGGGCTTTAATTACTCTCCCGAGCACACAGATATAATTACCACCGAGGAAAGAAAAGTAACAGCATATCTACTTGATGGAGGAAGTAAAGTAATTTATGAACATGGAAAATTTACGGTCTAATAATAAGTGGAATTCCATTTTACATACAATAGTAATTATCTGTATTAGTTGGATTTTCGGTCATATAAGCTTCTTTAATTACTAAGCACATAATCCTCGCTACGCTCGGAATTATTTGCCTTCATCCCGTAAAACAGGATTTCGGCAACTTGTATGTAAAATGTAAATTTTTAGAAAATTTCCAATTTCCGTAACAATAAACCTATGAATATTAATAATATATATTGAAAATATATCTTTTAATGATATAATTAAATACAGTAACCTATATTTAATTATTCAAATATGGAAATAGAACAAAATCTAGTATTTGTAACGTCAGAAGATCCATATCATGGCGACTGGCGAGATGTAACTGATGACCGATGGGGACCAAATGATGGACTTGGACCCTATGATACCCGAAGAAAATCAAGTTCTGGATCTTTGCATAGGGATCCAAGAAAAGGTGGACATATGCCTGTAGTTAATAATTCAGCACACGGTTCACTTTATTAATATAATTCATTCTAGGTTATTTATTTTCAGATTTATTTATACACTTTCTTCATCTCTCTTTTTCTTAGTATGAATTTTCCAGCTGCTATTAGAAGGATTAGAGCAAACGGAGAAAACATCATGATATTTAAAAACAGAGCATGAGCAGGACTTTTAACCATAAGAGGAGCTATCTGTCTGCTTTTGCCTTTAATGGAAGACAGAGCTTCGTTTTGAACCAACCATTCAATTGAAGTAAGTCCAAATGCACTATTCTGGTAGCTTTCAAGATGTCCATATTGATTTGTAAGAAAATCGGAATCTGATACCAAGACAGCTCGTCCAGGAGAGTCATCTTGTTCAACAAATGATACAGCAACAGTATATTGGTCTAATTCGTTTTCTTTAATGTTGTCCCAGGTCTGTTCCATTTCGATGTTGAATTCACCTTCTTTTTGGAAACCAGCAAAATTTGAAGTTTGCAGTATAGGTGTAATTTCTATATTATGGACTTTTTCTTCATCAATCCTGATCCAACTTGCCCAACCTAGCATTACACTTGAAATATTATTAAATGAATTGTTTTCTCCTGTATTTGCGGTAATTGTAAAAAATGGATATGGGATTCCAAAAACGTAGTTTGGATGCTGCAAGCTGGCATAACTTTTAAGATCAAAGAGAAGTGTTTTTTCTACTGTAATTCCAAGATCTTCAAAAAAATTGTTTAATGGCGATTCAACACTGCTTGCTGAAAACATCATTTGGGTTTGTACGTTAATTGGATCTACCATAAAGAAGAGTGCCCCACCCTCATCAAAGTATCTTCTAATTTCTCCCTGCATTTCTTCAGACATTTCTTGGTTGGGTGCAGAAATAATGATTGCATCAAATTTTTCACTATCTATAGTACGTTGTTCTTCATCGAAAATAATTGACTCAACGGTATATTCACGTTCAAGAGTAGATTTAAAGGCAGTTAAGCCAGTAGTTGAGGTATTTCGTACCTTGGTATCTAAAATACCTATGACTTTTTTATCTTTGTTAGATAATTTTGTAAGTGTACTGGTAATTTCATATTCAAGATTATTTGTATTGGATATGGAGGCAATTGTTTCTTCCTGATCTTTATATTTAATAACAAGCCCAAGATAGACATCAGAGATTTGTAAAGTTGATAAATTCCCTGATCCTTGTTTTTCCACACGGATGCCCTTATCCATAGCCTTTGTAGTATCTCCAATTTTATGTACAATCCGTATTTTATCGTTACCAGCTTTTTTAAAATCATTTAATAGAGATATTGTATCTCTTTTTATGGTTTGAAGCCCAGCTGGTAATGACTCGGAATAGTAAAGTTGAATAGTAGTTTTTTCATCTAAATTTTTGCTAATATCTTTGCTTACTTCCGACAAAGTATTGATTTTATTTCTAGTCAGATCTATACTTCCAGGTATCTTTTGTCCAAAACCAGTAATAAAAAATATGATTACTAATAATAGTAGTGTTGTAAATCTTAATTTTGTTAACTTTATACTTTTTTTTGGAAGTCTTATTGTACTTATTTTGTAATAAATCAATGTTATGAAAAATAGTGCAAAACCCGTAAAATAAATTAAATCCTGTAAATCTATTACTCCTTTAAGCATGGATTCAAAGTGGGTAATTAAGCTGATTCTTTCAATGTATGGGGCAAGAAAAAGAGGTAAAACAAATGTAACTACCCTACTTCCAATAAATAGAATAATAAAGTTTGAGAGTAAGGTTAGTAATAATGAACCGATTTGATTCTTTACTACACTTGAGTAAAACACTCCTACTGTTGTAAGACAAAAAGCAACAAAAATAACAGCCAGATATTGAGTAAAGAGCTTGCCAATGTCAAAATCACCGGCTGTGATAATAGTAATAACAGCTGGTAGTTCAAAAAGTAATGTAATTAAAATAAAAGAAAATGCTGCAACAACTTTTGCTAACACAAACTCAATGGTTTTAACGGGTTTAGTAAGTATATATTCATCTGTACCTTGATTGATTTCTTTAGAAATGGATCCCATTGTAAAAGCAGGAACCATTAATAAAAATATCCATGGCAGTGATTCAAAATAAGTAGTTAAATCAGATACGCCATTTTGGAAAAAAGCACCTAAAAATAAAAAGAAAAAGAAATGAAAAATGATTCCAACAAATGCAACAATGTAAACTATCGGGCTATTAAAATAGGATTTCAGTTCTTTAAAAATTAAAGAATTCAGATTTGAGAAAAAAACTTTGTGAATCTTAAGATTTGGTTTCTTAATATTTATTTTAGGCATGATTATTTTTCTAGTAATTTAAAATTTATTTTGTGAGTTTATAAAATATTTCTTCTAAAGTATTTTGCATCGGTTCGAGTCTGTATAAAACCCATTTGTTTTTTGCTATTAGTTTTGAGATATCCTCATATACCTTATCTTCAGCCTCTTTGAGTAATTCAATTTCCATTTTTGTTCGTCCTTTTTTAGTTTTACTCTGTAAAACATTTATATGATCAATTTTTTGAATAGCTTTCTTAATCCCTTTGCCTTCGATATCAAGCTTAATTCGGTCACCTTCTTCCTTCATTTTAAGAATTTCTTCTTTTTTTCCATCAGCAATAATTTTTCCTTTGTGAATGATGATTATTCTATTACACATAGCTTCTACTTCCTGCATAACATGTGTGCTGATAATGGCAGTTCTTTTTTTGCCAACATCTTTTATAAGCGATCTTATTTCTGCTCTTTGATTAGGATCGAGTCCTTCAGTAGGTTCATCTAGAATTAGGATGTTAGGGTCATTTATTAATGCCTGAGCAAGCCCCACTCTTTGTTTATAACCTTTAGAAAGTTCAGAAATGGGACGATAATATTTATCTTTTATATCAACTGCATTTAAAACATAATCAATCCTTTCTTTATGTTTATCTTTGGGTATATTATTTAAATTTAAGGTAAGAAGTAGCAAATCTTTAACTAACATATTTTTATATATAGGATTATTTTCTGGCATGTATCCAATATCGAGTTTCAATTCATTGTCATTTTTTAAGAAGTTTTGATCCTGCATAGTTATTTGTCCTTTATCAGGGTATAAATATCCTGCAAGAATTCTTAGTGTTGTAGTTTTACCTGCACCATTTGGGCCCAAGACACCAACAATTTCTCCTTGTTTTATTTCAAATGATATATCATCAACTGCGACCGTTTGTTTGAATTTTTTAGTAAGATTTTTTACTTTAATCATGATTTGTTAATTAGAAAGTATATAAAGTTTAATAGTTTTAAGTTTGGTATAAAATTAAGATAAGAAATTGTTTAGATTGACCATGTTTAGTTAAAGATAGCTTTCAGTTAGATATTTAGCTTTGAACCTTGATTTTATGAAATATATGGATGAAACAGTGTAATAATATAAATTTGCGTTGGAATTTTCAAGTGAAATTCGTCCGAAGCTCATTATAAAATATTATCAGACTTAGAGACCAAAGCTTTTAGATATCGACAATATTTTTTATAATTGATACACTTATATAAATATCTTTGAAATAAATATTAAACAATCTGCCCATGGACAACAACACGAAAAATTATACTGAGTGGTTAACCAAATATCTTAAACTTACTAATTATCTAAGCGCCAGTCAATTGCTTCTAAAAAGCAATTTTTTCCTTGAAGATGAACTAAAGCCTGAACATTTCAAGGATAATATTAAAGTTTCCTGGAACACAATTTCAACAGTAAATTTTATTTGGGGAATACTCAATTATGTAATTTCACAGTACGAACTCGAAACTCTTCTAGTAGTCGGGCCTACACACTCTACTCCTTCAATACTTTCCAATCTTTTTGTTGAAGGAACATTAGGCGAGATTTACAATAGATATAATTTCAATGCAAAGGAAAAAGAAACGAGACTATTAGCATATAAAAATCTAATGCATGATTTTAATTGGCCTGGTGGCAATCCTCTCTATTTTAATGCCTCAATCCCAGGTACAATCACAGGAGGAAGTGAGTTAGGAGATTCATTATCTCTTGCATGGGGCGCAGCTTTAGATAATCCAGATATTGTTATTCCTTGCATTATTGGTGACAAAGAGGCTGAAACTGGAAATATTTCAGCTGCTTGGAAAAGCAATAAGTTGATTCATCCTAAGAATAATGGAAATGTTTTGCCAATAATCTATATAAATAATCAAGAACAAGAAATTTCTTCTGTATACAATAAGTATACGAACGATCAACTGATTAAGCAGTTTGAAGGTCTTGGATATGAACCGATATTGGTGGAAGGGAATCAATTATTCGAACCTATGCTTGCAGCAGTAGAAGCATCTTACAAAAAAATTCAGGAAAAAATTATGGGCTCAAAACAAAATTCAGATGAATTTAACCCACCGATGATAATCTTGAAGATTCCTCATAATTGGTTTGGACCTAATTTAGGAAAAGAAAGTAACTTTTCTCAAATCTCGAAAAATAACAATAAGGAATTAATATCTGAAGTAAGTGAATGGTTAAAAGGATTTGAGTTTCAAAATTTAGTAGTTAAAAATGATTATAGACTATCTAATGATATCGAAGAGTTTATACCTAAAGAGAATATGAGATTGGGGGTAAATGAAAGACTATATGGTCAAAAAAGCAAGGATCTAACCTTACCTTCATTGGAAGATCTTAAAATTGAAGTTAATAAAAAGAAGTATAAAAGTCCCGATAAGCTTAGTGAATATATTATGGAGGTAATAGATAAAAATCAAAACAACCGGAATTTTAAAGTTTTTGCATTTGACAATTTAACAAATCTAGGTTTTGAAAAATTGGATAGTTATGTTTCTAGTTTTGCTAATAACAAAAGTAAAATAGTTGAAATTTTAAATCCAAGAACACTTCTTGGTTGGTTCCTTGGTTATATACAAACGGGTAGGAATGGTATTTATATTACTGAAGAATCATATGCACAAGATTTGATAAGTATGGTTGACAAATATACTGAATTTTTAAATAGTATTCGAAACCTTAATTGGAGAGATAAATATCCATCTTTAAATTTTGTCCTTATTGACAAAGAGTCTGTAGGCGATACAGATAGAAATACAGGCTTCGTTTCAGCCGTCTTGAATAATTATGCAAATTTTATCGATGTTTACTTTCCTGTAGATGTCAATACAACCTTAACAGCCTTTGAAGAGTGTATTAGTTCAAAGAATAAAATCAACTTAATTGTTACCAGTAATCGTAGTCAACCTCAATGGCTTGATTTGAAAAGTTCGAGAAAACAGCTACGCGAAGATATACTAATTTGGGATTTTGTAAGTGATGATAACGTAGATGTAGTTATGGTTGGTTGCGGTGATGTTGCCATGAATGAGGTGATTGCTGCAAGACTGATTCTTAAGAAAATTATACCCGAAATTAATATAAGAATTGTGAATATTGCTCAAATATCTTGTTTTGGTATAGGTGATAATAATTTTAAAAGTCGGATTAATCAAATGCGTTTTGATGAAGTATTTACAAATGATAAACCAATTATATTCAACTATCACGGATATGAAGAAGATATTAAATCATTAATATTTAATCATCATTCTGCTGCACGTTTTCTTATTCACGGTTATAACGAAAAGGGCCTCATGACAACACCATTTGATATTTTGATTCAGAATGGAATGGATAGATTTACTTTAGCTCTTGAGGCTGCTGAATATGCATCGGTCTATAATTCAAATGTAAAAAAGAAACAATCAAAATTGATTGACTATATTGACAGTATGCTTAAATCTTATCGTTCTATGATTTTGGAGGAAGGTAAGGATCCCATACACTAGACTATTCCTTTTTCTAGAATGATGAGAGATTCTATATGGGGTGTGCGGGGAAAAAAATTATATAACTTAATGAATGTAATACCATAAGCTGTCTCTAGCTTCTTTAAATCACTTATTTGTGAATTAATATTACAAGATAGATAAATTATTTTTTTTGGTTTGATATTCAGTATGCTTTTTACAACTTTCTTATGCAAACCTTCTCGAGGTGGATCTAATATGACTGTATGTTTTTTGTGAAATAATTCTACAACTTCCCGACAAGGTGCTAGGATAGTTCTACAGTTAGAAATGTTATTATTTTCTATATTTAAATTTGCATACTTTATAGCTTCCTTATTAATTTCAACTAGGATGCACTCTTTGTATGATTTGTTGTTCGGCAAAGAGATCGCACCTACTCCTGAATATAAATCGATAATATGGTCGTCTTTGTGAAGGAATTGTGAAATATCTTTTAGAGCCTGCTCAAATACTGGGATATTTATTTGAAAGAAACTATTGATACCAAATTGCAATTTTGTTTTATTAATCGATGCTTCAAGATAATTTTGGCCATTAGAATATAAAATTTTTGTAGGCACAGATGCAGGACTTTTTGGATCGGAATAATAAATATGGAATCCTAGAAAAGATGAGTTTAATTTAGGAAAAGATTTGAATGAAATTTTTTTTCTAAGGTATAAAGCTGCAATACATTCGTTTTGATTATTACTTCTTAGAATAAGGGTCTTAAAATATCTCCCGATTTGTTTTTGCTTTGTATTCAGATGAGTCTTAATCTCTGAATTTAACCAATCTACAATAATACCAGCTGATTGATTTATAACCCCTTCTGCAAGTTGACAACCTTTAATAGGAATTTTACTTTTATGTGTGCCTCTTCTAAAAAAAGCAAGATGAAGTTTATCTTGGTCATCTATATAAAAACTGAATTCAATCTTATTTCTATACGCAAATTGCGAAAGTCCGTTTGAGTAGATCTGTAAATTTGATATTAAATTTTTTTCTCTTGAGTTTTTTATAAATTTTAATTTTTCTTTTGCAATTTTTTTCTTAATTTTACTTTCAAAATCAAAATTCATAATCTGCCATGGACTACAGGATATATAGTGATCTGGTTCTAATGGTTTTATTCGATCTTTAGATCTGTTTTTAATTTTATTAGCAATGCAAATTTTGTTTCCTTTTTTATTTTTGCTATAAGTATAGCTCACCTGCTCCCCAGGCAAGGCATTCCAGAATAAAAATTTCTTTTTGGAATTAGAGTCAAAATATATACCACGACCTTTGTGATCTAGTTTTACAACTTTGTACATTGTTCGTCTTATTTGAAATTCTTAGAAATAAGTTATAAAATATAACATATCTATTGCACCTTCTATTTTACAATATAATCCCGATTTTATTTACATAATTGGTACAATGTACAATCAGTTTTTGAACAAGGATAATAAAATAGCTATCGTTGGTGTATCTAACGATAAAGATAAGTGGGGAAGAAAAATTTTTGATAAACTGTTAGAGGCTGATTATAAGGTAGTCCCAGTTAATCCAAAATATAAACAAATAGAAGAAAGTACCTGTTACTCGAACTTAAAGGAGATCCCTTTTATAGTTGATTTGGTTATTACAGTTGTCCCTCCTGAAATATCTTTTAATGTTATAAGAGAATGTAAACAGCTAGGTATTGAAATGATTTGGATGCAGCCAGGTTCCGAGTCTGATGAGGCACTTGATTTTTGTGAAAAGAATAATCTGGAGTGTATATCAAATGCTTGTTTTGTAGTAGATGGGATGAAAACTAAATTTTGTTATAAATAAACATTATGTTTAATAAAAATTTCTTTAAAAAATTTATCCATTTTACTTATTTATCAAGTTTTGTTTATGCTTTCTATTATTTTTTAATGACTCCTAGAAGTAATGACATGTTGAGTAGAAGGCTTTGGGCTTTTGAGTGTTGGATAATTTTTTCGTTTTACTTAATGTTTATTTGGTTTTTTAGGATAGACCAGAATGAAGGAGAGATAAGATTCAAGAAATTATATAATTTACTAAGACGTGATTTTTTTCAAATAGTCACTGTATTGATTATTTTGTTTTCTACTCTTGCTCTTGTCAAAATTTATAGATGAAAATTTTTTCTGAAACCTTTGTTGATTCAAATATCGAAACTATTATTGACTATTTTTACAAGGTCAGTACAAATCCAGACATCTATAAAATGGACTCTCATAAAGGGATAATTCCTGTTAAAGGGAAAATTATTGAAGAAGGTGCGATTTTTGAAACAAGGGAAAAATTTTTACTTATATTTCTACGATTACGATTTATAACAACGAAAACCAAAGCCAATAAATCTTTCACTTTCAAACTTATTAAACCATTTTCTTATCTAAATATAATGGGTAAATTTGTTTTACAGCAAAACAAAGAGAAGGTATCGCTTAAATTAGTTGTTTTTAATGATCCTAATAGTCATTTTTTGAGTAAGATGGTTTCGACATTAATTTTTTATTCTCCAATTAGGTTTTTGATTAAAAAACAAATTTCAAAAGAAGTACAGATGATTGAAAATTCTATAGAAGAATCGATATTAGTTAACTAAATATCTCGCTTTCGCTTTTTTTATCACGTGATCTCCAAAGATCAGCATTATATCCTTCATCTCCAAATATCAATTCGTTTTTTTGTATTTGTTTATCCATTATTGTTTCTAGATCAAAATCCAGACTTCTTAAGATTATTCCAACTGCATACATCAAATCACCTAATTCTTCTTCTAAATGCGCTTTATCTATGTCTGATTCACGAAATACAGAATTATGTATATGATCTAGTATTTCACTCCCTTCAACAGCAATTCTTGTAGCTCCATATAAAAGTGTAAGTTGAAAATCGTCTCTTTTAAAGTTTAATGGTGAAGCTAAAGTTTTTTCACTTTCTTGTAAAAATTGCTCTACATGCATTATTGATAAATAATAAGAATAAAAAAAAAGAGTCCCTGGGGGACTCTTTTAATAAAAAGATTAAGCCAAATAAACGTAATAATGTGGATTTGCATCTAAAGTTTATAAAAATTGAGAAATAATAACAACTTACTTAGATAAAGACAACCGAATAATTACGGAAGATAAGTAAAGGAAGGAATACTTATTTTTTTATCGGGAGTTTATAATTCTCAAGTATTTTTAAAGCTCTTTCAATATCTTTGTCTTCTGCTTCGGGTACACCTTCTAGTTCGTACTTACCAAAAATTTCTATCCACTTGTGCTTTCCATGTGAACCATATTTTAAGATTTCAAGTACTTCTAAATTTTGAATTTTTGATACAAATTTTCCTACCTGTCTGATATGTTCGGGATCATCTGTAATAGTCGGAATTACTAAGAACCGAATTCTTAATTTTTGAGTATCTTTGTTTTTATTAGGAATATCTGATAGTTTGGAATCCAGATAAACAATATTTTCAAGTATTCTTTTATTATCAACGGATGTTAGTTCTCTATGTTTAGCAGAATTCATATGTTTAAGAGAAACCATCCAAAGGTCTACAAAAGGAAGCCAAGAATCAATTGTTTTATGAGAAGTGTAAAGAGAGGTATCAACTGCAGTATGTATTTGATGTTTCTTCAATTCTTTTAAAATATCCAATGTGAATTTAGGCTGAAAAACAGGATCACCTCCACTTAATGTTACACCACCTCTGCATTTACGGTCGGAAACATTGCACGATTCCCAATAAGGCTTATTTTTAAGGATTTTTTTAACTAAATTTTTAGCTGAAATATAATCCCCCTTTTTTTCTTTTAAGGCACAATCTATATTATGGCAGAATTTACATTTTAAGGGGCAACCTTGGATAAAAATAACCGTTCTTAATCCGGGTCCATCTAAAGCTGCAAATGTTTCAATTGAGTGTACATATCCAGTTGTTGTTCTTTCTTTTTGATTTCCCATGGCGTTATTATACAATAAAGATTTTTGATTTGTATTGGAATACAATGAATTTTGTATTTGAAATATTTATAATTGAAATAAATTATTTTTTTAAAAATATTGTTGTTTTATTTGATAATTTTATACTAACACCTGCCCAAATTAAATTGTAATTTAATTTATATGGGAATGGATAAATTATGGGAAAATGAAAGTTGTTATTCTAAACCTAATTTATTAAGAAAGTTAGCTAGTTTTTTAAGGCAAATTCTTTTCTTTTTATAATAATAGAAGAGTAATTTGTTTTGAATTAATAAGTAAAAACGACGGGAGTTACTCCCGTCGTTTAAATTTAAAATGAAAATTCCATTAAAATTTAGATTGTTTCATGGAATGTTCTTGATATAACCTCATCTTGTTGTTTCTTACTTAATTTCACGAAATTCACAGCATATCCGCTGACTCTTATTGTAAGTTGTGGATACTTTTCAGGATGCTTTTGTGCATCGAGTAATGTTTCTTTATTTAAAACATTAACATTGAGATGATGGGCTCCTTTTCCAACAAAATATCCATCCATCATTTGAGTCAGATTTTGTACCTGTTCTTCTATGTCTTTACCAAGAGAACTTGGAACAATTGAGAATGTATTTGAAATTCCATCTTGGCAATCATCGTAAGAGAGTTTAGCAACTGAATTTAGAGAAGCTACAGCTCCATTCTTATCTCTTCCATGCATTGGATTTGCACCAGGTGCAAAAGCAACCCCGGACTTTCTTCCATCTGGAGTAGCACCTGTCCCATCACCATAAACGACATTAGAAGTAATAGTTAGGATTGATAAAGTATGTTCAGCATTTCGATATGTTGGATATTTTCTCAATGCTTTAATGAATTCATGAGTTACATCTTTTGCAATTTGATCTACTCTATCATCATCGTTTCCGAAGCATGGGAAATCTCCCTCGATTTCATAGTTCTGTGCTACACCTTTATCATTTAGGATTGGCTTAACTTTTGCATATTTAATTGCAGATAAGGCATCAGCAACTACAGAAAGTCCAGCGACACCAAAAGCCATAAATCTATGTACATCTCTATCATGAAGTGCCATTTGACTTGCTTCATAGTGGTATTTGTCGTGCATGAAGTGAATTGTGTTCATCATATTCACATATCTTTCTGCAAGCCAATCCATAACTTTTACAAACTGTGGCCATACTTTTTCGTAATCTAAATATTCGTCTTTATTATAGGATTTAAGACCAGGAATAATGGCATCTCCGCCTTCTCCTTTACATTCACACTCATGAGTAATCGGTTCTTCTTTACCTCCATTTATTGCTAGAAGCAGGGCCTTGGCAAGATTAGCTCGTGCTCCGAAAAATTGCATTTGTTTACCAATTGCCATCCCAGAAACACAGCATGCAATTCCATAATCATCTCCATAATACTGTTTCATTAAATCATCATTTTCATATTGTATTGAGCTTGAAAGTACTGATTGTCTAGAACAATAATTTTTCCAACTTTCAGGCAATGTTTTACCCCATAGTACAGTAAGGTTAGGTTCTGGTGCCGGTCCAAGATTGCTTAGAGTATTTAGAAGTCGATAAGACGTTTTCGTCACCATGTTTCGACCATTAATACCTGTTCCTCCAAGAACAAGAGTTACCCAAGTAGGATCTCCTGCAAATAATTGATTGTATTGAGGAGGTCTTAGATGGCGTACAATTCTAAGTTTAATTACAAAATCATCTATCATTTCCTGGATTTGATCTTCTGTATATTTTCCTGAATCTAAGTCTTTTTCGAAAAAGATGTCTAGAAAGGCATCTACTCTACCAAAAGACATAGCAGCCCCGTCTTGTTCCTTGACTGCGGCCAAATATGCAAAATAAAGCCATTGTATGGCTTCTTTAGAGTCTGCTGCTGGTTTGGTTATATCGAATCCATAAGACTCTGCCATTTGAGTCATTTCCTTCAGGGCTTTTATTTGATCAAATATTTCTTCTCGTAGTCGAATTGTTTCTTGATTCATTTCATCCGTGAGTGCTTCCAATTGATCTTTTTTATCTTCAATTAGCCTTTCTGTCCCATATAATGAAATTCTTCTGTAATCACCAATTATTCTTCCTCTACCATAATTATCTGGAAGTCCAGTTATAATATGTTTGCTTCTAAGCATTCTATGTTCAGACGTATATGCAGAAAAAACACCGTCATTATGAGTTCTTCTATATTTGTAAAAGATTTCCGATACTTCCTTAGGAATTGAATATCCATATGCTTCGGCAGCTTTTTCCACAAGTCGAATTCCGCCATTTGGTTTAATTGCTCTTTTTAGCGGTTCATCGGTTTGAAGGCCAACAATAATTTCGTTATCTTCATCTATATAACCTGGTTCATGACTTGTGATAGAGGAAGGTGTTTCTACGTCTAGATCCAGGATTCCCTTTTCTACTTCTTTTTTCATTAGTTCCCGAAGCTTCTCCCAAATTTCCTTAGTTCTTTCGGTTGCTTCTGAAAGGAAGGTTTCGTCTCCATTGTATGGTTTGTAATTTTGTTGAATAAAATTTCGGACATCAATTTCTTCTGTCCATTTACCCTTTTTAAAAGATGACATTGTGTTTACAATAATAAATAAAAAAAATAGTTAATAATGCAATTAAATAGTATTGTTATTTCAGAATTAAATAACGTTATTATATACAATCGTTACAAATTCCATAAATGTATATATCAAAGCTATCAATTTTTCCATAATGTTCAAGTTTTCGCAAATTTACCTGAATATCTTCTATATCTCTAATTTGATCGCATTTTGAACAAATGAAATGACCATGGGGGTCAGTATTGCCATCAAAATGAGCGACATCCCAATAAATTTCCTTGACCTTAGACTCCTTTTTTAATTTTTTTAGATTTCTATATATGGTTCCTTTACTTACATTGGGAATTTTTTTCTTAACTTCGTCATATATCTCATAAGCAGTTGGATGTGATTTCGTATTTGATAAGAAATCTATTATTAGTTTTTTTTGAATTGTGTTTCGTTCCTTAATAGTATTCATTACTGATAGAGTATAAATATTTATTATATAAAAATCAAGTTTTTTTATAAGTAAAAAATTGTTAAAATACATAGTTTTCTCTTGGTTTTAAATTATATATTAATCTAAAAGCATGAAATTTTTTAAGACTTTTTTATTTCTTATAGTTATTTTTATGTTCGCATTATTAACAACTGGATGTACTATAGAAAAAGTAGACGATTCAGATGACTCAGACGTAACTCAGGATATACAACAAATCGAATCTCCTCCAGAAGAGGAATTTCCATTTGAAAATATAACTGAAGAAGGTAAGAATTATTTTGCAATTATTAAAACAAACATGGGTGATTTCAAAATAGAATTTTTTGCAGATAAGGTTCCGATGACAGTTAGTAATTTTATAATTCTTGCAAAAGAAGATTATTTCGATGGAATCCTTTTCCATAGAGTCATTGATCAATTTATGATACAAGGTGGAGACCCAGAAGGAACAGGGATGGGAGGCCCAGGCTACCAGTTCCCAGATGAATTTCATAAGGAATTGTCTAATTTGAAAGGTACTATCTCTATGGCTAATTCAGGTCCCGATACAAATGGAAGCCAGTTTTTTATTAACTTAGTTGATAATACGCAACTTGACTATGATAAGGAGCCATCTACAAGCAAGCATGCTGTTTTTGGAAAAGTTGTAGAAGGTATGGATGTAGTGGAAGAAATTGGAAAGGTTGAAACTGGTGCTTTAGACAAACCGATTGAGGATGTGGTAATAGAGGATGTGATTATTGAAGAGAACTAGCATTAAATTTGTATAAAAATTCAATTGTAATTGATTGGGTGAAGAAATAGATCAAGATATTTTGATCCAGATCTGCCTTTTGCATGATGTAGGAAATATAATAAAGTTTGATTTAGAAAAAGTTAAGAATAAAGAACTAGAAGAATATTTTGAAGCCTTTATGGAATTACAACTATAAATTTTAAAGCCATACAGCAAGTATTCCACCCATTAAAAGCATACTGACTAAATCTCTCCCAACATTAATCAAGAATAACTCTAAGGGACGTTTTTCGAAAAGATAATCAGGCAGAGTAGTTGCAGCAACGAAACCCACCCACATCCAGTAACCTGTCAGCATACCAGGTATAAAAGTTTGAATTTTAAGAACAGTAATAAATTTTGCTAAAACATATGTGGTAATGAGTCCAGAAAGATAAGTGTATAAGTATAGTCTATATAAACTTTCCTTTTTTTCAGCTACTTTCTTTGATAAAAGATGGGAAACTCTCAACCATACTTTCCCAAAAACAAACGGAGAATGCCATACCAAGGCTACCAGTAAAGTTATTGAAGAGGTTACGAGTATTTTAAGGAGGTTAGGCATAGTCATTTAGTTAAAATGTATTGTCGATTCAATTTTAAACATTTGTTTAAAATTTGACTCAGAATTATTTTATACCAGATTTATACAGAATACAAAATTATTAGTTGTGTCAAAAAGAGGAGTAAGGAGGAATGATTACATATATCTCCTTGCGATATCAACATATAGAGACATTTCGGCTCTTGTTATATAGTTTTCTGGCCTAAAGTACTGACTATAGTTAGGATCTCTTACATTATTTGAGTAAAGAGCATTAATGTATTGGAAATGTACATGATTTGTTGGTACATCATAAAAAACTTGATGATTTGCTCGGTTTGCTAAAAAATTGGGATCAGCTTTAGCACGTCTTGCTGCCAGAACAATAAGTTTAACAGCTTCAGCTCTTGTAATATAATATTGAGGTCTATATGTACCATCAGAATATCCGTTTGAGATTCCCCAGCATTTAAGAGTCGTAATGTAATGATAAAAAACTGTACCATAATGAACATCTCTAAAAGGTGTGCATCCAAGATTTTCAGGTATTCGAAAGCCGTTTTCGATTATTTTAGCCATTTCAGCTCTAGTAATTGGTTGCTCCGGTTTGAAAGTCCAATTGCTGTATCCATGAACTACGTTATCACATTCAAGGCATTGAATATATTCAAAATACTGATGTGATATAGGAACATCAGGAAAAGTTTGTTTAGTCTGAGGGTTATAATATGGCGATTCACTTGGATTTGTATAAGTTCTTACACATGGACAGCCAGGTAATGGTGGCGGCGGTAAAGTTGGCTGAGTAGGCACAGGAGTAGGCTGTGAAGGGGGCGGTGTTTGTTCCGGATTCCATCTCCAGGCTTTATTTCCACAGGTTCCGCAGTCTCCTATATTCATGCCCGAGTTGTTCCCTACAATACAGTTACAACCTGATGGAGGATCGACTCTACATGTAGCGTTATTTACACTTGAACACCACTGTACTACTACTCGTCCAGGATTAGCTTTTGCAGTTCCCGAACAGTCTTTACCTCCAGGGAATGTACAACCTCGACCACAACCATTATAATTCCAATCAGCGCACGAACATTGATTGCTTCCGGAATTAGTATAATTATCGGTACTACTTGAGCCAGTACTTCTTCCGTACTGATCACAGTCATTTGGACATACTACATGATCTTCTCCTGGTCCACAGTTTCCATCATAATTACATGAATGCCATGAAGCTCCAGCACATTTACTGCATTGTCCGTTCGAACAAGCAATATAGCCATCTATCCAATCGCCATCTGTTGTACAACTTCCATAATCTGCTTCTCCACAGCAATTATTTCCCGGATTAGCTGCTGTACTTTCTGTTACAATCCAGAAAACCAGTAAAATAGAAAGGATTGTGAATGAAACAGTTATAATATTTCTTTTCATAATAATAATGCTGAAATATAAGTTGATTATACCATAAGAAACCTACAAATCAACTTATAGTTTCAAAATTCCTACTATTTAAATTTTTTGTTATTTATAGTATTATTTGTTGCCCAAAGAAAAGTGACTTATTGATATAAGAAGGGCAATTAAAATCTAAATTGAACATCAAATGTTCAAAATCATATCATCGATTGTACTTTCGACCAGTTTATCGTTTGGAGGAGCTTATATAACAGAGAATTTTAATAATGATGTATCTGAGAAGATAGTTGAGGAAGAAATCGTATATGAGGATCCTCATTGCAGAACTCCCTATATGCCACCTGATGAGGTTGCAGCAATTATAAATCAAACAAAGACTATGGATTTAAACTTTGTAGCATTAGCAAAAGCTGAGTCTGGTTTAAACAATACATCATATTATTATAAATATCGAGGTATTTTCCAGGTTCATGAAGGATTTCATAAGTTAGATGATTACTGCGATCCTGTAGAACAGGTTCAGTGGCTAGAAAGAAAATTGAATGAAGGAGCGAAACCTGCAAATCTTTTTCCCTCTACTTACTATAAACTTTATAACTAGTTTTTTGTATAGTATATAGATATTGAAAATACACTAACAATTTTGCAAAGAGTTTTAAAATGTTTTCGATATATGTGATTAATTTCATATGAAGAAATACCTAATAATTTTCTTTTTGATATGTTTATATTTCTTCAATACAATAATATGGTTATGTAGATTTTGGTTTTCCGATATTAGAAATATATATGGATTTGTTATATTTTTAGCTACTATTCTTCTTTTAATTTCTAAAATTAACAGAGGTAATATTAAAATTGCTTCTATTAGGAATTCGAAATATTTTCTGATACTAATTCCAATTTTAATTTTAGATTTATTGAATTTATATTATTTTAAAATATCTATAATTTCTGCATTTTTATTCATTATTTCCATAACTATTCTATTATTCTTATTTGTAGAAAAAAAATACTATGAACAAATTCTAATAATATCTCTGCTTTTATTCTTATCCCTTCCCCTTCTCTTTTATACTAATTCTATAGTTGGTATCTTGTTTAGAAGATTCTATTCTGTTTCGATCTTTGAAATAATTCATTTAATTAATCCTAAAACAGAATTGGTTAATACAATTATAATTACAGGTAATATTTATACTAATATAGATAGTGGGTGTAGTGGGGTTTCTAATATATATCTTCTGTCAGTCTTTACTTTGATTTTAAGCTATTATAGAAATCTAAAGATAATGAGAATTATATTTTTTATAATAGTCATATCCTGTATATATGTTTTAATAAACTGGATTCACCTTTTATTAATGACTTATTCAAATAATATATTGGAAATTAACAATTTAAGAAATTCACACAAATTTGTATCTAATTTTATTACTGTCTTTATGACTTCATTTACAATTATCATGCTTAATTATTTTAATGGAAATTTTAAAACTGATTAATTCTAACAAACAGAAATTTGTAGTTTTGGCAGGAAGTTTATGGTGTATCTCCATGCTTATAGTTAAGTTTGACTATCGATTCAAATATCGTTGGCTCGTGTTCTTCTTATGGCTTATATCACTAGGTTTATTTGTTGTATATTTTGTTTTGAATGAAGGTAAATTTGTTAATAATATAAAAGCTAATAAAATTTTTGATAGTAATTTCATTCTAATAATCATATTAGCTCTATTTACTAGATTTATTTTTTTAAGAATATATCCATTTAATTCTATTGGTGACGAGATGAGAGATGGTGGTTGGGATGCACTGCGAATAGTAACTGGAGAAATAAGAAATATATTTTCCTATGGGAGATATGAGGCTCATGGCTTGATTATACCGACTTTTTCATCTTTATTTTATTTGATATTTGGTAATTCTACCATTACTTTCAAATTTGCGTCTGCATTGATTTCATTTGTTGACATATTGTTTTTATATAAATTTGTTGAAATTTTTTTTAATAGAAAATATGCTTTTTTTTCTGCTTTCGTTTTAATTTGTTTACCTTTACACCTATATTATGGTAGAACCGAGATAGTTGTAGTATTCAGTAGCATACTAACAACTATAAATATTTTTTTTATAATTTGGTACATAAAAGAAAGAAAGGCAGAGATAATGAGACTTATATTTCTTTTCTCTGGATTTTGTTTAAATTTCCATGCATCCATTAAGCCAGTTATTTTTGCTTTAATTTTCATTTTATTTTTACTCTTAATTGTTAGGTTAAAGCAGATTGACATTAAAAGTATTAAAAGAATACTCCTTGAGATTACAATTTGTATTATTTTATTTATAGTGGGATTTGGTCCTAGACTATTGTTTACTACACCGAATGTACTTTTTCATACGAAAAGCGTTTCCCTAATTAATAAAACAGATAAGTACTACAGAACTTTTAATGATGAAAATTATCAAATATCAACAAAAATTAGTACCGCTTTTTCCAACTATCAAAAATCTTTATTAGGTTATGTAAAAGAGCCTGTATCCTATCATTATACTCATAAAAACCCCTTATTGATTTTTCCCTTAAATATATTTTTTATTATTGGAGCAGTATTTATGTTAATTAAGGGAAAGTTACCCCACAAAGTAATTCTATTTCTTGCCATGCTACTACCTTTTACTAATAGTGCAATAACAAATTGTGTAAATTGTGATCATAGATTAGCAGTTTTATTTCCAATATTATCAATGATCACTGGGATTGGTTTCATAGAATTAACCAATTACATTAATAAGGCTAAAATTAACTACAAAATTTTTAAAATACTAGGGAATACAATTATATATTCATTGTTTTTTATTACGAATATATTTAACTTATTTGATTTTTTTTATAATGAAAGGGCTTCCGAGAGTATGTTTTGGTATCAGAGAGAAAGTATCACACAAGACTATTTACTAAGTTATATGATTAGGACAATTAAGAACAATGAAAATTTAAAAGAGGAAGAAGATCTTTCAATTTTTTTATCTAAATCGAATTATGATTATTTCAATTTATTTCATATAAATGAAGCAATTGAGTTTCAAATACCAAATAAAAATATTTCTTTAATTATCGATGAAACTTATTCAATAAACGAAATACATGTAAGCTCACATAAAAACTCCCAAACAGAAACAAATTTATACACGTATTGCGAAAAATATAAACGATTTATATGCCCTCCCAACAAAGAAAAGTTGATTATCAAGACAAGTTAGTTATGATATCTATACTTTATAAACCACATAATTTCCATTGTTAAGAACTACTTGATAATTCTTTTTAAAAAAATCAAGATTAACCTCAAAATCTCTTTTTTCATGAGGTCCTATTACAATGTATTTAATGTTATATTTTTGAATCAAAACTTTAGATATTTCTGACCCTTTGTAAATATTATGAATATCTTCATAGGTCTGGTGATAATCTACTCCATATGAACCAAGCCATCCTCTGTAGCCCATTAGAACTTGTCTTCCAGTTAGCGATGTAATCCAGTGATGATGGTAGTCAGAACATAGAACAATATCAGTTGGATTAGAGATTCTTCTAAAGTTTTGAGCTAAGTTTACTTCTTCATAGCTCCATGCCTTTGCCTTAAGTTTGTTTGTTTTGAGTAGTCTAAAGTTATCAAGCATTCCGGAGAAACTAAATAGAAATATCAATAAAATTACAAAGGATTGCAAAAATTTGTTTTTTAAATTCCATATATTTTTTAATTCTATAACAACTGGTATACAAAACATTAGGTATGTCCAGTTAAGTATTTTTGTATTGTCCCAATCCCATGGTTGGTAAAGAATTAAGTTAGAAACAGAAAACACAACTAAACCACTTGTTACTAAAGGATTTTTATATAATTTATTCTTGACTATAGAATATATTGCGAAAGGTAAAAATAGTCCCCAATTTAAAAACCAGAAATATAAAAAATTAATTTGGTCTGTCTTAGCGATCCAGCCAGGATACCATTTAAAAAATGAACCTGATACTTGATTATGATAAAGAAGCAAATATATAGGGAATGCAAATATTACTACGGTTACCCCATATACAAGCCATGACTTGTATTGCTTGAAACGCATAGAAAGAAAACACAAACATACCATGAATAGAACTATAAAAGAGTGGGTATGAATAATTAATAATAGACTTGACAGAAAACCGAGTAAAGTAATTTTATATTTCTTTATATTTTTGAAGTTTTGTTTACTCCATTTATAAAGTTGAAATACGATGTAAGTCAATATTGGTAGTCCAAATAATAAGCCTCTTTGTGCTAAGAGTTGTCCTGGTAAGATAGTAACCCAGTGAATATGTTCTTCCGGCATTCTCGTGTATTCGGGAGGGAAAAATTGTAGAATATTTCCCCAGTTGCTGACTAAATCATTTATAAACCAGATAAAACCGAGCCCTCCGCTTGAAAAGAATAATGTGATTGCTAAGATTGCAAGCTTTGATGATTTAAAAATATATTTGAAGAATTTGTAAAAAATTAACAACAAGAGTAAGCTAACCAATAAACTTGGCAATATGAATGAAGTAACTTTATCCATACCAAATTTAACAAGCATTGCAGAGATAAAATCTGGAATGAAAGGGTAGATGAATTTTTTACCATAAAATAAAGGGTGAGTATTAAACCAATTGGCTGGTGTGTGATATAAAAATCTATTCATATATGCAAAGTGAGATGCCCAGTCCGACCATACGCCAAAATATCCGGAATAAATCCCATCATTTCCATAAAATAACATTTTAGGCCAGATAATGAGGAAGTATACTCCCCAGGTTGCAAAAAGAAATACTAGTCCTTTGTCAATTTTTAATTCAATCTGATATTCATTTTGAATTTTTTGTAGGTTTATCACAGTCCCTTATTTATTTAACTAATATTAATTATGTTATGAAAATAATAAACTAATTAAGACTAGATCTCATAACTATAGATTATGTTCAATTATTATTTGGAAATTTGTATATAATATCAGTAAATATGATTAATATATAGATTTGAATACTAAAATTAAAGTAAAAAATAATACAGTTTATCCCTTATTAGTCTTAGTATTAGTTTTATTAGGTCTTATAAAAGTTTTTTTAATGAGTCAGTCAAAAGTTAAGTTAATTAATATAAAGAATCTGAGACTTAGTAATTCTCCCTCTATAGAATTTAAAAAGATTAAGCTCTCCCCCAATATAACAGAAATATTTTCCACATCAAACTTTTCAAGCCTGGGATCATATGAATTTTTCATTAATCAAAATTTAAATGGAATCATTATTGTTGGAGAAACAAATTCGAATCGTATATTAGCAGAAATTCCTAAAATTGAAGTTCAAAAAGGTACAAAAGTGTACAGAATAAACAATATATTAATTGAAGATGATATTTTTGTTCGAAAGATGATATTAAAAAACTCAGGTAATTCATATTTTTGGTTAATCCAGGAAGATAATATTTATACTGAATACAATATTTTTGATTTTTTTGACAAAAAACAAAAAATATTTATATATATCTATCCCTATACCCCAGTTGAAAATGAACAGCTTTTAGTTAGGCACTTTCTTGATATTGAACAATATATCTCATAAATAAATTGGTACCTTGTAATACATAGTTCTTTGTGATACAATCTTAGGAATTGTTTTAAAATAATTTTCTTTTTATATTTAAATATGCAAACCAAACATATACTAATTTTTCTTATAACTCCACTGATTTTTTTAATAGTAAATCTTAAAATTGGAAATATTGTTATTGGTTTAGAGTTGCCTTGTGCATGTATGAGTTCCAAAGATCTAGTTATGATTGATATCAATAATATAAAAAAATCACTTGTTGAGTCTGAGTTGGATCTGGAAAGCATATCATATGAAAATTTAATTAGCATTATAGATAAAGAGGGTCTAGAATTGAGTTACCCTGTTTATGAATTCCCAAACAACGGTAACGTTAGAAAAACCGGTGTTTATTTCAAGAATAAGCAAGATGGTTCCTTTGAGTTGGAAGGCTATGCACATGCTACTCAAACTTCTAATATACACTTAGAGTTATTTGGGATTAGTATATTGCCTCTCCCATTTCAGAATGAAAAATCTGTTGTAGTTCCTATTGAGGCAAAGAATGTTGAATTTAGCTATGTTTAAATAAATAATGGAGAAAGATCAAATTAAAACACAAATGAAAAAAGGTATACTAGAGTTTTGTATTTTGCAGATTATTTCTGACGCAGAAGTTTATGCATCTGATATTTTAAAGAAATTACTGGAAGCAGATTTAATTGTAGTTGAAGGCACTCTTTATCCATTATTAAGTAGACTAAAAAGGGATGATTTGGTGGACTATAAATGGGTTGAGTCTAAAAGCGGGCCACCAAGAAAATATTATGTTTTAACCACAAAGGGTGAGGAAAAACTTACTCTTTTCAAATCCTCTTGGGAGGAAATAAATAATTCTGTTAATTATATCTCACATCATGGTAAACAAAAAAATACAAAAAATAAAAATTAATAATACAAAATTTAAAATTCAAAGTTCAGCCAAGAAAGTTTATGAGAATTATATTACGTCTCTTAAAAAACATTTGAGTGAAAATGGAGATAAGGAAGACATTTGGCAGGATATGAAAGATAGGATTGAGGAACATTTAAAATATGCTCTAAATTCAAATAAACAAGAAGTCCTTACAACTGAAGATATACAGACTCTAATAAATAAAATGGGAACAATTGAGGATATGAAACAAGAAGCTCCAGATGATATTTCAAAAAAGAATGAACGTAAGTCTCCTAAAGGCAAGTTGAAAAAATTACTTCGTTTATCAGCATACATATTTTTCTGGATACCACATATATTTTGGGCACTTTATATTCTGGGTGGCGCATTTTTATTCTTTACAGTCATTCTCAGAGGTCCAGAAGAATTAACCATTGCTTCTGCACTTACTTATATAGGTGCTTTACTTATACCTACAATAGGAATAGTTGTAGGAGTATATCTTAATATTAGGAAAAAATTACGATCAATGCTTTTATTCCTACTAGGGATTGAAGTTCCATTATTTTTACTGTCTGTCTTTAGAATTTTTGTAATACAAATATACTCTCCTGTCTTAGGATTTATGTTTATATTAATTTTATATTCCTGTTTTATTTTATTCTTAGATCTAATTGATCTAAAAATAGTTAAGAGATATAAACACATATTTGAGTACTTGAAGCTTGTAGCTTATTCCATTGGTTCTTTAATGTCTGGCTATATATTTCTTATTTGGGCTTTTTTCTTTCCATATATTGCTCTTTCCGTTCTAAAAGGATTTTTGGAACTGCTAGCCGAAATGTTTAGTTTTAATCCCTATAATAATAATTTTGCTGGTGGAGGCATATTAGCCGTTTCTCCACTCATGTTCCTAATTTTTGGAATAATGTCTTTCTTGTATTTAAGTCCAGCATATGTGTTTCCTATCTATTTAAAGAAGTTCATCAATCTATTTAAGAGGCATTTAAATAGCTTATTTAACTTTAGCAAAGGATTTAAAATCAAGAAAAATGCAGTAAGTCTAACGAATGTATCGAAGCTTTTAGTTCCTTTTATAGCCGTATTTTCAAGTGTTTTGATTATTACTGTAATGAGTTACGATTTCAATTCTAAATACAGAGAGGAAATTACCAAAGTTACCAATTCCCAAGGAGAGTTTGATGTCTTAAAAGAAAAATATATGGATTTATATGTAAATGAAAATAGAACTAAAGATGCTTTAAAAGAAAAATTCTTTGCAAGATACGAAAATATTTTTGATGATGAATCAGATAAAATATTTTATAAACTATATTGTCAGCAGAATAAGTACAGATATTATTCTTCTCCATTTAGTGATGACTTTGAATTTAATTTGCCTTCGGTATATTGCGATGAGATGTATACATCTTTTTCTTTTTTAGTATCAGCTGTAGTTTATAAAGGAAATTTGTTTGAAGACTTTGAGAGTGCAGATATCGAATATAAGAAAGTATTTGATGACAATATTCAACGGGCTGAATCAGATATGATAAATAAATATACCTCCAATACATTAACTGAAGGCGTATTTTCCTTTAGAGGTACAATTGATGACTCAGCTGGTCTGATTGATGAAGACAAGAAAAGTGTATTTCTAGAAGATTTACATGTGAAATCTACAATTAATACTGATTATAATTTGCATGAAACAAATTATACTTTCACTTTTAAAAATAAAGAAATTACTAATCAAGAAGTTTACTTTGAGTTTAGCCTTCCCGAAGAGACTATAATAACCGATTTGAATCTTGGGCCTGACTTAGAAAATCCAGGAATCGTAGCGCCAAAAGCAGCTGCTAAAACTGTGTATGAGAGAAGTTTAACACGAAGTATTGATCCAGCTTTAATGGAATTAGTAGGACCTAGAACTTATAGATTAAGAGTTTATCCAATTCCACCAAAAGGAGGTGATATTCAATCAAATTGGAATTCAAGAACAAATACGTGGGAAGATATAATAGTTCCTGATTATCAGAAAGTACAGTTTACAGTCAGTGGTCAAATCAAAGGTAAATACCAATTGCTAAGGTTTCCATATACTCGAAATTTAGATATTTCCAACAAAACAAATTATTCAGCTGAAATATCCTTTGAGGGAGAAAATAAAAACAAAATTAAGGAAATTTCAGCAACAAGTACTCAATATCCTACATCGCATAAAGAAGAACCTGTTTACTCAGAGTTCTATAAACTATCACCTGGAAGGAATGGAGACGAGTTAAAAGACAATTCTGTACTTTCTTTTTCAAAGTTTTCAAATATTTGTGATTACATTCAAAAAGACGAGAGTAATTTTGGTGAAGTTGAAAATATTAGAATATTCTATGATTTCTCCAAAAGTGCTGAATCTATCCAAAATAGAAAGATATACCAAGAAGTTACAAATAAAATATTTCAGGAATTTGACACAAGTAATTTTGAGATATATGAATATAATTTTGATGTCAATTATGAGGAAGGTATTATTATCGAAGATCAAATATATACATGGATTATGAATAATGAATTCTGGGGATATTCAGATACGTCTGACGTAGCAGAAAAACTTATAGTTGAAGATACACAGTTTGAAAATACAGTGACATATATTATTACAGATAGTTCAGATTTTGAATTTTCAGAAGAAGTTGATTTTGATTTTAATTACTCAACAAATCTTAACAATCAGATAAACATTATTCAGGTTGGGGATAGATTGACTAGTCAAAAGGAAGAAGTTAATAATCTAGTTTGGTCATCAAATGGGAGAATATTTCATATAAAAGATATCGAAGAAGTTGATATTATTGAATTGGATTATAAAAATGAAAATTGTCAAGATCAACAAGTAGAAGAAGAAACAGTTTGGAATGATGTAATTGAAAAGCTCAATAAATCTAACGATTCTAAAGATTTCATTGGCTACATGAATGATTCACAATCTAGATTGTATTATGCAAAAGAAATGACAAAAATAGCAAAAGAAGAACATTTTGTTGATCCTTTTAATTCAATGATTGCAGTTCAGACTACGTGGCAGAAACAACAGCTGGATGAATTATCCGAAGATGATGATGCATATGATGAGGAATATGACATTGGAGAACAGAATTTAAATGTTCCAAGCATGTTTAAAGGGCAATCAATGCCTGAGTCAGAAACTCATGTAATTCTTTTGACTATAATCATTTTTTCATTGATTGCTTTTGTCTTCCCAAAAATAAAAATTTTACCTGACAAAGCCGTGAAAGATCTATAGTTAATAATAGCTGGGGTGTAGTATAAGTATATTTATGCTCCAGCTTTTTTTATAAAATTTTTAGTGCTTTGGAAACTATATTTTTTTCATAACATATTTCTCCGTGGCCAGGAAGTATTGCATGTATTTCAAGTTCCAATAACTTCTGAAGTGATTGTTTCATTTCATTTTTGTCGCTTCCTGGTATGTCTGTTCGTCCAATTGAAGTAGGCCCAAATATTAAATCCCCTGTAAATAAGAATTTATTATTTTTGTCATAGATTACAATACTTCCGGTTAGATGCCCCGGTGTATTGATAATTTGAAGTTGCTTATGCTTGAATTTCGTCGATATTTGATCTGTAGATACTTCCACGACCTCAGAACCTATCCAATTAAATAGCATATATTCATCCTTGTTTTTTGTGACAATCTCTTTTGAGGTTTTACTCATAATGATTGGAGTATTTTTGAATATATCAATATTTCCAATATGATCAAAATGGGAATGAGTAATGATAATCTTAGTAATGTTGATTTGTTTTATTATTTCCTTGAGTTCGGATTTTGCGTTTGGACTACCTGTATCTATTAATATTTCTTGGTTCTTGAGGTAGAAAATATTTTCTCTCATATATGAAAATTGGTATTGGATTATGTTATCTGTAACTTGTCTTTTGTTAATCATTTAAATATTGAAAAAATAACATCTAGTTTTATTAGCTTTTTTTTATAAGTTCGAGAAATCCTTCAAAATTAATGGTTTCAAAGTTAGGAAGAAAAATATCTGCAGTTTGAAGTTGTTTGCGAGTATGAGAATTTAAAACAACAGCACATTTCAAGCCTGCAGCGTGAGCTGCTTCAATTCCAGCAGGGCTATCTTCAATTACAATCGCCTGTTCAGCAGTTTTATTTAATTTATGTAGTACTTTCTCATATACTTCGGGATGAGGTTTAAAGTTAGCCACATCACTTGCTCCTAGAATGATTTTAAAATGGTCAACTAAATTAAAGATTTCAAGTGCCTCTTTTATTATTAAAGTATTAGAGGCTGATCCAATTGCTAAAGTATAGTCTATAGGGATTGATCTTATAAAAGAAATTGTTTCTTCATATGGTATAAGTTCCCTACTTCCTAACAATACATTTTCTTTAATATTTTTTAATATTACTCCATAGAAATCGAATATTATTGTATCTATTATCATGTGTTTTTATTTTATAACTTATTTGAGTAAATTTTGCTATTTGGAAAAACTTCCTTCCAAGAATACAGGTACATTTGCACCGATGGAAGTATTGTAGTTACATTCCCGTTGTTGTCAATTTTAGCAATTTCATAAGTATCAAACTCCATATTTTTATATATTTTTATTTCTTCTTCGTTAATCTTATCAATTAAGTCTTCATCTTGAAGTGAACTATTTAATAAGTAGGCTTTCTGTTCACCTGAATAATCGATAGCAATGACTTTTTCCTTAAGTAGATTTGTTGAGATATTTTGAGTAATTTTACCTACAATTTGGTCATTAGTATGAAAATCTTTATAAGGATCTTTAGAGTAATCAGTAATGTAACCAGTATCGAAGGAAAGAAAGGATCCTTCGGGAAATTTAATACCTGCTTCTTCGAATGTAAGGGTTCGAATCGGTAAGTGCTCGATTCTTTCACCTGTTCTATTCCCTATTATCGCCTCCCCATTTATTTGCAGCCATAAGGATTCAGTTTTGGTATCGAAAAGAAGATTAATACCTTTGTATAGCCTTCCGGAGTTTCCAAAAATTTCAGACGTGATAAATGCAGAAATCGAGTCTGAGTAAGGCGAGTAAGTTACTATAACTTCTTTTGATATTGTCTCGTTTTCTTTGTTAGTTATTTGAAACATATCATGAATGATTTGATGCTTAGCAAGAACCGAATAAGTATATATATGAGTTTGATCTTCTATGGTAAGAGCATAAATAATTTCATTAGGCTTAATACAGTCTTTAGCTTCATCTAAAGTAATGAATTTAGGATTATAAACCGGTGGGATTAAATTTTTTTTGTCTGTTATTTTGTCTGTGTCTTCAATTAGATCTATTTTCCCAAGTTGGTCATTTGTCTTTAGAGGTGAGGTATCCACGTTTTCATTGGAAGATGATAAATTACAATTTTTATATTGTGTCTGATCTATACTAAAATCTGCTTCTAAAATAGGTTTGAGTTGTTCTTGTAAGGGAGGTCTTTCTGGAAATAGTTTCAGATTTTTACCCAATGCAAAAAGGAATATTATAAGTAAAAAGAAAGCTACCCCTTTAAGCCAAATAGCATTAATTTTTTTGTTTAAATCTTTTAGTTTCTCTAAATAATCCATATAGAATTTTTTTTATGTTGATTAATAATACATTATAATTCAATTGATAAATCTTTTATATTATAGAAAATGAACTCACAGAATCGTACACAAAAGATAATAGTTATTGGAGGTCCTACTGCCTCAGGGAAGACAGAACTTGCTTTAATGATTTCAAAAATTATATCAGCCGAAATTATTAATGCGGACTCTGTTCAAGTGTATAAGTATTTAAATATTGGATCAAATAAGGGAAAATTAACAAGAATAGCAACAGAAATGATCGACCATAAGCCTCTACCAGTAATGAATGTAGATAATTCTGATATGAAGGGTCATTTATTTAGTTTCGTTGAACCCGATGTTAATTTTACTCTATATGATTATTATTCCGTTTGTTCAAAATTGATATTGAATTTTAATATTCAAAAAAAGATACCTATTCTAGTTGGAGGAACAGGGCTTTACATTGATTCAATTCTTAATAAGTATAATCTTCCTAATATAGAAATTGATACTACTCTTCGTAATAAACTCAATAAAATGGAGGTTCAAGACTTGCAAAAAATTCTAAGAGAAAAAGATTCAACTGTTTACTTTAATTTAAATAACTCTGATAAAAATAATCCAAGACGATTAATTAGGTTAATTGAAAAGATAAATACAGATTCAAAAAATAAGAACACCAATAATCCTTTGGATTCGATAGATCTAGATTCACTTTTTATATATCCAAAATTTCAAAAAAGCCAATTAATGAAAAAAATTAATGAACGAGTAGTGCAAATGTTCGAGGATGGCTTTGTATCGGAGGTAGAAGGGCTTATAGATATGGGATATGATCTTCATAATAAAGCTATGCAGTCAACTGGTTATAAACAAATTTATGAAATGCTTCTTGGTATTAAAGATGAAAGTATTAAAGAATGTATTCAAAGAGTTCAAAATGCCCATAAACAATACGCGAAAAGACAGATTACTTGGTTTGAGGGTGAAGGAAGAGGTTATGATTTAATTAAGACAGATTCGGAGAATTTAGAGCAGATAGTAATGAATTTTATCTGATATCCTTCATTGTTTTTATTAAAAATTTATTACTTCTTCTTTTTTTTCTTGTTTTTGGCATCCGACAAATTAATTTGATCGGATTTTGGTTTATCCTCTTTTCTTTTTTGCAATGTCAAATTTGAAGGTTCTGATTTAAGTTCGTAAGTTTTAACTCTATGTTTTTGAACTGCAATTGTAGTAGTTTCAAAGTCAAATTGAATTTTGATCTTCTTTCTAAGTTTTTTCAATATTTCAGAGATAAAGGTCCAAAATCCTGAAAAGATATTTGAAGGGAAAGCAATAAGCTTTTGCCAAAAGTAATAAACTTTAACATGATCGAGTCGTCCCTGACAGTTTGGACAGAAATGCCATATAGGGTCTATTTCATAATTGCATTGTTGACATTGGAATTTCAGATTTCTTCCACAATTAGTACAGAATCGGTATGATTTTTTATTTAAAAAATGACATTTTTTGCAATGTACAAGATTGGGTTCAAAAAGGATTACATCGTTTTTATTATAAAGTTGATTATGATTAACATCTATTATTTCTTTAGGACGAAAGATAAGATAAATAATTAAAAATAGGAAGATTCCAAAGGTTATAAATATAGCTATAGGATTAAAATATATATATCCCAAAATACCAGAAAGAATTGTACTTAATATAATACCATAAAATGTATATCTTAGGACTTTGTGTTTAATCCGCTTTTGTATGTCTGATATTAACCAGAAGATAATTACAGTGTAAACTAAAATTGCTAATCCAAGTAAGGAAGTAAGTAGAAAATATATGTTTTCCTTACTAAAATTGATTATTTCGAAAATCTCATCTGCTTTCATATTTATTGAGTTAATGTCATATGTTTGGTAAAATAAACTATATTTTGAAAAAGAGGCTAAACTACCTAAATTATATCAAAAAAACTATTGATATTGGAATCCTTAAAGTTCATTTTCTGTATTTTTTCTACTATAATATATTAATGAAATAATGAAAATAGTAATTTCTCCAAGATACTTTGCAAAAGATAACAATAATACTATACCTAAGCATTTAGAAAGCTTATTAATTCTTGGTTTGTGTTTGTCTTTCTTTATAATTGTAATCATAGGTTTTGTTTTCTATGAGCTACATACATATGCGGAATCTATACCACCTATAGATGAAATTAGGTATAAAGTAACAGAAAAGGGTGAAAATAGTCTTATTTATGATAGGAATGGCCAATTATTATACGTATTTAAAGATCCTCATAGAGATCGTGAATATATTGAATTTGATGATATTCCAAATAGTTTAATTTGGGCCTTAATCGCTGCAGAAGATGAAATATTTTTTGAACATGAAGGGTTGGATTATGTAGCTATTCTAAGAAGTGCGTTTATTTATTTCAAATCTGGCGGAAAACAAAAAGTTGGAGGTAGTACAATAACACAGCAACTCACTAAAAACACAATTCTCTCAAATGAGAAAACTTTCGATCGTAAAATTAAAGAAATGCTGGTAACATTCTTTATCGAAAAAGAATATACAAAAGAATACATACTTGAATTATATTTGAATTCAGCAAGTTTTGGAGGCAGAATTAGAGGCATTAAGTCCGCAGCCAGAGTTTATTTCAATAAAGATATTGACGAATTAACATTAAATGAATCTGTTTTTTTGATAAGTCTGATACAAACTCCAGGAAAAGCATCCCCACTTTTTAGTTCCAATGAACAATTAGCTTGGGATATTGTAGAAACTCGTAGAAAATATATTTTTAAGCAGTTAAAAAGAAATTTAATTTATATAAGAAAACAAGATCCTGCATTCTATACTTATGAAGAAGTATTAGAAGCAGAGTCAGAAATAGTTTCTCTTAATCCAGATATTGGAGACATTAAAGCACCGCACTTTGTTTTCTATGTTAAAGAAATACTTGAAAATGAACCATATAATATTTCTGAAGAGGAGTTATACAATGGAGGTTATCATATTTACACAAGTTTAGATTTAGAACTCCAAAATTTAGCTGAAGCAAAACTGAAAGAAGGAATCGAAAAGAAAAAACATTACTGGATGAATAACGCATCTATGGTAATGCTTGATCCTAAATCATCCGAAATTTTAGTCCTTGTTGGATCCAAGGATTATTGGGCAGAAAGAAGTCCTGATGGTAGATTCGATCCTCATGTAAATGTGACCCTTTCATCAAGAAATTTAGGATCTTCTATTAAGCCATTCCTTGTCTATGAGGCGTTTGAAAATAATTACTATAGTCCGTATAGTATTATTTATGACAGCCCCATTTATATAAATGGCTTTAGCCCCAAAAATAGTGACGGTTCCTTTATGGGACAAATGACTGTTGCAGAAGCCTTAATAAAGTCTCGAAATACTCCTTTCGTCAGAATGATACAAAAAGTAGGGGTAAACAACTTTTTAGATTTATTAGAGTTACTGGAATATAAAAGCGCTTCTGAGGATAGAGACAGATATGGCTTATCTATATCTTTAGGTGGTTTTGAATCAAATCTACTTGAACATACACATGCTTATACGGCTCTTGCTAATAATGGGAATATGGCAGATCTCCGACCTATCCTTCGCATAGAAGATTCAAAAGGAAAACTTATACAAGAAACCAATATTAATGAATCTAATAAACTTAATTCCGATTATGTAAAGATGCTTAATGGAATATTAAGAGAATACGGACCAGCCAAAATCGCCGGAAAAACTGGAACAACAGATGCAAATAGAGATAATTATTTTATTGGCTATAATGATAAATTTGTAATTGGTATTTGGGTTGGTAATAATAATAATGCAAGAATGCACCCATATGCTTTTGGATCTACAACAGCATTACCTATTTGGTCCGGATTTTATAATGATTTAATCAATCAATATCCAGAATATGAGTCAAATTGGGTTGATGAATTACCTCATTATAAACCAGTTGTTGTGAATCGCCCAGTCGAAAATCCAATGAGTTCCCCAATAGAAAACTAAAATCATATTTAAGAACAAAGTAAATTTATAATTTCTTTTATAATATAATTAAAATACTG
Organism: Candidatus Dojkabacteria bacterium; assembly: GCA_014729085.1. Classification (GTDB taxonomy): domain Bacteria; phylum Patescibacteriota; class Dojkabacteria; order B142; family WJKM01; genus WJKM01. The sequence goes on along the minus strand of WJKM01000004.1, from coordinate 28,153 downwards.
ATAGCGAGAAATTCTAATTTTGTTTTAAATGTTGATAATGCAATCGAATCTTTTTAATAGAGATACATCCAACTCAGTCAATAAACCGCTCGCAGATAAACTTCGTCCTGAATCTTTAGATGAATTCATTGGTCAAGAAGAGCTTGTTGGAGATGATGGAGTTATTCGTAAATTGATAGAAAAGGACATGATTCCTTCAATGATTTTCTGGGGCCCTCCTGGAGTTGGAAAAACTACCCTAGCTAGGATTATTGCAAACGATACAAAGTCCAAATTTATCCAGCTATCTGCTGTAACTTCAGGAAAGAAGGATTTACAGTCTGTAATTAAACAAGCAAAGGAGATTAGTCAGTTTAATAAAGAAAGAAAGACAATCTTGTTTATCGATGAAATTCATAGATTTAACAAAGCACAGCAGGATTATCTTCTACCATTTGTTGAAAATGGAACTATTATTTTAATTGGAGCTACTACAGAAAATCCTAGTTTCGAAGTGATTAGTCCCCTACTTTCCAGATCAAGAATTTTTACTTTGGAAAGACATACTAGTCAAGATTTAAAAAAGATATTGAATCGGGCAGTAGTTTATCTTGAAAAAAAACAAAAAATTAATCTAAATTTCGAAAAAGGAGCAAAAAAATTTTTAATTATAAAATCTAATGGCGATCCAAGAACATTACTTAATGCATTGGAGATTTCTCTAAATATTTTACGAAAAGCATAAAATTTAGAATTACCTCTAATATGAGAAAAGTTATAATTACAAAACAAATTTTAGAGCAGGTATTTCAATCCTCTTCTCTTTTATATGACAAGAACGGAGAAGAACATTACAATATTATCTCTGCTCTCCATAAGTCCATGAGAAGTTCAAATCCAGATGCTGCTGTATATTGGACAGCTAGAATGTTGGAAGCTGGAGAGGATCCTTTATATATTGCAAGACGAATGCTCAGATTTGCATCTGAAGATATTGGAAACGCCGATCCCCAAGCCTTAATCCTTGCAAACTCGGTTTTTGAAGCCTGTAGAAAAGTAGGAATGCCGGAGTCAAATGTTTTTCTTACTCAATTAGCAATATATCTTTCAAATGCTGCAAAAAGTAACAAGGCTTATATTGCATACAAGAAAGCTTCTAAAGATGCAAAAGAGACATTGAATTTACCGGTACCTTTACACTTGCGCAATGCTCCAACAAAATTAATGAAAAATCTTGGATATGGTAAAGGTTATATTTATGATCATGATTTAAAGAATAAAAAATCAGGACAACAATGCTTACCAGATAAGCTGAAGAATCGAAAGTATGTTTAAAAGATTACCTTCTTCTGTTTCCTAGTAATTTTAAAAGCCTCAAGAAGATATTAACAAAATCAAGATATAGTGTGAGAGCACCTACAATTGCCAAATTTCCCTTAATTGTCTCTGATAACATAGACATTTTTTTTATTTTTTGAGTATCTGAAGCAATCAAAATAAGAAAGATTGCAATTCCGACATATGTTAATAGCCAATCAATAGTATGATTTGCAAAAAAGATATTTAATACAGAGGCCATAATAAGACCCAGCAAACCCATTAGAGCAATATTACCAATATGTGTTAAATCATTTTTAGTAAAAAATCCATATGCAGCCATTACACCAAACATTGTACTTGCAACAAAAAAAGTTATAAGTACAGAAGTAATAGAAAAGGCGTAGAAGATTGCTGTCATAGTAATTCCCATAGAAAATGAATAAAACAGAAAGAGGAAAATACTAAAAACTGAATTTAATCTTGTAGAAAAAATAGAAAGTATTATGACTAATCCAATTTGCAATATTAGCAATACTGGCATTGCTAGTGGAGTCTGATAGAGCAGTTGGGCAATACCCGTATAATACAAAGTAAGTGCTGTTATCATGGTGATAAATATACCAACTCCTAACCAAGCGTAAACTTTGGAAAGTAGAGTTGAAAAGGAACTTAATTCAATTAGGTTAGAGTTAATGCCTGTTTCGATTGAAGAACTTGTTTGCATGGTGTTTATTAATGGGTAAAATATTTTGAGTGCAATTATATAATTATCATAGCTACATATTCAAATTGCATTTAAAAAGGGGCGAACCCCTTCTACAAATATTATATACATTTAAGTATAATTTAATCAATTATCTAAATAAAAAAATAAGAAATTATGCCACAAGATAAATGCTATGCCCCCCGGGATGTGTTTGAAAAAATATTAAAATGGATGGTTATTCCAACATTTGATTTAATTCTAGAAATTAATGGAAAAGGAGTATTGCTCTTAAAAAGAAAGATTGCTCCTTACAAGAATAAATGGGCCTTGCCAGGTCTAAGAATATATAAGGGAGAAAGTATAGATGAGACTCTCATAAGAATAGTAAAAAATGAAATTAGTATAAGAATTGACCCATCGAAAAAAATTTTTTTAGGACAATATGTTGGAAAATTTAGAAGTGAAGAACAAAGACAAGATTTATCTACTGGATATCTCATAGCAGTCGATACAAACGATAAAATTAAAATCAATAAAGAGCATTTTTCAACTTTTAAGTTTATAAGTAAACAAAAGAAGATTCCTAGAGAAACAGGAGCAATGTATAGGTATTATTTAGGTGAATATTTTAAGAGATCCAAATGAAGTCAGAGTGAAAATAATTGTAATTATTTTCTATAAAGAAGTTTAAGTATGAACGAGAGGGATCTATGTCTGCCTTCCTAGTTACTTTTGGTATGCATATAATCCTCGCTATGCTCGGAATTATTTGCCTTCATTCCACTTCAGCAAGCTTATGTGGAATTTCGGCAGCTTGTACGGAAAAATGTAAATTTTTAAAAAATTTCCAATTTCCGTAACAAGAACACTAATATATTTACCAAATGCCGTCGAGAGGAATCGAACCTCCACGGGATTGCTCCCACTGGTTCCTAAGACCAGCGCGTCTACCAGTTCCGCCACAACGGCAAAATAAATAGTTTATTCAGAACTTCCCAAATTTTTAAAGAAGTAATTTTTTTTGAGTATAGCTTCTCTATGCAGATTCTATTATAACAATTTTTTTGCATTGTCCATTATACTATAAATTTATTTGATAATAAAAACATATTTTTCCCCAAAGATCTTTACTGTTAAAGATATTTGTAAATTAAACAGATTTTCATGTATATTACTATAGTAAATTATATTTTAGATTTTTTGAAATAATATGAGAAAGGAAAACACTGTAAAACTATTGTTAATTCCCCTACTATGTTTGATTTTAGCAGGCTGTACCGCTACTAAAAATAATAATAATATTGAGACTTCCCAAAATTCATCAACTAATAATTCTGGTACTGGAAGTATCAAGTTAGAGGCAGATCCAATGGAAGCATGTAATATGTTGTCTGAGTCTCAAAGAATTCTAATAAACTATCCTTGTGAAAATCAAGAGATCGACATGGTTGGGATGAATGTGAAAGGTAAAATAATCAATGTAGACGAAGAAGTTAAGGCTAAAATAATACAGGATGGTGAAGTGTTATATACAAAAGATATTTTTCCAGTTCCCCAAACAGCAGCAGGAGAATTTAAACTTATTGATGAAGAAATTGATATTGGAGAAACATTGCAAGGTGATGCAATTCTACAAATTGAACAAGGAGGTGATGCTGTTGAAATTCCCATAAAACTCTAATCTGTAATACCATACAAATTCATAGATAAATAATTAAATATTTTATTCTTTCTTGTTAAAATACAGATACTTCCAATAACTATATTTATATCTACAGAAGTTTGAAGATATGGCAACGCCTATGATGAAGCAATATAATAAGCTTAAGAAAGAAAACAAAGATGCAATTTTATTGTTTAGGTTAGGTGATTTCTATGAAGCATTTGATGATGATGCAAATACTATATCTAAAATTTTAGGTATCACACTAACTGGAAGGGGAAAAGGAGAAAATAGAAGGCCAATGGCAGGTATTCCTTTCCACTCATTGGACAACTATCTTCCCAAGTTGATTAAAGCTGGCAAGAAAGTTGCAATAGCAGAGCAGTTATCTGAACCAAAACCGGGTGAAATTGTAGAAAGAGACATCATTAAAATTCATACATCGGGTACATACACTAATGAAAAAAACCTTCAAGAAGAAAAAAACCACTTTATCTCCTGTATTCACATAAATAAAAAGAAGAAAATATATTTGCTTGCTCTTTTAGATCTTTCTACAGGGGAATTTTTTTCTGAAAGTTTTAATGATTATAATGGTCTTTTAAATAATTTATTTATATATAATCCCGCGGAAATTTTAGTATCCAAATCGTTTGAAAAAACGGATTTAAAACTAGATAATTTTAAAGTTGAATATATATGGGACGATGATTTTGATCTGAAAAGAAGTTACGAAATATTACTCAAACATTTTAATACAACCAGTCTTAAAGGTTTTGGTATAAGCAAAACAAATAATGAAATAATCCCTTTAGGTGTACTACTAAGGTATGCTCTCGAGAATCACAAAACCAAGTTGCAACATGTTACAAAAGTTCAAATAAAAGATAAGACTAATTTAATGAATTTGGACTTTGAAACAGTCAGGAACTTAGAATTAGTTCAAAATATTAGGGATGAAGGTGACCCACTAAGTTTGTTTGAAGTTCTCAATAGATGTATGACTTCAATGGGTAAACGCAAATTATATAAATGGATTATCGCACCTTTAATAAAATATTCAGAGATTGATTATCGTTTGAATATTGTAGATTTTTTTTACCGCAAAATTGATCTAACAAATGAGTTAAAAGACACATTTAATGAAATTTTAGATATTGAAAGAATTATATCGAAAATTGGAACGGGTTCGATAAATCCCAGAGACCTTTTAGGTTTGGAAATTTCTCTAAAATCTTGTAAAAGTATTTTTCAGGTACTTAATAACTTGAAACAAAACGAAATTCTAAAAAAAATGATTAGCAATATAAATCCGGACAATTATAATCATGTAATCAATTTAATCAATAAATCGATTCAAGAAGATTGCCCTGTAAAATTTGACAAGGGAGGGATTATAAAAGATGGATATAATAATGAAATTGATGAACTTAGAGATATAGTTTCTCACGTTGAAGACTATTTACTTCAACTGCAAAAAGAAGAACAAGAAAAAACCGGAATAGATTCACTCAAAATTAAATTTAATAAAGTATTCGGATATTATATTGAAATTACTAAATCAAATATAGATAAGGTTCCTGATAGGTATACAAGAAAACAGACTTTAGTTAATTCTGAACGTTACTTTACTCCAGAATTAAAAAAATATGAAGAGAAAATCATTTCTGCTGAGGAACAATTAATTGAATTAGAAAAGGAAGTTTTCGATACCATTATTGAAGAAATTTCCGAATTTATAAATCAAATTATTGAAACAGCTAATAAAATAGCAGAACTTGATGTATATACTAATTTTGCATTATTGTCTAAAGAGCGGAATTATGTTAAACCCGAAATAATCAAAGATACAAATGATATTTCAATTAAAAACAGCAGACACCCCGTTGTTGAGTTAATAAAAAAACACGAATATATTCCTAACGATATTATCTTAAATGAGAATGGTTCTTTAATAATATTAACTGGACCAAATATGTCTGGTAAGTCTACTTATATCAGGCAAGTTGCCTTAAACATACTGATGGCTCAGATCGGTTGTTTCGTTCCTTGTGATGAAGCTAAAATTTGTATAGTAGACAGAATTTTTACCAGAGTAGGAGCATCGGATAATTTAGCAGCAGGTGAATCGACCTTCATGATAGAAATGAATGAAACTGCAAATATTTTAAACAATGCAACAAAGAATTCGCTAATAATTATTGATGAAGTTGGAAGAGGCACAAGTACCTATGATGGAGTTGCTATTGCTTGGTCTGTAGTCGAATATATTCACGAAGATATAGGAGCTAAAACCCTTTTTGCAACTCATTACCACGAACTTATTAATTTGGAGAAAAAATTTATAAAAGTAAAAAATTTACACGTAGATGTAGATGAATCTGGCGATAGTATAATTTTTACACATGATATCAAAGCAGGAGGTGTTGACCAGAGTTATGGCGTTCATGTAGCTGAAATGGCAGGAGTTCCAACTAAAGTAATCAGACGGGCAAAAGCTATTTTGGAGGGTTTTGAAAAAAGCAATAAGTCGACAATAAAAAAGAACAAGAAATCCACAATACAACCAAAAAGTCCACAAATTGAATTATTATAATAATGATTGAAAAATATGTATCAACGTACTATCATGTATATAAGACTTCATCTGCCTAGTTTATATTTGACTAAACTTTGAATAATGGCGGATAATTCAAACATTGGAGATAAAAAAAGAATCTTAATTGTAGATGACGAACCTTTTATTCTAAACATCTACGAAGATCTTTTCAGCGATGCAGGCTTTGAAGTACACAAAGCCTCAAATGGAGAAGAAGCTTTAAACCAGCTTCCGAGTATGCGTTTTGATGTTATTCTTTTAGACATCTTCATGCCCATTATGGATGGAGTAGCTTTTCTCACCAACTTTAATGAGCAGTCCTTTAGAGATGAGCAAGGTATTGTAATAATTACTACGAATTATGAACCGGATTCTATAAGTGAATTACAGGAATTATATAATAATTATTCTTCACCCAAGGAACTAGGTGTTGTTGACCATATCATCAAAGCGAATATTGACCTCGATGAATTACTTAAAAAAGTTACCTCCCATCTTTCCCAATAAAACTTTCAGTTTAGTTTATGCCCTTGAATATGTATAATAACCCTGTATTATTTTGATCATGCAAATATTCACAAGTTTAGAAATTGAAAATAAATTTTATAATAAACCTACACTATTTCTTGTAAGTGGGTTACTTCCCCATCTTCAGGAAAATTTTATTCAGGAATTAGTCAATACAATTAAACAAAATTTCGTTTATTCAAAGAGAAATAATTCTGATATTCAGAAATACATTAACTCCTTGTCCATGTTTAATTTAGAAGATGAAGCATATTCATTTGCTGGACTCGAATTCACACTACAAGAAAATGGCTTTGAAAAAACTAGTAAAGTCGAGACAGTATCAGAATATTCAACTAAAGGAGACAGTATTACGTTCTGGCCCATTGGATATGAACATCCAATAAGAGTATCTTATTTTGGAGATGAAATTGAATATATCGAGATATATGATGAAGTATATAATACTAAAATTAAACGTATAAACAGCGTTGCAATTGGGGATATAGCTAAGCTTCCGGATAAAATAGATTGGTATGAAATCAAGATAAGCGGCAATGAAAATTTTAATCCAAACTTGGTACTTTTATTTTCACATATTCAATTTGATGAAGAAGAAATAATTCAAGGGTTTTATATCACAAGATTTAATTTCGATTTTACTTATCCTCAACTTTTTTATAAAAGATTTGATTTATTAAATGATTATCTTAAAAAGCTTGAAGACGATAATTGGAAGATTTTCATACATACAAGACATAAAAATGAAATTCCTGTTGAACAAAGAAAATATCTAATAGAACTTGAAGATAATGGATATCAAGCTGGTTTTTCTTCTCAAAAGTTAAAAATGATTTTACTCACTGATCGAGAGCTCTTTGGAACAATTTTTTTACAAAAGGAAAGAAAAGATTTAACAACAAAACAAGCCCAAAAAATATTAGAAAAGTTAGAAGGAGAAATAGAACTTGATGACTATGTTGTCCATGAAGATCATGGAATTGGAATATATAAAGGTATTAAACAGGAAAAGATTATCGAAACTAAAACAGTAGATTTTCAGACTATTAAAACCGAAAGATTAGATGACTACTTATTAATTCAGTATGCCAAAGGAGATGAATTACTTGTTCCCATTTCTCAAATTCAGAAGATAACAAAATATATAGGTACTACAGAAGAAGATCCCGATATCACAAGGCTTCATAAAGGTAATTGGAAACGAACTGTTAAAAAAACTAAAAAATCAATAGAATTAATTGCTCGAGATTTGGTACAGCACTATGCTAAGGTACAATTGGCGAAAGCAGAAAAACTTAATGAAATTCATACAGAATTTTATAAGTCATTTGTACAGGCTTTTCCATATGAAGAAACCGAAGATCAGAAAACAACAATAAAAGACATATTACAAGATTTGAGTTCAGAAAAACCAATGGACAGATTGATAGTTGGAGATGTAGGATTTGGTAAGACTGAAGTTGCAATGAGAGCTGCTTTTAAAATTATTGAGACCGGAAAACAAGTAGCTGTACTCTGCCCTACAACTGTCCTTGCTGCTCAACATTTTAAAGTTTTTAAAGAAAGATTTGAGAATTTCGGGATCAATGTAAATTATGTATCCCGTTTTCATACACCAAGTGTTAATAAAACTATAATAAAAGAAGCTAAAAAAGGAAGTCTGGATATATTAGTTGGTACACATAGACTCTTATCCAATGATGTTGAATTTAAAAATCTAGGACTCATTGTAATCGATGAAGAACAAAAATTTGGAGTAAAGCAAAAAGAAAAAATAAAAAAACTTCAATATACAGCTCATTCACTTGCTATGACAGCAACTCCAATTCCGAGGACTTTAAGTATGGCATTATCTCAAATAAAGGATATTTCAATTATTGCAACCCCTCCTGACGATCGCAGATCAATTAAAACTGAAGTTGCTAAACTTGATTGGACAAAAATTGTTTTTCAAATAGAGAATGAATTAAAACGCGGTGGGCAAGTTTATTTTATTCATAATCGAGTCGAAACTATAGAATCTATTAGAGCTCGATTGCAAAAGTTGTTACCTGATATTAGATTTATTGTTGGGCATGGCCAGATGAGTTCGAGAAAATTAGATGAGGCTATTTCCATGTTTTATGATAAAAAATATGATGTTTTGATATGTACTACCATAATAGAAAATGGTATAGATATGCCTAATGTTAATACAATAATTATAAACAATGGCCAGAATTTTGGTTTAGGACAACTTTATCAACTTAGAGGACGGGTCGGAAGGTCTGAAAAGCAGGCTTATTGTTATATTTACTATAAAGGAGATGAGTTAAGTTCGTCGTCTGTCGAAACCCAGGTTGATCTAGATGATGAAGAAATTGAGGCGATTCAAAGGAAAAGAAAGAATCAGAAATATAAAGAGAGACTTAGAGCAATAGTTGAAAATCAAGAACTGGGATCTGGGTTTAAATTAGCTTCCAGAGATTTAGAAATACGTGGTGCAGGAAATTTACTTGGTAAGCAACAGCACGGTAATATACAAAACGTAGGACTTGCACTTTATATGCAGATGCTTGCTGAAGCAATAGAGAAACAAAAATTATTAGATAAATATCAAGCAGATAATTAAAATGAGGATAAAAGTCTACCCAAACAAACCAAAAACTAAAATCAGAAATGTTAAAGGCAGGGAAGATATTGATTTACATATTGATTTAGCAGCAGCTCCGGAGAATAATAAAGCGAATATTGAGCTTGTTAATTTTCTTTCAGAGCATCTTAGAGTGTCCAAATCATCAATTCAAATTAAATCTGGCCAGAAATCCAGAATAAAAACCGTTATAATTGAATAAGTAAATTAAGTTCATTTTTTTAAACCAGTGTATTTTAAGTATCAAACCAAAAATATAAGTAATTTTACTGACAAAAAAATAGAAAATATGTATTCGAGAGGATTTGTTATGACAAGAATTGCAAGAGGTACGATGAATCAAATAAAAAGTTTGAGAATTGATTTGAAACAATTCAAACTTACAAGTGAAAATCGAAGAATTCTAAGGAAAGTAGATGGTTTGAAATTAAACTCTATTAAGCTTCCAATAAGCAAACAAGATTATGACTGGAGAATCCATAAAATGGGAAAGAATTTTTATACTACAAAGTTTGGAGATAATACATTTAGTGCTAATAAAATAAAAGAATTATTAACAAACGAACATAATTATAATCTATTGTTTAGTTATTCAAAAGAGAATCTGAATAAAGAAAAACTAGGATACGCAATATGTCTTCAAACTAATCTTATAGTACACTATTGTTATCCGTTCTATCGTTTGGATATAGATACAAATAATTTAGGCATGGGTATGATGCTTAAAGCAATTTTATGGGCAAAAGAAAATGAAAAAAATTATATGTATCTTGGATCAGACCAGAAATATAAGCAGCAGTTTAAAGGGCTTCAGGTTTGGGAAAAAGCCTTAAGAAAATGGAGGAGAGTTGATAATTAATTAATTCTAGTAAGATTTGGGTGTATCTGTGCCAAAAAGAATTGTTTATCATTGCTAAAAGCACTCAAAGGGATATTTATTGTCCATATACCATTAGCTAAGTCTTCGGCTCTATCATATAATGGTAATGGTATAGAAGATTCCCTAATTACGGGTTGTAAGTTAGGAGGTATTTCCAGAGTAGTATAATGAGTTATATGCGTAAAATGTCCATTCCAGTATCGATCCCATAATGGAACTTCACGTACATCTTTCAACATAAATGTTTCTTCCATTACGCTATAGTATACTAAATAAAGGTAATTATAATATAAACCTTAGAATTTTTTCAATTATGTATTAAAGAGAATCTCCTGAATTTGACTTGCAATTTTTAAGGAGTTCTTGTCTAATTTCTTTTTCCACTTTTAATTCAATTTCAACTTCTTTTAGGTCCTCTTTAGCTTCTTCCAATTCCTGCTCTAAAGATTCTTCCCTTTCTGATTTTAGCAAGGGAGAATCAGTTTCTAGCCCCATTTGGTTTTGAATTTTTTCGAGAGCCATAATTTGTATATTTCTATTAGAGGCAAGTAACACAAATAGAATTAAAGTAATTAAGGATATGAAAATCAGCCAAAATAAACTAGTTGATGCAATCCAAAATAAAGGTCCTTTTTTCTTCTTTTTATTTTCTTCCATATTATAAATTTTAAGAAATAAGATCAGTTACATAGATTTAATGGATCTAATTCAGGTTCAGCTCCTTGAATTTCCCATTCGTCACAATACCCCTTTTTGAAACTTTGGTTGTTAACAATTATATAACTTATTAATAAACAAATAAAACATATAAATATTAAACAACCAGAACATGTTGCAAGGATACGGATTTTTTCTCTTTTATTAATTTTATCCGAATTGGACTTAGATTTATTCATGTTTCGATTTATTTATATTGTATGTGTCTGAGATTATATAAATTGGCCTGCCTTGAACCTGATTATAAATTCTACTTACATATTCGGAAATTATGCTTAGTATTACCAAATTGATTGAAGTAAAAATTAGCATGATTAAAATTTGAGACGCCCATCCGGGTACAACATTATCTTGTATCCAGGAATACAAAACATATATAAAAATTCCACAAGAAGATAGACCAAATATGACAGTCAAGTATCTTGCCAATCTAATAGGAAATCTTGAAAATGAAAAAACTGCGTTTGAAGCCAATTTAAGCATTTTTGCAAGAGAATATTTTGTTTTCCCTGCATGTCTTTTATCTCGATGAAATTTAACAAAAGTTTGTTTAAAACCAACCCAAGAGGAAAGACCTCTAAGATACCGGTTTTTTTCAGGCAGTTTTTTAAATACATGAATAACCTTTCGATCCAACAATCTATAATCACCTACATTTTCTGGTATTTTGGTTTGAAGTAAAAGATTCAAAAATTTATAAAAAATTGTGGCAGTTAAAATTTTTAATATGCCATCTTTCCTGGATTTACGTTTTGCGTGTACCACTTCATTTCCTTTTTCCCATTTTGCAATCAGCTTGGGGATAAGTTCAGGAGGATCTTGTAAATCTGCATCTATTGAAATAACTGCATCACCATTCGCATAGTCAAATCCAGCTGTAACTGCTTGCTGATGGCCAAAGTTTTTTGAAAAATTAATAATTTTAATATCTAAATTCTGTTCAGCTAGTTTAATCAGGAGAGGTAAAGTCGAATCAGTGCTTCCATCGTTTACAAAGATTAATTCCCATTTATATTTTATTTTTTCCAGGATCTTTCTAGTTCTCTGAAAAAATTTATTTATCACTTCCTCTTCATTGTATACAGGAACAATAATACTTATTTTTTTTATAGTATTTGAAGTCAAGTTGACAAATTTAAAATCTATAAATCTTGAAAGACTCCAATCAAAAAAGCTAGATGTTCAGTTAGGTCAATTTCCATCGCATCTACACCCTTTTTTATAACATCTCGATCAACTTTAGCTGCAAAGCTTTTGTCTTTAAATTTTTTCTTTGCTTTGCTTGCCTTCATACCTTCATAACCAGTTGGTCTCATTAAGGAATATGCGTGTATAATTCCACAGAGTTCATCGGTTGCAAGCAATGTTTTGGCAAGTTTAGTTTGTGGTTCGGTCATATAATCCTTGTATCCGAATGCATGAGCGTCAACTGCATGAATTAATTCTTTTGGATAATCCCATTCTTTAAACCAGGCAAGTTCTCTATCGGGATGTTCATCCGGAAATTTGTCGTAATCCAGATCATGTAATAAGCCTGTGATATACCATAAATCTTTATCTTCACCAAATTTTTCTGCATAAGCTTCTAACGCTAAAGCATTCATTTTGGCATGTAATAGTTGATAAGGCTCTGTGACGTATTCTTCAAGGAGTTTTTGAGCTTCAGCTCGAGTTGGTAATGGCATATTGATTGCTTTAAGATTTTAATTTATACAAAGTCATCAAAATCATAGAAATGTTTTTGATGTTCCTGACCAATGGATGGAGATTTATGTTTAATAGCACAGCTGTAAAGTTCCGTTTGGTTGATTATTGCTTTTATCCATGCGATTAAACCATTTGCGTAACCACAGTATATACAGTTGACTTTTTGAAAAATGTTTAATTTTTTCAGTTGATGCCTGTCAATTACTATAAAATCATTTTTAGAGATTTTTGGTATTCCTTTAAGACCGAAGTATATCCATTGATATATAGATGCCCAAATATCAAAGATAATTAAGGGCATAATGCAGGAATAAATAATGAATCCCGCTATAAGTTCAAAAAGAAGATTTCTTTTTGAAATTTTTAGTTTCTTTGGAAGAACTAAGGTTTTCATAGGAATTTAATTATTTAAATTTTAAAATCAAAATATGATTAGATTATATACCTATTGATTTTTAAATCAAAATTAGAAATTACTTCCATAGTTTAAAATTATTTGTAAGTTTGTCTAACTTTTCTTTTTCCCCTACTAAACCCACACCATAAAGCTCAATTTCTTTTTCTTCAAGATTTGAAATGGATGCATCAACATCTTCATCCTTCTCAATTTCTAGATGTTGTTTAGTAAAAGAAAAAGAGAGGATATCTGATAATTCAGACTGATCCTTGAGGTCTAACAATTTAGATGAATCAGTTTGCAAAACAATTATTGGATATTGGCAACTTCTATCATATCTTACTCCGTCTTTTGTTCTATATGCAGGGCCGGAACTGAATTTTTCATCCATCTGATGTCCTAGATAAGCAGATACATGCCCAACTATATTTAGAACTTTCCAATTTTCTAATGTTTTGTCAACTACAATAACCATCTTTCGACTCATATCTTGTTTGATTTCTTCGTTAAGAACTTTGTCTTCCTCCCATGAAGTCCCATAACCAATTACCTTACCTTCTGTGTATGTTTCAAGTCTTTGTCCTAACAGGTTTAATGAGGAGAGTATTTCCTTCTGACTGATAGTTTGATGTCCATCTATAAATACAATTATTTTATTTGTTTCCTTTGTAATTTTAGTTCTATCTGCATCCCTATAATTAAAATCCATGCATGTAATGCCTTTGTTATCTGCATATACTAACTCTCCCTTCTCAATTAACTTCGGTTTTTCTTCTCCAATTCTAATTATTGATTCTCCTTTATTTGCAAAACGGAGTGATAATCTACCCTCTATTTTATCTAAATCATATGCAGCCATAGGAATGCCCAATTCAGCAGAAGTGATGTTATATGTATCTACAACATTGTTTACATTATATATACCATTCCCGCTTACAATTCTTCTTAGCAATGCTTCGGCACTATTCAATCTACTATTTGGATCAACTCCGGAATTTTTATAGATTTTACGAAATCCTTCAATCCTATCATTTTCCTTAATTTCAGATTTGTCGGTATACTGAGATTCTAGTTTAGAAATTATTTCTTTTTTAAGTTTGTCTAAATTTTTATCTTTTTTATCAACTTTCACATCCTCAAGAACTATATATCCGAATTTTATACCAGGAAACTTCTCTTTTACTTCTGAAGTTATCTCAGCAAGTTTTAATTTTTTAGTTAATAGTGAATGAACTTTTGTTTCAACTTTATCTGTATAATCTTTGTCACCTCCAAATTCTTTCATATTATCAAAAGTTGTAATCATATTTTTGATATGTGGTTCTAAATCTAATTTAGATAATTTAATTCCATGTTTAATCTCATCTCTGCTTATTTTTGCTGCAAAATTCTTATCCTCAAGTTTTTTTATGGCAGATTTAGCTTTCATACCGGAAAAATTCTTATCCCGCATTTTTGAATATGCATAGAGAATACCGGATAATTCATCAACTGCAAGCAACACCGCAGCTAGTAAAGTTTCTGGTTCTTCTCCGGTTGTCAGATGATCATGGGCAGCAACTGCATGTATGAATTGATCAGGATATTTCCATTCTTTGAACCATTCAAGTTCTTGATAAGGATGTTTATCTGGATATTTTGCATAGTCCAAATCATGCAGTAAACCGGTTATATACCATAGATGCGGATTAGCCCCGAGATCCTCTGCATAATCTTGCATTGCGGCGGCAACCATTTTTGCATGAAGTACCTGATAATCGTCATCTACATATTTATGTAATAGATCCAATGCATCTATTTTTGAAGGTAGTTTATCTAAATCTTTTTGTTCTATTGATTGTATTTTAAGTTCTTTTTCTTTACTTTCAAGATATTCTGCTCCATATAATTCTTTTTGTAGTTCAGTTGGAGGTGCTGGCCTTTGTATTGGAAAGAATATTACATCATCGATATATTCTGTTTCCAAATACATCATTTGTAGTCTTTCAATGCCAGGTCCAAGTCCTGTTGTTGGAGGCATACCATATTCCATACATTCAATAAAATCAACATCCATAGGATGAAATTCGTCATCTCCTCCTCTACCCCTCTCTACTTGTTCTTTAAGTCTTTCATACAACTCAACCGGGTCATTAAGTTCAGTCCAATTATCTCCACCTTCTATTCCGCCAATAAAGATTTCAAATCTTTCAACAAATCTTGAATCAGAAGGCATTTGTTTTGCAAGAGGTGATATTTCAACCGGATGTCCGGTAATAAAAGTTGGTTGAATTAATTGTTCTTCAACTTTCTCTTCGAAAACTTTAACCATACATTCTCCAATTGTATTTGGTTTGTCTTCTTCATAACCAATTTTAGCGAGTATATTATGAGCAGAATCAATATCATTTATTTTATTAAAGTTTATATCAGCATATTTTTTAACAGCATCAATCATCATAATTCTTTCCCATGGTTTACTAAAGTCGACATCTTGGCCACTAACTTTGAAGATATTTTTCTTAAATACGTTTTTACCTATAAATTGATAGAGTTCTTCTATCAAATCCATATTGTATTCATAATTATGAAAAGCACTCATAGTTTCAATCATTTGAAATTCTGGATTATGGGATCTATCTATACCTTCGTTTCTGAAATAGCCCGCAATATTGTAAACATTGTCAAAACCTGCTGTAATTAGTCGTTTTAAATAAAGTTCATGAGAAATTGCTAAATAGAAATCTGTACTTAGTGCATTCATGTATGTTTTAAAAGGGCGTGCATTTGTGCCTCCATATAAAGGTTGAATTATGGGTGTTTTGATCTCCAGAAATCCTTTATCGTTTAAAAACTGTCTTATCGCCGCAACAATCTGCGCGCTTTTTTCAAATCTGTATTTCTTTTCCGGATTTACAATCAAATCTAAATATCTTTTTCTGAATATTTTCTCTTTATTAGTAAGTCCTATCCATTTTTCGGGAAGCGGTCTGATGGCTTTCGTAAGAATTTTAATCTGCTGAGCTAAAATAGATATTTCTCCACTTTTTGTTTTAGTTATAATTCCAGTTGCTTCAATGATATCTCCTATGTCTAGTAATTCAAGATCTTCAAAGCCGATAGATTGTTTTTGCTTATTAGTTGCATTAAGAGTATCTTCTTTAATATAAAGCTGAATGACTCCCTTTTGATCTTGAATATCACCAAAAATAATATGTCCATGTTCCCGCCATGACATAAGACGACCGGCAAGAGTCACTTTTTTATCTTTAAAATCACTATAATTTTTTTTAATCTCATCGGAGTAATTTGTTCTAGATGCTTTTGTTGGATAAGGTTCAATACCTTTTTCTCTTAGAGCATTAGCTTTATCAATTCGAAACTGTCTGATTTGTGCTAGTGTAGATTTAGTTTTACCCATTTTTTTTAGTTTAATAATTAGTAATTTTAAATTAATTTACAAAATAAAAAACCCTTAATAACATTCATCTCAGTAAATGTTATTAAGGGCTATTTAAAGCGGTACCACCTTTATTCATACTGGTATTACTATCAGTATCTTATAAGCTCACAAGTAAGCTCTATGCTTTTCGTGCATTATACGTCTGATTCTACTAGCCAGGTATCTGGGTTTCTTTCAGAAGCATATCTAACATTAGATATGTGAGTCTTGCTTAGTAGTATTATTAAACTGGGTTTCACTATTCCAGTTTCCCTACTGGTTGATTACTGCTAAGTTCTCATAAATATTATTATATCAAATTTCTCTTTAGTCTAAAATATTGAAACTTTTAAAATAGCTGCAGGAGCATTATTAAATTCTAATAATTCCAAAGAATAGTAGTCTTTATAACTTACAGTTTTGGAATATATGGTACTACAACTTTTATCTAAATGGATCTGCTGTTTATTTGAACCTTCTGTTATTGTTAAAGTAACCTCGATCCGATCATCACTACAATCTAAATCCATCGAATTAATATTTATATCTGTATTCTTAATATGCCCTGTATTGGCTATACTTACAACAAGTTTATTATTATGGTCTACATAAGAGTGGCTTTGGTTTTCATATAAGTTAAAATAAAACATATCATCGTAGAGTTCTTTTCCACGATAAATAAGATAAGCCATTTCAGATCTATTTAAATTGACATCTGTCATCTTTCCTGTAGTTCTGCTTGAAATAGTTGTAGGAATAGAATTAGTATAATCTAAAAGCTCAATATATTCAGTTAGCAAAGCATCGGAAGGTAATGAAAAAGTTTGAGAGAGAGTTCTTAATACTATTTTTGAAGCTTCTCCAAAGGTAATACTTTGTTCAGGACGATAATATCCATCGGTATAGCCCTTTACAATTCCTTCCTTCTCAGCAATACATATATATTTACGAAAATGATAGTCAGGAGATACATCAGGAAATGTTATATTAAATTGATTTGTACACGACTCAATCTCATTTGAGGTATATTTTGCATTAATCAAAATTTTTGTGAATTCAGCTCTTGTTATCTCTCTATATGGTTTATAGGTACCGTCTGTATAACCCGATGCGTAATTTAAATCAGTTATATAGTCTATTTCTTTGTAATGAGAAGTAGAACTATCAACATCTGGATATTGTTTCGCATAGATATGTTGAGATGTATTTATCAAGATAAAGAATATAATGAATAAGAATGAAAGTCTCTTTGAGTTCATTGTTTTATTATTAAAAAATAGTAATTTAATTTAACAAATTTTAAAAATAAATACATCTTTAAATTAAAATATTATTTGATTCAAGGAATTCTACTAATTTTTCTGCATATTTGCACGCTGTATTTGTATTCTCTCCGCTTGCATAAATCATACCCCAGCCACCTTTACATGCAGCAACTGTTCCAAACGTTATTTTGACGTCCAAATTACCATTTTCTTCTTTAAATTTTTGCACTAACATGTCTATGGTTTGGTAATCAGCATTGGGGGTTATTACTCTTGTAGAGACAGATACATCTCCGGGAATAAGTTTTGTGCCGTAATGATTTTCAATTTCTTCAACAACTTTATCAAATGAAGCATAAATATATGCTGCTCCTGTTAAACGAATATTTGGGTCACCTGGTCCACTCCAAATCCTAGAAGCAATGATTGGATTATCACTCTCAACAGTCCCTTCATAAAAATCAATACCGGCCAAAGAAAGTCCTAAGTTTTTTTCTCGTGATTTGGAAGCAATTATAGTCATATACTTTTCCATCTTTTCAAACATTTCGCTTAAACCAAGTTTTTCCGCATTTACTTTATCCAGTAAATCATGACCTCCCCAAACACCTTCATCATAAATTTTTTGATTAGTTCCAAGTCCAACTAGTGTGTATCCATCTTTAATATGTACCGAGGGAACTATATCTCTATACTCTCCGTTTATTTCATATTTGTTGAAATTTATTTGCGGTTCAAAGATGTAGGTTTTATGATTAAATAATTCTCGTGCAAGTTTATCTAATGTTTCTGTTTCTCTTGGATCAATATTGAATATAATTCCTTCCCCGTCACATGAAACGGCTGGCTTTGCAACAATTTTCGTTATTCCATATCTATTATAAAAATAATCATACAGACGTCTAAATTTTTTTTCATATTCTTCTAGATCCTCTGTTTTACTTATTGTACAGCCAGGCACTCCCAGGAAAATATCAAGTATTTCTTCACCAAAATATTGAGCTATCTGTGAACTCAATTTTTCTCTTCTTAAGGTGTTTAGAATTTCCTCCGAAGAATTCAAGTCTTCAACTTCAACCTCAAGTACTTCATCTATTTCTGGATGAAGAATAGCTTTATTATTCAATGAGTCAACAAGTGGACTGTTAGCTTCAATATTTAGCGTTTTGTTATTAGTTAAGCTTAATAAGTATAAAAGTACAATTTGCTCTTCGAAACCATTTGCATAAAGAGAAATTGAAACTTCTGGGTTTTCATTCAGAAAGTTTACAATTGGAACGATTGGATTTGAAGGATTATTAAAATACGGATCATCCTCTGCCCATTGAGCAAGCGCATCATACGTATAGTATCTTTCATTATAATTTTGAATTTCAACATATTGAATTTCTGGATCAGCCTCGCCTATTGTTTCAACTAGTCCCCTTCCAACGACCATATCTCCTTTTTCTGCATAGAAACCAGCTCTGGCACCTGTCCAAATATCAAAATGTGGTGCTCTTTTCCCTGCTTTTATTCTATGATATTCATTTATGTAATCTCCTGTTGCTCTCGAACCTGCATTAAATATGAGTCGTTTTTGTCTTTTTTTTGAATTATCAGGATTTTTAATATTGGGGATCAATTTATTCTGTGCTTCTTGAGCTACCCAGGATGTTAACTCGTTATATGAATCTTCTACTGCCTCGGAGCTTAAGTCATTAATTTCGGCACAATTAAATCCGACAAAATCTACCGCCCAGTTTATCCATTGTCTTTTTGTTCTTACAACTGGTCCTGTCCAACCGTCCCATATGCGTATATTTTCATCTCCAAAATCCACAAGCCATTGGTCATTGATTTGTTCTATCATCCTTGGTGGTATTAGTTCATCTGGTGTATTTTCATACTCTAATAGCTGAATTTTTTCTTTAGTTAATAATTCCATTTTTAATACCGTACTTAATCTAAATAGTTTTAAACTAAGGACGGATTTATAAGTCCGTGGTACCACCTCTATTTATGCAGATATCACTATTTGCATCTCATTAACCTCTCTATCACACATAGATGACAAGGTTATTGTAATTAACGTATACTTAGACGCTGGTTCTAATCTCTAGTCTTTATTTTAGATTTCTTCCAGAAATTTATTAATTTAATGCTGAATTAATAAACGAGCCTTCATATTATTGCATTGGTTGTAAGAATTGCACTATATTTCTTACTCACTAATTCCAATGTATGCAAAAATAAACTCATAATTTTAAATTTAGGTTTAATTTTAATTAAATATATCCACTGATTTCAAATTTTTAAAAATTTTGTTCATTATTAATATAATGTGTTAAAATCTTAACAAATTATTAAATTCATTATGATAACAGTATCTGAAATTGTAAAAAATTATATAAAAAGTACCCCCTACATTGAGGAAGCATTAAATTTGGATTTAATTAACGTCTCAGCATTAGCAAGGGAGATTCAGCCTTATGTTAGGGAAGAAACAATGAAAAATATCAAGCTTGGAGCTATTATTATGGCTATTAAAAGATATAAGCCTGAAATAAAAAAAGGTACCAATCAAATTAATAAAATATTAAATAATTTAGGTGATATAACAATAAAATCAAATTTATATGAATTTACTTTTCAAAATTCTTCTACATTGATTTCTAATTTAAAAGATTTCATTTTAAATTTAAACAATGATCCAAGGAATTACTTTATTATTTCGCAGGGAATCTTTGAAATAACAATTATTGTAAATAAAAAGCTTGTTGATTTGGTTAGTAAAAAGTTTAAAGATGAAAATAGTGTATTTGAGCTGAATGCGATTTCTGCTATAAGTATTAAGTTGCCTCCAGATAATTTAAATATTCCAGGAGTATATTATTCAATCCTTAAAGCACTTGCATGGGAGGATGTTAACTTAATTGATATTGTATCTACTTCTAATGAATTGATATTAATTATCACCGAGGAGCAAATAGAGAGAGCATTCTCAATTATTAAGTCACTTACTTCTTAAAAATTATCTACAGTTACATTCCAGACTGAGGGCATAACCTTTTCATACAGTGAGACCTCATCAAGTTCCCAATTAACTTGTTTAGCTTTATTGCTACCTAGATTAACTTGAAATACTAATTTATCTTCAAAATATACATTGAATTTTACTGATTCAACATAAGGGTTATTATGTTGATAGATCTCTTTTAGCGTCTTAACTAGATCTTTGTACATTTCATTTTTTTGTACTTGATGATTCGAATGGTCACCTGCATTATATTCTACGAATACTTCAAAATTTCCATTATTAAGACTGGTTGTATTATAACTTCGTATTTTAGGTTGGTTTAAGTTGTTTTGGTCTTTTAGTATTCGTTTTATCTTATTGTTGATTAACTCATTTTCAGGAATATCTTGTTGTTTTGACTTATTTGGATCATAAGTATTTTGTGGGGTACTACTAGTTATTTCCCAAGTTCCTCCAGCTTGTTCAACCTCTCCTTTTTCAAATTTATTTATTAAGTCTTGTTCCAGATTATTCGAAATATCTCCTAACACATTGCTTTCTGAATTATTAAAATTACTGTTTGAATATATATATGCACCTCCTACAATTAGAAACATTAGTAGGACTAGAAACCCTATTTTGATTTTTCCTGCAGATAAAATTTTCATATTAATTTAAATATAAATCAATATATATCTAAATACAAACTTATTATAAATTATTTGGTACTCTCAATTCTAACCCAGGTTTTTATAAAATCTTTTTTAAGGATTTTCCTTTCCCACCACATCATTAGCCACAGGTAGAGGCGAATTGGAAAATAGATAAGGGAATATATAATATCACGTAGGCTTTTAGCGAATTTAAAGGGATACCAAAAATATCTTAGTTCCTGCCAAAAAGATCTGGCATTAGTTTCTTTTTTTATCACACCGTATTTCCAAAGTTGAAGATATCCTCCTGTAGATCTTTTCTTTTGTTTAAAATAGTCGGATAAATTACTTGGAAATTTAGCATACACTCTTGCCTGAGGTATGTACCCTAGCTTTAAGCCGTAATTATATGCAACGTAGGACAAATATGCATCTTCCACTAAACAATCAGTAGGAAACACAAAACCCTCCCCAAGAACTTGCTCTAATTTCTTCTTATTAAAAATCAACATATAACCCGATAATGGAAAAAAATTAGTTTTATGAACTAATTTAGTACCGTACCCTTCAGTTTTTCCACTTAGCTCAATTAACCTTTTATGATGTGCGGCAGATGTCATTAGATGGCTTATATACCCGGTTAGTGTCTTTGTAGAATTTTTAGAGATAACTTTACCACAAGCTACATCGAGTTTTCTTTTTTTAAATTCTTCAATTAAATTTACAAATGAACTTTCAGTGAAATGAACATCTCCGTCAGTTAATACTACTATATCAGATTTAGCACGTTTTAAGCCTACATTTAAAGCATGAGGCTTTCCAAGCTGTTCGTCTTTTATTTGTAAATATTCTAGCTTTGGGTTTTTGATAGTGCTAATGTATTTTGAAGCTTTTTCTAAGGTTTCTTCATCAGGTGAAATTTGAATAACCTGGAGATTTTTTCTAAATCCTGAAAAATCAGGATTAACAATATATTTTAATGCTTTAGTTATTGTGGTAGGTTCATTAAACGCCGTAATTATTGCTGTAATCATAGATCTAGTTCATAGATGAATAAGTCAAATTTATGATGATGTGTTTTTGACAATATAAAATATCGATTAGGAAATTAATTCCATTTGTTTATTGGTTGACTTGTTCTGTTTCTTTTTATTAAATTTTTTTCGTAGTTCTTTTAGTTTCCACATAAATACTTTAGCTTTGCTTTTTGCATTTGGGTAGTCTAATGCAAAAGATGCTGCTTTTTCCAATAAACCTCTTTTTTCTTCTTTCGCTAATTTTATATATAAACTTTTGTGATCTGGGTCGTTTAATTTATGAGCTAACCTAACACCATAGTCCTGGTATTCCTTTGTGATGTATTTTGCAGATTTTTTTCGTTCGTCAAGCCAATCATTCGAAAGTAAAATTTCTTTAGCTGTCTTAAATCGTTTCTTTTTTTTCTTTTTAGGAAATTTCTTCATCTTCGAGTAACTCAGTCATTTGTTCAATCATGCCTCTAAAACCATGACTTCCGAGAAATAAAATAATTGATTTCTTATGCTCATAAATATTTCCAGATACAATCTCGATTAATTCTTCATCATCTGAAATAGCTTGAGCTTTGATATTCTTTTTTTTGAGATATTTTTCGAGATCATAATTTTCTAAATACTTTCCACTAACTTTAGTAAATCTAGGCAAGTATAGTCTTTCAATTTTATGAAATGTCTTATCATATTCTTCAATTGCTTTATATGTTCTACTTCCTAAGTTTGGTTCAAATACAACATGTAGTTTATAGTCAGGGAATACTTTTTTTACAGCTAGTATGGACGACCTTGCTTTTGGAGGCGAAGCACCAAAATCATCAATAATCATAAGGTTCTTATTTCTATATCTGATCTCAAGCCGTCTCTTAATTCCTTTAAATGAGATTAAGGCTTTCTTTATTGACTCTTCATCTATACCTAGTTTTTCAGCACAAGTGCCGGCAGCAACGGCATTTTCTTTGTTAAATTCTCCTATAATTTTAAATTTCGAATTCAGGTAATCATATTTATTTCCAATTTCTTTTTTATAATTATAACCTACAGTTTTACATTTGGCTGAATCTTGTACAATTTCATTTACTTTGTTGTCAATTTTATTATAAATAATTAAGCCATCTTTAGGTACTTGTTTTACTAATTCTCTGAAATTATTAATATAGTCCTGTTTAGTTTTAAAGATATCAGTATGATCCCATTTTATGGATGTAAGTACTAAAATTTTGGGATTATAGTAGAAAAATTTGGAAATTTTTTTATCATAGCCGACATAGTATTCATCTCCTTCTATAATACTGTATTTAGTGTCTTTATTTTTAAATTTAACGCCATTTTCAAAATTAAGGCCTAAACCGCCAAACATATAACTAATGTCTACATTTGAATACTTAAATATCCAAGCAAGCATTGCTGTTACGGTAGTTTTACCATATGTTCCAGCAATAACAATGGACTCATCTTTCAAAATTTTTTCAGTAATAATATCTGGATAATATTTAACTGGAATTTCTTTATTGCCTGCATGAATATATTCGGCATTTTTATGGCCTTTTGTTCCCTGAGCAATGACGATATCAGGATGAGCTTTCTTTACTTTAAACCAATCTCCATCGTACTTGATTTTATAGAAATCTTTATTTAAATGCTTTTCTTTAAATCCAGTTTCAATTGTTATTTTATTTTTCTTAAGATGAGTACTTATAGGTGGGAAAAAGCCTTTATCTGACCCTGTTACTAAGTATCCGTTATTTTTATATTCAACCGCCATTTGTCCGGTAGCTACCCCGGCTATACCAATAAAATGTATCCAGGTTTTATTCATAATATATATTTAATAACTTTTAAATATTTTACACTTAAACAGAATTTTTACCTAACTTAATTCATTATATTATATTAATAATTTTATATTCTTTATAATTAATTAAATATTTACATGTGATAAAATTGCGCATAAAATAAATTATATTTGCTCTAGAAACATTATCAACGATGGAAAAGAAACAAACATCCGGTGAAATACAAAAAATTTTCAAATTAAAACAAAGAATAAAAATTGGTGCTGATTGGTTTTACTGGATTGCAGGTCTTTCTGTAGTCAATAGTGCTATATTTGTTTTTGGAGGAGGTGTTAGATTTATTGTAGGATTGGGTGTAACACAACTAGCTGAGTCTATGCTTTCACCAATAGGCAACATAGGATTGATTATCTCTTTTGGTTTTACTTTAATCACTGCAATAGTTTTTATTGTAATTGGAATTTTCGCAAGGCAAAATTCTATTTGGGCATTTTTATTCGGCTTAGTATTATACTTGATAGACACTTTCATTTTCATTGTTTTTACCGACATATTTGCTATTCTTTTTCATATTTTTGCTTTAGTACAAATTTTTATGGGTATGAATGCATGCAAGAACCTTAGAGATCTTAATAATAATCATTAATATACTTAAATACATAGGATGAAAATTATCAATGGAAAAAAAATTGCAGATCAAGTCTTAGAAACCTTAGAACAAAAGATAAGATCACTAGAGCTCAAGCCTGGATTAGCTATCATTCAAATAGGTTTTGATAAACCAACGGAAATTTACATACAAAAAAAGATTCAAGATGCCAAACAAGTAGGTATTAAGACGGAAGTTCATTCTTTTAAGAAGACCTCAATCAATGAATTACAGAAACTTTGTACCATTTTAAATAAAAGACGAGATATACATGGTTATTTTATTCAATTACCCTTTTCCTTAGATAAAAATAAATTTGACATATTCAGAAAAATCACTATACAAAAAGATGTAGACGGATTAAACCCTCTCAGTCTCGGGCTTTTATTCCAAAAAAATAAGAGAAAACATTTTGTACCAGCTACGGTAAAAGCTATTGAATTATGTTTGAAACATGTAGTAGTCTATTCTGATGACAAATATTCAGATGAAGAGTTGAATGAAGAATTTGTCACCAAAGAGCTCAAAGATTTTTTAAAAGGGAAAAATATTACAATAATAAACGATTCGATTATTGTTGGAAGACCTTTAGCTGCGTTGTTGTTAAACTACAACTCATCAATTTCAATTTGTCATAAATATACAGCCAATTTAACTGAATATACTAAAAAATCTGATATTATTATTACAGCAACCGGACATCCACATTTAATTAAAGCTGATATGATCAAGCCAAATTCTATTTTAATCGATGTCGGCATTTCTTACACAAATAGAAGTATAAAAGGTGATATAGATTTTAACAGTTTAAAAGATATGGATGGTTGGATTACTCCCGTTCCTGGAGGAGTTGGTCCAATAACACGAGCTATGCTTCTTCAAAATACATTCAATGCATATCTTAACCAGATTGAAAAACACTAAAATATAAAAAATATTGATAATGTTGAAACTTAGAGCCTATAAAAATTTAATCTTCATCTACTTCGCATAAGTATCTATTTGAAATTATTCTTAATCTGTAACTTCACATTTTTTGAAGTTTTATATTATTTGTTATTTGTTGACTGATGTTTAAAAAAATTAATAAGCTTGATTTTTTAGTAGCATGCTATATTGCTTGTCTATTTATAGCCGAAATACTAGGATCAAAAACATTTCCTTTAATTAAGATCTTTGGTTATCAATTTACTGCTAGTGTCGGAATATTTGTGTTTCCATTATTATTCACCATAAATGACATAATTTCGGAGGTTTATGGTAAAGATAGAGCAAAATCTGTATTGTATTCAAGTTTAATAATGATTGTATTTCTTTTTCTCTTTTCATTATTTGCAGTATCCTTACCTGTTTCAGATAGATTTCATTATAGGGATGCATATGATATTATTTTTATGAAATCAGCCAGGATTTGTATTGCTAGTTTAAGTGCATTTATAATATCTGGATTTATAGATATTCATATATTTCATAAACTTAAAAACAAACTAAAGGGAAAAATGCTTTGGTTTAGAAATAATGCGTCTAATATATTATCTCAGTTTATTGATACAACTGTATTCATGACAATTGCTTTTTATGCCTCAAATGAAGCATTGGTTGATAATATAAACTTTCTTATAGGTATTATAATACCTTATTGGCTATTAAAATGCTTGATGTCTATAATTGAAACACCTCTTGTCTATTTAGGTGTAAAATGGATTAAATATTACCCAAAAAATCATAATGGATAATAACGACTTATATGAAAACGAAGATTATAAAAACCTGGACTCTTCAAATAAATCTCTACAAGCTATTACATTTGAGGAGTGTATATTCACAAAATGTAAATTCATTGAATCTAAATTTATTAATGTTAAATTTGTTTCATGTCGGTTTATCAGTTGTGATTTTTCTCTAGCTAAATTTACAAATGTCAGGTTTTTTGAAGCCAGGTTTGATAAATGCAATCTCAAAGGGATAAATTTTTCCGATCTGGATGGTAACATGATAAGTTTTGAATTTCAGGAATGTATTCTAGACTATTGTTTTTTTAATAATCTAGATATTAGAAAAACTAAATTTTTGAAATGCTCAATGAAAGAAATGCAGTTTGAAGATATGAATTTACAGTATTGTATATTTACAAATTCAGACCTAGAAAATTCAATTTTTCGAGATTGTGATTTAAGATATGCGGATTTTAGGAATGCTGAAAATTATTTTGTTGATACGGAAAACAATAGAATTACAAAAGCAAGATTTTCTTTACCAGAAGCTCAAGCACTTCTCAAAAATTTTGATATTCTTATCGAAGAGTAATTTAAACTATTATTAATCTAAAATGAAAAATTTAAAACAAACTGATCAAAAAGTCTTCAAAATCATACAAAACGAAGAAAGAAAACAGCAAAATAAACTATCCATGATTCCATCCGAAAATTTTTTTTCGATTTCAGTCAGAGAAGCTGTAGGCTCTGTTTTTATGCACAAATACTCTGAAGGAAATATTGGAAAGAGATATTATGAAGGGAACTACAATGTTGACGATTTGGAGCAATTAACAATCGAAAGAGCTAAAAAATTATTTAAGGTTCCTGAATCGTGGTCAGCAAATGTACAAGCTCTTTCTGGAAGCAATGCAAATTTAGCTGTTTATTTAGCTGTTCTAAATCCAGGAGATACTATGATGGGGATGTATCTTCCTGACGGGGGGCATCTATCTCACGGTTGGTCATACGAACCAAGTAAAAAGAAAAGAGAGCAACAAAATAAAAAACGTGTTTATCTTGGAGGAAGTAAAAAAGTGCACATTACATCACAGCTTTACAAAACTATTCAGTATAAAACAGATCCAAAAACAAAATTATTTGATTATGACGAGGTTGAGAAAATTGCACTTAAATATAAACCTAAATTAATAATTACAGGTGGAACAGCATATCCAAGAGAGATCAATTACAAACGCATGAAGCAGATAGCTGAAAAAGTTGGAGGATATTATCTTGCAGATATTGCACACGAAGCTGGCTTGATTGCTGCGGAAGCAAATAAATCTCCAATTGGTATTGCTGATATTGTTACGATGACTACACACAAAACTCTGAGAAGTGGAAGAGGCTCAATAATCTTAGCTCACAAAGATTTAATTAAAAAAATTAATCGTGCAGTTCTTCCTGGTTTACAAGGTGGACCTCACAACCATAATATTGCAGGAATTTGTGTAG
>WJKM01000001.1 GCA_014729085.1 Candidatus Dojkabacteria bacterium | reverse complement strand
TTGTATCCTATTGTTGCATCTGTTGTATCATTAAAATATATCGTTCCTCCTTCAAGGTATAGATCATTCCAGTAGCTTGATGTGGATCCAAGATCAAATGTACTTCCTGATGATGGAATTAAATCTCCTGTCATCAATAATGCTCCATTTGTTCCGTCAAACTCTATCCTCTCCCCTGCTGATCCCAATCCTATCCAGTCCCCATCTGTTAACTGTATGTCATCTCCAGCTGTCGATGTGTATAAATATCCACTTGAAGAATTTCTGCTCCAATATCCTCCTCCTGCTGTTAAATCTATCCAACTTGCCCCATCATAATAGTAAAGGTTTTGATTTGAACTGTCTGAATATATATCTCCTTGTGTACTTGACCCAGGTTGTGACATTGGATCTAAATTGAGTACTCCTCCTGTCAATTGTGCTCTGTTTGAAGTATCATCAAAATCTATATTTAGTCCTGTCGCTCCAATTACACTCCCATCTGCTATTGTCACACTTCCATCATTATTCACCACAAATACGTCACTCCCATCTTTCTCTAACTCTATCAAATTTGGAGTGTTGTTGTTATCACTTTCGTCTATATGTATGAGACTTGTTCCTGCTTCATTATCTCCCAGTACTTGTCCTGACCCTCCAGGTACTAACTTTACATAACTGTTCTCATTACTCAAATACTCAGCATACTTTGCATAATATGCCTGTGGTACTGATGTTAACTGATGCCTGTTCCCTGAACTGTCTAAAAATATCTCTCCTTCTGTAAAGTCCCCATTCCCGCTTGGATCAAACTCTACTTGAATAAATAGACTGTTTGTCTTGAAGATTGTATCGTCATAACTACCCTGATACCCTGTTGAAAAATCTAAATCTAAACTGTATATTCCTGCATTGTCTGATAACTCTACATCCGCTTGCGTCTGTTCCCAAAGTAAGTTTCCTGTTGCTGCTTGATCATATACTCTTATCCTAAAGTCACATGTGTCAGACCCTGTCTCGTTTATACATCCTGCATCTGTATTTGTTAAATTTGTCCCATCATCATTTGTTATCTTCCCCTGTATGTTTATGCTTTCATTTATTGCCGCTGTTACTGTTTCTACTTTTACGTAGAAATATATCCCTGTAAAAATTATCAGTGTTGATAGTAAACATAGAGAGAATAACCAATTCTGAAGTCTGGCAATAATATAGCTTATTTGTGCAAATCTATTTCTTTTCACAAGTAATCATGAGACAGAAAATATATTAAATTGTGTGCAGCATTAGATTTAGAATAACCTATTCCTAAGTAGAATTCAACAGCTTAAGTGGGTCAAAATATGCTTAAAAAAGCAACTTTATTGTAAGATATAGATCCCTTATATATGGAGGGGTTGAAAAAGCTTTTTAAATGCATTTATTGAAAAAAATTTTTAGGAGATATCAATTAATAATAACCGACCGATTTTTTACCGAAAAATTATGTATCTAATCCAAGTATTTTCTTTTGTGCCTTCACTCTTTTCTTATCCAACTTCTTTATCTCTTTTTTCTTTGGATAATCGGGATGCGCCCAAAACTCACCGTATTTACCTCTACGAAGTATCATTTTAGTTCCGTCTTCTGCTTTAGGTGGAGTACCATATACTTGATCAAACACCTCATCAGTATACTCAAGTGGTTGGGCATCTTTAACCTTGGGATAATCAGGATGTGCCCAAAACTTTCCATACCTTCCTCTTTTAAGTAAATAATCACGTCCATCATCAGTTTGTGGAGCAGCTTTGTATATCTTTAAAAATTGCTTACTTTTTGCTTCTTTCTTCAAATCATCTTCTGTCTTTCCTTCAATATCTAAAATGCCTTTACAATCAGGCCACTTTTTACAACTATAAAATCGACCGTACTTCCCAAGCTTTATATTCATCTTTCCTCCGCAATCTGGGCATTTAATTTCTGCTGGTGCCTCTTCAAGTACAGTATAGGTTTCTCTGTCAATCTCCTTCTCTTTCTTTTTGATTTGTTTCTCAAATGGAAAATAAAATTTCTCCATCATCTTGACCCAGTCTTTTTCACCGTTAGCTACATCATCAAGATTTTTTTCCATCTTAGCAGTAAAATCATAATCCACAACGTCTGCAAAATTTTCTTTCAATAATTTAGTCACAATTTTCCCAGTATCGGTTGGATAGAAGTACTTTCCATCTTTTTTCACATATTTTCTAGTTTGAATAGTAGAAATAATTGGTACATACGTAGAAGGTCTGCCTATTCCATACGATTCTAGCTCTTTAATCAAACTTGCTTCAGTATATCTTGCAGGAGGTTGTGTAAAATGTTGAGATCCGAATAAGACGTTTAAATATAAAACCTCTCCCTTCTTGAGTTTAGGTAGAATATTTTCACTTACTTTTTCGGGATAAATTTCTAAGTATCCTTTAAATATTATTCTTTGTCCTGTTGATTGAAATAAATAATCACCTATTTCAATCTCGACTTTACTACTTTCTAACTTTGCAGCTTTCATCTGAGAAGCTAATGCTCTTTGCCATATTAGTTTATAAATCTTCTTATCGTCTGATTTTAAATCTACCTTTCCTGGAGTTTTGGAAAAATCCGTAGGTCTAATAGCTTCATGAGCTTCTTGAGCAACTTTTGCTTTCGTTTTATAGTATTTTGGCTTTTGAGGTAAATATTTTTTCCCTATTTCTTTTTCTATATAAGCTCGAGCTGATTTGAGAGCCGATTTCGATAAGTTAGTTGAATCAGTTCTCATATATGAAATCATACCTTTTTCGTATAATTTTTGAGCAACTCTCATGCTACGTTTTGGTGTAAAACCTAACCAACTTGAAGCTGTTTGTTGAAAAGTACTTGTAGTAAAAGGAGGTTTGGGATTTCGGCTTACATCTTTTGAACTAATTTCTGATACTTTCCAGATTTTATTCTTAATCTTTTGCAATATTTGATCAACTTCTTTCTTCTTATTTAACTCAAATTTTTTATTTTTTATTTTTGATAAATTAAATTCTATACTATCCTCTTCGCAATCCTTTTTCTTTTCTTCTCTTTCTTCCTTCAATATCGTTTTAACTATTGGTTGCTTTTCTGTTTCTTTTTGATTTAAGCATGCAGTTATTTTCCAATACTCATCTGGCTTGAAAGCTTCCCTTTCTGCCTCTCGTTCAACCACTAATTTTACAGCAACAGACTGAACCCTACCGGCAGATAAACCATACCTTATTTTTTTCCAAAGCAGGGGAGACAATTTATATCCCACTAATCTATCCAATACCCTTCTTGCTTGTTGGGCATTAAACAAATCTCCATCCAATGTTCGAGGATTATTTATTGCTTCCTGAACACTATCTTTTGTAATAGAAGTAAATACAATTCGTTTTAAATCCTTCCCTTTTTTAATCTTCCCACCTTTTGTGATTACTCCAAGTTTCTCAGCAACGTGCCAGCCTATTGCTTCCCCTTCTCGGTCTGGGTCAACAGCTAAAACTAGAGAATCCTTACCTTTAAAAGAATCCTTTAAGGTTTTTAATGCCTTTCTTTTAGTAACTTTATACTTTGGTTTAAAGTTATGCTCCACATCGACTCCCAATTCAGATTTAGGCAAATCTACAATATGTCCTTTAGATGCAACAACCTCAAAACCCTTACCAAGATATTTCTTGATGGTTTTCGCTTTTGAAGGAGATTCTACTATAACTAAACTATCCATAAAATCTATATAACTTAAATTAATTCGTTTTGTAAGTATATCACTTAATTCATTTCTATATAAAAACATTGTTCTATACTAACCCTCAATCCTATCAAATCATCAAGGTTAACTGCAAATATTTATTGAAAACTTTTATAGGAAGTATCAAAACTATAATAATCTAAACTTACCATCCATCCCTTTCTGTATTATTTCTTCAACTTCCAGTAAAGATAAGTGAGTGGATATTTTTGAAGAAGTCTTCATTAATGTATTTCCAATTTCTTCTACCGTCAAGGAATCTTCTGTTAATAAACGTAAAATTTCATTTTCAAGCGGATCTTTCCTTTCGAATATCTTTTTATTTTCTGTTTTTTCAAAAGGACTCTCTTCAAGCATATTTTCAAATTCTACGATGATATCTTTCGGTTCCTCTACTAACTTAGCTTTTGTATATTTAATGAGTTTATTAGTGCCTTTTGATAAACCTCTATTGATATCCCCAGGAACAGCAAAAATTTCCCTGTTTTCCGAAAATGCTATATCTGCGGTAATTAGTGCGCCGCTATCCTCACCAGCCTCAATTACCAAAGTACCCAAAGAAGTGCCAGCAATAATACGATTTCTTTGTGGAAAGGACCAAGGACCGATCTCTGTTCCGGGAAAAGTTTCAGAGATAATCAAACCATTATTATTAATTATTTGATTATACAAACCCCTATTTCTCTTTGGAGTAGGCTCATCTACACTAGATGCTAATACCCCTATTGTTCTGCCTTTACAGTCTATAGTATAACGGTGCGCCGCACTATCTACTCCAAATGCCATACCAGAAATAATTGTAAATCCATTCTTCACTAGTTCTACTACAAATCTCTTTGCTACCGCTCTGCCATAATCTGAAATCTGACGTGTGCCGACAATAGAAATCGACTTCTTGAACAACTCTGCTTGATAATTTCCAGCATAATATAAACAAGGGGGAGGATTTTTTGTTTGAGATAAATATGAAGGATAATCTTCTTCTCCGAATGCAATAAACCCTATATCTTTAGCTTCTAATTTTTTTAGCTGTTTTTCAACATTAAAATTCAATTTTTGTTTTTCAATTTTTTTTGAAAGTTCTTTGGGTATACCCAATTCTGAAGGGTTATCCCAAATTGCCAATGTGCTTCGGAACTGAGATACAAGCTTATGAAAAGTAGAAGGACCTACTCCATCAATCATAGAAAGACAAAATCTGGAAAGTTTTTCTTTCGTCTTCATAAAACTTGATTAATAACAAATTGAAAAGGAAAAAGTAATCAAAGAAAATATGGTTAAATTAACGGGCCATTTATACCCCATTCGCTACCTATTATTAGAATCAAGAAGACTAATACTAATAATACTCCATATTCGATCCAAACCTGTCTACTGACCTTCTCCCTTATTTCTAAAGCAATCCCTAAAGATATATAAAGAATGATCGACAATACTAAACTTATCAAATAAGTGGAAATAGGCCATAGATTAATAACTAAGGAAAAAAGTAGTACAACAATAGCTATAGATAATGAAGAAAAAGCTCTCTTTGTAAAGGAAATTGCTAAATTCCAAAGTAAAGAATAAGCAAAAAATAATACTACTAAAAATATCAATAATGTTCTTAGAAAAACATTCATATCCTTTGAAAACATCAAGAAGAATGCAAAATACTGAACTATCAAACTAATAATATAACTAGCTGCTCTACCTGCCTGGCCTAAAGGAATTTGTTTGATATAAGAATAATTTAAAATATTTACGGTTAAAATAACAATGTAATTAACTACAAATACCAAAATTATTGAAAGGATTGTTGTAGTAAGTTGTTCAAGAGAGGTCTGTGTAAAGTATAAGAACTCAAAAAACAAAAATATAATGAAAATACTAAGTGAAGCAAATATATTTATCGTAATAATTCTTTCCCCTTTTACCGAAAAATTTAACACCCAAAACAATGCAAGAAACATTAGAATCGATATCATTCCCGGAAGTACGAAAATGCCCCAATCATATTGATATAAATATTCTAATATCGATAGCTGTAAATGAAAAATCATATATATGCCCGTTAGTAGAGTTGAAAGAATTAAGGCTCTATTCCGGGTAGAAATATTTTTCATGATGTTAACTCATTAAAGTAAATAAACTGACTCACCAGATTCTTTCATGTGTTCTATCCCCTTTTTAGTTACCACTCTTCCCCTTGGTGTTCTTTTGATAAGACCTTCACGCAATAAGAAGGGTTCGCAGACATCCTCTATGGTCTCCAAATCTTCAGAAATAGATGCTGCTATTGTTGAAAGTCCGACTGGTCCTCCTTCAAAATTTTCAATAATAGTTTGCAATATTTTTCTATCCAAATAGTCTAAACCAATTCTATCAATATTAAGCATCTTTAAGCCCTCTACAACCTCCTTTTTGGTAATTTTCCCGTCATTGTTAACATCTGCAAAATCTCTCATCCTCTTCAGAATACGAATTGCAATTCTAGGGGTCTTTCTTGATCTTCTAGCGATTTCATAAGCTGCTTCTTTATCTATTGTTGTTTCAAGTACATCAGCTTTTTGTTGCACGATTCTTGCCAAATCTTCATAATCATAAAAACCAAATCTAAAGTTTGCCCCAAACCTATCTCGTAAAGGAGCACTTATTCTTCCCATACGAGTAGTTGCACCTATTAATGTAAAACTACTTAGTTCTAAACGTAGCGTCTTTGCAGAAGGACCTTTTCCTATTACAACATCTATGGCCCTATCTTCCATTGCAGGGTAAAGCACCTCCTCAACCACTCTATTTAACCTATGTATTTCATCAATAAAAAGTATCGCTTTTTCCTCAATTCCAGTTAATATTGATGCTAAATCCCCTTGTCGCTCAATAGCAGGTCCTGATGTTATATGTAACGGGACTCCCATCTCATGTGCAACAACATAAGAAATTGCAGTCTTACCTAGTCCTGGAGGACCATGAAAAATCAAATGATCAAGTGCAATACCTCTTTTCTTAGCTGCTTTAATCATAATTCGTAAATTTTGAATTTCTGAGGTACGTCCAATTACATCAGAAAACGTTTTTGGTCTCAGCGATTTTTCAATTGTTCTTTCCTCTTCATTGTTGGTCTCTAAATTAGTAACTTCGTCAATCATTTTAATAAGATTATAGTAATAATAAATTTAAGATTTCATTGTATCCTAACACAAATATGTTTATTTTTTTAAATAAATAAGAGCGCTTTTCAACAACTCACCAACATCTTGATTGTTTGTGTTCTCCGAATCTTTGATTTCTGATATAACTCTTTGAATTTCTCTTGAGGTATAACCAAGGCCTAGCAAAGCATCCTTGACTTCGCTAAACTTCTTCTTAATCCTCTCCTGTTCTACACTCCGGGTTTCTGCCCCTTCGGTATCAATTCCTAACTCCTCAATCTTTTTTTTCAATTCTAGTATAATTTTTTTAGCTGTTTTATTTCCAACCCCAGTTACTTTCAATCCCGCAGTATTCTCAGTCAAAATTGCATTCGCTATCTGCTCCGAACCACGACTCTCAACCAAAGCAGTTGCAGATTTGGGACCAATACCACTTACCGACAACAGCATCTTGAAAAGTTGCAGATCTTTTTTTGTTTCAAAACCGTACAACCTTATTGCATCCTCCCTTACATACGTATATATATACACAGAAATTTTCCTACCCTCTAAAACATTTACCCCAACTAAACGGACTAAATAGCCAATACCATCTGAGACCTCAATTATTGATTCCTCACCAATTTTTTCTGTAACTTCCCCCTGCAAAAAACCTAACATTTTAAAACGATTATAATTTAAATACTTATTTAACTGTATTGAGATGACAAATAGCAACTGCTAAAGCATCAGCTGCATCATCAGGTTTTGGTTCTTCTTTTAGACCCAGGATAGTCTTAACCATTTTTTGGACCTGCTTTTTGCCTGCTCTACCATAACCAGTTACAGCTTGTTTTACTTGTAACGGTGTGTAATCATATATTTCTATACCTTTATTCGCCCCTGCAACAATACAAACCCCTCTTGCTTGTCCTACCTTTATTACAGTTTTCTGATTTTTAAAATAAAAAACATCCTCTATTGCAAGATGATTAGGAGAATATTTCTCAATGAGTTCCTCAACTCCATCATATATTTCTTTCAATCTCGTACACATCTCCTTTTTAGCCGCCGTGCGAATGACACCATATCCATGCACCGAATAAAAATTTGAATTTGTTTTATTTTTTTTAATTGCAGCCCATCCAGTAATGGCAATACCAACGTCAATTCCCAACACAGTAATCTGATTATCCATTTGTATAGTTATAACAGCTACTTTACTCTGCTTGTTTTCGAAAATTCTATCCCAAATCTACATCAGTAAAGACATTATCTACATCGTCATGATCATCCAATTTATCCATTAGCCCTAATACTTTTTCTTGTACTTCATCTTCAACCTTCTTTTCATTCTTTGGAAGAAAACGTAACTCTGCTGTAAGTATCTGAATCTTTTGATCCTCTACTTTTTTATGTACTTTAGCAAAATCTATTTTTTGTGTAATAATTTCAAAATCAAAATCGTCTTCTTCTGTCGCTCTTTTTACATCTTTAATTCCTTCAATATCATAAAGATCCAACTCTAAATCGTCTTTTGATACCGAAACATACTTATCTTCTTCACCAAATTTCTCTGCTTTTTCAAATTTAGCAGACTTAATCTCAATAACGCCCAGTTCTTCAAATTTCCATGTCATACTACCTGCGGAGCCCATACTACCTCCATTAGTCTCAAAAATTTTTCTTATTTCAGATACGGTCCTATTTGTATTGTCGGTAGAACATTTCACTATAAAAGCTGATCCGTCAGGACCTACTCCTTCATATATTACTTTTTGAATAGCACCTGATCCACTTTCTCCAGTTCCTCTTTTTATTGCCCTTTTGATATTATCCTTGGGCATATTACTTTCTTTTGCCTTATCTATGGCTAGACGCAAAGCAAAATTTAGCTCTGGATCACCCCCACCTTCTGCAGCTGCTATTCTTATAGCCTTTCCCAATTTTGTAAACAAAGCCCCTCTCTTAGCATCATTAGCATGTTTCTGTCTTTTAATCTTTGCCCATTTTGAATGTCCTGACATAATAATATAAATAATAATTAAACAAGTTCATGCAATTTCTTTAATAAACAACAGTTTAACTCTCAAACCGTATCGTCTTCAAACTTTACTAATTCATTCTCACCTAAAATAATTACTATTTCACCAAATGATCTTCCCGGATATTTTCTTTTTAGAATCCTAACATCCCCATAAAAAGTACTAGCTATTTCACTTAATGTATTTGTATACTCTTCTGGTTGTTTTACATATATAAGTGTATGTGGAACTTCTTTTTCGTTGTAATTACCTGTAAGAACAACACGAATACCTCTATTGTTTAACCATCTCGCTCTAGTTTTCGCAAGCCCAGCAGTATCAGTAGAATTTAAAATATCTACTCTTGCCTGCTCCAATTTTACATTATTTCTAGTAAATATTTTTTGTAAGTCTTGATCAATATCTTCATATACCGGCCTCCATATTTCTCCTGCACTCGTATATACTTTATATCCAGGGTAACTTTGAGAATAACCAATTTTGTAATCTATTTCTTTTTGAAAATTCAATATATAAAACAATTTAAGCATTTCACTTAAACTGAGATTTGTTTTTACATTCTCCTCAATTTTTGAACAATTTGCCTTGATCTTAAAAAGAAATCGGAACCAATCAAATTCTTGCAAAAAAGATTTTAACGCTAAAACTTGCCTTTTCATTTTATCATTTTCTCCATTTTCATCAGCACTTAGATAGTAAATTAAATCATAGCCTTTGACTTTATTCTCTCCCTCCTGAATAATAAAATCCGCTGGAAGATCAGAGTCAGCCACTTCACTAGGAGCCTCTAATTTTATGGAGCCTAACGAAGAAAATACTTCACCGAAACCCTCTTTCGTAACAAACACATAACCATCAATTTTATTTGCAGTTAATGCCTGAACCCCAAAAATTAACTCCTCTAACCCCTTATTCTCATCATTATTTTTATAAATAGCTAAGGAATTTTTTATTGTTACAAATTTATCATCAGACCAATAGTCTATTGTGAATAACGGATTGATATTAAAAATGACAACTTCACGATTAACAGGATCTATTTGAACCAAAGCTAAAAAATCAATAAAGACATATCCGTTCTCTTGTTCATCTCCTCCAATAAAAACAAGAGACAATCTAGAATCCAAATCCCATTCTGGGGAAGGCAACCCTCTACCTAATTGAGAAAATTCAATACTGAAGATAGTATAAGAATAATAAATCAAAAAAATCGGTAATAATATAAAAGTTAATACCAAAAGTGCATTTCTTACTTTTAGTAAAACAACGCGGATGATATTTCTTCCTATTTTTTTCTTAGACTTTTTCTTAGTAGTCTTTTTCCTTTTTTTTCCAAATAATTTAATCATTTTGTAGTGAAGAAACCTAATTTATCCTAGTATTATTTAAAACTATTCCTTATTTAGATATTTAAATATTTTAAAATCATAACTCTCTGCCAACCTAATGAATTTCTTATCGGGTTTTGCTGATATAATCATTTCTTTTCCCTGAATAGTTTTAAACTTTAAGCTGTAGGCATGCAATAACATTCTCTCACATCCTATTCCTCCATATATTTCATCCCCGATAATTGGAGTACCTAAATATTTAGAATGCACTCTAATCTGATGAGTCCTCCCTGTCTTTGGATAAGCAGACAAAAAATATACATCTTTTTTTGAATCCCTTAAACTAAATACTGTTTTAGCAATACGTGCATCAGATGGAAGAGGACTAATCTGGGCATATTTCATACTAATCGCCCTCATCTTCTTTCTGTTAGTTTTATTTCGAGCTACATAGGTTTGTATCTCAGTCTCCCCATGAAGCCTTATATTATTATCCAGTTTACCTGAAGCACATAAAATATACTCTTTCTCCACAAGTCGCTTTGCAAACATTCTGGAATAATACCACAGACCTTTATTTGTCTTCCCTACCAATATTACACCAGATGTATCCTTATCTAATCTGTGGATTAATCCTGCCCTAATAGGCTTTCCAATATTAGATATATTCTCATAGTGATACACCAAAGCATTCATCAAAGTACCGCTCCAATTACCACTCGCAGGATGGACAACCATACCAGCAGGTTTATTAACAGCTACGATATCATCATCTTCATAGACTATATCAATAGGAATGTTTTCCGGTTCTAGCTTATGATGTCCAGTTGCTTCTTCTATTTGCAAAATAATTCTATCGCCTTTTCTTGTCTTATAATTAGCTTTGTATTCAACCTTTCCATTTACCTTTACTTGATTTGCCTCGATACATTTTTTAATTGCACTTCTTGTTAAGTCATTAAAACTAATAGCTAAAGCTATATCCAACCTTTGATTTGCTACATCCGAATCAATAATTAATTCCCTTTTTTCCATTTTATTATTTCTATAATTTAACTTAGTGTTTGGAAATGAACTTCTTAATATCAGGCAATAAAATACGTAAAATATATAAGATAATCCCAATATTTATAAACATATCCGCAAAATTAAACCAGGGGAAAGACAAAATTTTAATAAAATCTATAATACCTCCCAAATACACCCTGTCAAAAAAATTACTAGTTGCTCCTGCAAGCAAAAAAATTAATTCCATACTAAACGAATCTTTAATAGCGACTATCCCCATACAGATTAGAGCAATCAAATTAATAATAAGTGCAAATTCAAATCCCTCTAGAAGTCCAAATGCAAAGCCACTATTACTAGAGTAAGCAATATCAGAATAGGAGATAATAATATACTTTGTTAATCTATCAATAAAGATCAACACTAAAAAAAGGAGTACTTTAATAATAAGTTTATTTTCTTTCATCCATTCAAAATTATTCATTCTGACAATTTATATAGTAATAATTGATTAAATAATTCAAAGCCATCTTATTATACTATCTTCATCAATTATCAATTTTTACAAGCTAAACTATTAGGATTCGCGTGGATTCTTTTTTTTCTTAAAGAGAGTTGGGAACTTGGAGAATATGTTTCGGAGATTTCGTTTATTATTTCTTTGGCCGGCTTTTATACGGGAATAATTTACTCTTGGTCGAGCTTTACGATTCAATCTTAAATTCTTTAAATTTTCCAATTTGCTACTTCTTTGCTTTGCTAAATTTTGCCTAAGTATCACATATATAAAATATATAATTGGAAAAGCAAGACATATAAAACTTTCTAGATAATAGAAATCTATACCCCAAAAATCGTTGTTAAATTGTTTGTGAGCCAAACGAATAAATAAACTAAACAATCCCCAAAAAATATAAATGATAACAAAGTATATAGCACTTCGGTCATACTGTTTAATAAACATAATGATAATCAAAATCAAGATATTGATGATCAAATAACTAAACGTAGAATTCAAACTAAAAATAGTAAGATCCGCACCCAAAATTGGAACTGATAAAACAATACTAGAAACTAAACTAATAGAAAACGCAATTAAAACACTATAAGAAAAAACATTAAATAAATGTGAACGGGTAGTTATCTTTTTTCTAAAAATAAAAAGCGTCATACTCAAGGCGATAATTAAGAACAAGTATATGAAATTAATATTGAAGTTACCATCCCACACCTTAAGAAAAAACCAAGGCCATGAGTTTAGAAAATACAACTGTTCTCCTTGCTGCATCAAAGGATTAATTGTCCAAATATTTGAATAATCCTCAAGATTTAACAGAATACCCCATACTCTTCCCAAAACAAAAAAAATAAATTGAAAAACAAACAAGAAGTCAAAACGTACAAATTTATTGTATTGCGATGAAAATTGACGATACACAATGATATTAAAAATCAGTATTGAAAAACCTATGATTATAATCTTCAGTATTATCACTTTAAGTTTCTAATTTATTTAAAATTAATGAATAGTTAGTTACGAATATAGGAAAAAACTACAAACTCAAAAGATCTTCAATATCACCATCTAAATCTTGATGAGGAGTAAGCCCAACTAAAAGAAGATTTTGTCCACTATATATTTTCTGCATTTCATCTATAACATCATTTTTCTGTACACCAAGAATTTGTTTTTTCACTTCATCAATTGTGTCATATCTATTCATCAGTAATTCTTGCAAGCCATACCAAACTGCAAAATCATCTGTATTCTCCATGTCAGTTACCAAACCTCCTAGTAAATAGTTTTTTGCTCTTTCGAGTTCTTCCTGATCAAAATTACCCTTAAAGATATGACGCAATTCTTCGATTAATGCTCGAACGGCCAGCTTCACTTTTGAATTCTCAACCCCCAAACCTATCTGAAAAACACCTATTTCTTCTAAATTTTGATGTTTCGAATAGATATAATAAGCAAGGCCTAATTTATCTCTAATAACTTGAAATAATCGAGAACCAAATCCCTGACTTAAAATTGCCTGCCCTACCTTTAGAGTATATTTATTTTGGTAATCTCTTGGAAAAGAATAACCTCCCAATATTAGATGACTTTGTTCCAAAGGCTTATGAAAATTTTTTATCTTAGATTTCCTCTCTTGTTTTTCATAATTTTGAAATTTTTTTGAACTTCCATTAGGAAGATCGGAAAAATTTTTAATGATCAATTCCTTTGTTTTCTCCTTTTCTGTCCCTCCAGATACAGTTAGAAGTATATTATCTCCAACATAGTATTTGTCTACAAAATCCATGAAAAATTTTCTGTCCATAGAATCTACACTCTCAATAGTTCCTGCAATATCTCTCCCTAAAGGTGTATCACCAAAAAATTCTGAGAACCATAAGGAAGAGACCTTTCTCATAGGATTATCCTCATACATTCTAATTTCTTCTTTAATAACACCACGCTCTTTTTCTATCTCCTCTTGTTTAAATAAACCATTTTTCATTAAATCGGCTAATATTTTAAGAGCTTCCGAAAGATTCTCTTTTGGTACCTTAATATAATAGCCAGTATAATCAAATGATGTAAAAGCATTAGAATTTCCGCCTATCCTCTCTATTGCCATACCAATTGCCTTGCTTGAAGGACGCTTCTTTGTTCCCTTAAAAAACATATGTTCGACAAAATGAGCAATACCATTATTTACCTTATCCTCATATCGCGAACCTACCTTCACCAAGATCATAATTGTTGTGGAAAGCATGGATTCTTGCGGAATATATAACACTCGCATTCCATTTTCTAATTTCTCAAGACTAACTGACATTTATATTATGAATATAAATTTAGATATATATTTAGTTATCATTTTTATTTTCCTTATGCTCACGTTCTTCTTCCTCCTTTTTGTTCTGATGTTCATCCTTTTCTGATTTTTCAACTTTTTCTTCATTTTTTCGTTTTTTCATTTCTTCTTCTTTCTTATTCAAGTTTTCTTTCTTTTCTTTGTTGCTTTTATCTTTGTTCTCCTTCTCCATACTTTCTTTTCCTATTTCCTTCTCTTTCCTACTGTCTTTTTCATCCTTTTTTTTCTTTTTCGCTATTTCGATTTTTATTTTCTTTTCAGACCTCTTCTGCTTTTTCTTCTCTTCTCGTTTCTTCTTAAAGTTATCGATGAGTGATTTAATTTTCCTCTTAACTCTTAATATAAAATTCGATACTTTCTTTTCCGGTCTCTTCTTCTCTTCTTTCTGCTCTTTAACTTTTTCAATAAGTTTCATCTTGTCTTGCTTGGATTTCCATCTCACATCCACTTCCATGTCATTTGGTTGTGCAGATACCGGCATTTTTTGGATATTTAACTCTAACGTCATCTGCATACCTTCATTTCCAGTAAAATTAACCAACGGAACGTTTACCCCTCCAGCCTCCTCATACAAATCCAGTTCTAGAGGGTCTTCAGATTTTCTTACTGCCAAATAAAAAATTAATGCTGGAAAAAACAGAAAAAAAACTACAAATGCCCAAAGAAGAGCAATTCTCGGATTTTCGTATCTCTTTCTGGCATCTAGAAAAACCCAAACAGATATTGAAAACCAAAAAAACAACCAATATAGTCCAACACATGCCAAAATATTAATAAAATCAACGCCTTCATTAAATTCAAGGGCATCGACAATTATGTCAAAAATATTCATACAAACTTAATTAATATATTAATTCATTTAAATTAAAGGCAGATACAAATAAACAGAAGAGTTATGTTAAATTCTAAACCTTTAGTAACTATGTTTCAATAGCAAAATAACATTTATACTCTAGAAACATAACTTTTAGATTCAGTATTCACTTTTATCTTCTCTCCAGTCTTAATAAATAAAGGTACTTGTATTGTGGACCCAGTTTCTAAAACTGCATCTTTCATTGCCCCAGAAACTGTATTACCAGAAACAGCCTCGCTCGTCTCCTTTATTTCAAGTTCAACAACTTTTGGCAACTCAATTGCAATTGGGTTTCCTTCTAAAAACATAACAATAACTTTCTGACCTTCCTTTAAGAATTCTAACTCATCTCCAACATTTTCTTTATTAATTTGAAACTGGGAGTAATCATCATTATTCATAAAATAGGCATTTTTTTCATCAGAATATAAATATTGTACTGTTTTCTTTTCCACATCAGCAGCTTCGACCTTTTGTTCGTTTGTATATGTTAATTCTCTTATTGCTTCACTTTCCAAGTTTTTAACTTTGACTCTTATGGTTGCCTGGCCTCTTCCCTTCTTCATATGAGAATATTTGATTACTAAATAAGGAGTATCGTTTTCGTAGAAAACCATTCCTTGTCTCAAATCATTAGAGTTTATTGTTGCCATAATTATTATTTTTTAATTAAACTTGCAATATGCCGAGAGGGGGAGTTGAACCCCCACGCGATTTAACTCGCATCGGATTTTGAGTCCGACGTGTCTACCAGTTCCACCATCTCGGCAATTATAGTTCGTGCTCTAGTTATATGTCTTTCTTAAAATTCGAGGTTCAAGAATGAATTTAACTATATCATCGGATATGAATATCAAATTTCGGTACAAAATATTAGGCTTTAAAACTAGACCCTCCTTCTTGTTTTCTTATCCTCATTCTCTGTACTTGACTTACTTCACTTCTATTCGAAAAGCCAAAAATATTCCAAGATAACTTACCTGCAACACCTGCCATAGTCTTTGCCTTTTTCTTTCGCATTTTTTGTCTCTCTTTATATGCCCTAACTCTTTCAATATTCTCTTTCAGCCTCTGTGCGGCTCTCTGTCTTTCCGCCATTTGTTGGCTTTCCAATCTTTGTTTTTCAACTTCTTGCTTTGCCTCCTCTTCAATTTCCTC
Organism: Candidatus Dojkabacteria bacterium; assembly: GCA_014729085.1. Lineage (GTDB taxonomy): Bacteria > Patescibacteriota > Dojkabacteria > B142 > WJKM01 > WJKM01. The sequence goes on along the minus strand of WJKM01000001.1, from coordinate 22,956 downwards.
CTTTTCGGGGGTGCTACCTTTTTCCCAATCTTGAATTTTTTTCTTCATTCCTTCATCAATAGACCATCTGGACATAGCAGCACTCACAGATTTATCACCTGGATTTCCTTTTTTACCTATAGATTTTGGCAACATTTTCTATTTATTTTACTTTTCATCCAACGCATTTAATTCTGCGGTGGTGAATTTAAATAACTATCCCTAAATCGTACTAATACCTGCTGAATTTTAGCATCTAAATTCTCAATTGACGACATTAAAAACTCAAGAATCTTATCTTGCCCTGAATTATTCTGTACAAGTGAGTCGAACTGCCGTTTTTGATCATCTGTTAATAAAGGTTCAAAATATCTGACTAAAACATCTCCAAAACTATTATAAAGTTTATCTGCTTCGGTGTTTAGAAATGTAGCGTCAACCTCATCACCATATTTTTGCTGGACTAATTGCATCATAAAACTAAAAACATTTGGGTCTTTATCTTGCATATTTATAAAATTTATATTTTATTTAGATTTCGAATTAAAAAAAAAGAAAAATTGCTAAATATATGCAACCTTATTTATTATATATTGTACTATTATTCTTTTGAATATTTTTTATCTAGTTGTCTAAACCTCGCCTGATCGCGGACAAAATACAATTCAATATTACCTGTCGGTCCATTCCTATGCTTTGCAACTAATAAATCCGCAATTCCCTTTCTTTCGGTATCTGGATTATACATTTCTTCTCTTTGTAGAAACATGACAATATCTGCATCCTGCTCAATTGAACCAGATTCTCTTAAATCCGACAACTGTGGTCTTCGGTCAGTTCTTTGCTCTATAGCCCTATTGAGCTGTGCCGCTGTAATTACAGGAATCTCCAATTCTTTTGCAAGTATTTTCAAAAATCTAGAAATTTCCGAAACCTCCTGTACCCTATTCTCCTTTGTATTCGCCTGCATAAGTTGAAGGTAGTCAAGAACTATCAAATCAAGCCCTCTTTCCATCTTTAAACGTCTGCATTTAGTCCTCATTTCATTAATATGAAGACCTGGTGTATCATCAATAAAAATATTTGATTCTGATAAAATTCCCATTGCATCCCCAAGTCTACCAAAAGAATCCTCACTCAGTTTGCCCATTCTCAAATCCCAAAGCCCTACTCCCACCTGCATTGCCAATAATCTGTCCATAACCTGTAAATTGGACATTTCTAGAGAAAAAATTCCAACATTCTTTTTTTGATTGACTGCAGCAAATCGAGCAAAATCTAAGACCAATGCACTTTTACCAACAGATGGCCGTGCTGCAAGTATGATTAAATCTGAACCTTGAAATCCTCCCAAAATATTATCCAGAGAAGAAAAACCAGTTTTAATACCTCTTATCTCATCTTTATTTGCAGCTAATTCAGCAGCCTTTTCATAAGCCTCTTCTAGAAGATCAGAGACGTGGATAAAATCCTTCTGAATATTTTCTTGGGAAATTTCAAAAATCCCTTTCTCTGCTATATTTAGTAAATCAGTTACGGGTTTGTCTTCTTCATAAGCCTTTTTATTAACCTCAGATGAATACTTCACTAAATCTCTCCTTATACTTGCATCTTTAATCAATTCAGCATAGTTTTCTGCATGACCTGAAGTAGGCACCGATTCAACTATTTCGGAAATATAAGAGGCTCCACCCACACTCTTTAATTTTTTTTTCTTTTTGAGCCTACTTGTTAAAGTTAAAGTATCAATGGCCTGCTGATTATGAAAAAGTTCTTCTACACATTTAAATATCAACTTATGTTTGGGATTATAGAAATCTTCACTCGAAATTGTATCTAATATCTTTAATACCACATCTTCATCTATCAAGATTGAACCAATGACACCTTTTTCTGCCTCTTCGTTATGTGGTATAGTTTTAACTTTCACGAGATATTCTTAGATGGATAAATATTAAAGTATGCTTTTCTTTGATACTAGATCTTATTTCGACTTTAAAACAATAGTCTCCAAAACAAAATCTTCACTTCCAAATTGTGATGATTTTGCACTAACTTTATTTTGAGTTTTATATTTTGAAATACCTAACTTCTTAATTAAATTATCAATTACCTTTTGATCTCCATAACATGCAAAAATCTCGGGATCAAATTTTGATACAAGAGAACCATTTTTACTCTTATCACCAGCTTCAACAATTAAGATATTCACATCGCCAATATTATCGTGAATGTATTTTGAGTATTCAAAACCTGGTTTAACCAATAAAATAGATATATCGTCAAACATTACTTCAATAACATCAATTTCGTCGGTACCTTTACTGCTCTGTGCCAAAACAGATACCCCACTTATTTCGTACTCCCCTGGTGAGTTGATACTAAAACCATCCCCTTCATACTCCTGTGCTATAACCAAATCGAAATCATCACCTTTATATTTATCTTTATTAGAAATTAGAAGTTTGACTGTTTTATTATTAAGAATCAAACCATTTGATTTTTTATAAGTTATATCCATTTAATCAAAAAATAATTTAAAATATTTGCTTTTTAAATATACTAAAATCCCCTTATCTTTTCAAATATTTCACCTTCTTTTCGTTTAATGTTATGCAAAGATATTTTAACGCTTTAAAGTGATAAAACAAGAAGTAAAACGTAACATTTCTTAATATATGTGGTTAAACCCCTAAATCTAATAACAACCATCTTTAAAATCGGAATATAAACATCGTACAAAATCTCCAACAATTGGAACGGATTTATAGCCTCTACCACCATATTGACGAAAAACCACAAAACTATAATCTGTCCCATTATATGTAAATGTCCCCACAACCCAAGAATGAGCCCCATCAATAATTTCACCGTTATTCAAACGCTCAGAAGCATCTGCAGAGCCAGTTTTAGCTCGAAATCCTCCCTCAATACTATTCAGATATCTCGCTGATCCCTGACTATCGGTCACAGCCTTCCTCATACCATCATTAATCACCTGGAGCTCTTCGGGTGTTAATTCTAATGTATGTTTTTTTTCTGAAAAATTTTCATATACTATATTTCCACTTGTATTTTCGATTTTCTCTACTAAGTACGGACGCATAACATTCCCCCCATTTACAAGGGATGCAATTGCTACAACCATCCTAATTGGAGTGACAGAAACAGCTCCCTGTCCTATTACGGTATTACACATATCTCCTACATACCAATCTCTGTCTTGTGTTTTTTGAATATATTCAGGGGTAGACATATTACCGGGGACTTCTCCCCACAAATCAATACCTGTTTCCTCTCCTATTCCAAATCTATCTGTATACTCCACTATATATTGAATACCATTTTCAAAGCCGAATTTTTTATTAAACTCTTTTCCAATATGACAAAAGTATAAATTACTAGACCTCGCAATACCTGTATACATATTAACATCCCCAAGAACCCTTCCATCCGCCTCACAAAAAGTATGTGTCTCATCTATTTTTTCACAACCTGCAGAATAATAATATACTTCGGGATTTACTACATCATGGCCTAATGCAGCAGTTGCAATTAATGGCTTAAAGGTTGACCCTGGAGCAGCTTGAATTGCAATACTTCTATTGAGAAGGGGAGTCCGTGGATCATCTATCAAACTATTAAATTCAGTTATACCTATACCCTGAGAAAACAGATTAGAATCATATGAAGGATAACTAACCATTGAAATAACTTTACCAGTATCACTTTCCATAATAACAGCAGATCCACCGAAGATTTTCTCCTCCTTTATACTGTTTTTTAAAATCTCATACAAATATTTCTGCCAAACAATATCTATTGTTAAAACAACCCTCGCACCCGGCTCTTCAGATGCTGTTTTAAAAGTATCCAGACTTCCATCCAATCTTTTTATATTGATAATTTCTCCATCCCTTCCCCTTAAATATCTATCATAAAACCGTTCTATCCCATCTTTTCCTATATATGAGTGCGGCTGTAGACCCTCGTTTTCTATTTCCGACTCATTAGCCTCCCCAATATAGCCAATAACATGCGAACTAATTTCCCCATAATTATACTTCCGGATTGATTTTTCTAAAAAGGTTACTGACGCAAATTCAGCCAAAACATCAACTAATTGATCAAAATGTTCTTTAGTTATCCTATCCAAAATTTCTATAGTATCTTTTCCTTTACCTTCTTCGATTCTTGCCTTGATATCTTCATTTTCTAAACCATCAACTTTACCAATCTGTTCAAGGATTTCATCTAGATCCCCTCCTTTTAATTTAGATAGGTCAAGAGAAATAGCATAGTATGTTTCGTTTTGTGCCAGCGATTTTAGGTTTTTATCAAATATCCCTCCCCTGGGAGCTTGTACTATCTTTTTAGAATATGTATTTTCAACTGCCTGTTCCAAGTTTTCATTACCATGCAAAATTTGCAGACTATACAGATTCGATAGCAAAATACCAATAATTAGACACGATATTGCTACATAAAATAATTTTATAAATGAGAAACCTTTTTTAGATGGTGCTAATTTGTCTAAAAGATACATAACATTTACTTTCTAGCAAAGCTATCATATTCAAACAATTAATAAGAGGCTTTATATAATATCATTATGTTCAACCTTAACCTTCTCTAATAAATCAATTTCATCCAGCAAAATTTCAGTCCCCTTGGCAACAGAAGCCATTGGATCTTCCACAGTTAGAACGGGCAACTTAAGCCTTTTTTCAAGGAATTTATCTAATCCTCTTATAAGCGAACCTCCTCCTGTTAGAATAATTCCTTTTTCTAGTAAATCAGAAATAATTTCCGGCGGAGTTTTTTCAATCGCTTCCTTTATTGCTTCGGTAATTTTCTCAATTTCCCCCATTATTGCCTCTCGTACTTCTACACTTGTGAATTTAATCACCTTTGGTAAACCTGTTACTAAATCCCGTCCCTTCACTTCTATAGTCTCCTCCTTTTTTTGAGGAATCGCAGAACCAAGCTCGATTTTTATATCTTCTGCCATCTTTACCCCAATTAACAAATTGTATTTATTCCTTATGTAATTTACAATTGCTTCATCCATCTCATTCCCCGCAATTTTAATGGTATTATCTACTATAATCCCTCCAAGTGAGATAACTGCAATATCTGTTGTTCCGCCCCCAATATCAACTATCATATTACCAGTAGCATTTTCTATGGGAAGTTTAGTACCAATAGCAGCAGCCATAGGTTCTTCGATTATATAAACCTTTCTTGCCCCAGCAGATATACCTGCGTCTACCACAGCTTTTACCTCTACTTCTGTTATCTTGGAAGGTACTCCGATTACAAGTCTTGGGCGGGAAATATTAAAAAACTTGGGGAAATCCCTATGTACTTTATTTAAAAAATAACGTACCATCGCTTCAGTAATATCAAAATCGGTAATAATACCATCCCTAAGCGGACTTACGGATGTTATATAGGAAGGCGTCCTGCCTATCATATGACGTGCCTCAAGTCCGACTGCCAAAACTTCGTTTGTGTTTTTATTTACAGCAACTACGCTTGGTTCATGTATTACAATGCCAAAATTTTTTAATGCCACTAATGTATTCGCAGTACCTAGATCAATACCTATATCGTATGTAATTTTTTCTAAAAATCTATCAAAATAATTTTTCATAATTGACTTTTAATAGTAATTGATAAAAATCCATTAAAGAATACATACCTAGATATACTAATAACATCGGACCACTACATTGTAACCATACCTAAACACCTCTGATTTTTATAAAACAAAATGATAAGTTAAATATATTATACAGATAAAAGATGACAAATATAATTGTAAAAAGCTTATTGTATGTAAACACAAAAAATCCCACCGATGGTGAGATTTATATTTTATGCTTATTTGAATCTTAAAGGTAAGCGTATTCTCCTTCAGTTTCGAGCCAAATTCTTCCCTCTTTTCTTAACTTTTTATAGTACTTCATACTAATCTTTATAGTTTTATCAGAACCTCCAACCTTTACTCTGACTTTACGTAAATTGGGCTTCCAAGTTCTATTTTTTCTTGTAGCTTTATATGCCCATGGACCTTTTGTACCTCCAGCTTTACCCCTTCTGTGTTTGCGAGTACCACCATGGATTACTGTTTTTCCACTAGCGTCACAAGTTCTTGACATGATTCTTAGAAAATCAAATTAATTTAAACGTATTAATAATACCATAAAACAAGCGTATGATTAAAATCAGCTTAATAATTATATCAGTAAAACTGGATTATTCAAGTCCAAACTGTTATACTTATATTGTCCCAAGTACTGAGGTTGCATATTGAACCTAACAGCATTTTATAAGGGAATTCAAAAGCGCCTCTTTTCCGTGGAATTGAGGTTGAGAATACCCACTTGGATTTTTATCGGTCCTCAATTGAACCTCCTTACGAGGGACTTTTATATGACTCCCTTCCTATTTCCAAAAAACATATAACTTCGTGTATAATAGAGTCTGAAAATTGAGGTTTGAATGATCTTGTTCATTTAAAATTAAATCCTAAATATGAATTGAGCTGGGATAGCTCAGTTGGTTAGAGCAACGGTTTTGTAAACCGTCGGTCGTGAGTTCGAGTCTCACTCCCAGCTCAATTCATATTTTGTAGAAAAAATTAAAGACATATTGCACAACAAAATTTAATAGACTAAGCAGGGATGGCAGAGCGGTCAATTGCACCAGACTGTAAATCTGGCGCCTCACGGCTACGGGAGTTCGAATCTCTCTCCCTGCACTTTTTTCTCCATAGACAAAGTTGAATCATCTATATCCTTTAATATCCTAACAATAGGAGAATATCTTTTAGTTCGAAATCCACTTTTTAGATCATAATAAATATTCCCGTCAAAAAAGAATTTCATGAAGATTTTTTTATCCTCTAGAGTCCCGTCTACCCAATGCCTGCATGGCGATTTAAGAATATCTAAAACTTGACCTAAAGCAGTTCGAAGTTCTTCCTCAGTATATTTTAAATTTCCAGTTTCCTCAGTTATCTTTTCTTTTTCCTCAAGAAGAGCGGATACTTTTTGTTCATACTGCTTAATTAATGGACTATTATTCAGTTTACCTATTCTCTCCATATAGGTTTCAATCTTATCATCTATTCTTTTTATTAACATTTTAGAATTAATTTTAGACCTACTCTCCTGCTCTTTTCTATCTGACCATACATCAAAAATCACCTTTTCAAGTAATATAAGCATGTTCTTCTTAGGCTTAACCTTTTCTAAGTATTTCTCAAATTTTTCATGCACTTTATCTTGATTACAAACCTTATAACGACATTCACAACCTTTCTGATAACAATAATAATTTGCATAATACTTACTACATCCTTTACTCCAGCAAGCAGTCATCAAATTATCGCAATAAGGACATAGAAGATGACCTCTTAAAGGGAAGTCCTCCTTTATATCTTTCCTGAATGTATCAAATGATCCACTCTCCAGCTTCTTTTGAACTTGTAGATATGTGTCATATGTAACAATTCCTTCATGTTTTCCTTTTCTAAGGTCCACATCCCAGGCTTTATGTTCCAGGTAACCAGCATAAAGAAGATTCTTAAGCACCCCTACAGTTCCCTTTATAGATATTCTTTCGTCAATATCATAAAGCTTATACTTCTTATTAATAAACTCCCTTACTTCTTTAAATGTATTTAAATAACCATCTCTGTATTTAATAATTGCTTCTTTAAAGATTGAGGCAACTGGTTCATCTGGAATCAGGACCTTTCCATGCCCAGGCTTTTTGACAAACTTTAATCCTCTAGGATTCTTGAATGCCCAGTATCCATTTAATAATCTTGCTTTCTGACGTCTAATAACCTGCCTTCTATTTTGATTCCTTTCAAGTTCTCCAACACTTGCCAGTATTGTTTCAACAAATCTACCTTCAGGAGAATCCTCAAATTTATGAGTAGGCGACTCTATCCTTCCACCTCGTGAATATATTTCTGATTTAAGAGAAAAATGACCCATTACATCCCTAGCAAATCTTTTAATATCATCAAATATTACGATAATTTCCTCGTCCCGTTCTTCTAGAAATTCAAGGAGTTTCTTCATGGCTGGTCTATCTATAACTCCTCCCGAAACCCCTGAATCCTTAAATACCTTTAAAACATTGTAATCATTTGATTCAGCATATTTTCTACACATAGTTTCTTGACTGTCTAAACCATGCCCCTCTTTTGCTTGCATGTTTGATGAAACTCTAGCATAAATAATACTTTTTTGTTTCATTGTCATGATTGATTAGAAGTAATGTACTATTAATATTAATATTAATAGTATAAGTCAAGACTTTCTTTGGCTTTTTTAAAAAAAAGTACGGATGATGGGACTCGAACCAGCGATTCCTTGACTTTATAAAGAACTCTATAAATAACAAACAAATAACGAAATAGGGGCTACCTGTTGGATAAGTGTAACTATACACGTTGCAAGTAGCCCCTAAATCGAGACAAAATTTGATTGTCTTATGTGTATAGTTTGTCTTATCCATTTTCATTATAATCTTTTTCTGAATCGGATAAAACATCTTTCATATGTTTATCCAAGTATCTACCAGCAAGACAATATAATGAAGTGAGCAACTTTTGGATTTCTTCATCACTCCATCCTTTAACGTCTTTTTCTAGTATATCTCTTGCCTTTGAAATGTCTAACATTATTTAATAACTAAAATATAAAATATCCTCCACAACAGTCAGGAGTATAAGTCTATAGATTCTTGTGGTTTAATCTTGAGATGAAACTGGACCTCTTTATGTTCTAGATTAACGGAATACAAAATCTTATTTACATCTTTTCTTGTCATAATTACATTATCCTCTTCATAGTCTTTGATAATCTTACGAATATTTGTACAAGAATACCCTCCTCCATCTTTTACGTATTCCACTATTTGATCAAAACCTGCCTCATTATGAAGCTCTATTGCCTCCAAAATTAACCTTTTCGTCTTCGTAAGTTTATGCTCTTTAAAATCAAATGCTGTACCTTGAAACTCAAATCTCAATTCATCTTCATCACTGACAATTTTAAAGGTCACATCTGAGAACTCTTTTACTAGTCTATTCTTTACATTTCTAATAGTAAGAAAATCTGCATTCTTAGTTTGTTCGATTAAGAAATGTGAATCTACAGAAGCTGGTATATCAGAACTGCCTCTTGCTGACATATTACCTGCCTTCTCATCTGGATTACCTTTCCTTAAGTGATGAATTAAAAATATTGATTTCAAGCTTTTTAATAGTTTGCGCAAAATAGCAAAGAAACTGGCAACATCCTTAGAATTATTTTCATCTCCTCTTTGGAATCTAACCATAGTGTCAATAATCAAAACATCTATATCATTTTGTTGAATAAACTGCTCTAGTTCATTTACCGCCTCTCCTTTAAACTCAGTTTCTAAATCCAAATAAAATATTGAGTCTTTATCTGAGTCGATCTTTTTATACCTTTCTTTAAGGACTGGATCCTCATTTTCTCTATCCAGGAATGCTACATTTGATTTTTTGCATAGATATTTATCTAGAAAATCACTTCCTAACGAAAGACATCCTGCCAATAATTGTGTAAATAAAGATTTACCAACCCCAGAATGCCCAGATATTAGATTGATTGTCTTTTCAAAGATCATACCCTCTACTAGATATTTCATATCAGAATCCGAATCATTCATAATCTCAGTTACAGTTTTTGACAATAAATATACATAATTTTTCTTCACAATTTGATCAGCTTCCTCTAAGATACTGTTTTTAAATTCTTCCGTATTCATAATCCATTGTTAACAATTAAATCAACTGCTTTCTTAAAATCAACTTTGGCAATCTTGATTACAAAATCGATAGTATCCCCTCCTCTACCACATCCGAAACAATACCAGGAGTTTGTTTTTGGATATACCCTCAATGAAGGGTTCTTATCATCATGAAAAGGACATATTGCAAATTTTTTCCTAAGATTAATACCAAAACGATTAAATAGATTTTCTATATCAACACCCCTTGCAACCTCAACATCATGAGTAAACCTTCTATATTTAGGATCTTTATTCCTAAATTTTCGTAATTTGATTTTCATAATATATTTATTAATAAAATTTAAATTATTGATAATTTCCTGTAACTCTTTACCTACTGTTATTAGATCAAGAAAGATTTCGACTTCCCAGTCTGGTCTTTTTCTTTTTTTCATATTTACAACAGCATTCTTAATCCGCTTTTCAAAATTACAAAGCCTTTTTTCATATATCTTCTTATTCCTTAGAAGTATTTCTTCGGCTTCAGGAAAAGCATCAAGTTCTTCCTCTATTGTCATGGAAGCCAGCTGGCGCCTGTGCTGGTCTTCCAATTCAATTAGATAATGAAAGTTTTGTTCATTTTCAACAAAACTACTCATCTTTCAATAGCAATTCTTGTTCAACCTGCTGTTGAAACCTCCGTGTTTGTATAGCTCCTACTAAATAATTTCTTGCGTTATATACATCTCTCATAGAGACTCTATCTTTTCCATTTCGTATATCCTCAATTGCTTCCTCTATATCACTCTCCTTCCTAAAAATATAGATATTTCCGCAGAAAGACTCTCTAGGAATGATTCCAATCAAACTAAAATTCTGTGCAATAAGCCCTACCGCAATGTAAAAATTCTCTGTTTTTATATTATTTTTCATAGTAATTTATCCAAATCTGATATAATTTAAATACAATAAAACCCTTCTATTGATAGAAGGAAAACGAGAGGAGGTCCTCTGATTTCTTCAGAGCGATTTTCTCTCGGTCGTTTTTTTATTTTTCTATTTTTCCTTTCCATAGTGAAACCTAAATAAATCGGTCTACTATAATTCACATGTAGATTTTTCCTTTTGTCAAGAATTTTTTGTTAGTACTATTTCAATCTATATGGAAAGTAGCCCCTGAAGAATCAAATGGGTTTAGAATAGATTACAATCTTGAAGTAGGAATGTTGAATATTAACCTTGTGGATTTCTTGTTGTGGAAACTCCACATAACAAAATCAATACTATTTTGTATCAATAAAACCCTCGATATTAAGTCTACCCCATTTTCTTGTTCGATTGAACATCTTATCGACTATCTCCTTGGGGATTGTCGATTCAGGAGGAGTAGTTTTACTATCACCCCTGTAAAGTTTTTCTTTTATCCTCTGTAAACTAGAACTTTCTTTTTTTGTTAATTCAACTTGATTGTCTGGTTCATGAAAAAGCTTGTTAAGTAATAATGAATTTTTACTTTTTATCTTTTTACTTTTTGATTTAGAAAAATTAAACAGTATTTCTGGTTGGTTAGCTTTCTGATATTTAAAAATTTCATTGTGAATATTGAAGGAAATATTTATACTCCCTGTACGAGTAGAAATTTCATATTTTCTTTCCAATCCATCTTGAGTTTTTTGAAATAACAATTCGAAAGAATCTTTATAACTAATAACTTTTTTTCGATTAATTTTTGCTACGGTAAGAGATACTGGATAAATTTTATCTCGCCAAAAATTTAAAGCTTTATTCTCCGATTCAATATCAAGATACAAGCTGATTATACCAGCTGAAGTATTATAGTAATATTGACCAATTATCTTTAAGTCCTTCTTATGAAGTTCGGTAGGAATATAAGACCCAAATATCCTCGTAAAAGGTTCTTCTAAGATAAAAAATTTATTTTGGATAAAAAATCTTAAAGTTTTTCTTTTTGAATAATTGATGATATATCCAGTTTTGTGCTCATGACCTCTTTTTTTATAAATATTGATATCATAGAAATCAAATTCTTTTAATTCCTGTCCCTTATGAATTGAATCATTATGCAATGGTTGAAAAATCATATAATCAAGGTTTTCAAGTTCATCTCCAAAATGATAGAATAATGCTTTTAAAATATTCTTTATCTCATCTTGTTCTGCAGGCTTAAGTAGCTTATTCATATAAAAAATAAGGAGGCTCAATTTGGAGAAAGCCCCCTTATAATTCCAAATTGATTTTAAATACAATCTATTATACCAAGAAATATCTCCTCAATTTAATACCATGTTGACTATCAGACTATTGTGGAGATAATAAATGCTATAATAAAAATAGAATTAAGTATATCTAAACAATACAAGCTATGTCTAACAAAAAAAATAAGGAAATAAAAGAAAATGACGTACTGGATATTATCAATAGTGTCGGAAGTATCAGTCATGACCCTAAAAAAGCTTTAGAGAAATTACTTGATCTAATGAATAAATATAAGGAAAAGGGTTTAACAAATAAAGAAAAAGAAAAAATGACTGACTTAATAAGGAAACATTACAGAATATATGAATTAGACACACACTGTCTGCTTTCCAGCTCTGTGGACGAAATATATAAAGAGCTATCTATTAAGTTTGCAAGAGACATAACAGAAGAATACAATTGCAGAAGTCCCAGTGAAAAAGCACTTGTACAAATGGTAACTAGTGCATACATCCGATTCCTTGAATATACAAACAGATCACAATTCTTTAAGGATATTGAGTACCTAAGTAATGAAAAGATAAGCTACTATTCAAAACTATGCAAAGAAACTGACAGAGCATATAAACAATATTTAAAATCTCTCTCCATGTTAAAAAGAATCAAATCACCACCATTAAAAGTAAACGTAAAAACAGAAAATGCCTATATTGCAGAAAAACAATTATTACAAAATAATCCAAATTTTAATTCTAAAGACAATGACTCAAAAAATACCTAAATCATATGGGCTTAATGATTTATTCTGTATTGAGGATCTGGAAAAGTTAGATATAAATGAATGTATAAGAGAAATTAAGCCTCAGATCAAAATAAAACTTATTAGATCTTACTTAGAAGTCCAAGGATATAAAATAAATTTAAGTACTTCAGAAACAGCATTTGGGGGGGAAAGATTATGGTTTGAATGTCCTGAATGTGGAAAAAGGAAAGGAACACTATTCAAAAATCCTTTCAGCAAAAAAATCACTTGTAGAAAGTGTCTTGGTCTTATATATCAGAAACAAAAACAAACGTAATCTACAGACAATATCTGTTTGCTATCTGTCTCAGTCTTTCCTTGATTTCATCAGTAACTCTGGGGTTTCCACAATGAAATCTTCGACAAGTCCCTAACCTGTCTGGATGTATCCCACAATGACCCCTAGATAGACTATGATCAAGATCTTCACACATCTGTACAGATTCCAAGGTTTCGTCATAAGGAGCAATACAACAGGCCCAGCAGGTTCCACCATTAGGTAAATTACATTCATTTAATCCCCAAATATTTTTTTCCATAAGCATATCTTAATTTACTCAAAGTTAGTAGGGATTATAACAGGATACTTAATTTGAACATATCAAATTATTTATATTATCGAAGAGAAAAGATTTACCTAAAAATCCCAAAACGCATTTTCAATATTTCTTTAGTAATTACTCCATTATGATTAAATAGTTGGATATTTAAGGCTTTATTCTTGTTTTCTTTATTGTATTCTTCCAAGAAATTTTTTAAGGTCCTTGCACTAATCACCCCAATATTAATATTTGTTAAACCCGACAACTTAATACAATTAGCCTCCACACTCTTTGTATCCTCAATGTCATTAGTTATTACAAGAAAATATAATAACTCTTGATCAGAAGCCTTTATGTATTGTAAGAATTGTTTTTGATGCTTGTTTGGAAATTCATATGGACTTTCCTGACTTTTATTATCCCAATAAATTATTCCCTTATCCGTCTCGATACAACCATCTGCCCTATTTGAACCTTTTAGGTCCTTTGTTTTAAGATTTCCTAATTTTTCAAAACCATATACAGTTAATTTCTCAAATAGATGCTCGATTTCCAGATCTTTTTTTATAATTCCAAGCTGTCGAAGCAGGTTATAATTTCTATTAGCTATGTCCTCATAATATTCCCATATATCTGAATCTTTGAGTTTGCTTTTCTTAGCAACAGGATTAGTATCTAGTTTAAAGAAAAACTTAATAATATTATTAATTACCTCATCTTTGGTTCCGCTAATCTTTATATCTTCAATTGACCTAGCTATATCCTGCAGATCTTTTTTACCGATCTTTTCAAGTAGTTTATATGCAGAATAACCTTGATAATAAAATCTGTCTATTAGTTCCTCTTTAGTTCCCGAAACCGTTAAGTTTAGCTTTTTCGCAAGATCTGCTAAGGATTTCTTTGAGGTATTTTTGAAAAGCAGATAATAGGCTTTTATATCTAAAGGGTAACCTAGCTTTTCTGTCAATATTAGACTTATCTGCTCGGGTATTAGGTAGCATCTTTCTTTTACATCTTTATTTAAATACAAAACTAAACCTAAATTCATTAATTCCTTTATTCCTTCATCTATCAGGCTATCAGAAAAATTCTTTAATAAATTAAATTTATTTTTATGGTAAACAATTGACCTAAACTCTAATTGATTTAAATCCAGTTTCTTTTGTAATCTTAATAATATTCTCTCCTCATCTGACGATATATGTTTATCTTCCTGAATAACTTCAAATAAAGTTTCAACCAAATCGACAGCTCTTTCATCAATATTATTAAGCACCTCAAGATTTTTAATTTGTTTTAATTTGTTTTTGATAAACTGGTTGAATTTCTTAAATATATGCTTCTCATTGACCTTATACTCTCTTTGCAATAACAGAAAGATTACAAGTTCCAACATAATATTTCTTTTTATGAAGTCGTACTCACCAAAATTAAATTTCTTAGATATGTGGTCTTTTGAAGTTATGTCCTTTATGTTCTTGTTAATTAAATCCCTTGATTCCTCTTCATTTAATTTTTTTATATTTTTAGTAAAAGAGGATACAACCTTATCCAAATAGAGTTTAGACATATGATACACCGCTTCTGAAAATCTCATATAAAAAACTTAATATTTAAATTATTTGACTAATTGTACAATAAAACTTTCGCTTTAAAAATAATATCTTCGTGACTCACCTTGATTACAATTAAAAATTTTCTTATCATTTACTAGTACTATCCTTAAAACAAATACAAGAAATTGCGGAATCAACAGAAACTCTTTCATAATAGCTTTAAATGCCTAACATTAGTAATAATCCTCTTAACTTTGATTATTACTAGTACTTTTGCTAAGCAAGGCTGTTGCTCCCATCATGGTGGTGTAGCCTATTGTGGTTCAAATGGATTCTACATATGTCAAGATGGAGAACAAAGCCCATCGTGCACATGTGGCTTAGTTAATTCGGATATTCCTCAATCAAATAATAATATTATCTGCTTTTATCCATTCAATTACTGTACTCCATTAGTATTAACACCTGATGAATGTACAAATAGCGTATGTTGTCAGATAGGTAATACATGGAATGTACAATCTAGTATTGCAAATTGTAATCTCGCTCAACAATTATATTACCAACGAGCAAAACAAAACCAACAATCTATTCCAACATATTCATATGTTCCTACACAAAACACAACAGAAGATATCAGTAGTGATAGTACTTGGTTAGGAATATTTATTATAGCTATTATTTTCTTTACTGTATGGGTTACAGGAGGATTTAAACAAAAGAAAAAAATACCCTTACAAATAATAATAGTAGCCTTGTAGAAAAGAAGCGTGAAGCTTTACAAATTGCAAAAGAAGAAGCCCCATTGTCGGGACAAAAGATTACAAGGATGAAGAAGTCCAAAAACAAAATACTTTTTAATCCAGCCTGAAAAAGATGCAAGGGAAATATACTTCGATTTGTTATCTACCAAGGATACCTTTGTGGATACTGCTTCAAATGGCTTGGAAGGTGAAGAAAAAATGAAATTGTATAAATATGACTTAGTGATTTCAGATATTATAATGCCTTACAAAGATGGAGTATCTTTACTTGAAACTGCAATGGAAAGTCCTTCTCTATTCAATAATCCCAAGATCGTAATGTTATCCAATATTGCTGGGGATCAAGCAATTGACAAATGTCTGGAAATCGGCGCTATTGGCTATTTATTAAAATCGGATGTTGATCCTGTTGATTTTAAATCAATTGTATTAAAATTTATTCAAGAAGAATCATAAACTTAATATAATAATAGCCAGGAATGCAATCTTCAAAACTACCCTTTGTTGAAAGGAAACGAAAAAAACACTTAATTAGATGGATAATTATTAGCTTATTGTCAATAATTTATATTTCAGTTCTACAATTTTTTTTCCCCCTTAGAGAGATTATTGTATCTTTGGCTCTTCTAACTCCCCTTATACTTCTAGTAGAATTTTCTGACTCAACTTTAAAAATCTTCCTAAGATTTGACAAAGGACACAGAGGAGAAAAAAAGTGCAAGAAATTCTAGATGAAAATGATATTGTTTATTATAAGAATATAACTATAAAAGGCGTTAAGAGTGATTATGATTTTATTATCGTTCTCAATAAGAAACTATATGCTCTCGAAGTTAAGAATCATAAATTCTTGAATAGGAAGTCTTTAAAAACAATTACTGGTAAACTTTCATATAAATGTAAGAAATTATATGAATACATCTACGATTTCAACCCCCAAACTAAATACAAGTATGTTGAGGGGCTTGTTATTTCAATTAATGGAAAATTTAAGAAAGGTGAATATCTTAAAGAAATCTTTTCCTTAGACGATTTCAGACAATATTTACAGAAATATAACTATTAAATTTAGGCTTTTAATAAATTCCTCCACTCAAAAACATTATTCAACAAATAGTTCGAACTTTCATACAGCATCTGCATTCCTTCCAAATAGGTTATTTCCCTTCGTTATTCATATACTAACAATCTTAATTATTGACACAATTGGCAATCTTATAGTAAAATTCATTGTTATATTTTACTACTCAATTCATGGAATATCTTACAACAGTAACAGATCGTATTGGCCCTGCAACAGGACCTGAGGCTGGAGCTAAAGTAGTAGAAGGAGTTTCTGGCTCTATGATCTGGTTTAAAGGTCTTGAATCTATGAAATTAACACCTCAACAGGCATGGGAATATGCAGAAACACACATTGTTCCTGTATGTAGTACTTGTACCTCACTTGGTCAGTGCTACGTTTCTCCAGATGAACCTTTAACAGGACATCCTAATATTACACTTGGATCACCTGGGGATAAGGGGGAAAGTAACTACCCAATAGTAAGGTCAAAATTTAATAATTCTCAAATTTGTTCAAATTGTCCTCTTCAAGCAAAATTCGGAAGTACATAGAAAAGAGTTAAACACTATTCATAAAGCATCCATTTTGGATGCTTTATTTTTTTCTAGAAAATGACTTATCCAGTTCCAAACTTTTTCTATACCCTGCAAATTAAAAAAGTTCATCTTAATGATGGACTTTTTTAATTTATACTGATTTAGATGAGAACTGTCAGTTCGAGTTACCTGCCTGACTGCAAAATGAAATACTGCGGACTAAAATTCACGGTTTCAAAGCGGAATCCTTTGAAGCAGAAAATCTGTATTCATCCTCCGCTTGAAAACAGAGGTTTCTAGCGAAGAGGGCTATAGGCAGGCACGGTGCTTAAAGACAAAAATGAACAATAAGAGGATACTTATAAAGTTTCACGTTGATATGTATAAACGTGAAATTTTCACTGCCAAAAAGACGTTTGGAGTATATTATAAAATGACTGTAAAGTAAAAATGCCAAGTTTCCAAAATTCATCTATCCTCTAAAATCAAATAGTAATGATTTATTTTCAATCATCAATAACAAAAGACTATATAATCCTCTATATATTATTAGAACCCTTGTCTATATTATTGTTGCTGCATGCCCACTTTGTTCACTTCTCAAAGACCCATAACAATCTCCTGCTAAAAGAAATCTTAATCGTGATGCATCGGCTTTTTTCGGAATAACACCCGCGTCAATTGCTTCCCGTAGATTAATATTTGGATAAATTGGTGAAGCTTCTTGATTACAATGTGCAGCCAAATGGCAACCGGAACAATTTACACCGTTAATGATTGCCTGGTAGTTTGGATTCGTTAAATTTTCCATTTATAAATAACTAAGAATTAATCCTATAGATTATATCACAACGACATAATTACTTTCAATTATTAGCCCCAAATAAGGGTAGTCCATCAATATGCTTCTAATAATAAACAAGGATTATCATCCTATAACCTCGCTCAGCCTTATTTACTACCGAAAATTTCATTCTCGCTGCTCTACCAAGGAAAGATACACTCAGGGGTTTTTGTGATAGCTTTGGAGGTTCACAAAATTAACATTTAAACTCAAAACTTTCAATTAATTTGCAAATATAATGCTTAAGCTATAGAAATGTACTTAGTTAAATATTTAAAGTAAAAAAGTGAATTTATGATAATTCCAAATCTTGGTGTCTACTCCATGTCCATCTTTTGATATAATCGTACTATATTATCAATCAACTACTTATTTAATAACTATGAGTTTTTATCTAATACTTTATTTAAAAAAATGAAACTAAACTTAACCAATCCAGGACATATAAAAATAGGCTTATTATCAGAGGGGGTAAGCTTTGACCAAAATACCCTTAAAGGTATTGGTTCACTATATATGGAAAAAACTTACCATTTCGGGAACAGCGATATCGGCTTATCCGGAAAAGTTGGGCTTCCTCCTGTACTATTAATTCCACCAACTAAAGATGTAGAGGAAACTGCTGTTGGGGTTCATTACAGAGCGGATTCCCCTTGGAAAGTAAAGATAGGGAAGGATGCCCAAAAATTTTTGTTCTACAAAAAAGAAAAATGTACTCAAATAGATTATTTAAAAAGACCTCAATTCTATGGCAAAAAATTAGAAAACGGGAAAAATTGTGAAGACATATTCGACTTTTTTACAAAATATGCACTTGGAATTTTTATATACGGCGGTTGCCTTTTTTGGGAAAAGGGAATGCCTTGTAAATTTTGTTCCTTGGGTAAAACAAGAAAGACGGTTGGAAAAAAAGCAGTTAAAGTCATTACACCAGAACTTGCAGAAGAAGCAATGAAACTTGTCATTAAACACTCTAAAGATGAAGTACGTTATTTAAACTATTGCTCTGGCACAAGATCAGACCCCAATACTGGCTATAAGGAACTATTAAAAATTTTAAGAATAATAAAAAAAATTTCCCCAAAAAAATTTGTCCAGCATTTAGTATTCCATCCTCCAATTGAGTTTGAATGGTACGACCAAATGAAAGAAGCAGGATTAGATACGGTAACAGTATGTAAAGAGATTATTAATCGAGAACTATTTAATCAAATTTGTCCTGGGAAGTCTCAAATTTATAGTCATGAGAAATATTTTGAAGCATTGAACTATGCTGTAAAAATCTTTGGTAAAGGGAATGTCTATTGTACTCTAGTAGCCGGACTAGAACCCTTAGATGAAATGTTCGACAAATTGGAAGAATTAGCGGAAAAAGGCATTGTACCTTCATTAAATATTTTCCACCCAGATAAGGGATCAGCCTTACGCAATGAAAAGACACCTACAATTGAATACCTGCTGGACATGGCACACAGAGTGAATGATATCTTTACAAAACACAACTTTATGCCTGAAATAGGTGGTTTTGTAAGAAATTCAATTGATGGCGAAGTATATAGAGGATACTTTGATTGATTCTTTTGATACAAAAAAATGAACACAAAAAAACCAATTCAAGGAAAATTTTATAATCATATAATAAAAACCTGGGAAGTAAAAAATTCTAAAAGAGCTTTGGAATGTAAAAAACAAGGCTTAAGAATATATAGTATTTCCCAAAGTGGATATTGTATCGGATATCCATCGATATCTCTTCTTGATCTAAGTGATACTACTCTCCTGCAGAACTATGGCCTTAAAAAATTATTAGCTGTCTGGGAAAACTTAAATGAAAACATAACGGAATATAAAGAGATTGCTTCGAAATATGATACAGAACTATTTAAATTATTCGATTTTTGGTTTGTACTTGGAAATAATAAAAGACCAATTCTCACAAAGGTCCGAAAAGAAATATTAAGCAAAATAATTAAAAAACTTGGCTTAGATAAATCCAACAAAAAAAAGAATTACAAAGCTTTTACAGACAGAAAAATTAATTATGAGAAAGGACCCCATATTCAAATTTACCGACAATATAAGGACCAGTACCTGCACCATATTGAGAGCAAGTATAAAGAATTCTGCAAATTATACAATGTTGAATATATAAAAAAAGGGAAAATATGGCATGAAATTTCCATACTAGCCAAGCATAAAGTATTTATTGCACATTCGGGATGTAAATATGCCCTTGGATATTTAAGTGAAGGAATAGATGATAATGTACTTCTTATCGAGATTCATCTAGATGTTGATCCCTTTTGGAGCTGTAGAAATAAACCCATAGAAGAGGTTTTACTTTCGCATAAATATTCAAAAATACCAGGGGAAGACTTAATAATTATAGATAAAGCTGGGACTGGAGCCACTCTAAAACATGCAAAAAAAATACTCGGAGGAAATGCAAAAACACTTGGTCTCTTTCCTAAGACATGGGAATCTTTGCAGAATCTAGACTATTTTGTATTTTTAGACCACTTATTTAGCAATAACGATATTCAAAGACTGAAGCTAAAACCAGATTCATGGTATTTAGATTTGATTATACACCTAACAAACAACTCTAATGGAAAAAAATAACCCACATTTTGATAATATACACGAACAAATAAAATCCACGCAAATTGGGTTAGACAAACACACCGAGAACTTCTCTACCCCTATCTGTTATGGAATCGAGGGGGATGAAACACCTCGCCTATTACATATTCTGGAACAAGATCTTGGGCACCCTTCTACTCCGACTATATGTAAAGATATATATTTTGATACTCCAAACTTTGATTTAGCAAAACAGGGAGGCGAATTTAGATTGAGAGGAATTTACAACACTGGTAATCTAATGCTTCCGGAAGCCTACTTAATAATATCCTCTTTACCTGCAGAAATACAAGAAACAAATAAATGGTGTTCATATTGTAGTAACGGATTGACTTTTAAAGACTTAACAACGGACGATTTCGAGGAGTTAACCAGAATAATTAAAGAACAGAACCTTTTACCACAATTTACTATTTTAAAACGCAGATGGAAATTCGGTACCAACAAACCAGATGAACCTTTGTCCGGGTTAGCTGTAGATGAAATACTCGGAATTTTCAATTCTTATAATGAAAACGTTGATGGAATCTCAAATCACTTAAGAATAGAAGTTGAAGGATCAGGGGAAAATGAGATTGTTAAAAAATTAACAACTAGTGGTGCAAAACTTATTCCAATAAAACAAAAAAAATACTCTGCTTTAATTGAAAGTCAAATAAACAATGAATAAAATGAAACACATATTTTTCGATCTGGATGGCACTCTAGTCGATGAACAAAACTGGGCGAAAGAAGCTTTAAGCAAAACAAAAAATTTTTTTCTCAATAAATACAAAGGGAAATATAAAAAACCTTTGGTTGATAAATTATTCTCAAAAAATAATTTGCTATCCTCGCGAAAAAAAGTTGCTTCCGAACATACAAAACAATTGCATAAAACGGAATTCAGACGATTATATTTTAATGAGGCCTTAAAACCAATCAAAGATCCTAATATAATTAAAGAGGTCATTGTGCAATACTCTAAAAATAAAGATCGCCCTCCTCCATTGCTTAGCGATGATACTAGGACTGTAGTTAAATATCTTAGCCAAAAATATATTCTAACGCTGCTCTCTAATTCACATACCAGGATTGATGGTTCAGGTATAGAAACCTACTTTAAACATACAGTAAGATCCATTGATTTTGATAAAAAAATCAGGAAACCAGACCCTGCTATATTCAATCATGCTCTAAAAATAGCAGGAGCAAGCAAAGATACAACAATTATGATTGGAGACACACCAAAAGAAGACATACTTGGAGCTAAAAAAGCAGGATTAAAAGTAATTTGGTTTAATCCAAACAAAGAAAACTTCCCAAACTCTATCCCCCGCCCTAATTTCGAGATCCATAATTTTCTCGAGTTAATGAATATTCTTTAAATTACAAGTCGAATCTAAACTTATTGTAAAATAAAGAATATTAATAAATAAATATGGAAAAAGAACACAAAATATACCCCTTTCTCCGTACCTTTTACTGGGCAGGCATAATTATACTCTTGTGTGATGTCATACTTACACTAATTTTTATTTTTCTCTTTGTTTATAACCCAATAGAAATCCAATATATGGCTTTAATTGCACTTCTGCTCTCCCCTTTTTGGTTTTTCGGAATATACCTTTTACTAAATTTTAATGGAAGACTAATACTTACCAAAGACGCTATTACTCTTGAAAAAAAATTTTTTCCTACTCAAAGCATAAAATTCAAGAACATCAAGAAAGTGGATTATCTAAAAACAGGCTTCCCCCCATTAATAGTGGTTAAATCAAAACAAAAAGAAATTAAAATCAATCGTATGATTTACAGACTTCAGGAAGCTATTCAAATTATAAAAGCTCAAACAAATTATAAAATTACAGATATTCAGCTACCTTACACTCTACAATATTCACAAAAAACTATTATTACAAATATAATTTTGTTTGTAATATTGATAGTATTTTGGGGTATACTTACTTTTTTTGCTTACCGGGAAAGTCCGCAAGCACTTCCCGTCTTATTATTTATGAGCTTTATTATTATTTTCATTACAGCAGCTGCTGTAGTCTTTACTCTACTAAAGGACCCAATCAAAATCACTTCATCTAAAACCCATCTAAAAATTATTTACCTACTTGGAAAAAAAGTTTCACTAAGATGGGAAGATATAATTTCCATATCTGTCAAACCTATCTACATCAAAAGCTCAAGATACAATATTGGACACTATTCCTATCCAGTTGAAATTACTCAT
>WJKM01000023.1 GCA_014729085.1 Candidatus Dojkabacteria bacterium | reverse complement strand
GGTCATGCCTTATTCCTTTATGTCATTCCTGACTGTGATCAGGAATCTTGTATAAAAGTATAGGGACGAAGTGAGGGAAAAAAAGAAGAGATTCCTGCTTTCGCGGGAATGACAAAGTGGCGGGAGAGGTCATACCTTATTCCTTATGTCATTCCTGACTGTGATCAGGAATCTTGTATAAAAGTATAGGGGTGAAGTGAGGGAAAAAGAAAAGAGATTCCTGCTTCCGCAGGAATGACAAAGCAAAGAGATGACATTATATAGAGAAAAATATGGGTTGGATATGGAGTAGCAAAATGTGTTATTTATTTATAAACATGTTATTTTATATTGAGTTCGTTATAATTTTGTAGATTAAGTTACAGATATTTATTACCCAACGATTTCATGCTTAAAAAAATTACCAACTATGTATTCATATCCCTTGGAATTTTTTGGATTATTTTCGTGCTAAACGAATATTTTTTACAGCATCCTTTATATTGGAAGTTCATTTCTAATTTTGCTTATTGGGATTTATTAATTTTATTCTTGATATTCACAGGCATTTTTCTTTTATTTTTTTCGGAACTAGTTGTAAAAAATAAAATAGAATTTAAGAACTTAAGAATTTCTGGCTGGACCATAGTTTTATATCTTCATTTATTAGCAGGTTTAATATTTACTATTTACGCCCGTAAAGTCAATATCTTTTCAGAAATGTCTTATTTCCCAGCAATTTTAAATTTTGAATTAAAGTTCCTTGGGTTGATATCTGCTTTATATTTGATCACACTGATAGTTTTTGGGATTGGAAGCATGATTTTAAATTTATTAAAAATGCATTTAGATAAAGGAAAAAAAATTCTTTATTCAATTAGTATTGGGATTTGCGTATTTGTTTTTATAATGTTCCTTTTGGGAAGTTTCGGCTTATTAAAATTACCTATTCTGGCTCCTTTGTTAGTCTTGATGCTTTTATTAAGCTTTAAGAACATAAAATCATTCATAAAATTAACTCTTTTTACAAATCTATTTCAAGATAAGACATTAGGTTTAAAGACAATGTTACCATTGCTTCTCCTCGTTTTTGTTTTCTGTTTGAACTTAATGAATATAATACGTCCTTTTCCAATTGGTTGGGATGATATGGGAATCTATATGAATATTCCTAAAATTATTGGGCAGACAGGTGAGTTGGTACAAGGTATCAATGCATATAATTGGTCTCTATTCATGAGTTCCGGGTTTATTTTGTTTAACAGTACAGAAGTAGCGATGGGTTTGTCTTTAATCGGAGGTATTTTTTCACTCGGAGCCATTTACAAACTTGCAAGAAAATATGTGTCCAAATTTTCTTCGCTTTTTTTAGTAACTATCTTTTATACATTGCCCTCAATCGTGTTCCAATCCAGAATGGATATGAAGGTTGATTTAGGCCTCTTATTTGTTTCAGCGGTAATTTTGTTGTTAATTTTTGATTTTATTGAATTATTCCGAAATAAACAAAATGACATTAAAACAAAGCCAGCTGAGAAAAAAGATAAAAAGAAAAGGCAATCAAAAGGAGGAAAGGATAAGCTTATATCTAAACAAGCTATTCTTCTAGCTTTATTAATTGGTGTTTTGGCTGGTTTCGCCTTTGGGATAAAATATACATCTTTTATATTACTAGTTGCAGTATTTGCTACAGTTGCTTTTTCTTTTTACAGAATTTGGGGATTAATAATTGTAGGTTCTATTGGAATCTTTTTTACATTTATGTTTGAACTTTTTAGCTATTCAGGCGTTGAATTTTCGGAAAAAACAATTCTTTTCACAAAAATTATTAGTTTAGCATTATCTGTAATTGCATTATTAGTAGTTATTGTTAAGAAGTTCCAGACTACTAAAGTAAAACATCTAGCAATTACCTTCTTTTTAATTACTTGCGGAATTTTTATTAGTTTTGGACCTTGGGTAGTTAAAAATTACATCGAAACAAAAGAAATAAGTGTGGAAGGGTTGCTCTATGGGGAATCCCAAAGGCCAACTTTTGATTTTACTGAAGCAGATCAAAAATATGATGAATATGTAAACGAGCAAGTGAAAGAGGACGAAAGCAAAAAAGAAAGCGGATTGACTCAAAAGTTGAATTTTAAGAGTTCGGGACAGTATGAAACAGTAACTATATATTCAGGTTATGAAGAAGGTATCCTAAGATATCTTTCATTGCCATATGATGTGGTTATGAATACAAATAATCATCCGAGGTTAACAGCTCTTTTTGATATAAGTTATTTATTACTTGCAATTTTACCAGTTCTTGTATTAGCAGTTTTGAAAGACAAATACCCTCAACTTGCCGTAGGATTGTTTTTAGTATTAATCATAGGATTTTTATTTATTTCCTATATTTCCGTAATTGGTAGAGATACCTGTATCGAGAAAAGTATAGACACACAATGCATTCAGCAAGTTGTTAGTCAATATTCAAATGATTCTAATTCGATCTTGAGATTTGTAAACTATATAGTAATCTTAGCAGCGCCTTTGTTAACGCTTTTATATAAACTTTTTTCTAGTTTGACTGGTATTTTTATTATCTTTTTTGTCTTTAGCAGTATTGGAATTTTCTTCTTACTTATTACAAAGCTTTTATCGAAAAATAGGAAAATACAATCCATCTCTGTTTTTTCTGCAGTTTATCTTTCATTATGGTTGATACTTGGCAATGGACTATATTGGTACGGTATGATCGGATTTGTGATTTTGTTTTTAATGATTTTTGTGTTACAAAGTAAACTGCAGCGAGACAATCGCAATCCAGTAATAACATTTATAGTTAAACTTTCAGTATTTCTATGGGTAGTTCTGGCTTCATTTAGTATGTTCTTAGTAAAAGACCGTGAGTCAACTCACTTATTTCGACCATATAATGCTAGGTATATGATTGGTCAGTATAAATTTGATGATGTCTTGGGAGAAATAAGTCCACATTTTGTAGAGGCTAAAAATGAATTGAATTCCAATCCCGATGCATTAGTTTATAGAGTAGGAACTATGCTTACATATTTTATCGATGACAATTATAAAAGAGTACTTAAGGACAACGACTTGCAAGTATTCCACAGGCTTTACAAATCCAGCAGAAGCAAAGAAGAAATAGCCACTAAGATGTATTTGGAAGGATATAGATATATACTAGCAAGTTTCGGTGGTATGAATTTGGATGTGACAGAAGGAAAGACTTTGACTAAAAAATTTAAAGCCTTTGAAGAATTTATTTCCAATAATCCTAAATTAGAGCTTGTGACAACAGATAGGCTTGTCATTGATGAGACTGGAGAATATGAATTGGAAATAAATGGAAAAGTATACAAAGTTAGTAAAAAAATCGAGGGAGAGGTTATAAATCCTGGGGATGTAATACTTTTGAAAATTATTGAGTAATTTTCCTATAATAATGCCTATTATTAATTTGATGATGCTAAAGATATATTATGAAAAAATTGTTATTAGGTTTGATAATTTTTCTCGTGATACTCGTTGGTATTGGCACTAGTATAGGTGTTTTTGTGTTCTTTTCATCTAGTATTATGAGAAGCAGGGATGAAGTAAGAGAAGAGATAGTTTATGATATCTGTAAATCTCATGGGGATTTTACAGAGAGCGATTATAAAGTTTGGTTCTCAGAGAGTTTTAGAGAAAGTAATAATTTCAATGAAACCAAAGAACGAATAGCACATATTTTCCCAAATCATATTGATTGTGAAAACATACTAAGTGGTAATATTCTAGATATGATTAAATCTGAAGAAACTATTAGTGTCATAGTAAGGGATGGTACAAAGTTTGTACAAGTGAGTTTTCTGCATCATAATGACCAGCAAATTACTTTGAGTTTAATAGATAGCAAGAGGAGCTGGATAATTACTGAAATAAGTTTGACTCATTATACTTTATAAATTATTGGAAATATTTTGTTTGTACTGTATAATATAAACATAATGTACAAATACCTTAAACAAAATAATCAAAATGGAAATTCTTCCGAATAGCGGATTTTGATTGTTTTAATATGGTTAAATAGTAGATCAAAATCCCACAGTAGGGATTTTTCTTTTTTTAATAAGTATAAGTATAATATTTTGATAATGTAATTTTTTATTTAATATCTGATTATGGTTAAAATAGACGATAAATTAGTTAAAAAAATAGCTGATCTTGCAAAGCTTGATTTATCTAAAGAGGAGGTTAGGATATACAAAGAACAGATGGCTTCTGTACTGGAATATATAGATAAAATCAAGAATGTTGATGTACAAAATACAGAATACATTTCACATTTATTTGATTATGAAGGAGAGAGACTCCGTGAAGATAAGTCAGAAGCAAGTTTGGAAGATAAAAATGTATTTTTAAACGCAACTGAGGGTAGAAAGAAAGATGATTTTTTTGCGATTAGTAAAGTACTTTGATCTTTAGATTTTAAATTCATTTGATGAAAGATTTATCCAAGATTAGATTGTTCGAAGCAATTGATCTAATTAAAAAACAGAAATTAAAGTCAGAGGAGCTAGTTCGTTATCATCTTGAACTGGCAAATACAAAAGGCAAGGATTTAAATGCTTTTATTACAGTTTTAGATGATTCAATAGAAAAAGCTAGGGAAGTAGATCAAAAAATTCAAGAGGGCAAAAAGGTTGGATTGCTTGCTGGAATCCCCTGTACTGTAAAAGATATATTAATGACCAAAGGAATTAGAACTACAGCTGCGTCTAAGATTTTAAAGGATTTTATTGCACCTTATTCAGCGACTGTTGTAGAGAAGTTGGAAGAGGAGGGGGCTGTAATCATTGGCAAAACTAATTGTGACCCCTTCGCTTATGGTGCAAGCGGAGAAAATTCAGGTTTTGGTCCTACTCTAAATCCTATAGATAATACAAGGGTACCAGGAGGATCAAGTTCCGGGGCAGCTGCTTCACTTGCTGCAGGCATTGGCCTTTTTGCAATAGGGACAGATACGGGGGGCTCTGTAAGACAACCGGCATCACTTTGCGGTTTAGTAGGACTGAAAGTTACATATGGCAGGAATTCAAGGTATGGTTTAATTGCAATGGCATCCTCTTTTGATACTCCCGGAATCCTTTCACATACAGTAAGGGAAGCTGCCTTTATTGAGGAAATTATCGCAGGTAAGGACTCGAAGGATGCAACAACATATGATTTACCAGTTGAAAATTATTTTAAAAAACTCAATGAAATTAAGAACCTCGATAAAGTTAAAGTAGGTGTTCCCAAACAATATTTTGAACAGGGAATTACACAAGATGTTAAACAAGCGGTCCAGAAAACAATTACAAAAATGAAAAAAAATGGAGCAGAAATAATTGATGTTTCGCTTCCCATTTTGAAGCAGGGAATTTCTGTTTATTATATTCTAGTTCCTTCTGAAATCTCCTCAAATATGGCTAGATATGATGGAATTCGATTTGGAAGAAAAGAGGAAGATAATTATATGCAAAATCTGTTGAAGACCAGAAGCAAATATTTAGAACCGGAAGTGAAAAGAAGAATTATGCTTGGGACATATGCATTAAGTGCTGGATATGCGGATGAGTATTATAAACATGCATCGAGAGTTAGGGTAAAGATTACAAGGGAAATTATGGAGCTATTCAAAGAAGTAGATATCCTAGTTGGACCAACTTCACCTTTTGTAGCCTTTAAATTAGGTGAAAAATCAAATGATCCGTTAGCCATGTATCTAGCCGATGTTTATACAGTAAATGCAAATATCGCTGGATGTCCAGCAATAAGTATAAATTGCGGATACAACAAGGAAGGTTTGCCCATTGGCTTCCAGATTATGAGTGAAAAATTTTCAGAGGCTAAGTTGTTGGGAATTGCAGCAAATACTGAAAAGATAATCAATGAATCCTAGTTAAGTTATTAGAAATATTAAAATGAGAAAAAGAATAACTTTCATACTTTTTTTATTATCAATTATTTCAGTTGGTTTTTATACAATAAAGGTCTATGCAATCTCTAATCCAGCTTCTGAATATTGTGAGGATATGGGGTATACGTCCGAGATTCGAACGAAAGCAGATGGTTCGCAGTATGGAGTATGTATTTTTTCAGATGGTAGTATGTGCGAGGAATGGGCTTTCTATACCCATGAGTGTGGAACTACCTGGATAAAGTATAGTTTTCCAGATATTGCGAATAATAGTTTTGCAAAATATATTGAAAACTTGTATGCAGACAATATAGTCAGTGGATTTAGTGATGGAACTTATGGTCCTAAAGATCCTGTATCAAGAGCACAAATGGCGAAATTTATTGTTAGAGCTTTTGACTTTGATTTAGATACTTCTGGGGACAGTTTTCCCGATGCTGATGATATGACGGTGGATTTAAATGAATATATTCAGACTATTAGAAATTTGGAAATTGTTTCGGGTTATAGTGATGGTATGTATCATCCAGAAAGAAATGTCACACGTGGACAGGTAACTAAATATATAGTAAAGGCTTTGGAAGTTGAGGGAATGACAGTAAATATGGATAAACCACATACCTTCCCAGATATTTATGGCAACGATTTTGAAGGTTATATAGCTATATTAACTAATATAGTAGTCAATGGAGAGCAGATTATTTCGGGATATTCGGATGGATATTATAGACCTAGTAGAGTATTGACCCGAGGCCAGATGGCTAAGATTGTTGATCTTTCACGAAAGGTGGAGATAGGAAGTTCGTCAGGGGAAAGTATTTGTATAACAGCTGGGGGAACTTGGATTGAAAGGTCAATGCAATGCAATGATTTATCTCGAAGTGTATGTGAGGCTAATGGGGGCGAATATGACAGTTGTGCGCCCACTTGTGGGAGATACTATATTGGCCAGTGTACAGAAGCTTGCACCGAGGCTTGTTATATGGATGAAGGAATGAGTCAATCAGAGGTATGTATTGCAACAGGTGGGAGATGGGTTCAAGCAGGTTTGTTAGGTACTTGGATGTGCGAATATCTAGCAGCAGATGCAGGTGCACCATGCACAGATTCCACCCAATGTGAAAATTTATGTGTTGTTGATATTACTAAGAATGAATTGGCAGGAATTTGTAGAGGTACAAATCTACCATTTGGATGTTATTCAGAAATGATAGACGGAGAATCCCAGCCTATGATTTGTGTGGATTAAAAAGTGATTTTCTTTTAATGTTATGGAAATAAAACGACCAAAATCAAAACAGCCGATACCGGAGCATGCAAAAAAAGTGTTCGAGGGAGTGATTTTTGATGTTTATCAATGGGAACAAGAACAATTTGATGGAAGTAAAGCGACTTTCGAGAAACTCAAGAGACCAGATACTGCTGATGTAATTGCTGTTACTGAACAAAAAGAGGTAGTTTTAACTAAACAGAAATTTCCTGGTAGGAAGGAATTTATTGGTTTACCGGGTGGAAGGATTGACGATAATGAGAAACCAATCGTAGCTGCGAAAAGAGAGTTGCTGGAGGAGACTGGATATGTAGCATCTGAAATAAATTTGTGGTATGCATATAGACCTATGGAGAAGATAGATTGGGTGATTTATATATTTATTGCGAAAGGATGTAAGCGCAATGAAAAACCAAATCCTGATCCAGGTGAAAAAATTATGATCGAAACAGTTACGATCGATGAGTTTATCGAAATGGCCACAAGTGATAATTTTAGAGATGTAGAACTTACTCAAAAATTAATAAAGATGAAACTGGACCATAAGATTAATAAATTTAAAAGATTATTGAAATAAAAAAGGCAAAATTTAACAATGATCGAAAACAATTTTTTTTACAATAATAAGCTCTTAATTATATTTTATGAAGTACCAACCTATAATTGGATTTGAAGTGCATCTTCAACCTAAGACAAAATCAAAAATGTTTTGTACTTGTTCTGCTGAATATTTCGGTTCGCAACCAAATAGTCATACTTGTCCTACATGCTTAGGCCTTCCAGGTGCATTACCTGTCCCGAATAAAGAAGGATTAGAAAAATGTATATTGCTTGCTTTGGCCTTGAATTGCAATATTAATAAAACAACAAAATTTGACCGGAAAAATTATTTTTATCCTGATCTACCAAAAGGTTACCAGATTTCTCAGTATGATGTACCAGTTGGAGAAAAAGGCTTCATTGAATTTGATATAGACGGAGATTCGAGGAGAATAAGAATAACTAGAGTTCATATGGAAGAGGATACAGGTAAAAGTATGTATGAAAGGAAAAAAACTCTTCTTGATTTTAATAAGTCAGGCGTACCATTGATCGAAATAGTTACAGAACCTGATTTTGTAGATGTTAAGGAAGTTGATAAATTTGCTAAAAGATTGAGGCAAATTGTACGTTATCTCGGAATTGGTGATGCGGATATGGAAAAAGGCCAGATGAGATATGAGCTAAATATTTCTCTTAAAAGGCCGGGAGAGAAGGGGCTTCCTGATTACAAAGTTGAAGTCAAAAATATTGCATCTATTTCTGTTTTGAAAAAAATCATTGTGAAAGAAATTAAGCGGCAGAGTAAAATGCTAGATAAGGGAGAAACACCGCGGCAGGAAACAAGAGGACTTCGTAATATGGATGGGGATACCGTGAGTCAGAGAGTAAAAGAAGGGTCTGATGACTATAGATATTTTCCAGAACCAGATATACCACCTATATTCATAAGTGAAGAATGGTTAGATGATATTAAAAAGGATTTAATTGAACTTCCTCAGGAGAAAAAGGATAGGTATATTAAGGAATACGATTTAGAGCCCGATTCGGCTGAAAATATTGCAAGGAATAAAGCAAGGGCTAGTTTTTTTGAAGCATGCTTGAAATCTGCATCTAAGGTAGAGGATATTAATGAATATGCTCAAGAAATAGCAAATTGGATTCTAGGAGAATTAACCAGATTAAAAAAGAAGAATGATGTGCTTTATAAAGACTTGAGGGTAAAACCCGAAGATTTACTGGAACTTATCTCAGCTATAAAAACAAATAAAATTACTGGGACAATTGCAAAAAATGTTTTAGAGCAGACTTTTAAAACTGGCAAATCTGTTGAAACAATTATTGAAGATAAAGATCTTGAAGTAGTGAATGATAAAGAGCAAATTGAAGAGTTTATCGATAAAGCAATTGAGGATAACCCCAAGGTGGTTAAAAGTCTTGAAAAAAATCCTAATGCAATTCAGTTCCTTGTTGGACAGGTAATGAGGTTATCCAAAGGAAAGGCAAATCCTAAACTTGCAGAAAAAATGTTGAAAGAAAAATTTCTTTAAATTAATTTAAAGATAAATCTGAGCTGATGGTTTGTCTGTTATGTTTTCCAGTATTCGATATATCATTTCGACCATTTCACCTCTTGTTAAATCTCTAAGCATGGTAGTATCTGTAGAAGGAAAAGCGTTCCTTTCTTCGAGAGCTATGATATATGGTTTAAATTGATGAACCGGGTTAATGGATTCAACCTCCTCGACATTTTCAGTGAAGCCAAATGAATGAGAAATAATTTTTGTAGCTTCTGCGAGGGTTATATTATTATTTGTTTTATATGTTCCATCCGTAAAGCCATTTACTATATTATGTTTAGATGCTACGCAAATATAGTTTTTAAAGACATTGGATGAAGTAATGTCTGGAAAAGCAAGTGTTTTACAGTCGTCAATTTCAGATTGTGAAAACTGTGATCTAATTATAACTTTAGTAAATTCTCCTCTTGTAATATAGTTGTCTGGACGAAATGTGTTGTCGGAAAAGCCATGTACGATATAGTTTTCTTTTGCATATTGTATTGCGTCATAGTACTGATAATTTTTGTCTGTGACATCAACAAACAATTTTTCTGGTGCGTCTCCTATCCAAGTTGTTGTATAACCGTGAATAAATAGATTATCTAGATGAGAGAAGCAATAAACATCGAGTCTAATTTTATCACCTATATCTAAAGTATCATTAAATTTAATATCTTGTTCAACAACTTGCTGGAGAGGACCCCATGTAGAACCTTGATCATAACCTTCAAAGTAAAAATGTTCATCAAAATCAAAACCAGTATATGTATCTCCGGCTTGTACAGTAACTGATTCCCAGTTTTTACTTGTTTCATCTAATTCCATACCCGGAAGATATTGATAAGTAAAAATTTGATTAGTCATTGTCCCAATTAAATTTGTTTCTTGATTCTTATTGATGATGACAGGATAGATAGAGCATTGGTGCACATCCATATCGAGATATCGGCTTGAAAAAATGTATTTTAAGGTAAAGTCTTGTCCTGGGTTGACAACTTCAGGTACCTCTATAGCAAGTTTTGTAAAACTTCCGTCATATGGTTTGGAATACTCTCCAATACTGGTAGGCTCAGATTCGGTTGAGTTTATTCCCAGATTTTCAAATTTAAGATATGCACGAGCTGTATTATAAAACGAGGTAATAAGAAAGAAAGTGGAAAATAAGATAAGTGCTAAATGAAATTTATTTTTCATGTTTTTATAATTATTAAATATTACTATTTAATTTTACGACGAACTTGGATTTAAGTTACAGTTAATTAATATAAAATTAGAAATATATTGATTATTTAGCTGTGATTGTGAAAAATAAATCTTCTTTGATATAATAATGGTATGAAAATAAAGATATTTGTTAACAATAACCGAAATAATAATCCACTTTTTTAGGTGGGATTTTGGTTGTCTAACAAGTAGTATATAAAATCCCCGAGAAATCGAGGATTTTTTGTTATGTAAGGAAATTTGTTGAGCGGTAGCATAATGGTAATGCGTCCGGCTGTTAACCGGAGGATTGTAGGTTCGAGTCCTACCCGCTCAGTAGTATAAAGAAGAATAACTTAAAGGGTTTTCGATATTTGACTGATATAGTATGAAAATTAATTACTATTTTCATCCATATAGAGCCGACTCTTGATTTAGATCAAATCTTTCTACATATTTATCTCCAAGTACCAAACTAACCTCTGATTTAAGAAATTCAATAGCTCTGGAAATAAGCCGTGAATTAGTTGTTTTAAATGATTTGCCTTCCTTTTTTCTTTTCTTCCTTACTGTTTTTAGTCGTTTAAGATTTTTGATGATAAGGTCTGTTTCACCATTATGTATTGCCTTTTTCATTTTATCTTGCAAGCCGTCCTCAATTTTTTTTGTATATCTTGTTTTTTTGTTGATGCTTTTCAGCATAGTTTTCAAATCTTTTTTGGTAGTTGGTTTTCTTAGTCCAAGATGTTCTGCGTTCTCGACAGGAAGAGAGAGTTCAATGTCAGCGTCAAAAAAAGCTATTTTATAATACTTTTTCATTTCATCATTGAACTTTTGTTTGAAAGTTTTTTTTATTTTTCCAGCACCATGTCCTGGGTATATAACTAATTCTCCTTTTTTAAACATATGATCGGATGTTAAGAATTAAATTACTTTTTTTAGTAGTTTTTGTTCGATTTTGGGAGGAACAAGTAGATTAAAAATATCTGCTCCTTTCTTTTTGGCTGCATTGACTAACTTTTTTGCAAGTTTGATTCCTTTCATTGTAAGTCCCTTTTCCTTCATCAAATATCTGATGAGCAATATATTGTAAAGGTCCTGTTGAGAGTATAATCTTCGGCCTTTTGCATTTCGTTTAATGGATATGAGTTTTGCGTTCTCATAGTTAATTAACGTTTTATTGTTAATACCTAGAATAGACGATGCAACACCAGAAGTGTAAACAGGTTTATTACTTATATTCATAATGCTGAGAATTACTAATATTACTAATTATAGCATAAATTTATGGTTTTGTTAATAGCAAAGGTATTAAAATTTTAATACATTCAGTGGTTTGACAAACTCATGGAGCTCGTGTAAAATTAGATCAATATTGCAAATAAAGCATTTTTATTTAGAGATTAAACAATACCAAAATATTAAGCTTGAATAGATTCCTTCTTAATCATCTCTATAATAATAATCAGAATTACTATTTAAATTCAGCTTATGTAATTAAGCTTGGAATAAATTAGATCTTAAAAACTGTTAATGAGTATTAGAATTACAAAAAAATCTAAACATACTAACTACCGCCCTAAGAATGTTAAGTTTAAAACTAGGGAATATAATGTTTGTCAAAGATGCGGACGTACAAGAGGCTATATCCGTCATTTCGGAATTTGTAGAATATGTCTTAGGAAGTTGGCAAATAAAGGCTTAATACCAGGAGTGAAAAAGGCAAGCTGGTAAAATAGATTATGCAAAAAAACAGTCAAAAAGTAGAACAAAAATCTGTTCTAAATATTAAGTCATTAATAATTAGGACTAGCCCCGTACCTTACTTTGCGAAATTTTTCTACATAGATTTTTTTATAATTATTGTTCTTCTAATTTGGCATTATATAAAAAACAATTTTGATCTTTTTTCTTCGGCAATTTTTCAGAATATTACTATCATATACATCTTGCTTTTCATTTTAGAAGTCTACTTGATTATTGCCTTTGTCCTAAAATGGATAAATAATAAATATAAAATTACACAGGATTCGATTACTCACAGTTTTGGAACAATTATTAAAAGAAAGAAAGTATATGTTTTGAGAAATATTATTAAAATTACTATGAAACAAACTAATTGGCAAAAATTATTCAAATTTGGGACAATATTAATTGAAACCCAGATGGAAGATCAACCAATATATCTTAAAAATATTTTAGAGCCAGATAAACATCTTCAAACTATCAAGAAGATAGCTTGTCAAAATCAACAACCAATGATGATGTAATAATACTAATCAATATGAATATAGAATATATAATCACAACCTCACTTCTTAAAGTATGTAAGTGCCTAAGAGGTTTGAGGAATAAAGTTGTAAAACGTAGGGATCATTTTTTCCATGGTTATACTCATGGCACAAGACGATGCTTCAAAAAAGATGGTAATTGGATATATGAAAGAACGGTCAAGCTTCCAAATAATGAAGCTATATACAAAGATATTCCCGAAAAAGTAATAGATTTATATGAAGTAAAGTCATTATTTAAAAAGAATTTTTTGCAAAAATACTGGAATGGTTTGGATAAACTAATAAATAATGTAATTTTTAACCTAATGGAGGAAGGAATACTGAGTGTAGTTCCTTTAGAGCAGGTGAAAGATGGAAAGTTTAATTCAAAGTTTATTCAACAGGCTGATGTAGATACACAAAAAATAAATGAATTGAGATTTTTCAAAGTAAGTATAAGATGAATATCTAATTCCATGTTCTGATATTATTTTATAGAGCAAATGGAAATACCTAAGAATACAGAAATTTTATTTTTTTCTCCCCATCCCGACGACGAAGTACTTGCAGCGGGTGCCTTCTTATCTGAATTGGCTAAGTATAATAAGATTACAATCGTCTATGTTACTAACAGCCCAAGAGGAGTACAAGGAGAGTATTCATCTAAATCAAAAATAAATATTAGACAAAAAGAAGCAAAAGAGGCATGTAAGGTCTTGGGTTGCGATCCTTATTTTCTCAATTTGGATGATGATCTTAAGAAAAAGAAAAATGAGGATAAAATTATTAAAATTTTCAAGAACTATATAACCGATTCAGATCCTTCAATCATTATATCGCTGCATAAAAATGAAGAGCATCCTACACATAAACGGGTTACCGAGCTACTAATAAAATCCATAGGTAGAATTTTGAATACTACGATTGTATATTTGGGTGAGGCTTGGACACCTATGGAGCAACCGGACGAGATATTTTATTTTGATGAAGAGTTAATGAAAGTAAAAAAAGAGGCTTTGAGAAAACATAAATCCCAAATTGAGCGTACGGATTGGATAGACGCCATTGTGAGCTTAAATCGTTATCGAGCAGTAACCCAAACAGAAGCTAGAAAAGGGTTTGGTTCGAATGTATCAAGTAACCAAGTCACTTATGCCGAAGTATTTTCTTTATATAGAGAGAAGATCAGGGATTGAGAATCACTTGATAGATGAACCAGGCAAGTAATCCATAATGTACTAGGAAGAAAAATAAACCTACAATTAGTCCAAACCAAGCATGAAATTTGCCTTTTTTGTTTTTATTCTGCTTATATTCTTTATATCCTAAGACACCAAGTATCAATGCCAAGGGTGCCAGTAGCAGACCAAGAATTGGTATGAAGGAAAAAACCCCAATATAGTAGGAGAATAGTGCCTTTTTGTTTTTGTAAGGAATAACAGAAGAGATAATCTTACTTGAGGGATTTTGAGTCATTCAGTTTAAGTTTAAGAATTAATAACAAATAATTATAATATATTCTTCTATAAATTTAATCAGGTATTGATAGTCGAATTTGAAATTCTGTTAAGATAAATTATTCGTAGCAATCGTTGCAAAGTTAACAATTCTTGCTGTTTGCCCTCTGTCGATGGGTTGTGTAGGCCGGAAAGTTCCGTCGGAATATCCCCTTATAACTTGAATTTCGTCAACTTTAATCTTTGTTAGGTAACTGATATAGCTATTAAAGGTATGAGAGGGCGGTACATCAGGATAAACATCGTTTACATAATTTTCTAAGTCAATTTCTATTCCGGAAGTTTTCATGGAGTTTACAATAAGTTTTACAGCTTCGGCTCGTGTTATTTCCCTTTGAGGATGATAGGTTCCATCAGTATATCCTTTAGCAATATTTTTGCATTTTAATGTCATTATTTCATTATAAAAAACATGATCGATTTGCACATCGGGATAGGGTATACAGGATATATCTTTTTCTAGGTTGAATGAGTTGACTAAAAACTTTGCTATTTGTCCTCTTGTCACATAATTAAAAGGTTTATAAGTTCCATCATTATATCCGTTTATTACTCCTAGATTATAGAGAGCTTCGATGTCTTCTCTGAAAATATTCTCGCAAATATCAGGAAATACGGCTTCACATTTTACTAATTGATTACTTGAATCCTCCTCAATTAATTTCTTCCCACAAGATCCGATACGTCTATTGAAATTATAGTAAGAATAGTTATTTGAGGAAGATAAAAGATTAGAATAGTTAATTCTAAAATTTGTACAAGCTTCGTCATATGCATATTCTGTAAGGCAGCATCTTAGTATATTTGTCAGGGCTTTTTCGGATACGGGATCAAATCCATCGGCTTTCCGTTGATTCATCATTATGCTTTCTTCTTTTGTCAACACTGGCCTGAAAGCATTATTACTATGATCGCCACCGAGATAGCATCCGGTCCCATCTGAACAGTTCAGGCCAATGTTTTCAGAGTCATATGCTGGTATACATCTTGAATCAAAGTAGTTAAATGGGGTATCAGACCATACACAGCAAGTCGGGAAAGTATTCTCATAATCACATATTCCAAGCGAGTTTCGATTATATGTAATGCAAGTCTCTTTATCTGAAATTTGTATGCATTTTGATGCTGAAGTTTGGTTATATTGAGAAACAGGTTTATAATCTCTGCACCATTTAGTACAACCGGGATTATCAACATTTAATGCCTGTGTTAGATAGTCTTTTGATACTTTGATGGCAGAACCATCTAGTTTGATTTGAGATTGGTAGAGATCAGACAAACCAAATAAATGTGCAATTTCATGTAAAGGTGTATAATTGCCAGTTGTGCTTAAATATTGAGACACATCATTTTGTAGTTGTGTTCCAATTAGTGCATATTCACCAGCAAAGCCTTCATATTCAGATTCTCGAATTACAATTTTTATTATAGCTCTTAAATCATCAATTTTACATTCGGATTTAATTTCTTCGTTTATATTCCTAAGACTGGAGATATCAAGAGAATAGAAGGATGTAGAATCAAAGAAATATTTAAAAGGTTCAATGTTTTTAAATTGGTTATGAATAATATCATTTACGAGTTCAGAATAATATGGAGCATCATTAAGATTTAAAAATAGGATTTTGAGTGGGGCATTGTATTCTCCATATATTGGTTGGCATCCTTTTATTTGGATATTGTACTCACCAGGTTCGTAGTACTCCTCTTGGCCTTGTGCCGATTTAGGAAAAATTAATATGATATAGAAAAATATTATTAATAACAAAGAGAACGTATAATAGAATAATTCAGCTAATTTTTTTTGATTATTCATTTAATTATGATTTATGACCTTCAAAATTTAATCTTCTTATTTTATAATAAAAATGATTCGAATACTCCCTAATTATTTAAATTCTTAATATATAAACATGGGAACAAAAGGAGCAGAGTTAGTTAACTTAGATCTTGACAAACTTTTTGAAAAGTTAAACAAGGCGCTTGCAGATGAATGGCTTGCATATTATCAATACTGGGTTGGAGCTAAAGTAGCAGAAGGCAGAATGCGAGGTTTTGTTGCAGAAGAACTAAACGAGCATGCACAGGAAGAGTTGGAGCATGCCAATATGCTTGTAGAGCGTATTACTCAACTTGGCGGTACACCGATTCTAAATCCATCTGAATGGATGGATAAAACAAATTGTGGCTACGAAGAGCCTTCGGATTTTAATACTAAAAAGCTACTTCAGCAAAACATTAAAGGAGAGCAGTGTGCAATAAAAGTCTATAAGGAACTTCTTGAGTTTGTAAGAGGCAAAGATGATATTACGTTTAGGATGCTATTAGAAATTCTTGAAGATGAGGTAGAACATGAAGACGAGTTGGAGAATATTCTAGCTGATATGGTTCCAGTTAAATGAAATGAAAGGCGTTGTAATATACTGCTCTAAGTATGGCAGTACCCGCCAATATGCTGAATGGATAGCCGATGAACTTGGCTTTGAGGTATCTCCTTGCAATGTAAAACAGAATTTGGAACATAAAGACCTAATTATTTTTGGATCTTGGGTAATGGGTAATAGACTCAGAGCGGGATCTTGGTTAGAAAAAAATTGGGAGGAGCTGAAAAAGAAAAAAGTAATAGTGTTTTCGACTTCAGGTGCTCTGCCTACAGCGGAATTTACTGAAATGGTTTCGAGTAACAGTTTTTCAGACGAAATTTCTAAACAAATTATATTATTTGGTTTTCGGGGAAGAATGATTTTTCAAAGACTCAGCTTCACTGATAAACTAATGATGAAAATCGGTAGAATTTTTGTGAAAGATCCTGAAGTCAAGAAAAATATGTTAAAAGACTTCGATGGTGTTAAGAAACAGAGCATTAAAAAGTTAGTCGATTATGTGAATAATCTAAGTTAGTTTAATATCGTCAGTTTGTTTAATAATTATTCTGACTATTTTGGATAATATAAGCAGCCAGGGGAAGAATTTAATGTTCGGAGTTTGTTTTTGAAATAATTATTATGCTTTGATCATCTGGGATTTTTGATTGAAATTGCTTTATAACTTTTATAAAGTCTGAGGATCTCTGTTTTATGTTCATATCAATCAGTTTTTTAACAGCATTCATTGGTAGCTTCAACCCGTCTGATGATAGGAAAATATCATAGCATTTTTTTAACTCATAACTTTTAGTAGATATTCGATAATTTGAAAGAAAATATCCACTACTTTGATTTTGAATTGTTTCTAATTTGTTTCCAAGAGAGATCATACTAACTCCAATATCCAGAGTATTACCGATAAAAGAAAAGTCAATTTGATCTGTGTCTTTTTCGTGGCGTATTATTCCCAGGGAAAGGGTAGAAGCTCCCGAAGTATTCTTATTCTTCAATTCTCTAGAAATTTTTTTAAGTTGTGAGTTGAGTTTGTCGAAATAAAATTGGGGAAGATTGGAAACTAATTTATGTGCAACATATCCGGAATCATTTTGAGTGGTTCCTCTTATTATAGATACCCCGTCAGCTATTGCAAAAGCTAATCTATTGTCTTGGACAAAAATACCTACACTATCTTGGGGTTTATGATATTTGTCCAGAACAGGATTAAAATATATTGATATACAATAATCTAAATATGTACGCTGAGTCAGAAAGCCCATTGAATCGACTTTATTTCGTCCTTGTTTACAGAGATAACCTGAATAACCAATAATTAAATCACTGATAATCTTTGGATCGATTTGTTTTAGACTTGAAGAGGAATCCATCCCAGTATTAGATAAATTTAGTGTTGGTACTTCAATTTTGAATAAAAGATTATAGAAGGCTACTTATTTTTAAAGTTGCTTCTAGATAATCTCTACCAGCTCTCCTGTCAGTATTTAGTGCCGCTTTGTTTGCTTCGACTAAAATTTGCTTTATTTTTGGATTGTGCATTGCGGTTAATGAGGCAAATC
This sequence comes from Candidatus Dojkabacteria bacterium, assembly GCA_014729085.1. Classification (GTDB taxonomy): domain Bacteria; phylum Patescibacteriota; class Dojkabacteria; order B142; family WJKM01; genus WJKM01. The sequence continues at coordinate 105,176 of WJKM01000023.1, read as the reverse complement.
CTACACCTTTATATCCTTTCATGCAATAGGGTGAATCTACTAAAATTTTAGGTTTTGAGCCTATATAATACTTTGACAGATGTTTTTTAAGTATTCTTTTTGCTTCCTCCAATATTTGAGAAGGTAAAAATTCGATCTCAAAAGGTTTTTCATTTTTTCTGTTTTTAAAAAAAGTAGAATGGATTTCTGGATAAACAGACGCATATTGAAATAACTGAGCCATTGGACGGATTCTGTCTTGCATAGAAGTCTTTATATTTGCAAAACCAGAGGTTGGATCCAGAGTATGCATATGTATTGCAACTTCTATCGAAGGATTCTCTTTTAAAATATCAAGATATGAAGATTGAAAAGGTTGAACATGATTTTGAATTACCCAGTTACTATAATCATGATGTTTACTTTTATCTTTAAAGATTTGCATACCGGTAAAGGTTTTTAGAGGAACAATTTTTTGTGGTTCTGCACATCCGCGGTTTACATCTCCTGCTGTAATTCTGTGGCCTTTATTTATTAATGCCCAGGTATCTTTGGGGAGTATCTCTTTTTCAAGTTCTAGTTTACCGGATAATAAAAAAGGAAGGACAGAATGTTCAAAGCCTATGTCTGTCTCCTGTAGAAATTTAAAGAAGTTATAGTCAATCTCTTCAGAACCGATTTTGAAATCCTGAGCAACACAATCATTAAATATGTCTCTATGTTTTTGGTTGAAGAAAAAGGTATAACCGGAGTGTGGAAATACAATAAGCTTACTTGGGTTTTTATAGGGTGCAATTAAAACAAATTGTTTTTTATATTTTTTAAATTTTGACTGAAGATCTTTGGATAAGCTCATAATAATATATAAATATTTATGATCGTTACATTATATCAGTTCTAATGCATTATAATTTGATCTTCATGGTTCTTTATATGATGAGAATAATCTTTCAATATCTTTTCCGTATATTTGTTTCAAATGTCTATGATAACTTTTTCCAAGGTCAATGAGGCAATTTTCGACAGCGTCTCCTTCTGGCATATTGAATTCTTTAACTAAAGTATTTGCTCGCGCTTTTAGCCAATGTGCTGCTGTACCGATTCCGCTATCGTAATATCCATAAACTGAAGGAAGTCCTTCTTCATCCAGATATCGAATAAAATCGTCTTGGGATGGAATTTCACTACTTTTTATTAGTTCTCTGATTACGTTGAATGGTAAACCGTAATATTGAAGTTCTGGTATGGGTTCGTTAACAAAATCTAACAATTCGTAGAAGAGCTCTTGCGCTTCGTATAGATTTCCGTCAACTCCTACTAATTTAGCATCTAGACCATCTTTAGTTACCTCTAGTGCGTTCCGCCTAACATGGTCTAGAAGCGTTTTATCAACAGGGTATTTAAAAAGAGAAGGGAATCTGTCGCAGAGACTTGCAATACCTCGTTGGTTTGAACCATACACTTGGAGTTTCCACATAAGTGCCTTGGAAAATTCTTGCGCAGAAAGAAATTTTAAAGTATTACCAGCGAATGTATCCATATTAGATACTTCTAAAGTATGCAAGCTGAATTTGAATCTGTCCGCTTGTTGCCCACCTCCTCGATCAGGATGAGGTATATCTCCGGAATTTAATTTTTGTTCTACGAGTTCTATATAGTCATCTGGGTTTTCTGGAAAAGGTTCATGTAAAATACCTGAATCTATTCCAGCTAGAAATCTCGTACCTTCTCTGACTGAGAGAAATCCTTCATTATCCAATGTCTTTATAATATTTGGGTCTTTATCTTTCCCCAGCTGTGCTTGATCTACTAAGATTGTTTTTAAATTTGGATTTGTTTTTCCGTGCATAAAGGGACTTGCAAGTGAAATACCCACAGTTAGAGGATAAACCAATTGATAAAGATTGAGAGCAGTTAATCCAGCTTTTTCATTTAAAATTTCACAATGAAATTGTGCAGAATTACCAACATAATGTAAAGATTTCTCTCTAGGCCACATTTCATTATTGAGAACAATTCTTTGCAAGTAACTATCATTAGAAATATCCGAAGCCCGAAAGGGTCTGTGCGAAAATGCAGAAATAGGACAAAGGAACCAACCATGATCATCAAAAATTTCGGCTAATACCTGTTGATTACGTAGAAAAGATAAACCTCCTTTAATAGGATTTGAGGTAGGATGCCCGTTGATTTCGATTGTATATTTAGCCATTTCCCTTCCGAAACGTATTTCCCTTAAATTTGAGGGCAATGCTCTAAACTTTGAGTCAAAATCAATAATTGGTATTTCATTATCTGCGTTATTATTATTTATTCTCCCTTCTAGATCTAGACCGTTCTCAAAGAGACTTGCCATGATTTCTCCATCCTTTTTTTCTTGTTTAATTCCAAAGATTTCTAACTCAAAGCCAGATTTAACTTTTTGATAATTATTGGAACGTTCCCTGATTGGTTCAATTTCTTGTATATCAGAAGGCATGAGATTTGGATCACCTTTATTAGTTCGCCAAAAAGGAGGCCTTATGTATCCCACGTATTGAGTATTAGTATCATAGATAAATCCTCCAGCAGTTTTTGGGTTTGCTTTTACTTCGAATCCTCTTGAGTTAAGCCATTGTTGGAATGCATCAAAAGAGATATATTGTTCCGCTCCCATGTCCTTATGAGCATGTTCTACACTAGCAAATAAATCGATAGGAGGTTGTTCAAGTTGAATGTTTGCTTGTTGTATTTGTTCGTTCATAATATGTATATAAAAAAACTCCCCTTTTCAGGGGAGTTCTAAAATAAAAAATATAGGAAAAACTACCCCTTTCTTAAGGTTATCAAGGTAGTAGTTGTTTTTTTGGAATGTATTATTGTCATTTTGTCTTTTTAAATAAAAAAAACCTCTTTTAGGAGGTTTACTAATTCGAAATAAATACAAAAGCCTCCCTTCTATTTCTTAAGGGGTTGTGGTGCTTCTTGTTGTATTTATACTTTTGATTTTCATTTTCACTATTATATAGGGAATTCCTTCTAGAATCAAATATCGTAGGGTTTGAAATAACTTGGATCGAGCAAAACAGTTGACTTCTTTGATTTACACTAAGTTTAAATGATATAATATAAAAGTCAGAAATCCCAGACTTTCACTACGGATAGGGTTTTAAAACTTGATTTCTGATTTTGCAGATGACCCTTTCTGTGGTTTTAGTTAAATTATTAAAACAATAAAATGTCTCTTACCAAGGAAGAGAAGAAAAAAATCATAGAGGAGTATCAAGCCTCTCCCGAAGATACAGGTTCCCCATACGTTCAAATAGCCCTTCTTACAAAAAGAATCCATAAATTAGCGGATCATCTTAAAACACATAAAAAGGATAATCATTCAAGAAGAGGGCTTCTAAGAATGGTAGGATTGAGGAGAAGATTGTTCAACTATCTCGAAGATACGGAAGGTGCAAAATCAGTTCAGAAGTTAAAAAAGCAGTTGGATTTGAAATAAATTTATGTACTTCATCAAAAAGGACTAATTCAGTTAGTCCTTTTTTTGTTTACTTTTCCTTAGTACACCCTAATAAACTATAATATGCATAATTAATTATAAAATTGCAAAATTTGGCAAAAGTAATCTGGCATCGAAAACCTTCTAAAGTTCATCCTAGAAGAAAAAAAATAAATTTTAAAAATATTTTTAAAAAGAAATGGATATTTTTAGCAATTATATTTATATTGGGGATAATCATTTCTTCGTTTATTTTAGGAGGAGATAGCTGGAAATTTCAGGAAGTTAAGTATTTTGGTGTAAAGAATTTAGAAAAATCCCAGTTGAATAAATATATAGACCCTTATTTGGGACGCAATATTTTTTTTGTCAATCCCCAGAAATTAGCTGACGAACTCAATGAGCATTTTATAGAAATTAGTGAGGCTAGAGCTGAGAAAGTTTATAGAAATAAAATAAATTTCTATATCGAAGAAAAAATTCCCCATATTATATATCTAAATTTTAGTGGTATTTTTCTTTTTGATACAAAAGGAGAAGTTCTTAAAGCTTGGGAGGCAGGGAGTAAAGTTGAGTTCTCAGAATTAGATTATGAGCTTGCTCGTGGTTTTGGAGATGAAGATGCTTCATATATTGAGGACAGAGTATATCAAGATTTAGATGAAGAGGAAATCGAAGATTTTATATTTGAAGAAATGGATTCGAAAGAAAAACAAAAGGTATTAAATTCAATTGTTGTCGAAAAACAAACTAAATTTAATAAGATTTTAGATAACAACTCAAAGAAGTTAGAATTATTTAGTGAATATCAAATACCCATAATCAAAGCCTGGGACGAAAGTGTATATAAGGTAGGTGATTTTGATGACAGAAAAAAAATTAAGTTTTTGGGTAATGCTGTGAATTCTCTGAAAGAGCGTATGAATCCTAAGGATATAAAGTGTTTGTGGGATGGTGAATTGAGGTTGATTTGCACTATAGATCAAAGAATTGATTTAATCTTATCTCCATCAAGAAAACTTAATTATCAATTACAAGACTTAAAGTTGATACTAGAAGAAATAGACAAGGAATCAGAGGAAATAAGGATGATTGATCTTACCAGCGAAAAGGTATTGGTGGAATATTGGTAAGTAGGGTTGTTTCGTTTGTTTTTTTTGTATTATGATATAAATAAGAAATAAATGAAATGAATAGAATAAACTTGCTCTTATTAACTTTGACTCAAGCCAAATACTTGTATATTGGGTTTAATTTGTATATACTTTTAATTAGTTCAGTAATATTTTTTGATATTTATAAATTATGGCAAATAATATTGTAGCAGCGCTGGATGTTGGTTCAAGTAAAATAAATGCGATAATTGCAACACTAGAAGAAGGTAAGCTTCCCAACGTAATAGGAGTAGCAACTTATCCGAGTAAAGGATTAAAAAAAGGAGTAATTGTAAATATTGAGGAAGCGATAAATTCTGTTGCTGAGGCAATAGAGGCAGCAGAAAGAATGGCTGGTTTAACTATATCCTCAGTTTATGTTTCTATAAATGGCAAGCATATCACTAGTACCAATAATAGAGGTGTTGTGGCAGTCGCTCAAGATGAAATTGTAACAGATGATATTTTCAGAGCAATCGAAAGTGCTAGAACCGTTTCAATCCCACCTTCGCGAGAAATATTGCATGTGATACCTCGGCAATTTTCAGTGGATACACAAGGCGGGATTAAAGATCCTGTAGGGATGTCTGGAACAAGATTAGAGGTCGATGCACATATAATTTCTGCGACAACAACGGCATTACATAATCTTGTAAAGGTTGTACAACAATTAGGATTAAAAGTCGATGATATAGTATTTAGTGGTTGGGCTGCATCTTCTGCTGTTTTGACAAATACGGAAAAAGAATTAGGAGTTATGCTTTTAGATATAGGAGGCGGGACAACCTCTATTACTACTTTTGTTGAGGATGCAATCACCTATAGTGGTTCAGTTCCATTTGGAGGATCGAATGTAACTTCTGATTTAGCAATAGGTTTGAGGATATCTATAGAGGATGCAGAGAAAATAAAAGTTAATGCTGATGAGTTGAGTAAGATTACTAAGGAAAAGAAGAAATCAAGTACAAAATCAAAAGATGAAAAAGAGGATGAAAAGAAAAAATCTAAAGAAAAGGAAAAGTCCGATTTGATAGATGTAAGCAGTCTCAATATTGAAGGAACGAATACACTTTCCAAAAAACTTTTTGATGAAATTATCGAAGCACGACTTTCTGAAATTTTTGATTTAGTACTCTCTCAAGTAGAACAATCCCGAAATGAAGCAAGATTACCAGCTGGAATTGTAATTACAGGCGGTAGTTCTTTGCTTCCAAATGTCACAAGTATTGCAAAGAAAGTTTTTGGTGTACCTGCAAGAGTTGGATATCCAAAGGGCTTAGAGGGATTAGTCGATGAAATAAATAATCCTGCATATTCAGTTGGACAAGGGTTGATTTTATATGCAAGCCAAGACGAATGGAATATGGGAGGAGCAATGGGACTCAGAGAAGGCCCATCCAAACGAAAAGGTGGTGGTATCTTTAAAGGTATATCTGGATTTTTTAAAAACTTAATGCCTTAAGTTTTCGAGGATAAAGATTCAAGATTATACTTAAAGAAACGTTCAAATTAGGCTTTGAGTTATTTCAGTTTTTTATATAATATATTTTCAAATTTAATAAATAGTTATTGATTGATATTATTAAAAAGATTTAAATCTATTAACTTATCAATGACTAGTACGATGCTTATTTTTTCTTAGAATATTTATTATGTTAGTTAAACCACAAAATACGAGTCCAGCAAGAATTAAAGTTGTAGGTATAGGCGGTGGAGGCGGAAATGCTATCAATAATATGGCTTCAAATTACAATATTCAGGATGTTGAGTTTATTGTTATTAACACAGATTCGCAAGCTTTAGCTAATTCACAAGGCGATGTGAAGTTAAAAATTGGAGAAGAAGTAACGCGCGGACTGGGGAGTGGAGGTAATCCTGCAATTGGTAGAAAGGCGGCAGAAGAGAGCGTAGATTTGATTCATGAACATCTGGCTGATGCAGATATGGTTTTCATCACAGCTGGTATGGGTGGAGGAACAGGAACAGGAGCCTCTCCTGTTGTGGCCAATATTTCAAAGAACTTAGGAGCTTTAACAGTTGCTATTGTCACAAAACCCTTTACGTTCGAAGGCAAGAGAAGAATGGATGCAGCTTTAAGAGGCATCGAAGAGTTAAAGGACAAGGTAGATACTTTAATAATTATCCCGAATCAAAGGCTTTTAGAAATAATAGAAAAAGATATTTCCTTTATGGAGGCAATGAAAAGAGTTGATGATGTTTTGGCTCAGGCTGTTATGAGTATCTCAGACTTAGTTAACCAAGCAGGTATGATTAATGTAGACTTTGCTGATGTTAAATCAATTATGAGCAATGCAGGTACTGCATTGATGGGTATCGGCTCAGCCTCGGGCGAAGACAGAGCAAAAGAAGCAGCTCAAATGGCGGTTTCAAGTCCACTACTCGAATTATCTATAGATGGAGCAAAAGGAGTTTTATTCAATGTAGAAGGAGGGAATGATCTTGCAATGTACGAAGTGGACGAAGCAGCAAAATTAATTTATGATTCGGTAGATTCAAGCGCCAATATCATTTTTGGTGCATCGATAAATTCGGATCTTAAAGACGAAATTCGGATTACTGTTTTGGCAACTGGCTTTGAAATGAGTATTCCAAGACCTGAAGAACGACGAGGAATGGAGGCTAGATCAATATGGGGTGGTGCTGCTGGATCTGAGGAAGATACATCAGAGAACCAGCAAGAGTCTAATGTTTCAGATATTACTAGAACAGCAATAACAGATGATGTAGAAGATGATCTAGACACACCAAGTTTCATGAGAAGAAGAAAGAAGAAATAATATTCTCCTCCTAAAATATATTCTTATTATTCCTTTAAACAGGGTTAGCAGTAACGACTAATCTTTGTGCATTATTGCCAGCTGGATAGCACGTAAATAGTGTTAAAGTTTGAACATAAGGATTATTTCCAGTTATGATTGATACATCATAAGGTTTTACAATCTTGGTTTTAGTAACTTGGTAGTTATATGTTTTTCCTTCTATTACAATTTGAATTTTATTCCCAATTTTGATTTTGTTCAGTATGGAAAAAGCAGCTGCATGGTCTCCTGATCTTTGGAAATATGATCCTCCTGCACTGTGTCCATAGATTACAATGTTATTATTCACATCCGAGATAGGTAGACCAGTGGTTTCCATATGAGCGAGACCTTTTTCTAATATTTTGTCATATACTTCCTCAATACCGCTATTTACGTTTGCTTGCACTCTTATATCATGCAGTCCCAGATCTGGAATAGAAATTCTAAAAGTTCCTCTATAGTTATTGCTGGTTGGATCTTCTTGTATAACATTAGTTTGAAAGGCATTTGTTTGTAATTGTTCAAAATATTTTGAGCCGGGGTTTGATAAATATTGTTGTTTAGCAGCTACATAATTCGGAGCAACCAGCGATGTATGTCCTTGATTAAAGTATCCTAGGTTTTTTTGTAGTTTCTCTTGTATAGTTGGTATAATTTGGATCGACAATAAATATATTCCATAAATAATAAAAATTGTAGGAATAATTGCACCCGCAAAACGTGAAGTTGTAAGAATTTCCTTGATATCATTTGAAAGACCTTTTAAAAGCTTCCAAAGAGTAAGCGGTTCTTGCTGAAGTTGTAATACAACTTTAGATTTGTAATGTTTTTTGAAATTTTTCTTTTTTCTTTTTTTTACAGGTGCTTTTTTGTAAGAATATAGTGACATTTTAAGAATTCATACTTTATATAACTTATAAGGTTTAATACAATATATAGTTTAAAGAATCTAACGAAATTGTACAAGAGATATTTAATTTTGGGATAATTACACATGATATTTCTAAATTCTTTCAATTCTTATAAAATAGTAGAGAAATTTAATTTTTAATAGATATCATCTATATTACATGGCAATAAAGAAAAAACAAAAAGATAAAGTAAAAGAGTTAATTGAATTAGGTAGCAGCCAAGGGTATTTGACCCAAGACGAGGTTTTAGAATTCTTCCCTGATATTGAGGAAGATCTCCCTTTGCTTGAATATGTCGTTGCAGAACTGCAAGATGCAGGGATAGAGATAATTGAGCCAGTTATTGTAGATGAAAAGGAATCCAGGCCCAGAAGTAAAGGTATTAGCTTTGAACAGAAGATTCATATTTTAAAAAAGATTAGATCACATATTTCAACAGATCCCGTTAGAGCATATTTGCATGAGATTGGACGAATTCCTCTATTAACTGCAGAGGAGGAAATTATACTTGCTAAACGTATAGAGAAGGGAGATATAGAAGCTAAAGATTTACTTGGAACTGCTAATCTTAGGTTGGTAGTTTCTATCGCAAAGAAATATGCTAAAAGAGGTCTTGACCTTCTTGATTTAATACAGGAAGGTAATATTGGGTTAATGAGAGCAGTTGAGAAGTTCGAATATAGACGAGGGTTTAAGTTTTCCACTTATGCAACTTGGTGGATAAGGCAGGCTATAACACGTGCAATTGCCGATCATGCAAGGACAATAAGGGTACCAGTCCATATGATTGAAACAATAAATAAATATAGTAAGGTACAAAGCCAATTGGCAGCCAAATTAGGTCGGCGTCCTAAACCGGAAGAAATTGCGAAGGAAATGGACCTCGAAGTAAGCAAAGTTCACGACATTGTACGTATTTCACAACGCCCAGCCTCTCTTGAAGCCCCAATAGGGGAGGAACAGGATAGTAAATTAGGAGATATCATTCCGGATGAATATTCTTCATCACCAACCGAAGTTGCAACCTGGGCTTTTCTTAAAAGACAAATTCAGGAGATTTTGGAAGGCTTATCTGATAGAGAGAAAAAGGTTTTAGAACTTAGATTTGGACTTAAAGATGGTGTATCAAGAACACTTGAGGAAGTGGGACATGAATTTAAGGTAACAAGAGAGAGAATAAGACAAATTGAAGCAAAAGCCTTGAAGAGACTAAAGAGCGAAGAGGTTGTACATAAGTTGAAGGATTACCTAAAGTAGCTAATCGAAATTTTGATTCTAAATATAACAAAATGAAGCATATCTTCGAAGAACTAAAGTACGGACCAACAGTTACTTATATCCTCATCATTATAAATATATTAATCTTCATTTTTTCAATAATATTACAGTCAGTATTCACTACAAATGATCTTGAAATTGCTGTATTCATGGGTGGAAGTAATATAACTTTGATATTACAAGGGCAAGTATGGAGACTCATTACTGCCAACTTTCTTCAGGTCGATATTCTCCACTTGGGATTTAATGTCCTTTCTCTTTATTATTATGGAAAATTTATAGAGCAATTTTATTCTTCTAAGAAATTATTCATCATTTATCTATTATCAGGAATAGCGGGGACAACACTTTCTTTGTTAAATTTTAGTGCAGTTTCATTTGGTGCATCAGCTGGAATATGGGGATTTTTAGGTGTCATTGTAGGTAATCTCTTAAAGAAAAATACATATTCACCAGGTCTTCCCCTTGATTTAAAACAGCTATTACCTAGCGTCTTAATATGGTTATTTTTTAGCTTCAGTATGCCAGGTATTAGTGGCCTGGGACATTTGGGAGGATTCATAGGTGGTGTTATTTTAGGATTATTGCTCGATACGGTTCATACGTTTCGACCGCGGAAATTTGAAGAAAATATGATTAGAATATTATTTCCGTTGTCTATTATTCTTACAGTCCTTGGTTTTCTAGGATTAATATTTTTCGTTCTGATTTAAGCCCATAATGATAGTTTCAATACTCGGTCCTTCAGGTTCAGGGAAAGATACCCAAGCTAAACTTCTTGTCGATAGATATAATCTCATCAATATATCAACAGGTAGATTAATGAGAGAAGAGATTGATAAAGCTACTAAGACTGGTCAAATTATTGATTCATATATCTCAAAAGGTAAATGGGTTCCCGATAATATAACCTTCGAGTTATTAAAGCATAATCTACCTAAATCTAAAAATGAACAAGGGTATGTATTAAACGGTTTTCCACGTACAGAAGCTCAAATATTTTTGCTTGATGATTTGTTGAAAAAGAGAGAGGAAGCACTAGATGCAGTAATCCATTTTATGCTGGATGATGAAGAGGTTATGAGGAGAATGAGAAAACAAGCAGACGAAGAAGAGGAAAGGAGTGATCTACAAACTAAGATTATGAAGCAAAGATTGCTTTCTTATAAACTTACTATAAAGCCTGTGCTTAGCGAATATAAGTCGAGAGGGAAATTAATTCAGGTAGATGCAAGTCCTTCAATTGAGGAAGTCAATAAAAGTATAATGGAAAAAATTAAAGACATTAAGTAGATTATTCTTTGTAGAGAAATATTTGTTAGCTATTTAGCTCCGATACTTGAAATCTTGTATTTTACTAAAAGCATTAAAAATTAAAAGAAAAAAATAGCGTTCTCAAGGATGTTAGTTAATATTTTATAAGTTTGGTTTACTGTGTATTATTCAATTTTCACATAATTACTGTTAAGCTTAATTTAACCGTGCGTTAAATATTCAGGTGTTATTTTTCTATATTTTCTTTTTTCCACTTTTTAATCTTACCATGATCACCGCTAATCAATACATCGGGTACATTCAGCTGTTGTCCATTATTCATTTTAAATTCAGCAGGTCTTGTATATTGGGGGTACTGTCTTGACTGATCATCTTTGAAGTAAGAATCCGTAGTTGGGGTTGTATCGTTCCCTACAACTCCTGGTATTAACCTTACTATAGCATCTGTTAAGACCATAGCAGGTATTTCTCCTCCTGTTAGGACATAATTTCCAATAGATATTTTTAGATCTACAAGATAATCAAGTATTCTTTGGTCAAAGCCTTCGTAATGCCCAGCTAGAAAAATTAAATGTTTTTCATTTGATAACTGTTTTACTTTGGACTGTTTCAATGGTTCCCCTTTTGCACTCAAAGCAATTACTTTGGGATTTTTTACTTCTTGGGCATTTTTCTTGATTTGGTTGAGACATTTATAGACTGGCTCAATCATAATTACCATACCACCACCACCACCAAAGGGCTTATTGTCTACTTGGTTGTAATTTCCAAGCCCCCAATCTCTTAGATTGTGAATTTCAATTTCTATTAAATCATTTTCTTGTGCCTTACCAATTATACTTTCTGAGAATGGCCCATAAAACATTTTTGGAAATAAGGTTACTATATCAATTTTCATTTTCTGTTTTTTTCAAAAGTTTAATAGTTTCTGGATTAACCCTTCCTTCAATCAAAAATACAGTATTTTTCTTAATATACTTCTTAATATTTTCGTTCATATCGTGTGTATCTTTTACCAGATGGCAAACTAATTCATTGGTATCTTGTTTGGAAATCTCTTCGCATAAGACCTGATCTGATGTGATTAGGACATCACAAATTTCTATAATTTGTTTTGATAAATTCTCATAAATATATTGAATTTCTTTACCAATTTCTGGAATTCCTTTTGTAATTAAGATTCTTGTTTTATTTTCTAGTTGTTTCAGATGTTCTAGGGCTATTCCAAAACCATCGGGATTAGTGTTATAGCTATCATCTATTATTTTCGTATTCTTTTTTCCATTATATATTTGAAAATGGGAAGTTTTTAATATTGCATCTTTTAAAATATCCTTAATTTGTTTTGAACTTAAACCTAGGTGTATTGCTGCTGCTATTGCAGGAGCTAGGTTTTTCAGGTTATGGGATCCAATAATATTGGTTGCCATATTTTCTTGGTTATTCTTTAATTCTACTGTGAAACTTGATTCATTTGTTGATTCCTCAATGTTTTTTATTTTTACAAAATACTGATCTGGTTCAAATTCTTTCTCTTCATCCAGACTGTAAAGAACTGTTTTTTTGTCGATTTTGTCTTTCATTGCATATGTGTGGCTATTATCAGCATTCAATATCGCGATCCCATCATTTTTCAATTGTTCTATTATTTCAAACTTTGTTTTAGCTATATTCTGTACAGTTTTAAAAATACTTAAGTGACTTTTCCCAATATTAGTTATGATAGAAATATCAGGCGGAGTAAGTTTGGCTGCTTTTTTAATCTCTCCTTTTCTATAAGCTCCCATTTCAACAATGAAAACTTCTGTTTTTTGATTGATTTTATTAAGAATAGTTTGAGCAATACCAATCGCCGTATTAACATTTCCAGGAGTTGCAACAACATTGTATTTAGTAGATAAAATTTTAGCCAGAATTTCCTTAGTGCTTGTTTTTCCATAACTTCCTGTAATTCCAATTATTTTTAAATTGTTGAATTTCATTATTTTGATTTTTGCTTTTAGTATCGTGAGTTCCCTTTTTATAGTTGCTATTGGGGCAGTTAGGATAACTAGTAGAAATACTATTAATGGCTCTAGAATTTCGCAAAGAAGTATGATAATGAAATTGATGAAAATGAATGCAGTAGTAATTGGTATGATTGGCGCTCCAATAACAGGATGTTTTTCAACAAAAAGACTTGTTAGGCTTTGTATGAGCGTTTCTTTGATAAGGACATTGTTTGAGTTATCAGCAATAATCAATGAAAAATATTTAAACATTACCATTATAATAATTATAAGCACAGCCAGAAATAGCAGTATTATCAGGATATTTCTAGGACTAATTCGAGGTCTTTTTAAGATTTTTTTCTTAATTAAATGAAATGTGTGAATGAAATCCAGAGTATAAATATAATAGATAATTATTGGAATTAGTAGAAATAGGTTAGAAGGAAGGACAAAAAAGGCAAAACTCAATAACAGAAGGGTTATCTTTAGTATCATATTCTTAGATCCCCTGAATTGGGGTTCATGGGTATCCTTCATATGAGCTGTCATTCTATCTAGCCTATATTCTTTAAGTTGCCATAATAGTGTGTCTTCTAATGCATTTCTGAGGATAACAACCATGCCAGGAAACCATAGAAATAATGCTAGGACAATTAGGTTTTTCATTTAATTTTATTTTTTAACCAATTAGATATAATTTCAGATACCAATTCTGGATGCTTAATTGGTAGATCATGGCCACCTTCATCAACAGTAATAAAAGTAGAATTTGGTATAAAGTTCTGTAGTTTTTCTCCCATCCATAGAGGTACATATTGATCTTTTACTCCCCAAATTATGAGAACTGGAATTTCAGTATTTGCCAATTCATTATCAAAATGTTCATTTACAATTTGGGAAAGGGACTGCTTGAGTTCGCCTGCTTTTAGATAATCTCGCTCTCGTAATACATAATAGTAGAAAAATTTTTTTAAGAGATTATTTTTTTGTAATGTTTTTGGAATAATGGTTTTGATTATTTGAGCAAACTTCTTTTTAAGGTTATTTTTAGGCTTAATACCTGATGAGTTTATTAAAATCATTTTAGAAATATTTTTTTCTTTGCTTGTGGCAAAGCTTAGAGATATTTTGCCTCCGAAAGAATGGCCGATTAAAATAGTATTTTGCAGTTTTTTTTCTTGCATGAAATGTTTTACGGAATTTTTATAGTCCTCTGTAGTCATTAATTTTTGAGGTAGTGGAGATAAGCCAAACCCAGGTAGATCTAGTATGTAAATCGGATTTGATACTTTATTCTTTAATTTCTCACCTAATTTTTTGAGACTTTTTATACTTCCTCCCCAACCATGGAGTATTACAATGGGTGGTATTTTTGACGTTTCGTTAAAAGAGAGATAGTTTAACATGATTATTTTTTCTGGTTTTTAAACATCTCTGAGATCAGTTCATTGATATCATCTTTGAGATCTTTTATTGAAGTTTTGTTTTCAATGATATAGTCATAAGCTCTGGTATTTTTTTGCCATCTCCAAAGATTATCAATGACTTTTTTAGGATATTTTCTTAATAGACGTGTATATGCAATTCGTTTGGATGTTGTGATTAAAACAGATACATCAAATAGAGATGTAATACTTTGTTTGTCGGGTTGAGTAGATTCAATTATATAGTTATCATCATCATCTTTAACGATTTGTTTAATTTTTTCACCAATTAATAGATCTAAATTTTCGCTCAGATATTTAAGTTTATTAGTATCTTTTGCACATCTGAGAGTAAGTTTTTTTCTATGAATCGTCCCATTTGGATGAAGGATTTTCATCCCTAGCTTATCAAGTAACTTTTCCTTAATATTTGGTTCTTCTATTAATTCGTGTTTGATCTTTTCTGCATCAATGACCTCAAACTTTAATTTTCTTTTGAGATACTTAACTACATGTGATTTCCCAGTACCTATTTTCCCGCTTATTCCAATAATCATATATTACTTTTAATATTTAAAGGGACAGTAAATGTATATCTGATAAATAAGAATTTATATTAATACAAATTTTTTTACACTTTTAAATTTATGGTACCTCTATTACTATATTTCTATAATTATACGAACTTCATAATTATATCGTATATTAACGTCAGTTAAAAACATAGAAAGTATATAAACTCATTTATTCTATATGTGTATAATAATATAAATAATTACAGCTTAACTATGACAAAGAAATTAAACAAGATTATAAAAGCATTGATAATATTGCTTATCCTATTGATCATAACAAGCATTGGCCTAACTGGATATCTTTATTTCTATAGTCAGGAACTTGTGGAAAACGGGAAGAATATTAGTGACAATATCGGTGATTTATAGGTTTATTGATATTTTATCCAATGAGTAATAGAAAAAATAGAACTTCGATTTTTTGGGGGTTTACATTCCAACCAGATAAAGAGTTGGATTTTCACAATTTAGAGAATTTTACAAAGTACGATATTGAAAAGACATTAAAAGAGTTTATTGAAGATAGTTATGTCGCTGGCTTAAGTAGGCTGCTAGTGATTACGGGAAAAGGTAAAGTTATAAAGCCATTAGTTAAAAAATTGCTCTCACAAAATAAGTATGTAGAGAGATTTAAAACAGCAGGTTATTACAATGGACAGGAGGGAGCTTTTGAGGTATTTCTTATAAATGATGATTTATAAAATTATATTCTAATAATGGTCAAGTTAAAAGTTTTTTATTTATTTTTAAAGTTTTATATTGATCTCTTTATTGGTAGAAGTTTGTTTGCTACTGATATTCTTCCCACTGTTTTCGATATTAACTTTTTAAAATTAAAAAGCGATTATGATTTGGTTATATTCGATTTCGATGACACTCTTGCGGGTTATCATGATAAACTTGGAGAAAAATCCAGAAAATTATTGAAGGAGTTAGTAGATCTTGGTTTTAAAGTGGCAATTTATTCAAATAGTCCCCGAAAAAGAATTAAAAAAGATCTTGATTTTTTTGCAGAATTGAAATTGTTTGTTTCATATACTAAGAATAAACCAAATCCCAAAGGATACTTTGAAATAATGCAGGAATTTGATATTAACCCCAATAGAACTGTGATGGTGGGGGATATGCCAATTACTGATATGTATGGTGCTTATTTAGCAGGCATTAAAAAGAGAATACTTGTACATCCATATTCAGAGATTCTTTCTGGGCACAAAAGTCCTTTCCCTTTTAGTTTAGTAAGAGCACAGGAAAGGAATTCATGCTCAAAATTGATAGGTAGAGAAAAAAGACTCTAAGTTTTTCCAGAATTCCTCTTTTTCCATATGTCCTCCTTCTTCATAAATCTCAATATTTGAATTTAATTCTTTCAAATATGAGGAATATGTTTTATATTTGAAAATATCGTCATCTTTAAAGAGAATAATTATTTTATTTGACTCTAGTTTGGAAAATTGCGATAGAGTTTCCTGAGAATTGTAGTCTTGCAATTTTGTAATTATATTGAATAAAGTCCCATAGATTGATATGGGGTGTTGTGCCAAATTGTCCAGAGCTGCCTGAGGTGGGGTACTCGCATTAACAATATTTCTTAGATGTTCATTTGACAATATTTTTCCAATAAACTTTAAAAAGGCATGTCTCGTTTGTAAAGGTTGTAATAGTTGAAGAGTTTTAATTTGAAATTTTGTAAGAATCACTGTGGGAAATGAGTTTATTAGTATTAAATCTTGTATCTTGTTATCTAAGCTTCTTGCCAAATGATAAGATAATATACCTCCAAGTGAAAAACCTAATAAAGATAACTTTTTTATTTCTAGTGAATTAATAAAAATTTTCATGTATTCTAGAATTTCGCCCAAAGAGTAAACTGCTTGACCTTGAAGGGTTGGATAATCAAGCATATAAACCTGATTATTTTTACTTAGAATAGGAAGTAAACGTGTAAAAAGTTTAGTAGCACTTGCATAACCAGGTAGAAATAATACAGTTTTATCAGACTTTTTCCCTGCTTTGTAAAATTTATATATATTTCTATCAATTTTAAGTCTTTTTTTTATAAAATCGTTCTGCAAGTTCGGGGAAATTAAGAAATAAAGATAAATGTTTTCTGCCATACTTCCAGAAAGGTCGGCCAAATTTTTTTGCAAATTTATATATTAATGTTTTTGAGTTATTAGCTTGTAGACTAGAGAATCTTTCTTCACTAAAATAATCAATTGTGTCCGCATCTTGTAAAACTTGAGAATAGATATCATTGTTCTTGTTTAGTTTACGGAAAGGAAATGAAAAAGGATGGTTATAAATAGCTGTTTTTATTGTTTTCTGTTCTTCTTTAGAAATATGGAATTTATTCAGTATATTAGGTAGCATTTCCTTCAAAAGAGCTCTCTCATTAATATAAGTTGAAAAACTGGGTTTATAACAAGTGTAGTGTATATCGTGTAAAAAACAGCATACTTGTAATAGACTCATATCTATATCGTTTTTTATATTCAATATATCTATAATTTGTCTACTATTTTTCCAAACTCTTTGTAAGTGATAATAATTATGCTGAGAGTCCAGAATGGATGTCATTTGTTCTTGTGCGAATTTAATAATTGCTTTTAAACTTTGTTTATTCACGAAATTAGAATAGAAGTTATATCAGAATTAAATTTGGCTTAGATTTCTTATTTTATACTATAATCATTTTTAGATATTGGTAGTAGTCAAGTTTACAATATAAGATTAATATTCATTAGTTAAATTA
The DNA here is from genome assembly GCA_014729085.1 of Candidatus Dojkabacteria bacterium. GTDB lineage: Bacteria > Patescibacteriota > Dojkabacteria > B142 > WJKM01 > WJKM01. The sequence goes on along the minus strand of WJKM01000023.1, from coordinate 87,525 downwards.
TAAAAAAAACCATAATGAATATAGCAAATAAATTAGTTGTCTCACGAGTTTTACTAGCTCTTGTTTTTATGATCTTCTTTTATATACCAAATTTTTATACAAATATATTTGCCTTGATAATTTTTATTTTAGCAAGTATAAGTGATACCCTGGATGGTTATTTGGCACGTAAGAATAAGTTTGTAACTGACTTCGGCAAGATTTTTGATTCTGTAGCTGATAAAATTTTATTGGTTGTTGTTGTTCTTGCTTTAGTTGAAAAGGATATACTCCCTTCATGGCTCGTTTCCTTAATGTTGTTTAGGGAATTTGCTGTTACAGGTATAAGGGTATTTGCTGCAAAGAAAAACTGGAAGATTTCTGCAAAAATGCCGGGGAAGGTAAAGTTTACCTTCCAAACATTCATGATCTTTTATGCTCTATTATATTTTCTTAATTCTGAATATTTCGAAATCGAGAATTTGTCCTTAATTTTTAGTTATACTGGGGTTTTAGTTTTGGCTTGGATATCTTTGTTCCTTTCTTATTATTCAGGCTTTTATTATCTATTTAAGTATAAAGACCTTTGGAAGAAAGCCGAACTTTAAGCCAAGATTTAATCTTCTATTATGAAACGAAAAAAAGTTTTTGTTACTGGAGCAACTGGATTTCTAGGTTCCAACTTAGTGAAAAAATTAGTTTCGGAAGGATATGAAACTTCTGTTTTATTGAGAAAAGAATCAAAACACCCATTTCTAAACTTATCTAAGGTAAGAGTAGTATATGGAAATTTATTTGAACCTAAATCTTATAGCGATTCTTTCAAAGATATAGATGTTATTTTTCATGTAGCTGGTAAAGTAAGTTATAGCAAGTTTGATAAAAAACTTGTACGTGATCTTAATATTAAAGCCACAGAGAATATACTTAGAGAAGCATATAAGAATAAAGTCGCTAAATTTATTCTAACAAGTTCGACTGCCGCTGTTGGGATTCCAAGACCAAAAGAAATTGCTGATGAAAAATATCCATTCTTCTCCAAATACAAAAAAATTCCATATTTAAATTCAAAAAGATTAGCAGAAAAAATCGCACTTGATTATAATAGAAAGGGGTTAAAGGTAGTTGCTGTTTCTCCCTCTACAATAATGGGAGCAGGGGATATAAATATGAATGTGGGCGAGATATATAACAAAGTCAAAAATAGCAGAATATTAGTAGCTCCTGAAGGAGGAAATTCAATAATTGGAGTAAAGGACTGTGTAGAGGGGCATTTAAAGGCAATGAAATATGGGAAACCCGGTGAGAAGTATATTCTTACAGGTATGAGGGTAACTAATAAGGAATTGATGAATAAAATAGCTGAATATTTCGATGGGCAGAGAGTTAGGTTTGTCATTCCGAGAGAAATAGCCCCATTGTTAAAATTTTTTGCTGGAATTCTAGAAAATATTTTTCAAAGTAAGATAGTTAATCCAGCTATAGTAGAAATAGCTTTCAGTTATAGATATTTTTCAAGCAAAAAAGCCCAAAAAGAATTAAATTGGGAACCAAGACAAAATCTTGATGACATAATCAAAGAAGCTATATTATTTTATAAAAAACACGAATTAGTCCAATAGTTTAATGAATAAGAAATTAGAGACTCTATTACAAAAAAATGCAATTTATCAACCTTATTCAAATACTGATTATTTTAAAACTAGTATTGAGAATATTATTAGTGCTTATGAGCTTGAATTTATTTCAATGGGTACTTTTTCTAGAGTTTTTAAGATTAAAGGAACAGATTGGGTAATGAAAGAGGGTAGATGGGATATCGATATATCAATTTTTCCAAATGTAAGTATTCCGATACCTGGTGAAAGTACCGAGAATTTACTGAGGTTATTTGAGGTTAGTTTTTTACCTAGAAAAGAAGAGATAGACAGACAGTATAAACTATATTTAGATTTTATTAAGTATTTAGGTTTTTTTAGTAATGCAGACACATATTATCATCCAAAGGCGAATTATATTTTCGAGTTGCAAAAGAAAATACGGAATTCCTTATTGGATAAATTCAATATACTGAAAAAAGAATATAGATTTCGTTTTACCAAAAATCAGCTTAAGAAAGCATTGTCAAATAAAAAAGCTTTAGAACATAATTATGTCCCAAAGGAGTATCTGCTTGCCGGAAAATCAATATCTGAAGAGAATAGGGGGAAAAACACATATTATATTTTTCAAGAATTCATTAATGGTGAATGTTTACACGATGTAAATGAAAAAGAGTTAAAAAAAGATCAGATAGACCAGTTGATTTTAATGTTTTATCTAATTATGCTTATGCATTCTGAACTTAAACTACTTCCGGATACAAGACCAAGATATAGTCTTATGGAAGCTGTTAATTGGATAAGTAATACGGATAATATTATAATTTCGCAAGATGGTGTAAAATTTATTGATACTAGATGGTTTTGGGAGACAGACAGTAATATTGTAAAAAGAGGTTTTATTCTTCCCGACATAATTCTAAATCAAACCAAAGTTTATTTAAAAACATTACTTGATCATGCTGAATGACATTCTTTTCGCTTTATGGTTTTTTATTCCTGCTGGAATTGCAAATAGTGTTCCAGTATTCGTTGCAAAACTACCGTTATTGAAAAAATTTAATTACCCAATTGATTTTGGAAAAAAATGGAGAGGTATTAGGGTGTTTGGAGATCATAAGACGATAAGAGGTTTTGTGACAGGAATTTCAATGGCTATAATAACTGTATTTATAGAAAAAGCCATTTATGCAAAGTATGCCGGTCAAATGGAATTTATAGTTATTGACTACGAGAACATAAGTGCAGTAATACTTGGATTTTGTCTAGGTTTTGGTGCATTGATTGGTGATGCAGTAAAAAGTTTTTTCAAAAGACGTCAAAGTATTAAACCCGGCGAAGCTTGGATCCCTTTTGATCAGTTAGACTATATTATTGGAGGGATACTTTTATCATTACTGTACATCCGGTTAAGCATATCTATTTACTTATTAATCGCAATCTTGTATTTTGTAATGCATCCGATAAGTACCGTCATTGGTTATTTGTTGGGTCTTAAGAAAAAACCAATTTAATTATATTAATTTTGAAATGTCGAAGAAAAAAAACTATACAATTGTACAATTTGAAACAGATGATTTTTATCATTATACGCTTGATTTGGTGCTTTATAACATGAACCAAAAACCTGCCATTAAGGTTACGAATAAAAAAGAATTAAGAAAAATAGTTAAGGATATTCAAAATAAAAAGATCAAACCAGATGTTGCAATCATCGATACTTATATTGATATAGATCATGATGATGGAGAGAAAATAGCTCAGAAATTACGGGAAATATATCCGGAAATAAAAATTATTGGCTATTCAATTATGGAAACCTCTAAATGGGCTGATTATGAAATAATTAAATCTAACAAGGATCAGACTAAAACTATCGTAAAGATACTTGAAAAAGTTTTAGGTATAGATTTTTCCTGGGCAAATACACCAGACCCAGAATACTCTACTTAGTAAGGGGCTTCCAAATAATATATTACGAAAAAGAAATGAAAGTTTTAGCTGTTGATTATGGAGAGAAGAAAATAGGACTAGCAATTTCTGATGAATTAGGGATAGCTTCGGTAAAATTACCTGTTTTACAGGTAAAGCATGAACGGGATAAGATGGAGGGGATATTTTTTGCTATTAGAGAATTTGATCCGCAGCTCCTTTTATTTGGCGTGCCTTCTAGTTCTAGTGGAGGAGACTCAAAACAAGCTATAGACATTAAAAATTTTATTGAAGAATTTAAAAAGGAATTACATGATAATAGTGAGCAAAGAGGAATAGTCAATCCGCCTAATATTCAAACATGGGATGAATCTTTTTCAACTCAAATAGCGGAAAAGGGAAAATCAAGAAAGTTTAAAAAGGAAAAGGCAGATAGTGAAGCAGCACGAATTTTTTTACAGGAGTTTTTGGAAAGCAATTTTTACAAGAAACAATGCTGTAAAGAAAATTAATTTTTATCAAATAAAATGTATAAACGAAATAAAAAACAATCCTTTAGAAAAGATAGAAAACAGAAAGCAAAAAGGATCAATAAGTTAAAAAAAATGTTGCCGATTTTATTTCTTGTGCCTATTGTCCTAGTTTTATTTCTTTTTGGCAGCTATAAATACCTGTTTTTTATCTCAAGCAGTAATAATAATGTCAAGATTGAGGTAGAGGAGGGGGATAGTAGATATGAAATAGCGGAAAAATTAGAAGAAAAGGGAATAATCAAGAGCTCAGATCTTTTTATTCTTTATACGAAAATTACAAAAAAAGGCGGAGATATTAAAGCTGGGATTCATACTATAAATGGTTCAATGAGCATAAGTGACATTATTATCAAGTTAGAGCAGATTCCTGAAGAGGATGTTATTTGGATTGATGCTTTTCCAGAAGGCATTAGGTATGATGAAATAGCAAATTATCTTGAAAAGGGTTTTGCCTCGGTAACAGAGAGGAATTTTTCTAAACAGGAATTTTTAAACATGTGCGAAGACCCATGGGCATATAAAGGTATGGGGACTGAAGGTATATTATTTGTAACGAAATATGTTCCTGAGGGTAATTCAGCTGAAGGGTTTCTCTTCCCAGCAAAATATGATTTTTATAAAGATGCAGAAACATGGGAAGTATTTGATAGGCTAGTATTGACTTTAAAACAAAGATTGGAAGAAGAAAATTTGTTGCAGGAGATTGAAAAATCAAATCTTAGTTTATATGAAGTGCTTAATATTGCATCTATGTTAGAGCGAGAGGGGTTTACCGAAAAAGAATATAAGATGATTTCTGATATTTTGCAAAGAAGATTACAGATTGGAATGCATCTTGGGGTGGATGCAACAAGCTTATACCAGTTGAAAGATTGGGAAGCTGAGTTGACTTATCAAGAATTAGAAGATGAAAATCCTTATAATACACGCAAAAATTTAGGATTGCCTCCTACTCCAATTTCGAATCCTGGCATAGTGACTATAAAGGCGGTTTTAAATCCTACAGCAAATGAATATTTATACTATTTACATGATAGTGAGGGTGAGATACACTATGCTAAGACGAATGCAGAACACGAGAAAAATAAATCAAAATAATCTATCTTATGGATATTAATTCATTGGGTAAAAACGAAGTAAAAAGAGGGATTAATATTGATTTATCTTTGGGTAAAGTGATAGTAGTAACATTGCTGTTTTTGTTTGTATTTGCCTTACCAGCAAGGCTTTACGATATTTATAGTAGCAATGAACCTCAAAACCAAGGAGAGGTAGCAGGTATAAGTACTTCTCAAAGTGACACCAGTCTAGGTACAAACAACCCAAATGATATTGCTGATTACAAATTTAATATAGTCACCGTTGCTGGTATTGTTACAATATCTTCTTCCATACTTCTCTTAGGTTTCTATTTTTACGAACAATATCAAAAACAAAAATTTGCTTCTCCAGAGTTATAATTTTCAATAAGTTGAGTTTCATTACTTCATAATAACAACTTTTAGCATAAGAGCTTTTTCCATAGTATAATTAAGAAATTTCCAAAATGTATTTATGAGTAAAAAGAAAAGATTTATATTTAAAATAGCATTTATATTGGATGGGATTATTGTATCCCTTTTTATTTTTATGTCTATAAATTCAATTCTGAAGTCAGAGGAATTAAAGCTTGGAAATTTTCATAAGGATTTAGCTATTTATATGGAAGCAATTTCATATGATATCGGTAAAAGGTCCAATAAATATTTGGTTCAAATACGAGAGAAGGATGAAGAAAACAAGAAGGTTGTTTATAACCATACAACTAATATATCAGTATCCATATTTTTAAATTTATATAGATCAGTAGCAAAGGCTCAAAATGTATATTCCAGCGGAAAGAATTTTATCCAGGAGTACCAAAAGGAAAGTATCTATCCTTATATCGAGACAAATTTCAAGGAACAGTTAAGAACTGCTGATTATGCAGAGAACGAAGTAAAATTAAATAAGAACTTATTGAATTTATTTGCAAGAAAGCAATTAGAGAATAAAATCAAAGAAAGGGTGGGAAAAGAGGAAGGAGAATTTACAATCTATATTAAAGATCTTACAGATAAAGAAGTTATTGAATTTGGTAGATTTAGGAAGTATCCACCAGCTAGTACATTCAAGGTTTATACCGCAATTTTAACTTTAAAAAATATTGAAGATGGAAATCTTTATTGGTCCAGTGGGGTTACTTTGTCTAAAGCTCTTTGGTCTCCAGGTCCTGGTACTTGGTTTGAGAAGGAAGATTTGGGTAAGGTTTTTTCTGCACAGAATCTTCTTTGGAGAATGATTGTGCAGTCAGATAACACAGCTCAATCGATGCTGTTTGCATTAAATGGAAGAGCAAATATTGAAAATAGACTAGAATCAGAATTAAATTTAGAGAATACATCTTTAAAAGAATTCCATACTACAAATAGAGACATGGCATATGCACTCGAAAATTTGTATTATCGAAATTATCTCAATGATTATAACTCACAGTATTTGCTTAACTTAATGATTAATGGATATGCACGAGACAGGATAAAAGCAGGGCTTCCTTCTGGTGTTAAAGCTGCTAATAAGGGAGGTACTCTGGAAACTTCAAAACACGATGTGGCAATTGTTTTTGGAAATAACACTGATTATGTTCTAGTTGTTTATAGTGATGATATTATTGAGCAGAATGCAGTCAATACAATTAAAGATGTAAGTAGCCTAGTTTGGGAGTATATGGAAAATAAGCAGTATGAAGAGAAAGAAGAGAAGGTAATGGAGAATAAGTCTGAAAATTAAAAGTATATCTATATAAAATTTTATTGAATATTGATGGACATACTACAAACAATTAGAAACCGAAGAAGTATCAGACAATTCAAAGATAAAAAAATTTCTGATGATATATTGCATAAGGTTTTAGAGGCAGCGAGGTGGGCTCCTTCTGCAGTAAATCGCCAGCCTTGGAATTTTATTGTTATTAAAAAAGAATCAATTAAGAAAAAGCTGTCCGGAAAACTATTCAGTGCTTTTATTTCAAGAGCTCCAATTGTCATTGCAATCTGCGCTAAAATAAAAAAAAGCAAGTGGGCTGTTATTGACTGTAGTTTAGCGGCGCAAAATATAATGCTTGAAGCCCATTCATTGGGCTTAGGTACTTGTTTTGTAGGTGCTTTTAATGAGCAAAAAGTAAAGGATATCTTGAGGATTCCAAAAGGTATTAAAGTGATCGGTCTTATTACACTGGGATATCCTACAGAAAAAAAACGTAAAGGTATAAGATTGGAGTTGGATAGTATTGTATCTTTTAATACTTATCAAAATCAAAAAGGAAATTTTTTTGATAAAGGTTTGACTTCTTTTGTTAAAAAGAAAATATCTTCTAAGTAGGCTATGAATTGCTCATAATAGAAGGGCTATTATGGACATGTTGTATACTATACATTAGCATTATACTTTCATTTTCATCTCTTGAATAATAAAAATATTAAAATAAGAAAATATAAATATTTTGTAATAAATCTACTATTATTTATATTATTTTTGCTCTTACTTTCTATTTCAATAAGGATAAAGAATTCTATTACTAAATTCCCAGATGTAAAAGGGGTAAATACTATAAAAGGAGACGAAATCCAGAGACAAAATAAAACAACTGTGGCTGAAGAATCTAATATGGATAAAGAGCAGATAGATCTCATAAAGCAATTAAGCGAGAAGATAAATGAAGAGAAGGGTTCGTACTCCATTTTTATTAAAGATCTCTACGACAGCGAAGAGATTGAGATAGGCTCTGTTAAAGGTTTTAAACCCGCAAGTACATTTAAACTATTTACTGCAATGCTAATTTTAAAAGATATAGAGGAAGAAAGGTATGATTTGAATCAAAAGGTACTTTTTTATCAGGACGAAGAGATCGATAAAGAAAGCACGAAGTATTATGTTTCGTTAGAAGAATTATTGAAATTAATGATTGTAAATTCGAGTAATACAGCCCATCGTGCATTGCTAAATAAGTTAGGAATGGATGGAGGTAAGGAAAAAATTGATGAACGGATATATCAAGAATTAAGGCTTTATGATACTTCTTTAGTTGATTTTAAAACTACCAGCAGAGATTTAGGCCTTCTTTTGGAAAAATTATACTGGAACGAATACTTAAATGAGGAATATTCAATGTATTTAATTGATTTGATGAAAGAAAGCACCGAATTCAATCGTATAAAAGCAGGATTGCCAGAAGGAATAGAGGTTGCTAATAAATACGGAAGTCTTGGATCAGCACATCATGATGCAGGTATAATTTATGGGAATAGAACAGATTATGCCTTGGTTATACTTTCAGATGGAGTAGGATTAAATAGTGCTTCGAAGGTAGAAAAGGAGATTAGCTTGATGGTTTGGAAATATATGGATAATAAACAGTATTATTAATTAAAGACACAAGTATGGGAAAGAATTTTATTTTTATAATTTTGTTCTTAATTCTATTAGTAGGTAGTTTATTCATTGTCTATCACAAAATATTATCGTCTCGGAAGAAGCAAGCTTATCAGAACACATATGAATTTAAAGGGTATACCATGAGTTATAAAGTAATTGGCCAGGGAAAGCCAGTTATACTTCTACATGGTTCTATTTATAGTGACTCCTGGAACACATTTGATGAAAAATTAGCTGAAAATTATAAGGTCTATATACCAGACTTGCCGGGATTTGGAGGTTCAGACACTGTAAAGGGGAGAGTTCATAATACAGATTTGTTCACTGAGGCATTGTGTATTTTTATTGAACATGAACAACTTAATAATGTTCCAATAGTTAGCAATTCATTAGGTACAATTGTGAGTACGAAAGCTGCAACATTAGGCTGTACAAAAGCGAAATTAATACATGTGGGAGCCCCGGCAAAAATAATCGGGTGGAAGATAAGGTTCGTAAATAAAATTCCTATATTTATTCGTAGGATTATTATTTCAACAAAATGGGGCAAAGAAAATTTATTAATACCAATTTTAAGAACAAATATTGGAACTAAAGCAAAAGAGAATAATCAAGAATTTTTAATAAAATTGCAAACAACAGATCCTAGGTCTCTAGCGGATATAAATTACATTAAAGCTGTTGAGATAGACTTTCCCAAGGCACTTTCGTTAGTAGAAAATAAGACAGTATTCATATATGGAGAAAAAGATGCTCAGAGAAATTATGCAGATAAGATTACCGAGGAATATACCATCATAGAAGGTGCAGAACATAATTTATTTCGTAGCAAGCCTGAAAAGACAAAAGCAAAAATTGTTGAAATCCTTGATACTGATTGATTGTTTAAAGTTACTTTTCCAATATTGTTGTATTCCAAAATAACTTGGTATAATCTATTCGCAAAAATTGTTTTGTTCAGATATTCTTTGGTAGTTTCCACAAAAACACCAAAAGGTAATTCAAAGGAGACTCATGGTATGCTATTTGGTATACACCTTCTGAGTGGCAATGGTTAGAATTACTTGATCAATACTTAAAATTCAATATTCCGCGGTAGCTCAATGGTAGAGCACTCGGCTGTTAACCGATTGGTTGGGAGTTCAAGTCTCCCCCGCGGAGCTCTTCGAAAAAAATTCAGTTTGAATAAGTATAAGAATAGTTAGGAGTTTCCTCCTTCATCACGAGTGACGTGATTACGGAGGACTAATTCAGGTAAATTCAAGCTTCTCTCCTTACAGGAGATCGTTTTCACTAACCTTTCACCTGCCTAACAGCAGGCAAGTTGAGCAAGTCTCCCCCGCGGAGCCAATATAAAAATAAATTAGTAAGAGTAAATCTAAATTCTAACCCTGCCCTTAAGCTTACTAATCATTGATTCTCCTCGTTTTTATATAATTATGGATTCATATAATCAGTATTCCTCCTGAAAATTATTAAAAAAAGTGGCTATTTATTACTCCAAATTGTTTATGTTATTCTGATACTACCATATTATCTTTTATATAAGCCTAATGGAAGAAAACACTACCTCAATGAAAAGAAATCAAAGTAAGAAAAATAATACTTTTAAATATCTTTTGATATGTTCAATTGGTTTGCTTTGTATTTTAGTAATTTGTGTTTTAGGAGTTTTTGGGCTAAAAGATAAGCAAATCGGACAAACTCAAACCAAAGATTCGGTCGACTTAGGGAATTATTCCTATAAAAAAGTTAATAACTTTAACATCGTAGAAACAGAATCCTGGGGAGATGTGCCGATAAATTATCTCTTAGTCATGTTGAAAGAAAACTCTACCAGAGAAGAATTGGAGAAAATACTTCCTGAATTTCAGGGAAACATTGTAGGAGAATTCGAATTTGTGAATTTGTATCAGGTAGAAATTCCAGCAGCAACAGAAGAAGGTTTGAACGTATATATTGAAGAGTTTAATAATAATGAAATAGTTGAAGATGTTACTCCAGATATTCCCTTAGAAATTGATGAGATTGAAGGTAAGCCATGTTCGGTTATGGGAGATTTTTACACCGTAGGGACAAGTTCCATACCTTATGATGTTATTGGGCTTGAGAAAGCGTGGCAGTATATTCGTGCCAGTGGAGTTAAATTAAATAAGGTTCATGTGGGAGTTGTCGATCAGGCGCTGGATAAGAATTCCAAAGAGATTGGAGGTAAAGTAAAGATAAAAGGGCTAGAATCTACTGATGAGTTAGTGAGTGCAAGTTCTTCTGGTTATAATCATGGAACAGAGGTTGCCCATATTATAGGTGGTGATTGGGGAAATTATGGGGTTGTAGGCATTGCTGGCGGTCTCGAAGAAAAACTTGAAATTTCGGTTGCAAACACCTTTACCTCAGACGATGAGTATACTCAAATTGCAACGCTTGACCCTAAAGATCCGGCTCACATTAATTATTATGGCACAAATTATTCAGTAAAGGCATTTAATGATATTTACAGACAGATCGAGAGCGGGGCAAAGGTGATTAATATGTCATTTGGTACAGATCCTGATCATACTAGTGAGGGGATTTCAAATATATACAAAAAATTTTTGAAGAGAATGGAAGTAGAGCATCCGGAGGTTGTTTTTGTGGCTTCTGCTGGAAATCATAATAAAGAAATTACTAGCAATAATCGCACAGTTGGAGGCATTAAAGCACCAAACTTAATAACTGCAGGAGCGTTAGATAAAAATGGAGATAAGGCCAAATTCAGTAATTATACAAATGGCGGAGGAGAAGTTACTCTTTCAACAGTCGGAGTAGACGTACCCGTTGCAATTGATAAAAATGGGGAATTAGTTACTAATAGCGGGACAAGTTTTTCAGCACCTCAGGTTGCAGCAGCAGCAGCTTTATTAAAATCAATTAATCCAAAGTTATCTGCTATGGATGTAAAAAGGATTCTTGTTGAATCTGCAGATACGGAAATATCCAATCCCAACGTAAGTGAACGTATTAAACAAGTAGATGAAAAAATTGGAGGAAAAGTCTTAAGAATCGATAAGGCTATTCTGCAGGTTTTAAGTGAGTTACCAGAAGATCAAAGACCGGAAAATATTAGTAAGGATTTTCTTGAAAAAATTGGCTCTATTCAAGTATTTGCAGAACCTGTGAAGAATGACCCCTTGTCATTTGAAATTGACGCCATAATACATGCCGTAAGAAAAGAGGGGACGGAAATCACAGTTGATTTAAATGGAGACGGAACATTAGGTGGTTCCTCAGTTAGAAATATAGATAAGTCAACTACTTTGGAATGGGGCTTTTCATTTCCTGCAAAAGACAAGAGTGCCCAATTATTGTTTACAAGAAAAGACAGCCAGGCATGCTCTCGTTTAGTCCTAAGCCCGGACAACAATTTTGAAGGTATTTACAAAGGCAATTTGAACGTAGTACTTCCAAATTATTCAGTAGTCACCCAAAAGGACGTAAATATAGAAATTGCAGTAATTATTGATGAGGAAAATAATGTTGAAATTAGTTTTGCTAAACAAGGAAGTCTGGATTTTGGAATACAAGGTATGGAAATGAGTTCCACATATGATACAAATTCCAAATCTTCAGGTATAGTAGATGAAAGTGGAAATTTTACAACAGAAGGCACATATACCAGTACCAGTACTACCCATCCACCAGCTGGTTATGAGAACTTAATACCTCCAGAATACAAGGCACAGTTAACTCAGACGGTTAATGGAAATGTAGAAGCAGAGGGAAGTATAAAAGAAGATCGACTTGAGGGTACAATGAGCTTCAGTGGTGAGGGTGGGAGTGCCACAGGAGATTTCCAGGCTGAGAAAGAAGAATAATGTAATAACTGATTTTATACAAATCATGATTCTAATTAGACCTGCTAGTCTTAAAGATTATAAAGAAATAGCAAAAATTCATGTCGAAACTTGGCAGTTTGCATATAACCGAATAATGCCTCAGGAATTTTTATTGAATTTATCTAAAAAGAAACGGAGGAAGAAATGGAAGGAAATAATTTACAAGGAGGAGAAAGGAACACAGACATTTGTTGCTGAAAAAGACAAGAAAGTAGTTGGATTCTGTTTTGTAGGATATTGCAGAGATCAAGACTGTAATAGTGAGACTGGGGAAATTTGGTCTATTTATGTAGATCAAAATCATATGAATCAGGGGATAGGGACCAAGTTAATGAAAAGGGCGGTTGTTTTTTTAAAGAAAGAGGGTTATCAACGAGCTATATTATGGGTTTTGAAAGATAATTTGAAAACAAGTGTTTGGTATGAGAAATTAGGTTGGATGATTGAAGGGAAACAAAAAATATTCAAAAAAGCAAATTTTCAGTTGAAGGAAGTGAGATATTATAGAGACTTATAAAATGAGTTATGTGCAAAGGAATAAGGAAATTATTTTTCAATAAATTTTTCATACAACTCTCTCTGCCTATTTTTAGAAATTGTAAAATCAGTCTTGTTTTTTAAGTTTAATCTTTGCCTTGTAACTTCAAAGATACAAATAGCCGCAGTTACAGATAAATTAAGACTTTGTACAAATCCGTTCATCGGTATGTGGAGTTTTCTATCAGCTAGTTTTCTAGCTGACTTAGAAAGGCCTGTATGTTCATTACCAAATACTAAAGCTAGCTTTTCTTCAGTAAAACTCGAAGTGAATATATTTTCAGATTCTTCGTCAAGAATAGTTGCTATTATCTTATACCCTTTTTCTCTTAGATCTTCATAGCATTTATGTGTTGATTTGTATTTATAGAAATCCAGCCATTTATTTGCTGAAGAGGAGGAAACTTTCCCAATTTTCCTGGGATTAAATGATTTCTGTTTGTCAAATATAAAGCACACTTTTTGTATTCCAAAGCCATCGCAAGTTCTGAGCACTGCAGCAGCATTGTGGGGGTCGTATATATCTTCAAAAATGACTGTAAGACCTTTTTGTCTTTGGGAGATTATGTCTTTTATTCTTTGTTTTCTTTTTGGAGTAATCATATGCTTACTATATTTCTGTACCTTGTTTTATTGAGTAGTTTGTTTTTTTCCCTATAGGTGGCTCATCTCTGGTTAAGTACCAGATAAAGGCTATAACCGAAGCTACTAGAACGATTAAATCAATAAATCCAAAGATTATAACAAACACCATAAACGAAGAAAGTAATACTGGTGTTAGGAAAAATAATGTTATTAATGCGATTAAACCAAAAATACAAAATAAGAATAGACCTATTAAAAATCGTGCTAAGTTATTTCCGGCTTTATTTTTTGGACACATAAGGGACTATTTTTTTAACTAAGTTTGAAAGTGGCATACTTTGAAGCCATACTTTCCCAGGACCTGTTAAAGTGGCAACAAATATTCCTTCACCTCCAAATAACATATTCTTAATTCCTTTAATTCTGACGATATTGTAATCTATGGTTGGTTCGAACGCACCAATATATCCAGGGTCTACTTTTAGGGTTTGTCCTTCTTCCAGTGTATACTCAGTTATTTCTCCCGAGAATTCCAGAAAAGCATTTCCAGGTCCCGATATTTGCTGTAAAAAGAAACCCTCCCCACCAAAAAAACCTGCTCCAAGTCTTTTTGTAAATACCGTTTTTAATTGTATTGATTCTTCAGCTACCATAAAAGCGTCTCTTTGACATGTTACACTTTGGCCCTCCTTTAAAGTAAAGGGAACTATTTTACCTGGAAATTCATTACAGAATGAAATTAAACCGGTATCTTTCTCACATGTGTAATTTACAAGAAATAGAGATTCACCTGTAAACATTCTGCCAAGGGATTTTCCAATTCCACCTTTCATATTTGTGTCCATTTTGATGTTTGGACTCATCCAAGCCATCCCACCAGACTCGGTAAATACTGATTCTCCCTCTTGAAGTTCCATATCTAATATAGGCAAGGCATCACCGCGTATTTTATACTTCATTTGATGATTAATAAGAAATAAATTATTGAAATAGGAATTACAGACTAGTAATCTTTAAGTTTCCCTGTAATAGTTTCAAGCTGTCTCTCTACATCTTCTCTAAGTTTTGATAGGGCTAGAGAGAGTTTGTCGTCTTCTTCCTTTGCAAAAATTTGTTTGTTTCCCGGAAGACTCATACTAAAATTTACCTGATATCCATGTCTTTGAAACTGTTCAATTTTAACTGTGGCATTTAACAAATTAGGGTCAAAGTCCCTTAGAAGATGGTCGAGACCTTCTGCAAGTCTGTCGTTTACAAGTTGTTTAGTTTTTTCATCAAGATCAAAGTTTTTTGGATTGATGGTAATCTTCATAACGTTTAATTTAAAAAGTAATATATTTTAATCTTAACAGTAAATTTTTTTTTCGTAAAATAATCTTGACAATTTTAAATGAACATAGTAACCTATACCCTAGGAGTAGGTTATAAACTTTTAATTACATCTTTATGAACAAAAATCAAAAAGTAATCACTACTTTAAAAAAAGCAAGGACTCATATTAATAAGATCATTGAAATGATAAAAGAAGAAGAGTATTGTATAGATATAATTCAACAGTTAAATGCTATTGAAGGATATATAACTTCTGCAAGAACTCAGAAACTTCAAGATCACCTCCAGCATTGTTTTGCCGAAGGGATGAAGAGTAAAAGTAAGGCTAAGAAAAAAAGACTAATAGATGAGGTATTACAGGTTACGAAAATTTCCAAATAAAGTTTCAGTTGTATTATTTTATTTTTTAAATAAATATTATGTCATTCGAGAAAACAGTCAAAATAATATTCGGAATATCGATAGCAGGTCTTCTTTTCTCCGGATATCTTTCGTATTATGAGCTTTTTGTCCCTGGTGGTTGTGATGAGGCTGTTATTACATGTGGAACCAAAGATGTAACAATAGCTACTCTTCCAGCATGTGTGTATGGATTTTTTATGTATTTATTGATTTTTGGATTAAGCGGATTTAGTCTATTTAAAAATTTAAAAGGTAATAAATCGGATTAATAGTAAAAAGTTCTTTTGTGTTGGATATCTGGTTGGGTTTTAGTCTCTAACTAAAATTAATAAGAATAAACTTAAATGAATAGCAGTCAAAATGAAAAGTCAAATAAGAACAATATCAAAAGCTGTAAATATAGTGTGAATGGTATGCACTGTTCTGCTTGTGAAATTGTCATTGAAAAGGAATTATTGGAATTAGAAGGAGTAGAGTCAGTTAATGCTTCTGTTCAAAAAGGAGAGGTGGAAATTAACTATCAAAAGGGACGAAAGCCAGATAATACAAAAATGAATGGAATATTAAAAAAGCACGGTTATAGATTAACATCAACTCAAGAAAAGAAAAAAAGAATTGTTCAAATTAATCAACAGGGACATATTGTAGTAGATAGAAAAGCATTAAAGAGTTTCGTGAGTATCTTAATTTTATTGTTAGTTTTAATTGCAGGATATCTGCTTTTTCAGCAGACAATAGAAAAATCAGGTTTAAGTCGTTATATAACTATAAGTCCAACCACAAATGCTTTAGGGTTTTTTCTCTATGGTATTTTTGCAGGTGCCTCAACTTGTGCAGCTCTGGTTGGGGGAGTCATCTTGTCAATGTCGAAACAATGGAATGAAATACATTCGAATCAAGCAAATGCATCTACTAGTCCTCATGTTATGTTCCATATTGGAAGATTAGTAGCATTCCCTTTAGTAGGAGGGCTTCTTGCTTTAATAGGCGGTGTTGTAGAAAGTTATATTCGCGAAATCTATCCCTTCATAACTTTGGGTGTTGCTACTTTGATGTTAATTTTGGGATTGCAAATGCTTGGAGTGAATTTTGTGTCGGGACTAAAAATTTCAACCCCAAAATTTTTAGGTAAGTATATAGCAGATGAAAGTAACTTTAAAGGGAAGCTAATGCCCTTTATTATTGGAGCTTTTTCCTTCCTTTTACCATGTGGTATGACCTTCACAGCAATGTTGATGACCCTTTCAGCCCCAAATATTTTTCCCGGTTCAAATTTCACTGGTCGGTTTCTAGGAGGAGCCTTAAATTTGGGGGCTTTTGCCTTGGGAACATTGGTATTTTTAGCTCCTATCAGCTTTTCAAGTATTAAGTTGGGATCAAAACCACATTTTATTCGAAAATTTAATTATATTGTAGGGGTAATTGTGATAGGTTTTGGTTTGTTAGGTTTGAATTCATTCATTAGTACAGAATTTGGCTTAAATATTGAACAAGCAGTAGCAAGTCAGGCAAGTAATTTACCTGAAATTAAAGATGGAAAGCAGATATTAAAAATGGATGCACTAGCTGGTAGTTATGAGCCTCGAGTTCTTAAAGTTAGAGCTGGTGTTCCTGTGGTATGGGAGGTTACGAATCAAGGTGTTAGTGGTTGTTCTAACGAAATAATTGCAAAAGATTTGTTTGAAGGTTCTATAGACTTAAAGAATGTTAATATAGGACAAACTGCAACCAAGGAATTTTTACCAAAAGAAATAGGAAGATATACATTTAGTTGTTGGATGGGTATGATTAATGGTGTTATCGACGTAGTTGACGAACAAGGTCAATTGCCTGATGATTATAAAGTTGATGCCTTACCAACCCAAGGCCAGGGATGTGGAGGAGGATGCAATGGTGGTTGCGGAGGAGGCTGTGGAAATCCAAACTGTGGTTATTCAAATTAGTTATAACTGGTAAATATTAATAATTACTATTATGAAAAATAAATTAAACATAATAGGTCTATCGGGCAGTCTGAGAAAGGGATCATATAATAAAATCCTTGTTAAAAGAATAGGGGAGATAGTTTCTAAGAGAGAAAATTTTGAGTATATCAGTTTGAAGGACATCCCTCTTTATAATGAAGATCTTGAAAATGAAAATTTCCCTGTAAGTGTGAAAAAACTCAAAACAAAAGTCGAGGAAAGTGATGGAATTGTAATAGCGACCCCAGAATATAATGGACAAATGCCAGGAGTTCTAAAAAATGCTCTAGATTGGACTACAAGACCAGCTGGACAAAACTCATTTGATAAAAAAGTTTTGGGAATTGTTGGAGCAACGCCTGGGGGTTTTGGAACTATAAGAGCACAGAACCAATTGGTTTTATTAGCATCAACTTTAAATATGCATATTTTGCATAAACCTCAAATAATGCTTTCAAAATTTCATAAAAAAGTAAATGAAGAAGAAAAGATCAATGATGAAAACACATTAGAAAAACTGAGAAATTTCGTAGATGATTTTTTAGAATTTAGTAAAAAATACAAATAGCGATCGATTAAATTTACCTACAGAAATATGAAGAAAGAAATTTTTCCAATAATAGGAATGCATTGTGCATCTTGTAAGATTTTAATAGAAAAAGCTGTATCTAAACTAGATGGAGTTGAGAGTGTGCAGGTGAATTTTGCATCTGAAAAAATGAGAATTGAATATAATGAGAATAAAACTGATATAGAAGAAATAAAAAAGACAGTAGAAGATACAGGGACTTATCAATTAATTGAAAATAAAAGAGACAAAACTGTCCTTGCTTCCCCAACCGAAATAAAAGAATTAGAAAGGAAGGATAATAGAGAATCAGTGAAAGAACATGCTATTTTAAAGAAAGAAAAATACAACAAACTTAAGAAGAAAGTATTGTGGGTAGGAATAGGAACAATGCCGTTTATTATGATTATGGTATTAATGTTATTGTCGCATCTAAATTTCATTAAGTTCACTAATGGATTTTTAGGACATATAGTATTATCAGGAGAAAAGCAGGTTTATCAAATCAATACTTTCTTCTTTATGCAATTTTTGGTATCAACTCCGGTTTTATTTATTGGAGGAAGAGAGTTCTTTGTAAGTGCTTGGTCTGCTCTAAAAGTTAAATCAGCAAATATGGACACCCTAGTTGCTTTAGGTACATTTACGGCATGGCTGTTTTCAACATTAGTTACTTTTTACCCAGATTTATTTAGCTCTGTACAGGGGGAAGCCGATGTATTTTTTGAGGCATCTGTTTTTATTGTATTTTTTATTCTTTTAGGTAGATTATTGGAAGCTAGAGCAAAAAGTCAGACTAACGAGGCTATTCAGAAATTGATACAGATGCAGGCAAAAAAAGCAACAATTATAAGAGGAGAAGAGGAAATAAGAGTTCCAATAGAAGAGGTAGAAGTTGGAGATACAGTTGTAGTACGCCCTGGTGAAAAAATACCAGTTGATGGAAAGATTAAGGATGGTACTTCTACAGTCGATGAATCTATGGTGACAGGTGAATCTTTACCTGTGGAAAAGGAGAAGGGGGATAAAGTGATTGGAGCAACAATCAACAAAAGTGGAAATTTTAGATTTATTGCTGAAAAAGTAGGGTCTGATACAATGCTTGCTCAGATTATAAAGATGGTGGAAGAAGCCCAAGACTCAGAGGCACCTGTTCAAAAACTAGCAGATCAAATCTCGGGAATTTTTGTTCCTGCTGTAATTTCCATTTCTTTTGTGGCATTTGTGTTCTGGTTATTGGTTGCTCCAAGTGTGGGAATCTTAGCTTCTGATATTAATAATATTCAATTAGCAGTTTATGTTGCAACTACTGTTTTAATTATCGCGTGTCCTTGTGCCTTAGGACTTGCAACACCTACTGCAGTTATGGTTGGTACCGGAAATGCAGCTCGTCGAGGAATTCTAATTAAAAATGCTGAATCTCTTGAAATTGCTCACAAAATTGGGACAATTATTTTTGATAAAACCGGTACTTTAACTAAGGGAGAGCCCGAGGTAACTGAATTTGTAGTAGATGATAATATAGAAGTTAAAAAGTTAAACGAAATTTCAAGCTCAAATACGATTAATAAAAAAATTCTCGCTTTAGCAGTATCTATTGAAAAAAAATCTGAGCATCCTTTGTCAAAAGCAATAGAAGAATATGGTAACGATTTATTGGAAAATGATTCCATCATTAAAGATTCTGAAGTAAAACAATTTAAAAATCTCGAAGGGAGAGGTGTAGAGGCAAATTACAGAGATTATTCAATCTTTATAGGAAACCATAGGTTAATGAAAGAAAGGAAGGTTAATATAACCAAGAAATTAGAAAAGAAAGCAAATAAGTTAGAAAATGAAGGGAAAACGGTTGTTTTCATGAGCATCGATAATCAAAACTTTGCAATCTTTGCTCTTGCCGATACTCTAAAAGAGGATACGAAAGAAGCAATTGAGACTTTGCATAAAATGGATATAAGTCTACATATGTTAACAGGTGATAATAGGCAGACAGCTGAATCTATAGCTCAAGAATTGAATATTGACAATGTCACTGCAGAGGTATTACCTAAGCATAAAGTAAGCAAAATTAAAGAGATTCAACAGTCAACAGATCGAGTGATAGCTATGGTAGGAGATGGTATCAATGATGCCCCAGCTCTTGCCCAGGCAGATATTGGAATGGCAATTGGAACAGGTACAGATGTCGCTATTGAGTCAGCGGATATTATACTTGTGAAAGGTAATCTTATGAAGGTTGTGGATTCTATACAGCTATCTAAACAGACTCTTAAAACAATTAAACAAAACTTATTTTGGGCATTTGGATATAATATTATTGCAATACCTATAGCCGCTGGTATATTGTATCCATTAAGCCAAGTACTTCTGTCTCCAATTATTGCAAGTGCGGCCATGGCTTTCAGTTCTGTATCTGTAGTTCTGAACAGTTTAAGATTAAAGGAAAATTAGCTTTATCTTTTTTCTAAAGTGCGCTACAATTTCTAGTATCTCTCTTTTGCTTTTGATAAATTTATTTTTATGAATTTAGATTTCAAGAACGATAATAAGCTCAGGTTGATTGTTCTTATATCTCTGATTATCTTAATAGTATTAATCTTTGTATTTATTTTGATAAGAAAAAAACCAGAAGAAAAAAGCAAAACACTCAATGAAGATGAAATTTCCGAAAAAGTGGAGTCGATTACTGGGGCTTATAACGAGTCGGATACTAGTACTTTTGACAAGGTTGAAGAGTTAGTTGACTTAGGACCTCAAGTTATTGATTCTCAGATTAAACTTTTAGAAAGTGATGATATTTATGATGAGTGGACAGCATTATATGTCCTTTCTCGAGTGGGTTTTTACGAAGATCAGAAAACAAGAAATAAAATTATTGAAGCCGTAAAGAAGGAATTTAATAATGATAATCCTCATATCAGATTAATGGCAGCAAGTGTAGCTTTTATCTGCGGAAATTCTGAAGGTACGGATATTTTAATCGAAGGGCTTTCTAATGAAGACATGCTTATACTAACAGAACCTCCAATGCCTATATGTCAATATTGTTCAACAACACTTTCATATTATTTTGATCAGGGATTTGGTGATCCTTGTGGAAATGATGAGATCGTTAAAAAGTGGCGAGATTGGTGGGAAAAAAATAAGGGATTTTATACTTGGGATGATGAGCAGAAAAAGTATGTAATATAAATAACTTCTTTATTAAATTGAAATGAAGTTAAAAAAAATAGCTCAAATATTTTTAAGTATATTTATACTATTTTTTCTTACGACGTCCTCTCAAGGTAAAACAACAGCCAAGCTTGAAGATTGTAAACTTAAAGTTGAGGTCAATATTGCTATAACTGGGCCTGGTGCAAGCAATGCATACGCTTCCCGAATTAAACAAGCAGCAGAAAATGAATGGAATAATGCAAAAGTTAAATGTGGTGAAGAGTGTAAATGTGAGTTGGAATTAACGGTCAATGTAATTCAAGTAGATGACTGCTCAAAACCAGAGGCAAATGATCATCATTGTGTTACTGTTAAAAATGTACCGGTTGGAGGATACCATAGGCCAACTGTTACAGGAACAGCTAGTAATTGGACTCCTGAAGATTCCACTAGAAATCAGAATGCAAATATTCCATCAGGAACAGGTGATTGGGGGAGCAGAGACTCCAATAAGACAATTGCCCACGAAGTTGGACATATGATGGGATTGGATGATGAATATACGGACGGATACTATTATAGATATAAAAAATCCGATGGTACTTATACAAATTGGCAGTTTATATCTAAAGATGATTATAATAATGCAGATAAAAAGAAAAAAATTGAAGATAATAAGCCTGCTGGAGCTACAGTAGATTGGTATCATTACCAACAAAACGGAAGGAGAACCTTTATCGCTTCAAAACCCAAGGCAGGAAAAGAAAAAAGTTTAATGGCTAGTGTTAAGGCCGATGCAAAACCAGAAGATTCTCATGCGGAAGATATATCGAATGATACAGGAATTGAGTGCCCTGATGAATGCTGTTGTGGAGACGGGAAAGTTCAGGGAGATAAGGGCGAATCATGTGACTATAAGGTAAATCCCACAGGTTGTAAGGCCCAAGAGGAAGTTTGTACTAGAAATTGCAAATGTGCAGTTGCAACTCCTATTTGCGGAGACGGCTATATCACCCCACCTGAAGAATGTGATCCGAAGGCAAAACCAAAAACAGGTTGTGAAGCCGGCGAAGAATGTACACAAGGTTGCAAATGTAAGAAAATGCCCGAAAATACTGCGACTGAGAAACCAGTAGAAGATACAACAGCCACAGAAGCAGCTACAGTACCAGATGACCAAGAAACAAGTCCCGGAGATGGAGGTGATGATCCAACTTTAACTCCTGAACCAGAACCTACAACTTATATACCAACAGATACTCCTACTCCAACACCGACAGAAACACCAAGTCCGACTGAGAGCCAAGGACCAATTCTTGAAGTTGTTCCAACTTTTCTAGATTTTGGTTTAACTGATGATGTTAAACAGGTTACAATATCAAATATTGGAGACGGACCTTTAGTTTGGAATTTGATTCCTGAATGCCCGGAAGGTATTTTTGCTGAACCTCCAACTGGAGTAGTAGATCCAGACCCAAATATTCTTGAAGTTTATATATTTAGGGATATGTTACCCCCAGGAAATACTTCCTGTTATTTATATATTATGTCTGATGGAGGAGAGGAAGCAGTTTCTGTGAATGTAGAGGTAGAAGAACCGACGCCAGAACCTACACCAACACCTACCCCTTAAAATTACTTTGATTTATTTGAAAAATTCAGTTTTTCTTTTACTATTGTAATTTTGTTGAAATTTTTCAAAGGAATTAAATCAATCTTTAAGGCTTCTTTTTCAAGTTTTTCCAGCGCTTTGATTTGTTGGGGGGATAAAATTCTATCTTTATAATCTCCATTTCTTTTTTCTAAAATTCCAGTACCGGTCCAAAATTTCGTAATTGAGGATTTGCTAGTGCCAATTGCAATAGCATTAGATATTGGAGTGGTGAAAAGTACTACTTTATTTTTTCCTCTCACAAAATCTCTTCTCTTAGATAAAGAGCAATGAGCATCATGATAAATTGGTCCCATTGCAATCTTGGCTTGCTGTTCTTCTTTTGAAAGCTTAGTCCAGTCTTCTGCACCTTTAAATTTAATATTAAGCTTGGAAGTTTTTAGCATTTTCTTTTTTCTTTCTTCACCCTCATTGATATAATGGTTTTTAACCTTCTCAACATTTTCTGCAAGTTCATTTTCAAATTCTTTTTGGGAGTATAAATCGCCAACCCTAGTAATATTCATCTTCATGTTATCTGGATAATGTTTACTAAATTCGAAAATTAGTTTCTGAAAGGAACGGAAATAAGCATCTGTATCTTCTTTCGGTATATTGTCCATTCTTTCTATAATGACGTCATCTGATGAAAAAGTGAAGTTGACCCCAGGTTTATAAACTTTTAGGATAGGGGACACATAGCGCGAATAATAAGAAATCGTGAAGAATTCTGCCCAGTCTACTTCCGGATACGAAGCTAGTCTCCATAGTTTATAACCTCCAAAGGGAAAGGTGAATTCGATAGGCTTATCATCTTTGAAATTCAAATGTATAGCTTGTTTGATATGCTTTTGTGCGTCATTATCTACCGACCATTTTCTGTAAGATTTGTTCATAAGTTGATGGAATATAAAACTCTCTAATCCTTCATTTTCTATGAGTAAATTGTCATTTTCGGTTAAATTATATTCAGAACAATTTTGTAGTCTATTTTTAAGGTGATTTAATATTTTCACAATCTTAAATTAACTAATATTATTAATGAATAATAACAAGAACTGTTGGTTAGGAAAAGTATAATATAATACTACCAAGATCTATTAATTAAATTTTCAAGGTTTTAAAATATGTCTACAAAAAATCATAGATCCATATATTTACCAAAAGAAGCCTGGGAGGATGTGGAAAAGATTGCGGTTATAGAAGAGAAGAATGCAGGTCAGGTTGTAAAAGAAGCAGTAGAAAAATTTTTGGAAGATTATAAAGAATCGAAGAAGTAGTTCAAAATAGTTTTATTTGGCTCTTTTTCTGTTTTAATTTTTCTTGTTTTGTCTTCAGACTTTCTAAAGCTTTATCCGTTTTATGTATAAGATTTTTTGATTTGATTAATTCAAAGAATGGAGATATTTTACTTTCTGTCTTGTTACGCCTTTTCGTATAAAGAATCCAAGCAGAATTTTTTGCTCTTGTTAGAGCAATATAAAATAGTCTTTTTTCTTCATTTATATCACTGTCCTTTTTCATATATGGAATTAATTCTTCCTCAAATCCACATATAAATACATATTTAAACTCCAGTCCTTTTGCAGCATGCATCGTTAACAGAGTAACTTTATCTACATTATTATCATAAAAATCATTTTGTTCAATATTTCTCAGGTATACAAGAAATTTTTCAATTCCATTTTCAAATCTATCAAATCTTAAAATTATACTTTTAAATTCATTAAGCATCTGTTTCTTTTGTGTGTTTTCATTGAAATATTTTTCCAAATTAAAAAGTTCAATAACTAAAGAAACAACCTCAGTTAATTTTAATTTTTCAGAATTAATTAATTTATTGATATTGGATATGTTTTTTTCAAGACTTCTGTGTTGAGTATTGTTAAGCTCTTTCTGATTTAGAATTTCTTTTGCCCTTGGATAGAATTCATAGTCTGGAGTATGAAATATTTTATTTTTTATCTGTTCAGATAGCTTAATGAATGTAGATTCAATAATTTCTCTAAATGACTCATTATCTTGTTTATTCAAAAATTTCAAGCATGAAATGATGAATGATATAGCCGGCTGGTTATATATGGAACCTGCTCCTATTACCTGATAAGGAATTCCCGAATCCTTGAATTTTTTCTTAAGGGGGATATTTAAATAGTGCAGACGATACATTACTGCAAAATCTGAAAAGTTTATTTTTTTATCTTGATGTTCCCAAACCTCACTAGATTCCAGCATACCAATTCCTCCAATTTTCTTATCAATTTCTTTAAGAATAAAATCGGACTCAGTATACTCATTCTGAGTTTTAACAACCTCTACTTTTCCGTGTTCTTGTAGATTGTTTTTTAGTTTTAGGGTTTTAGGAAATAAATTATGACTTATTTCTATAATTTCTGGAGTACTTCTGTAGTTTATATCCAAGGTAATGTCCCTTGTTTGAGGAAATTCATTTTTAAATAATTTGAATATATTGGGATAAGATCCTCTAAAAGAGTAGATGGATTGAAGAGGATCTCCAATTATAAAAATATTATTTTCTTTATTTAATAAAAGTTTAATAATTTTAAATTGTATCGGATTTATGTCTTGAAATTCATCAATCAGAATATAGTCAAATTTATATTGATAAGTAGGAGATAATTTCGGATTATCTTTTATAAATTTATATGTTTTTAATAATAGATCATCAAAATCAAGCAGGTTTTGTTTTTTTAGTAATTTGTCATATTTTTTAGTAAATTTTTTTATATGACTTTGGTTTTTATAATCCGAAGATTTAATAGAAAAGTTTTTATATTTTGAAATAATTAAACCTAATTCTTTGGTATCCAATTCTCTTAAGGGGGATTCTATACTTTCACTTTTCATACATTCTCGAATATTTTTTTTTCTTTGTTTCTCGTCAATTAATTTTATATCTTTATATTTTTTATTAAGAATTTTGTACCCCAGTGCATGAAAAGTCCCTACAAAAGGAATTTGTGGTAAATCGGCCTTATAATTATTAAGCCTGTCTTTTATTTCTTGAGCTGCCTTTTCTGTGAAAGTTAAAACTAGGATAGTCTCAGGACTAATATTTTTTTCAAAGATCATATATAAAATTCTATTGATCAAAGTGAGAGTTTTACCAGTACCAGGGCCGGCATTAATCATGACAGGTCCTTCTATAGTTTTAATTGCTTTTTGTTGTGAAGAATTCAGTGTTGTGATTAAATCTATTTGTTTATTCATTTACTTTAGGTATGTATTCAGCTTATTGTCAAAACTATTTTTGTCATATTTCATGATTTCTTTGAGATTAATGTCAAAGTTTTCCCATCCTTTTATGTCAATATCATCAAGATACCAAATTGCAAATTTAATTACTCCAAATTGGACACCTTCGAAGATATGATTTTGCTCCCAATCTGTCAGTTTGCGAGAACTTTCATATCCTTTAAGAATTTGGGAGAGAATATTAAATTTAAGTACCCCATCTTGGAAACAGCCGATTAAGGCTGTTGCAAGATCGTAGAACATATAATCGTAGCCCACAAGATCCCAATCAATGATTTTCACAATGTTTTCTTCCGAGAAGAAAATATGTTCAGGAGTAAATTCTCCATGGCAAATTGACTGGGGAAGATCATCAGGTAGAGCTAAATAAGGGTACACTTGTTCTATGTATTCAAGTTTATTTCTATGTTCGCCAGGTATTGTAGGTATATTCTTTTTAAAATCATTAAAAATATTTAATAATTCGAAATAGTCTACTGGGCTTTTTCTGATTTGCATATCTTTTGCAAGTATGTGGAGTCGTCCAAGCTGTTTTCCCATGTCAAAAGCTTCATTTTCGCTTATATTCCAAATATCAGGGATTGTGATAGCTTCGAATAACGCATAAACAAAGCCCTCGTGGACAACATAAGGTTGACTCTGGTTGGATAGTATAACTTTGATGCAGGGATAATCGTTTTCGTATAAAAATTTGATAAGATCCAATCCCTTTCTTTTAGAATAGCTGAACGTATTGTATCTTTTAAGAAAATATTTACCTTTTGTAGTGTCTAGAAAGTAACATCTTTGAAGGTTTGGTGATTCTCTTTGTGTCTGTTTGGCAGAAATCAGTTCTCCAATTCCATATTTTGTTAATACATTTTTTAAGGAGACTTCATCCATATGTTTATTTTACTCAAATATCTCGGGATATATTAGTTTAACACGAAAAATTAAACTTACAGTATCCGAGCTGTATATTTCCTCGCTCTTTATTTTTTCTAAAACAATCTGAGGGTTAAGAGTTACTACCTCAATTTGTTCGTTTTCATCTAACTTTTGTTTTGAATTGAATTCCAAGTCCATTGCTAAGAAAGAATATACTCTATAATCAAATTTGTGAGGCATGCATGATGAAAAACCAATGTTTATTAGTTTGTTTTCTGAGATTTTAATTCCTACTTCTTCCTCGAGTTCGGCAATAGCTGTTTCTTTATGTGTTTTGCCTTTTTGAATCATACCTGCAGGGAGTTCGAGCATGATTTTATCTATTGCGTGTCGATATTGTTTACAAAAAACGATTTTTCCTGATTTGGTCATAGGCATAATCATTACTACATCAGGAAACTTTGCAATATAAAAATCATCTACAATTTTATTATTTGGAAGTTCTACTTTATGTTTAAAAACAGGAAGCCAATGGCTAGGCGAGACGTCTTGCTTTTTAAGAATTTTCCATTTTTTAATTATATTCATTATATTAATTCAGCAAATTACATGTAATAATATCACGTATAAACTCGTATAATAAATAACTAGTGTATAATGTTTTTAATTAACTTAATTTAATAAATATACCAATGAAAAAGTATGTAACTATCCTAATAATATTTTTATTTACCTTTTTTGCATCGGGGCTTGTTAAAATTTCTGCGGTTGAAACTGCAGGCGCATGCAATGAAATATTTCCCGATCTGACAGTAGACCACTCTTTATGTCCTTATGTTGAATACATGTATCATCAGGGGATAATTTCAGGATATTCGAATGGAAACTTTGGTCCGGATGATTTTGTAACTAGAGGTCAGATTGCTAAGATTCTAAAAAATGCATTCAATATACCTACTGATACATCAGGAGAAAGATTCCCAGATGTGCCAGAAGACTATCCTTTTTTTGAAGCAATTCAGTCAATCAAGAACGCTGGTCTTGCTTCAGGATATACTACGGGTGAGTATAAACCGAAGGAAAATGTAAGTCGTGGAGCTCTAATGAAACTTGCTGTAATAGGGGTTGATGTAAATAGAACTGATAGTTTTTTCAATGAAATGACAGGAGCAATTACTGATTACTTTCCAGATGTGTCGGAAGATTATACTTTTGTTGAATATATTCTCACAGGGGTCGAAAACGAAATAATCAGCGGGTATCAGGATGGAACTTTTAGACCGGATCAAAATATGACTCGAGCTCAAATTGCAAAGGTTGTAACAAATCTTATGAAACTTGCAGGATATGAGGATGTGGAATGCGCCGAATACTTCTGCCAAGATAAATATATCCCACCGTTCGATGAGAATTGGAATCAGTATACAGGGAATTTTTTTGAGATTAAATATCCCGATAATTGGGCGTTTGAATCTGGACTTGAAGATCTAGGCGGTGGAACTGATCCAGAAGAAATCTATAATTATATTGATATGGTGTATTTGTATAAAGATGGAACAACCGAAAATGATTCAGAAGCTATGATGATGGTAATTGCGATTCCTTTAGAGTTTTACAGCGAATATAGTCTGACAATGGAGGGTGAAGGCGGTTTCCAAAATATGGCTGAATTAGAAGCTTATTGGGAGAGTATACTAAGTGACCCAGCTCAATTTGAAGAAATATTTTGGGATACCAATGTACTTTCACATGGTATGGTTGAGAATAATATATACAGAATAGAGATGGAACCATCCGATCCAACAGGAGAGGATTATATTTATGGGTATTTTGATCAGACGATTCATGAAGAGTATTACTATACTCTGCTTACAGTTACTACTAACCCAAATGATATGACAGAAATAGATAATGTTTTAAGTACTTTTACACCAGATATCAAGATTGATGTGGATTTAACAGAGTTGGAAAATTTAATAGGACAAAGTCAGAGAGATTCAGCAAGGCGAATGAATTTGCTGGATATAAGTTTTGATATGACAGATTTTTACTCTTACAATATGTATTATCCAGATACATTCTGGGTAGATGGGACAACAATACATATGAGCTATGGGGAAATGGAATCTACTTACGAAGTTACAGATTTTTCAACTGTAGAAGTGGATGCTTCAAGCGGTGCCTGTGACCTATTTGATAATCCAGGGGAGAATACTATAGAGACAAATCAGGATAGGTTGTCGCTTTGTATTGATACCGATACTTATGAGATAGGAACTAAATTAGAATCTGATAATGCGGGATATATGTTTTAAAATTTAACAAATTAGAGAAAATTAGACTGCCCGGATAATTCTGAGGATTTTTCTTTTTGGTTTTCGAAAACTTTGATCGTTCCGTAGACCCCGTCATAACCGGGCTCAACATATATTTCTTTGTTCCGCAATTTTTTAATTGCTATTGCCAACTCTTTATATCCTTGTTTTTCAATTTCTAGAATTGGAATTTCTCGAAGTATGGTAAATTCATCACCTAAACTAGAGAAGACTTCTTTATATTTTCTTGTAACTGTTTTTGATTTAATACTTTTAACTCCTTCTATTTCTGCAATTATTTCTGCAAGAGGAATGATGTATTCAACTATTTTATTTGTTTTATGTATATAGTCTTCCGGCTTATCCGCTAGTTCGTCAACTCGATATTGAACTCCTTTTACAAGAGGTTTCGAACATTTTGGGCAAATACCTTCATGTTTTTTTGTTTCGCTGGGTCTAAAACAAATATCGCATTTTCTATGTCCGTCATAATGATATTTCCCTTCCTCAGGATAAAATTCAATGGTGCCGGAAAGTCTTTTATCATTTGATTTGATACCATTTATGATATCGAAATAGTCTAGTTTACAGTCCATAATGTTTGCCTCTCTTCCTAGTTTTTCGGGTGAATGTGCATCGGAGCTTGAGATTATTGCTCGCTTTTGAATTTCTTTTATTCTCCAGTTCATATAAGGATCTGAGGAGAGACCGGTTTCAATTACTTTTATTTCAGAGGCTAGTTCCTCAAAAGCTTCTTCAATAGAATCAAACCCGGATTTAGATCCAAACATCGAAAACCAAGGAGTCCATATATGTGAGGGGATAAATAAATTATCTGGATCAGTCTCCAGAGAAATTTTTAAAAGTTCTTTACTATCCATTCCAAGAATTGGACGGCCATCAGCTTTTAAATTTCCAATCTCTGCAAGCCTAGCATTTATTTCAGAAGCAGATTCAAAGCTTGGAGTAATTATATTATTGTGAAGCTTCCTTACCTTTTCATTTTTACTATAGATATTACTGATTTCTACACTTAGAATGAATCTCATAACATTGTTTTTGACGCTTTTAGGAAGCTTTTCATTCTGTTGTTTGGAATATTTCTCTTTCAATTTAAAGAGTCCGGGTTCTGCGGGTTCTAACTTCTCTCTAAGCTCTGAAAACCAATCTGGGTGTGTGAAGTCTGCTGTTGCAAGTACATTTATTCCTTTTATTTTTGCCCATCTATACATATTTTCAGGTGTCATGGATTTGCTTGTAGCACGGGAAAAATGAGAATGTATATGTAAGTCAACGATTAAGTCCATCAAAAGAATATGAAATATTATAATCTTATTGTATCAATTCTTTATAAATAATTTTAAAATTTAATTAGATAAAATATAGTTACAAAAGTTAATAATGTACGTAATACATAATAGCGATTTGATTAGAAAAAATATTTGTTACTAAATAGATCATTTCACGTAATTGTATATGAAGATAAAAAAAATAGAAAATGCTACAGATTTCAAAAGTGTTTTCTATAGTTTTAATAAAAAAATTTACAAGTATATTTTTTTAAGGATAGGGTATAGAAAAGCATTGGCAGAAGATATGACTCAAGAGGTATTTATGAAAGTATGGGAAAAGAGAGAATTATACAATACTAAAAAGAGCTTTAAAACTTGGATATATACAATAGCCCGAAATCTTTTAATAGACTTTTATAGAAAGCAGGATACTAGGAAGAAATATCGGAAAGCTATAGATGAAATAGAGTTGAATAGTATTGGGCAAGATGCGGATTTTGATTGTGAAATTATTATTGATTATGTGTTGGAAAAAATGAATGAATTATCAGAAGCTGAAAAAGAGTTAATTATTTTAAGATATATAGAACAGCTAGAAATAGAAGAAATAGCAGAAATTATAAATCATAAATACGACACAACTAAAGTATACATAAATAGAGCTTTACATAAATTACAAGAAATTTTAAAACAAGATGCATAAAACAGAACTAGATAATCCCAAAAAATTAATAAGTGTGTTGAACTCTATAGACGTTTCTCCGGATTCGGGATGGAAGAATAGTACTATGAATAGTCTTCTCAATAATATTACGAACAAAGAGCCAAAGGATAGGAAGATTATCCAGAGGTTCATTAATTTATTTAATTTTTCAATATATAGTCCAATGAAAAATAAGGCTTTATTTTATACTCTAATCGCTTTGTGTCTAATTGGATTGGGAACGGTCGGTATTGCATATGCTTCGAATGAAGCAAAACCAGGAGATGCCCTATACTTTGTTGATCTTGGCTTTGAAAAGGTAGAGGTAGCGATTGCAGGTATTAAGTCTGAGGAGGCGCAAGGCGGAAAATATCTGGATTTAGCTGAGGAAAGAATTAGTGAGCTTGAAAGCCTTTTAGAAGACCAAGAAAGTCTTGCATTAATTCCTTCGGTATATGCAGCAGAAGATGAAGATAGTGACAGTGTTGATTTAGAATTGATTAATGGATTGGTAGAAAACTATAATTTTAATCTCGCTCAAGCTGAAGAGATTCTTGAAAAAATGGAAGGTAATAAAAATAAAAGGGAGAGTATGTTGCAATTGGCTAAAGAGATGGAAGGATCTACAGATGAATTTGAAAGTGTGCTTGTGAAAGCATTGTCACAAACTCAGAATGCTGGACTTATAAAGGCGTTGGAAAAAACAAATAAGGTAGGAGAAAGGGCATTTCAGAAGTCCTTAAGAGGAGAAAATGCAGAAGGTATTGCAGAAAAGGAAATGGAAAAAGCTGAATTCAAAAAAGCTATGATGAACAAACATTTAGAAAAAAAGACGGATAAAGGCAAAAAAACCGATAATGCTGAGAATTGCGTTGGAGAAGCAAATCAAATTATGATTCAAGCGGAGAATATGTATAAAGAAGGGGATTATGAAGAATCACAGAATTTAGCGCGGGAGGCTAGACATATGTATCAAGAATGTATTCGGTATGTTTATCGGAATCAATATAAAAACTCTGGGGAAAATGGCTCTGGATCTGTTTTAGAACCAAATAAGTATCAACTCCAGGAAACAGAAGGAGTAGAGGATGATCAGTCGTACTTTACTGAGGATGAACAAACAGATAGTGCAGGGGAACCCGGAGGTGTCGGAAATCAAATTCAGCCACAAGATAGAGATGGTTATGTTGGTACGGAGGAAGGAAATCATGAAGAAGAAAGACCGGGGTGGAATTAATAAATAGGAATTCTAATATAATCAGCAGAAGATCGGATTAATCTGATCTTCTGTTTTCTTATCAGTTATAAAAGAAGATTTTTGATATAATCGGTAAAGTTAATTCGTAAATTATATATTACAATTTAAAGATGAAAAATAGGATAATCGGTGTTTTTTTTGCTTTGTCCTTCTTTTGTTTAACAAATACAATCTATGCCTCAGATAATCAATTATTAGTTTCACAATATCTCGCCAATAAAGACCAAAATTATTTAACAATTTATGTACCAAAAGATGAGCTGGAATACGACAGACTTGAAGATTTAGATGTTTATATAAAAGGGGTGAGAGCTCAAACTACTGGTAATATTGTAGACGAAAGAGCTGCATATTTTGGATATGAAATTAAATATGATGGCTGTGAATGGCCATCTATGAATCATTTACCTGAGAATAATGATTATTATGGATACAAAGTTAGCGATATTAGTGTTGTTGTAAATTATTCAGATGGATATTCATTTTTAGCTGGATTTGAACTTGCCGATCACTATTTTGATCAAAGTTTTGCAATTAGCAAAGATGAATCTAGTTGGTGTACAACAGATTACACCTCAAATGCACCTATTTACGATATAGTGGGACATACTTTTGAGTCATATATTCAAAGTTTATATGATGATAATGTGGTAAGCGGATTTTCAGATAAATCTTTTCGACCCGATTATCCCGTGACTCGCGGTGCCATGGCAAAATTTGTGCGTAAAGGATTGGGGTTTGGTACCAAGACGGATTGTGAGGGATTTCCAGATGTAGAAACAAGCAATACATTCTATGATGATATTATGACATTAAAGTGTTATGAGGTCATAAGCGGATATTCGGATGGTTCTTTTAAACCAAATGAATTGGTTACTAGAGGACAGGCAATGAAGTTCGTGGTTAATGGTGCAAGAAAAAAGAAAGGAGATCCTGACTTTCTACCTGTGTTGCAAAATGATGTCTTTCCTGATGTTGGAAGAGAGAATCCTTTCTATGAATATATAATGGCAGCTTATTCTTATTTTATTGTAGGAGGTTATTCAGATGGTACTTTTAAGCCTCAACTGCCAGTAACTAGAGGTGCAATGAGTAAAATGGTGGAGAATACCAGGCAAAAATTGTGGGGAAAAGCTTTAACTCCGCCATCTGATCCTGAACCAGATCCCTCAGATCCAGATTTATTTACAGATTCTGAGGTTCAACTTTTAATTGATGATGATGCAGTTTTGGGAAACAAAGATAGTGCAGAAGTTATAGTAATCGAGTGGAGTGATTATGAATGTCCTTTCTGTAGGAAATTCTGGGATGAAACATTACCTCAGTTAATGGTTAAATATGTAGATACAGGTAAAGCGGTTTGGGTATTTAGAGATCTTCCCCTTGATTTTCATGCAAATGATTTTGAGAGGGCACTGGCAGCTGAATGCGCTGGAGAAGTAGGGGGAGATATTAATTATTTTGAATATCATGATTGGTTGTTTCTTTATCAGTCGACCTTAACAACTTCTGATCTTTATGATTATGCTGAAAATATAGGAATTTCCAGGTCGGAATTTGCAACTTGTTTTGATAACGAGGAATTAAGTTCGGAGGTGCAGGCAGATAAAGATCAAGCTGGAGAATTTGGGATTAGTGGAACACCAACGTTCATTATTGTGAGTTACAACAGCAGTGGTGAGTTAGTTATAGAAGCTTTACCAGGAGCACATCCGCAAAGTACATTTGAGGAAGTAATAGATAGACTTTTAACTGATTAGTTATAAAGTATCTATATTAGCTCTTATTAAAATATTTAGTTTTTATAAATACAAGAATGAAAAAGCAACTTAAGACAATTATTTGCACAGTATTCATTTTATTAGTTCTAGGATTTACTAGTAGTAGTTTCGCTAAAGTAAAGGACTTGGAATCTGTAAGTCATGGTTGGTCAAAAGATGAATATATTAGTTTTTCTTTTCGTGGAGTAGACCAGGAAACCAAACAAGAGATAGAAATTCCATCAAAATTAGATGTATATATCAAAGGAGTTAAATTTGAGGCCGAATTGCAGGATTTCGATATCCCAGAAGAAATGGCTGAGATGAGAGATATTATAGGGATGAATTATAAAATATTTTTGGATTGTGATCTTCCTGCTTTTGAGCCGGAGAAAATGCCCCCTTTATATATTGCTCCTGATGCATACGGTTATTATCCTGAGGATGTAGTATTTGTTGCCCACTATTCGGATGGGGATATGGTGGTTAAGTCATATAAGCAAATGCATGAAGATGCAAGTAAAGATTTTTGGGGAGTTACTTTTAAAGATGATCCTAATTGGTGTACAGTTGATTATTCTACAAAAGCAACCTTATTTGATATTGTAGGGCATACTTTTGAAAGCTATATTAATAATTTATATGCTGATGGAATAGTTAGTGGTTATTCAGATAATACATTTAGACCAGATTTTCCTGTATCACGAGGGGCAATGGCTAAGTTTGTCAGGAAGGGACTTGGATTTGAAATTAACACTTCATGTGGCGATTTCCCTGATGTATCTTCCTCCTATGCTTTTTACAATGATATCCAGACTTTAAAGTGTGAAGGTGTTATTTCCGGTTATGGAGACGGAGAATTCAAGCCAGAAAGGTTAGTAACTAGAGGACAGGCAATGAAGTTTTTAATAGAGGGTGCTAGAGCTAAAACAGGAAATCCAGAATTTTTAGCTGTTGAAGGAATAGAAGGTTTCCCTGATGTTCCTCAAACTTATACTTTTTATGAGAATATAATGGCAGCTTATGGTAATGACATAGTAAGCGGATATTCAACAGGGTATTTTAAACCGGACGATCCGGTTACCCGCGGAGCAATGAGTAAAATGGTTGATAATACAAGGAAAAAGTTATAAAGGTAGTTCAGTAACCTTAGAGCACCGGCTATTTATAGCCGGTGCTTTTTTTCGAGAGTGAATATCAATGATTATTTTAAGAAAAATAATTAGCCTGTTTTCTATAAACTTGTTAAACTAGATTGTACTAACTTGTTTGTATTAAACTTATGCTTAAAGTTAAGAACCTCACTAAAAATTTCCCCAGAATTAAAGCAGTTAAAAATGTTTCTTTTGAAGTTAGAGAAGGAGAAATATTTTCTTTGATTGGTCCAAATGGTTCGGGTAAGACAACTATCATAAAAATGCTTACAGGGCTGATCAAACCAACTGAAGGTAATATTTGTGTCAACGATATAGATTTAAGTAAAGATCCTGTAAAAGCTAAAGCACAAATAGGATATATTCCAGACGATCCTTTTATCTGGTCTACAATAACGGGCTTTGAATTTCTGCATTTAGTCGGAGCATTATTTAATATAAAAGAGAAGCAGCGAAATAGAAAGATTCCAAAATTATTAGAGATTTTTAATTTAAAAGGTATCGAACATAGTTATTTTGAGGATTATTCCAGAGGGAATAAACAAAAATTCACAATCCTTGCTGCATTTCTTCATGATCCAAAGGTTATTTTAATAGATGAACCCATTGTAGGTTTAGATCCAAAAAGTGTGGATATTGCATTAGAGCAGTTTAAGAAGTTTACCAAGCAGGGAGGATCTATTCTTCTCGTTACCCATACACTTAGGGTAGCCGAGGAAATAGCAGATCGAATAGGAGTTTTAGATAAGGGTAGGTTAGTTGAGACTGGAACAATTGCAGAATTAAGAAAAAAGGCAGAACTCGAAGAAAATACAAGTCTTGATGATGTTTATTTAAAATTAACTGAATAATATGGATTTAATTATATTTGAGATCTTCAAATATCAATTCAAGTCGGTAAAAAGATACTTTAGATCGCGTGGAATTGCAAAACTGATTACTATATTTTTATTTTTAATCTTGATCTTTGGAGTAGGAATTGTTATTTATTTGGTTACCAAAAATATTTTTGTTAATTTGCAGGGATATGAAAACTTGAATATTGGTTTTTATCTATTTATTTTTGAAAATTATTTCACCGTACTTTTTTTCTTTATTGTTGCAAGTTCGATATTTTTTCTTTTATTTTCTCTTTTCCGTAAAAATAAAGATAATTTGTTTGTATCCAGTCCAAATTTTAAAGTCATTCCGGGTTATTATCTTATAAAGACAGTTTTAGCATCACTCATTCCTCATTTAGCTTTGGTGGTGCCTGTAGTTATTGGTTTAAATAAAGTTTTCGATTTAAGTTATTTACAAATTTTCTTTTTAATATTTAATTTAACAGTTTTAATGATAATAGCAGTAATTGTCAGTATGACTGTATTATTAATATGCGGTAAGTTTTTATTAGCTGTATCTTCTAAGAATATTAAATTGTTGAATTTGAAAACTTTAACAATCTTATGTCTCTCTCTTATCTTTGCATTTACTGTATTTACGTGGAAACAAATCGTACCTTCAAATTATTTTGAATTTTGGGGATTTGACACAAGTGCAACAGTGGAAATAGTAGTTAAGACATTTGGTGTATTTCCGTCACATCCAACCGCTATGTTTGTTTTTAATACTATTCTCGATAGTTCAAGATTGATGTTTTATTACCAGTTTTTACAGTTGGGAATACTTATTACATTAATACTTATTTTCCATGTGGTATCAAAATGGTTTTTCGAAATTTGGCAGGTTTTACAGGATGGAAGCTTTGTGGCAAGAGTAGGTATAAAAAACAAAATCACCAGAAGGATACCTCAAATTCTTCCTAGATTTTTTAAGTCTCAGACTGGTGCTCTTTTAGAAAAAGAGTTTATTGTTTTGAAAAGAAATATGAAGGATTTTGTATGGCTACTTATTATTGTCGGAACTTGGATTGTACTGAATGGAATTATAGTGGTGGCTGTTAGGAGTCTTTCTAGTTACGGTGCTTCAGCTTCAAATCTTCCAAGCAAAGTGTATGTTTACGAAATTGCAATGGGTGTTTATTTTATTACAGCTTTAGTTCTACGGTTTCTTTTGCCTTCTTTTAGTACAGAAAGGCGTACGGCCTGGATTTTAGGGACAGTTCCCATTAAGCTTCAAAATGTTCTATATGCCAAGTTGTTTTCATATGGGAGTTTTTTTATTCTACTAGGATTGGTTATAACCATTTTTAATGCAGTAGCTTTTGATATGAGTTTACTGAACTCTTATGTATTCGGACTGATTTTTATAACTCAGATAATAGCAGTAAGTATTTTGGGGATATTTCTGGGTATTATTTTCCCAAGTTTTGACTCCGACGATGCAGAAGCTTTAAGTACCTCCATTCCTGGGCTTTTGTTTACCTTCATTTCGATATTATATGGGGGTTTAGGAGCTTTGGTTTATTCAGGTTTTATTGAAAATATGCAGATAGGTCAGGTGCTTCTATTTCTATTTTCTTCAATTTTTATTGGTGTGGTAATGTTAAAATCCGCCCCATACTTTTTGAGGCGGATTGAATTTATTAAAAAGCTTGAGGCTTAAGAAATTTATCCTTGAATAATTGGTGTAATTGGTCCTCCAGTAGGTTCTTGTACATATTGTGCTCCGGTTGGATAAATATTGGCTTCTAATGGTCTAGGTGTTCCACCATCAAACCCCGCACACATAGTAGGCCTCTGTGGCGGAATTACAGTGTTCCCAGAAACCATATCGGTTCGAGGGTTCCATCTACCCTGGGCTTTAAGGGCTCTAGCTTGTTCTGCTGTATATATATTTAATTCTTCCATAATGACACCTTAATAATATTATAGGATATTATATACCTAAAATATCTTTACTGTCAATTAGTACTTATTTTATCCATCTTTTATTATAATTAAAATACTTAATATATTATATTAATTTTATGGATACGCTGCAGACAATTCATACCCGCAGAAGTATTAGAAAGTACAAAGACAAAATGGTCTCAAATGAGGATATCGAAAAAACCCTAAAAGCTGCAATGCAGGCTCCGAGTGCAGGTAACGGCCAGCCATGGGAATTTATAGTAATTAGAGATAAAGAACTGCTAAATCAGGTGCCTGAATTTAGTAAATATGCACAAATGGCAAAAAATGCTCCTGCGGCGATTTTAGTTTGTGGAAATCCAGGTGAATCAAGATATCCAGATCTTTGGCCTCAGGACTGTTCTGCCGCATGTCAAAATATACTACTAGCAGCTTGGGAGCTTGGGCTTGGTGCTGTTTGGACGGCATCTTACCCATGGGAAGACAGAA
The DNA here is from genome assembly GCA_014729085.1 of Candidatus Dojkabacteria bacterium. Lineage (GTDB taxonomy): Bacteria > Patescibacteriota > Dojkabacteria > B142 > WJKM01 > WJKM01. The sequence goes on along the minus strand of WJKM01000023.1, from coordinate 49,052 downwards.
TGCAGGGATTTCGTAAGCTTTGTGATATTCCAGAAGATATTATTCCGTTTGCTTTAATACCTGTTGGATATCCAGACGAAGAAAAGGGAAAAGACGATAGATTCGATCCAGAAAAAGTACATGAGAATAAATGGTAAATCGCTAAACACCATAGTTTCCTTCCTAGGTTAGGAGGGGATATGTTGACTTAATCAGTATGCTAAAGAATAAAATACAAACAATCATTTTTGATGTAGACGGCACGCTGACTGATTTCAATTCCTGGACAAGGATTAATCAGGAGCTAGATTTATCTCCACAGAAACATCTGGAAATTTTTGAAAAAATGAAAGAAGGGGAATATTCTCTGGAAGAAGCAAAAAGCAAGCTTGTATACTATTGGAAAAGTTCGGGCAACGCTGACAGAAAATATTTTATTAAGATATTTAAGAACTGGAAATTTGATCAAGAAGTAAAAGATTTGATTAGTTATTTGAATAAGAAATACCAGATTTGCTTGATCTCAGGATCTATCGAATTGTATATAGAAGAGGTGGCTCTTAAGCTTGGGATAAAAGACTGGTATGCAAATGCTTCCTTAGTTTTTAATGATAAGGGGAAATTATTAGATATTGATTACACAGTAGATCAAGCAGAGAAAAAATTAGAGCAGGCAAAAGAATACATAAAAAACTATGGCTTTTCAAAAGATCAATGTTTAGCCGTTGGGGATGGAGAAAATGACATTAGATTGTTTAGTTTTTTTGACTACAGCATAAATAAAGGATGCCAGGAATTAAACAAGTATGCCTATAAAACTATTCACAGGCTGGATGAGATACGCAAATTGTTGTAATTAAGTTTTAACTCCAGTATCAAATAATGGAGGAAATGTTAGATATTGTAAATGAAGAGGACCAAATTATTGGAAATGGAACCCGTGAATCTGTGCATAAAAGGCATCAGATTCACAGAGGGATTCATGTTTTTAAGTCAATTCAGATAGAATGATTCTAATCCAGCAAAGATCAAGAGGCAAGAAGGATAGGCCGTTATTTTATGATGCATCAGTTGGTGCCCAGGTTTCTTCTGGTGAAACTTATGAAAAGGCAGCGCATAGAGAATTATTTGAAGAATTAGGAATTAGGGGGTTAAAATTTGAAAAGATTTGTAAATATAAGTCATTCTCTAAAAGGCAGAGAGAAATAAGAACATTGTTTGTTGCATTTTCTGACGGTCCTTTTAAATCAGACGAAAAGGAAATTGAGAAAATTGAGTTTAAGACTATAGAAGAGATTACCACAGAGTTAAAAAAAGAAAAACTTCAATATACAGATGGATTTAAGATATCATTTAGTAAATATTTGGAATTTATTGATGAAAAAAACTAAAAAACTTGAAAATATCGGAGTTAAACAAGATTCTAGAGTACTTGGAATATTTCCCCACCCAGATGATGAGACAGTATTTTCAGGCGGTTTTTTAAATAAAGCTGTCGAAATTGGCGCAAGTGTGGGTATTGCATCTATAACAAAGGGAGAAAGAGGAAACAAAAACTTGAAGAACGTTCCTCCTGAAAAATTAGGAAAAATTAGGGTTGAAGAACTTGGAAATGCTCTCGAATATTTAGGGATAAATGAGTATATTCTTGGAAATTTTCCAGATGGCGAGGTTCAAGAAAATATAGAAAAAATTAAAAGTTTTATCGGAAATTTATTGCAGAATATTAAACCAGATTTTGTTCTAACTTTAGAACCGGATGGTATTTATGGGCACCCTGATCATATTGGGGTAAGCAGGGTTGTAACTGACATACATAAAGAACAAAAAAAGTTTCAATTAATATATTCTACTGTCTCAGATCAGTTTAAAGTATCAGAAGGTGCTTTAAGAATGGCAGATAATCCTGAGCAGATTTCACCGATAAAGCCTAATATAATGCTAAAATTGTCGATTTCCAATATAATAAAGAAATTAAAAGCATTAAAAGCTCATAATTCCCAATTTCAAGGCGAGTCTAATGTGTGGGAAAAATTAAGAGCTTGGGATTTTTTTCGATATGAATATTTTCATATAAAAAAATAATTTATTAATTAAAAAACATGAAGAAAAATATTGTACCTATATTGACCGTTCTATTAGTAATGATTCTAGTTGGATTCGCTGGTTATACTGTTTATTCGAATTTTTCTAAAACTGAAATTGATTCTTTTGAGGACTGTATGGCAGCTGGGAATCCTGTAATGGAGTCCTATCCCAGACAGTGTTCTCTAAATGGAAAAGTTTTCACTGAAGAGATAGATAATAATGAACAATCAGAACAGGATCAAGATGACTCTAATAACGAAAATAATGGAGAATCTGAAGATATGGAAATTGCTAATCCGGCTTCTGTATATTGTAAAGAAAATGGAGGAACTCTAGAAATCATATATAAAGGAGACGGTTCTTATGGAGTTTGTGTTTTTGATGATGGTTCTGAATGTGAAGAATGGGCGTTCTATGAGGGCGAATGTGAGAAGGGAGATACATCAGATAGTGCTGATACCTATGATTGGGAAGCCTATCAAAGTAAAGATATTGGAATAAGTTTTGAATATCCGGCTAATATTTTTAAAGTTACAGAAAATGATAATAAAATGTCTTTAATTCATACTTTAGAGAATTATAAAATCGAAAGTATGAAAGACGGAAGTAAATCTCCTGCAAACGATATTGTAATAAGATTTTTAAAAGAGGACACTAATGGAGATTGTTCAAGAGTGAAAGAAGCTGGAGTAATGGGTAATATGTTTGAGTATACTAATATTGAAGGTACAGTTTACTATGAAGGAGCGGAAGGGCAAGGAGTTTATTATTATTGTCCATCAAACTTAGAAAGCAATTTGATCGTTGAAAGAGAATCTTTATCTGGAGGTGGAGGTTTATGGACAGAGGAATCAGATTATATAAGTGCAGATGAACAAGAAAAGATATTAGATAAGGTATTGAATTCTCTCAAATTTTTGGAATAGCTTGATTTAAAGTATTTTATCTTTTAGCTTGTTTCCTATGACTTTAGCTAAAATAGCAAAAAAACTGCCTTCCGAGGATAGTTTACATACGCTTCCAAGGCCTTATTTTAATCATTCAGTTGAATTTAAAGAAAGGAATTCTGCAGAAAAGCGATTGGAGGTATTAAAAGAAGTAGGATACAACGTTTTCTTTTTTCCAGCAGGCATGATTACGGGATGTGATTTCCTTTCAGACTCTGGTACAACTACAATGACAAACAAGCAGTGGGCAGCTCTTCATTTAGGCGATGAATCATATGGTTCAAATAAAGGATATTTTCTTTTGATGGAAAAAATTAGAGAAGTTTTTGGAAATGAATTTTTTAACGAACCAGCGCTTGGAAAACCCAATGCATTCATTTTTCATCAAGGCAGACCCTGTGAGGATGCATTGTTTTCAATGTTAGGTAAAACTGGAAAGAAATTGATAATTCCAAGTAATGGGCATTTCGATACTACCGAGGCAAATATCCATGCAAATAAAATCAAACCTCTGAATTTATTTTCTGAAGAATTCAAATCGGATGATTCAGAATCTCACTTTAAAGGGAATATGAACATAAAGAAGTTGAAAGATTTGTTAAAAAAATCAAAGAATAATATTCCTTTGATTTACATTACGATTACTAATAACACAGGAGGAGGGCAGCCTGTTTCCATGGAAAATATTAAACAAGTGTCTTCAATAGCAAAAGATCATAAGATTCCATTGTTTTTTGATGCTTGCAGATTTGCAGAAAATGCATGGTTTATTAAGAAGTTTGAAAAAGGATATAAGTCAAAATCAATATCAAAAATTGTAAAAGAAATGTTTTCCTATGTTGATGGATTTACAATAAGTTTTAAAAAAGATGGACTTGTAAATATGGGAGGAGGTTTGTTTTTGAGAGCAGGAGGGTTATTTATAAAAAATTATCCTGAGATTCCAGATGCTCTAATGAATCATCAAATTATTAAGGAAGGACATCCAACCTATGGAGGGCTGTCTGGGCGGGATATTATGACTCTTGTAACCGGATTGGGTACAATTATACAACAGAAATACCTAGATCATAGAATTAGGCAGGTTAGAGAGCTTGGGGAAAAATTAGTTGACTTTGGAATTCCTATGGTTACACCTTTTGGAGGACATGCTGTTTATATGGATGTTAACAAATTTTTTGAGGGGACAAACATGAAACCAAATGATTTTGGCGGTATCTCCTTTACTGCAGCATTACTTGGTTTATATGGACATAGAGCTTGTGAACTTGGATATTTTGCTTTTGGGCAATACGATCCAAAAACAAAAAAAGAAAAACATCCAGAGGTGAATTTCGTAAGATTTGCAGTACCAAGGCTCCGATACGAAAGACAGGATCTGGAATCAACAGCTGAAGCAGTTAAGAATTTATATGAAAATAGAGAGTTACTACCCAAAGTAAAGGTTGCTTATGGTAGAGACTTACCTCTTAGACACTTTAAGGCAAGGTTTGAGTTACACTAGATAATATATTTATAAAATGTGAAATGGAACTACCAGAAATTCTGGAAATGAATATATATGATCCTTTTTTTGAGAATAAATTTTTGCTTATAGGAAGTTGTGTTCCTAGAATCTATCCTGCTGTTTTAAATGATTTTCAAAATAAATTTCAGAACGTTTGTACGGCATGTCTTGAAAAAACTCATTACAATAAGATTTTTGCAAAGCTAATAGATATTCTTGCTACAGGAAATACTAAGCGAGTTGCTTTTTTAACTGTAGACGGTTCTCCTCATTGTGTCCAGATGCATTTTATGAGTAAGTATTTAAAAAGAGCTTTGAAGAATGATATAAAGTATCTACATTATGTAATAACAAAGGATAGAGAAATTTATAGTTTAGAAATTGATGTCATAGATGAAAGTAAAAATTTTGCAAAAAAAGGAAAGAAATTTCAGATTAATTAATTCAGGAATATAATGAATATCATAAAAAAGGAATACGAAGATCCAGACTTTGTTAAGCATTACACGGAGGAAAACTTTAATAATCCCAAGATGCATGACAAGCTCGAAGAATTTGCAAAGTTATTAAATGGAAATAAGGTAATTGATATTGGATGCGGACCTGGCCATGATGCCTATAAATTTGCAGATTTGGGATTTGAAGCTATAGGAATAGATTTCTCAAAGGAAATGATAAAAACAGCCAATTCAATGCTTGATGATCGAAAGAATCCAAAATTTGAAGTTATGGATATGTTAGACATTAAGACAAATTTCGAAACAAATATATTTGATGGTGTATGGGCATGTGCATCTGTTCTCTTTATTCCTCATGAATCAGTTGACTTGGTACTTGAGGGCATTACTTCAGTAACCAAAGACAATGGCATGATTTATATCTGCTTTAAGGAGGGAGAAAATTTGATTTCAACTGGTTTGAGAAATAAGTACGGGGTTGAACGAGAACATAAGGAATATTTATGGTCAGAACAAGCAATAAAAAACAAATTTAAAAAACATAATTTTAAGATAGTGAAATTATGGAGGAATTTTACTGGAAAGAAGAGAGGACAGCCGACTAGATGGATGAATTTTTATTTACAAAAATGAGATTGAAGAACAAAAAAGCCTTAGTTCGTAAGACTAAGGCTTTGCTCGGTGATAAATTCTAGTGATAAAAAGTTGTTATATCAATGGCTTTAATATTTTTTAATCCTTCTCCAGCATCCATTTGAGTTTCTGGTAATTGACTTGTTAATTCCTTATCCAATGTCCAGGAAGTCCAATAATTAGAGTCTGTTTGATAGCTATAAAATACACCCCAGGTTTCTCCTTTTTTACCAATAATATATCTGACATTACCTTTTGGCTTACAGTTATTATTGTTTTGGTCGCATGTGAAATAATTGACAACCGAATAGCCCTGTACGTTATAGATAAATGATTCATTTGGGATTGAATTGTCGGTAATTCCTGCGGTATATCTATCTCCAACATTAGTAAAACGTCCATTATTTTCCCAGCTAATCTGTTCACCAGATTCTAAATCCCCAAGACCGTTTGTTTTTCTTTGTTTTAAAATGTATGCTGTTGGAGTACCTGGATTAGCTGTATTGTGACTAACTATTGCTTCTTGAACATAATGATCTGGTTCTCCATTAATGTATTCTACATATTCTGTAAACCCATGGATTTTGTCACCTACGTTAAGACCTAGTGAATCTGATATTGAAGGCCAACTTGGGTGATTCTTTGGACTGTCCCATCCGCATGGATCCCATGTAACATTCTCTACTGATGGACCGGAAGCCTTCCCTCCCCAATACAATTCTCTATTTATATTATCTACATGATGGGGGTAACCAATACCGGAGCTAAATCTCCAATAAGCATTAGTAGCCTCTCCTGTTATAACTGATTGTTTATATCTAATAAGTTGTTTACCTTTATTATATATTGGAGTCTGAGCCCAGCCATTTATTGCATTAATTTCAAAAGGTAGAATTTTTTGACTGCCATATTTAGAGCATTCCCATGAACCTTTTTTCCCCTTATGATTTTTTAAGCTATCCCACATCGAAACACTATCTTTATAAATGAAAGTTGGTTTAGTTAAAGTGTTAATAATTTGTCTGCTAAGTGGAAAAGCATAGGGGTTATTTATTTGAATATATTTGTGTTCATAAATAGATAGGGAAGATCCGTTTACATCATAAAGTCCCATGGGTGAAATTCTCCAGTATCCATCATTTGATTTTGAGCTAAATACAGTTTGCTTAACTGCTACAGGCTGTATAGTTTTTATTGCATTTAGGTCTACTTCTTCACTTACAAATTGGTATACCGATTGATCTTGTGTATCAGCTGGAGCAGTTGATGCATCGTCAGGAACGAATAAAAACACAAATTCGAGGCCAATAATAGTCAATACTCCGAAAGCTAGCAAGTATAATTTAGGAAGTATCATTTTCGTATAAAATTGCTCCCATTTCGTAAGTTTCTTAACTTTGGATTTTTTTGCCATAAAATACTGAAGAGTAATATATTAGTTATTCTAACTATATTATTCTTTGATTTCTACTTTATGTCAACTTTTCCAAAGTCCATGTATATTACAGTATGCCCTTGCTTCCGCTCCTTCTATTGGAACATTGAATTCTGCTTTTGGTTCATCATTTGGACTTAAAAATTTTCTGTAGACTTGTCCATTAGTTATCACCTCGATCCATTCAATATAATGGTCTTCCTCCATAGGATGATCAACAGAACCTATCTTTACTAATATTCCATTTTCGGTTTCTTCGATAACTGGGACATGTTTTTCTAAACCCTTGTCTTCAGTTATTTCTTCGAGTAGTTCCATTGGTTCATTGCAACATACAAGCTGACCAACACTTGCATGAACAATTTCAACCATATTGCCACAGACATTGCATTTATATACTTGGTTTAATTGAACCATAGTAAAAAATTTAATAATTAAGCTAAGGTAACTTTTAGAGTACTACCTTTATATTATTAAATTTTTCCAACAAGATCCAATCCTGGTTTCAAAGTTTTATCTCCAGGCTTCCAATTTACAGGACAGGCTTCGTCGCCGTGTTCTGCAACATATTTCGAAGCTTGGAGCTTTCTAAGTATCTCCTCTATATTTCTACCAATGCTATTATCATGAATTTCAAGTGACTTGAGCTTTCCTTCTGGGTTTATAATAAAAGTTGCTCTAAAAGATAAACCTTCGTCATCTATGTAAGTCCCGAAAGCTTTGCAAAGTGCTCCACTAGGATCTGCAACCATTGGATACTGGATTTTACTAATAGCTTTGGAATGATCGTGCCATGCCTTATGGACAAAAGCAGTATCGGTGCTCACACTTAAAATTTCAGCTTCTTCTGCTTTGAATTTATCATATAAAATTGCTGCCTGTTCAAGTTCTGTTGGACATACAAAAGTAAAGTCAGCAGGATAGAATAATAAAACCAGCCATTTCCCCTTATAATCTGAGAGGTTAATTTTTTTGATTTCATCTTCATAGAAAGCCTCAAGCTCGAAATCAGGAATATTTTCATTTATTTTTATCATAGATTTTAATTAAAAAGTTAATTATTAGTAATGATTCCTGATAACATTATTCATTATTATGTAAATACTTGTCAATATGAAAATTGATAAATAAAGGAAAATTCTTTGTAGACCTAAAAATACCAGCCTCTAGCTGGTATTTTTAAATATATTGTTTAAATTTAAAGGGTAACAGTAACTTGGTTAGAGTATATTCCACAAGATCCTCCTAGATATTCGCATACCCTTACATAATATGTACCCGAACCATCCTTCGCACTGATTGTACCAGAGGTGGCATCAGGCGAACTGTAATATTGGTAATAATCTCCACTTCTAGTTGGATAAGTTGGATTTGAGTTTTTAGACCATACTAATTTAAATCCTTTTTCTGAATAGCCGTCGGCTGTCCAAGAGAAATTTGTTCCACTTCCAGATAGACTTATAGACGAAACTGAATTGGTTGGTTGTTCAGTTGGTTTTACATATGTAGGAGCTGTAACTTTAATTGTATTACTATAAAGTCCACAGGAGCCACCTAGATATTGACATATTCTTACATAATATGTCTTTCCGTCTTGAAGTTTTGCATAGTAACTTCTTGCATTAGGATCGGTAATATAATAATAATCATTACCTGGGTATACAGGTGTACTTGTAGATGTGCTTCTTACAATTTTGAAACCTTTCGAAGTATCAATACCAGATACGCTCCAAGTAAATTTTATTCCATCAGTACCTGTTTTTGCTGAAAGAGCAATTTTCTTTGTTATCTCAGTTGTAGGTTTTGCTGTTGGAGATGGAGTTTCTGTTGGTTTCTCTGTAACTTCCTCAGTCGGTTTTTCGGTTGGTGTTTGATTTGGTTCTGATTTAGTATCCAACTCTGCAAGCACTCCCATTTCATCTTTAAATTCATCAATTTTTTCATCCAGTTCTTTATTCCAGAGTATAAAATCATCTCTTTTTATTTCTTCAACTGTCATTTCTAATACTTTATCAGTAGCATCCGGATTTGTGTTGTGTTCAAAATAGTATTTATTTCCTTCTTTTACAATGGCTTCTTCTTCTCCTTCTTGATTATGCACTTTGACTTTGTTTTGATAGACTCTAACGCCTTTCTTTTCGTCAATATTGATTGTTTTATAAGAGGTACCAAGAGACTCAATCTGTCTTCCTGCAACATTAACTACAAATTTACGTTCACTTTCAACAATACGAGAATAGACTATTCCTTTATGATTGTTAATTTCGATACTATTTGGATCCATTGAATCTAAGGAGATTTGAGAATCTGAATTTAGTCTGAGTACACTTCCATCATCAAGATTGATAATAGCTTTCCCTTGATCAAGTACACGTACAGCAGATCCTTCTGCTAAGGAAGTATATTCTTCTGCCTCATACCAACCGCCTTCAGGTGTTTGATATTCAACATTTCCCTCAACATAAATAATTTCTCCCCCAAGTGTTCGATTTTTTACAAGAGTAGGGGAAAGGATTAATAATGCTGCAATAATAGCAACAAGGAAACCACCTCCAAAAAGTAGCTGAGGTGAAAATAGGGATTTCTTCTTATCCATAGTATTTGAAGAACTAATTTTAGATAGATATGAAGAATTTAGCTTATCTCGAAGAGATTCGAAAAAGGATTCAAAAGCACTGCTAGACTTATCTTCAACACTTATTTTGTGCTGAGAGAAGAATTGCTCTGCATTTATTTTGTTTTTCTTTGATTTTTCGCTATTCTTCATAGTATCTATATATCGTTAAAATAGCTCAAATATTTCAGTTTCTGGAAAAGTATTTTCAAACTCTTTTTTAAATGATTTCAATGCTCTGTGAATTAATACAGCTACGTTATTCTTATTAATTTTAAGAATTTTAGCAATTTCATCGTTTTCCAGTTCCGCAAAATATCTTAAAGATATTATTTCCTGATATCTTGGTTTTATTAGGGAAAGAATTTTAGCAATTTTATAGTGCATTTCATCCTGGACTAAATCTTTAGTTAGATCCTGGGTTTCACTTATTTGAGATTTATAATCCTCATCCAGGGGCAATGCTTTCTTTTTTCTGAAGTAGTCAATAATTTTGTTATGAGCGACGCTGTATAGCCAAGAACCAAACCTTATATTTCGTTTAGTATCGAAGTCCTTAATAGATTCCACAGCAGAAAGAAATACATCACTGGTAATTTCTTCTGCAATATCTATGTTTGATAATCTATTTATACAATATCCAAGTACTTTAGCTTTATAATAATCATATAGTTTGTTAAAGGCTTGAATATTTTTTTTTGCTTTTTCAACTAGTTCTAGTTCGGTCTTTTTATCCATATATTAAAACGATAGGTAAAGTTGATTTTACTTTACTAAATAATCTTAGGAAACATATTCTTCTCGGTTACCTATTAGTAATACTTTGGTAGACAGAAGAAGATTAGTAATAAACGGGTCTTTTCTTTTTTTGCGGAGGTTGAATTCTGCAAGTTTTAGAACAGTATAGTTTATTTCTCTCCCAATCTTTTCCTCTTCTTTTCTAACAATCTCCCCCAAAAGTTCCAAATCTATATCGCCAATAATAATTAGGTCAATCTCTTTGTGATTTATATTAACTCCGCTAACAAATGCTGATGTAAGTGCAGCAAAATAGATAGCTCCAAGCTTATTATGCTTTTTAATAATATCTTCGCCAAGCCCATCGCTTTTAATAAATAAACTACAAAACTCTTCAAAATAAGGGAAATCAAAATTCAAGGAGAAATATTTTTTATTACCCCTCTTAGTAGATTTAAGGAGTTTAATTTCATCTAATCTCATCAATTCTCTTCTTACTGCATTTATTTCCTCATTAAGTTCTCTGGCCATTCCTCTTAAGTGTATTGGTACATCTTGATTAAGAAAAAAATACTTAAGACATTTGATTCTGACTTTAGAAACAAATAAATACCTTAGAACTTTATGAAGACTTACCATGATTTTAGTAATAAATTTCAATAAATATAATCTAATCATTAAAAGGGGGAAAATCCCCCTTTTATTATTCTATGCCAGCTTCTTTTTTAACTTTTTTCAGTATTTCCTTTGTTAACTTTTTATCAGTACTTAGTACCTCTTTTGCAGCATCTTTTCCTTGCCCAAGTTGAGTATCACCATACTTATACCAAGAACCGGCTTTTTCTATGATATCGAAATTTAGGGCAGCATCAATTAAACTTGAATATTTGTCTATACCGTTTGGATAGATAATTTCAAAATAAGCTTCTTTAAATGGAGGGGCAGTCTTGTTTTTTGCAACTTTGACTCTAACCATGTGGCCTTTAACTCCATCCTTGTCTTTTAGTGTTTCCTTTTTTCGTATATCAAGTCTTACTGAACTATAAAATTTTAAAGCATTCCCTCCGGTTGTGGTTTCTGGATTACCAAACATTATTCCAATTTTCATTCTTAATTGATTGATGAATACTACAGTAGCCTTGGTTTTTGCGGTAATTGCTGTTAATTTTCTTAATGCTTGGCTCATCAATCTTGCCTGTAAACCCATATGTGAATCTCCCATTTCACCTTCTATTTCTGCCCTTGGTGTAAGAGCAGCTACTGAGTCAATTGCTATGATATCAAAGCCTCCAGATCTTACAAGAGTTTCTACAATCTCAAGAGCCTGTTCTCCATAGTCGGGTTGCGAAATATATAGATCATCTAAATTTATTCCGATATTCTTTGCATAAGTTGGATCAAATGCATGTTCTGCATCTACAAACGCAGCAGTACCACCAGCTGCTTGTGCTTCCGCCATCATATGCATAGCTAGAGTAGTTTTCCCAGAGGATTCAGGTCCGTATATTTCAATTATTCTTCCTTTTGGAATACCTCCAATTCCTAATGCAATATCAAGAGAGATTGCACCGGTAGAAATAACCTCGACTTTTTGATGAGAATCTTCACCAAACTTCATGATTGACCCTTTTCCAAATTGTTTTTCAATTTGTGAAAGAGCGGTATCTACAGCTTTCTTTTTACCTTTTTCTTTCTTCTGAGCAGTTTTTTTCTTGTCATTTTTTGTCATAATTTGCAAGTAATTAAAAATAGATAAAATAAGTTTGGTGATCAAGAATTGATATACTGATAAGGCTGAAAGTAGAGTAAAGTAGTAAAAAAATGCGATTTGAATTAATCTGTAAACTAAGACCAGATTAATATTAATGTTGAAATCTATTATACAAGATATCAGACAAAAGTATAAGTGGTCAATATATTAATTTACAAAATTTTAGTTTAATTTTTCTGTATATTTTCCATAAACCCATCCCGATATATCTTCTTCTACTTGAATTTTGATCCATCCGCTTTCTTTTTCAAGAACAAAATATCTTGCACCAGATGAAACACGAGTAATCTCATCTGCAGACAAAGATGGGGCAGCCCTAACTTTTAAATAACCAGCCTCAGGAGATAAAATTTCAATAACCTCCTGATCAATCTCAGCAATTTGTATAGTCAAATTCAGCTCATCAGATAAAATTTCTCCTTTCAAATTTGTAATATAAAACATTTCTGATATTTGTTCTGTCTCCAGGGGTACAAACAATTGGAATTCAATAGAGGTTTCCTGATCTGGCATTATTACTTGATCATTTTCCATCAGATTAATTTGAGTTTGGGAAACCCATAAATCATTAATAAAAAATGCACTTTCCGTATTATCTTCGTCTTCGCTATCAACTTTTGTTAAGAGCAATTGGTCATCAGTTCCACCATAGATTGGAAATTGACCTGTATTCTTTATTGTTATAGTTCCTTTTACTTTAGTATTTACCTTTTGTTTTTCTTCGGGAAGATTAATATTTTTAACTTCAATATTAATTTTTTTCTCAATTGGATTGTAGTTTTGTACTATAAAGTCTCGCATTTGGTCTAGCTCTCTCTGCCATCCGATGAAAAGTTCCTTAAGTACAATCTTCAATTGGCGGTTATCTGTACTTATGAATTGAATGCCTTTAATATATATATTTTCAGGGGAAATAGCGTTTTCATTTACAATGTCAACAAGAATAGATTGAATTTTGCCTTTAGAAATGGGGTTAAATCTAATACTTCCTTTTGGAGTCATATATGCAACTAAAATTGGATTTTCGATTTGTTCGTTCGTAATATCAATTTTTCTGTCGCCAACGGAATATTCGTTTTCTATTAGTTTTCCATCCTCTGTAATAACGTAATGGAAGGAGATAGCTGGTAGGTTATATCTTGTTGTTTGATAGTAGTAAATACCCTTATACCATTCAGTATTAGAGGCTCGAAAATCTCTTTCTGGAGGAGATAGGGGTACAAGGACTAGGGATTTTGGTGTTGTGTATTCAATTTTTGCAGTAGATTCATTCTGTGGCAGGTTTATATCCTCAGGAGAAATTTCTATATATTGAGCTCTTATTATGTTTATTAAAGTAAAAGATGCAATGAAAATAAAAAGAATCTGAATTGTAATTTTAATATGATTTTTGAAAATTTTTATTAAACTCATAATGTTTGATGCTTTCAGCATAGTTGATTAATCAAATTTCTCAATATTTATTTTATCAATTTATGAAGAGCTTTAAAATAAAATACTTTGGGTATTACTTAGTTATAGAGAAAGGACAAGTAATGATAAGGCGAGTTTAGGGAAAATTTTTCCTTGTTTTAATGAAAAGTCTAAGTTCGCTAACTGCTGATACAGTCTCTTTATACGTTCAAGGGAAAAATTTTGCGCATATTTAGTACATTGAGAATATGTAAAAGGATGTATGCTTAGTTTCTTCTGTATTTCTTTTGATTTCTTTGGGCTATATTTTTTAATTAGATATATACATCTTACTTGAGATGCTAGGCTTCCAATTATCATGAATTCACTTTGGTTATCAAAATTTATATTATTTATGAATTCTAGAGCTTCTTTTTTTTGTTTATGAAAGAATTTTTGGATAAAATCCCATATGTCAAAGAGATCAGTACCACTTAAGATTTGTAGAGCTTTATCATCAATCTTTTTTTTGTTTTGAGCTTGAATGAGTAGTTTTAATTTCTTTAGCTCAGAATATATTAGAGCTTGATTATTCTCAAATCTTGAAAGTAAAAGGTCAATATGGTTTTGATTTATTTCTAGGTTTAATATTTTTGCTTGTTTTAAAATCCATTTGCGCATTTGAGATGAATTAAGCTTTTTAAATTCGTTGCATTCAGCTATCTTTTTCAAAGTTTTGTACATTTTTAGTCTTTTATCAATTTTTCGGTCTGTCCAGATTATATACATTTCATCTAAATTAGTTTTCAATTCATCTATTATTTGTTTTTGGATGTTTTTATCGAATTCGAAAAATCTTTTAAAAATATATAATCTTGGATTGGCAAATAGACCATAGGAAGAAAAATTTATTTGATCTATGTTTACATTTTTATCTTCAATTACATGTATTTCGCTATTTGGATTATCCTTTTTAAATTTGTTCTTTATCGACTCTAATTCTTTATAACTAGCAAATGAATTTTCTCCAAATAAAAGGTGAATCATTAATAAACTGTTAAAAACTAGGGAATTAATTCTTTTATATATTCTTGGAAATCAATTTCTTCTGATTGATCAAGATCCTTACTTTGTAATGTAATTACCATTTCATTTTCTCTAAATATTATATTTTGTGGTTTTGTAATCTGAGAAAGCTCTGGTCCAAGTATTTTATTTAAAATTTCTTTAGTAAGAGAATTATCGTCAGCTTCGTTAATCAAAATGAGCTGTTTAAATGGTTTTTCTATACTATCGGGAAGAGGGAATTTTCCAAAACCAATTTTTTTAACATCAAAATGATCGTTCTGATTCGAAATTTCTAGAGCTAACCAAAGAGGATATCCTTTATTTGCCAAATTTTTGAATAAAATTATTTTTTCCTTATGTAGCTCAACTCTATCAATTTTCATTCTGCAACCTGAACAATCCAGAAGATTAATTAAGTCGTTTTCATCCAGTTTAAAGCTAATTATTTGAGCCGATTCTTCTGAAATATTATCATTGATATTAAATTTTTTTATTTCATACGAAGGTATTTCGTTTGAATAGTCAGCGTTAATATATGATTTTATTGGGTTTAATATAAAAGGGGGTTTAATATAGATTATTAAGGTAATGAGAATTATTAAAGTGGAACATCCCAGGCAAGAAAATTTTTTACAGCCTATTCTTTTTTTAGTTTTTTTCTTTAACTTTTTAACATCTTTTTCTAACCTGTCAATTTGATCTAAATATTCATCCTCTCTTGGATCATAGTAATTACCTTTTAAATTTGAATCCATGTCTTTTGTTTTATGAGCCTGATCGTCTCTAAATGCTTCAGGAGTATTTGAGCTTTCTGAATTGGAATCTTTTAAAGTCTGCATTCAAAACGTATGAAAGATTAACTCTATATTATACTATCTCTAAAATTTAAAATGGAAATCAGTTAAGAATAATTCTGTAGACTTGCTTGTATTTGACTTATTTGTTGTTCGATTTTTTGTTTTATGCGTCTTCCTCCTAATTTCATAAAGAGAGAAAATTCTGGAATTTTAAGCACATAACTCGCCCAAAGATATGAAAATAATCCGATGAATACGGTTGCACTAACTAGAATAAATAAGATTGCAGTTTTTTCTTGGAAAACTGTATTTCCCCAAAGTTTGAAGAACGAATACATGACCAAAGCCATAATCGAGCCAGCAATGATTTTTTTTAGTATAGTTTTGAGAAGTATTTTAAGTTTAATATGCGCTACTTTTTTGTTAAATAAGTAAATTAATAAGAAAAATTCTAGAATATAGACTATACTAGAACTTAGTGCCAGGCCACCTGCAGCAGCTTTCCCATTTTTTGTCTCGAAAAAATAGTTTATATTCCATTTTAGAGCTGAGAATTCAAAAGTATCAAAATGACTGAAATAATTAGTGAATAGTATACCTGTTACTATTCCAAAAATCACAGTAAAAACAGCAGACAACAGAGGATTCATTGTATCGTTTGCAGCATAGAAGGATCTATAGAGGAGACTTCTTGCGCTTTCTAAAGCAAGTCCGATTGCAAAAAATGATACTATCCAAGCTGTTAAATAAGTAGCTTCAAAATCAAATTCTCCTCCAAAAATACCAAAAAATAAACGAACTAAAGATACACGTAATATTAAAAGTATTATTGTTACTGGAACAGAGAGAAATAAGATTTGATTTAACATCTTTAGAAATAGTTTAACAAATTCTGTTTTTTTGTTTGTTTGAAAAAGCCTAGCAAGCGTAGGAAATGATGCTGTTGAAAAAGTTAATCCAAAAAGAGAGAGTGGAATTGAGACTAATTTAATTGCAAAATCAAAAGCCGAAACAGATCCACCAATAAATCTAGCTGCGATAAATTTGTCAATACTGTTTGCAAAGTATTCTGCTCCTAGACCAAGTATTCTGGGAATGCCAAATTTGATAGATTCTATTGTATATTTGTCTTTTATCTCCAAAACCGGCATATGTTTAATTCCTAATTTATATGTTAAAGGGGTTTGAATTAAAAGATGTAAAAACGAGCCAATTAATGTACCCCATACAAGTCCCTCAACACCCAGGAAGGGGATAAGTATATAAGCACCGATTATTCTTCCAAAGTTATAGAATAGGGGAGCTAACTGCGGAATAAGGAATCTATTGTAAATATTAATCCCACTGGAATAGAATGTACTAACGCCTAGAACTATTTGAGGGATAAATAAGAGTCTCATCATTCTAACAACCTCAGTTATTTCTTGAGACGTATAAACTTCACTAGGTTTTAGAACGTGATTAAGCAGATAGGGAAAAAACCAATTTGCAGAAACTGAAATAAAAATTGATAGAAAAATAAAACTTAATATTGAAATATTAAGTAGTGTATTAAACAATCTTAAAAATTTTATATTCCCTTTTTCTGTCTGTACTTTTATTAAAATGGGGATAAATACTGCACCAATAATGCCAATTAGAATTAAATTTCCGATCATTTCTGGAAGGGTATTTGCAAGAATAAAAAGATCGAGAGGCCTGTCTGCCCCAAGTTTACTTGCAACAATTGCCGAATAGAGGAAACCACTAAGTTTGGTAATTCCAATTATAAACATTAGAAAGAAACTTGTTTCTACGATATCTTTTTGTTCACTAATAAAGATCCTTTTTAATTTGCGAAAAAAGTTGTTGAGTAGTGTCATTTAAAGAATAAAGAATATAGAGCCTTTAATAAAAAGGTCTAATATAATATAAATTGCCCATTATACTTTCATGTGTTGTATAACAGTCTAGACTAAATTGAAAAACGTCTATATTTCATCTTATTTCTTTTTTTTATTTGCCTCTTTCATTGATAACTTTAGTCTACCTTCATTATCAATATCAATCAACTTAACTTTAACCTTTTGGCCAACTTTTAGATGTTTCGATACATCTTTGACATATCCGTCTGTAATTTCAGAAATATGAACAAGACCTGATATTGCAGGGGACACATCTACAAATGCGCCAAATGAAGTAATTTTATCCACTTCACCTTCATAAATTTTTCCAATCTCTGGTTCAGCTACTATCTCATTAATTTTTTCTTCTGCTTGTTTCATAGCGCCTTGATCGACGGCTGTTAAAGTTACTTGTCCATCATCTTCAATGTTTATTTCTACTTTATTATCTACACTTTCAAGAATTGCCTTAATTGTCTTTCCGCCTGGTCCGATAAGATCGCCTATCTTCTCCTTATTGATAGTAATTACTTTACATCTTGGGGCATATTCTTTAAGCTCGGAACGTGGTTCAGGTAATACCTCTTTATAAATATCTAGGATTTTTAGTCTTGCAGACTTAGCAGGTTTAAGGGCTTCTTGAAGGATTTCAAGTTTTACACCTTTTAGCTTCGTATCCATTTGAATAGCTGAGATACCATCCTTTGTTCCACAAACTTTAAAGTCCATATCTCCAAAAAAATCTTCTACATCCTGTACATCGGTAAGAAGTTGATACTTCTTTTGTTCTTTGTCTTTCGTAATTAATCCAATTGATATTCCTGCTACTGGAGTTTTTATTGGAACTCCTGCATCCATAAGAGCTAGGCATGAGCCACATGTTGCGGCCATAGAAGTAGATCCGTTTTGACTTAGAATTTCAGAGACTACTCTAATTGCATAGGGAAATTCTTCTTCAGAAGGTAAAACTTTTTTCACAGCTTTTTCAGCTAAAGCTCCATGCCCAATTTCACGATTTCCTGCATAAAAACTAAATCTTCCAGCATCACCATACGAATAATTAGGTCCTACATAATGATGCATGTAACGTTTTTCAGATTCACCTTCATAACTTTCGCTCATTTGCGCAAGTCTCATAGAACCAAGGGTAGTGATTGAAAGTGCTTGGGTTTTTCCTCTTCTAAACATTGCTGACCCATGTACTCGGGGAAGAAAAGGACTTTCAATTTGAATTTCTCGTATTTCATCAAAATCTCTTCCACTTAAGCGTTTACCTTCTAACAGATATTCTCTAGTAATGCTTTTTTCAATATATTGGAAAGCGTTTATAATATCTGAATTACTTACATCCTCGTCTTTTTCTTCAATGGCTTTATTATGGATTTCATCAAGCATATCGTTTCTATTTTTATCATCAAAGAGAGCTTTTTCAATTTCCTTTTTATATTCTTTTTTATATTTCTTTACCAGTTCCTCATCTACTTTATTTTCATTATATTCAAGTTTTTCCTTTCCTTTTTCCTTTTGTATCTCTTCCATGATGTCATTCCATTCCTGAGCCTTTTCAAAAGCTACTTCAAAAGCTGAGGCCATTTTTTCTTCAGGAATCTCGTCGCCTTCAATTTCAAGTTGGGTAATAGTGTCTTTTGTGCTTGAAATGACTGCATTAAGTTGTGAGTCTTTCATCATCGTTTCGTCTGGATCAACTATTAGTTCTCCATTTTCATCAGTTCCAATTTTTACAGATGAAACAGGTCCATCAAATGGGATTGAAGATAAGTGAACTGCAAGGGAAGCTGCGTTTGCCCCAAGTATTGCTGGATCATTTTTTTCGTCATAAGCCATAACATTGATTACGATGCTTACTGATCTTTTGAATCCATCGGGAAAAAGAGGCCTCATGGCTCTGTCTATAACTCTTCCTTTAATAATTGCATCGTCAGAGGGTCTTTTTTCTCTTTTGATAAATCTTGAACCACTAATAACACCGCCGGCGTAAAATTTTTCCATATAATTTACACTTAGGGGAAAGTAGTCGAGATCCGACTCTTTTGAGTCAACAGTAACGAAAACCATAACAACTGTTTCTCCTTTTTGAACCATTACAGCCGAATCCGCTCTAAAACCAAAGTTACCCATGGTAATGGTAATATCCTCTCCATTTAGGGAGAAGGTTTTTTCAAATTTTTGCATATGTATATAAATTGACAAAATAAAATATTTTGTCGTGATGAGGTTATACGAGTCTGAGGAAATCTGTAAGAATGTTTTAAAAAAGTTTAATCTAAACCACTCTTAAAATTTCCCGTCTTCTCGTTTTCTCAACCGACATTCCAATTATACACTAAAAGTATGCATTATAATAGTGAACAGTATAATTCGTAAAGAAGAGAGCTATCCTTTGATTTATGCAGATGTCATGGGAATCCCGATTAACCAAATATATAGAATACAAAATAGAGCTGTTAAAAAGGAGACAAATAGCATGACCACAAAATCATTTTTGATTATTTTCTTTATACTAATATTTTTCATTTCTTTTTTCTTGATGTATTAAGAGCTTCATATTTTACACGTATAACACCACCTATACTCCATAAAGATATTACTGAAATAATAATAATTGCGATCGGTTTTCCAATTACAGGAATGGTTGATACTATCATTAGGACTACAGTTGTAACAAGGCCACCAACCAAGCTTGTAATAAAAATATTTTTTATTTCAGGTTGAACTAATTGAATAATCAAATTTCCAATCTTGTAGATTAAATATAGTTTGGCTAAACCAACAGCTAAAGCAGTTGCTGGAAGTATTACAGATAAGATTGGCCAGCCAATAATTGATACCATAAGTATTGGCAATAATATTAATCCCGCAAGAACGGAGACGAATCCAATTTTCAGATTTGTGAATATGTTGGTGCTTTCCAGAGATAGATTATTGACAATTTTTGTTGATTTAATTGGAAACAATTTAAATATCAGCATAGTTGCCAATGAATTACCAATTAGCAAAGCAAATAAGAATAAAAGTCCATATATATTAAAGACTGATTTTATGCGTTTTACTGGTGTTGTGGAAGTAGAAAGCGATAAGTCTATTGGTAATTCTTCACTATGAAATTGAGCTAAATCTTCATATTCTTTATTGTTAATTACAATTTTTTCTCCTGAGAATCTTGTTTCAGGATTAATTTTTATTAATTCTGCATTAATAAATACATTTCCTCTGAATTTTTCTGCATCAATATAAACTTCTTTTGCATTAATATAGAGTTCTTCATCTACTTTCCCTTTAAGCAGAACTTTTTCTGCAATTATATAGGCATCTTCATCTAATTCTATTTCGGATTGAATATTTGAACCAATAGCATATAAGTCTCCACCAATTTTATCTTTGATTATAATATTTTGTCCGATTAGGAATGCTGATTCTCTTACTTCTTCTTCAATTTGTAGAGTTCCTCCAATAAAAAACAAATGTTCATTTAATTTTTTTTCTATTTTTACATTTTTCCCCGAGACGAAAACTTCCCCATTTACAATTTGATCTATCAATACATTTGTTCCACTTTGAAAATAAGTATGCTCGATGGGAGCCTTATTTTTTTCCTCCTCCTCAAGGGTTCCTTCTTCTTGGGCAAATGAGCTAAAGGACAGGAATAAAAATGCTGTGATAATAAGAATAATACTAATTATGGATTTATTATTTTTTTTCATTATTACTGTTTATTAGAATTAAATAAAATTTAAATCAGAATAGATTTTAAGTAATCTTTGATTTAAATTTTCTATATTATATACTAATCGATATAAAGAGAGAAAATTTATAATTATTATCTCTTAAGCTATGCGTTACCCTTTAAAAAGAGTAGGGAAAAAAATTGCTTTATCCAGATTCCAGATTTGGTTTAACCAGTCGCGATTTGATATGGATGCGGCAAGGTTATCTTTTAACAATCAGTATTATGAGTGGGCATGTTATCAGTCAACTCAGGCTGTAGAAAAAGCACTAAAATCCATGCTTATGAATAATGGATGGTGGCCCCCAAGAACTCACAAACTTTCTGTACTTATTGGACTTTGTAATAACATAAACAAAAGTTTTAAAAAAACAAAATTTGTGTTTAGAGATTTGGAGGTATACACATATGCTGCACGATATCCGTTTATACTTCCGGATAAAGTTATTTCCCCACATGAATTTATAAAAAAAGGAGATGCACAAAAATGTCTAGATCAGGCACAGAATTTATTAAAAATTATTAGGGAATTGTTAGATGTTGAAGTTGTAGTAGATACAGGGAAATACGATTATGCTGAAGCCATTGATCCCAAGAAAAGAATAGAAACTGTAACAGATATTTTGATACAGGAAATGGATCCTGAGAAAATTGTGCTTTTTGGAGGTTATGCTCGAGGAAAGAAAAAGTTATCTACATTAGATATTTTGATTATTGTTGATACAAAACTGGACTTTATGGAGAGATTGCATAAAGTAAGGGAAATTACTAAGGGAGGGCTTCCAGCAGTTGAGCCAGTTGTATATACACAAAAAGAGTATAAATTGCTTATAGAAGAAGGAGATACATTTTTACATAACATTATGAAGACGGGGAAGGTTTTATACGAAAAAAACAGATGAAGTAACTCCATCTGTTTTTTAGTTTGAAATGTTTATTTTGCTTCTTCAGTAAATCTAATTTCTCTTATTACATTTACTTTTACAGTTCCAGGATATTCCTGGGTGTCTTCTATTTCACGGGCAATTTTATATGCAAGTACTTTTGATTGTTTATCATCTGCTTTTTTAGGATCAATAATAACTCTAATTTCTCTTCCTGCATGAATTGCAAAGGTTTGTTTAACTTCTTCATTTTTGTTTCCAATATCTTCAAGTGCCTTAACTCTTTTGATATAGTCTTCATAGTTGTCTCTTCTGGCACCAGGCCTTGTTCCAGAAATTGCATCAGCAATATTGACTAATAAAGCTTCTCTAGTTTTTGGTTCTATATCTCCGTGATGAGCTTCAACTGCGTTAGCTAGTTTTTCATCCTTTAAATACTTTCTAATAATATCCCCGGAAATATGATGATGAGGTTTTCCTTCAATTTCATGGGTAAGTACTTTCCCAATATCGTGAAGAAGGCAAGCCTTTTTAGTTAGTTGGACATCTGCACCAATTTCCTGCGCCAACTGTTGACCAATATTAACCATCTCTAGTGTATGTTTAACTAAGTTTTGACCATAACTGAATCTATATTTAAACCTTCCAAGCAACTTAATTATTTCAATTGGAAGATCATTGAATCCTGTATCATATGCAAGTTTTTCTCCAGTCTTTTTTATCTCCCTTGCAATATCTTCTTTTATTTTTTGAATTGTTTCTTCTATTGTTCCCGGATGAACACGACCATCCGCTAATAGCTTTTGAATGGCAATTGCTGCTACTTCTCTTCGAATTGGATCGAATGAAGAAACTGTAACTTGATTAGGGGCTTCGTCTACGATAATGTCAACCCCTGTAAGTCTTTCAAATGTTCTGATATTCCTACCATCTTTCCCAATAATTTTACCTTTCAGTTCTTCTTTCTCTATTTCAAAGGTAGTGGAAGTTGTCTCTGCAACAAAATCTGTTGCACTTCTTTGCATTGCGTCTATTAAGAGGTCTTTAGCCACTTCGTCAGCTTCCTTTTCTATTTTGTATTCAGCTTCAGTAATTTTTTTTGCAACAAAATCTTTAAGTTCGGATTCGACTTGTTGTTCTAGTTGTTTTTTTGCTTCCTCTTTAGTCATTTTTGCTGCCTGTTCAATCTTTTGTTGCAAGGTTGTCCTCATTGTTTTTAGTGAGTTTTTGGTATTTTCGATATCTTTTTCCTGATGTTCAAGTTTATCGTATCTTTCATCAAGTGTCTTTGATCTTTCAAGAAGAGTTTTTTCTCTCTTGTCTAATCTCGACTCTTTCTCATCCGCTAATTTCATTATCTCGTTTGAATACTTTTTTGCTTTGTCCTTAATCTTTTCTGCCTTTTTCTCAGCTTCATTTAATAAAGATTTTGCTTTCGAACTAGCTTTATTAATAGCTTCCTTTTCAGTAAGTTCGATTCTCTTGGGATCCTTGAGTTTCTGTTCCATCTGCTTGGTTTTTTGGAAGTATAAGTATGTTCCGAGTAAACCAAGTGTCGCGACAAACGTAAGAAGAACCAGTAATATTTCCATAATCTGTAAAATAACAAGTATACTAATGCAACATATACTTATCTGTTTATCATGTTAATCTTTTTTGTTTATGCGTCAAGATAACGTAGTTTATTTAAACCCATTACGATTGCTTAGATATTGCAACGCAAAAGGTTTGGTAGGAAGGAACTATGGGTAAACTTGAAGTAATAAATCAACCCTAAGGGTATATTTATGGTTTTGAATTCAGAATTTTCCTCCATAATAAAATTTTCCATAAATGGATATTGAAACATTCGTATCACTGTAGTCCAGATTTTTAATACTTTTTTTTGGAATTTTATTAACCACATAAGTCTTTCTACCAATATAAATAAATGGATAAGTACAGTATTTAAGTAATTTATTGCATTTAATTATACATTAAAAATATCGGAAAAACTATTTTTATCCCAAAATATCGCTGAAAAAGTGGAACATTCTATCTAAAAAACTTCCTTTATACTTCTTTTTGGAAGTTTCACCTTTCTCAGATTTTTCTAAAGCTTTTGGTATGGAAGGAGAGTGTTTGACTCTATTTATATACGCATTTTTTTGTTTAAGAAGTTCAGTTAATTTATTTATAATCACTTTATCATCTTTTGATTTCTCTCTTAATTGGATTAATTCTAATCTCTGCTTTTCGTACTCATTACGCATAGAGAGAAACTTATTTTTGGTTTTCACCATGTCATAATGTTCTTGGGAGTTTATCATCCTTTGAATTAGTTTATCCTGAGTTATTCCAATATTCAAAAAGTAGTTTAAGTCATTAGGACTAGGGTTTCTTCCAAGAATTCTTTGATAACATTGGATGATCATTTGTTGCCTTTGTTCTCTAGACATTTGACTCGAGCCAGGTTTATAACCTCTCGGATTTTGCATTTTGTTCTGGTTTAGGTATTGTGAATACTGTTGTTGATTTCTAGGAGGTGAATTTCTTAGAACCTGTTGGGCATTTGTATTCATATTCTGAACTGGAGATCGTCTCGTTTGCCTATTAGAAGTACGTTTTGTCTTTTTGGTAGGAGTCATGTTTTTATTTTTAAATTCTATTCCAAGATAATCAAGTATACCTTTGGAAAGTCCTTTTGCTATTTTATCAATTTCTTTCTCATTTTTTAATTTTTTATTATCTTCTTCGTTATCTATATAGAGACATTCCAGTATTACCGAAACAGTATTGGTGTTACTAATAAAAGCTAGAGAACCAAATTCATGTTCGTGTTCACTTTTTACACCTTGGCTGGGAAGTCCGGTTTCCTCTGTAACAGAACCCATAACTTTTTCTGCAAGATCTTGAGAACGGTTTGCGCCATCTCCTTTATACCAAAACTCAAATCCAGATTTATTCCCATCATTTATATGTATCTCAATTGAAATATCGTTAAGAGTTGCACTATATCCTGTTCCGTTAATCCAGTCGATTCGTCTGGCAAGGTCGAGGTTTGGAGGCACCGAAAGTGTAATTACACCATTTGCCCTAAGGTAGGGAATTAATTTTCTAGCTATAGCCCGGGTTAGATCAACCTCTCTTAAACCTAGAGCGGAAGAGCCGGGATCAGAATCTGTGTGTCCTGCGGAAATAATTACTCTGGGCATAGAAATTTTTCTAAAATACTTAATTTATCTTCCAAAATTATTTTTTAAATTTTTTGTATATTTTTTTCAATTCCTGTTCGTTTTTAAAGGGGATAGTTATTTTCCCCCCATTCTTGGTATAGGAAACTTTTATTTTCCTATTTAGGAATTCTTCAATATTTTTTTCGATTTCCAGAATTTTTTTTGGTAATTTTTGGCTTTTGTTTGGCTTTTTCTTTCGTCCTTGATTAAGTTTCTGTACTAGTTTTTCTGTAGCCCTGACACTTAAATTGTCTCTAATTACGATTCGATAGGCAGCTTCCATGGCTTGGTTATTTTTAATTCCAAGAAGTGCTCTAGAATGTCCTTCGGAAATTTCTCCAGATAGCAGTCCTTTCTTTATTTCTTCGGGAAGTTGAAGAAGACGGATTTTATTCGCTACTGTTGGTCGAGAATAACCAACTTTAGCTGCAATATCAGAATGTGTCATATCAAATTTGTTTGCAAGCTGTTCAAAAGCCATGGCTTCTTCTAAAGGGTTTAAATCCTCTCTTTGAATATTTTCTACAATTGCAAGTTCAAGCATTTGTTGGGGAGAAGCATCTTTTACAACTATGGGAATTTTTTTGAGTCCTGCCAGCTTTGCTGCTCTCCATCTTCTTTCTCCAGCAATTAATTCAAATTCTTGAGGAGAATTTTGGGTTACGATCAAAGGTTCAATGACTCCGTGTTCTCTTATGGAATCTGCAAGTTCAACAAGTTTTGTGGGATCAACTTCGATTCTGGGTTGATACTGATTAGGAATTATTTTGGAAATCGGAAGATCGGGAATGTACGCTTGTTGTATAGATTCTAAAGTTTGATCAGGAATTAGTGAAGAAAGCCCTTTTCCTAGTCCGTGTTTTGACATAATCTCTATTAAATAAATAATAAGTATGAATAGTAAAGTTTACAATATCTATGGTTTAAAAGCCATGAGGAATTATATTAAAAACTAATTTTAAATTTGTTATATTAGAGTATAAACAATATTTTACTTAATTAATAATGATTAATGAAAGAAAATAATAAGAGTTTGTTTTACGCATTTGCAGCATTTATTGTGTCAACAGTAATTTTAATATTAGTAATTATTATTAAGGGAGGAAAAGTAAATGCCGACAATATAATTGTTACCAATTTGAAAGACACAAGTGCTACTGTTTTCTATACTACTGATAAACCAACAATAGGAAAGGTTACTGTAAATAATACTGTTTACTATGATGATAGAGATATACAAGAAAAAGATGTAGGAATATATGAGTATAATTCTGAAAAAGCTCAGAAAAGGTTTACTCATCATGTTACCATTAGGGACCTAAGTCCGGAGACAACCTATACATATGAAATTCAAGATGCTAAGTATAAGGAAGGGGAGAATAATAACTTCACAACAAATCCAATACTAAAGGATATCAATTCTCCAGATCCTGTATATGGACGTGTATTTGATGCTAATAAAAAAGCAGTTTCAGACGGAACAGTTTTATTTAAAAGGGAAACTGAGGATGGTACAAAATCTCAGTTTATTTCAAGTGTTATAGCAAACGGTAGTTATTCTTTTGATGTACAACATCTTTATATAAATGATTATTCAGGATTATTTCAAGGAACTGATTCTGATGATGAGACTATCGGTTTTTTTGCAGATACAGGGAAATCAGTTAATGAGGCGAAGCTTATTTTTAAAGCAAGCGAGGATCAACCAGTCGATGATGCGTATATTGGAGATAATGTAGAAGCGTTTGATCCAAATAATCAGAAATTATTAGATAAAGTATATGCTCGAATGGAATGTCCAGAAGGTTGGAGGCCAGTTGGAAATAACTGTATCGAAGATACTGTTCCTACACCAGAAGAGACAGAAGAGCCAACACCAGAGTCTACACCAGAAGAAACTCAACCTCAATCAACAGGTGGTTCGAGCGGAGGAAATACAAGTTGTTTTTTGAAGGGGACGAAAATTAGCTTATCTAATGGGAAGACAAAGAATATTGAAGATATTCAAATAGGGGAAAGTATTATGAGTTTTGATATAACAAATAAGGTAATGGGGGTTTCATTTGTTAGAAAAATTGAAAAGCCTATCAGAGAGAATTATTACATTATTAATAAAAAATTGAAATTGACAAGTGAACATCCAGTTTATATTAAGAAGCAAAATGGATATGTTGGATGGGGTGCAATTAGTCCACAAGATGCACAAAATGATCATCATATAGCTGGGATGAATTTTGAAATTCAAAAGATCGAAGAAGAAGACATGATCTATGATATTAATGGGAAATGGATGAAGATTGAGTCTATTATTTATAGAGAAGAAAAAGTCCAGACGTTTAATCTTGTAGGTTTGACCCCTTATAATACTTATTTTGCTGAAGATATACTTGTTCATAACAAGATCATTGAAGGAGGTGATACTGATACTCCAACGCCAGAAGAAAGCACTCCTCCAGAACAAATAAGAGGATGTACTGACGAATTAGCACTTA
This sequence comes from Candidatus Dojkabacteria bacterium, assembly GCA_014729085.1. Taxonomy (GTDB): domain Bacteria; phylum Patescibacteriota; class Dojkabacteria; order B142; family WJKM01; genus WJKM01. Next base: position 21,406 of record WJKM01000023.1, on the reverse strand, counting down.
ATTATAATCCTGAAGCAGAAGTAGACGACGGTTCTTGTAGATATTCAAACGATCCAGACCCAACAGATGGGCAACCGCCTGCTGGCGCTGGAGATCCACCCGTAGGACAAGAGGAGGATGACGGCCAAGATCCTTGTGGAGACTATAAACATGGAGATAGAATGTGCAATAAATATGGGCCTCCAGGAGAGCTTTATATTTGTGAAAATGGAAGCAGAATTAAGCTTAAGGATTGCGGAGCAAATGAGATTTGCTCGGGAGTTAGTTGCCAGCCACTTACAACAACAGACGATGATGGTGGTTCTGGAACTGATGGAGACGGAAATGGAAATGAAACTTTATCATGTAATTGTTTAGTTGGTGAGGATTGTGTTAATAAAGACTTTTATGCATTGGATTACAACTCATGTACAGAGGCTTGTAGGGATATGAATTCTGAAACATGCAGTAGAGATCCAGATAGTGAACCTCCCGAAGGAGATACAGGTAATAGAGCATGTAATAATGGCGATGTCCCACATGGTGGAAAAGCTTGTCTTTCCAACACCGTTCTTGGAGAATGTAGAGACATGAGTTATCCACAAGAGTTAAGGGAAGATTGTACTGCAACACACGGCTCTAATTATCATTGTAGAGGAAGTGAATGTGTATTAAGGCCAGGTGCCGATGTTGCAGTTGAACCGGATGGAACGGGACAAACAGGCGGGAATCACCAACTATGTTTAAGTGAGGGGGCAGTTGGGAGTGATGAATATAATTCATGTATGGGAATAGAAACTGAAGTAAATTGCGTAGATGTATGCGAAACATCTTTAGATACAGCTACAGGTTGTGGTGCAGGAGGACGGTGTGCAAACAATTCAGTACAGAAAATCTATTCTAATTGCGGTGAACATACAGATTGTGAGGGAGGTTATGCAGATTGCGTAGTTCATCCGGATTGTAATAACGGAGGAGAGATGATGGAATTGAATTTTAAAAATATCTTTATTTCCAAAGTACAAGCCCAAGAAACAGAGACTTCTGAATCTGTAGAGCCTGGAGTTTATTTAGTTCAGGGGAATAACATACGAACTAAATCCATTGAAGTTATGGAGGAAGGGCCTATTCAGTTTTACTGGGATACAAACGGAAATGGAATGAAGGATGAGGATGAAGAATATTTAACTGATGAAGAAAGTCAAGGTATTCAAATTAATATTAATAAAGTTGCTGAAAATCAAGTATATGACTTGAAGCTTGGTTGGAACCTCATTTCCATTCCAATGGTTATGGAAGGTGAAAATACAAGTAATATTAGAATGGCATCAGAACTTCTTAAAAATATTAATGATCAGGGTGCTGAAGCTACTCATTTAGCTACATATAGAAGTGGACAGTTCTTGATCTATTCAAATAGGGAGGAAGATTCAGGTGTTGATCATGAATTTGGAGATGATTATGCAATATTACCTGGTGAAGGTTATTTTGTAAAGAATTACAGTTCTGCAGAAATATTTCTAAAAGGGAAGAAAGTAGAAGGAAGTCTTCCTGTGCAAATAAATTCGGGTTGGAATCTTATTAGTATTTACAATCAGAATAAACCAAGCTATCAAGGTTTCGATGTATTGAGAATGATGAATTCACAGATGATTAATGCAGATACTTTAAGTAAATGGGAGGGAGGGATGTATTACAATGTAATACTTAAAGACGGTGTGGAATATGGAAATGATTTTAAGGTATATCCAGTTGTTGGATATTGGGTAAGAGCTGAAGTTGACGCACCAAAGAAGTTTACACCAGAATAAATTTGATTTTAAGTATAAGAAGGATAGATAACTCTGTCCTTTTTATACATTTATTTTTTCACAGTCATATTTTTTAAATAACTTTTGAGCAATTTTTTCATCTAAATAACAAATTGTTGCTAAAGCATCTGCGTAAAGAGGGTCTTTTCCCTTGATAAATACGGGTTTCTTTATTTTTGCAGGTTTGCCTATTTGAGGATTTATTAGATGATGAAATTTTCCTATTTTTCTCGCCCAGCTTCCTGAACTTGCAAAAGCTTCATTATGTAGGTTTATAACTTTATAAATCTCTGTTTTTTGGGAATTAATACTTTTTTGGGGATTAAATAAGGCGGCTTTCCATTTATTACCGTTATCTTTGTATCCGTTTGCATACACATCTCCACCTGCAGAAATTGTAAAATTTTGAAAGTTGTTATCCAATAATAAATTTTTAACCTTCCTTATTGCATAACCTTTTGCAATACCTCCCAAGTCAATCTTTTGATTTTGAGCAAGCTTTATTGTTTTATCAGCTGCATTTAATTGTATTTCTTTAAAAGAAGGTCTTGTAGATACAAGCTTTTTAATTTCATTATTCAAATTTTTGGAGTTTAGTTTATCGAAATTATATTTTTTGTTGTATCCATAAGCTTCAAGAAAGTCGATTATTGTAGGATCAAATACTCCTTTGGTATCCTCATATAATTTCAAACTGACTTTGATAAGTTGAAACAACTCTGGAGATATGTAGATTAATTTGCCTTGAGATTTATTAACAATTGAGAGTTCGCTAGAATCTGTAAATCGAGAATATCGAGTTGAAATTTGATGAAATATATTAATAGAATCTTGTAATATATTGTCAATATTGATTTTTGAGGCGGAACTCACAATTTTTATTTCTATTTGAGTTCCCATAACATAAGTTTTGTCGGTATGAGTGCTTAGAGGCATTTATCTTATGTAAAAGATTTATTGAGGATTAAAATATATCTTCATCTTTCTGGGATGCTTTCTTCATCCATAAACCAATAACTAGAACAAGGCCTCCAACAAACAAAGGCCAGATTTCTGAAATTGATTCAATATCACTTTTAGGTATAACTTTATAAGTGCTAGTTGTTGTTTGGGTAGGGGAGATCATTGTAGTACTTGTGCTCGTAACTTCTGAAACTCCCACCTGCGTTTCAAAGTTTAAAAAATTTAAAGGTATATTTTCTCCAGTCTCTGAATTCAGAAATGTTGCTTCGGAATCTTCATCTACATTGATATCAATTAAACCTTCTGATCTTACTGCAAATTCTATTTCTGCAATTGCTCTATTTATAGTAATGGCATCTTCTAAAGCATCACCTTTGATAGAAATAGTCCCATTGAATTCATCTGCATTTATTTCATTATTATTTGTGAAGTATGTATCTAAGTATTTTGTGTTGAGTATCTCCAATTTATTGGGATTGAATACAATAGTAACTCCAAAGCCAGATATGTTTAAATCGTTGGAGAGTATTTCAACTTTTAATGTAAAACTGTCATTCATTTGCAGATCACTTGCCTCATCAGAAGTCAATTTAATTGTCGCAAGTCCAGATGAGGGTGTGGTTGGTGTGCCTGTGATGTCTGGACCAGTACCAAATAGAGGACCTTGTAGATTGGGATCAACCGGTAAAGTTGGGGAGACAATAAGATCTGCATCTTGAGCATATGCTTTCTCAAATATATTTCCAAAAGGATTTTCAAATTTTTGGTTTGATTTCATACTGAAGATATTTTAGTAGTTTTGCTGGAAATTTCCCAGTCCTTAAAGCAAAAGCTGAAAATAGTTTATGTATATTCAATATCATTAAAAATCATATAAAGCCATTCATTATAAGGCTGAACTCTAAATTCGTAAACTATTTCTTTATGTTTTGCAGTTTCATCAATAATCATTTCTTCAGCAAAAGGAAGGAAGATTTTTCCCGCAAGTATAATTTTTTTGTATTGTTCTATTTCTTTATCGGTTGGAACACCTTTCTCAATTTTTAGTTCAAATTCACTATCTAAGGTCGCTGAAAGATGTATTTTGCCTTTATGAAGTTGATTTATATCCCTTATTCCTTTGTGTCCGATCTCTGCTTCTAGCGTAGAAGCTTTAAGTTTAAATCGGGCGGCAATCATGCATTTTTTTAAGTTAGTAAGCGAGAGTCTTGGATGCAGAATAATCTGATCAGGATAACCAAATTTTTGAATTTGTTTATAGATAATTTTAGCCATTTTTTGTGGGGTAGAGTAAGGAATTTGCTTCAGCGGCATACTAAAAGCGGTGCTGCTATTAAAAAAACTTGTTCTCATAAATAACTCCTCAACAAAGGGGTATCCTATGGATTTAGCGTTTTCCCAAGTTCTTTTAATTATATTCTTAAGGTTGGAAAATTGACTTTTACTTACTATTGTTGCAGGATTTGTAACAATTTTTATTGATAACGGATTTAATAGATCCTGAAAATTATGTTCTAGAAGTTTAATCTTGTCTTTTGCCTTTTGAGATTTAGGAGTCAATCCATTTTTGTCTATGAATTCAATATATCCATGTTTTAATAGTATTTTTTCTGATACCATTTTGTTTGAGATAATTATGATATAAACATATAAAATATTTTGTTTTTTTAAAACTATATATATAATACAGCAAACTGTGTTATTTTATCTGAAAAAATAATGAGCAAGCAATTTGATTTTATTGGTTCAATATATTCAAGAAATCCTAATAATGGGGAGAATGAAATATTTGGTTATCTTTACTCGCTAAACGACTTTTCTGTTCTTGAATATTCAGAGTTGCCTAATAAAATTAAGAAAGAGTTAAAAAAGAATTTAAAAGATCTTGAAAAGAAATATAAGTTTGTTGTTGAATGTATTATTTCTTACGATAAAGAGAATAAGAAATATATTATCGAATTCAGCAAGGAAGCAAAATTGGAAGCTTCAGTTTTCCCTCAAGTCTTAAATGAATTATATAAATCAGGAATTATTGAAAAAGATGAATTATTTCAAAAAATACCTCTTGATTTTATTCATGAATGGTTAGCTTCGACCGTAAAAAAGAAAAAAACAACTATTTCTATAGCTGAGGGAAACCCAGTTACATACGGAGGAGTAGTTGGGGAGTTAGTCAGTAAACGAAAAGATTTGGAAGATAATTTTTTACAAAATAAAAGTAGTATATGGGTTTTGTCCGAAGTTTTCCAAGAAGATTTAGCTTATTTTCATAAGACTGATGGATTGGTCTTAACACAATCAGGGCCTACATCACATGCAGCGGTTATTGCAAAGGGTTTGGGAATACCTTGTATTCTAGGCTGTAGTAACATATTAGATTCGGAATATATAGGCAGAACTGTAACTTTGGATGCAAATAGAGGCAGAATTTATAAAGGCAAACAGGAAATTGTATCAGCTAAGACTTCCAAATATTTCGATGAGTTACTTCTCATTGCTACAAAAAGTCTGGAATTTGAAATATTAGCTAATGCTGATACACTTGATGATTCGAAACAGGCCCAAGGTTTTCACATAAATGGTATTGGACTTTGTAGAACAGAACATATGTTTATTGGTAAGGAGGGAAGAAAGATAATACGGAAAATACTTTTCGATAATAATTCAGATCAGGAACTTACTAGAAGATTTATTAAAAAACATACAAATGATTTCTATAAATTATTCAAGTCTCAATCAGGAAACAAGGTTGTTGTAAGATACCTTGATGCTCCATTACACGAGTTTACAGAAAAAAATTGTGTAGTTGAAGGGAAATTCTGTGAAACAAATCCAATGTTGGGTTATCGAGGTGCACGGTTTTTAGTTTTAAATCCTGATTTAATATCAATTCAAACTCAAGCAATTTTTAAAGCATTGGAAAAATTAGAAAAGCAGGGAAAAAAGATAGAAATTATTTTAGAAATTCCACTTATTGTAGATCCAGAAGAAATTTTCTTGTTTAAATCAATAATTAAAGAAGAAATTAATAAAAATGAAAATTGGCAAAATATTAAATACAAAATAGGTTCTATGATAGAAACGCCTAGAGCAGGTTTGTTAATTAAAGACATTGCTCCATTGGTGGATTTTATTAGTTTTGGAACTAACGATTTAACTCAAACACTTTTTGGAATTTCTCGCGATGATTCCGAGACTTTTATGTCAAATTATATATCGCAGGGTATTTTCAAAAATGATCCATTTGCAACTTTGGATATCAAGGGATTGGGAGTATTTATTAAGGATATTGTGGATAAAGCTAAGAAAGTAAATGAAGAGATACATATAAGCATTTGCGGCGAGCAAGCAGCTGATCCACTCTCATTAAAATTTTTAATTGAAAGTGGTATCGACTCTATTAGTTCAAGTCCTGCCAGATTACCATATGCGATTCTTGCTTCTGCAAAATACAGCTGTAAATAAATTGAAATTCATTATCTTAAATCAATTTATGATATATATTTAAGGTGATATAATATCCAGTGTTTAACTAGATAGTAGGGGTTGATTAAAGTCAAGTCAATAAACTTAAATTAAAACTGCTCAATTGACAATGTATACTGTTTATCAAATTTGGATTAATTTTTTAACATTTTTTACGGCTGTTACTTTAGCACCCGGCATTACAGTGCAGGATGGGTTAGTTGGGTATATAGTGAGCGGTGCAATTTACGTTGCTGTAATAATGTTCTTGCCAAATTTGATCGAATTTTTTAAAATCAATGTCAATTTTTGGTCGTTTCTATTTTTTGGAGTGGTAATATGTATTGGATATTTTTTCGTAATGAGATATATATTAGTAGGGTTCTTATATTTTGAAGACGTGACTGGATCTGAGGCTATAATGGGTTTGTCCTTTTTAAGAGGTTTAGAACTTACACAGACATGGGTTATAGTATTTGCGGGATTTTTTTCCATGTTGTTAACATCTATAACTCAGTGGCTTATGGGCAGATGAGTAAATTCTAACTATTTAAGTTTATTTTTAATCATAGCAAAGCATGGATATTGTAAAAACACTAATGATAGTTGAAATTGTAATTTCTGCTATTTTGATTTTAATCATCGTACTTCAACCTAAGGAAGGAGATACAGGGATTTTATTTGGAGGAGGATTTGCCGATGAGGTAAAAAGAACTAAGCGTGGTGCTGAATTATTCTTGCATAATGCAACCATTGCGTTTACAGTTTTTTGGGTAGCAATTGCAATTGCAATAATGTTACTCAATAAGTAATTAGAATTTGTTTTATACAGATAAATGATTCAGCGTATATTTGAAACTATTCTATATAGATTTAGAGAATTAATCTGGGATTATCCCAATATATTGTTTTTGGGCAAAGAATCAGCATTAAATTCGTTCAGGAATCTATATATTTCTCTAAGACCATTTAGTCACTTCATATTAGGTTTTCTGGTATATTTCTGTATTTTTTCTTTGTTTTTTTATAATACTCAGGCTTTTATTCCTTTATCGAATGAGAAATACATTGAAGGTACTATAGTAGGTGTAGACGATGAAGGTCAATTATTAGGCCTATCTCGAATAAATCCACTAGTTCCATCTCCCATTCAGCTTGAAAAAGACATCTCAAACTTGGTTTATGAAAGTTTGGTAAAAGTTACACAAGATGGAAAAGTAGAGGAGGTATTAATTGAATCTTTTGGAGCTATTAAACCGGGTAATCATTATAGATTTAAGTTAAAAAAAGGAGTTAAATGGCATGATGGTGAAACTTTAACAACAGAAGATGTAAAAAGCACTTTTTATCTTTTACGAACATTAAACAAAAATCCAGATACTGCAAGTAATTTCTCAAACGTTTTAACAAACCAGTTTGATGATATTAAAATCATAGATGATTATACTTTTGAATTTATGTTGAAATCAAAAGATGCAGTATTACCTATTCCATATTATTTTGAAACCATAAGTTTTAAAATACTACCTTCTGCATATACAGATGAGCTAGATGAAAATTCAATTTTAACGTCGAAACCAAAAATAAATTTATCTCCTATTGGAACAGGACCCTATCAAAATATTTCTCAAAATGAAAAAGAACATACAATAACTTTAATTAGGAATGAGAATTATTATTTAAGCAAGCCAAAAATAAAAAAGATAATTTTTAAACTTTTTCCTAATGAGCTAAGTGCATACAAACAACTTCAATCTAGTCAAATTCATGCGATTTCAGGATTAAGCTCAGAAACGATCAAAAAAGCAGAAAAGCTTAATAATTATAAAGTAATTAAAAGCAATACTTTGTACAACCAATATTGGGCTTTGTATTTCAATTTTTCTGATAATTCTACGACACCATTTTTCAAGAATATAAATGTAAGAAGGGCAATTGCGAGTGCAATTAACAAGAAAGAAATCATCAGAAGTATTGCGGATCAAGGTGAGGAGGCAGTCGGAGCAATACCCAAGAATTCTTTTGCATATAACGAAGATGCTGATCGAACTAAATTTAATCCTGAATATGCGCAGGAATTGCTAGAAAAGGAAGGGTGGAAATTGAATGAACGGACTGGTATACGAGAAAAAGATGGTCAGGTTTTTAGTTTTGAACTTGTTTATACTAATAATGTTGATAGAAATAAGGTCGCAGATATTATCAAGGAAAATCTTGGGAATATTGGTATTGAAGTTTTCTTGAAGCCAGAAACAATTCAAACAGTAAATGATGCATATATTTTACCAAGGCGTTTTGATGCATTACTATATGGGCAAACCACATGGATAGATCCAGATAGATATGAGCTTTTTCATAGTAGCCAGACAGAGTTTTTTGGTGAAGATAAAAGCGAGGGAAGTACAGGATTAAATATTTCTGGCTATAGGTCAGAGGCTATGGATACTGAGATTATTGAACAAGAGGTTGTTCGAGTACCTAAGGTAGATATACTTCTTGAAGATGGAAGGTCTTTTATTGATTTAGACAAAAGAAAGGAAGTTTATACTGAATTTCAAGATATAATAGCTCAAGAGGTTCCAGTAGTATTTCTATATCATCCGAGTTATTCTTATATAGTAAATACGAGAGTAAAGAATATTCAATTAGAAGGAATGTGTAGTCTAGAAGAGCGATTCAAGACAGTATATGAATGGACTCTTATGTAAAAGTTGATTTTGAGGTATAATCAGAAAAAATAGTATTGATCTCAAAGCAAAATTTGATTATGCTTTGAGTTTATTGTAAAGGAAACTGAAAACCCCATAAATTGGGATTTGCATTTTTCATACAAGTTGCCAAAGTTCAGTTTTACGAAACGAAGGCAAATAATTCTGAGTGTAACTAGGATTAAGTACTATTTTTAATATTTTTGTATTATTGATTTTAATTAGAAAATACTTATGAAATTTTCGCCTATTGTTTTTATTATAAATATAATAGTTTTAGTTTTAGCTGTATTGATTGTTATTCCGAGTTTGGATGTAACCCTATTTGGTTATAAACTTGAGAACAGCGGTTTAGATTTCAGTGATATTTGTCTTCAATCCAGTGAAGATGAAGAGACTGGAGAAGTATTAAAATCTAAATGTTTGCCTAATTTTCATTTTCTAAATACCAATGATTTTGACAAAAGGAATTTGATTAAATTTGAGTTTATAGAATTAAATAATTCTGACAAGCCTCAAGAAGAAAAAGAAGAGATTTATAATAGAAATGTAGATATAATTAAACAAAGAATAAAGAGTATAGGGATGGGGGACATGAGTTTGCAGAAGGTAAAAAAGGATGGGAAATACTTCCTGGAAGTATATTATTATGAGAATGAAAGCGGAATAGAAATACTGGACATGATATCCAGAAGAGGTGAAGTTTTAATATTTGAGGATAATCCAAATTATGAGAAGCCCGAAGCTGAAGAAGCTGCTGATTCTGGATTTAACCAATTAGAAGGAAAGCAGCAGAGCGAGACATTAAGCATTGATGATGTGGTTAGGGTAAGTAAGTTTTTATATTCAAATTCGAATGTAAAATCAAGTTATTATGTAGTTCGATTAGATTTTGGAAATGCTAATACCGAGAAAGTTATGCAGGCTGCTGAGGTCTCAATGAACGCCGAAAGGAAGATTCCAGGAATTACTTTAGTTCAAAATAATATTCCTGTTGGTTTTCAGGCTGCTCCAATAACACCAAGAAGTGAGAGCTATGCTGGACAATCATATATTTTATTTACAGTTCGGGATTCGCAAAATCGTGAACATATCAAAGCACTTGAAAGCATAATAAAGACAGAAGCAATTGATACTACGATTCAAATTGTAAATATAATGAATTTAAGTCCTAGGTTCGAAAGTAATACTATAGAATTGGTTAAATTAGCGATTCCCATCAGTTTTGTTTTATTCGCAATTACAGCTTTTATTTTATTCAAAAAGCAAGGAATTGTTCTTTCCTTATTGCTGACAAGTCAAGCACTTGTATTCTGGGCTTTAACACAGGTCATGTCTGTAAATTTTGATTTGGGACTAGATGTTGGATTGCTATTAGGATATTTAGGTTCTTTAGTTGTATCAATATTGTTGTATAAAACTTTATTTATTCAAAATCTTACTAACCAGAAAATTAATGATATTTATAAAAACATTAAACACAAATTCTGGACTTTTCTTATAATGACTTTCACTATAAGCATTTTATTTGTGATTTTTGGAATAGATGATGTATTGTTGGCGCCATTTAGAGGTTTTGTTGTAATGATGTGTTTACTTATTTACACCCTAGAGGTCAGTATGAAAGCTGTTATACCTTTGGTAATAAAACAAGAATAATTTCAAGTTATTATTATGTACAAGATGATTAAAAGACTCTTTAGTTTAAAAAATTATAAAGTCAAGGGAATAGTTTTGATTGTAATTGCAATTCTTTTAACAGCTTTTATTTACTTCAACAATTTAAATATTGGTCCTGATATAAAACAATCAGTAAGATTTACAGTTTCTGCAGCATCTGGAGATTTACTTGATAGCATAAGGGAAGATTTTACCTTTAGCTCCATAATAACTCGGGAGAGTGGTATGGGAAACGTTGAATATTCGCTTTATATGGATGTGAATCAAGAAGAGCAGGTGCAAAAATTGAGAGATCGGGCTGAAAAAGAAAATCTTGACTTGCAGGAAGAAATTGTAAATCCTGAATTTATATTCGAGCCTTATTCTGCTGTTTTTTATCTAGTTTTGTTAAATATACTAATAGCAGGTTCAGTATATATATTAAGCAGAAGGGTTTTAGACGATTGGAAAATTGTCTTCCTGAGCTTAGTCAATATTAGTACTTTTTATTATATTGCAATTGTATATTTTGCATTGATGAGTTTATTCAAATTTTCGGGATGGTTTGTAACAGAATTTACCTTTAATGTTACCGCTTTAAATTTATTCCTTATTGCTCTTATTTATGTTTATTATGTTTATGAAGTAGTGATTAAAAAAGAGGATGGGAAAATTCTGAGCTTAAGCAAGGAATTTGCTGATTATATGGAAACAATGTACTTCAGTATTATTAAGGTATTTCTTCTATGTTCTGTTGTTATATTGCCTTTTAGTTTTATTTCCGAGTTTACTGTAGAGATTCTACTTACAATAGCAACATTGTTTTTAACCTTATTGATATCTCCTATTATAATCACGATCAAATTAGGATTTGAACAAGTATTTTTTAAATCTCCAAAGATAAATAAAAAGAAGTCAAAATAAATTTTCTATTTTTTAAAATATGGCAAAAAATAAGAAAAAAGTACAGAAAAAAGTAAATGGGAATAAAACTTCTAAAGATAAATCAGAAAAAAAATTAAAAAAAAATATAGAAAAATTTGATTTCGAATCCCTTCAAAAGACTTTAGAAGGTATCAATATGAGACTATCAACAAGAAGGTACCTTGTACGGAGTTTTTTAGGGGGAATAGCGCAAATACTTGGTGCTACTATCGGAATTGCTATTATTTTTTTCTTTATCAGTAGGTTTTTAAAACGAATCGAAAGTCTTCCCATAATAAGTGACTTAGTTGCAAAAACCGGACTTGTCCAAGTAGTCAGAGAAGAGGTGGAGCAATATTATGATGAACAACAATAGTTATTAATCTTGAGTCTTTCTGTTTTTAAACTTCTTTTCATAAATTTTTCTTTCTCTGTGTTTTTGTAATTTGGTTGTATTTTTATTTAAACTATACCTCAAACTAATAGCTAAGGTTTCCAACTGTATCTGTAGATCTTCATCTCTTAAGATTAAGATTCCAATTAGAGTAAATATTATACTTAATATGATAATCGTACTATCCTGGAAAGGTAGTGATGTTGTAGGCAAATTTTCCATTTCTTCGGTAACGGATTCTGATGGATAATTCGAATCCGTAGGTAAAGATGTGATAGAGGTTGTAGTGGTTGAAGGTACAGTTGTCGGTGTACTCTCAGTTTCAGTCGGTGAAGTAACAGGCGATGTTGTAGTAGGTGACATAGTGGAAGTTGGTTCTTCTGTTGGCTGTGCAGTCAATTCTTGGGTAGGGGCTTGTGTCGCTTGGGCAGGCTCAACTGTTGTACCCTGAGTCTGATTTGGATCTTGTGTAGTAGTTGCTTGTTCAGTTGGTTCCAAGGTTGAAGTGCCGGTAACTTGCTGAGCTTCGTCTTCTTCAGTTGCTTCGGGTTCTGTAGTGGTGCCAACTGCTTGTTGTTGGGTTTGCGTAGGTAACATACTCGTTGAATCCGAATCGTCTTCAGTACATTCAGGATCTTCTGTACAATCCTGGACGATAACTAAAGAACAGTCTTCTTCTTTTTTAATAGTTCTACTTTTACCTATGTCGTCTCCTATACAGCATTCCTTCCATTCCTCTCCAACTTCTCTATCATCAGCACAATCATCGAGATTTAATTCGGTTCCGCCTTCTTCTGGTAAGTCTCCACATCTTGTGTCAGGTTTGCAAATTTCTGCTTGATAAATGCAACCTGCTTCACCTTGTAGGACACGAATTTTACTACTTTTACCAATTGAGCATCTGTCGCAGGTATGGAAAACTGTTCCTGTATCTTCACATATTGTTTCATCAATTTCTTCCCCAGAACAGAATGCATTCTTATTACATCTATCTGTAGGGCTGGTATAGTTATTGCAACAAAACCCATCAGTAATTTCGAATTGACAATTCTCTGAATAAATTTTTTGAGAGTTGCAGTCAATAAACTCACATTGGCCAGATTCTGGACAGCTGGCTTCTATTTCTTCTGATACGTCAGGCTGTGAGACTAATTTATTACTTATAACTAGGGCAGTTGCCACTAATCCTATTGTAAGGGCAAATACTACAATTATTACAACACGGACTTTTTTACTCATATCCGACTTTGGCTTTTGGACTTACAATTTATTTATATTATTTTACTAATTATATTTATTAGTAAGTATACGAGGTAGACAATTATTGAAAAACGCAATACCTCGCTTATATAATAAATAACTTCGCCAAATCTTTCTAGTTTAAATATTTTTTCTTCGTTATTTTTTGAAAGACTACTGTTTCGTTGTTTGATAATAAATAGAGCAAGAAGGGCTATAATTAGCCACCAGCTTAAAAACAGAGTACTATTCCACTTTACAAGTATTCCATAGATAATTAATGTTGAAAAAGAGATTAACGTTAGAATCAATGAGAAATATTTTACAGAATTGACTTTTATATTTTTCAGTAATGTAATAGATTTTGAGATTACATAAGTATTTAATAATATAAAGCTCCATAAACCAATAATTCCATAATTAGCAAAAATTAATGTGAATAATGTTTGTGGTATTTCAATGAAGGATAATCCGAACAGCCAATACAAAGCGTTTTTATTGGTAGCGAATATCCGGTTAATATCAAGTATAAAGTACTCGAATAATTCTATGACATTGTTTGAGTTTTTTAGAATTGAAATCCCGAGAAATATGACTAAAATAATTGTTAATATAGAAACTAAGATATAGGCTATATCAAATGTGGATAGTACTAGGGTTCTGTCTTTTTCAAACAACTTTCTAAATTTTTGAACAAGGGATTTTACTTTCTTTTTTTGTGATATTGTTAAAAATACTAAAGTTGCGAAAAGAGATATTAGGAAGGGGAAGAGAATGTACAAAATATTCCCTACAGATTTAATATTGATTAACAAAAACCAAAGAGTTAATAAAATATTAAACCGATAGACAGACTTTTTATAGCCAATAAGATTTGAAATCAATATAGGAACAAAGAATATTAAACTAGCGAAAATATTATATTGAGAAACTAGTTTTGATGCAGGAATCTTTGTAAGAATATAAAAAGAGATCAGCAATAATGATACAAAGTAAATTTTTGTAATTTTTTTTGGTAGGAGGTTACGACATACGAAAGCTAATAATAATAATGAGTATATTACTAAGTATTTAAGAGAATTAAGTAAGTTACTTAGATCTAGAAAAACACTGAATGTTACAAGATTTGAGATAAGAATAAGCAGGTAGTTTTTTTTCAGTTTTTGAATATTAGTAACTATGAAATACATTGAAAATAGTAAGATTATTAAACTCAGACCGGAGAAAGTAGAGAAATTCAGTATCCCATTGACGGTTAAATTATTCTGAAGATCATTCTGAATACCAAGTTGATTTGCAAAAAAAGGGAGTAGATTTATTAAGGTTGTAATGGAAACAAAAAGCATTAATGCTGTATCAAATTCAAAAATTTGAATAATATTTTTTGGGTTAATCAGTATCTTTATTATTTGCAGTATAAACATGAAAATAAGAAATAGAATAGTCCAGGCAATAGAGTTATAAAAAGGATTGCCAAGAATATTTTGCCCTACACCAGTGAAAAAGACGGAGTGGAAGAGAAGAGTAATATATATGATTACTAAAAGAATTTTTAATGGAAGAAGACTTCTCCTAATAATTTCAAGTAATACATAATATTTATTGTTTGAATTTATTTTATTAAATTTTATCTTGTGCTCAAGGTTCCCTAATTTGAGTATAAGTTGTGACTTCATAGAATTTTATATTTTATGAATTAAATTTCCTAAAGAAAATTTAGGGTTGATCGTGAGTTTATGAATTAAATTTATTTTAACATTAATTTGATTTTTATGAGTCGGTTTTCGGGAAGAAATTTTATTTATTTATCTCCGTGTGAATTCCTTTCATATACCCATTCTTGTACATTCGGTGCATTACGAACTTTATGATCAAAAAATCCTTTGGGAGGATACTTAGGAGAGGTTAGTCTCCAAATTAGAATTAAGAAGGTATATAAAAATAGAAGTACAGCAAATATGGAGCTTATATTTATAAGGAGCTTTTTATAATCTATTTCTTTGGATTGTTTCTTTTGTTCTAATATTTCTGTATATGATTTGCTGTCAGGTTTTAACGTTTCTCTTATTACTTCTTGTTCTTCATGAAGGAATGAAGAAATGATCATCCCTAAACCAATACCAAAAATACTTCCTGTGATCATTCGTGTGAAATTTGTGGCCAGATAAAACTGTTCATTTGATTGAAATCCAACAAGTGTTGCAATAGTTTGAATTCCTCCGTCTAAAGCTATGGGAATAGTGAACGGAACTATCCAATACCAAGGCAACCCTTGTTTTACTAATTTAAATTTCATTACCAGTGAAGTTAGTAAAAATCCAAGCCAGATAAAAGTATCTCTAGTGCACCATGCTACTTGGTAGTCAAAAATATGCAGACTTCTCCAGTGAAACTGATGGCATGTGAAGGAAAATATAGTATAGATTGATTTAGAAATAAAATGTAATTCCAAAAAAGCAGCAATTGGAGCAATAAAAGGTAAAACATTAAGTAGAATTAAAAAAATGATAAAAGAATTGAAGATGTTTTCTTGAAGTTTATTTAGTAATTTCTCCATTTGTATATTCTTAGATAATATAGATACTCGTCTGGTGATAATACCATAATATACTAATCATAAAGGAATTTGTCCAACAACTATGTTTTACTGATCGCAAATTAAAACGTCCATATTTCTAATAATATCATGTAAGTTAAATCTTAGGGATGCTTTTGTGCCACCTCAAAATCAAAAGTTCGACTTCTTGCCGGCAGAAAGGTTGACAGACTGAAGTGAGGAATAATCGGGTTCACCGCGCAGTAGTCGAAAAAGAGGAGAGTATTCTGATTTGAGAGCGGTATAATATGGTCTATTGAATCAATAAATTTACAAGGTTATTTTTTTGAGATTCGAAAATCTTTAATTTCAAGCTGTACATTTTTAAAACCTTTCCACTCATTTATAGTAGGATTGCAAACTACATCAATACGATCATCTATATGCGTTTTTTTAAAATCATCTGCTAATCTAAAACCAATAGATTTAACTTGTTTTCCCTTATTTGATAGTAGTAGCTGTATGTGAGATTGATTTCTACCGACATTTTTTTTTGAAATAATTCTGAGATTTTCTATAAGAAATAATGGTCGGGGATTACCGAATCCAAAAGGAGCTAACTTTTGGATAGTTTTAATAAAGTTGAAATTTACATCGTTGAGTTGAACTTTCTCTGCAATGTTAATTATTGGAATCAGTTCTTCTTGCGAGATGTTGGTATTTGCATGTTCAATAATACTTTTTTTGAACTTGTCTAAGTTAGAAGGCAAAAGAGAAAAACCGGCTGCTTGTGCATGACCTCCAAATTTGACCAAGAGATTTTCAAAATTTTTAATGGCATCAGTAACATTGTAGCTTTTTATACTTCTTGCTGAACCTTTAATTATATTTTTCTTTGAATTCAATGAGGAAACTAGAGTAGGTTTACTATACTTTTCTTGTATCCTCCCAGCGATAAGTCCAAGTATTCCTTCTGGCCAGTCAACACCATGTATAAAAAATAAGAAATCTTCCTTGCTTTTTTCTATTTGTGATTGTGCTTTTTCAAGATATTTTGAGGTAAGTTCCTGTCTTTTTTTGTTTAGATTGTCTAGATGGCTTGCAATTTTTTTTGATTTGTTTTTGTTTTTTGTACATAGAAGTCTAACAGATTCAGTCGCGTCTTCTAAACGACCAGCAGCATTAAGTCTGGGACCAATTATATATCCGATATGATAAGAATTTATCTCCGAATTTTCTATGCCAGAAATTTGCATTAAGGAGTTTATTGCGAGTGGAGTAGAGGTGTTCATTTTTTCTAGACCTCTTTTGACCAAGTATCTATTTTCATCTTTTAATGGCATTATATCAGCTATAGTAGCCATTGCTACATATGGTAAATATATATTGGGAGAAAATTCATTATTATTTATTTTTTCATTTAATACACAAATTAATTTCCAAGCAACAGTAGTACCTGAAATTTGTGTAAAATTTAACTTACTTTTGGGGTGTTGGGGATGGAATACTCCTATTAAATTGTCGGCTTTTAAGCTTTTTTTCTTACCACTTTTAGTTTTAGGATATGTATGATGATCAGTGATAATAAAATCAATTGCAGGGTAGTTCTTTATTAGCTCAATGTCTTTAATACCACAATCTACTGTAATAACAATTTCCCCATCCTGTTTTACAATTCTATCAATACTTTTTTCACTCAAACCATATCCTTCCTCAAATCTGTTTGGAATGATTGGTAAAACATCAGCACCCAGTTCATTAAATAGGAAGTCCCAGAGTATAGATGTTGCCGTAATTCCATCAACATCGAAATCCCCGTGAATAAAAATTTTCTTCTTTTTTTGAATAGCTTTTCTTAAATAATTTATTATTTTTCCTGAATTCATAAATAAAGTCGGTTCTTGAAGGGTTTGTTCTGAAGGATTTAAGAAATTATATGCTTCCTTAGAATCCTTGATTTCGAGAATCGAGAGCAGTTTATGAATAATTGGATCTAGATCTTTAAGATCTTCAAAATGACGTAATTTTGTTTTATTAATATTCCATCTGAAATTCATAATCATTTATTAGCAAAATACTATTTTATTAAATATTAATAATTTATTTCTATGTCTTAAAACACAATTTGTTTTTTTGTCAATAGGACTAGATTTTTGCGAGTTGATCTACATTATATTTTATTTTGGAGAAAGGATTGTTTTATAGTTATACATATCAATTGATCTTTTTCATTTCTTTTGTTTCATTTTATATTTTACAAATTCATTTAGAATCCTACTATTTCTTGGAGTTTTGGGTGTTGCTTTTTGGGGATTAATTTTTTCATTTATTTTCTGGAAGAGTATTAGGAATATAAGTATTAAAGAGGTGAAAAGAACTAGGATATTGAATAGATTTCTTAAGGAAGTAATATTTTTTAGTTTTTCATATTCATTTGTAATAGGCCTAAGGTCACGGTCAGAATTTGTAACTATTTTTGCTTGTTGCGCACTTAAATATCGTTTTTCACTACCATAGCTTGCCAAACTCACTTTTAGAGTACCATTTACTTTGGCAATAGGTTTGACCTTAAGATAATATCTGTTTTTTCCTTTATTTAGATCAACATCCTGAATTAATTCTTCTTCTGAAATTAGATTTGGCGGAAGACTCCATTCAATCCTTGCCCTTTCAGTTGATATAGTAGAATCGGCTTCCAAAATTAGGTTAAACTCTTTACTGGAAGGATTTTGGATCTCTGTAAATAGTTTCAATGTGAATAATTGTTGGACTGCATATATTTTATTAATAAATATCAGTGGAATTAGAACAATTAAAAACAATATTTTGGCTACTGATTTTATTTGCATATTTTTATTCAATATTTTTAAATAGAGCTACCCCGCCTTCTGTTGGTACGTAAACTGTATTGGGATTAGTTTCTAGAGCTTGGATATACAAATAGTATAAATATCTGTCTGTAAGGCTTTCATTTATAATCCTTTGTGCTTCACGTTGTCCTTCTGCTTCTATTTGTTTTCTTTCTGCCTCTCGTCGAGCCTCTTCTATCTCGAATTCTTTTCTTTGAGCTTTTTGTTGAGCTGTTAATTTTTCTTCAATACTATTAAATAAAGTATTTGAAAGTGTTACTTTTCGTAAAAGAAGATTTTCAGCAATAATACCCCTATCTTCCAAAGTAGTCTCAAGTTCCTCTAATATCTTATTTTGAACTTCTTCCCGTTTAGTTGAATATATCTCAATAACAGTATAGTCAGACATTACACCTCTGATTTTACTCCTGATTTCAGGCCTTATTATTTTTTCATCATAGTCTAAACCTAATTTTTTGTATACCTCTGGTGCTTCAATATCTTGAAGGTGATAAAAGACTGTAACATCCAACCATACAGATGCTCCGTCTGAAGCAAGTGCTTGAATTGAATCATCTCCTCCTGCACTCTCTGAGCTTATCATTGAGTATTGTTGGGTTCTAGTAGACATCCTTACGATTCTTGTAAAGGGATTTTTTATGTGAAATCCTGGTTGAAAAACAGAATCTGAGACTTTTCCAAAAGTTTTCTGGACTCCTATTTCTCCGGCATCTATTACAACAAAAATAGAGGGTAATAGAATTATGAAGATAATAAAAATAGTTATTAACACTGGTAAAAGCACAAATAACTTGCTATATTTTTTCATTATTATGTCGATTAATAATTAATAATTAAAGAATAGCATAGAATATATTTTCATGTTAATCTGATTATATCCCAATTTAAAGATGAAAAATTATATACACTTGTTATATAATCAGTTTAGTTCATTATTAGAATCAAATTATGAAAAAAAGTTTATTGTCAATATTTTCGATAACTTTATTCCTTGTGTTTTGTTTTGGATTTTTTAATAAAGCAAATGCTTTGATGGTAAGTTATGAAGAGGAAGGACAAAAATTAAGTACTGGTTTATTTTATTGTACCTATTGGCCGGTTGCAGCATGCTGGAATGATGCTACTGAAGGTCCCATGACTGTTGCAGGAAATATGACATACAGAATTCAATTTAGCATTACTGAGAATGAACCCGGTCTTTGTGTCAAGACTAGATTACAGTACCCGGAGGAAAATATTTTTGTTATTGAAACCTTGTCAAAAAATATGACTGGAGGTAGTAAGGTATTAAATAAAGATAATTGGTACAATCATAAAATTTTAGATCTCAATGGTAAAGAAGCTTATATTCCTGAAGGAGGAGAAGGATTAGTATTTGATTTTTTTATGACGGCTGAACAAGCAGGACAAATGAGGATAGCGGCTATTGTAGAGGTATATGATGAAACATGTTCAATAAAGCTTGATACTATCTATCCTACTCTCGATATTTCAGTTCTTTTTCCTGCGGAAGAAAAGGATGTAAGCCAGGAAATTACAGATATTGGTGGGACAATGTTTGAAAGTCATATTAGGAACTTATTGAAAAATCATATTGTGAGCGGATATAGCGATAATACCTATAGACCAAACTCAGAGGTAACTAGGGCACAAATGGCAAAATTTGTTTTACGAAGTTTTGATTTTACAGTTAATAGGCAGGGAGAACAATTTCCAGATAATCCAATAGATTTAGATAGTTATGAAGTCAAGTTAAGCTGGTATGTACAAACACTGAAAAATCTGGGGATAGTGAATGGATATACTGATGGGAATTATTATCCAAATAGATCTGTAACCAGAGGTGCTTTATGTAAATATGTCGTTGAGTCATTAAAAGAAAAGGGATATGAAGTACCTGAGAATTTAACTGCTGATTATCCGGATGTACCGGATGATTATGCATTCAGTTCATACATAGCTTACTTATCACAATTGGAAGTAGGCAGTGAAAAGGTGGTCAAAGGATATAGTGACGGTACTTTTAAACCTGATCAACCTGTTACCAGAGGCCAGATGGCAAAAGTCATTGATAATATAAGAATATATTTAGAACAATAATTTAATTAACATGAACCTTAATTATGAAAAAAAATATTAAATCGCGAGTTCTTGCTCTAATTTTTTTGCTTTTCTGTTTTTATCTATCTTTCAGTTTTGATGTATGGGCTGCAGAATCTATATTATCGTTTAGTGAACTTCAATTTTCTCCTACTGTAAATCCAGGTGAAAGTTTCAATGTTTCTTTCAAAATTATTAATGATACAAATGAAGACGTTGCTTTGGATAAATGTTTATTTCCAGTAAAACTTCCAACAGAAAATTTAATAGAAGCACCGTATGTTATTGAACAAGCAGGTGCATCGGGAAGTTTATATTCTTATGGTATTGATTCAACTGTTCCGATAAATATTGATTTCAATTTTACCCAAACTCATGGAGAAATGGATATGCAATATCTTCCTCTAAATGCAGGTGATTATCTTGAAATGAATGTTACATTTGGAACAACTGAAGCAATTGCTGAAACAAAAGATTTTTATTTTGACTTGAACTGTATGGACACAGACCAAAATACATTTATTAGTGGTCCAATGCAAATTCAGATTACTAGTCAGCCTTTACCAGATATAGAAGGAAGCGTATTTGAAGAGCATATACTAGAATTATTTAATGAGGGGATAATAAGCGGATATTCAGACGGCATGTATCATGAGGAGAGGGAAGTAACAAGAGGAGCAATGGCAAAGTTTGTAAAGAATGCATTTGGGATAGAGACAGACACAAGCTGTGGAGACTTTCCAGATGTAGAGTCAAGT
>WJKM01000022.1 GCA_014729085.1 Candidatus Dojkabacteria bacterium | reverse complement strand
ACAAGGTCCTGTATCCCAAGCATTACAATTGCCAGATTCATCCGTTCCTGTACACGTTACATGCTTAGATAGAC
Organism: Candidatus Dojkabacteria bacterium; assembly: GCA_014729085.1. GTDB lineage: Bacteria > Patescibacteriota > Dojkabacteria > B142 > WJKM01 > WJKM01. The sequence goes on along the minus strand of WJKM01000022.1, from coordinate 19,886 downwards.
ATTCACCACAACACTCATTCCACTCATCTCCTACTTCATGAGCACTACCTTCTTCAGGAGCTATATCCCTCTGTGTTTCTAGGCTTGTACCAATAAATACAGCGACCCCTCCTAATACAAGTGTTAGGACAAATAAACCAACTATGGTATTTCTAGACCTATTACGCATAAATTATTAAAATATCAACCTTGAAAATAACATAATTAATATAACTTTCTAACGAAAATATTTCAATATAATATATTTTAATTATTTAAGTATAAAAAAGCCTGCAAGTTATAATTTGGCAGACTTTTTTATTTCTTAGCTTTTTGAATTCTTATTTTATTAATCCTTTATATAATTCAATATATTCTTCCAGCATCCTACCCATATTATAATGAGACAAACAAACTTTCATTGTCTCTTTCATCATAGAGATCCATTCATTGGGAAGTGTATTTGAATAATAGGTCTTTGCCACTTCTTCACTTATCAATTTGTATACTTCCTTATTTATATTTTCCTGTGGTAGGATCCAACCTTTTCCTTTCCAATCTATTTCATCAGTCCAGCCATCCAAGGTGGTTAATTGCAGAACTCCGTTTGCACCTGCCTTCATACCACTTGTGCCACTGGCTTCCTCAAATCTGATTGGATTGTTTAACCAGACATCAGCTCCAGCAACAACATACTTAGCTAAATTCCAATTGTAACCTGTTAAAAAGACAACTTTGTTTTTAAATTCCTCTTTAAAAGTTACAGATATCACACGCTGTAAAAGAGTCTTGCCTTTTAAATCTTGAGGGTGGGCTTTACCTCCAATTAAAAATTGAACCGGTTGTTCTACATTATTTACAATTTTTGATAACTGCCCTAAATCATTTAAAAAGACATCCGGTCTTTTATATGCTGCAAACCTCCTAGTCCAGATTATGGTTAATTTTTTAGTATCAAGTTTAGTACCAAGCGAAGAATTAATCCTTTCAATCATTTGTCTTTTTTGATTTTTGTGTATTTCCCAAAGTACTTCATTTGGAATATTATCAATCTTATCCCAATCAATTTTAATACTTGGGTCCTTCCAATCTTTACTTACGTGCTTCTCAATCTGCTCTTGAATTGGTTTTGACACCCATGTAGGCATATGCACTCCATTGGTGATAGCTTTCATAGGATAATCAGGCCAAACTTTTTTTGCTGCTTTCCCATGAAGTAAGCTAACAGCGTTTGATATTTTAGTTGATTTTAAACCCAATATTGTCATTGAAAAGTCAGCACTTGAATATAACTGATCGTTACCGAATCTAAAGAATGTACTGACATCTATACCAATTTTGTCTATATAGTATTTCAAATACTTTTCTATTAAATCATAACTAAATTTATCATTTCCAGCTGGATTTAATGTATGATTTGTAAATAACATATTTGCACCTGCTCTTCTAAATTTTTCTTTAATAGTACCTTCTTCATCAATCATATCCAGTAATTCTTCTATTATTACAAAACTAGCATGCCCTTCATTTAAATGAATAACTGATGACTTAATCCCTAGTTTTTTAGCAAATCTGTATCCTCCTATTCCAAGAACAATTTCTTGCCTTATTCTAGTATCTCTACCTCCTCCATATAAGTGAGCTGTGATCATTCTATCTTCCCACTCGGTATTCTTCTCGTAATTAGTATCTAGAAGCAGAATAGATGTACGACCCACCTTTAGCTCCCATGCCCTAATATAAACATCGTGATCTAGAATTCTTACACTAACTTCAATCGGTTTACCCTCCTCATCGCGCATTAATCTTAACAAACAGGCTCCTGGCTCCTGTGGAATATAAATTTCCTTCTGCATTCCTTCATAATCAATATCTTGATGGAAATAACCTTGATGATAGAAAATTCCAATTCCAACTAATGGAAGTCCATGATCACTAGCCTGTTTTACAAAATCACCAGCAAGCACTCCTAATCCTCCTGAATAAATTTGAAGCCAATCAATCAATCCATATTCTGCAGAAAAATAGAGTATAGGACTTTCTTTTAATTTTGCAAGTTTAGGATCAGAATCGACTCTTTTAGAAAACCAAGTTTTGGAATTAAAATACTGTTTCATCTTTTCTAATCCACCATTAATTACATCAATATCATCTCCAATTTTGTGAATATTTTCTTCTAAGTAACTATGAATTATTACGGTTGGTGATTTAGTTTTTCTCCAGTCGTAGCTATCTAATCTATCTATAAAGTCATATAGATCTTTATCCCAAGTATAAAATATGTTTGAAAAGATTTTTTCGAGTTTAAGTTCTAATTTTTCTATATTAGTCTCATTTTTGTGATTTTTCAAATTTTGTTGGGCAGAGATATTCATTAATAAGTAATAAAAAATAATTCATAATAATTGTAACAATTTTTAACTTCGGTAGCACATATATAATCTAAAATGTATAATTTATTTATTATTATCTAAACATTTTTATGACAAAACTACACCGATTTCATATACAACCTAAAAATATTCACCAAAATACCTTTTGGACAGACAATTCAAAGATAAGCGAAAAAATACGAAAGGTGCTACGGTTAAATAAAGGAGATCAAATCCTAATCTTTGATGGAAAAGGCAATGAATATATAGCAGAACTAACCTTAGTTGCGAAAAATGAAACAAAAGGAACAATATTGGAAGAAAAAAATAGAAAGCTCAAGGAGAAGCCAAAAATAATTATAGCTCAAGCCCTGACTCGTTCAAGTAGAATTGATCAAGTTATAAGAATGAATACAGAAGTTGGTGTATATGGATTCATTCTTTTTGAATCTGAATACTCAGTCGTAAAAACAAAAGATCTAAAAGAAAACAAAATTGAAAGATGGAAGAGAGTGGCAACCGATGCAGCAAGGCAATCTGAACGAGTATATATACCTAAAATAGCGAAACCTATCTCTTTTAAACAAATCATAACTTCAACTTATAAAAACAAAATTCTTTTACATTCAAGAAAACAAAAAAATTGTGAAAATATAATAGAAACTATTAAAGAACTTGACCTATCTGAAGAAATAGTAGTAATAATAGGCCCTGAAGGGGGATTTTCAAAAGATGAAATAAATACCTCAGAAAAAAACAGAGTTCAAATTGTATATCTAGATCTTCCAATTTTACGCACTGAAACCGCGGGCGTTGTTGTATCAAGCTATATACTTCTTAACAATACCAAATAATTGATAGTCAAAGATATCTTACACTTCTTCTCTATTCTGCCATTCTTCGTCTTCTTCCATAAGTTGATCTATAGCTTCTCGGACAATCTGGGCTTTATGCATTCTTTTATAATCCGAAGCCCATTCGAGATATCTATCTATTTCTGGAGGAATTATTAGAATGAATTTTGTGTCTAATAAATTCTTTGTCTCTTCGAAAAATTTTTGAAGTTTCTCCTTGAGATTATCTTCGGCATATTCTTCGTAAAACAATAATTTATTACTTACATCTGACCCTAAAATTGTTGCAGACAGATTTTCTTTTTTATCTTTTTTGTACAAAGCTAATACAGGTTTCTTTTGTGATAAGGCATTAGCTATAAGGAAACCTACGCCACTACTCATATCAGAAACCTCGGCAACAAGAAGATCGGAATTTTTGATCGCTTTTATATTTCTTTTATAAGCTACTTCAAAATTGGCTCTATCTTCCTCTGTAGTTGCATCAACATAACTTCTATCTAACTGTACATTCAATGACTCTATTACGTCTGCAATTTTTTTATAGCTCTCTACGTTTTGTGGATCTCTTCTATCAGATCCTATGAAGTATACTTTCATGAAATTCCATATACTAAAATAAAGTATTAAGTACTGAATATGTTTAATTATATATTAAAATGAATTATATATAAAATAATTTGATGTATTTTCAACAAAAAACTATTATTTTCTTTCAAGTAGAGTTATTATCTACTGAACTTTGTTATAATAGACAAGAATATATATAAAATTGTCACTATTTGCTTTATACCTACATAATCAGTATTTTTTTCTAAAAAGATAAACCTAATCAATTAATACACAATTTTATGCTATAAAATAAATTATATAATCAATATATAAAATGAATACTGATATTTTTATAAAAAAAAGTATCGAGTTATATAAAGAATTAAATAAAAATCAGATCTACTATAACTCACATCACTACTACAATAAATTAATTACAGCAGATCCTCTATATATTTCACCTGATACTTACAAAGTTTTATTATCAAAAGGAAAAGATATTTGGAAATGGATAGACGAACAGCATGTATTTTTACGTGAAGCTTTTACTTCAAATAATTTAAACTGGTTCAAACAACTTTTATCAAAAATTTTTGATAAAAAAAGTTATGATTATCTGAAAAAAATTGCGGAACGTCCTCTTAAAATTTCGCAAATTTTAAGAGCCGATCTATCAAGCTTTCCTTTTAATTGTCATGAGGCACAGCTTAGGTGGGGTATAGCGGGTCATTTACACTTTATAGACTCATTATTCAACAAAGTAATTCCCACAACTAAGAACTCAAAAATAATTAACCAGGATTTGGCAGTAACTATTCAAGAAATCGTACATCAATACTGTAAACAAGATAATGAAATATGTATTTTTTTAACTTCGAAAAAATATTTTTTTGAGACGAAATCATTTGTGGACTTAATAAAAAGGACAGAAATGGTACTTGTTAAGGATTTTTTCAATAATGCTTTAGAAATAAAGAATAATGAATTAATCCATAAACAAAGCGGTAAAAAAGTTAAACTAATCTTTAGGAGACAGTTAACCCTAGAGACCCTTGCTAAACATACTTTAGGCCAAAAAATTATTGAATTATACTTAGATGGAAAAATTAAATTCGAACCGGATCTTAATCTTATTACAGATAATAAGCTTGGAATGCCCATAGTTTTCGATGCAAGGTCACGAGATTACTTTTCTAATTCAAGCAGAGAATTATTTTTAAAGACTGCCTTCTTTTCAAAAGACTTTAGTTCCTTTAATTCCGTCTTTCAAACCAAATATGATAATTTTAAAGACTTTCTAGAAAAAACAACTGCGAGTCAAAGAAAATATGTATTCAAGTATGGAGGATCAAAACTGTCAATGTGTTATGGTGGTGGAGAAGTATATAGGTTTGACAGGTCGGCAAAATTGACAAAACGAATTGTAGAAGCCGGATTGCAAAAAAGTAAAGCAGATAATGAATGGATTATACAAGAAATGGATTCAAATAGATTCGAGTTTCGATATCTAGAGGGAGACTATGATAATCCAAATACTTGCCATATTGAAAAAGCTACAAATCTTCCGGCAAGAATAATGATTATGTATAGTAATATTGACGGGAAGATCAACTTAACTCATTGTCTAGCAAATTTTGTAACTGATCACTGGAAGGCTAGATTAAAAAATTCCAACTCTAAAAAGGGAAAAGGCGCAATTGTAACTTCCATCAGGGTAAAGGAATAAAGATATAATTAAACCTCAATCCTATACCCTACCAATCTCTTTGAAGCGATGTTAATACTTTTCAGTTTCTTTCTTAATCTTGAAATATGTACACTGATACTATTAGAAAATATCTCTTCTCCACTTTTATCCCATACTCTTTCTAAAATTTCGGTTTTTGATACAAACTTCCCCTTTTTCTCCATTAGTAAGCGAAGAAGTCTAAATTCCAAATTTGTTAATTTGATTATTTGATTATCTTCTCTGACTTTCTGCTCTAAACTATCAAGTGTTATTTTTCCAATTTGCAACTTTCCATCATGATATTTTTGAGAACGTCTTGATAAAGCCTTTATTCTAGCAAGAAGTTCAGGCATTTCAAATGGTTTAGTAAGATAGTCATCTGCCCCCTTATGAAGCCCATTGATTTTCTCCTCATCTTTCCTAAGCGCAGACAACATTAAGATCTTAGTAAAATCACTATTGTTGCGAATTTCTGTACATACTTCATAACCATTTTTTTTTGGCAACATTATGTCTAAAATAATACAATCATATTTACCTTTATTCTCCTTTGCAATTTTTATCCCCTCTTCCCCATCACAGACCCAATCAAGCCTATATCCCTGATCACTTAATACCTCAGACAAAATATTACCCAAGTGTTTATTGTCTTCCACTAATAATAAATTCATAAGAAACCAAAATGAGTTACAAATAATTATAAAATAATAATAATTGGTAGACAATTCCTTTTTCTGATTTGGTTTTTCGTGCTATGCTTAATGTTCGCTTTATATTTATTTTTTTATAATGTTCATGAATTTCTCTTTATTTAATAGGAGCCTATGTAAGGAAATATATGCAGGAAAATTATGAATCAGGCGCACCTCATGCAGTACAGAATAAAAAAGCACCTCTCCTAATGGGAAATACAGCTGAAATAGCTAAGGATTTCAACTCTGTAGTATTTGGACCTCATAAAGAAAAATCCATTTTAGGAGAAAACTCTGAATTGAAACCAGCATTACTAGGTATTGCAAACCAAGTAATCGAAGAGCCTTTAAGAGATTCATCTCCAACGATAAGTTTTATTCTCGACAATTATCCCCAATGGAATGGCTTACCTATATTAGTCTCAGCAAGAACTTTGGAGGGCATATATGAAACAGCAAAACACAATATAGATTTCGAATCTTCAGAAAAAATCTCAACCATTATTGGGGAGATTTTAACCGATAAAGAAATCAATTCATTAGCATTGTCCGCTACATTTACACAGACAGAACCTTGGAAAGGCCATCCCTTTCGATCCGAAATAACGACATTATTTGGAATCTTGCAAGCTGATTTATTAGACGGTATTGGGGATTTTCGCGAAACCAATCTGCGTGATCCTCACGATTCTGAAATTCTATATACCTACCCATATTATGCTTTCAGAGATGAAGATATCTCTAACCTTAATTCTTTATCTAAGTTCCAAGAGATGCAACCATTTCTTCAAGAAATCTATACAAAAGCAAGAAGTTTACTGAGTATAGCCTTAGCTCCTCTAAAGCCTGAAGTTCAAGAAAGAATTCGAGATGTTGGAGGCGATTCAATTAGGGACTATGGAGAATGCCTGAAAATAATACATATTCAACAAGAGGATGTTCGTCAGGAATATGCACAAAAATATTACGATCAATGCAGGCAGAATGGTGCAAAAATTGAACCATTATTTGATAATCCACATTTTTGGTTTAATACAAAAGGTACATATTTTCTTCCAATAGCTCTAATTAACGAAGCGATCCTAAATCCAAATTTAACCACGCAGGAAGTTGATACGCTTTGTGAATATTATGATCAGGTAATCCCTTTTATACATTTACTGTGCGATGATTTAAGTGATTGGAGAGAAGATCTAGTAAAAAACGAAGGAAATGTTTACTTAGAAATAACAAAAGGCAATTTAGATGAGGTTTTCGATACCTTGGATGATTATTATAGAGTTGGATTTGAAGCAGATCAACCAGAACAAAATCTAGAATTTCTATTAGATTTATTGAGTAAACTGTATATTGAAAAGAAACATAACCTACAAAAAAATCCAGGGAATCTACATGTAAATATGCATACGAAACTAGTTGAGGATGTGGTCAGATTCTATTATCTCGAAGCGATTAGTAAGAATAAAGGAAAACAATCCTTTGAAACTAATATTTTAAAACAACTTTTATCAAATATTACCGAAATATGAACTACTATTATTTATTAACTATTTCAAATGACGACTTTTAAGAATCTTCCTCTAGATACTCACATATTACTTAGTGATATTAGTAATACTGTTTTAAGCAGTATGTCCCTGGAAGATATACTTCAAATTTCAATAGATAAAATTGTTGATAATTTCGGTTATGTAGGAGGGGTATTATTATTAATTGACAAGAATAGACTTTACGCAAAAACAATAGCTGGAGGCGAAAATGCAAAAAAACTACTGAAAATGATTGGGAAACCACTTAAAATCCTAAACTTACCGCTTAACAAAAGTTCAAATAATCTTATCGTTGAGAGTATCATAAACGAAGAAGTGAAGACAGCCCCATGTTTAAGTAGTCTGCTCAAAGAAGTAATTAAAGAATCAGTTGGTAAAAAAGTCTCACGGCTTTTAGGTATTAAATGCTGTATTTCATTACCACTTTTATACAAAAAAAATGTTGTAGGTGCTTTTGCTTTTGCTTCAAAAAATGAATCCTTTTCATCTGAGCTTCCTATACTAAACCTCTTAAGTAACCATATTGCAATTGCTATAGTTAACGCACGTCTGTTTAATGAAAATAAAATGCAGATCGAAAAACTTAGGGAAGCATACATCAAGGTACAAAGTGCAGAAAAAATTAAATCTAATTTGCTGTCTATGGTTTCTCATGAACTTGGAACACCCATCTCGATAATCAAAGGAGTTTTATATCAATTTGACAAGTTGAATACTGAAGACAAACTGTCTAAAAAAGAAATAGAGCTGGGAAATACAATTGTCAAAGTTATTAACCAATTCAAAGAATTGATCCAAAATATTAATGAAACCTTGGAAATTGTGAACGGAAATATGGAAATATCCAAAACAAATTTTGATCTAATAGAACTAATAAAATATGTAATTACACGAAAAGAAAAAGAGGCTGCTAAAAATGAAATTGATTTAGTTTTTCATAATAATCACCAATCGAATAAGTTGGTGATATACGCTGATAAAAGGAAGATACAGTATGTTCTATGGGAAATATTAACTAATGCATTAAAATTCACTAACCCCAAGGGTCACATAGAAATACTATTAGAAGATGGAGATAAAAACAAGGTTCTATTAAAAGTAAAAGATACAGGTGTTGGTATGAGTAAAGAATTTCAAAAAAACTTATTTAGAAAATATTTCAATCTGGAGACTGATATTTTAAATAAAAAAATAAATGGTTTTGGATTAGGTCTATATCTTGTAAAAAAAATACTTGATGAACATAAAACCAGTATTAATGTGAGTTCTAAATTAGGGGAAGGTACTATGATTGAGATAGAATTACCGATAAACTCTAAACGGTGAGTTTTATGAATTGATATAAGTCTCCTTGTTGAAAATTTTTTTTCTGATAATATTTTCTAGTCCCAACCGCTGAGATCACAGCTAGCTTTTCAAAGTTTTCTTCTTTAGATATTTCTCTAGCCTTGTCTATCAAATCACTTCCTAGTCCTTTATGTTGAGCTTTCCCTTTTATTTCTTTTCCTACATTTACTGCCTTTCCATATACATGAACCTCTCTGATGATGGCTGTATTATTAAGTTCCGGAAGAAATTCGTGCTTGCTTGAGTTTGGTAAAAATAGACGCAAGAATCCTGCAATTCTATCGCCTTTAGTAACATATTCAATAAATTCTTCGTTTCCGCCTGAAACTAAATACTTTGTTATTTTAATCTTTAATTTGCTTGTATCAATCTTCATATCTTTTATCTCCCTGGATCTGATTTCTTTTATAACGCCCTTCTCTTTCTTAATTCGTTTTTCCGCTATCTGACGGAAATTACTCAGAGTATTTCCATCCACTATATATTGAGAGGGGATATCCCTGAAAACCCTTGTTAATCGGCAATACCTAGGGGTAAACTTAATTACATTTGTAAGAACTTCAAGAAGCTGTTTATAAGTATAGGGCTTCCATTTTCCTTTTTGATAATAATCCATCAACTCTGTTCCTTCGATTAACGAACAGGGATAAATTTTTAATTCATCCGGTCTGAAATGTTTAGAACTAAAAATCTTTTTAAAATCCTCAATATCCTTTTCAACATCTGAACCATATAAATTTGCCATCCAATGGCCATGTATCTTAAAACCTGATATTCTAAGAAGCCTGAAAGCTTCTTTAGTTTTTTCTACGTCATGTCCACGTTTATTTTTTTTCAATATCTCATTATCAGCACTTTGAAACCCCAACTGTATTTTGGTACAGCCTAATTTTCTAAGATGAACAATTGATTGTTTGGAAATAAAATCCGGTCTGGTTTCAATAACCAGCCCTACACATCTTGATCCTGCAGTTTCATTTTTTTTATGTTCAAGGAATAAATCACTCCATTCTATTTTCTTAGATTCTTTACTTTCAACAGCTAGATCCTTGCTTGAATTCGGAAAGTCATTTAACGCCTCAAAACACCTTTTTACAAACCATATCTGATAATTCTTAGGGTAACTTGACCATGTTCCCCCCAAAATAATTAATTCTACTTTACCCACGTTATGTCCAATATTTTTTAATGCCTGAAGACGTTTGTAGGTTTGGAGATAAGGATCAAATTTTAGTCTAGAAGCTCTTTGCGCACCAGGTTCTTCCGACAAGTAACTCTTCGGCATCCCTTTCTCAAACGGACAAAAAATGCATTTACCCGGGCAAGGATATGGTTTTGTAAGTACTGTAACCACAGCTACTCCCGATTGTGTGCGAACCGGCTTCATTCTGATCTTGGGAAGTAAGTCTCGATCCTTAAGAAAACTTAATTCGCCTTCCTTCTTTAAATTTCGATAAGCAATAACAAGATGATTCTTAGAAAAAAGCTTGTTTCCGTCTTTTGGATGCTTAGCTAAAATCTTTCTAAACTTTTTCCAATTCAGATTATTCTCTTTATCAATCTCCTTGAGAATTTGAATTAGTTTCTTTCGATATTTTGTATAATTAAATGAATATTGTTTTCCCATTAAAATGAATATCCAAACTGTAAAAAAATTAAATACCATCAATAAACAATTTTACCAGACAATAGCTTCATACTTTGATCGAAGCCGGGACTATTTCTGGGAAGGATGGGGAAAAATCGCTTTAAAATCATATTTTGGAAATAAAAAAGAAATTGATGTACTGGATCTTGGATGCGGGAATGGAAGGTTTTACAAATTTTTACTTAAACAATTTCCAACTATCAAGTTAAATTATACAGGAGTTGATCAGGATCAGACACTTCTTGAAATAGCAAAAAATAACATTGAAGAAACTAATACAAAATTTATAAAATCCAACCTTGTCTCAAACAACTGGGATAAAAATTTCAGTAATAAATTTGATCTCATTGTTATATTTGGAGTTCTTCATCATATTCCCTCCTATAATTACAGAAAATCATTGATCAATAAAACTACTAAATTACTAAAACAAAAAGGTTATTTAATATTTACAACTTGGAATTTTTGGCTTATTCCACGACTTAAAAAGAAAATAGTTCATCCACAAAAAGACAGAGGGAAAGATATTTTTTCAAAATTAAATATAAAGCCTTCTGAACTTGAAGAAAATGATTATATCCTAGACTGGAGAAGAGGAAAAACTGCTTATAGATACTGTCATTATCTAGATGAAAACGAATCATACAAATTATTTCATAACACCTCATTGTGTCTTGAAGAACAATTTAAAGCTGATGGAAAAGAAGGAAATGGGGATACTTACTGGATATTAAAAAATAGTACCTACTGCGCTGTATAGCACATAATCCGTATTACATAAGATATTATAGACTTAAATAAGTAGTATATGAGTATAATCTCGCTATAATGGAAAGGAAGCGGATAAAGGCTTTTTATTCTCTTCCTCCTGTTAAATAAAGTTTTGTAGCTTGTATAAAGAAATGAGAATTTTTAAATTTCTTTTTACATTACAAAAACACTTATGTGTATATCTTTGTGGAAAACTAAAGGATAACTTCCAAATTCTTTTCGTCGCATTTTCGGATATATTGCCTTAACACTCAATCTAACTATACTTTGATCTTAATTATTCCAAAACCTAGTATTTACCAAATTAGATTTATCTGCTATCTTATTAATAGTTTTACTGCCTAAAACTTACAGAGAAGGAGCTAGTTGCCGTTATATCCGTCTCAGTTTTGATGGTGGCAAAAAACTAGTCCTTCTCTTCTTTTTATAGTAACTTTAAGCAGATTATACTATAAAAACATAAAATACTCTTTACTAGTTCCTTTTTTCTTACTAAACTAAATAAGTAATCATATATTATGTATAATATTTACATAATAAATATACTTAATGATAATTCTTTTATATTATGTCTAAAGGTTCTAAGATTCTAATTATATTTTTAGGATTAGTTACACTTGGACTAACAGGTGTTGCAATTTTTGTCTCCCAAAAACTTAAAGTTGAAACAGATGTCGGATCTCAACCCGGTCTTGCAGCAACTCGTGAAGAATGTGAAGCAGCATGTGATTCTACACCAAGTTGTGAAGAATACTGCTCAGATGAAAAATCTGATGGCAACTGCTGTGAAGTATGCTACAGAAAAGTTTGGAGAGAATGCGAAGAAGGCGACTGGGGAAACGGTACAGAATGGAGATGTAATTGGAAAAAGAATGAACCTGATTCAAGCTGTGGATCGTGTTACGATACTGGAGCCGGGGGAATGTGTTCAGAACAACCTACTACCACAGAACAACCAACCACTACCCAACCTCCAACAGGATGTACAACAGCTAGTGATTGTTTTGGTCTTAATTGCGAATTCCCCGATACTACATACTGTGATGCTGTAGCTTGTGGAGGTAATGGCCAATGTAGATGTGAAACAGCTGGAAATCAATCATGTCAACCAGGGTGTAACTCTAAAGATAGTATTGGATACTGCGATCCTGGATCATGCCCTCAAGGATGGACTGACTGCGGAGACAGTACTAATCATTCCTGTGGACAAAAAATGAGCGATATATCCTGCAGAACGTCCTGTTCTGACTGTGGAAATCCATCAGTTATTTATAAATATTGTGAACCTCCAACAACCGGAACCCCAACTGGAACTCCGACTGGTACCCCAACTGGGACTCCAACTGGGACTCCAACTGGAACCCCGACTGGTACCCCAACTGGGACTCCTAGTCCAGATTGTGGAAATGGATTATGCAATCCTGGAGAAACCTGCGATTTAGAAACCCAATGTTCAGGGGGTGGACTTTTATCAAGCGGTGAATGTAGAGATCCCGGGACTGCTTATGAATGCACCTACTGTGGTGATGGCATTGAACAAGCTGATGAGGAATGCGATGATGGAAATACAATAGATGATGATGCATGCAATAACAACTGCCGAGAAGCAGCTATTACAATTACAACTACCCCAACACCTACTCCACCGCCAAATTGCGGAAACGGTGTATGTGATCCCGGGGAGGCCTGTGATATTACCGCCCAGTGTTTTGGCGGAGGTTTATTTACACCTGGTGAATGTAGAGCAGACTGTACATATTGCGGAGACGGCATACATCAATCATGGCATGGAGAACAATGTGATGACGGAAATACAAATAATTATGATGCGTGTAACAATAGCTGTCAGGTAGGAATAAGAAGACCAATTTGTGGAAATGGAATAATCGAACCGGGAGAAGAATGTGAACCCGGTATTCCAGGATCATGCGGACCTGGAGGCACATGTAATCCAACAACTTGTACCTGTACGCCTACTTTACCAGGCCTTTGTGGTTCAGCTTGTACAAGCGACCTAGATTGCCCTGCAGATAATACCTGCTATAACGGAACATGTAGACTTACAGTGTGTGTTCCAGGAACACCTGTTGCCATATCCTCCCCTATTTCAGGTGTAATTACAGGACAGTATATATGTACAAATAACGGATGTGATATTGTTGAATGTGGTACCCAATGTGGAGATGGAGGAGCATGCCCTCAAGGACTTGCATGTAACGACCAAAACATCTGCGTAATACCTTATTGTGTAGACCACGATTGTGATGATCCATGTGAATTACCACCAACGGCAATCATAGCTGACTTTATTGATATATACTTATTAGCTATTGTTTTGATCCTGATTGGAATACTTGCCTACAGAGTGAATCTTGGATACAAACTACTTGACTCTGTAAATAATTTTGGTAAAACTAAAGTTGGATCCACAATTTACAGTATTACTGGTATTTCTTGGCTCGAAACCTTATTTAAAGAAATACAAAGAATATTTAATAAAAGGCATTTTATGAAAAGTACAAAAGAGAGTTTCGAGAAAAGTTTTGAAGAAGATGAAAATGAGGAATATGAAGACGATTAAATTTAGATAATAAATCATTAAACACCTAGCTTACGTTTACGCTAGGTGTTTGTATATTAAGAATTGAAGATTTTGTGATAAAATACATAAGCGAAAATTAAATAAGCCAGTGTTCTTTGAGATATAATTATTGGCTTAAAATATTTATTGTTACGGAAATTGGAAATTTTCTAAAAATTTACATTTTACATACAAGCTGCCGAAATCCTGTTTTCGGGATGAAGGCAAATAATTCCGAGCGTAGCGAGGATTATGTGCTTGATTAAACTAATGAAATATAAATGCACCGGTAGCTCAATGGATAGAGCAACTGCCTTCTAAGCAGTAGGTTACAAGTTCGAATCTTGTCCGGTGCACTTTTCAATTATCAGTATTCAATGACTAGTTAATAAAATTGTATATTATAATTCATTTGTACGTTGAAAATTTAGGATGGTCAATTTTATTTATTTAATAGATGGGCTGCTAGCTTCCACCAAAGGTGGATTACACTTTGGGTGACAATTGTTACCTGCCTTCGGCAGGCAAGGAGCCCTTTTCTTATCTTGATAAATCGGGATCTGAGTTCTGTTCATTAGAAATTAATAAATATAAGTCTCATCTATAGAAGATGGGCTGCTAGCTCAATTGGTAGAGCAACCGGCTCTTAACCGGTAGGTTCGGGGTTCGATTCCCCGGCAGCTCATGTTTAGTACCTTGAAGAAGCCATTTAGGACTCAGCTGTTATTGTTTAAAATACCCCTCTAGCAGCATAGAGGTTCGGGGTTCTCCGCCAAAGGCGGACATGGATTCCCCGGCAGCTCACAGTTCATATATAATAAATTGTATTGAAAAAAAATGTTGGTGTCCCGAATAACTCACTTCGTTCGTTTACGGGACACTCAAATTGTCAGCAAATCGCTGACGCTCTTTGGACAATTTGGTGGATGTAGCTCAATGGTAGAGCGCCGGTTTGTGGCACCGGTGGCTGTGGGTTCAAGTCCCATCATCCACCCATGAGGCAAAATACTTAACAAATTAAGTATTTTGCCTCATGGTTTATAGCTGGGAGACTCCCATCGTGCAGTCGTTTGCGAGTGACAAGCACAGCGAGGAAACGAGCAACCACGACTATCGATATAAATTAAATGATAATTATTATGAATAATACTGAAATAATTGAACTAATTGCTGCTCTAGGAATTGGAGGAATTATTGGAGCCTGGATTACCTCTATATTAGAGAAACGAAAGGAAGTTCAGTTGAAGTTAAATCAAATTAATGAGGAGAAATATCGAAGTATCCTTGTTCATATGTCATGTGCCTTAGATATTGAAAATAGAAAGTACTTTTCAATCAATGAGGAATACAAGGGCAAGACTAAAGAATATTATCTGAACTGTGTAAAAGAATACTATTTCCAATCACTCTTATATACCCCAGACTATATAATTAAAGATTTGAAACTGTTTCTTGAGGATCCAAATAAAACAACGTTTGTAAGAGTTGCAAAATCAATGAGAAAGGATTTATGGGGTAAGAAAACAAAATTAAAGATAGATGAGCTGTTACTTTCAGATGATGGAGTGAATCAAGAGGGATAATTCTCAATCTAAAAATTTTTCACCAAAGTGGTTGACCCCATATTCACTCTATCTTCACTCCTTGAAACGATAATTTCCCGTCAAACAGCCATCTCCAGGTGGTCTTAAACTCATCTCGAAACCTCCAAATTTGTTCAACTAGGGTATCCAATCGTACCCCAGTTTAAATTAACTATATCTCAGTAAAACCGCCAAATATTCAACCGCCTTCTTTCTAACCCCTTATTAGATGTTGGTTTCCTAGAACCTCCTCGTGAATTACGGATACCTTCGGTTCATAATTAGTGTCAAACATGCTACATACGTCTTCTACGGTTATCATATCACCTACATGAATAGTAGGAAAAAACGTTGCTAGGCTTCTTTCATCTTCCAGACATAATTGGTCATGAGACCAAAGAGCGCAAGCATTTTTTATATTATGACTACAAACGGCACATCTATCATCTGATCCATTAACCACTCTAATTAAGGTACTAGGATCTCTCGAAATTGAACGATAAAAATCCGTATCACAACCTGAACCCAAACTGACTAAATGATGTCCGCGTAAATTAATTGGCTCGAAACCTTCCATTATAGGAATCTAATAATAGATAATACTATCCTATATTATTATATCAAGTATATATAATCAGTTCAAAAATTGAGTATTAAAATGAACAACCAAGTACAGTAGCCCAGTTATGAATATAAATAAACAGAAACTTGGTATTAATTAAATATTAATCAAGACTTGCAATTATCTATGTCAGCCAACCTTTAATGCATGATATAATTGCAATATACTGACTCGGTTACCACTTATGATTAAAGAAGTTTGTAAACAATGTTCTCTGTATAAAAGAGGCTGTAGAGCCTCAGATCCTGTAGACGTCTTTGATGAATGGCTTTCTCCTAACGGATCTGACTATCTTAATTGCCGTCATTATACCTGTAGATTTGGTCGAAATGCTGCATTAGATGCGATGAGAAATACTACCCCTGAGAATCTAAATGGTTTAGCAGTAGTCCCTTTTGGTACAAAAGAAAAACCCTTTGATAATTCACCTAGATACGTTGTAACTAAAGGAAAAAAAGGACAAATACTTACGACCTTTTCACCTTATTCAAATAAACGTGGAAATATTTATCAAAGTGCTGTAACGATCAAAATTTGATCTGGCTTCTTACATTCACTTATACCTCTACAGTTGGGCTTTTTAATATATGTACTTAACTCGAATCAAAATATTCAGATAAAAGTTTTAGTCTTATTTGTCTTTTGGTACACAGGCTAGTGTTTCTTCGATAATTCTACATATCCCATCAACACTCCCATTTGGAGCTTGAAAAATGCATGTATCTAATTCATTCTTGCTCGTACAGGCATTTATAGCTTCTTGGGGAGACGATTTTAGTTGTTCATTATCAGGTTGTTGATTGTTAGATTGCTGATTACTATGATCTGATACAATATACTCAAGATCAGTACTATCATCACTTGGAGCAGAGGCTTCTCCATTATAAGTGCCCGGAACACCTCTGACACATCTTACAAAATTCTTGCTACGAACAACATCTCCCTGAGGCCCATGAGTTATTGCACCATCTATAACTTGATACTGATTTTGTGGATCCTCTGGTAATTCAGCAATATCAAGCAAAATTTTTGGTGAACTTCTCTGTGCTCCAGCTCCGTGTACATCAAACCAGTTTCCATTCATATATCCCAAAGCTCTTCCAAACGATATATAAACTCCATGCTCTTGTTGATTACTAGTTTTCATATGTGTTGTTGAACTCCAGTAAAAACCCCAGTCTTTTTGATTATCTTCATTAATTATACTAGTGCTATTAAAAATCGGATCTAGTGAAGGACTGTCTGTGGTATCAGGCGAACGAGAATAGTCAACTATACTGTGAAGTTCTTTCGCGTTTGGAAGTCTCCAATCGTCATATCCTCCAGTATCAGCTTGATTACAGTAAGCTAAAGCTTCTTCCCATTCTATATCTTCGCCGTTATCTTTCTTCTGCCAGGTAAGTCCAGTTGCCTCATCAAATATTGTATTATCTTCATTATCTCTGAAATTATTTTGTCCGTAGTTCTCTTTATCTCGAACACATTTCACATAAAAATTTTTTTCAAGAGGATAGCATTTGATTCTTCCATCAGCAAGATTTAATCCAAACATACAATTTTTTCCGTTCATTACTTCACTGACATAAATTGAACTTGTAGCCCATTGCGAATCAATATCTCTTTCCCCAGCAGTATTATCACCGTAGGCAAAATCGAAGAATGTCGTACTAATAAAGGGATTTGCATTATCATTAATTTCCGCACTTGGATCTTCCCCTTTAAAATTCATAAGAGAATAAAGTGTTTTAATATTCGGTAGACGCCAATCCTCTTTTCCAGCATGCTCAAGACTACTGCAGTAATCTTCTGCCTGGTCTTGCGGCATCTTGTCGTTTATATAGATACTACCATCTCCATCCAAATCAGCTGACTGCTGCCAAATAAGACCTGTGTTATTATCAGTTATGGTTCCATCTCCATTGTCTGTATAACTAAATTGATTGTAATTATAATTTGCATCTTGACCGTAAAAGTCTTCATCTGGTTTGGGACAATTTATTTCTGTAGAATTGTCAAAGCATTTATCTTGTCCGGTATCTACTATACTGTATGTAGAAATGTTCTGCGAATCGTTCTTTTGTCCCATTTCCTTCTTTTCGTTGTGATTAACACTTTCCTCTGTATTTTGAATTGCACTAAAAAAAATAATGTATGATGCAATGAAAACAGTTAGTATTATTAGGATACTAATCATTTGTATCTTTTTATTTTTCATTTCTTATTTTAAAATATAGTATATATTTTATATTAATTTATTTTTTAATAGTTAGCAAAACCCCGAAACGACTTATATGATTGCAACCTATATATTTTTAATACATAATAAACACTACACATTAAATTCTTGATCAAATATTATGGAAACACTTATGTTAGGGATTCCCCCCGAACAATTACATAACCTCACTGAAGCTCAAGTTGATGCATTATTAGCAAGATAAAAAAGAAGTGTAGCTTTATGTGTACAAGCTAATTTGCAGGCAAACGGCATATCTTCAATTCCAGAAGCTTCTCTTGATCAATTCCAACAAGCGTGGGATGCAACTTTACAAACTTTAGAATGGGATCATACTTGGAGATAATAGGATAAGCCATATACTTTGCATACCTGTAAAAAATAAGTACTTATATACATTACCCCCCTTACCTTTTGACATGATCATTTAATTCAAGTAATCTTTAAATTAATAAATTGATCTTTTATCTATCATCACAAACACGAGATAATACCTCATGGTTTAAAACAAGAGAATATTTATCTATATATATTATAAAACTCCACAACCAAATCTTGCTGTAAAAGGGATACGTGTTATTTATTAACAGAATCACAACCTAATACTAGGCATTTTGTACAGACAATACATGATAAGTCTCATTCCACAAAGTAGGTATTCAATACCCTTTCTACAACTACATTATTTAGGACCAATATATGCCATTTCTAATGCTTCAACCAAAGCATCCTTATCATTCTGGGTTTCTGTTTCGTAAAAATATACAGATATAACATGGACATCTACAAGATCACCCTTCTTGACATTTAATCCTTCAGTAGCAACCATACTCTTATGATATGTAGGATTTAATACCCCATCACTCATCATATCAACTCGAGTATAACAGCCTTGAGTATCTCCTTGGTTTATATCTTCTGTAAATACTATATTAATATCACTAAGATCGGGATATGTTTCGAAGTGATTTTTTAAAGTATTTGCAAAATTAGTACAATTTGTGAATTCCTGTTCAACAAAACTCTTTTCATGTTCATAGTAACGGAAACTGATTTGTGATAAAAAAGATTCATCCTTTACATAATCGTATGTTATGGGATCTACCCCGGCATGATTAAATTTATATGTATCGGGATAGTACATATAGGCCTTATAACCTTCGGGAACATAATCTGCTGAGACTTGATAAAATTGTATAAACTCAGAAGTATCTTGATAAATAGGGTCGCCTTTAGGAAGTGTTGCTACTGCCTTTCTCGAAATATTCACTATCTTTGCCATTGCTCCTCTTAACAATACTGACTCCGGATTGTATAAACCACTGCTGTACCCCTTTATCACCTTCTCCCCCTCATACTCTACATTTGTT
>WJKM01000021.1 GCA_014729085.1 Candidatus Dojkabacteria bacterium | reverse complement strand
TGTATTTGTAACAGCAAATATATCCCCTACTCTTTCATTTAATATACGAACCTTAGATGATACAGCAGATACAAATGTATGTGATTTAGGAACAGTAGATACAACAACAGATCCAAATCAAGACACAACAGATAATGGAGAAGGAGAATGTGGATATGGGTTAGCAGTAGGAACAAATGCACAGGGAGGATTTTCAGTAAGTTATGATATAGATGCAGGACTTAATAATGCAACGGATACAATAAATGATGCAGCAGAAGATGATTCAACAACAGCAGGAACAGAAGATTATGGATTCATAAATATAACATCAGCGCAAACAGGGAGAGATACAGGGACAGGAAATTATGATCAGACGATATATACAGGAACAAGTTCTGCAGGAGAGGATGAAGATGACAGTACAGACTACACACCTGTTAAGTCAGGAGGAACGACAATATTCTCCTGGGATGATGGTATACAGTACAATGCAGGGACAGATGCAACAGACTTAAGTTTGATTATGCATGGGCTTACCATAGGAGCTGGAACACCAGCAGGGAGTTATGACCAAGTAGTGACATATACTGTTACCGCTACGTTTTGACCGATCTCAGATATAAAAATGCTTATTTTATGTTAAAATTACTTAAATTACATATTATTTAAACATTATGCCAGAAAAAAAATCAAAAAAAACTTCAAAAAAGAAGTCTTCAGATAAAGCAAAAAAATTAGATAGGTCAAAACTGCATCATATTTCCTTAAATGATAAAAACTCTGACCCTGAAGAAAATTCTCTACGAGTAATTATTGTTTTAATAGTAGTAATAATTTTAGTTGCAGTTGGGGGAGCTTATTTTGTTAAAAATATTCAAAAGCAGAACGAGCAACCTGAGAACGTAAATGAAGATCAGAATCAAAATGAAGTGGTTGATTTAAATGATATAGATACTGAAGATCCAAAACCACTTAATCTAGAACCGACGCTTGAGGATATAGTTATTAATGATGTAGTAGAAGAAGATGAAAAAGCCGAGAATGCTCCAAATGATGAAGATTTTATAACTGAAAGTTATGAAATTTCGAATGAAACAGAAACTGAATATATTCTTGAGTCGGTAAAAGTACAGCCCTATGAGACATTTTTGAGAGTAAATTTTACTTTTAATAATGAGACTACAGAGTCTGAGGAGAAAGTTCCTTATGTATATGCAAATTTTAGGGATATAGTTTCAGAAATTGAAATATCATTTGATAAGACAATAGGAGATAATTCGGGATTTGAAGATGGAGATACTTTAGTACTTGAAGATAGTGTAATGTCAAGTATCGTAAAAAGTAGGCGATCTTCTGAGATGAAGTTAATATATCAATTAAAAATCTCCGAAATAACAGGTTATTACTTACAAGTAGTTGATAACCAGATAATATTGGATATTAAAGAACCAGAACCGAGGGAAGTTGGAGTTGCAGTTTTGGATGTGGATGAAGAAGAAGTTACTGAAGAGTCAGCTACAGATGAACAGGATATGGAAGAAGAAACAGATAGTGAAGAAGAAGACGTATCTGAAGAGGAGGAAGACACAGTTGAGATAACAGAAGGATCAAAGCAAATTACGTCATCAGTTGAAGGAAATGTGGCCGGAATTAAAGGTTATAGCTATGATGATACTTCAGAGGCATTTATATATAGATTGTTACTAAGTAATGATAAAATTCCAAATGTTACTTCAAGTATTGGGTCAGATGGGAAAGTCACAATAAAGATTAAGAATTTGTCTTTAGATGCTGTTGCTACCGACGAGGAAGCTTCTTATGTGGATTTCGTTCCCAATGGAGTAATTGGAGTACAAAGTGTAAGTGCAAGCCATTCAGGTGGTACCTCAACTTATGAATTTACAATGGACAGTAAGATGGATTATAAAGTTGAACTGAGTGATGCAAAAGACAAAATTCTTATTAAATTTATGCATTAGAAATAATAACTCTAAACAAGATAAAAAAGCAGCCAAAAGGCTGCTTTTTTTATTTTACTCAGTTGGGTAAGAAAAGCGAATATTTTGATATCCATTTTCAGCTAATATTCTTTGAATCTGGTCTCCAAAATCTCTACCAGGTTCTATTCTAGTAGTTTCAGGTACTTGATCGTGTCGAAATACCCATAAGTTATTTGGATCAGCATACCCTTCTTCGATAAGAGTAATAATTCTTTGTGCTACAGATTCGGCTTGCTCATTGGTTAATGTTGTTTGATTGCCTTCATCCAATATCCAATTTCCATCTTCATCTACAATATTACCTACACATTCGAAAGAATATGCATAAGGTCCATTACCAATCTGAACATCATGCAGATCAACATTAATATTTGGAATTCCAGGTTCATAAAGTACATATTGCGTTCCATCCTTGTCGATTACTACATTAACCGAGTTATTCGCACATGCAAATACATTAGATCCGGTACCACATGTCGTTTCATTATTATTAAAAGCTTGAGCATATGTTTCTGCTGAAATTGTATCGGATCCGGTTAGATGAAGTACAATGTATTGTATTTCGAAATTGTCATCTGTTGCCTCATCAAATAGATTGCTTGCTTCATCAGGTACTCTATTGTGCAGATATACTTCGTAATTATTCCACCATATCTCACTATGATCAAGATTGAGATAATCTGTTATTACTTGATACTCAGTTTCTTGCGGGCTTGGTTCTATATCACTTGGTTCTTCATCTGTTTCAACATTAATATTAATAAAAGCATCACCTGGTTGAATATTTTCGGGTATTTCCTCAGAATCATCGCCAAAAATTTCCCAATTTCCCGGATCTTCATCTAAGGGATTAAAATATAAGAGTTGTTCCTGAAGTAATGTATTTATATATGAACCATAATATTTATAAAGAGTATCTCCTGTCTCAATTACTATCATGGACTCGGGATCATATCTATAATTTTCTGGAATATCTAATGAATCGATAGTAATAGTTGCTGGTTGATTGTCTGCTGGTGGAGTAAGGGGTGGTTGTTGATTTGGTGGTGGGATTGATGGATCTTCATCATTTGGTATACTTGGATTAGATTCTACTGTATCTTCTGTTGCTTCAAGGGCATTAATAATCTCTTCAGAGAATAGCAAGCCTGTAAGGACAATTGTACTCCCCAAAAGTATCCTTCCCCAATTCCTTTCTCTTTTAGAATCGTATATATTATTTTCTTCCACTATCATGAATTTAAGATATATGGAAGAATTATACCACCTTTAAACATTATAGGGTATTTTAAGGTTTCATTCTATTTAGAGTTCGTGGAAATGGAATTGTTTCCCTAATGTGATGAACTCCACTGATCCATCTTACAGTTCTTTCTAATCCGATTCCAAAACCACTATGAGGAACACTTCCAAATTTTCTAGTATTTAAATACCATTCATAATCTTCAAAATTATAATTTCTTTTATTAATTTCTTTTAATAAGGTATTATAATCATCCTCTCTTTGGCTTCCTCCAATTATTTCTCTACCCTCTTCTGGTGCAATAAGATCAGAATTAACTGCTCTTTTAACTCCGTGTTTGTCTGTGTAGCTTTTCATGTAAAATGCTTTAACAGCAAATGGATAATCCTCTATAAAAATTGGTAATTCATACTTGTTTCCAAGATAAATTTCTTCTTCAGTAGTCATATCGTCCCCAAAGTCAACTGCAGTGGTGAAGTTTTTATCTTCTTCTAATGCTTTCTTTGCTTCGTAGTGTTTTAGTCTAATAAATGATTTTTTAACAATATCTTCAAGTATTGTAGTATCTCTTTCGAGTATTTTGAGTTCTGTTTGACAGTTTTCAAGTACATCCTTAACAATCTTTTTTACCATTTTTTCCTGTATGTCCATATTCATTTCCTGATTAAAATAGGCCATTTCAGCATCCATCATCCAAAGTTCACTTAAATGGTGTCTGGTTTTACTTTTTTCTGCTCTAAAAACTGGGCCAAAGTCATAGACTTTTCCAAAACCCATAATACCAGCTTCTGAATATAATTGGCCTGATTGTGTAAGGTACATCATACTGTCATAGTATTCAAGTTCGAATAGTTGTGTTGTATCTTCACAACTTGTAGGTTGAAAAATTGGAGTATCATACCTGATAAAATTTTCTTCACGGAAGAAGTCTGTAATTGACAAGAAAATTTGATCTCGAATTCTTAATACTGCCCATGGTGTTTTTGACCTTAGGTAAAGGTCCCTGTTACTGAATAAAAAATCCGGCCCATGTTCTTTTTTTCCGATAGGATATTCTGGAGCTAATGCCACTATTTGGATGTCTTCTACGTCTAATTCAAAACCGCTGGGTGCTCTAGGTTCCTTTTTAACCTTTCCCTTTATTATACATGACGATTCTATGGTTATTTCCTCACTATCGTTCCATACTTTTTCATTGACTTCATCTTGTTCGATTACACCTTGGATAAATCCTGAACCATCTCTAAGTTGAAGGAAACATACTTTCCCGGAAGACCTTTTGTTATACATCCAACCTGCAATGGTTACTTCTTCTCCTACATGTTCCGATACTTTGGATATGAGTGTTTTTTCCGTTTCTTTAGGTAAATTAAATTCCCGCATAGAATATTCTTCTGTTATTTCTTCATTTTTGTTGTCCGGCATTATATTGTGGTAATAATTTTAATTTAATGTGTCTATTTTAACAATTTACAAGTTCTTTTAAAATAAAAATTAGTGGATTGATAGATTGAATATAATCAGCTTTTAATTATAAGTCTAAAATATTATAATTGTACGTCCCAGATTATATAGCTATATATTATTTAGTATAATCTGATGTGATCAGTTATTTTTTCTATCGTTCTTTTGATAGAATACTTTCATTAAGAAGGGAAGTTTGATAAAGTGAGGTTGTCTTTTTTCAATTTATTAAAATAAAAATGAATTCAAATCAAGTTAAAACAATAGAGATTAATACTCATGGAAGAGTTCAGGGTGTTTTTTATCGACAAACCGCTGTAAATTTTGCCAAATCCTTACGTTTGTCGGGCTATATTAAGGCAATAAAAGCAGATACAGTAAGAATTGTTGCGCAAGGCCCAAAATCTCATTTGCTGGAATTTCTTAAGTGGTGTCAAAGAGGTACGACTTTTTCAAAGGTAGAAGGAATGAGTTATAAGTGGATAGATACCGACAAGAAGTACAAAGGTTTCAAATTAAAAAGGTCTGGAAGTTTTTTGAAAGATAAAGCAAAGAGTGTTTTCAATTTAGGAAAAAGAATACAGCACGAGGTAAAGGAAGATTTGACTAAAATTAAAACGCCAAAACATGTTGTAATTATCCCAGATGGTAATCGGAGATGGGCAAAAGAAAATGGGATAGAGACTTGGAAAGCTTATGAAATTGTTGGTAAAAAAATTGATAGATTTGTAGATTATGCTAAGGAAATGTCAATTAAACATTTAACTCTTTGGGGATTTTCTACTGAAAACTGGAGAAGAGGAAATGAAATGGAGATAAAAGAACTAATGAAGTTATTTGCAAAAAGTTTGGATAAATTCAAAGATAAATTTTTGGAAGATGGTGTAAGATTTAGACATTTAGGGCGAAAAGATCGCTTACCTAAGAAATTAATTGATAAGTTTAAAGAAGTGGAAGAAATGACCTCTGGATTTAAGCACAGATCTTTAAATATTGCAATCGATTATGGTGGAAGAGATGAAATTTTACGAGCAGTTGACAGAATTATTCAGTCAGGTCAAAAAGAGGTAACAGAAGAGGTTTTTGATCAGTTTTTGGATACTTCCGATCTTCCAGATCCAGATCTAATTATTCGTACTTCTGGTGAAAAACGCTTATCTGGTCTTATGCCCTGGCAATCAGTATATTCTGAATTTTATTTTACTAATGTTTACTTCCCAGATTTCGACAAAGAGAATTTTGAAGAAGCCTTAAGAGAATACAGTACTAGAAAAAGAAATTTTGGAGGAGATAGAACAAGAAAGACAAGAAAAAGTACCTCAGCTAACGTTAAGAAATTTGAATTGAATAAATTTTAATTTCCTTTTTAGCTGGAATTAAACCTCTCTTTGCAAGAGGTTTTTTTTATTTTATACTAAAAAGTAAACTAATTTATGATTGCTCAAAGAATGAATAAAAATATTCGAAAACTTTTAGTTTTAGTTGCTATTCTCGCATTAATTGGATTGTCTCTATTTGTCTATAAATTATTGTCACAAGAAGATCAGGTCGAAAATTCTCCAGATAATATAGATAATGACGTAAGTGAACAACCCGAAGGTGATACTTATGAAGTAGTTTTTCAGTCAGGAGAGGTTTTGTCAGCCGAGGGAAATAAGCTTCCAGAAGATGTGAATTTAGAGGCGGTAATGCCGGAACTTCCACCTACATCTCATCTCATTCATGTTTTTGATAATAATAGACCAGGAATTAGAAGGATAGTAATGCAGTATGATGTAAAAAGAGAAATGAAGGAATTTAGGGAATTAATGATTAGTGAATTAAACGAAATGGCCTGGGATAGTATAGAACAAAGAGATGATGGAAGTATTTTTGCAAAAAGAGATAAAACTACTGTGCTGATAGAGATTAAAGAAGCAGGAAAGCGTCAGCTTTCAGTATTTTTTGATGTTAGGATTTATAAGTAGTTTAAGCAGTAACAAAGTCTATTTCCTCCATTATCCTTGAGAAGATATTTTCTTCAAGCTGTTTTTTTTCGTCATTGGTGAATTTAGATAAGACATAGTCACGACCTGTAAATTGTTTTTTTTGAGTTGTATCTCTATTATCAATTCCAATTCTTATTCTCCTAAAATTTATTGTACTTAAATTATTTTCAACTGAGAGTACTCCATTGTGAGACCGGGGACTCTTTTTTGCTTGGATTTTAAAACTACCAAATTCTATATCTAAATCGTCATGAATAAGTATAAAGTTTTCTAGGGTAATTTTGTAGTAGTCTAATATTGCTCTTGCAGCCTTGCCGGATTTATTCATATATGTTGTAGGTTTTGCAAGCAGTATTTTTGCTTCTTCAGTCTTGTTGTTTGAGATGAGGGCAAATAATTTTGAGTCTTCCTTAAAAGTTCCGTAGTTTTTCTGTTTTTTTAAAAAATCCAGAAACATAAAACCAATATTATGCCTGGTCCCAATATATTTTGAATCCAGATTTCCAAGTCCTAATAATAACTTTATTTTTGTTGAATTTGTAGAAAAGAACATGTCTATAAATAATAACAAGAAATATTTAGAAGATCTAATATATTCGTTGTATCAATAATGGATATTATTTTTTGAAGATATTGTTTTTGAAGACTATTTCTTAGTTTTAGAGGTCTTAGTCTTTTTTTTGTTTCCAGACTTTTTGGATGTCTTTTTGGTCTTTGATTTTAGGTCCTTTTTCTTCTTTTTAGTTTTCTTTTTGGGATTTTTTGCAGTTGATTTTATAGATGTTTTTTTACCAACGTTTTTTTCATCCGGGACAACGACCTCAATATATTTCTGGCCTCTATGATATCCAGTCATTTTTCGAAATTGCACAATACCATCAGTTTTAGCAAATAGAGTGAAGTCTCTGCCCATACCAACATTCTTGCCAGGATGGTATTTAGTACCAAGCTGTCGGACGAGAATTTCTCCCTGTCTTACAAATTGTCCAGAGTTTCTTTTTAGTCCTCTTCTCTTTCCTGGAACGTTTACTATTCGGTTTGCAGCTCCAAGCGATTTTGTATGTGCCATTTCGTAAATAAAATAACAATTTAATTTAGAATTTTATATTTGTAACTTTAAGTTTAGTCAAATGTTGCCTGTGACCAACGTGTCTTCTATATCTTGACTTAGCTTTATATGTCTTTATTCTTAATTTCGGACCTTTGAGGTGTTCGACTATTTCCATTTCTACTTCTGCCCCTTTTACATTTGGTTTTCCAACCACTGTCTTTCCATCTTTGTGGGTTAGGAGCACCTGATCAAACTTGAGTTTTGATCCTTCCTTTCCTTTCATTCTATTAAGTTCAATCTCGTCTCCAACAGAAACTTTTTCTTGAAAATGTTTAATTTTTACAACGGCAAAATCATCCCGACTTTTTACACTCTTATTATCTGTAACTGCTTTTTTCTTTTTTTCCGTCTTCTCTGATTTTTTTGTTTTAGTAGTTTTTTTCTTCTTGGCCATTATTTTGAATATGATTTAAGCACTCAATTATACTAAATCTAAATAAAAAAAAGGAAATACTCTTAACAAAGCTTGTATTCCTAGCTTTTGAAGTATTATTTCATTTAGGCTTGATTATTATACTAATTTAGGCGTAAATGAGCAAGGTTAGTTTCTATTTTTGAATTGGTGCTGAATATGGATCAGGAGATCTTTCATGAAATGTGGTTTGAGTTTGACTTCCTATTGGAAGATTGAACCATTGACAAGAAGTGTTTGGACAATTTTCGCAGGAACCAGTTTTGACTTTCCATGTTTTATCCATAGCATTTCTTATAATTCCTCCATCTGAATTTAATAATCCTCTATCTATTTCTTTTATTTGTGTTTCTATAGGACAGGTTTCCAAATTGTAAAAATAAAAAATAATATACAATTATAACAAAACTATAGGGCTTTGTCAGTATGTAAATTATCCAGCCCAATAATTATTTACAAAAAGAATTATATTTACTGCCATTAGAAGGATCGAAGTAAAAGTATATATTTGTTTTATATTTTTACTTTTTATAGAAGCAAGAATTATAAAGATAGGAAAGATTACTAATTCGTATCTTCCTATGCTCATCAGCGTTCCTGTTAAAATCGGAGTGGATAATGCCAGTAAACTGTAAATTCCATAGGAGGTTCTAAGTTTTTTAAAAATAAAGAATATACAGATTAGACCAAACAACACAAAGAGTAGATCTAGACTCAAGTTTGTAAGAGCAGCTGGAGAAAAAACCATAAAATGTTCAGGATGGAATCCGAAAATTCTACGATCCCAGGCTTTCATTATTTCGAAATATTTAAACAAGTCACCAAATTTTATATAGTGAAAAAATAAAAAGCTAAATAAGCCTATGATTGGTAGTGTTACGTAAAAAATTGATATGAAGTTAATTTTAGGTTTAACAAATTTTTTTGTTTTTGAAGATGAATTAAGCAAAGATTTTATTTGATTGTTGAGTTTGTTAAACCAATCTAAATTACTGGTTAAAAATTCCCACAGCATAGGAGCAAATAAAAATACTCCGGTAGGACGAGTTAAGGCAGCAAAAAAACCGGTAATACCGGCGATTTTGTAATTTTTTTTAAGGAGATAATAAAAACACAATATCGATAGAAAAAGAAACAGGGATTCAGTATATATGGCGTTTAAGAAGAAAGAAGTTGGAAAGATTATTAAAAAGCAAATTACTTCCTCTGGTTTAATATTTGGATGGAACTCATCGACTAATTTATATAAGTATACAACCGCTAGAATCAAAAATATCAAACTGATTGTCCAACCTGCCAGCATATAATTATTCAAAAAAAGTGGTGCTGAAATAGTTATTAATCCGGGGTAGATTGGGAAAAATACTATGTTTGCCATTCCGTGGCTTCCTTCTAAGGAGTAGCCATTTTTGGCAATATCCAAATACCAAAAAGAATCCCATCTGGAATGCAGATCTATTAAATCCCAGGATTGTGTTTGATGGAAGTCCTCTGGACTTATCCATGAATATGCTGTATCAGATTTTAGGTTAAATCGATTTAATGCAAAGAGTGCAAAGATATTAACAATAATAATCCATATAATGGTTTTTATAATTATTTGCTTCATTTTTCAAAAAATATGAAATTTGTAATAAGAAACAATGATTTTTATTAAAGTATTTTCTATGATTTAGTATGAAAACTGAAATTTTTGATTTAAAATTATTAATTCCTACCTATTATATATCTCTAACAGTATATAAACGCTTAGATATTTTTACAAAGGCTGAATACCTTGATTTAATTGCTGAGAACTTGAAATTTTATAGCTGTAAACATGGAGTAAAGATATACGGATATGTTTTATTAACCAATCAGTTATTTTGTATTTGTAGTACCACAAAATTATTACAATTTTCATATGATTTTAAAGGTTATACAACCAAAGCAATACTTGATCTCTTAGAACTAGATGAAAGATACTATCTACTAAATTTTTTGGAGCAGAATAAAATAAGAATTTGGGAGCGTACAACTTGTATAGAAGTAATAACCAACATTAATCAACTGAAGGAAAAATTAAATCATCTAAGCGTAAAGCCTGTTAATGCTGGTTTTGTAAAAGAGCCTTGTCACTGGAAATATAGTTATTGACAGGATTGCTTGGATCTATAAATTGTTTTATTGTTGAGAATTTTAATTTATTTATACCCTACTCTCCTTACATTTTTTTCTTCATATTGGAATTTAAGTGTATTTTGTACGATTCCAAGCAGAATCATAGTTACCAGCACTGAGCTTCCTCCTGAACTAATAAGCGGTAAAGGAATTCCAGTAACTGGAAGTTTTCCAAGGTTCATACCTACGTTAATAAAAATATGAATAAGAAGCATGGTTCCAACTCCAGAAGCTAAAATTGTTGCATATTTGTCGGTATGATCATCTGCAATAAAGAAGATTTGGAGGGGGAGTGAGACCAAGATGAGAATTAAAGCAGCACTCCAAACAAATCCGAATTGTTCTGCAAAAGCAGCAAATATGAAGTCTGTATGGGGATACGGCAACAATTTCAAACCGCTTTGAGTCCCTTGCATGTAACCTCGGCCAAAAACCCTCCCCGATCCGATAGCAATTTTTGATTGTTTTACTTGCCAGCCTGTACCTTGGGGATCTTTCGAAGGATCTAAAAAAGTCTCCACTCTCTCTTTCTGGTAGTCTCTCATTATTTTGTTCCATCCGAATAAGCTAATCGGAACAATAGAAAATCCTAAAATTAAAATTATTACAGATTCAACGATTTTAGGGCGGAATGTCCAATATATAGCGTTAAGTCCCACGATTGTAACAATTATACTTATAAACCAACCAAAACCTCCTCCTATAAATAATTTCCAACCTACAGAGAAAGCAATTAAAAAAAGGATTACTAAAGCAACAAGTTCCTTTTTGTCAGGATAAAAAAACAAAACAAGTGAACCCCAAAGTAGAGCAATAATGATTGTATTCCCAAATGCAGGTTGTGCAAGAACAAGTAGAATTATTGGAGAAATAAGAATCAGACTTAAAAATATCTTGCTTAAATAAGGATGTGTTGCAATAAATACTCTTATTGCTTTTGGTAAAGTATTAGGTTTTTTGAATTGATACTTCTCGTTGATAATTTCCGAGAATCCAAGTATAGAAGAAGTAATTAAAACAACTGTAATTTTTGCATATTCAGCAGGCTGAATTGTAATTGGTCCTACTTGTATCCATCTATTAGTTTCAGATATTTCAGGAGTAAAAAATTTGACATATAGAAGGAGGAACAAGGTGAATATATAGATTAAACCTAATACTTTCAAATCCTTGAACCACCGATAATCGAAGAAGGTAATGACGATGTACACAACAAAACCTATCCCAAGCAGTACTATCTGCTTTCCAAACAAACCTTTGCCTTGAGTTATATTAGTTGCATTATAAGTTGTAGAAAATATGGTGATTAATCCGACAATTGCTAAGATTACTGCAGTTGCAGTTAATATTAGATTATGATTTTTAAAAGGTGATTTTTGAAACATTAGATTCTTAGATTTTGTAACTTGTAAATAGGCATTATTATTAATATTATATTCCAAACCTCAAAATTTTGTTAAAATCAAGAAAATAACATTAGTTCTTATTTATATTAACATGCAGCAGCCTTCCATAATGCACCCCCTTCTTGTAAAGTATTTTGCGAAAATGAAGAGAGATAGGTGGATTGCATTTTTAGTGGTTTCCTTAATTTTATTGGTTATATCTGGTCTTGTTATTTATTTCAATATAGTGAATATAATAAATGCAATCCAAGGACCTGGAGAATTAACTTTGGAAAATGTAGACGAGATTCATTTATTATCTGATAAATTTGATATTGGAGATAAAACATACTTTCAAGTTGATTACAATTCGGAGAAATATTATGCAGACTATCTCTTGACTGATTGGGAATGGGGAACGGAATATGAAGATAGCGGAAATTATGTGCCGGATTTTATTTTTGCATACTTTTTGTACAAAGATTTGGAAACTGAATATGTTTATATTTTTCCGGCAAGAATTAAACACAAAGATGCAGAGCGAATCTATACTGAAGGTGTCGACTCCCTGATAGTGACAGTTAACAAATTTCCAGAAGAAGAAAGAGATTTTATTACCTCAGTTAATGATATTTTAGATTCAGAAAGTAAAAATTATTTTGAAGAAGAAGGAGGAGAAGGATTTGAGACAATGTACAATTGGGTTGTTGAGTATCATGATAGTGGACTGATTAACTATGGTGTGGTATTTGACATTGAATTTAACAAACCTACAGGTACTTTGTTTTGGGTGGCTGTTATGCTTGCAGTTTTCTTTGTTATTTTGGCAATTATGTTTATATGGGTTTTAAAACTCCAGCTGACACCATTAAGGAAATATCTGCAAAAAAAGATTAATGAAAATGATTTAAGGCTTATTAGTAAAGAGTTAAATCAAGTTGTTGAAGAGTATAAGTATAAGTTTGGGAAGGGACATATTTTTTTAACTGAATCCTTTGTTTTTTACGCTTCGAATATGGATATAATTCCGATTCAAAAGATAAAGTCAGCTAATACTATTAATTATTCTAGTTCTTCTCAAGGCGGTTTGATTGGAATATTAATTTCGAAATTAATTGCAAGAAAGACAAGATACTCCTTTAATACAATTTTAGAAATCGGTTACGAAGCTCCAGGCGGTAAGACGAAAAAAGCAAAGCTTTTAATTCCAAAACTCGATGATATCGAGGAAATTAGAAAATATATTTATTCTAAAAGAGGAGATATAAAACAGAAGGTAAATTCTTTCTGGGGTAAGAAAAGAAAAGACGAGAAGAATAAATAAAATTTAATCTAAAAGATGTTTGTATAAGCTGAGTCAATTTGTTTTTTAGTTTATAAAGAATAAACTGGGAATGACATACAAACGGAATACGTTATTTTCTTCTTCGACGGAATAAATACCAGCAAGGATTTTCTTTAAATTTTATTTTAAAGTGTAACTTTCATATATATAATTACGTAATATTAGTGTGTGCGGATTAATTTTAAATAATATTGACATATCTTATAGTAATGGTATAAAATATATTATCAATATATCAAAATTATGGAGAACCTAAATGGATTAAGACAATTACTTAATGCGGGTCATATAAGTCCTCAAGCGGTTGAAGAAGCACGTGCTGCAATAAATGGAGTCGTCACTGAACGACAATGTCAAGCTGCTAACAAAATCGGTGAAGAAGCTAGAAAAGCTGCACAAAGTGGACCTCTCGGTTTGGGTTCTGTACCTTTACAACCTGGTCAAGAAAGATTTCGAAAAATGCTAAAAGAACATGAAGGAAAATAGAAGTACTTATTTTAGATGTAATGAAATTCTTAAAATGGAAAATTTACAAGCAAATGGTATAAGTCCACAAGATATAGAGAGGACTATATTAGAAATAAGGCTACGAGGTTGTGGGGGGCATTCTTTTCAAGAAACATACCATCAATTACTAGAGGAAGTACAGATGTATGGAGGAACAAAAGCCCCTTATGCGACAACAGTTCTTGGAGAGGCTGCTATAAAACTTGGTAATACTGCAGATTTTCATCAAGCATTAGCACATTATCCAAGCTTATCAAGACATATTCCATAATTATACAATTTTATATCTAAAGCTTTTTTATTATAGAAAATAATTTGTTCTGTACAGTGCTATAATTCAATCACTTAATTTCCACATACCAATTCATGAGTAAAAGAGACAGGGCGTTAGATATACTTACAAAATTGGAAAAGCACTATCCGGATCTAGGTAATTTTTTGGAACACGAGAGTGCTTTCCAGCTCCTTGTTGCTACAATTTTATCTGCACAGTGTACAGATAAACGTGTTAATAAAATTACCCCGGAACTCTTTAAATATTACCCTACCCCTTCTAAAATGGCTGAAGCGGATATGGAGCATTTGAAGAAGTTGATTAGAAGTTGCGGCTATTATAATTCCAAGGCAAAAAATATTAAAGGAACAGCAGTTATGCTGGTTAAAGATTTTAATTCTGAAGTTCCCGGTGAAATTGAAGAATTGGAAAAATTACCCGGCGTGGGGCGGAAAACTGCTAATGTAGTTTTATCTCAGTGGTTTGGTAAAAACAAAGGAATTGCTGTGGATACCCATGTAAGACGTCTTTCTAAGGTTCTAGGACTTACCAAGCACGAAGATCCTTCCAAAATAGAAAAGGATTTAATGAAACTGTTTCCAAGGAAAAAATGGAATTATATTAGTATTGCATTAATTCAGTATGGACGGGATGTGTGTCCTGCTAGAAAGCACGATAAAAGTAAATGCTGGTTAGGACATTTCGAGTCTAAATAAATATACGCGTTTTCGGCCTCTCTTTTCTTAATGTATAATCTGGCTAACTTTGATTCTTTATATTCATATTTATGGAAAAAATAACAGATTTCTTAAAAGAAGGTAGACGCAGATTTGGTGATAAAACATATATTCAAGACCACTTTTCAGATGAATTAAATCTATATCTCTTAGGAGAGCGTGTTGGAGACGGCGCAGAACATCGGGTTTATGAATACGGAGAGGAAAAGGTTGTAAAAGTTCCCAGGGTTAATATGCTTTACGGGCATTTCGCGGGAGAGATTTACGAAAACTATGATATCTGCAGAAAGTATTTCCCAGATTTTCTTCTTGAGAGCGAAATATTGCATGATGAAGACGGGCATTATATTATGATCCAAAGGAAATTAAACAATCCTCGAAATTTTTCTGTACATGACCTTGAAAATGACGAACTTAGAGAACAGTTTGAGGAAATTGTTGAATCTAATCGTAAAATGGTCGAAGAGGGGCTTGGAACATATGATTTTTTTGGTATGAAAGGAGTAATAGAATCGTATTTAGATAACCTGAAGTTCAATAATAAAGGCGCAGAACTATCCAATATTTTAGTTGAAGAACAAGAAGATGGAACAGAAAGAATTGTTTTATCAGAATTTGATCTGATTAAGTATAGAGATAATTCGAAAAGTCTAAAAGACAGTTTAATTAGCAATATTTCTTTTCTAGCTCAAAGATACAGCTTAAAAAAGTTTTTCGGATATGATCTTGGTAAAACAAGAAAAAGAAAAGCTAAATAATATTTAACTATGATTAAATGATAAAAAATTTGAATTTTGATTTATTTGATGTAATTAACAAAGTTAACAAGGATAAATATGGAAGAGTAACTGCCTTTTTGGCTCTAAATAAGCCTGTAGGCATCACCTCACATGATTTGGTAGATATGGTAAGGAAAAAGCTTGGAACTCGGCGTGTTGGGCATGTAGGCGCGTTGGATCCGGCTGCTTCAGGGGTTATGTTAATACTAGTGGGAAGAAAATTCACAAAATTATCAAACGATCTGATGAAACTTGACAAAAGTTACAGAGTACAAATCCTGTTTGGTATTTCTACTGATACACTTGATGTAGAAGGTCGAGTTGTAAATAAAACTGATACAGATAACTTCGATTTCGACAAGGTAAAAAATATTTTAAAAAAATTTGAGGGAGGGTATGAACAATATGTTCCGGTCTACAGCTCAGTGAAAGTGGGAGGAAAGAAACTTAGAGTTTTAGCAAGACAATCTGAACGATTCGAGTTTTTTGATAAAAATGAAAAAACATACGCTAGATTTTTTGATAGTGAAGATAGAGAGAAGTGTGTGGTTGAAATTCCTACAAGAGATGTAAAAATTGAAAATATAGTCTATTTAGGACAAGAAAAACAAAAAGCTCCTGAGAGTCTTAAAGTAAAAGGTGAATTTCCTGTGGTAGAAATCGAATTTGATTGTTCTAAAGGCACATATGTTCGTCAGTTTGCATTTGATGTTGCAGAGAAGGTCGGGCAAGCTGGAATGCTTGTAAATCTTGTCCGAACGAGAATTGGACAGATAGGACTTGATGATTGCATAGAGCTAGATGAACTTAAATATTAATAATTTTAAGTATTTGTTTTACTCTTTATTCTAACGGTCAAGTACTTTTTTGAAAAAATTTCTTCAGATAGGTTGCAAAACCAACAGCTAAATCTTTACTGCCTGGAGTTTTTAGAAAACCTACAAAGCTAAGCATCAGCATACCGGAGTACTTTAAAATATCAGAATTGTCTGTGCTTTCTTCTTTTGAATTGTCTTCTGTTTGAGTTTCTATTTTGGGCATTAGTTCATAATAACGTCTTGCAATTTTATAATCGGCTTGATCTCCATAATTAGGAACTGAATGAGAAGAACAAGTACCTAAAGCATTTGAATTTTGAACTGTTTCTTTATGGCTATCCATTTCCACTTCTTCTTTAAGATTTTTCATATTCTGTTCTGATTTGATGATTTCTATATCTTCATTTTTTCTGGGCAGAAGCCTGTGGCCTTCTCCAACAGTTGCACTGGTTTTATATTGCGAAAGAATTCCTGTAATTCTGATTAAATCCCCCTTCTCTTTCTCCGGTAAATCGATATCGACATTTGATAATATACTTACTTTCATCTCTCTTCCATCTCCAAGAATTATTTTAAAAGAATCACCAGACGAAGAATCTAATACGCCCTGAAGTCTAACTAATTGCCCTTCGTTTTCTTCAAAAACAAAATTCTCTTCCAGGTTTTTAATATAGTAGTCTTGGGAATTCTGAAGTATAGACAAATCACCTAGGCTTTCGACATCAATATAAAATTCTTCCACACTTTTTTTAAGGATTCCCCTTAACTTGACTTCTGTCCCCTCTTTAATATCAGAATTAATAACCTCTTCGTGGGCTTTTATTTTTATTCCGCCTGATTGATCCTGAATATAAAAAGTTTTGCTACCGAGAATATTGGGATCTACAGTTATAATTCCGGTAGTTTCTACATATGTATTAACAGGTTCCGATTTAATATTTTTTATATCTCCAAGTATAGTATCGGATTTATTATTTTCCTTTTCTTCCTCCTCATTATCTTCATTATCGGAGCTTGGTTCGGTAATAATATTTGCTGTTGCTTTTGTTGCAGTGGTTGATTCGAAAAATTTTGTATTCCAGTAACTCAGACTTATATCTTTGTTTGTCTTATTATAAGAATAATTGTCGACGATTTCGTCGTTAGGGTTTAGGATCGTAATCTCGTCGCCTGAATTGTTAAGAGATACCTTAAGTTCAGTTCCTTCTAGAACATAGTAATCGTCCGGGTCTATTTCTGTAGCGGGAAGTGGCTTGGGGGAAGCAGAGGAAGAGTCTTCAATTTTCCAGCCTGAGATATCAACTTTTTGATCACCAAAGTTGTATAGTTCAAGCCACTCACCACTAGTCGAAGGATTTGGAAATATTTCATTTATTCTGATCGTAGGTTCTAAGGTAATCGTATCTAGGTTTCTTACCTTTATTTGCTCTTGAGAATAAATTTGATTTTCATTGTAAATCAAATACAGATCCAAGTTGTGGGTTGAATTTGGTATTGAGGTAAAATCAATTGGATTGCTATAAAAATGTTCTTGGGCGTCTATTATCCATTGAAATTGGTTTATTGAAAAGATATTATCTGGATAGTCTAATCTAATTTTAATACTTGAGGCATTCTCGGTTTCTAAAAGATTATCCCATTTATTGTCTTTAAAAATTTGAATAATAGCACAATGTTGGAATTTAAAAATTGATGAATTATAGTTTTCTGGGTCTTCCAATTCAAGAAAAGATCCACCACCATCGAAACTGTCCGCAGTCGTGGAGCATTTTATTTCTGGTCGTACAATAGTAATATTTTCCTGTGAATTGCTATAAATAAACTGGTCGTATACTTTTTGTTTATGATCTGAAAGAATAACTGTATCACCACCGTTTGCCAATGAAGTTGAAGTTACTACGGCTCTATTGTAATTTCCAGGAAACCTTTCTTTTATGTCAAAACTATCGTCATGGATAATAATAAAGGAATCAGGTTTTATTGTTTGCGTCGTTTCGCCTTGATATGGTTTGATTTGTTTACCGTCAATTTGGAATTCTAGGATATCGATATCTTCATCAGAGTTGTTATATACTTCTAAAAATTCCCCTTCGGAATCTCTTCCAGAAGGATTTGGTAAAACTTCTGTTATTATTAATCCACTAGAATAAGCTCTACTCTTCTGAATTAAACAAAGTAAAAATAGAATTGAGATTAATACTTTTAGTAAGTTTTTCATGTTCACATATTAAAATTTAAACTAATTTATATATATCACGGTATGTAAATAAAATGCATTGTGAGGGAATACAAATCATATTTACTGAAATTGATTTCACTAGATTTAGTATCAAATTGTTTTTATAATCAACTAGTTTTAAATTGATAGATATTATTCTCCAAATCATGAAGAATCTTCATTACATTCAAATGCTTATTTTAAAAGAGTTATTGTTTAAACCGTTTTCAAGGTTTAGTGATTTAAATATCTCTGGTATAAGTTCTGACCATTTTGCTTATCACATAAAATCTCTAGTAGAATTAAAGCTTGTTGTAAAAGAAACGGATTTATATAAGTTGACCCCTAAGGGTAAGGAGTTTGCAAATACTATGGACACCGAGCGTTTAAAAGTTGAAAAGCAGGCAAAGGTCGGAGTTTTAGTCATTGTTGAAAAATATGAAAATAACGAAAGATATTTACTAATTCAGGAAAGGCTCAAAGAGCCTTATTTTGGATACAAAGGATTTATTTCAGGTAAAATCCGTTTTGGAGAAACTGTACTGGAAGCAGCTCAAAGAGAACTAGCTGAAGAGAGTGGTTTAGAAGCTGAATTACAACATTGTTATATTATCCACGAACTTGTATATTCAAAAAAAGGTAAATTACTAGAGGATAAGTTTTTTCATGTTATTAAGGGGGTTAATCCAGCAGGAAAACTTACAAGTTTTGATGAAGGAACAAATACTTGGGTTTTGGAAGATGAATTTTATAATCTTGAAAAAAAGTTTTATGATGAGGATTATCTCTTAAAAATGTTAGATGAAGATCAAAAAGAATTTGTATCAAGAAAATATGTTGTTGAGGAGTTTTAATCTTGACTTGTAACAGGTATACTCTTAATTAAAGCATCACGTTTTTTATAGTAAGTTTGAATCTGTTCAGAAGTTGCATTTATCGGTAATTCCCCAGTTGCAACAAAACTCCCATTTCCTAAATTGTCAGTAGGTAAAAAGGTTAGAATTTTTATTGTTTGAAGATTTTGTTGAGAACCAGGTGTTTTTTCCTCCATTTATATATAGTTAATATATTCGTTATTATATCATTTTTATATAAAAAGATATAAGGTCTATAGGATATTGATTTAACTGTAATAAAATATTAATTTGGGAAATATTTAGTTACAACTTCTCGGAGAATCAGAAGGTTCAGCTGTACAAGAAAGATGATAATAAACTGTAGTAAATCCACTACCACACCCATCAACCTCGCATACTTTAGCTACAATTGCTCCGCCATTATTACAAACTGGAGCCCAGGAAGGACAAGGCTCAAAGAAGAAATAAGCATAGCCGTCATGGGCAGCGACTACTGTACCGCCTCCTCCTGCAGAAACATCAATAGCATTGTGGGAAGGTCTAGAGCTTGTTCTAAATCCGCTTGTTAAAACAGCACCGCTTAAAGGGGTTGCTAGTTTGCCATTACCTCCGCATCCATATGCAGATAGATAAGTGCAAGGATTTTGAATAACTCCATCTACAGAAACTCCAAAGTGTAAGTGAGCACCATAAGAGTATCCGGTATTTCCTTCAATTCCAAGGAAATCTCCTCTTGATACTTTCATACCATTTGCTACCTCATTTCTTGCAAGAAGAGCATTCTGTATCTGATCGTACCTGGCAAGTAGTTCTTTTTCTTCTTCACTTAAAAATTCCATTAACTTTTTGATATCTGTGATTTGCTGTCCGCTTTCTCTAACTTTCTGCATATATAATGCTTTTTGTTGCTCGGCTCTGTATTTTTTTTGATCCAGGGCGATTTTTTGTTCTTCAGATTTTTTGCGGTTTTTATCAACTTCGATTTTATCTTCTTCTACTTTCTGTTTATCTATTTCTAACTTTAGTCTTATTTTTTCTAGGGCTTCAAGTTTTTCGTTGGTATCTTTTTGCATAGCATATCTGTATGCATCAGTTTTAACAAGTGCAGAAGGGCCGTCACTAGAAAATAATGCAGAGGATGTAGATGAATTTTGTTTTTGAGAAAGATACATGTTTTTTAAGCGATCATCGGTCTCTTTTTCTAATTGTTCGATTTGATCTTCTGCATCTAATATTTGTTCTTCCAGGTTTTGAATTTCTGCAATCAAAATATTGATCTGAATTTCCAACTCCTTCAGAACTAAATTTAATTCGGCAATTTCCTCGTTCAATAGATAGACTTCATTTTCAAGAATTGGGATTTCATTATTAAGACGGCTTGATTCAGCTTGTAATGCAGATATTTGGGATTTATATTCTGATTGTTTTGTACGATTTGCTTCTAATTGTTGTTTTATTTCGTCAAGTTCTTGTTGCAGACTTTTTCCAATATTATGTGTTGTTTTCCCCCCTGGACTTTTTATATCTTGTTGAGCAAGAGAATAAATTGGAAAAAAACAAGATAGGAGAACAATTATAAAAAATATGAATATTTTTGATTTGAACGAATCTTCTTTGAGTTTATATTTTCTCATTTTTGTGCAATTTTATTTAATATAACCACGAATTGCAAAATAACTATTAATTGAGCCAATTAAAGCACCTACCCCTAGTATTCCAAGAAAAATTAAAATTAAATGTTCTATAGTTATTACTGGCCAAGGTAAACTACCAAA
The DNA here is from genome assembly GCA_014729085.1 of Candidatus Dojkabacteria bacterium. Taxonomy (GTDB): domain Bacteria; phylum Patescibacteriota; class Dojkabacteria; order B142; family WJKM01; genus WJKM01. The sequence continues at coordinate 8,017 of WJKM01000021.1, read as the reverse complement.
AAATCTATGTATGAATTTTAGTAAATCGGATTGAGAATAGTATTGTAAGATTCCGTAATAACTTCCTACGAGTATAATGTTGGAAAGTAATGCCCCTATTAATCCATAAATTGCATTCTCTATTATGAAAGGTAGTCTAATATACCACAGGCTTCCACCAACAAGCTGCATTACCCCAATTTCTTCTGAACGGTGATATATTTTGAATTCAGTTGTCAAAAGTGTAAAGAGTAGTATTACAATTATTAAAAGACTTACTATTACTATACCTATGATACGAACTATATTAACTATATCTTTGATGTTCTCTATTACTGTTTCACTATATCCAACTGTGGTTACATATTCAGAGGTTTCTTTTTCGTTTTCTACAAGGGCTATTGTTTTATCTGCTTCTTCAATACTTTTTAATCTAATGCCAAGACTTGCTGGCAGTACCCCCTCTCTAATAGCTTCTGAGGCTACCGGATTAGTTTTTTGGTTGTATTGTTTGAATTCTTTTAGAGCATCTTCCTCAGATGTATATATTATGGAATCAATGTTTGATAAGTTATTCCAATCTTCATAGGTATCCATAATAACTTTTTCAGGTGTCCCGGGTTCATAAAAGACATAGATATGTGGTTCGTTTTCGATAGATTTTAGAACAAGATTTAATACAAAGGCCAGTATAAGAAAAACTGTTGTTACTAGGAAAGATAGAGTCATGACAATGATCGAGGCCCAGGCAAGCCAACCGCTTCTTTTCATTTGTTTTAGTGTAGTTTGGAAAGCTCTAAGTAAGTTTTGTAGCATGGCTTGTCTTAAACAATAAAATTAACTTGTGCAGTAATTAAAATCAAATTCTTCTACAATATTTTACAAGTAAATATATTATTTTATAAAGTTTTCTATTGATTTTTCTATATCACGTATTTGATCGCCTGTTATATCTTCAATAAGTTTGATTTTTTCGATGCCCGCATTTAATATATCTTGCATATTTTTATAATCATTTTTTTCCAATAATTTTATGGTACTGTTACTTAATTCATTATCTTTTAATTGATTAGAAACATCAGTTTTTTTCTTTGTTTTTTTATTATTTGTTTTACTTGCTAATCCTATTTTAATCTTTGGTTTGGTTTTCTCTTCCTTTTTTTCTTTTTCATCTTTTTCTTTTTCATCTTCTTTTTGTTTTTTCATATCTTCCTCATTCTTTATTTCTTTAGAATCCGAAGTTTCGTTTTCGATTTCATCTTTCTTCTTGTTTTTGTCTTTATTTTCTTTCGAATTGGATTTTTCCTTTTGTTTTTGAGTTTCATGTTTATCTTTCTTTGTTGTCATTTTCTTATTTTTATCCTCCTCAGTAATTTTTTTATCTTTAGCCTTTTCATCTTTTTCTTTTTCAACTTTTATCTTATCTTTTTCAAGCATTTTTTCTGCAAAATCTTTATTTGATTTGACATCCTTGTTTTGAGAGTCAAATACTAGTTCACCGTCTTTTAGTTTGAGTTTTCGGTGAGAAAGATTGCTAATAATTTCAGTACCATGCGTCGCCATTATGACAGTTGTCCCCCACTGATTTACTTTTTCAAGAATTTCAATAATGTCCCAAGTGGCTTCTTCATCCAAGTTTCCGGTAGGTTCATCCGCTATGAGAATTTTGGGATCATTTGCAATAGCACGTGCAATTGTTACCTTTTGTTTTTGCCCACCAGATAATTCTTTTGGAAAAGAATGAATCTTATTTTCTAATCCAACTATTTCTAAAACATAAGGAACAATTTCTTTAATCTCCTTGTTTGTTTTTCCATTTACTTCTAGTGCGAATGCAATATTCTCAAATACATCTTTTTCTTCAAGAAGTTTGAAGTCCTGAAAAACAACACCAATTTTCCTTCTTAGTTTAGCTATATGGCTTCTTCTCATTTTCGTTATATCTTCTTCCTCGATGAGTATTTTGCCTTCAGTTGGCTGAATTTCTCTTATAATCATTTTCACAAGAGTTGTTTTCCCGGAGCCTGAATGTCCAGTAAGTAATAAAAATTCTCCTTCGTGTATTTGGAAAGTAACGTCAGAAATAGCTGTGACGTCTCTATATATTTTAGAGACTGAGTGAAATTTTATCATTTTATATGTTGTAAGCGGTAAATTTAATTTATATCTTTTATCGCCTATCTAAAGCCTATTTGATATATATAATACCTAGTATTCTAAAAGAACTTCAAATTTTTCGAATAAAGTATAACAGAAAGTTTGGGATTTTATACAGAGTTCAGAGTCTAATCTGCTTACTAAGCATATTAAAAATTAAAGTTTGATTTCTGCTTCTATGAATTCATCAAGCTCTCCATCAAGGACTGATTCAACTTGATCTGTTTCCACTTTAGTTCTAAGATCTTTTACTAATTTATATGGATGAAGCACATAGTTTCTAATCTGGTTCCCCCAGCCTGGAATTTTATAATCCCCACTTGCTTCTTCACGTTCTTTATTTCGTTCTTCTTGAGCTTTTTGGAATAATTTAGCTCGAAGCATCTTCATTGCTGCCTCTTTATTTTGGTGCTGACTGCGTCCGCTTGAGTTAGTTACTACAATACCAGAGGGTTTATGTATGAGTCTAACTGAAGTAGCTGATTTATTCACATGTTGCCCTCCCGGGCCTGAGGATCTAACTGCATGGAATTCGATGTCGTCAGGATTAAGTTTGATCTCGATATCGTCCTCAAATATTGGTAGAACTTCAACTCCAGCAAATGAAGTTTGTCTGAGTCCTTGTGCATTAAAAGGAGAAATTCTAACCAATCTATGTGTTCCATGTTCATGCTTTAAGTAACCGTAAACATATGTACCTGAAATTTCTAAGGATACAGTGTTGATGCCTGCTTCGTTACCCTTAATTTCATCAGTAATTTCATATTTCCATTCTTGTTTATCAAAGTATTTCATATACATTCTAAGAAGCATTTGAGTCCAATCGCACGCTTCAGTTCCACCTTGTCCTGCATGAATAGATAAAATAGCATCATAACTGTCGTATTTGTCTCCGAGATATGTTGTTATTTCAAGTTTATTAATAACTTTCTTTGTTTTGATGGTCATCTTTTCGATATCTTTTTGTGCTTGTTGTTCTGTATCAAGATCATATTCTGCTTCATCTTTTAATTCAATCATTGCTTCTATGTCTTCAATTGAAGAACTTATATTTTTAAGATTTTCTAACTTATCTTTAAGAGTTTGAAGTTCTTTCATTACCTTTTTAGCGTGTTGGGGGTTATCCCAGAAATTTGGTTGTCTGGTTATTGGTTCAATAGAGTTGATTTTATTTTGTAAGTCAGTTGGATTAATTTTTTTCTCTAGGTCTTTATAGGTTGATTTAATTATTTCTATCTCCCTATCTATTTCGTCTCGTTCCATGGTTTATGTTAAAGAGTTAATATTAGTAAAATTTTTATGTGTTTGATAAAGTTGAGTTGTTTACCGCCTATCTGATTTATGTTTTACAAATTTAATATAATTCTCAGCTTTGCAAGCTTTTTAAACCAGACATATGCATTTTATTCTAAATTTGGTAAAATTAACAATAATTTAGTAAAAGTTGTCGCATTTAATCAAATCCATCCAGTTTGATTTACTTTAATTTTAGAAATTGAATCAATAATATGGCAAATACAAAATCAGCAAAAAAAGCAATTAGATCATCAGCACGTAAAAAGTCTGTAAATGATAAATTACGAGATAGATATAAAAAAGCTAGGAAAGAAGTCCGGGAGGCAATTGAAGAAGGTGATAAAGAAAAGGCTTCTGAACTTTTACCAAATGCTATGAAGCAAATAGATAAGGCAGCAAAGAAGAATGTTCTACATAAAAATACTGCTTCAAGATATAAGTCGAGGCTATCAAAAGCTGTGAATAAGTTAGAGTAAATAAATCAATTTTTTCGTATTAGTTTTTTAAAATAAAACTGAGAATTTTTCGAAATTATAATTTAAAATCTGCTCACTGATATGTCTTCCTCAATTATAAAATTGATAGATTCAGCTATTATTCCAGCTGCTTTAATTATTCTGGGTAAAGTCTTAGGGCTTTATATAATTATTTCTTTGTTTGGATTAGAATGGCAAATGAATTTTGAGAATAATGCATTAATTGGTGTATATCCAGTAGTTTTTGAAAAAGATTTACTTCTTGCTTCTTCGGGTTCTGATCTCATAATGCTTTTAGTTGTACTGAGTGGATTGGCTTTTGAAACAATTAGAGGTGTATATTTTCATAATACTCATGTTGATCCTAAAATAATAGTAAGACTTACTAAAGTCAATCTTTTGGGTTTAGTTAAAGATTCTTTTCAAATTTACTACAAAGCCTCTATGTGGTTTGTTTTTTCAGTTGTAGGCGTTATCTATGTAATACTAAATTCTATACAGGGAAGAACATTTTTCTGGGTTCCAATTTCAGGGACAATTATTTTGATAATATTGACAGTATTGCTAATCAGAGACATTGAGTTAGAAATTGAGAAAGGAAAGGAAAACTTGAGTTTCTAATGAAGAATATAACATCATCCCCTTTACAAGGCATCGACTTCTTTTAGTAAATCTCTAACTTCAGCGGCTTTTTCGAATTCCATCATATCAGCATAAATATCCATCTGTACTTTGAGTTCTGCAATATATTGCTTTCTTTCTTTTTTGGACATTGCTGGATAAGCTTCGAATTTTTTAATTAGATTGATTTCATTTTTTTCCTTCTTGTCATCTTCTTCAAATCTGTCAAATTGACTCTTGATAGCCTTCTTAATTGTTTTCGGAGTAATATTATGTTTTCTGTTATAAGCTATTTGTTTTTTTCTTCTTGCAAGGGTGGTTTCGATTGCTCTTTTCATACTCCCGGTAATTTTATCGGCATACATTATGACCCTACCACTCATGTTTCGTGATGCTCTTCCAATTGTCTGAATCAAACTAATTTCTGATCTTAAGAAACCCTCTTTATCTGCATCAATTATGGCAATTAAAGAAACTTCTGGAAGATCTATACCTTCTCTTAATAAATTAATTCCGACAACTACATCTATAGTACCGAGTCTCAAATTTTGTAATATTTCTACTCTTTCAATGGTATCAATTTCAGAATGAAGATATGTGGTCTTAATGTCCTGTTCTTTAAGGTAAGAAGATAGATTTTCAGCCATCTTCTTGGTAAGAGTAGTAATAAGAACTCTCTCTTTTCTTTTGATTGTATTTTTTATTTCATAAACTAGGTCATCTATTTGATTGACAGCCTTATGTTCTTTATTGTCGGGATGATATGTCATTTCTTTATAATCATACTTTTTTAGGAATTTTTGCAGTTGTTTTAAGTATTGAGGTTCAGATGGTCGAACATCAATTTGTGGGTCGATTAGACCAGTTGGTCTAATAATTTGTTTAACTATACTTTTTTCAGTAAGTTTATTTGGGACATCGATGCTTTGAAGTTTCTTTATAATAGGTGATTTATGTGATTCTTTAATTTCAAATTCTTTGGGAGTAGCACTAACATATATGACCTGATTTATTCGGTCATAAAACTCCTTAAATTTCAGAGGTCTATTATCAAATGCAGCTTTAAGTCTGAAGCCATGATCAACCAGGTTTTTCTTTCTATGATAATCACCATTATACATTCCATGTACTTGAGGTATTGTGATATGAGATTCGTCAACCATTAAAATCCAATCGTCCGGAAAATAGTCTATCAATGTAGATGGGGGGCTCCCAATAGGTCTATTCTCTATATATCTTGAGTAATTTTCGATACCTGAGACATATCCAATTTCCTGCAGCATTTCAAGATCATACTCAACTCGTTGTCTAAGACGTTCTGCCTCTAATAGCATTTTCTTTTCCTTGAATGACTTTACTTCTTTTTCAAGATCATTTCGAATTTTTGGTATAGCTTCTTTTAATGCCTGATATGGAGTTACAAAAGCTTTAGCGGGGAATATAGTAACTTTAGATGGCTTTTCAATTACTTGTCCGGTAAGAGGATTGATTACCTTGATAGCTTCAATCTCATCTCCAAAGTATTCTATTCGTACGCCTGTTTCCTCCGAAGCGGTATTAATATCAACTACATCCCCTCTTACTCTAAAAGTTCCAATAAAAAAATCGCTTGAGCGTCTTTCATATTGAAGATCAGCGAGATGACGAAGGAATTTTGACCTTTCATAACTTTGTCCAACCTCTATGGTTCGGCTCAAGCTCATATAATCTTCAGGATTTCCAAGCCCATAAATACAAGAAACAGTTGCAACTACTATAACATCTTTATGAGATAGTAGAGACTGTGTTGCCGAACTTCTATATCTCTCTATGCTTTCATTTATTTCCACTTCTTTTTCTATGTAGAGGTCTCTCCTTGGTACGTAAGCCTCGGGTTGGTAATAATCATAATATGATACAAAGTACTCAACATGATTATCTGGGAAAAACTCTCGAAATTCAGAAAATAGTTGAGCTGCTAGGGTTTTGTTATGAGAAAGTACTAATGTCGGCTTTCCTGTGTTTTGTATTACATTGGCCATACTAAAAGTTTTACCAGATCCAGTAATCCCTAAAAGAGTTTGAGATTTAAATCCAGCTTCGATTCTCTTTGTAAGGTTTTCGATAGCCTTTGGTTGATCTCCAGCAGGAGAAAACTTTGTTTTTAAATTGAAGTTACTCATAGGTTAGTTTGAAATATAACGTTACATTATACTTGATTATAAGGATTTGATGTAAATATCGATAAGTTAACAACCGTTTTTATACTTTTCAATAAAAATTTTAAAGTCATTTATGTCTATAATTCCATTATTATCTATATCTTTTCCTCCACATAAGCTCAACTCTTTTTCATTTGGTTGGCATTGTTTGTTATAAATATTCTTAAAATCTGAAAAATCTGAAATATCTATTTGGTCGTCCGAGTTTGTATCCATTAATCCACAATTTATTTTATATTGAGAGGGAGAAATACTTAATTGTGTTGAGTGAGGACTTGGAGAATTTATTGCAGTTGAACTTATGCTTGAGGTTGGAATAACAGATGTGGGTTTTTGAGCTGAGGGATTATCTGCTTTTAGTTTGAGTTTAATTTGAGGGTTATAAAAAGTTGTTCTAACTTTAACAGTATTAATTGCTTCTAAGCCGGGAAAGATAAGTCCAATTTTAAAATTGGAGAAATCTACATCATCACCTAAACAACCTTTTATATCATTTTTTAGTTTTTGGAGTAAATCAACCTCGACAGTTTGTTTTTGTCCGAATCTATTAGTTTCAATGGGATCAAAAATCGTTGAGGGTGATCCAGTAATATAATAACTTGGATCTAGGTCTCCAATATAGGGATCACCAGCAGTCCAGTTAGTTATATCGGAACTTGAAGCTTCTATATTACAAAATAAATCATCCTGTCCTATTTTCCCTTGATGGTGTAAATTGACGTTTTCAACGAATACGCTCTTTTCTAATCCTGTAACGGGATCTGTTTCAAGTAGCATTATTGCTACATAGATATGAGCTTGTGAATCCTTTCCATATATTGGATCTATTTTATCGTCAGGACAAGATTGGGTTGTGTATTCGTCTATACTATATGTGAGATCTAAAACAAATTTTTTTAGGTTTCCAAGATTATATTGATTAGAATTGAAATTACTTCCCTTATTTGGTTGCCACAAAAAATAATTTGAATATCCCCCAGGATTTGTTCTATTAAGTTCATTTTTAATAGAAAGAAGACAGCCTTTATCACTCATATCGTAAGAGTTTATCATTAGGGAGAGTTTTTTTTGATCATTCCAATAACAAAAGTATTGTGTTGCATTTTCTTTTGCAAATGATGAACCTAAACATTCTTGATATGCTGTAGGAGCATTATCTGTATCAAGACAAAGAGAATATTCGTTCCACCATTGATTAACTACCCATTCTTCACTCTTATTAGTATCAGTGCATTCAGGTGTTAAGTTATCGTTGCTGAGACGGTAAATTGGATAGTTATTATCGTC
>WJKM01000020.1 GCA_014729085.1 Candidatus Dojkabacteria bacterium | reverse complement strand
TGTATTTGTAACAGCAAATATATCCCCTACTCTTTCATTTAATATACGAACCTTAGATGATACAGCAGATACAAATGTATGTGATTTAGGAACAGTAGATACAACAACAGATCCAAATCAAGACACAACAGATAATGGAGAGGGAGAATGTGGGTATGGGTTAGCAGTAGGAACAAATGCACAGGGAGGCTTTTCAGTAAGTTATGATATAGACGCAGGACTTAATAATGCAACGGATACAATAAATGATGCAGCAGAAGATGATTCAACAACAGCAGGAACAGAAGATTATGGATTCATAAATATAACATCAGCGCAAACAGGGAGGGATACAGGAACAGGAAATTATGATCAGACGATATATACAGGAACAAGTTCTGCAGGAGAGGATGAAGATGACAGTTTAGACTACACACCTGTTAAGTCAGGGGGAACGACAATATTCTCTTGGGATGATGGTATACAATACAATGCAGGGACAGATGCAGCAGACTTAAGTTTGATTATGCATGGCTTAACCATAGGAGCTGGAACACCAGCAGGGAGTTATGACCAGGTAGTTACTTATACTGTTACCGCTACGTTTTAAGTTATCGATAGAATCAAATAAGGTTGATAAGATCCACAGGTTTTATTGTGGATCTTTTAGTTTGTAAATCATAAGTGATAAAATGAAAATATGCATAAAGCTACACTCTTTAAAAAAACAAAAGAAAAGAAAATACAATGTCTTGCTTGCAGTCATTACTGTAAAATTCCTACTGAACAGACAGGAATATGTGGCATAAGAGAAAATAAAGATGGGGAATTATATCTGTTGGTTTATGGTAAAGCAATCGCTGCTAATATTGATCCTATTGAGAAAAAACCTTTATATCATTTCATGCCCGGCACAAAAATATTTTCTATAGGTACTATTGGTTGTAACTTCCAGTGTTCTTTCTGCCAGAATTGGGATATTTCACAAATGTCTCGAACGATTAAAAGAAGGCTGAAAGCAGAGTCAAAAGAAAAGGATTTTGAGGCCCAAGTTACTAAGATGGGATATGATCTACCTCCGGAAAAAATCATAGAGTACTGCCAGAAGAAAGACATACCATCTATTGCTTATACTTACAATGAACCATCGATTTTTTTTGAATATACATTTGATACGGCAAAACTTGCTTACGAAAAGGGGATGAAAAATGTTTATGTATCTAACGGATATGCAAGTCATGAGGCTATAGACAAAATAGCTCCGTATCTTGATGCAATAAATGTTGATCTGAAATCTTTTTCTGAAGAATTCTACCAGAAGATTTGTAAAGCAAGTTTAAAGCCAGTATTGGATAATATTGAATACTATCATAAAAAGGGGATTTGGATGGAAATTACTACGCTCTTAATTCCGGAAGAAAATGATTCAGAAGAAGAAATAAAACAGTGTGCTGAATTTATTGCATCTATCTCTAAGTCCATTCCTTGGCATATATCTAGATTCCATCCTGCATATAAGATGAAGGATAAAGCCTCTACTTCTCCAAAAGTTTTAAATAAGGCCTATGAAATTGGGAAAGAAGCCGGACTTAAATATGTTTATGTGGGAAATATTCATGATGAAAAGCATCAAAATACATATTGCCCAGAGTGCGACGAATTAATTATAAAAAGAAATTGGGGATATTCCAAAATCATAAATATGGAGAATAACCAATGCGGAGAATGCGGTTATAAAGTTGAGGGTGCGTGGAATATGTAATCAATTTGTATATTATGTTACTCAGATGATTAGACGATCAGTATTTGAAGGCTCCTTTTATCCGTCAAATAAAGATAAACTGCAAAAATTAATAAAAGATTATTTAGAAAAAGTAGATAGAGTTGAAGACAGTGAGAGTATAAAAGCTTTAATAGTTCCACATGCAGGATATATATATTCAGGAGAGATTGCAGCTTATGGCTATAAATTGCTCGAAAAAGACATTGAACGGATATTAATCCTTGGGTTGTCCCATCGAGTTTTAGTCAAAGGAATTGCCTTGGCTGATTTTGATACTTGGAGTACACCCTTGGGAGAAGTGAAAGTTGCTGATCTCAATAAAAAATTAACTCTTGAAGATAACTTTACGGTTGTAAATACTGCCCATGCTCAGGAGCATAGTATAGAAGTTCAAATGCCTTTCTTGCAGACATGCTTGGAAACTGATTTTGAAATAATTCCAATGGTTACTGGTCAGAGTATCCAATATAAAAATGTTGCTACTATCTTGAATAAATATCTGAATAGAAAAGATGTTTTTATAGTAAGTTCAGATTTATCTCATTATCTCCCCTACTCTCGGGCGAAAAAAAACGATAAGGAAACAGTGAAAAAGATATTGAAATTGGAAAAGATAGAAGAAGATGATAGAGCTTGCGGTAAAGATGGAATAAATATTTTAATAGAACTAGCAAAGTTAAATAATTGGAAACCTAAATTACTAGATTATCGAAATTCTGGGGATACAGCTGGAGATAAGAGTAAGGTTGTAGGTTATGCATCAATTGCATTTTATTCATAAAAGTTAGAATATTGACTTTTAAATTTCTCACCTTTCTGATATGACTTATTTAAAACTTAAATAAATTATCGAAATTTCTTAATTGTGATTAATTATGAATAAAATGAATATCTCATTATTTTTTTTAACCTGTGCTGATGCAAAGGAGGCAGAAAAAATTTCTCAGGTACTTCTCAAAAAACGATTGGTGGCATGTATAAAGAAAATACCCATTAGCTCATCATTTTTATGGAAAGGTGAGATTAATAATGATGATGAGATCATGCTTATTATGGATTCAAGAGAAGAATTATTTGAAGAGATTGAAAAAGAAATTGCAAAACATCATAGTTATGATAAATTTGTTTTAGTTACCTTGCCAATTAGTAAAGTTTCGCAAGGTATTAAAGAGTGGTTGGAGGATGAGTTGAAAAATTAGTATATATTATTCCGTCTTAACAAAGTTTTTATTTGAGGTACTATAGATATTTATTAACATGCAAAGTATGAAATTAGAAAAGAATCATCAACAGATTTTACTTGAACTTTCTCGTAAGTCTCTTGTACATTTTTTTGAGAACGGGGAAAAATTAAGATATGAGGAAGAGAAGATAGAAAAGGGCTTAAGAGTTAAACGAGCTACATTTGTTACCTTGACTAAGGATGGGAGTTTACGAGGTTGTATTGGAAAACTAAAAGCAGTAAATCCAATTTGTAAAGATGTTATTGAAAACACATACTCAGCTGCTTTCTCAGATCCTCGTTTTCCTCCCCTATCGAAAAAAGAATTAGATGAATTAACAATAGAGATTTCAGTTTTGGATAAACCTAAGATACTGAATTATTCAAATTACGAAGATTTGATTCAGAAATTATCTAAAAGTAAACCCGGAGTGATATTGAAGCATGGCTTTCATCAGGCCACCTTTTTACCTCAGGTCTGGCACGAGCTTCCTACTGTTGATGAGTTTTTAGGCCATCTATGTTTAAAAGCTGGACTTCCCTCTGAATTTTGGAAGAGAGAAAAATTGGAAATTCAGGTATATAATGTCGTAAAATTCAAGGAGTAATTTAAAAAGTATTAAGTTGAGTGATAAATATTTAAATGAAAAATCAAAGAATCTGCAATCAAAAAGAAAATATGAAAGGTTGTACTTGCACATATCCCAATTGTCCAAGAAAAGGAATATGTTGTGAGTGTATTCGTTATCATAGAAAGATGAATCAAGTACCTGGTTGTCTATTTCCACAGGATTCTGAGAAATCATACGACAGGTCAATTGAAAATTTTATTAAAGTTTGGAATAAAAAATTAAATACATAAATAATAACTGAAATTAGTGATGAATCAGTTGTTTTTTTGTTTATTTATTTGACACTTTGACTTAGTATGTGGACCATTTATTAGGTTCACATTATTTTTAAGTAAGAGATTATATGGGTCCCAAAAAAAGAAAATACATAAGTTTGATTTTTGTAGCATTATTGTTTGGGACAATTTTAGTAAGTGTTCTGTTCTTAATAGTTTTAAAGCCGATAGAAAAAGATAAGGATAGTACAGAAGTAAACGAGAATGTTATCCAAATGAGGTATGACTTAACTCAATGTGCAGATCCTTGGGATGGATATGAAGTCTATGATGATGAAAGGCGACTTATGAAACTTGATACGGAGAATGATTATATGGAAGCTTTTCTGAAGAGTACTTATAATATAGAAGTAATCAGTAGTGATATATATGGAAATTCGGCTGATGGAGATGCCTGTGAAGCCTGTACTTGTTTAACAGGTTTCTATACAATTGTAGAAGTTGCCAAGGGCGATTCTAAGAGATTAAAAGCTATTAATTTTAAGATAATTAAATAATATATTAAGAAAGTATCAATGTCTGAAGATAATAAGTTTAAAGTTTGTGTAATTGGAGGAGGTACAGGTACCGTTTCAATCTTAAATGGACTTAAGAAACATGACGAAATAGATTTGTCTGTAATTGTCAGCATGACTGATGATGGAGGGAGTAACAGAGTGGTGAGGGATGAATTTGGTCTACTACCCTTAAGCGATCTTCGTAAGTCTATAGTTGCACTTGCTCAGACTGGAAATGGGGTCTTTCGAGAATTATTTACTTATAGATTTGATAAGGGAGAAGGTCTTTCAGGGCATACTCTTGGGAATTTGATGATGATGGCGCTTTCAGATATAACAGGTTCAGAAGTACATGCAATCCGAAAGATGTGTAAGTTGTTTAATGTAAGAGGTAAGGTAATACCTGTGACTTTAGATGATTCACGATTAGTTGCGAGATATGAAGATGGAACAATAATTAAGGGAGAACATTGGATAGATGAGCCAATGGAGAAATATGGTGATTTAAAAATTGAAGAATTGATGCTTGATCCTTCAGCGAAAGCTCATGAACCGGCTCTTGAGGCTATTTCTGAAGCTGATTATATAATAGCTGGACCTGGTGATCTTTATACAAGCACAATTACAAACATCATTGTTGAAGGTGTTGCTGAGGCTATAAAAAATTCAAAAGCCAAATATATTTTTATAACAAATCTGATGACCAAAAAGGGACAGACTCACTGGATGAAAGCATCGGACATGGTAGATGAAATATCAAAATATTCAAAGAGGAAGCCAGATTATGTGTTAATTAACAATAGAGAGATTCCTGAAGATATCTTAACTAAGTATAAAGAGGATGATGAGTTTCCTATTAAAGATAACTTAAATGAAGATGAAACATATAAAATTTTTAAGGAAGATCTTATTGGGGAGAAAGAGATTGTACGTCAATCTGGAGATGTTCTTGTAAGAAGCTTAGTTAGACATGATAGTGAAAAGCTGCGTAAGGTATTGTATGATATATTTACTTATGAGAAATAATAATTACTTCTTAATATAATTTCAATGCAGGCTATTTTATTACTTGCTGGCAATAATTCGCGATTTTTCCCACTTGAAACTATCGGGCATAAAGCAATGAGTAAACTTTATGGTAAACCAATTGCAGAGTATTTGCTTTTAGATTTAATTAGTATTGGTATAGATGACGTAATAATAGTATATGGAAAATATGGCGAAGAAATAAAAACATACTTCGGAGATGGAACAAGATGGGATATTAAAATACGGTATGCTGAACAACAGGAAGCAAAGGGGCAAGCAGATGCAATTTTATCAGCAAAAAATTTAGTGAATAGTTCATTCATTGTTCCAAATCCTCAACATGTTCTACAAAAAGAAATTTTCAAACAACTAGTTGTAAGATTTAAAGAAAGCGAAGTAGATGCCTTGCTTCCCGGAGTCAAAACATACAATCCAAATAGTTACGGTATTTTTGATTTAGATGGAGATCAGGTAAAAGCTGTTATAGAAAAGCCAGACAAGGGTGAAGAACCATCTGATTACAGAATAACGTCTGCTTATTGTTTCAAAAGAGATTTCATTGAGTTTTTGGAACGAGAGCCTGAAGCTGAGTATGCTTACGAGAAAGCGATTACGAAATATGCCCAAGAAAAAAATGTGCAAATGTTTAAGCTGAAAAATGATTATATTCCTTCGCTTAAATATCCTTGGCATCTTTTGGAAATTAGGAAGCACATGTCTAAAACCTTTGGGGGTTATGTTTCCGAAAGTGCTCAAATTGCAGATAACGCAATAGTCGAGAATTCAGTTTTTGTGGATGAAGGTGCTGTGATTTTTGAAAATGCATGTATTAAAGGTAAAACCTATATTGGCAAAAATGCAGTAATTGGGAATAATGCTGTAATAAGAGATAGTGACATAGGTGAAGAAGTTCAGGTAGGAATAAATAGTGATATCACAAGATCGGTCATAATGAAGGGTACTCATTCTCATGGTGGAGGTTTCATTGGAGATTCAATAATTGGACCAGATTCAAGACTAGCTGCTGGTTTAATTACGGCGAATAAGCGAACTGACCGTGAAAATATTAAGAGTGTTGTAAAAGAAAAAAAAGTAGATGTTTGTTCAAATGCGTTAGGTCTCGTTACAGGTCAGAAAGTAAAAACAGGTATAAACGTATCTTCTATGCCCGGTAAATTTGTGGGTGAAAGAAGCATGATCTGGCCTAGTGCAGTAATTTATAAAAATCTACCTCATCATAGTGAACTAAAATTTTTTCAAAAACAGGAGATAGATACTCTTTAAATTTAATAATTTTGATTTTTTTGCATATGTCTATAGAAGCAGTTTTTTTTGATCAAGATAATACTCTTTTTAATAGTGCCGAAGTTGCTCCAGAGGCTTATGATCAAGCCTTTCGCTTTATTTCTTCTGAATCAGGAGTCAGTATTCAAAAAATAAGGAATAGTTGGCTTAATACACTTGAAACTATTAGGTGTTCTTCAAAACCAGAAGAGCGTTTTTTTGATTTTTCATTGAGGATTGCATTAGAAAATCTCGGTATTGATACTAATTTAACAGATTTAGGCGTAGATGTTTTTCATAAGGCATTAAGTAATAGTATTGAATTGACAAGAGGTAGTCGTGAATTTTTTGAACAGAACCTGGATATAAAAAAAATTCTATTTACTGAAGATGAGACTGAACAATCAGAAATGAAATTGCGCAAACATGATTTGAAAAAAGAATTCAATTTTATTGTTAGGGCTAAAGATACCGGAGTAATGAAACCAGATATCAGTTATCTTCAAAAAGCTTGGAAAGCCTTGGATTTGGATCCACAGAAATGCGTGTACGTTGGCGACAATTGGGAAAAGGATTGTATGTTGGGACAGAAGCATGGAGGTATAGGTGTAGTATTTGGTGAAGAAGAAGAAAGGGCTGACTATTCAATTTTTGACATGATGGATTTACTTCCCATTATCAGCTCTGAATAGTTTTTTATTTTTCACCTCATAAGTTAAATTGGAAGAATGAAGATTATTGCCTGCTTAATAAATCACATCGTATAAGATATTTTATCTCGGCTATAAAGATCGGGTGGGTGGTATCTGAATGAGTATATGCATCTGGTTATTTTTATCGGGATATCTATGAAGTAGCAGATCATAACTGTATAATAAATATGTAGGTCAATTTTAGAAATCATATTAAATTAATTATTACAAATTAAAAAATGGATTATCAGAAGTTGTTGGATGAAATTAAATCAGTTGCACTTGAGGAAGGTAAAGTACTAAGGCAAAGCTTTATGAATCCAGAAAAGATTCAGGGTGAATTTACAAAGACTGAAAAATGGGAGGATGACCTTGATATAACCACCAAGTTAGACAGCTCAATTGAGAGAGTATTTTATGAGAGATTGTCGACAAGTTTCCCGGAATTGGGTTTTTTTCTTGAGGAACATCCGGAGCTGAATAACGAGGACAAAAATTTTGTCTGTTATATTGATCCAATTGATGGAACGAAGCATTTTGCAAAAGGAATTCCCCTTTTTAATATGTCAGTTGGGATTGTAAGAGATGGCGAACCTGTTGCTGGTGTTACTTATAACCCAATTGCGAAGCAGCTGTACGCTGGTGCAGAAGGAATCCCAACAACATTAAATGGCAAGCCTGTTTCTGTAAGCACTACACAAAGGCTTGAAGATGCATTTGTTGCATTAGATGTTGCTTCTCATAAAGAGAACTGGGAAGCAGAAAAGGACTGGATGAATAAAAAGATTGTTGAGTTTAATCTAAAAGCTAAAAGGATAAGACTTTTCAGCGTTGGAGCATGTGTTACTTCCTGGGTTGCTAACGGAGCTCTGGATGCATTTGTAAGTATTTGGGGACATGGGTCAAAACCTTTTGATATTGCAGCAGGCAAAGCATTGATTAAATATTCAAAAGGCGGAAAAATAGTAGATCTTGAAGTACCTGGGCTTTCCACACCAAGGTTTGTGGGTGGTAATAAATATTTGGTTGAGGAGATTACTAAAGTTTTATTGGAGTAGGCAATTTGACCAGATAATTCAAACTACTCGATAGGTATATTGGATAAATAAAAGTTTTAACCAAGAAAATCGATTATAGTATTTTTTTTAACCATTGCCCTGTATAACTTTGTTTTACTTTTGCTACTTTATCTGGGGTACCAGTGGCAACAACTTCTCCTCCTCTATCTCCCCCTTCAGGTCCAAGATCAATGATCCAATCAGCAGTTTTTATTACATCCATATTATGTTCAATAACCACAACTGTATTATCTTTTGCAACAAGCGAATGAAGAACAATTAAGAGTTTACGTACATCTTCAAAATGTAGGCCTGTTGTAGGTTCATCAAGAATGTATAGGGTTTGAGATGTTGATCTTTTTGATAATTCTTTTGCTAATTTTATTCTTTGAGCTTCACCTCCAGACAAGGTAGTTGCAGATTGGCCAAGTTTTAAATATGCAAGTCCAACATCTTTCAAAGTTTTAAGTCTACGATGAATTTTAGGGATCTTTTCAAAAAATTTTGAAGCCTGTTCAACTGTCATTTCAAGAATATCAGCGATTGTCTTGCCTTTGTAGTCAATTTGCAGGGTTTCTCTATTGTATCTTTTTCCTTTGCATACATCGCAGGTAACATAGACATCCGGCAGGAACTGCATTTCAATTTTAATAAGGCCATCTCCTCCACAATTTTCACATCTTCCCCCTTTTACATTGAAGCTAAATCGTCCTTTTTTATATCCTCTTGCTTTGGCTTCTTTAGTTTCAGCGAAGAGTTCTCTTATTGGGGTAAATACCTGTGTATAAGTTGCTGGATTTGATCTTGGAGTTCTGCCAATTGGAGATTGGTCTATATTTACAACTTTATCAATTTTCTCGATTCCTTTTAATTCTTTATATGCACCAGGATAGATTTTAGATTGATAAAGTTTTCTTGCAAAAATAGGATAAAGGGTTTCATTAATAAGAGAAGATTTTCCTGAACCAGAAACTCCTGTTACACAGACAAAATTCCCAAGAGGTATTTGGACATCAATTTTTTTTAAATTATTGTGTTCTACACCCATGAGGTTTAAGCAATGGCTTTTATTTTCTTTGTATTCCATTTCAACGCCATCTATACACATTGTTTTATTATCAGATGATTTCTCCTCATCCAATTCAAATTCTGGAACAAAATTTTCCACATCTTTTAAAATTTGGTTTTTAGTAATTTGTTTTTTCCCAGATAAATAGCTCCCTGTTATAGACTTATCGGCATTTAGTATCTCTTCGATTTCTCCCTGTGCAACAATCTGTCCTCCGTGTTCTCCAGCACCAGGCCCTAGATCAACAATATGATCTGCGTTTCTTATCGTATCTTCATCATGTTCCACAATTATAACTGTGTTACCAATATCTCGAAGATTTTTTAAAGTATTTAACAATCTTTCATTATCACGTTGATGGAGGCCAATGGAAGGTTCATCAAGGATGTATAAAACACCTGTTAAGCCAGTCCCAATTTGTGAAGCAAGTCTAATTCTTTGGGATTCTCCACCAGAAAGTGTTTTAGCAGTTCTGGAAAGTGTTAAGTAATCAAGTCCTACTGCAAGAAGAAATTCCAGTCTTGAATCTAATTCTTGAAAAATTTGTTTAGCGATCTTTAATTCTTGATCAGTTAGTACATCATCTTTTGGTTTTATTTTATTGAATTCAAAATATGTCTGTAGAGTTGATTTAAATTTCCTGTTGTTTGTCTTTTTTTGTTGAATCTGTTCGACCCATTTCTTAGCATTTTCAATAGACATATTGGTTACATCAACAATGTTTACTCCATTTATTGTTACAGATAAAGCATGCTTTTTTAGCCTCAGACCACTACATTTACTGCATGTTTTTTTCCGCATATATTTTTCTATTTCTTTTCTTATATAATCTGAATCAGTTTCTTTATATCGTCTTTTTAAATTTGGAATAACACCTTCAAATTTTGGAGTATATTTACCATCTTCGCCATGTGAGTTTCTATGTTGTACAGTAAACTTTTCATTTCCACATCCATACAGTATTTTATCTAAGTTATTTTTTTCTAGTTCTTTAAGGGGTACCCGAAGTGAGAAATTATATTTTTTAGCAACAGCTTTTACAATACTCATAGTCCATGAATTCATATTATCAGCCAGACGTGCCCAGGGAAAAACCCCTCCTTCAGATATAGATAAATCTGGGTTATATATAAGTTCCGGCTCTATTTCTTGAATATAACCCAGTCCCGAACATTTTTGGCACGCCCCGTGCGGCGAGTTAAAAGAAAATGTATGAGGTTCAATTTCAGGAAAAGATTCACCAGTAGTTGGATCTACATATTTTTCTGAGAAAAAAATGTCATACCAATTTAAATTTTGTTTTAGAGATTTTGCATTTATTTTTTCTTTGGTACTTGTTTTCAGTTTTTTTTCTGGATTGACTGTTATTAGAAGTTCTTGATCTCCAAGATTTAGGGCTGTTTCTACTGAGTCGGTGAGCCGCTTAATAAAGTTATTATTCTCATTTGAATCATTTTTCAGGATTAATCTGTCAATGATAATTTCGATATTGTGCTTTTTATATCTATCCAGTTTTATATCCTCTTCAAGATTATATGTTTGTCCATCAACTCTAGCTCTTACATATCCTTGTCCTAAGAATCTATTGAATAATTCCTCATATGTGCCTTTTCTATTCTTTATAACTGGTGCAAGTACCATTAACTTTAATTTTTCAACATTTAATTTATTGTTATATTCAAGAATTGTATCAACAATCTGCTGTACAGTTTGCTTCTGCAGTCTAGCTCCTGTTTTTGGACTCCTTGGGTGTCCGATTCTTGCGAATAATAATCTCAGGTAATCATATACTTCTGTTATTGTTCCTACTGTTGATCTTGGATTATGACTCGAAGATTTCTGATCAATTGAAATTGCTGGAGATAATCCAGTTATTGTTTCTACATCAGGCTTATCCATTAATCCTAAAAATTGTCTTGCATAAGAAGAAAGTGACTCAACGTATTTTCTTTGTCCCTCAGCATAGATCGTGTCAAAAGCAAGAGAAGATTTCCCGGAACCAGAAAGTCCTGTTATTACAATTAATTTATCTTTCGGAATATTTATATCAATATTTTGTAAATTATGCGTTTTAGCACCTCGAATCTTAATTTGTTTTGTCATCTTAATTCTAAAAAATTTAGCTAATCGACCTTAATTTTATCATGAAAGGGGGTTTTAGTTTTATTAATTATTTTTTTTGTAAGTTTAAGTTAATTTGACCTTATTTTTGTTTTATGGCAAAATAGAACTGTGAATGCAACTTTTAACTAATACATATGACTGCCAAGAATTCTTTCAATTTATTCGGAGTGTCTAATAATAAATCTCCGAAATCCACAAAAAATAACAGATTTAAATTCATTATCATTATATTCTCCATTGGATTTCTTACTTTTCTATTGTTCCGACCAAGGGCTCTAGTGATTGATACAAATACAACCTGGAATAATGCTGGAAGTCCTTATTATATTACTGAAAATACTTACATTCGTAATGGAGCTACATTAAATATTGATGCATCTTCAGGACCTGTTGAAGTACGGTTTACTGGAAATTATCGACTTGAGGTTAGTGATGGATTACTAGATGTGAATGGAACATCAACAAATTCAGTTACTTTTATGCATGATTCTTCTTCAAATCCTTCATCCTATTATGGATTATATGTCGATTCGGCAACAGGTGTCGCCACTATAGAATATGCAGATATAAAGCATGCGAATTATGGAGTAAATGTTAATGGTGGTGATTTAGATATATACGATAGTACAATACAAACAAATAGGTATGGAATAGCTGTATATGATCAAGGAAGTATAACCACAAGAAGGAATGTATTTAAAGGAAATACTGAGTGGCCTATTGGAATAAATCCGGATTGTCATAATAATGTAGATTTTGGGACAGGAGCAGATGCAGACGTATTGGGAGATGGAGGAGCTAATG
>WJKM01000019.1 GCA_014729085.1 Candidatus Dojkabacteria bacterium | reverse complement strand
GTATAAAGCATAGGGACGAAGTGAGGGCAAAAGAGCCGAGATTCCTGCTTTCGCAGGAATGACAACGTTACGCATGAATGGCAAAGTAGGGGCGAGGTCATGCCTTATTTCTTTATGTCATTCCTGACTTGATCAGGAATCTTGTTATAAAAGCATAATCATACAAGAGAAAAAGGGTTAAATGAAGGTTGAGAGGGGAAAGAAGTATAAACGCTATTTACGATTTATGGCCACAAAACTTTATAGACAGCCAAATCCTCATTTTCATCTACCAATTCCAACCTAGGATTTGTCCAAAAAAGTCTTCTAAGATTATTTAATCCAACATCTAGATTTTTCCCGCTATATTCAATATCTGGATTTTTGAAATAACTTTTATAAATAACAATGAAGTCAGTATTATAATCCATTATTATTTGATTGAATTCATTCATTCGGAGATTCCCTGAGTTCAGTTTTTTTGCATACAGTGTTTCAAAATTATTTAAGCTCTGAGTATATGAGGGATTATAGCTATTTAAAGCTACCGAATCTGTGTAAGAAAGATTATATTCATATACTCTACCAAAAGCATTTTGAGGATTTAAGTATGGCAGGAATAAAAATTTTGCAGGTTCGGTTTTGTGCCTGGTTTTAGCTCTGCTTATAAATTGCGCATTTCTATTTGGAATTGAAGTCAAACTAATTGGTTTAAAAGAGAAAAATGAGAGTACTGCTATCAAGCAGATGAGAAAAATGAATAATTTATATAGAAATTTATGTTTTATTATTTTTGAAATGTTTTCGGCCAGCATTGTTGCTAAAACAGTAAGCACAGGAAGAATAATTAAAAATGCACTAATTGAGCTGTAGTTCAAAGTGTTTACAAAGTTAGAATAGAGCAGTTTTTTCAGCCAAGAGAATTGGAATAAATACATGCTTAGAAGTGCGGCCACTGAAATCAAAGAATATACTCCCAAATCAGATTTGAATAACCCAGTTTTATTTGGGGAGACAAAAAATTTATGGATTGATAATAGGATTCCAAAAGATAAAATTACAAGACCTGCTCCCAAATATACATTCATTTTGTAATCAATTATTCCACTTGTATAAAAATTCGAAAATGCCTGTGGAGAATAATATAGTAATTGGTTGATTTCTCCAGAGTTGTTTATTGATTTATAAACAATAGTAAAAATTAAGGTTATTACTAAAGGTAGATATTTTATTAATCTGGCCTTAAGAGCTTTAGATAAAAAGAGTAAAGCCTTTTTATTGAACTTTTTGTTTAGATGTTTTAAAAAGCCCGATGCAAAAATCTCATATAAACCGATTCTTAGAATTATAAAAAGAACGGATGGAAATAGAAGTATAGAGTTATTTGAGAGTAAATATAATATACACAATGATGCTACTATAAAAGATAACAGGACTTTTCTCTGCGTTTTTATCACTCTTTCTACACAGTATATAAGGAGTAAAAATAACGAAAATAGATATCCATTTTCTAGACCAATTAATAGTATATGTATTCTAATTGGAACCAATATACTGAATAGAGAGGCAAAAAAAGCAGTATAATCACTTCTTAAACTATTTTTCTTGTCTTTAATAAAGAGTTTTGAAAGGAAAAAAGCAGCAAAACCACTAAGAACAAAAGTACCAATTATATTTATATTGCTTGCAACTATATCTTCGAAAATATATGAAAAGAAAGTGTAAGACCATATATTTGTAAAGAGTATTTGTTTTAATACTTCAGGCGTGCTTAGTCTGCATTTTTCAATATTTCCGTAACAATTCTCTTTTTTTAGCAAGGGTTTATTTTCTACAAGGTTTTTCAGATATTTCTTGTGATTTCGGAAGTTTGTAATTGTTTGGAGGTGGCCTCCCCATTCTAGATTCTCTTGAGTTTCAATATAGAGATTGTTTGGAATTTTTCTGTCAAATTGAAATACTAATGGGAAAGTAAAAACAAGTCCTAAAAGGACATATAAGCTTGTTATATGAAATATTTTTTTTGTGTATTGTGCTAATGATTTTATCTTATTCATCAACTTTATATTAAAACATATCAAGTCTCTCAGCAATAAGGTATAGATAATTCGATTTAAACCAGGATGGAATACCCAAGTGAAATTAGAATTTCGTTCGCCGATAATTTTATGAAATCAAATTATTCAGGGTTCCTTTCGATATATTTGTCATTATCCGGGAGGACACAAGGAGAGGCAATTTCTTTACATCTTTCCTTCACACAAATTCTCTTATAGAACTCAAAATTACTATATAATTGGTTGTATAAAATTTGAATAAATTATCGATCTAAGAATAAACATGAATATTTTAGTCATTAACTATGAATATCCACCACTAGGTGGAGGAGGGGGAATAGCCTCAAAAATAATGGCTGAAGAACTGAGTAAACTAGGACACAAGGTTATTGTGCTTACAAGTCGAATCAAGGGATTAAAGAAAACAGAGGTTGAAAATGGTGTAAAAATTTATCGTGTTCCGGTGATAGGACGAAAAAACAAATCAGAAGCAAGCAACATATCCCTTTTCAGTTGGCCTTTCACCAGTATTCCCAAAGCAGTTTCACTATGCAGGAAATACAAAATTGATTTAATCAATACGCATTTTTATGCACCAACAGGACCAACCGGTATGGTTACAAGTTTATTATTAAATGTTCCAAATATAATATATACGCATGGAACAGATGTATACAATTCAAGCAAGATAAATAAAACTCCTTCCGGAAAAGGCTTTTTGTCTTGGTTATTGAAGTTATCCTTGAATCTTCAAACAAAAATTGCAGATGCAGTAGTATGTCAAACCGAGTTTATGAAAAAACGTACTCAAAGCTTAATCAAAGATTTAAAAAGTAAGGCAAAAGTAACTGTAATTCCTTTACCATTTAAAGTTCCACAGGTAGATATTCTACAAAGAAAAAAATCAGATGGATTTAAGTTAGTTACAATTGGAAGATTAGTTAAAAGTAAAGGTTTTTCTGTATTACTGAAAGCATTAACTTATCTTCCAGAGCAAATTAAAATTGATATTATTGGAGATGGGTCTGAGAAGGAAGGTTTACGAAAAATGTGTAGAGATTTAAAGATTAAACACAGAGTAAATTTTTTAGGTTATATTGATCCACGAGATGAAAAGCGTAAATATGAAATACTTTGCGAAGCAGATTGTTTTGTTTTGGCGTCAAGTTATGAGACATTTGGGATTGTCTTTCAGGAGGCAATGTATTGTGGTCTTCCCATTGTTACAACTAAGACAGATGGAGCTCGAAGTATTTTAGAACAGCCCAAAAATGCTTTATTTGCAAAAGTTAATGATGCCGAGGATCTGGCTTCAAAAATATTAAAAATTTATAATAAAAAAACATTAAGAGATAAAATGTCCAGAAACAATCTACAAACTATTCAAAAATACTATCCAGAAAGTATTATAAAAGAAGAAGAACAATTCTTCTTACAAATTTTAGATAAATAGTTTAATTCCGTCATTCGAAGAGACAGGAATTTATGAATTTAATTAGATATATGAGAAAAGATAAAAATAATAAAAACTCAATTTTTTTGTGCGGGTCATACCATGGAAATAATTTAGGAGATATGGCAATTCTTGATTCGACTTTAAAAAGCATTCCCGCAAAATATAAAATCCGTATACTTTCTGCAGATCCCCAAAAAGTGTTAAAGGTTATTGATATAGAAAGAGAAGTTGAATTTGTAAAAGCTACATCACCTTTCCAGATATTAACAGCTATTTTTAAGTCAGAACATATTGTGATAGGTGGAGGAGGATTATTTTTTGAAAAAGGTTTGTTAGATGTACTTCAATTTTGGAAGCATAGTCAGTTATTAGTATGGGTTTTAATTTCATTTATTGCGGGAGTTTTTAATAAAAAGGTCGTTTGGTTAAGTGTTGGAATTGGACCTTTAACCGGATGGGGAAAGTTTTTAATTAAGATAGCATTGACTTTTGTTGACAAGGTTGTTGTACGTGATGAATCCTCTTATCGAATTTTGACAAGAACTCTTGTTTATGCAAAATGCGTTTTAGGTTCAGATATTGTATTTTTAAATAGAGATCAACAAAAAGTAAAACAAATTCATAAAGACAAGAAAAATGATAATAAAAATATAAAAATCGGTTTGATGTTACGTAAAGGAGCTGAAGGCAAAGGAGGTATTAGTCGTTTTATATATTCTCTTAAAGAGACTATTTCGAACTGTAAAATTTCGGTTCTATCTACAAATCCTGGAAGAGATGACGAATTCAATAAAAGTATATCTACTGATACGGGTATAGATTTTATTAATACTCAGAATCTTAATTTAAACGAATTTAGTAATATTTTAAGTAAATTTGACCTGGTAATTTCTATGAGAATGCACGGGTTAATCCTTGCTTATCAGGAAGGGGTTATCGGATTTGGGATACCCGGACTAAAAAAACAACATAGAGGAACAGAATTCGTTCATAAAGTGAAGCAACTCCAAAAAGAGTTATATCAGGATGAAAATTTATATTCGGATAATTTTATTGATTCTGACTCAGTAGAAAAGGTCAGGTACGTAATCGAAAATTTTGAACAGCTGAGAGAAATATCTCTTAATAAATATAAACACCTTTTTGATTTAGCGAGGAAAAATATTAGTCTGTTTGAGTAGTTTCTATAATCTCCTTAATCGAGTATGGTTTTGATTGAGGATTTGCATACATTAATCTTGACATACTGTCAGCAAGCAAACCACTTAAAAATAATTGCAGTCCTGTCATTATTGTAAGAACAAATAGTATAGGGAAAATACTGTCTTTGAGAGACATTAGATTAAGTGCTCTTAAGACAAGGAGAGTTGAAAGGCCCATACATCCAAAAATGAACACAAATAATCCTCCAACACCAAAAAGATGAAGAGGTCTATCTGAATATTTCCTCCAAATAAAAACATTAATCAAATCAGCAAAACCTTTAAAACCTTTGGCAAGAGTATAATTTGAGTGTCCATATTTTCTGGGGTGATGTTTTATTTTTATTTCCGCTATTTTAAAACCTCTCCAGTGAAGAAGAGCAACAATAAACCTATGCATTTCTCCATATAGATCAATATGCTGTAAAGTTTCCTTTCTAAAAGCTTTTAGTGCGCTTCCTGGGTCGTGAACGCCTTCGTTAATAAGCATTTTTCTGAAAATTGTATACGTACCTCGCAAAATAGCTTTGATTGGAAGCATTAAATCAGGTGTTAAAGTTTCTTTCCGTTTTTGTCTCCAGCCACATACTACGTCATATCCTTGTTCAAGTTTTTCGATAAATCTCGGAATTTCTTCGGGGTCTACTTGAAGATCACCATCCATATAGATTATGTAATCTCCTTTAGCTTGCTTGAAACCAGCATCCATTGCTAGGCTTTGTGCTCTTTTCATGTAGGGTGCCCATCTCATAACAACAATTTTGGCCTCAGGTAAAGTTTTCAGTACTTGTAGGGAATTATCAGTTGATGCATTTTCTACGTAAATAATTTCATATTTCTTTCCTATATTTTTACATACCGATAACAATCTTGAATGAAGTTCCGGTAAGTTTTTACTTTCGTTTCTTATTGGTATTACAACCGAAAGAAATATATTATTATTTTTCATTTGCATATTAAAACATTAAATTTCTAAAGAGATTATACTCATTTTACTCATAAAAATAAAAACCCTGCACTATTTCTTAGTACAGGGTTTTATTCTAATCTTGTTATCCTTATTCAACGTCCTTATTTAAAAGTGAAGTTATTAAGCAGTTCTGCTAACTCACCTAATTTTGTTTCATCATGAACAAATGCAAAATTAATTGCCATGACGTTATTATTCAAACCATATTCCATGTAACCGTAATACTGTTCATTTGTTTCTGGATCAGTGAATTCTACCTGCATTCGAATTCTATTAGAGTCAATTAGTTCATAGTCTATTATTACCACTTCTTGTCCTAATTCAGAGCTGTAATAGGTCCCAGCTGAAGCTTCTATCTCTGCCACTAATTCATCAAAAGCTTGTTCAAGATTCAGTTCGGCTTCCATTTCTTGTCTCATATCATCTATTTGAACGTCGAATTCTGCCCGCATCTGATCTATTTCTTCTTGGGTAGCTCCGGATTCAATTGCCATTTGGATCTGAGCTTCAAACATAGCTTCCATAGTTAGTACCATGAAGTCAATTAGTTGCTGCATATCAAGTGCCATAAACAATGCTATTTCTTCCTCAGATTTTTCAAGAGGTAGGATTTCAAATGTAAATGGAATCTCTTCTTGATTTTCAAAACCTTCCAGTATTTCGGCTTTTACTTCTTCGGAAATAGTCCATCCCTGGTAACTAAGTGTGAAGTATTGTCCGTCATAGAATGGAACGAATTTATCCTGACAGTAGTATTCCACACATTCAACGTCCTCATAACCGGCTGCTTTGATCAAGTTAGTAATGACTTTTGCAATTTGTGCTCTGGTCATTGGAAGTTCGGGCTTAAAAGTCCCATCTTGGTAACCGCTTATAATGTTGTTTTCGACTCCAGTCAAGATATATTCCACAAATGCGTGGTCTGCAGATACATCTGGGAAATAATCGGAAATTGAACCTGTTGGTTCAGTAAAGAAACTTTGTTCTTTATTAACATCAACACCCAGTACCGCTAGTTTCATTAAAGCTCCGCGGGATACTGATTCTTCTGCTTTATATTCCCCATCTCCAAAACCTTTTGCTATACCAGCATTTTTAATCGATTGTATTTGTTCGAAGAATGGATGAGTTTCGGGAATATCCGGAAATTGTTCTCCACTTGTATCAGTTGGAATATTAAATGCCTCTTTTATTATTTTTGCAATTTGTCCTCTTGTAACTGGATCATCTGGACCAAAGTTGCCATTGGAATACCCTGACAGAATGTTTTGATGAACCATATATTCTACATAAGGACAAAGCGAATGACCTTGTTGTAAATCAGGGAAGATTCCATTGCAGGTCATATTTACTTCTTCAGCAAATACATTTAGTATAGGGCTGAAAATACTAAATGCAATAAAGAATACAAGGAAGAAGGATACGTTCTTTATTTTTTTCATTATAAATATATTGATAATTTAAGTATTGATTATCGATTAATTATATACCAATTCCAGTATATGTAAAGCCAAGAGATTCAAGTTCATGCCTATCTAAACTATTTCTTGTATCAATTATAATATTATCTTCCATTAAATCTTTCAGGTGATCAAAATCAAGGCTTAAAAATTCAGGCCATTCAGTTGCAAGAATAGCTAAGTTACTTTCTTTAAATACATCTTCAATATTGGATGCAAAATAAATGTTATCTAAGTTTTCAAGCTGTTTTTCAGCATTTTCTAGAGATTTCGGATCGTAGATTTTTATTTTTTTTACGTATTTACTTATATATTTAACTAACTTAATTGCAGGAGATTTTCTTGTATCATTAGTTCCTGGTTTGTAAGAAAGACCTAGTATGGTGATTGTTTTTTTGGACAATTGTTTTCCAAAGAGATTTTTGACTTTGTTTACAGCAAGATCTATTTGAAAATTATTAATATTTTCTACCTCTTTTAATAGATTGAATTTATAACCATAATTCTGGGCATTTTTGATCAATCCTCTGACATCTTTTGGAAAACAGCCTCCTCCCCAGCCAAGGCCAGCATAAAGAAAGTCTCTGCCAATGCGTGGATCCCGTCCGATTCCTTCAAGAACTTCATTTACATTGGCATCTGAATTCTCACAAATGTTCGCTATTGCATTTGCGTAGGAAATTTTCATTGCTAGGTAGGAATTCGCTGTCATTTTAATAAGTTCCGAGCTTGCAGTGTTTGTTCTTAATACTCGGTTCTCAAAAGGAATAGAATAATTGAATTTTGATCTATAAGTTTTGGAAAACTTCATTATTTTATTTCTGGTATTTTCTTCGTTAATGATTTTTTTTGCGTAATTATCAATACTTTTGAAAAGTTTGCATAGTTGGTTAAATGCATAGTTACTATCTGTTCCGATAATTATCCGATCAGGAAGAAGAGTATCAAACACAGCAGATCCTTCAGCTAAAAATTCCGGATTTCTTGCTACATGGACTTTCTTATCGGTATTTTCTTGAATGATAGTTTGAATAGTATTAGCTGTTCCCAAAGGCACTGTACTTTTGATTACTATAATATGATTATCCTTTTCTATATTTTTAGAAATAGAAGTTATTGCTGCTTTAACAGATTTGATCGATAAATTGCCATCTTTATCCCCGGGAGTGTCAACACAAACGAATGAAATATCCGTATTTGGTATTGCCTCTTCATAAGATAGTGTTGGTATTAATTTTTTATTTGATACAGTTTGGGAGACAAGTTCGTCTAAGTAAGGTTCATAAAATGGAGGTGTTCCACTTTTAATTGTTTTAATTAGGGTTGGTTTTATATCTACGCAATATGTTTGGTGTCCAGCAGCCGAAAATACTGCTCCTGTAGTAAGTCCGAGATAACCTGATCCAATAATTGCCGTCCGCATGTAATTTCTTATTGAAATATTAAGATAGATAATACAATATTTGAAGAGGTTTGTTTATAGTTAATCTTCTTTAAGTCTGTTTTCAAATAACCTTTTCTTATGATTGGAAGAAATAGAACAGAGTATTTTTTGAACCAACGGATCTAGATGTAAAGCTAGCTTGTCTCTTATAGAAGTAATTTTGTAAGTAATGACTCCTAGAATCACTAATACAAAAGACAAGAAAAACATTATCCACGAATTATTTAAGGCTGTCTCTGGAAGGCTTGGTTCGCCGTTTTGTTCTCCACTATAAGGAGGTAGGATTATTCCATCCCCATCTCCCCACCCATCTGCACTTACTTTTGTAAAAGAGTTTTTAATCAGCAGTAAGATAATTGAAAGTACAAAAATTTGAATATATCTGAAAATGTATTTGAAAGAAATTTTTTTTCTTTTCATTAGAACAGGTTATTATTAATAAAAAGATGAAACAAATAAAGTTTATATTATTTAGAGATTGATAGCAAGAGTTTTACTTTACATCTTCGAATGCTTTTATTACTTTTTGTTTAACATCTAGAAAACGTTCTTGAGGCAGAAGTCCATATTCGGGAGAGTCCGGATCTCGTTCGTGTGTTGTTAGCTTAAACATTTCACTTTGCTTTTTTCGAAATTTACTATTTAGCTCCGAAGCTATACAAATTGCTTCTCTTAAATAATAATAATTAATTCCTCTCCAATCGTCCATTTCCTTTACAATTTTGGCGGCATCCCTAGGATTTTCGATTCTATATAAAGGCGAGTTAATGATATATTCTTTTAATTCTGATTCTTCAATATTTTCAAGAAATTGTTCAATCTTTCCCTGAATAAATTTTCTTTTTTGCGGAAATACACGGATAAAATTTACATATTGAACATAAATAAGCCCTGCCCGTTCGTTATGACAAAGCATTCTAATATCATAAAATGGTCCTTCAATTTCTGGAATTTCTTGAGAGTAGTGGCCTTTATAAAATACTTTTGGTGGAATGAAATCTACATAACAAAAATGATTAACATGCGTTTTATATACAAAGTTTCTAGCAATTGGGTCTATTCCAGCTTTTAGATATTTTTCCTTTGTTGATTTTAAAAGCGGTTTATATATATCGTCTAGAACTTTGTCTATATAGAATTCAAAGTTGTTTTCATCGACAACATCTACAAAATCCACTCCTTCAAATTTTTCCTTAATTAGTAGATTATAATCATCTTCCTTGTGAATAGTTTCTGTTTTTATGAGCTCGGGAATAGAGATACCCATAGATTCAAGAGCTGATCTTTGCAGGAGTATCCTTTGCTCCAAATCTTGAACAACTGAGAGTTCCATTGGAATACGTATAGTTTTTAATACATATTTACTTCCATTTTCTTGAATAATTTCAACTATAGAGTTGTATCCAGTAAATTTTGAATGTTTGTAAGCCATGATTAATTGATAATTTTATTAGAGATATTTTTCAAGTTCTGTACCATGCCATTCTTTAAGCATTTCTTTAATTTGTCCAATTTTGTCTTTATGCAAAACAATTAGAGCATCTGGGGTATTTACTACAACAAAACCATCTAGTCCAATTGTGGCCACAATTTGATTTTTTACAAAATTGTAAACTAGGGAGTCCTTTGTCTGGTAAGGATATACAAGACCCTTTGTAACATTATCTTCAGGGTTTTCCTGTAAATATTCTTTAAGAGCATAGAGAGTTCCTGGGTCTGTCCATTCAAATTTGGTCTTGAGAACCAAAGATAAATTATTGTCTAATCCTTCAAGAACGACGTTGTCAAAATGAGTGGTTTCTATTTCCGGATATACTTTTTTCAATACTTCAATTTCCTTATCTGTACCTAGAGCTTTTTCAATCTCTTCCAGCTTAAGATACATTTTTGGTTTTTGTTTTGCATATTCTTCAAGAACAAATTTGGGTGTAGTTACAAAATAACCAGTGTTCCATACATAATTATCTTTTTTAAACCATTGTTTTGCCTGTTTTACAGAAGGTCTGTATTTAAAACTTTTTCGTTTATAAGCAGAGATTTTATTTTTTTCATCTATCTTCTCTCCAAGTTCAATCCAACCTAGATTATCATTTGGGAATGTTGGCTCTTCACCTAAAAAAATAATTCTATTGGGATCGTCCTTAATTAAATTTTCTCCTGCTTGTATGCTTTTAGTGAAAGCTTTAACATTTCCTGGGAAATTGTCACTCCAAAGAATTGTTACTGGCTCATTTTCTGCACCTATTTTTCTGAGTTTTACCATCGCATAACCCACAGCAGCTCCCAAATCTCTTCTAACCGGTTCTGTAAAAATATTAGTTATTGGAAGAGAAGGGAAGGTATTCTTTATTAGTGATACAAGCAGTTCCGTAGTTGGGATATAAATATTTTCCCAGCCATATTTTTTGGCAACACATTCCACCATTAGTTCGATTGTAGATTTGTTATTTATTATTGGTTGGAACTGCTTTGGATATTTTTTCCGAGATAAGGGCCAAAATCTTTTGCCTGATCCTCCAGCAAAGATAATTATTTTCATTGGATAATTATTAAAAATAAAAAATTACAGTTTATCTATCTATTTTTGATAGAGAAACCTACATTTACGTTATCTTGAAATAAATTCCTCCTATCATAGGAGGAGACTTTGTGCACATTATACATCACTTTTTTATAAATATATAATGCACCTACTATTCATATTTAATGTAAAAAACTAGACTTATCTGATTTAATTACAAAGAGATTATTTTTTTATTTGGAGGTATAGCAAAGCTTTAGTAATTGTTGAAATCGAATGGCAGGAAACTATTCTATTATTTTTTATATAATTCCATGCCTTATTTACAGGAAGCTTAAAAACTTCGGTTTCCTCGACTTTTTCACCACCATGAATTTTCCCTTTTTGAGAACAATCTAGAATTAAGTATTCATATAGCCAATAATCCGCTTTTGCCTGTTCTATAGAACATTTACCTAAATGAATTATTTTCTGACCTTTATAGCCTGTTTCTTCAAAGAATTCTCTTTCTGCGGCTTGTTGAGTGGATTCATTTTGTTCAGGTACTCCTCCGGCGACATCAATCACTACGGTTTTTATTGGATAGCGATACTGTTTAGTAAGAATGAAGTTCTTATCCTTATCCAGGCCTATTGCATGCACTCTCTGAGCTTTATCGCTCATATACTAGTATTCGCCTTGAATGCCATTAGGAGCCACAAAGTTATCTTTCTTGATTTCAATAAACTTTGATTTATAAACAGTTTTTGAGGATATAGTTTTGTATGGTTTAACCATCTTTATTAATAATTTTAGATATTTAATATAACATAAATATTGTTTTTATGACTATAAGTTGGCATAATCATTAAACAATATATTATTGCATAAATTATGGAACAGGAAAATTTAAGTAAACATTTACGTTGGATTCTACCAACCTCCCTTGTGTTATTTGGTGCAGGTTGTGCTGGTGCGACAGGAGAATCGAATCCAACACCTGACACTCAACTAGTTGAGCCAACATCCGTAGCTCTTGATCCAAATGGAGATGAAGATGGAGATGGCCTAATAAATGCGAATGATACTAATCCATATCATTGGGATACAGAACCAGGGCTGAATTTGTCAGAAGGTTTGAGAGTTGGGGAATATGGAAAAATAGTTGTAGATACGGAATTAAATCCTAATATACCCGTTGTTCCAGGAGAGAATCCTAAATATTATTGGGATCATAATGATATTTCAATAGATCACGTTCAGAATTATGAAAGTGCTGATAGAACTATTTTTACTATAGGAGGGGGTGAATATACATTAACTCAGCCAGAACTCGAGAGAATGGTTGATGAGACTACAATGAATGTTTTTGATTACATTGAAGAATATACTGGAATTGAGTACGGCGAAGATGTGGTTCAAAGGACAAATGAACTGGTGGACAACGCTGACATTTCTGTTGCAGTCTATAATAAGATTTCTTTTTCTTATGGTGCTCCCATGATACCTGCAAATTTTTATGATCCATCTGAAGCATGCTCTCAGAATTTACCAGAAGACTTTCAGGAAGGAGAATATAGTAATGAACAGGAGCTAAGTCAATTACTTGAAGCTGTAGATATTGAGGGAGGTCTTGTTTCCCTTCCTCCACTTGGATGTTTACTCGACGAAATGGGAGTTGAAGATTATGGGGAAAAAATAGAAATACTTCAAGCTTTGCAAGGAAGTACAGTATTACCTTTCGATGGTGGTTATGATTTAGTGTCGAGGAATACAGGTTTTGTTCACGATCCTGATCTACCATCTGGCCAAAGCCTCGATTTAAGAAGGGTCGAGCCTGATCAATTTTTAATAAGGATTATTCCGGAGCATACTAGAGCACAGGTTTTCAATCGTCATAGTGACTATCCATATACTCCCGAACAGATATTTGAACTTACCCTCGAAAATGAACTTGTGTCTGGTGTATTTAGGTCTCTTGTACTGAGTCTAGAACCTCAAGAACAAGATCTGCTATTAGGAGAAATGTCTGAAGCTCTAGGTCTTGATGATTTATCTGATGAAAATTTCATGTTTTATATAGATACAATAGCTAATGGTTTAAGTAGTGCTATAACAATTGATAGATTATATAATCCGGAAGATGGCTTCTAAGACATAAGTATTAAGAGTATGTCCCTAACATTTTCTTAAATTTATCTACATAAGGATTTGGAGCTGGATCAACTTCATTTAAAAGACCTAAATAGTAGGTGTAATATCCTCCAAATTGTAATGTATCGAGAGCTTCCCCGAGCATAGTATCTTGCTCTGATCTCAAACTGATATGTGAGATGCCTTCTTCATCAAGAATTGATTTCAGTATTTTGTATCGTTTTGAAATTCTTGGATGATACTGATCTGATTCCAAGAGAAGATACTGCAGATATTGGGAATTTGTAGTTGGAAATTGTAATCCTTCTAGTTGGTGGTGATTTTGTTCAGGCAGTTCAAAATAAGCAGAAAAATTCTTTCCAGATTCATTTATTTGATTATTTATGCTTTTTCCAACTCCAGTTAGATGTTGGCTGGAAATAATTATTGGTATTTTCCCAAAAGTCTTCTCGGCAGATTGTTTTGCAGGATTACTGTTAGATTTGACTTCTGGGTATAAAGGTTTCAGCTGTTTTTTAACTTTATTAAGTATGTTGAAAAAACGTTTTTCAGGAATCGGGATTAAGTTTATTTTATTCAGAATAGCTGTAATAGCCCCAATTTGGAAACCAACAGCAACTCTTGGAACAGATGAGGGGTTTAAATCTCTGTCATCTATTAAATAAACCGGGAAACCATCCTTTTTACAGAGAGGGCCAAGTTTACCGCCTTTAGTTATTCCTATGATTTTATTAGTAATTTTTTTTGCTTGGTCATATGCAGAAAGCGTTTCTTCTGTGTTTCCGGAGTTGCTTATTATAATTGCAAGAGTTTTATCATTTACATAGCCTGGAATATTATACTGAGCATAATAATTAAAAGGAATTTTTATGTCTTGATGAAAGACATGTCTTAATATTCTTGCTCCAAGTAGGGAACCCCCCATGGCACATGTAATAATGTGATTCAAATCTTTGTATGAGTAGTTGAGGGGAAGGTTAGATGCTTCTGTCCAGCCTTGTTTGCACTGATCTATAAAATGCATTAATGAGGAGTTGATATTCTTTTTATCCAGCTTTTGTATTTTTCTTATATTATCTAAATCCATCGAAGGGCAGTTAAGATTTTAAGTTTTTTATTTTTTTTCTAAATCTATGAATTCTTTGTATGTTAATAATAATACAAGGGCATTTTTATTTGTACGGTCTTTAGGATCAACTTTTTTTGCGTTCTTAATTCTGACCTCTTGTGTGTTATGGGGGAGGATATAAGAGCATCCAGTCTGTAGTTCAATCTCCTCGTCCTCAGTAATTAAGCTTCCACTTCCTCTTCTTACAAATATATGTCTGAAACCTAATTTTTCCACATCATAATCTTTTTTAACTAGTAATTCATCCATTTGGAAATATTTTGTGTCGAAAATTTTATTTAGAGTCCATTTTTTCACTTCCTTGAGTCTAATTTTTGCTTTAATTGAAGTTTTAGGTTTATTATTTTTTCGACCTTTTTTGATATTTTCAAAGTAATCATCTATTTGTAATTTCCTATGAGAACCATCATCAAGCAGTTTCCCTTTATCGTATGCCCGAATGGTGGATTTTTCATCACTTACATCTTGTTGGACTTCATAAATAATATTGCCAAAAGGAATTAAAGCTTCATCCTCTTCCCAAGAATGATGGATCCCACCTAAAGTATTATCGACTATTTTTTCTTTTTCTAGAATCACAGTATTGACATATTCAAGTGGATTATTCATTTCTATATATTGACTTAATTCCTTTCTTGCTTCTTCTATGGATTTATCTTTCTTTTTTACTTCTTTGGAAATTGTTTTTGTGAGTTTATAGATGTTTTTACATGTTTTTTTATATTCATCTATATCTATTTTTGGTTTTAGTCCTAAAGTTACTTTCCCTTTATTAAAGAAATACCAGGCTTCTGGTTTTGGTAGGAATTTCTTTGTTTTTTCCTTGGTATGAATCTGAAACGAAGTACCTTTAGCTTGAGAAAATTTTATTAGTATATTGGGAATATCTTTTTGTCCAAAAATTTCCTTCATTTTCAATTTACTTAATTTTTTTACATCTTTTTTATACTTTTTTAAAGCAGATTCATCTTTTTTATTATCTTTATCAATCACTATATATGGATATTTCGATGCTGCTGTATCTTTAAGTAAATGCGCTGGAATCACCTTGGATTCGGAGTAAAATTCGTAGGCTTGTCCAATTTTGGAATCAGAAATTTTGAGATTTTTTTTGTTTGAAATATAGTCTCCTCCCCATGTAGGTTGTAATTTTAATTCAGGAACCACATAATAAATCATTTAGTTAGATTATTAATAAATTAAATGTCGAATAGATTAATTATACTGTATAAATTCTAATTGTCTAAATTTTTTTGTTTATCGTCTGTTTTTGAAGTAAATATTACCCAGGCTTTATTTTGATCCTGATAAAATTCATGAATATTAAAAAATTTAGAAATAACAGCTTCTATTTCATGTTTCTCCAACAATAGTTGTGTGGTATTTGGTTGGATTATAAGCGTGGATTGTGAGGGAAAAACTAAGAAAAATTTTGCATTTTTTCTAAGTATTCTTCTAATTTCTTTTAATATATGTTGTAGTTTTTCTATTGAATCTACGTATTGTAAACTATTTACAGAAATTGCTGCATCGAAACTTTCGTCTTCGAAATGTTTTAAGTCCTCTTCGTAGTCTCCAATATAAACCTTTCCTTTGAGATCTTTTTGATGAAGCCAGTCTTCTGCAATATGTCCAGCTATAGGTGAGTAGTCTAGGCCAGTTACTAGGAAATCATTTTCGGCAAGTTCAATTAAGTGTCTGCCGCTACCACAACCAATATCTATTATTTTTAATATTTTATCTTCTTTGAAAATATCCACTACCTTTTTAAAATCAGGATGTGGAAGTAGGTAAAATCTGCCTTGTTTTCTGTAAAATTTATTCCATTTTTTAGGCATAGTTTTGAGTTAAGAAATATTAGTAATTACTTTTCTTTTTAATAAATTCTTTAGCTAGCTTTTCATATGCTTTTGCTCCCGTTGAGCTTGGGGCGTATTCCTTAATTGGTTGTCCATGAGATGGGGATTCAGACAATCTAACATTTCTTGGAATAATTGATACAAAGACTTTATCTCCAAATACTTTTTCTACTTCATCACTTACTTGTTTAGAAAGATTTGTTCTTGCATCATACATAGTGAGAATCACACCGCCAATTTTTAGATTTGAGTTTAATTTTGTTTTGACGAGTTTAACTGTATTAAGCAATTGCCCAAGTCCTTCTAAGGCATAATACTCAGTTTGGACAGGTATAATGATTTCATCCGAAGCTGTCAATGCATTAATTGTTAATAATCCTAGTGAAGGCGGACAGTCAATTAAAATAAAATCGTAATTTTGTTTTATTGCTTCCAGAGATTCTTTTAAGCTATTTTCTCTGGATACCATATTTACCAATTCAATTTCCGCGCCAGCAAGTTCAATATGTGCGGGAATTAGATGGATATTTTCAAAGCGAGTTTTAAATATGACTTCTTCAACTTTTGCTTTATTTACTAAAATATCATAGATTGATTTTTGGTTATCTTCTTCTGAGTTATGAGCTCCATAACCTAAGCCTGAAGTGAGATTAGATTGAGGATCAATATCTATTAGACATACTTTTTTTCCAGCAGCAGCTAAATATATACCAAGATTAATAGTTGTAGTTGTCTTTCCAACCCCACCTTTTTGATTTGCAAATGAAATAATCATGAATATATTATTAATTTATTCTCCTAAAATTTCACCTGATATTTCCGTACCCTGTGGTTTAATATTAAGTACTTTACGCTTTGAATCAAGATGATAATCTCCAATATGGACAAACCCAATTCTTGTCAGGGGCAATATCCTTAAAGCTGCTGGACCAATTATGTATGCATGCGGTACAAAACCAACAGATGAATACCTTGAATCGCGACTATTTGTTCGATTATCGCCAAGCATAACATAAGAATTCGCAGGAACCCTGCGGGTGGTACCTTCAGTAAGAAAATCCCCTTGTAAAGTAACTTCTCCCTCTGGTAAATATTCTTCAATTAAGAGTTTACCATTTATATAAACCTTTCTATTTTGTATAGTTATATTTTCTCCTGGAAGAGCTATTATTCTTTTAATATACGGTTCGTATCCGGGGAGTTGAAATATAACGATTTCACCTCTTTTGTATTCCCAATGCATTTTGTGCCCAAGGGCTGTATTGCTTACTATATGCTTCATTTGGTTTGTAAAAATTAATTCATTATGTTGAATATTGGGGATCATGGATGCACCTTTTACTTGATTCGGCCGTGCAATGAATTGATAAATGAAAAAGGTCAATAATAATGAAGTAATAATAGTTTGTGCTGTTTCCTTAAGAAAGTTCTTAAATTTTTCTGGTTTGTTATTTTTCTGCATTTTAAAAGAAGTTAATTAGAATAGTTTATTTCTCCGGTTTTTATTACCTCAAAAGAGTCGAGTGGCCAATATCTCAGAAAAACTCGACCTTTAAGATGTTCTCTTGAAACAAAACCAATATCTGAGAATCTAGAGTCTTTGCTGTTGTTTCTATTATCTCCCATAAGAAAATATTGATCTTCAGGTACGATTTTCGTTTCGCCTTCAGACATGAAGGAGTAGGTTCTTGTTTGTCTATCTTTTGGTAAATAAGCCTCGGTTATTTTTTGGCCATTTATGTATATATATCCTCCCTGAATCATAATTTTATCCCCAGGTAGAGCAATTACTCTTTTTATAAAATCAGGGTGGTCAGGTTTTTGGAAAATCACAACATCTCCTCTCTTATAGTTATAGTCATATTTTTCCATAAATTTTTTGTCACCAATTAGTTGTATTATTTTGTTTGTCAATAATAGTTCTTTATCATGGAAATTTGGCAACATCGAATCTCCATCAACTTGATTTGGAATAACCAAAAATAAGTAACAAACTACTACTAAGGCAAGTAATATTACTATAAATTGCAAAATATCAAGAAAAATTTTCGTAATTTTTTTCTTTGGTTTTGGTAAATCGTGCAGAAATGGATTTTTTGACATATCTATTTTTAAAACCTTATCAATCTAGGATAAATAATATTTGCTTAATGCGCAATATTTATTTGTTTATTTTTATTTTTGTTGATTCTCCATTTATTTTGATTTCTTTTCCATCATTTTTTCCGATTATTAGATCTGACAGTGTCACATCTTTCTTTAGTTCTTTCTCATGTTTTTCCATGCATTTATTTATTTCCTTTGATTTGGAATAAATTGTAATTCCAACCTTTTCTCCAAATTTTAACCCCTGTTTTTTTCTATGTGATTGTATATTTCGAACAATTTCACGGTAGAGTCCTTCTTCTTTTAATTCTTCGGTTAGATTTAAATCCATTGTAATTTTTATCTTTGCTTTTTGGTCAGTTGCTGAAACAAAATTGTTTCCTTTCAATTGTTCGTCTGCTCTTAAAATTTCAACTACCTCCTTTACATTAAGCTCTTTTTTAATTATTTTTTTCATCCATGTTTGAATTTCTCTCTCTTCCTCAACTTCCCTGTCTACACTAACTTCAATTTTTGCAAGTGGTTGCCTTACTTTTAGTCCATTTTCGACTCTCAGTGATTGCCCAAGTGCACATATTGCTCGAACTGTTTCCATATTAAATAGCAGTTCTAGATTATTTTCTAAATAGGCAAGATCCTGCCTTGGATAGTCACAAAGGTGGACTGATTCTGGTTCATTTTCAAAAACCTCACAATTTTTTACGAGATTTTGATAAATAGCTTCAGATATAAAAGGAGTAAATGGAGCGATTAGCTTAATATATTCCACCAGTACAAAATATAATGTGTCAAGGGCTTTCCTGTCTCCATTTTTAAATCTGTTTCTAGATCTTCGAATATACCATCTTGATATGTCATTTAAAAAGGTTGGGAGTTCATTTGTTGCTCCTGGAATATCATATTCATCCAATTTAATTTTGATATCTCGAATACATTTTTGTAATCTAGCCACAATCCATCTATCAAGTTCATTTTGTTCATCCGTAAATGGAACATTTTCCCAAATGCTGTCTTTATTCTGTTTGTCTCTTTCTTTACTAATAAGATTTGCATTAGGTGTCCAATTGTAAATTTTGGCATATGTAAGTAGAAATTTGTATGTGTGCCAAAGAGGGAGTATAAAATCTCGTATTTGTCCCTTAATATCTTGTTCATCAATATCAACATTTTCTGCTTTTAGTAATGGTGTTGAAAGCAGGTACATTCTTAATGCATCTCCACCATAGGATTCAAGAACACCTTTAGGATCTGGATAGTTACCAAAGCTTTTGCTCATTTTTCTTCCATCATTTCCCATGATCACACCGGATACAACACAATTTTTAAAACAATGGGAATCAACCAAAGCAGTGGATACTACATGCATCACGTAAAACCATGCACGAGTTTGAGCTATGTATTCCGAGATGTAATCAGCTGGGAAATTGTCTTCAACATCTTTTTTATTTTCAAATGGATAATGTTTTGGAGCGTATGGCATGGAAGCAGATTCCATCCAAACATCTAGTGTTTCAGATATACGTTTTAATTCATTTTCTTTGTCACCTTTAAGAACTATATTATCAATAACTGGTCTATGAAGATCAAGTAATTCACCTTCATACATATACATTGTATAGTGTTCGCCCGGTTTAGGGGATCTTTTCATATGATTTGATAATTTCCCTCCTTCGAGAATGTGAGATGCAGAGGCAATTACCTCAGCATGTGTGAATACAACAATAGTTTTACCCTCAAAGTTTTTATTTAATTCAATTAGTGCCTGTTTATCCTTTGCAAATAACTGATCTTTGTATTCCTTGAGGGCTTTGTCAGATAGTTCTCTAAAATTAGTTGTGTTATCTTTTTTCTTTATGTCATCTATAAGTTTTTTTCTTTCTGAAGATCCAAATCTTGGATCAGTTTTAATATCGATTCCAAGTTTTTTAGAAAGAGGTTCTGCAGTTTTTATACAACGGTCAACCTCACTACTTATAATTAAGTCAATGTCCTGGTCTGTTAAATATTCAGTTAGTTTTTCTGCCTGCTTTTTTCCTTTATCAGTTAAAGCTCCATTGAGACCTTCTTCTCGATCACCATGTCGAACAAATATTATTTTTGTAATTTTGTCATTTCTTTCCATAAGTTCATCTCGAGAACCTATTACCAATCTTTCAGTAATATGCCCATTTGTATCTTTGGCCTGCCAAATAGGCATAGGGGTTCCCCAATATCTAGACCTTGATATACACCAATCAGGAGCAGTTTCAAGTCCCTTTTTAAATCTTCCTTCTTTTATATGATCGGGTACCCAATTTATATATTCATTATTTTCGATTAAATTATCTTTTATTTTTTGAATATTCAAAAACCAAGATTTCTGTGCTTTTTGAAGTAGGGGAGTTTCGCATCTATAACAGAATGGATATCTGTGTTCAATCTCTTCAAGTTTAAACAAGATATTTCGACTAATTAGGTCGATCACTATCGGTAGATCGGCTTTTTTAAAGTACATTCCGGAATAGTCTTTGATTTCGGATTTGAATTTTCCTTCATCATTAATGGTAAGCATCATAGTGAGTCCAAGCTCCTTTCCCATTTCACTGTCAATTTCGCCAAATCCTGGAGCTGAATGGACAATTCCGACTCCTTCGTCTGCTTGTACCATATCTTCATAGGCATACACTTTAAAATCATTTTCATTACCCGGGATAAAATCATATATAGGTTCATATGAAAGTCCCAATAGTTTCTTCCCCTTAAATTCCTCTATGATTTTATATTCACAGTCTCCAAGAGTTTCCTCAATACGATTTTTTCCAAGTATTAAGTTCTCTTTAAAACTGGAGTTAGTAATAATATAATTTTCTGTTTTTATTAGCTGATCATCATCCTTCCCTTCATAATGGTTGATTACTTTTTTGGCGAATATTTTAAGATCATCAAATGAAAGACGGTCAATTAATTGATCATAGGTGACCCAGGCTATTTCAAATTCCTCTCCCTCTTCAAGTTGTTGTTTCTGTCTTTTTCCACTTTCAAGCTCCAAAAGAAAATATTTATATTTTCTGTCGCTGATAGTATTTCCTTTCCATGGCCATTGATAATGAGATTCTCCGAGTTCCTTGACAATCTTCATGTCGGTATAACCGGTTTCTTCGATTGCCTCCCTCATTATTGTTTGTTCATATGTCTCACCTTCTTCTTTGACACCTTGTACTAAAGAAGTAAAAGTTATCCCGTTTTTGTGTTTTAGAACTAAAAATTGCTTTTTCTTAGGATTATAAATAAATCCACCTGCACCAATTCTTTCTTTTACCTCTACTTCTCTTTGTATTTTTACGTAATCTCCTTTTGGATCTACAACCAAAGCCCGGTTTGACGGCAGGGTCCATGGAGTTGTTGTCCAAGCTAGAAGATAAGTAGGAATTTTACTATTTGTTTCTTTCGCATTAGCTTTATTTTGCAGTTTTTCAAGATATTTTTGAAGAAATTCAGGTTCATGTTCATAATTCTTTGCAAAGAAATGTTTTTTATTCTTTTCCATTATTAATTTAGCATTTAGTTTTTCTGCTAAATCTTCGAATTCATTTTTATGTACCAGTTCATCATCTGAATATATTATGGTTGCTTTTGAGATTCGTTTTGAAATTATATCTAAATTGATCTGTGTATCATCATCAAAATATCCTGAATTATCAGCCCATTCCTTATTAGATCCGCCATATCGTTCTGGATGTGGTGGAGCAAGCATGATAAGTTCATCGATTTTTTGATTTGGATTATCTGCTAGATGATGAAGCAGCGTAAGAGCTCCAAGTGAATGAGTGATAACAATTGATTTGGAAAAATCAAATTTATTAAAAAATTTTAAATTATCAGATAATTGTGGTGATTCTGGCTCTTTATGGTCAATAATCTGAACATTGAAACCTTTTGCTTCTAATAAGTCTTTAATTCTTGGGAAGTAATTATTACTTGCAAAAGCATATTTCCCAGATATTAAAAAAATAGTTTTGTTGGGATTCTGGCTTTTTATTTTATTCTCGTTAATTTGAAACTTTATTGTAACTCCAGGATCTTTCATGTTTGTATATGAATTATCCATAGCAATTTCAAAATTTGAAACTGGAGTCCCGCATCTTGTACAGAAAAGAGAAGTTCTCACACCTTCATATATGAGATCTTTTTTGTAAAGTTGTTTAAAAATCCACATTACAGTTTCCATATAGTTTTGATCCATTGTCCTATATGCATTATCCATGTCTGCCCATCTTCCAATTCTGTCTACATACCAATTCCATTCAGCGGATACATCTCTGGTATATTCATAACAGTGACTTATGAACTTATCTATTCCTAGTTCTTCAATTTCTCTTCTGTTACGTAAACCAAGCTTTTTTTCCACTTTATTTTCTATT
Organism: Candidatus Dojkabacteria bacterium; assembly: GCA_014729085.1. Lineage (GTDB taxonomy): Bacteria > Patescibacteriota > Dojkabacteria > B142 > WJKM01 > WJKM01. The sequence goes on along the minus strand of WJKM01000019.1, from coordinate 51,929 downwards.
GGAAGCCCATGACAATCCCAGCCCCAAACACGTTCAACTCTACTACCAAGCATAGCGTGGTATCGTGGGATTATATCTTTTGCAATACTTCCTAATAAATGTCCATAATGTGGAAGTCCAGTGATAAAAGGAGGACCATCATAGAATACAAATTTATTATCTTCTGGTTTTGATTCAACCTGTTTTTCAAAAATATCGTTTTCTTTCCAAAATTTTATTATTTCTGTTTCTAACTCTGGAAAATTTTGCTTGGGATCTATGGGTTTAAACATTGAAAATACTCTTATATTTTAAAGTAATAATTTGATCAATTATATCACTGACCATTTTGATATAAACAGGGGCTCCAGTTACAGAACCCCTTTTTAAAATATTTTAAGTTTATTCTTTCTTATTCAACAGGTGCTTCAGTATCTGTCATATCTTCATCAAGCATTGTTTCGGAATCATCTTCTTCCATTTCTGTAACCTCCGGTGTTGCTGTTTCCTCCAGTGTATCTCCGCTTGTTGGTATTAGATCATCTGGTGTTGCAGGTTGGGTTTCTTCAATCATTTGAGTTGGAGTTGGTGTTGGATTTTCATCAGTAGGCTGATTACTAAACATGAATTGGTATCCTAAAAATCCTCCAATACCAGCTATTATTACGAATAGTACAACTACAATGAGCATTACATTAGAATTCTTCGGTTTTGATCCAGTTGGTGAGTTCCCCATTCCCGCTGGTTTATTGGGTTTAATAGGTGGTAGTCCTCCTCCAGCAGTTCCACCTGTTGCTGGACTTGTTCCCGGTGTGACAGGGGTTTTTTGTTGTGGAGGTGTTTGAGTTGTAGTAGGTGTTGATATTGGCCCTGCAATATTACTAGCTCCTGGTTGTGCTTGCTGATTAGGAGCTTGGGTTTGCTGCGCTGGTTGAGCAGGCTGACTAGATTGCATAGATTGGGCGGGCTGATTAGTTGTTGGTGTTTGTTGAGTAGGTGGGTTCGGTTGCTGTTGCTTCGGCTGCTGTGGATTATTTGCTTGTTGTTGATTTGGCTGTTGTGGGTTATTTGGTTGCTGTTGATTTGGTTGTTGTGGATTATTTGGTTGCACGTTGTAAATCTTAAAAATTAAAAAATGGAAAATTTAATAACTAATTTTGGATTGAATGCACGTATATATACATAATAAAGATTTGAACAGAAGGTGTCAATTTTCAGAATGTTTCTCGGAATTATTTAAGAGCTTTTTATTAGAAGTTTTTTCTTGATTTTTATTTTCAAAAAGTCTTCGTATAATTTCTATTCCAACTAAGCTTGCGTCATCACCAGTACCTAAAATTGGAATAATATCTGGAAGTAGATCAATTCTTAAAATTAGATAGATCAGTACAAATACTAGAAACCAGTTGCTTTTGAATACTTTCTTCCCTTGTTTATATTGAGTAATTAACCTTCTAATGAATTCTCCAAATATTAATACAAAATCATCTCCTGTTCCTACTAATGGTATTGAATCGGGAATGACGTCAACAGGGAGGAGTATGTAAACTATAGCAATCATTAGAATCCAATTGTTTTTTATAAAATCTTTCATTTTTTTTGTTTTAATTTAATGTGTGATAATTATATTCTATTATTTAGTCAAGTATCAATCTATTTACTTTTAAACAAATAGTTTATTTCTTTTACAGAATGTACAAAAAGATTAATAAATTATAAAATTGATATAGTCCAATATTTTAAGGTTTAATATTTATGGAAATTGAAAACTCAAGTTTTTCTGATGCAATTCATGATGGTATTGTTGTAGTTGCCTTTTATGCAAAGTATCAAAAAGAACATAAAAAGGTTGATACTATTTTGCAAGAACTAACGAATGAGTTTAGTAATAAGGTTTATGTTTACAAGCTGAATGTAGATGAAAATCCAGAGATAGCAAAGGAGTTTGGAATTAATAAAATACCCTCTTTTGGTATATTTTTAGATAAGAAACCTAAATTAAAAATTGAGGGTATTCATCCCAAAAGTTTATTTATAGATGAGATTAATAAGTTGGTGAGATAGATATATAAGATGCTTGCGTTAAGACTAACTTCGGATATAATTATTCAATTAAAATGAAAAAACAAAATCAGGGAGTATTAGGTTTTATTAAGAAGCGTAATAAAACCCTAATGCTTTATAGGAACAAGAAAATAAATGATCTACACAAAGGTAAGTGGCTAGGTATAGGTGGCGGAATCGAGGTCGGAGAAAGTCCGGAAGAAGCTCTTTCAAGAGAAGTTAAAGAAGAAACGGGTCTTTTAGTTCAAAATGCTTATTTTAGAGGTCTAGCAATATTCGTACATGAAAAAGTAGTATGGTACGGTTATGTTTTTCTTGTAAATCGTTATTCGGGACAAATTCAAAAATGTAAAGAAGGGGAGTTAAAATGGATTGAAAATAATAATCTATGCAAGCTTAATATCTGGCCAAGTTACGAACATATTTTTGCTCTTCTTGAAAAACCTAATTTCTTTACTGCCAAATTTGTACATTCAGGCTCGAAATTGATAGATTTTACTATTAATAAATATTGATGAAGTTCTTAAGGATTATTAGAAGAATATTTTTTTCCTTCGGAGTTATTCTAAAATCTGTTAAATATATTTTAAGAAATATTCAAATTTGGCCTTTATTGATTCTTCCGTTTATTCTTAATCTCATATTATCAATCGTTATTTTCATTTTTTTCTATTCAAGGATTTTGGAATTAATAAATTCAGGACTTAATTATATACAACTAGAAGATTTTGCATTTATTCCGGATTTAGCGAGATTCTTTGGAATAATTTTTACTTTGATTATTGTTTTGTGGTTTTTTCTACTAATGGGAATGATAATAAGCGCTCCATTTAACGGTATTATTATTGAGAAAATTCTTAAAGAACACCGTATTCAAAAAGTACAGCGATATAAAGGAGTGAAACTTCTCATATTTGAGATGGGAAGGGCTATCAAATTTGAATTCATTAAAATACTATTAACAATTTTGATCTTTATTGTAACTTCATTAATAAACTTAATTCCAGTAGTGGGAAATATATTCTTTGTTTGCATTAATTATGGATTTAATATTTTTATTAATATTCTTGACTTAACAGACCCTTCTTTTGAACGAATTCATTATTCTTTCAAACAAAAAGCAACAACAATCTTATCAAATGTCGATTTGTTTATTATCTTTGGGTTGATTTCTACTTTATTATTTACAATACCTGTAGTTAATTTCTTGTATATTCCGATAGCAAGTATTAGTGCTACTTTTTTATTTATTAAAATATTTAAGGATTCAAATAATTTAAAAAGTGAACCATAATCAGAATTCAAAAAGTAAGAAAGAACTAGGGAAGAAAGGAGAAATGCTAGCTCTTAATTTCTTGAAGAAGAATAATTTGGAATTGATTGAACAAAACTTCACGATCTGGGGAGGAGAAATAGACATAATTATGAAGGATAATATTGAATATGTTTTTGTTGAGGTAAAAACTCGAACTTCAAAAGATATAGATCTCAGACAATTAATCACTTTCAAACAAAAAAGTTCATTGATTAATACCGCAAAATATTGGTTGGAATCTCAAGAAAAAGAAGAAGTGGATTGGAGAATTGATGTTGTCGGTATATTAATGAAAGACAGTAGAAATACTGAAATTGAATGGATTCAGAATGCAGTATATTAAATAATCGGATGAGAGGAAATTTTACTGAAGTGATTTTTAGTATAATTTTATGTTTGTTTTTATTTTGTTTATTTTGTATCTAATATGACAAAGCCATTTTTACTTTTAACTGGAGATGATTCTGTAAGGGCGGAAGGTTTAATTTTAATAAAGAGAATTGTCGAAAAATTTGCTGACTTTCAAATAATTGCAACCAAAGAACAACATTCAGCATGTGGAGCAAAACTCAGTTTAAAAGGTGGAGAATGGGGAAAAGAAGTTGTAGATGGTGTAGAAGTAATATGGCTTGATGGAACTCCAGCAGATAGCGTTTTCTTTGCTTTTGATTATTTAGAAAAATCGCCAGATCTTGTTATATCCGGTTTGAATTTTGGTGAAAATGTTTCCAATGGTATGTGCTCATCGGGTACAATTGGAGCTGCCATAGCCGCAGCAGAATCCAGACAAACACCATGTATTGCATTCTCCATGGTTTGTAGTTCAAAACATTGGCTTAAAGATCACGATGGGAGTTTTGATTCTAGCTTGCTTGAGTATCCCGGCGAGATAATAGAAAAAATTATTAAAAGAGCCCTTGAATTGGGAATTCCAGAGAGAATTTTCTGGAATGTGAATTTTCCATCTCAAAAGACTAGTAAAATCGAAATTGTTAGGACAGCTGAAGACGGATACTGGCCTAATTACCAAGATATTGACGATAAAAGTTTTAAGTACAGACCAGTTGTAGAGCGTAAGGGATGGGCACGAGGTACTGATTCCGGTGAATTAGTAAAAAATAGTATTACTGTTACCCCTTGTAAAGTAGAATTTACACATCGTAAAGAACTTCAAAGACTAAAAAATATTAAGTTTCTCTCTTAGTCATCTTGTTGTATTCATTTTTTATTGATAAACTTTTTTTGTTTTCAGAATTTAAATTTTGACCAAATGCACCATGTCTAAAAAACAGGAAACGGAATATTTACGTCCAAGTTGGGACGAATATTTTATGGATATTATGGAAGAGGTTGCCAAAAGAGCAACTTGTGATCGGGGAAGGAGTGGATGTGTAATTGTAAAAAACAAGCAAATTCTGACAACAGGGTATGTTGGGGCACCAAGAGGTTTACCTCATTGCGACGAAGTAGGCCATGAGATACATGAAGTAATCAATCTAGATGGAAGTAAATCGAAACATTGTATAAGAACGACACATGCAGAACAAAATGCAATTGTCCAGGCTGCAAGAGTTGGCATTAGCATAGATGGAGCTACACTTTATTGTAGGATGGAACCTTGTTATGTTTGTGCCAAAATGATTGTCAATGCTGGCATTAAAAGAGTAGTCTGTCAAAGAAGGTATCATAGAGCACAAAGAACACGGGAAATATTTAAACAGGGAAGGATAGAAATGGAAGTTTTATATGATGAAGAGCAAAAATATGATAATAAGTAAAGATTGGTTTAGTTAGAGATTGGGGTTTGAATACTTTGCCCTATTTTAATATTTCTAACCATTGTATAATAAACAAATTCTAAGATTCATATTCATGAAAGATATACGTCTTGTTGATATTTTATCCGAGGTAATTCTTTTTACCTTATTTGCATCTTTAGCAGTTTTTGTATATTTCTATTTCATTGATCCCCCAACAGATGATTTGAGCATTGTCCAAAAAAATGAAGATATAGATTATGATTTAACGGATGACCAGACACTTAGAAATGTAAATACTGATAGAATTATTTCTTTTAAGTATTTTTGGAAGAATCTTGATATAGATATGGATAAAAACTTAGATAAAACTAGGTATGGGAATACCTTGGTTGTACATCCAGCGAACTATGAACCAAGTGATGATAATACTGGAAAAGAGGGAACGTTCACAATAAAAAATCCTCAACAGAATACTTCAAATTTCATTCACTATATTTTTAGTGATTTTAAAGAGGATGATCTGATTATCCAAAATGAATTGATAGATACACAGTTTTGTCAAAAAGTTGGGGAAATTGCTACGACAGCAGTTAGTAAACTAAAAACTAGACAACAGATAGTAAATATTCAGTCAGTGAATAACCAGGAATGTCTTTTCTATATCTTGCAGTTCAGCGGGGAAAGGATCCAGTTTTATATTGAACAGCGACACAGATATTATGTGAAGGATAATAAGATAACACGAGCGTTTACAGTTTCTGCAACATACTCAGAAGGTATTTCTGAGGATGAGTTAATGCTGCTTAGAAAGAGCTTAATGCTGACTACTTACGAGTCATAATATTACATATCAATCAATTTAAATTTAATTTATTAGTCTTATTTTAATGCAGAGATATGAAAATTTTGAGTTTTCCATTTCAGATCCAGATGAGACAGACTTGGTAATTGTAAGTTTGCATGACAAGCGCACAAATTTTACTGTAAGAACTGCATTACCTAACCACGGAAAACAAACTGCCTCAATAATGGCTTTTGCAGGTGCGAGATACTCCCGTTCTGATTTGTCGGCTAGAGAATTGTTTAAAGAAATCAGAGATTCAGGAAAGAATGCAAATAAAAAATTAGCCAATATATTTAAAAATTATGGTCATGCCTCTGTAGCTGATATGGCAATGCTTTTTGCTTATATAGAAAATATTCCTCAAATTTACGCATTTAAGTTTTTTTATGAAACTTCTGTTGGGGGTGGACAAGAAAGGTCAACTAGATATCAGGATTTCAGTTCCAGCGCCTTTATGTCACTTAAAGATTATAAACATTATTTTAAAAAGGATAAGGTTTCCAAGGATGCATACAAGCAGATTGATAAGCAATTACAGGAACTGCAAAGTTATAGTCTTGAGCATTACGAGAAATATAAGGAAATACTTAGTAAAGAATATGAAAAAGTATATGAAATTGACACGAGCGATAAAAAACAAAGAAGTGCTCTTCAGGCAAGAGTTTTTGATTCTGCAAGATATTTTTTACTTTCTGGTATGAACATAAAAACCTCGCTTGCATATATAACATCCGGAAGAGAATGGGCACGCATCATTTCAATGCTTAAGTCCTGTAAAGATTTGTACTTGAATTATTTAGGCGAACAGCTAGAGATCTTATTTGCTCCTGATCAAGAATGTGCTCAAAAGATTGGATACACTCCTGAAGCACCAGATCTCATCAGGCACACAAATTACGATGAAACTACAGCAAACAATTTGAGTGCCTTAGGAAATTATTTAAAAAAAATTAATTTCGAAGAAGAGGCTCTTTTTTATACTGAGAACAAATTCAAACCAATCAAAGTAAACTTGTTTGACCTTGATTTAACAGCCGGCTTGAAGGCTGTAATGCAGAATATTATGTCTCTTTTTCCTCTTGTTGATACTGACTGGCTTATCAAGTGGTTGAAAAATTTAAAGCAAGAAGAACGAGAAAAGTTATCCGATATTATTTGCAATGATTTCTGTCATCATAAACAGATGGGCAATCAATTTAGGGTAAATCATTATACTTTTGAACTTATTTCTTCTGTTGCCGAGGCAAGAGATTTAAATAGACACAGAGCCTGGGGTAGATTTGTCCCAATGCTTTCCGCCGTCAAAGATCTGGAAAATTACATGTTTGATGGATATACACTTCCTGCTTATTTAACAGATAACGATAATATCAAAAATTCAATTGTAGATGAATTCGAAAACGATTTAAAAGGTTATTATAAGAAATTAGAAGTTTTTATTAAGAAAGTTGAGTCTGAGCAATGGTTTCCAAAGAGTCTGTTAGTACAATTACTTCCATTTGCAAATATTTGTCGACTGTATTTGCATGGATCAGTCAAGGAATTAAGTTATATAACAAGACTTAGGGTAAGACCGGGCGGACATATAAATTATAGAATTTTAGCTTATCAAATGGCTGAAAAAGCTTCTAAAGCAGATAAATTTGTGTCAATGTTGAAATTCTCCAAGAATGAAAAGCCTGATCCAGCAAGCAAACATGAATTTATTGATAGGAGCTAGTTTAATTGATGATTTTATATGAATTACAAAAAACATTTAAAAATTGCTAAACAAGCAATATTGGCACCTCAAAACCTAATAATAGATAATTTTTCAAAAACGCTGACTGTAATCAGTAAAGAGGGTCATGATGTGAGGCTTGCAATTGACAAAAAAGCCGAACAAAAAATGATAGAAGAAATTGAAAAAAAATTTCCCACACATGGGTTTAATACAGAAGAAAGTGGAGAAAGAAATATTGACAATTCATTTGTTTGGTATATTGATCCACTTGATGGAACGAACAATTATTTTTCGGGAATCCCTTATTTTGCAAGTTCAATAGCACTATCGCATGAAGGTTCAATAGTGTTGTCAGTTATTTACAATACAATTTTGGAAAAAATGTATTGTGCAGTACGAAATCAAGGAGCCGAGATTAATGAAAATAAGATTCAAAATAAAAATGAAGTTCAGAATTTAACTAAGGCAACTATTTGTTTTATCCGGGGACATAGAACTTTTTCAGTGCAAACCTTACTAGAGGAGGGAAATAATCTTGAGGAGAAGCTTGAAGGCCAATTTAGGAGAGTAATTAAAATGTGGGCACCGGTTGTGGATTGGGGTTTACTTGCAGAGGGAAAAATAAATGCTGTAATTTGTTTTGAAGATGAATTACAAGAACTTTATGCAGGAACCTTACTTGCAAAAGAAGCAGGACTTGAAGTTGTTGATTTCACAGGACAGCAAATTACAAACAGCACAAGAAGAGTAATTGCATCTAATAAATATTTGAAACCTGGATTAGTTAAACTAGTTAAGAAGATAATGGGAGTATAAATATTGGGTAGAGTAGAGAAGTGATTTGTGTTATTATACTGCCTGTATTAACTGTATTAGCACCAATAAATTTTTAATCTATAATATTTATGAAACTAGATAAGAAATTAATAAAAAAAATCTCGGCAGGTTTGATAATCGCATTCCCAATTCTTATATTTTGGAGTGGAGCATTTATATTTAAACAGAAGTACCTTCCAAAAACAAAAGATGAGCCAATTATCTATGAACAAGGAGAGAGTGAAGAGGAGAAGGAGGAGATTGTAAAATTGATTGTGGAAAGCGGGGAGGAAGAAAAGGAAGAATATGAAATAGTTTATAAAGAAGACGAGACAGCTTTTATGCTGTTGGAAAGATTGCAAGAGCAAGATGGGTCTTTCAGCTTTGAATATGAAGAATATGGTGAAGCTGGGAATATGATTACCACGATAAATGAAATAACTCCTGATGAAGATTCATTTTGGGAATTTTTTATTAACAATGAAGAATCTCCAGTAGGTGTAAGTTCTTATAAAGTAGAAAAAGAAGACGAATTAAAATTTGAGATTGATATTATAGACAATTATGGGAATGACGAATAAATATAAAGATAGTAATAAGATTAAGAATAACGTTAAGATAAATGAAAAAGATATCTTTTATACCGCAGTCTTTATTCTAATTGGAATCCTAACTAGAACAACTTTTCATATTGGTGCAAATATTGAATTTGTGACAGGACTTTCTATATCTGCAGGATTTTTTTTCAAGAATAAGAGAATTTCTTTTCTGGTTCCTTTTCTGATTATGTTTTTTTCAGACTTAATTATCGGCAATACGAACATTTTTTGGTTTACATGGAGCGGGTTTTTAGCAGGTCCTGTTATTGGAATCATGATAGATAGATATATAGCAAAGAAAGATAGAACGCGATTATCAAGAACTGTTACTTTAAGTACTGCTGGAGGAGTCATTTCTACATTGATTTTTTACATATGGACTAATTTAGGAGTTGTATTGCTTACAAATATGTATTCTAAAGATGTTGAAGGGTTAATTCAAAGCTATATAAATGCGTTGCCTTTCCTACGGAATCAATTCTTGGGGAATTTATTTATAGTGCCCTTAACCCTTGTAAGTATCATTGTATTTAACAGGTTATCCTCTTCAAGCTCTTTGTTTGGTAATAAATTAACTATTTACAAAAATTCTTTCTTGCCGGAGTCGAAGACAAGGCGGGCATCCTGATTTAAGGGCAGTATATTATCTTCAAGTTTATATTCAATCGTTACTGTTATAATTTCTTAGGTAATTCATTAAAATTATTATGAATAAAACTGAAAAATTAGAAACACTACTACCTAAAAATGTACGAGACATTAATACAGACTATAAAGGGAAATATGGGTTTTCGAATGAATATAAGAAAATTCGGGATTTAGGAGAAGGTATAGATAAGAAAAAAATAAAAAAAATTTCAGAGTTAAAAAAAGAACCAAAATGGATGCTGAGGAAACGATTGAAAGCTTTTGAATATTTCACGAAAAAAAAGAATCCCAAATGGGGCCCTGATCTTTCTGGAATCGATTACGATAAAATACATTATTTTGTCCGAGCAACAGATGAAGCCAAGAAAAGCTGGGAGGAAGTGCCGGAAGAAATAAAAAATACATTTGAGAGACTTGGAGTCCCTCAGGCAGAGAGGAAATTTTTAGCAGGTGTTGCATCTCAGTATGAGTCCGAAGTTGTATATCATAAATTAAAAGAAAAGTGGCAGAAACAGGGAATAATTTTTGAAGATACTGATACTGCCCTTAAAAAGCATTCGGATATTTTCAAAAAATATTTTGGCAAAATCGTTCCCTATTCAGACAATAAGCTCGCTGCTTTAAATACAGCTGTATGGTCTGGTGGTACTTTTATCTATGTTCCAAAAGGATTGAAGCTTGAGATGCCTCTGCAGGCATATTTCCGTATAAACGCACAGAATATGGGGCAGTTTGAAAGAACCCTGATAATTGCAGATGAGGGATCTGAAATTCACTATATAGAAGGCTGTACGGCACCTGTGTATTCAACAGATTCCCTGCATGCTGCTGTTGTGGAGATTGTTTGTATGCCTGAGGCAAAATTTAGATACACTACACTTCAGAACTGGTCTACCAATGTTTACAATCTTGTTACCAAAAGAGCATATGTATATGAAAACGCAAATATGGAGTGGGTAGATTGTAATCTTGGATCAAAGGTTACAATGAAGTATCCTTCCGTACATCTGATAGGAGATAACTCACATGGGGAGGTTTTGTCTATTGCTTTAGCAGGAGAAGGTCAACATCAGGATGCTGGTGCAAAAATTATTCATAAGGCAAAAGGTACTTCATCCATTATAAATTCTAAGTCAATTTGTAAGGACGGAGGGCGTTCAAGTTATAGAGGACTGCTTAAAATATGTAAGGGTGCTGAAGGTACAAAATCTAAGATTAACTGTGATGCATTAATATTAGATGATGAATCCCAGACTGATACTTATCCAACCAATGAGGTAGATGAAAAGAAAAGTAGAGTTGAACATGAGGCCAGTGTAAGTAAGGTGTCTGAAGACCAGTTGTTCTATCTTATGTCGCGAGGTCTAACAGAAGAGGAGGCATCTGCTTTAGTAGTCTCTGGTTTTATTGAGCCGGTTGTAAAGGAACTTCCAATGGAATATGCAATGGAACTGAATGCACTGATACAAATGAGTATGGAGGGAAGCATTGTTTAATCCATCGCTTGCGTTATAGTTAGAAGAATACTACTTAGTTTTAAAGAAAGATGATGAACATGCAAAATACTATTGATTAGTTTTGATATATGAACCTCTGAAGTATTAACAAAAAAGGACTGCAATGGAGGGAAGTATGAGGAATATATAGATATATCATTAATATGGGACTAAGAGTAGAAGAGTAAAGTTAAGAATAGTCTGCTTCGGAAATTACTTTCCAGTAATATTAACTGTAAAGCATCCTTCTTCTGTTTGGGAGGAAAACAAATGTTGACCACATAAATTCTGAAAAAAGTTTGGGCATGACCAACAGTGGTTTGTTCCAATGTGAGTATTAAGAGCTGTGGGAGTTGACATAACAGCTGAAAATTTTGCTGGAACAATTCTTGGGTCAATAATAAACTCCAATGGTGGAACGGTATCCATTGGCAAAGGTTGTCCTAATGCTTCTGCAAGAGAGTATCGGTTTGGACGAAATATTTCCATAATTAGTAAAAATTGAATAATATAGGATAATATTATAGCATATATTGAGTTTTTGTTAAAATTTTTTCCGATTTAAAAAATAGAGAGAGAATCTAACTAGTGAGCCCTCTATATTTATTTATTGGTAGACTTATAGTTATATTGAGTGTACATAAGTTTCAGAAGATTTGAGCCTAAGGAGCTCTTTATATAATCTGCATTAAGGCTTATTTATAAGGGAGCAGGCTTTAACCTGCTCCCTTAATAATGAATATTTTATTTTTCACCACCTACATAGTCGCTTCGCATGATTTCGTTGGCAATAATTGTTAAATCAACTTTTGGTTCTTTCTTTTTACTGCTGAGATAGGGGGAGACTTCCAGTCTGCCCTCAGCTCTTACAAAGTCGCCTTTTTCAAGGTTACCATAAATTTCTGCCATTTTGTCGAAACACACAATATTGTAGAAAGTGGCAATTTCCTCTTCTTTTCCTTCTTTATTTTTCCTTTTATTGTTAACAGCAAGACCGACTCTAATATAAGATTTACCGGTATCTGAAGTGTTTACCTCTGCATCTGATGTTAGTCGCCCCTTAACAATTGCATATTGATTTGCTCGCATGATTTAAATTTAATAGATAAAGTAATAGCAGGTAAATGTAGATTTACCAAGTATATCCTGAGGCCTCTTATTAGAGATATTTATATCAGAAATAAAAGTTGAAGTCATTGTGTTGGAGTACAAACTATTCTTAATCTAGAGTTAAGCGAGTTGAAAGTTTACATTGGGGAGGTAAAAGCGTACATGGGGCACCATAGCCAATTGTATACCATAATTCTCTTGCTCGGGGAGTTTTCCCATGTTTAGAATCTCCTCTGTTTGCAGCGGAAATAAGGCAATACCCATTGTCCATCTCAGTTCGGAATGGACATTCTAAATCTGGATGTAGGCATTGAATTGGTAAATTTTCAGTCATTAATCATATTAGTAGTAAATCAATATTTATAAGGAAAAAAGAAACAATAACATAAGAGACTATATGCTAATCCAGGAAAATTCTAACAATACAAACTATCATTCTGTTGATATCCTTTTAAGTACCTCCTGGTATAAAATCAATAATGAAATCTGTAAAGTTTGTTTGAGCTGCCAAAGCACCTAATCTAGGTCCTAGCCAATCAGTCCAAAATTCTGAATCTGCTCCTCTTAAGATTTTTTGTTGTTGCGGGCTTAAGAATGTTGCTTGTTCGGGTTCATAGTATGTAGTTCCTAAAAAATTTCCATCAGCCCACCAATTAAAGGTCCCCTTTGCTTGTTAGAAAAAGGAAACTGTGTATCTCCAACCCTTACCCAAAGTTTTCGGTCATCAACAGAGCCGGGTGGGTATCCAAGTAATTCAAGTATTTTGTCCCTTGTTCCGAAATCAGCAAAAACTTCACCCCTTTTTGCTGGATTAAGTCCGTTAAGTGTAGTTAATTCTTCCATATTTAAAAATATTAAAAACATATTATACAAAGTTTGTATACTATAAGTCAATTGCCTGTGGTACTAAATACCACATTGTTTTGAATGTTTTTAAATATTTATTCCAGATAAACTAACAGTTATTAATTTTTAGAATAAATATAATGAAACAAGGAAATCACTCTTAATTAAGTCAATTAATATTATTATCAGATATTTTTTGTGTTAGTTGACTATATTCAACATATTGACTTTTAAGCATAAATACGTCTCTTTGTAGAGTTTTTATTTCTAGTATCACTTCTTGTAATTCCTTATGATTTAATTTATTAAAATTTTCTAGATTTTTTGTTTTTCTGTATATATTACTTATTCTTGTTTTCATAGTTTTGATATCGTCTAATAGCTTATTTCTCATGTTTTCTTTATTTGAAATAAATATATTCTAGGATGAAAGATATTTTATAATTTTTTATAAACCAAATCTAAAAATGTCGACAAAATTTTAGTATACTGTTATAATTGACGTCTAATAAGCCCATTCGAGATTATTTTAGACGAAATTTTTCCACATGATAAAAAAATTATTATTAGATTTTGGGGTAAATACGAATGAAATCAACACGTACTTGAAAATTCTAGAACTTGGAAAAGGACGTGCCCAAATTATTGCAGAGGAGGTAGAAATACCAAGAACAACAGTTTACGGGCATTTGAATAGTTTATGTGAGCTTGGCTTAGTAAGAAAGGGTTTCGATAAAGGAAAGCCTACTTATTTTGCAGAGCCTCCGAATACGATAATAGATATTCAAGAAAAAAAATTACAATCTTGCAAGAATTTAGTAAACAGCCTCCAGGAAATTTACAAAAAGGAAAGCTCAGATTCTCAAGTAATTTTTTTTGAACACAAAGAGGGAATTTATAAGCTACATGAAGAATCCTTAATCAATAACACAAACAGATTAACAAGATACATAGGGGATATGAGTACTACACATGAAAGTTATGGGAATCGTATAGATGGTTATCAGAAAAGAAGACGAGATAAGGGAATTAGAAATCAAATAATAAGCTCAGAGGGGATTCTTGATTTGGGAGACAGATATACAAAACATAACAATAAAAAATTCCTAAGAGAAGTAAAATACTTAAAAGGTATGAAACCATTGGTTTCTGGACTTTTCAATTATGGCAAAACTGTTTGGATTACACCTAGGGGAAGTTCAAAATTTATAATTAAAATCGTAAGTTCAGAATTTGCAGAAACTTATGATAACCTCTTTAATTTTCTTTGGAGTTTAGGACACGAAGTCTGAAAAATTCTCCATATTGCTTCTATCTAGAATATTTTCCCGTTATGAATAAATGAATTATAATTAAGTATGAAAGTAAAAAAATTTGAAATAAAAGACCAGACAATTAAAATTAGTTCAGGTAACTATTTTGCTTATTTTATTGGATTTAACAATAAATCAATAAAATCCAAATTAAAATTCGAGTTAACCGAGCCTAAAGAAGAATCTATGATTTTGATTAAAGCTGTCCTTTTCGACCAATCCTCATTGGATTTAGATTGCCTGGTAAAAGTAGACAAAGGGATAAAGAATATTAAAACTGACTTGAAAATTGAAGTATTGCTAGTTTCTAAGAATTCGTCTGCAAAAGTACTTCCAAGTATGGAAATACATGAAGATGACATAAAAGCTTCGCATAGCACAACTATCGGTTCCGTTGACCCTGAACAGCTTTTTTATCTTGAGTCAAGAGGTTTTTCAAAGAAGAAGGCTGAAAAAGTAATAGCTTCAGGTTTTATTAAAGATATTGAGAAAAAGTTTGAAGGCTATGTTCCAATCGGATTTGAGAAAGAATTGGAAAAAATTGAATTGTGATAAGATTATACTGGATCAGGAAAATTGTAAAATTATTACATTTCTCTTATGTCTTTCTAGGAAGCAGGGGTTTTGTTCATAGGAGTGAGATCCCGGATTAAACTTAGATAGTATAAGAATATAATTTATAAATTTTCTCCATATCAATACTTATTAAATTATTGTAATGAACAAAAAGGATTTCCCTATTTTTAAGAATAATCCCAATTTAGTATATCTTGACTCAGGAGCAACTTCCCAAAAGCCACAAAGTGTAATCGATAGACTAAAAAAATACTATGAATATGAAAATGCTAATGTTCACAGAGGCATATATGAACTTTCAGAAAATGCTACTCAAGAATATGAAAAAACAAGGAATATTGTAAAAGAATTTATAAATGCAAACTCTGAAAAGGAAATTATTTTCACAGGAGGCACTACGGATTCAATCAATTTTGTAGCTTATTCATGGTTGTTACGAAATGTAACAAAAGGTGATACGGTTTTGTCAACTCAAATGGAACACCATTCAAATTTAGTACCGTGGCAGCAGATTTGTAAAATGCGGACAGATGTAAATTTTGATTTAATCAAGGTTAGGGATAATTTTAAACTTGATTTGTCAGATATTCAAAATAAAATTAAAAAATTCAAGCCAATTCTTTTTTCTTTCACACATGTCTCCAATGTTTTAGGTACTATTAATCCTGTAAAAAAGATTATAGAGATTGTGAAAAAGCATTCTCCAGATACAAGGATTTTACTAGACTCAGCACAAGGAATCCCTCATTTACCTGTAGATGTTCAGGATCTGGGAGTTGACTTTGTAGCTTTTTCAGGACATAAAGTATATGGTCCAACTGGTATTGGAGTTCTTTGGGCTAAAGAGGAGATTTTGGTAAAGGAAATGATCCCATTTAGATATGGTGGCGGTATGATTCGGGTTGTAAATTCCGATGATTCCATTTGGGCCGAAATTCCAGAGAAATATGAAGCCGGTACACCAAATATTGCTGATGCTATTGGATTAGGAGAAGCTTTGAAATATGTGTCAGAAGTTGGATATAAAAAAATAATCAAACATGAAAATGAAATAAAGGAATATGCATATGCTCGTCTGAAGGAAATTCCAGAACTAACTCTGTTTGGGCCAGATATTTTAAAAAACAGACAGGGAGTCTTTTCTTTTGATCTGGAAGGCGTTCATTCTCATGATATTGCTCAAATATTGGCAGATGAGGGAGTTGCTGTGAGAGCAGGACATCATTGTTGTCAAGTTTTAATGAAAAGTGTCTTGGATGTACAAGCGACTACTAGAGCTAGTATTGGTATATATAATGATGAGGATGATATAGATAAACTTATTAGAGCTTTGAAAAAAGTGATAGGTATTTTTAAATAAAATTGAGAATAATAGTCACAGATTCTTGCAGACCAAGACGATTAAGTAGATTTAAACAATTTTAAACAATATAAACCATGTCCAACCAAATGTATAGACAGCAAATGCTTGACCATTATAAAAACCCACGAAATGAAGGAGAGATGGATAATCCTACGCACACATCTGAACTGGAGAATATTTCATGTGGGGACGAGATAAAGGTATATCTAAGGGTTAAAGATGATAAATTGTCGGATATTAAATTTCAGGGAAAAGGATGTGCAATATGTCTTGCCAGCGCCTCCATGACATTTGAGGATATAAAAGGAAAAACATTGGATTATATAAGTAAACTAGATATATCGAATGTAGAGAAATTGATTGGTATAGAACTTTCACCTTCGCGTAAAAAATGCGCTCATTTAGGTCTTCTTACAGTTCAAAATGCAATCAATAACAAGTAAAGTAGTGATCCCCATATGATACGTATAGATTTTCCGCGTTATTATATTTGAAAAGTTTTGACGAATCGTTAAATTAGTTTATAATAAGATTAGATAACTTAATGAATATTATATAAATGTCAGACAAGCAATTGTTAAAAAATATAAGAAAGGTAACACCAAAATTCTGTGATAACTGTGGACAGAGATATACGCCAGATAGTTTTAAGATTTTGAAGGCTGCTGATAATTCAGCATTGATTCATTTGAACTGCTCGAAATGCGGAAATACATATGTAATTAATGCTTTTACAAATAATGTTGGGGTAGGGAGTCAAAGGATGCCACTTGTACTTGATTTAAAAGATGCAAAGGAAGTAGAAAAATTTGCAAATATGCCTCCTATAAGTAAAGATGATGCTATTGACTTCTTTAACTTTCTAGACGAAGACATTATATTTGGGAAAATGTTTCCGGATTTGAAAGTAAAAAACACAAAGGATTCAAAAAATCAGGGTGTTGGCAGTTCCTAAAAACTTTTGTGTAAAATCTTCTTTAGTGGTACTCGTTGCGATCACCTGAGTATCTAGATTCTTCAGTGTTTCTTCTACTTTTTTCCTATGGTTTTGATCAAGTTCGGACATAATATCATCAAGTAGTAAGATTGGATTGGTTTCATGTTTATTTTTATAGAATTCAAACATTACAAGTTTGAAAATAAAGGAAACAAGCCTTTGTTCACCTCGGGATGCAAATTCAGAAAGACTCCCATGTTTATTTAAGAAATCAATATCATCTCGTTGGGGGCCGTAAAGTGTCATCCCTGCATTTATTTCTTTGATTTGTCCATTATTAATTTTATACTCGAAAGTATTGCTTATATCTTCAAGGGTGGTTTTTTCATTACTTGCTAATTTTGATTTATATCTAAATTTTAAATCTTGAAGATCAGTTCTAAAAAGCTTTTCTGCAAATGTTTTTACATTTGGAAGAAAAGCCTGTAAAGTCTTCAGTCTTAAAGAAATAATTTTTGATCCCTTTTGAATCAAACCTTCATTCCAATATTCGAGTTCATTTTTTTTGGCACTTCCTTTCCTTATCTGTTTTAGTAGTTTGTTACGATTTTTTAGTATCTTTCTATACTCTAGTTCAATATCACTGAAATCTGGATATATAATTGAAAGAAAGTCGTCGATTTCCCTCCGCCTTCCATCAGGTGAGCCACTAATTAGGTCAATATTTTGAGGAAGGAACAAGATGCAGGGAATATAGTTAATAAATTCAGATGTGGTTTTTTTTACACCACTAATTAAAAATTTTTTCTTTAATATTCCAATATCGTCGGCAATTATATAAGTAAGTTTTTTTTCTTCAGTAAGCATAGAAGAATCAGTTTTTTCTACTTTTGCTTCTACTTTGCAATAATTAATCTTTGTATCCCTCTGAATCAGGGTTCTATCGTTGTTATTTCTAAATGATTGGGTACGAGAGAGATAATAAATAGATTCTAAAAAATTTGTTTTGCCCGTCCCATTTTTGCCTATAACCAGATTTATTGACGGAGATAGAGAAAATTCCCCACTTATATTTTTAAAGTTGGTAAGTTTAAGAAATGAAATTCTCAATTTGCTTAATCAATCAAATATAATGATCCTACTTCTTCTCTTCAGATTGGTTGATTATCCAATTTAAAGCTTTTTGTTTCAAGATTGTACTTTGTATCTTTTGTTTTCCTTGTTTTGTTGAATATTCCTTTTTTAAGTTCTGATCTTTGATTTTATCCAATTCCTTTTCCACTTCTTCTTCTGAAACTTTAAATTTGTTATCTTTAATGGCTTGAATAAGAAGTAATTCGATCTTGATTTTATTTTCAGTTTCTTCTCTCCAATCTTTTTTTAATTTTTCCATTGTAGTATTTTGACTTTTTAGAAAATCTTCAATCTTTAGTCCTAGATCCTCAATTCTTTTAGAGTAATCTTTTTCTCTAAGATCCAATTCTGCGTCGACTAGTTGTTTAGGTGCTTTGATATTACTTAGTTCAATTGCTTTTTCAAGTATTTGTTTTGTATATTTTTCTTGATTCAATACCTTTCTTTGGTTTTCTAAAGTGAGTTTAATCTGTTCTTTTAATTCTTCTAAATTATTAATATTCTCCATACCTAATTTTTTTACCCATTCGTCATTAGGTTTTGAAATTTTATCTTTCTGTTTCTCATTTTTTTCTTGATAATCTTTAAACATGTTGTCAATAACCTTTTGGATATCTTCTGATGTAATTTTGGTCTCCTCTTTTTCAACTTTAATTTTCTTTAAGTTTCCTATTTTGATTTCCGGAAATGCGGTGAAGGAAGCCTCGAATTCTAATCCTGTTTCCGGTTCATATTTTGTTACTTTGTAATCTACTCGTGATATTGGCTCCATCTCTAGTTCTGTGATGATTTCATATGTAACTTGAGGAAGTATATTATTCAAGGTTTCTTCATATAACTTAGGACCTAGCTTTGTTTCAATTACATTCTGTGGTGCTTTACCAGGTCTGAATCCTTTGAGATCAACATCTTTTGCTAGAACTTGTAAGGTTTTTGTTTTTTCTTTATTAAAGAGGTTTTTATCAATTTTAACCTCAATTTTAGTGACAGAGTCAGAGTCAGTTTCATGTTTATAATTGTATTGTTTATTATCCATTAATATATTTAAAAAAATAAAATTTGTCTTTGAGTAAATAAAATAACAAGAAAATACTTCGTATTATAACCAAATAAATGGAATATGTATAAAGAAGATTTAATTAATCATCTATTCTGATTGATTCCCCGTTTTTTACATAATCATCTACATAGTCATTATAACCTTCATCATCTTCATCATTGATATATTCATTGTAATCTTTTTCAAATTGTGCGTCTTCTGCATCATATGCCCATCCGTCGTCATCCATGTTTCAAGATTAAAATGTTAAGGTAATAGCTTTTTCTTCTGTAGATTAATAGATAGAATCGTTCTCTGTCAAGAGTAAAATTATGAAATTTGAAATTTATTGATTATCTGTTCTAAATCATTTATGTTGTTCACCTTAACAAGAGCAGATCTCAATTGAGAAGCATTTGGTTTATTCTTAATATACCAGGCAAGATGTTTCCTCATTTCATAAAAACTTTTCGGACTTTTTGTTTGGTTATATACTTGAGCATGTTCAATCATTACTTTTTTCAAAGATTGCTGAGATCTTTGTGCAGTTTTCTTGCCTCTCAGTGAATTGATAATATTACCAATAATCCATGGATTGCCATAGGCAGCTCTTCCAATTAAAAGTCCATCCGCATTTGTTACCTCTAAACATTTTTTTGCTGAATCAGGATTAGTAACATCCCCATTTGCAAAAAATAAAATACCGGAATTATTATTAATTAATCTAGAAGCCTTAGCTAATTCTTGCCAATCTGCCTCACCTTTATATGCTTGCTTTAATGTTCTACCATGCATAGAAATTACCGAAGGTTCCATTTTTATTAATTGTTGGGTCCAGTTTTCTGTTATTGGTTCTTTTATTCCTATACGTGTTTTTATTGATACAGGTATTTTTTTTCTGGGTATATTTTTCTTTAACTTTTTGTCTTCAATAAATCTATTTACCTTGTCTACCACTTTCTGATCTAAAAAGTCTCCATTTGGAGTCAAGCCGTTTTCCACCCAATATTCAATTCCTTGGTTTGTATATTCAACTATGCTTTTAGCTAATTTGGGTGTTGAAATTAAGCTTGCTCCTCCTCCTTTTTTAGCAATGTTTCTTGCTGGGCATCCCATATTGATATCTACTCCTGCAAAACCAAATTCACAAATAATTTGGGCTGCTTCAAAAAACGCTTGTGGTCGATTTCCAAAAATCTGAGCAATAATTGGTATTTTAAAATCATGCCAAATTAATTTCTCAAATAATCTTTCAATTCCTCTTATTATGCCTTCAGTTGAAACAAATTCAGTGTAAATTATATCTGGAGGAGGATTCCCATATTTTGAATGAATATACCTAAATGGAGCATCAGTAACTCCATCCATTGGTGCAAGTCCTATTATGGGTTTTGAAATTTGGTTTAAATAATTTTCTTTCATTTATGACAATTAGTATAATACAATTAATTTACTCTCAGTATTTTAAATATTGCATGCAGATATGGTTGGTATTTCCCCTGCCGAAACAAATTATATACCAGAAAACGAGAATAATAACAATAATGAAAAGAAAGTAGACGATACAGTTCTGGTAAATATAACCGCAGAATTTGATGATTTAACTATCCGAAATGTTGAAGAAGAGTTTGGTAAAAGCTATGAAGAGCTTAAAGGAACCGAATTAGACTATTTCGGTATCATTGTCTATTTTTATGAAAATACAATTCCGGGAAAATATGAAATAAATTTCCGTTCATCTGATAAAGCAGAAATCATATCAGAAGCAAAGTTAAGAATAATGGAATTTATATCTCATTTAGAAGGCCGTCCTCTTGAATAGTATTAATTACTTGGAGTTTGCCTTATTTTCAAGTTTGGAATTCATTTTATAGAATTGTTTAATTATTCTTATTGCTTCAGTTGGTTCCTCTACAAATTCGATATATCGATCGAGTGCGTGTACAATAAATCCACTATTTCTCATTTTTTCTAATTGATATTTCAAATCATTATAAAAACCTTTATAGTTAATAATGATTAATGGTTCCTGTTCAACTTCGGAGAGTTTTTTGAGTTCAGCGGTTTCGATTGTTTCATAAAGCGTTCCCATACCACCGGGTAGAGCAATAAAGGCATCTCCCCTACTGAAGAGGTAACTTTGTCTTGAGTGAATACCAACTCTTTCGTGATATACATCGAGGTATTGATTGGGAGATTGACCCTTGAGTCCAACTCCAAAAACCCTACCTCCTGCATCTTTTGCTCCTTTACTTACCTCTTCCATAAGCCCGAGTCCTGCTCCATTTGCCAAATTAAAACCAGATTCAGCAATGAGTTTGCCGGTTTCGTATGCTAAATATTGGAATCCGCTGTCATTTCCATAGTGAGTTCCTGCAAAGACCACAATTGTAGGCGTTTCTTCAAATACATTATTTTGCATTTATAAATTTTTAATAAGTATAAAGTCAATAGATATAATTTTATATATTCTAGCAGGATTTGAAAAAAATCAGAATTCTAGTCTCTTATTCAAGACCTTAATAATCCTTTGGTATACTTCGTCAATGTTGCCTCTGGCATTAATCGTTACCCATTTATTCTTAAGCTTAGATAATTGAGAGGCATATTTATAGCCTTTAAGTGCTTTTTTAAAAAAATCAACGCTTTCTTTTTCGAACTTATCACCATCAAAGTCAAAAGTACGTTGTAGAGCAGGTTTAATATCAAGATCGAGAAAAAGTACTAAGTCAGGAAAACAATCATCTAATGCAGATTCATTTATTTTTAAAATTAATTCAGGGCCCAATTCTCGGGCAAAACCCTGGTAAGCAATGCTTGTTAAAAAACTTCGATCGGCAATCACAATATTTCCTTTTTCTAAATTTGGTTTAATAATTTTTCTTATTGTTTGTGCTCTTGAAGAAGCATATAAATAGGCTTCACAAATAGGATCCATTTTCTCCTCGTATTCTGTTGCTTGCACAACCCTTCTAATTTCATCTGCTATTTCAGATCCTCCTGGCTCAAATGTCCATATAAATTTTTTATTAGGATATTTATCTTCTAGATAGCTGTAAATTTGTTTGGATTGAGTACTTTTACCTGTACCGACTATGCCCTCAAAAATTATGTATTTTCCTTTAGACATTATTAATTAGAAAGATAATATATAAAGTTAAGAAATTATTGAATAAAAAAATCGCGTACATCGGGCAGTAAAAAAAAGTATAGTATCTTAGTTAATATACAGGTAACAGATTTTTTTGAATTTTTTTGATTTTTTCGTTTTCGTCCAAAATAGCACTTATGAAGAAAATACTTTTTCCTTCTACAATATCATTAAAGCAATAATATAAATCATCTACAAGTTCAAATTTTGATTCTAGTACTTTGTCTTTTTTTATCCAAACTAATTTTCCATCCTCAGTGTGTTTTTTTGGTATCTTTTTTGACTTAACTTTAATTTTAAAAAAACCCATGATCCAATCTTCGCTATAACCTTCTTGAAGTCTTACAAGGCCTGAGAATTTTATGTCGTTAATATTTGGGTTTAGACCTGTTTCTTCTTTTGTTTCTCTAATACATGCATCCAAGTAATTCTCCCCTTGCTCAAGTCTACCTCCAATACCATTCAACCGTCCAGGATCTATACGTTTGTTATTTTTACGTTTGATAAAAAGATAATAATCCTCATAATGCAAAAAATTGGTTACAGAGGCTTGAGTATATCTTAAGTAATTATTCATTTTCCTTTTGGGATATTTTATCCAGTTTAGATTTGAGTTGCTTTAAACTACCTGTATTTTGTACGTTGTAATCAGCAAGGCTTATGCATTTAATTACGTTTTGTTCATTTTCTGCATTTCCCTTTCCTAAATCTCTATCATTATTTTTTTTGAATTCTTGGAAGGTAAGATTTTGTTCTTTATACTGACCCTTGCGTTCCACAGCACGTTTATACCTCAGCTTGATTGGGGCATCTATTGCTATTACGACTAGATCCTTACCAAAAGCTTTTTGTAAAGTAAGTATCTCATTATGATTTCTAATGCTATCAAACACATACTTTTTCGAGTCATCATCTTTTTTAATTTTTTTGATAATAATCTTTGCAAGTACATCTACTCCGTGGTTTTCTCTAAGTTCATCTCCCAGGTCTTGCAGTATTACTCTGTCTGTTCTGTCAAGTCCTCTTTTATCAGCTTCATCATAAATTCCTTGGCTCAGTTTATAGTGGATATAGCCTTTTTGTTGAAAATATTTGCAGGCAGTGGTTTTTCCGGCCGCAATTGTTCCAACTATTGCAATATATTTTTTCATGGATGGATATAAAGGTTAATATTATGTCTGGAAAATTTATTCAGTATACATAATATCAGTAAGTTTTTTAGAAAGTAACCGAAAAATGGAAGGATCAATGTTCCGAATTGAAACTGTATGCTTTAGCACGGTGTATTTTATAGATATCCTTGCTTATGAATTTTCTCTATAATTTCCATTCCTCCGGTTTCTACTATACTCCCGTCTTTAAAAACATGAATAAAATCTGGACTGATGAATTCAAAGATTTTTTCATAATGAGTAATTATAAGAAAAGCCATTTGCTTATTTTTGTTCTGGATTTCTTTCAATCCATTAAAAACTGTTTTTAGTGCGTCTATATCTAAACCGGAGTCTGTTTCATCTAAAATAGCATATTTAGGTTCCAATACCGCAAGCTGTAGAATCTCCGCTTTCTTTTTTTCCCCGCCCGAAAATCCTTCGTTTAGATTTCTTTCAAGAAATTTTTCAGAGAAATCTAAAATTTTTAGTTTATCTTTAAGTATTTTTCTAAACTTAAAAACCGGTATCTTTTTATCCTTTCCAAATCTTGAATTATATGCAAGCCTTAAAAAGTTCGAGAAGTTTACACCGGGGATTTCTGTTGGATGTTGCATTGCAACAAATAGTCCAAGTTTTGCTCTTTCGTGTGATTCCAAATTTTTAATATTTTTTTTATTAACACTAATTGATCCCTTAGTGATTGTGTATTTTGGATGTCCCATTATTGCCTTGCATAGAGTACTTTTTCCGCTTCCATTTGGTCCCATTAGAACATGCGTCTCTCCTGGGTTTATATCCAAGTTAAAATTATTGATTATTAATTTATCTCCAGTTCTTACTTCGAGATTTTTTATTTCTAGCATTTATTGATTTTGAGATTTAAGTTGTATATTATACAATGAGCCGAATATTGATAGATAACAGTGGATAATCTTCGAATATACTATTCTTTCTTAAAAGATTATTAATGTAATTCGGGTTAAATTAATTGTAACAGATTGATTTATATATCGTATAATTTATAGATTATGAAAAATATAATAAAAATTTTATCAAAATATAAAATATTCTTTTTATGCTTGTTTGTTATCTCTTTCGGAGGATCATATTTAATGATTTCAAAGGTAGATCCTCTAGCGGAAAGTAAAAAATATGTTGAAACACAGTTTGGTAATGTATTAGGTATGTTCCAAGATACAACTTTGGAAAATATTGAGAAAACAAATGGCTTTACTACAGTCTTACTGATGGGGATCGACAGCAGAGAACTGGATTTTGACGGATATGAATTTTCAGGTAAGGATAGAAATGTAGATACTATTATTCAGGCAATTTATGATTATGAAACGAATAATATATTTTTAATTACAATTCCTAGGGATACCGGTTATGAGATTGAAGAGGATTGTGCAAACCAAGGCTATGACAAAGCTATTAATAGATTTTATAAGTACGGACAAGATTCAAACTGCAGAGAAGATGGAATAGATTTCTTAACTAAATATACAGAAAAGATAACTGGCTTTAAAAATAATTATTATTCCCTAATTTCATTTGAGACTTATTATGAAATTTTTAATGTGGTGGGCGAAGAATTCAAGGGAGAGAAAGGCTTGTGGATCGATATTCCAGAAAATGTTTATGAAATGTATCCTGTAGATGATGGATACGAATATTTTGAATTATCAAAAGGTCTTCAGTTTTTAAATAGTGAACAACTTTTAAGATATGCCAGATCTAGGCAAAACACTTCCGATTTTGTACGTTCCAGAAGACAGCATATAATACTTGAAACTTTCAAAAATCGTCTAATTAAGTTAGGTATTACTTCTCCTCAAAAAATCAAAGATATATATGATTCATTCCGGGATACAGCTCTTTATTCCAAGATAGACATAGAGGAGATCATTGCAGGTCTTACTCTTGCTCCAAAAGCGAAGAATGCAAAAATATATCATATTTACCTTGATGATTCATTAGGTGGAAAAAATAACTATATTGCACGGCCCGCATATAGTCCACCAGACGGTATCCATAACAGACCTGGTTTTTATCTGACTCCAATACATTATGATCAACCTTGCTGTAGGGACGATAATTATTACAAAGTGAAAAATTTAATAAGGACTATAATTGATAATCCCGAAGTATACGATGAGGAGGCAAAGGTTGCTGTTTATTCTGTAAATGGCCAGTTTGAAGATATACCAGTTTGGTTTGAATACTGGTTGGAAACAGAACATCCTATCTATAATTTAATTCAAAGTAACAAGACTTTCGACAATGTGGTAGATGAAGATGTGTATATAGTTGATTACTCAGAGGGAGAAAAAAATAACACACTGAATTATCTTCAAAATTCTTTGGAGGTTAGCGTTTATAGACCAAATCAGAGTATGAGTCCAAAAAGCGATGAAGACATAGCTATTTATGTAAGGTAAAGTATTAAAATAAATAGTTAGGATATGTAAAAATTGACTGATTGTGGTATAAATGTATTATAGATATTCCATAATATGAAATAATTGTTATCTTCTTTTTCTTGAATTTAAATGATGTATTTAATAATTTAAACTTAGGTTCTGAATATTCAAAAATATATACTTGTTTATTGGAAGAAGGTATGTTGAGAGTAATTGATATTGCAAAACACACGGATCTTCCTAGAACATCTTGTTATGAATATCTTCCAACACTGATGAAACTCGGATTAGTCGAGGAAAGACAGGTTGGAAAAAGTCGTTTTTTTAAGGCAACTTCTCCTGATCATTTAATTCAGTTGGTCTATAAGAAAAAGAATGAAGTCAATTATATTCTAAGTAGCTTGGAATCCAAATATTCAGAGCTTACAGCTATTTTTAACAAAAATGAGAGCGCATTTAAAGTTAAATTTTTTAATGGGGAAAGAGAACTCAAGGAACTGTTTAAGATAATACAGAGAGAAAATGAATTATATGCAATTGGAGTTTTAAAAGAATCAAGTAAAGTCAAAGATGGATTGTTTAATGATGCTAAGAAGCTTATTGAGAGGACAAATTTTGTGAATCTGGAAAAAATGTCGGATTCCTCTACAGATGGATTAAAGCTGGAGCCAAACTTTTTTAGAATAGTTAATTCTAAAATAATTGTGCTTGTAAACCTAGAGAAGAATTCAGGTATTCTTATAAAAGAGGAGGGGTTTGTTTCAAATGAATTGTTAATAGTCAAAAAATTATGGGCTTTATTGAATAACTAATTTGAGTAAATAGGCATTTATATGTTTTTTCAAAAAAAACAAAAAGAAGAAAAATCACATCCTTTGGAACAAAAAAGCCCTCAAATGAAAATGGAGCTCGAAAAAAATAGGTTTGAATTTTTTTACAACTTGAAAAATACTTTATATGACTTTGAAAGGAAGTTTGAAACAGCAATATTTTGGAAGAGTTTCGTTAATGTATTTTCCTTAGTGTCCATATTCTTTACAATTATTGTACCTATTATGATTACCTATGTTTTTTGGAATAAACTTCCTTACGAAGTACCTTTTTTCTTTGTTCAGGAAATTTCGGTTAGAGATACTTATCCAAAGGAATCTTTCTATTTTTTCCCTGTACTAATAGGATTTTTAGAATTAGCAATCTTTTTTTTATCTTACAAAATATATATATTTGACCGTAGGTTATCCAAATTTTTAAATATTTCTATTATATTTATTTCTTCCCTTTATTTTATTTTTATTTGGCAGATAATGGTTTTATTATTAGTATGATCAACTTTGAATATATTTTCGAAAAATTATTAGAAGTCTTTCCTTTATTAGCGACAAGCTTCATCATTGTCTTAATACTGACCCCAGTTGTTGCAAAAATAGCGAAGTATTTAAAAGCAATCGATATACCTAAGTTTGCAAAAAGAAGGATAAAAATTACGGGGAAAAAAGATAAGACACTTAAAAGTAGACCACGTTTAGGTGGTTTAGCAATATATATAGCTTTTATTGTTTTAATGTTTTTCATTAATGGCTTTACAGTATATTCAATCTCTATTGGTATTGGATTAACTATTTTAATGATTGTTGGCTTGATAGATGATATAAAAGACCTCAATGGTGGAATTCAAATGACATTTCAGGTTCTTGCAGTTATGGTTATTGTGCTTGGGGGCATAAGGATTACTTCAATACATATCTTTGGACATTCTTTTAGCTTTGATGCATATACACTCTCATTACCGTTTTGGGAAGGTTTAATTAAGGTTGTTTTTCCTGCCGATATTATTACAATCATTTGGTTTATTGTAATTATTAATTCCATGAATTGGGTTGCAGGTATTGATGCATTAGAGGAGACTATGTCCGTAGTTGCAGGAGCTACATTAATGCTTCTTTCTATTAGATTTGGGAAGGATGATATGTTAGCCCAAACTGCAATTTTTACAGGTGCTGTATTAGGCTTCTGGGTATTTAATTTCCCTCCTGCATATATAATTGGCGGTACTATTGGTAATACAATACTTGGTATACTACTAGGTATTTTTGCTATTAAGATAGATGGTAAGATGACTACGTCAATACTTTTATTGGCTCTTCCAATTATAGATTTTATATGGGTTTTGGTTGGTCGGTTAATTAAATATAAGCAGTTTAATCCCTGGAAACTTATGAATATAAGTGGCGAACATCATTTTCATCATCGATTGATGAAGCTTGGCTTTACTGTAAAACAGGTATTATTAATTGAGATTTCAATATTTAGTTTGTTTGCGCTTGCTGCATATTACTTTGCAGGATTTAATATTTTAGCTATTATAGTTTTTGCAGCAATAGTTGCTCTACTATTGTTTTTTGCACTTCTTACATTCTTGCGGGTAAAGCGTGTAAATGTACAAGAGTCTGAAAAAGATAAGGGAGGAGTTGAGCCCTCCGAGGTTAAGAAGTCCCCAGAAAGTGTTTATGCTTATTAATTTCTTCGCCATACACACTCTTAACGACACTTTACAAGTTTTTTTTCGTTATAATTCTTGATAACATAAATAAGTTATTTTACAATCGGTTTTAACAAGACTCGTGAATACAAATCAATTTACTAATACAATTAAGTTTCTCCCCTACTATCCTAACTGGGTTAGACAGGTAACGGAGGTTTAATATGTATTTGATTTGTTTTTTATTGAACCTCCAGAAATGGAGGTTTTTTAGATTTGAGGGACGGAGAAGACTGGGTTACATATTAAGTTAAATTAATAATTTGATTGTGAAAGAGTTTGAGGATAAAGTTGTAATAGAAGGATAATTAAATAATTTATAAAAATAGAATGGAACTAGAACCAAGATGTTGGGGGTGTGGACAACCTTTATCGGGTTGTATATGCAATGATGATCCTGTTCCTATGGATAGGTTTGATCCAAAAGTATGGCAAAGAGCAGCACAAATATGGCCAGAATATGGAGGACAAATGCCTTCCTGTGGAGCTACAGATGCAGGGAAGCTTGGTGGGGGGAGCGATACACCAAGTACAAAACTTATAGGATAAATTTTTTTGAAATGGAGAAATATAAAGAATATAGTAAAGCAGAATATACAGAAATTTTGAGGCTTTTAGGATATAGACAAGACCCAAAGACGCCTGTAATTATTAAAAGTATCCTGGGTGAAGCCTTATTAGAACATCATCTAGATAGTTCAGTAAGCTATGTAACAAACAGAGGGGAAGGTTTCTTAACAAATGATGTAGGAGGATGTAGAATTAGTTCTGTTCCGAATGTAAGGATAGGATTTCCCTCAACTATAATGCCACTGGGGTTTCCATGGCCAGAAGCAAATGTGGTGCTTTTGGAGCAACCTTTATTACGAGGGGACTCATATGGGGAAGTAAGTGCTGTTGCAGATAAGAGTTCAAAAAAGTTGATACAAGAAAATTGCCCTAGATGTATATTTCAACCTTTATGCCAACCTAAGCCTGGTCGTATACCTAAAAAAGGAAGCGAATTAAGGTTCCCAAATAGGTACAATGCAGGAGTTCAAACGCGTTTTACCGATCCGCTTCTTCCTTTATTTTCTGAACCTTAGGGACATACAGCAACAGTTCTGCTATAATAGATTCAGTTATGAAAAATAAAATATTCTTATTAAAAAATATGTGGTGGCAGAAACGTATTTGATTGTACGGATTATGTCAGCATGTCTTTCTAGTATTCCTCCGTACAGGAGGTTTTTTGTTTTTTATATAAACCAAATTTAAGTAAAATTAATATATAAATTTTTAAGTAAATTAAATGAAGCCGAAAAATATTCAGGAACAGGAGAAGTTATTAAGAGAGTTAGGCATTAACGATTTCGAATTTATTAAGCATGCTCCAATGACGGATGTGGATGAGTATATTTTTGAGATGGGCCTTACCTATGATCAGGGATTATCTACCTTGATTTTCAAAACTGATAAAGGATATATTGGGGTTTATAGGAGAGATGATACAAAAGTGGATATTAATAAGTTGAAGAAAATATTAAATTTAAAACAGATTCAGCCAGCAGATACTGAAGTAATAAAGAAAAAGTTTGGTTTTGACAAAGGTACAGTAAGCATTTTTCATGAAGACTTAGAATACGTGATGGATAAGGCGCTTTTAGAGAAGGAATATGTTTATTCAGGTTTTGGGGATCCAGAATGGGACATTAAGATGAGGCCCGAAGATCTTAAAAAATTGACAAATCCGAAAGTTGTAGATTGTAGTTATCAATACATTAGAGGACAGAAAAGAGTACTTTCAGGTATTACTCCAAGTTCTCCAAAAGGTCTTCATCTTGGAAATTATTTCGGAGCTGTAAAACCACAGGTTGAATTTCAAGATAGAGGAGAATGTTTTTATTTTGTTGCAAATATACATGCTCTAAATACTGTATTTAATCCTAAGGAAGTTGAGAAAAATACTATGAATGTTTTTATGGAATGGATTGCATTTGGAATAGACCCCGAAAAAACTACATTTTATGTTCAATCCGATATACCTGCAATTCCATATTTGCAGACAATCTTAAATAACGTTACATCCATAGCGGAACTTAAGAGAATGCATGCATATAAAGATAAATTACAAAAAGAGGTGGCTCAGGACAATATTAGTATGGGGCTTTTCTCTTATCCAGTTTTAATGGCAGCTGACATTTTAATTTTGGAACCAGATTTAATACCCGTTGGCGAGGACCAGACTCAGCATGTTGAGATATGCAGAGATATGGCACGTAATTTTAATAAAAGGTATGGAAAAACACTTAAACTTCCAAAATTATACGTTAGAAAAAACGTAGCTAGAGTAAAGGGAATTGATGGAGAAAGAAAGATGAGTAAGTCGTTGGGTAATGACATATCTATTTTTGGAGAAGAGGAGAAGATAAGACAACAGATTATGAAAATTACAACCGACCCTGCCAGAGTACACCCTACAGATCCAGGGGATCCAAAGAAAAATGTTGCATTTAGTTATCTTGAGTTACTGGAATACAATAATGATGAATTAAAAGAGATGAAAGATAAATATAAAACAGGAAATATTGGAGATGTGGAGATTAAGGAAAAATTATATGAAACCTTCATGGATTATTTTAAAGATGTTAGAAAAAAGAAGAAAGAATTATTAAACAATATTGATTATGTAAAGGACATGAGAATCAAGGGAGCAGAAAAAGCAAATAAAATTGCAGACAAACTTTTTGCAAAAATTAGAAAAGCTGTTGGTTTGAGTAAAGCTGCTAATATAGATATAAACAAAGAAGAAAAAGCTGTAATTGGTTATGAGGATTTTGCAAAATTGGATATCCGTGTTGGAACAATTAAGAAGGCTGAAGAAGTAGAGTCTGCAGATAAATTACTAAAATTAATTGTTGATCTAGGTAAGGAAGAGAGACAGCTTATGGCCGGACTGGCAGAGTTTTATTCTCCGGAAGAACTGGTGGGAAAACAAATTCCGGTTTTGTTTAATTTAGAGCCTAAAGTTATTAGAGGTTTAGAAAGCCAAGGAATGATTTTAGCAGCAGATGACTCTGGAAAAGTAGTTTTACTTAATCCAGATAAAGAAATTGAATCTGGTACTAAAGTTAGATAGATTAATAATCCTGTAACTCGAAATATTTTTCTATATTAATATTTTCATTAGGTCTAGTTATTATATTACTTGGTCCAATGAATATGTATTTACCCAAGCTATTCATAATTCTGTTATTTAGATCAAGTCTAGCATTTGGATCATCTTCAATCCCTGCATATTCGATCAAAGCTTCGTAAAAATATGTTAGTACATCTCCTGAAGCATTATGATCTGGATAACTGTGTGATTCATTTATGAGCCTTCCGAATTCATTTAAGTCCATATTTTTTCCAGAAATGTTTTCTATATATGAGCTTATTTCTTCATAAAAAGTTAAAGCTTTTCTTTCGTAATCACTTTCTAATGCACTAAGATCAATTTTGCCTTCTGAGTCTCTATAAGTATTAAAAACTGCATTTACTTCCATTAAAGTATTATCGAAATATAGGGTGTGAACTTGAAATATTTCATTATCACCAATTTGAGCAGATTCTTCTACACCATATTGGAAAGAAAGCCATTCTCTTATTTCGGATGCCTTTTTTTCGTTATAAACTGATAATAAAAGTTGTCCTTCTCTTATTCCATGTACTTCAAAGTTTCTACTTGAGTGGCGATATTCGAGCGGAATAGTTAGTGGATCATAAGTCGGTGTATCTCTATTATCAGTAGAGATATCACATAAAGCATGAGATGATTCATGAGCTATTATATTCCTAAGAGATAGATTAGTATTTAAACCAATATTAATTATATTTGGAGCTTTATCTGGAAATTCGACAAAGCCTCCACGTCCTTCGTAATGGTTGAATAGATTCACAATTAGTTGAGGATTAGATTGATCAATTAAATCCTCACAAGTAAGCGGAAGTTGATCAGATAAATTATTTAAGGAGTTTGCTATTGTAGTAATTATCTCGTCGTCTAGATCCCCAACAAATGGAGTCATTATCTCCTCAGATCCTTCATCTGGTGTTGTGCTAAAAACTATGCGATTTCTGAGCTTAGGATTGAGCCTCTGTTGTAAATGGTATTCAGTATAGTCATATATATTATCGCCATCAGAGTCTTTATTTGTAGGATCAAACATTGGATCGTATATCTCTATATAATCGCCCAAATTATCACCATCAGTATCTGCTAAATTGGGATTTGTGCCATATCGGATTTCAGTAAAAAATCCAATTCCATCACCATCATGATCCCACATTCCGAAGAGTGTAGGGTTTATAGTGGATTCAATATTAAGGATTGTATCTTCCATAATAATATATATTGATAATATAATATATATTATTATACTATAAGTTTATATATACTGTCTATATATAATCATGATTAGTTCTTAGATATCTGGAAGACAATAAAAAAAGAGTAAGTGTTTACTTACTCTTTTTGAAAACAATCACAGAGGTAATATTTATAATCCAATTTTTACTAATTTATTATCTACAATCACATACAGATATGTATTTGTATTATCAGGAACCAGATCATGAATCTCTCCTGAAATATTTGATAAATCATATTGATTAGTAAAATCAATAACTGAATTACTAAAATCACTCATTTTTAATTCATATATTTTCTCATTGATTGAATCACCGAGATAAATATATCCATTTTTAATGGAAATACTAGAAACATTATCTAAAGTACCTTCTTCTGGAAGGCCCGAGATTGTATTTGTTTCTTGTGAGCTTCCATAATATGTAACAAATCCTTGATCTTGAATAACGAGATATATTCTTCCATCGTATATTTCAATATCCTGAAGTTGGTTGAGATCGTTTCGGTCCATACGTAAACTTGGTAATCCATAAGAATCTCCACTTTGATTCATCTGTTTTACTAAGTTTGAGGTAGTGATTGCATAGACACGATAATCATTGGTACCAACTGTATAAGCGTCTAGTTCGAAGGCGTCACCTAGATTGGATTGTGTAACACCATCAATAAATCTAAGTTCATTATTTGAATCTAGCTTAACTATTCCTACAACCTGATCTGAATTATCTTGAATAAATAGTAATTCATTTAGATCTGAGACAGATATTGATAAAGGTGAAGTAAGGTTTTGAGCTATAGTTTCTGAATTATCTCCATATTGATTTAATTTATATATTTCTCCATTTCCATAATCTGATATGTAGACATCTGAATTTACTATTTCAATATCTGAGATCTGTGCATTAGAAATATTCGAAAAATCCTTTATTACCTCCATATTTTCAGGTAAATCAGGTTCCAGCAAGTTTTCATCAAATCTATCCTGGCAAAAATAGCGTGCACATTTGATATTTCTAAAAGAACCAAATTTCATTGTATTTGCTACGATTTTTGCAACTTGTCCTCTTGTTACATTTGCTTCTGGTCGAAAAGTACCATCGGAATAACCCCCAATAATTTTTAAAAAATTATTATCGTCTTTAGTTGCACTATACAATTTAATAATATATGTATAGAAGACATTTTCAAAAGTTACATCTGGGAAAACCTCTACGTCTTTGGCACATTTAGGACATGCATAAATCGACTCGCCATCCTCTAAGGTTATTTTTTCGCAAACACAAATGTTGGCAAATAAATCCGGTTTTTCAGATTCTGTTACATTAACTATAAATTTTGAAAGTTCTCCTCGAGTTACATATCTATCCGGTTTATAATTACCATCGGAATAACCATTAATTATTCCTGCATGTTTTAGAGCCATAATATAGTTATAAAAGGTGTGATCTTCGGAAACATCTGGGAATGGTTCAGTTTCAAGTTTAATTGGAATATCAAAAGCATTTACAACATATTTTGCAAGTGCTCCTCTAGTCAAAGAATTTTCGGCCATATATTCCCTTTGTTGATTTCCAGAAATTACTTTCTGATGATATAGGTATTCAGCATAGGGACAAAAAATGTCTGCTTGGTTCATATCTACAAATACTCCCATACATTCAGTTACGATATCACTTTCTGGATCGATATCGGCGTAATCCACAGTACCATCTTCGATTATTTCTCCGGAAGCTTCTGCTGAGACTTGATTTAAGGGAACAAAAAATACTAAGAAGATGAATGCAATAATAAGTTGAACGTTGATTTTTTTCATATTAGTGAAAATAAAATATATAAGTATTCTATTATTAGATTTTTTTAATTAAAAGTAAAGATATACATCATTGTAGCTTATATAAATATTAGTTGACAAAATATTTGAATTCTAGTATACTAGTACGTATGTACAAAGATACAAAAAACAAACAATTTTTAAATGAATTGGTTGAAATACTTTTAAAAATAGAGGATAAAGAAGTAATGGCAGATTTTTTAGAAGGATTGTTGACATTTAAAGAGATTAGGGATATTCCAATCAGAGTTCAAATAGTAAAAATGTTGATTCAGGGAATTCCTCAGAGAGAAATAGCGGAAGAATTAGGCGTTGGTATTGCAACTGTAACAAGAGGATCCAAAGAATTACAAAAAGGAAGGTTCAAAATTTTACAAAAGTAAATAAATATGTACAACAAATTTTTTAAACAAATAAATAACAAATGGTGGAAAACTCGACTCTGCTGAGTACGGGTATAATTGTGTTTATTTGAAAATCTCCGTATTCGGAGATTTTTTTATTTTAATTTGAATATTTATTTGTCCATGAAAAATAGTAAAACAATAAAAACGAAAAAAATAGGAATTATAGGAGGGGTAGGTCCACAGGCAACAATGTGTTTTTATAACTATATTACTAAACAATCACAAAGAAAATATGGAGCTGAAAAAAATGAGGATTACCCATATATGATTATTGAATCTATACCCATACCTGATTTTATTTCAAATACAGAAATGATTTCGCAGTCAACCGAAATGCTTACTAAGTCTGTAAAGATACTTGAAAATGCAGGAGCGAAAAAGCTATGTATTGCATGTAACACAGTTCATGTTTTGTTAAATGAATTACAGGAAAAGACCAATATCGAATTTATTTCAATTATTGAGTCAGTAGTTAAGGAAGTCCGTAACCTTGAATATAAAAAAGTTGGAGTATTAGCAAGTCCGGTTGCTTTAAAATATGGACTGTACTCTCAAGCGTTAATGGCAGAAGGGATTAAACCAATTATTCCGGATTCGAATCAACAAAATACAATAAAAGAAATAATAGGGTTAATAATGGCCGGAGAAGATAACGGAAAGGAGAGAAAAAAATATATCAATATTCTTAATGATTTTATTGATAAGGGAGCTGAGGGCATAATTTTGGGATGTACCGAATTACCTTTAGCTATTAATTATGAAGCTCTTGGAGGTAGAGTTATAAACTCCATGGAAGTTTTAGCCGAAAATATAGTTGACTATTACTACAGAAATAATTAAACAGCAGGTTCAATATTTTTAGTATATTATCTACTGATGAGATGACCTATGAAACAAGAACATACAACCAAATAGTGAAGGAGAATAATCTTATTTCATATCCGGAACCGTTTGGAATACCGGAGAAATATGCAGAGTGGGTTCGAGGTCGCGGAGCACATATGGCCCCGGCTCTTCGGGCCCGGCTTGGCGACTTAATAAGGAAAGGAGAGGACTCGGTACTTCAAAATTCCATCTGGACAGCTATGGATTTTCATGATGTGCTTGACATTGAATATAAAATTATAGATCTTGATAATATTGATCTTTTGGAATCTAGATATGGAATTGATAGTCCAAGCATTTTTTTGTATAGGAATAGTAATGAAATTGAGCGTGAAATCGAGCAGGTAGGAGGAGCAAAGATTATTGGAAATCCCTCATCTCTCAATATTGGTAAAGAAGTTTTACATCGAAGTTCCAAAAATATAAATAACCCAATAGAATTAGAAAACACTGGGAGTGTTGAAGGAATTCCAGTTGCTCCCGGAGCACTTTGTAAAACAAAGGAAGAAGCTCAAAGAATCATTTTACTTTTCAAAAAGTTAGGTAAAGACTGTATTTTTAAAGACCCAGGTGGTACAGATGGGAATGGGATCACTACAAATTTTGAAGAAGTAGAAAGTTTTCCCGTAGTTGTAGAGGAAAGACTTGATATCGATCACACAATGTCTGTTCAGTATATGAATGGAGTACTTGGAGTCATGAAAGAAAGGGATAAACCAGAAGATGACAATAGATGGAGAGGAAACACTTTACCATATAGAAATGGTAATCCCGAAAATACCGATAAATTCACTCGGGAAGCTCTTATTTATGCTGATAAATTTGCTGGGATACTGGAAGAGAGATTTGGTTCAAAACCTGTTATTTTTGGACTTGATTTTGCAATCTATAAGAATGAATCTGATGAAGAGGAAATGGCACTGCTTGATCCAAATATCAGAATGCCAGGTAATATGTATTTGTATTATCAAATGGAAGTTTTAAGAGAGGCGGGATTAGAACCAAAGTTTGCAGAAACTGCATTGTTATATGAAAATGAAGTACCAAATTATAATGGTAAAGAACTTCAACAGCATCTCGACGAGTTAGGTCTAGGCTTGATAAGTTATGATACGAGCACAGGTCAGCCTAAAGGATTTAGGTTAAATCAGAATGGTAATCCGGAAGGTATTATTGTGGTGGTTCAAGATCCTGGAACCGATGGAGGTGATAATTTATCTATGATAAGTGTTTTTGGAGAAGATGAATATATTACGAAATCCTTAATTGAAAGATTTAAAGCAGTATGATTTGAACAGGGACAATATGTCCCTGTTCAAGTTTAAAGTTAATCTAAGATTTTTCTTGAGTTGTCAATTATTTTTGCCATTTGTCCTCTTGTTAGTGGATCATCTGGACCATAATTTCCATTAGAGTAACCTCTAATAACTTTTTCTCCATCTACTGTAACACTTGAGAGATACGCTATCTCTTTTGCAAAAGTATGGTCAGCTGGTACATCAGGATAGTTAGGTGTTAGTGATAAATCAACAGATACGCCTTTTTCAATTAAGGAATTAACTATATATTTTGTAACCTGACCTCTAGTTACAAGATTTTCAGGTTTGTAATATCCATCTGAATATCCGCTGATGATTTCAAGATTTTTTAAAGTTTGTACATACCAGGCAAGTTCTATCGGATTGAAAGCATCCTCATTGATTGGAACGTCAGGAAATGCAGTACCACCACGATTGACAGTAAAATTAAATGCATTGGTTACAAATTTAGCCATTTGATTTCTCGTAACATGAGTTCCCGATCTATATGTATTATCGGAATATCCAGATACAATTAATTCATTTGCAAGACTTCTAATATAAGTTTCAAATTGATCACCATTTATGTCCGTTAATTTATCGCTTGGTTGTTGTTCACCAGATCCTGTAGTTACAATAATCTCGAGAGGAATAGACAAAGTTTCCTGCTTTGTTGTGCATGTTGAATCATATATTTCTACATTCTGATAAAGAGTTATTGTTTTTGGCTGAGATGGATTTATATAAAAAGTCCAATCCATAAGAGTTTGTTGACTTGTAGGAGTAAATCTGTCCCCTCCTGCTTGAGTAAGTATTGAATGCTGAATCATAGAACCATCCTTGATTTCAGAGGATACTTTATATGGTCTGGAAGCCGAATTCACAAGAATCATATCATTACT
This sequence comes from Candidatus Dojkabacteria bacterium, assembly GCA_014729085.1. Lineage (GTDB taxonomy): Bacteria > Patescibacteriota > Dojkabacteria > B142 > WJKM01 > WJKM01. The sequence goes on along the minus strand of WJKM01000019.1, from coordinate 13,387 downwards.
TGGATATTCTAATGTAGTCGAGATACAAGCATCGGCATCGTTGTACTGCGTATACATTGTAATCCATTGAGAAACTCCACTTTCTACTTCGAGTTGAGGATCACCTTCTTCACCATAACACCACATCAAATCAAAGTCGCAGTATCCTAGGGTTAGACGTATGCCTTGATCTCCTATTTTGTATTCTTTTGTAGCTGCTGAAATGTTTTTATAATAAAAAGTTGCTCCTATAACTATAAAAGAAATTATGAATACTAAAGGAAATATTTTTCTAATTTTCATATAATCTAATTAATAAATAATTTTTAATTTCCAAATATTTGGGAAATATGCAGGAAAATTATACTATATATTAATATTTACAAAAAATATGAAGATGAAACTCGAGGGACCCGTTGTATTTATTGGTGCTAGCTCCGTTTATGGTAGGTGCGATACTGAAGAAGGTGGGTTTGTTCATAGATTTAGGATGTGGCTTGAGTCGCAACAATTAAAGAACACAAAAGTCTATAACTTGGGAATATCTGGAAATAACACTAATGATTATTTAGAACGTATGTCCGAAGAAATAATACCTAGGAATCCCAGGCTTATTATATGGTCTCTTGGTTCCAATGATTGTAAGAGAGTTGAAGATAAAAATAATCCGCCCGATATTTTTGAAGATCTCTATAAAAAAAATATCAAAAAGATAATAGAAAAATCATTAGAAATTGCTGATACTATTTTCATTGGTGTATATCCAATAGATGACTCAAAGACAACACCGATCCAAGGAAAAGACATATATTATTTGCTATACGAGGTTATTAAGTACGAAAATATTGCAAAAGAAATTTGTAAAGAAAACGAAATACCTTATCTAGATATTATGAGCAAATGGTTGAAAATAGACTATAACTCTTATCTTGCAGAAGATGGTCTTCATGCAAACGCTAAAGGGCATGCGGAAATATATAAAGAGTTGAGAATTTTTTTAAAAAATCTTTAAATATCAAATTATTTTTATTAATAACTAAACATGAGTTTGGATTATAAAATCAGAGAGTACATTCAGGAGGATAGAGAAGCCTTGAAAGAAATACTCCTAAAGAATCAGGATTTCCATATCAATATGGATTTTACAGGACTGAGGGAAAGAAAGAACGGGTATGGAGAAGTGATTATTAAGAAACAATTAGAAAGGCATATTAGTGGAAAGGGAAAGATTTATATAGTTGAATACAAGAATGAGGTCATTGGTTGTGGTTCCTGTTATGTAAAGACTTATAATGATCAGGAACTACTGGAGTTACGAATAGAAAAAATTGGTAAAATCAGTAAGTTTTTTATTAAGAAAATTTATAGAAATCAGGGAATTGGAAGTGAGCTTATGGATAAAATGGAAGATTGGTTAAAACAAAAAGGATGCAAGTTTATATTACTTAGTGTCTTTGGTCCTAATAAAAGAGCTTTTAATATGTATAAAAAATATAGATATAAAGTGTTTTTTAGAGAGATGATTAAAGCAATCTAAACTTAATATAATTGCTATGCAAGGTTATCAAATAAGGGAATATAATAAGTCAGATTATCAAGATCTGTTGAATTTAATGGTTATCAATGAAGATTATCATATTAAATTGTATCCTTTTGATTTAAGAAAAACAGATACCAATTATGGTGAGTTTTTTGTTAGATATATTTTGGATAAGGTAAATTCTAATAATGGAATTTTTTATGTAGTAGAATATAAAGAACATTTAATTGGATTTGGAGCTTGTTATATTAAAGAGAAAACAGAAAGGTCTTTGATTGAATTAGGTGATAACAAGGTTGGCGAAATTTCAAGGATTTTTATTAAAGAGAAGTATCGTAACAAAGGGATTGGATCTACTCTTTTTAAGAAAATGGAAAAATATTTGCTTTCGAAAGGATGTAAAATACTGAAACTGGGAGTTGCGGCGGGCAATCATATTGCTCATGACATATATAAGAAAAGCGGGTATAAAGAAACTTTTATTGATATGACTAAAAAAGTAACTTAGAAATAATATAAAATTTATTATGAATAAAAAAATCAAAGAACTTAAAAAGAAATCTATAGAGCTGAAAATAGATGTGATCAAAATGCTTGATAAAGCGGGATCCGGCCATGTCGGGGGTGCATTTGGCATGGCAGAGATTTTTACTCTTTTATACAATGAAATAGCCAATATTGATCCTAAAAAACCAGACTGGAAAGAAAGGGATTACATTTTAGTATCAAATGGCCATATCTGTCCTATTTGGTACGCAATTTTAGCCAATATAGGATATTTTGATAGAAAAAAACTAGATAAGCTCAGAAAAGTTGATTCATTATTGCAGGGACATCCCAAAATAAATATACCTGGAGTCGAGAATTCAAGCGGTATGCTTGGGCATGGTCTGTCTCAAGCTGTTGGAGTTGCATTAGGTCTGAAAATGAAAAAAATGAAGAATAAAGTTTTCTGCATAATGTCAGATGGTGAACAACAAGAGGGACAGACTTGGGAAGCTGCAATGTCAGCATCCAAATATTTCCTTGATAATTTAGTTGGCATAATTGATTACAACAAGATTCAAATAGATGGGAATATTTCAGATATTATGCCTCTGGGTGATTTGAAAAATAAATATGAGGATTTTGGCTGGATGGTTTTAGATGTAAACGGTCATAATATAGAGCATTTATTATCTTGTTTTGAATTTGTAAACAAGATTAAAAAACAGCCTACTTTAATTATTGCACATACAACTCCTGGAAAAGGTGTAGATTTTATGGAGAATAAATTCGAGTACCATGATTGGACTGATGATGGTGAAGAGGTCAAAGAAGCCTTAAGGCAATTGAGGCAGAAATTATCTGATTTGTATTAAAGTCAATAATTATATTATTTTTGTAGTAATTTCTATTTTAAATTATTAATAAAAAAATAGTGAAACTTAAAAATAAGGTTGCGATTATCACAGGTTCTAGCGATGGAATAGGTAAACAGATAGCTTTGAGGTTGGCAGAAGAAGAAGTGGAAATTGCATTAGTTGCCAGGTCAGAAAAACGACTGGAACAAGTCAAATCAGAATGTGAACAATTAGGAAGTCCAAAAGTTAAATATTATATTTGTGATTTGAAAGACAAAGAAAGAATTGGATCTGCAGTAGAATCAATAAAGAATGACTTTGGGAAAATTAATATCTTAATTAATAATGCTGGAATTTGGCAAAAAATGATGGACTTAGATGAAATACACCCTGAGACTATTGAGGAAGTAATTGCGACAAATTTAACAGCAGTTATTCATGTTACTCAATCCACACTTCCAATTTTAAGAGAGGAAGAAGATGCAGCAATTATAAATATTTCATCCAAATCAGGTGTCACAGCTCAGAAAGGACAGTCAGTTTATACAGCTAGCAAGTGGGGTGTTAAGGGTTTTACTGATGTACTAAAGGAAGATTTGAAAGACACAAATGTAAGAGTTGGGGCAGTTTATCAAAGTGGAACAAATACGAAAATGTTTGAAAAAACGGAGGAAGAAGTACCTATTGACAAATTTACTGATCCCGCTGATCTTGCAGATGTGGTTAAGTATATGTTGTTAAGACCTGAGAAGATATGGATCCATGAGGTGCATGTTACCTATTAAACAGAATGTAACGTTAGGTTAGTGTTTTAATTTACTAAATGAATAAAATGTCGAACTATTTTTTAAGAGATTGGAAAAACGAATCAAAGCTTGAACAAAAAGCATTACGAGATGGTTTTGGAGAAATGATTTTAAAACTTGGGAAAGATAATAAAGATATTATTGTTTTAAATGCAGACTTACCGGGATCTTTGAGGGTTAAGAAATTTGAAAAAGAGCTACCTAATCAGTTTGTTCAGGTAGGAGTTGCTGAACAGAATATGGCTGGCATTGCAACTGGTTTGGAAATAGTTGGAAAAATTCCTTTTATTACATCTTTTGCAGCATTTAGCCCGGGATTAAATTTCAGCCAGATTCGTTTAGCTGCAATTTGTAAACAAAATATTAAAGTAGTTGGATCACATTATGGTTTGAATGTTGGAGAGGACGGTGCTAGTGCTCAGATGAATTCCGATTTAGGCATGATGAAGTCGCTTGCAGGTATCACAATTATCACACCAGCCGATTATAATCAAGCAATGCAGGCTACAAAGCTAATCTCAGAAATGAAGGGGCCAGCCTATCTACGGGTCACTAGAGCAAAATTTCCAGTATTTCTAAAACCGGATTCGGAATTTGAAATAGGTAAAGCACAAAAACTAATAAAAGGAGATGATTTAACTGTAATAGCAACGGGATCTATGGTTTATGAGACTATACAGGCATTACTTCCTTTAATTGAAGATGGATTGAGTATTGATTTATTGAATATTCATACAGTTAAGCCACTTGATAAGGAAATAATATTAAAATCAGCCAAAAAAACGAACAAAGTGATAGTAGTAGAAGAACATAACATTTGGGGCGGTCTTGGAGAAAGCGTTGCAAGATTGTTAGGAGAAAAGCATCCTGTTGAAATTAAATGCATAGGTATAAAGGATACTTTTGGAGAGTCTGGAAGTCATAGAGATTTGTGGTCTAAATATGGTCTTGATCGGAAGAGTCTGAGAAAGCAAATTTCGAGCTTGATTTTTTAGATATGCTTTGTTAATATACTAGCTATTAATTAAGTAGTTGACAGAGAATATATTATAGGGTATAATATACACATAATGAATATATACCAGGAAAATAACAAATTCTTTTTCTTTTTTGAAATCCACCACTAGGCGGATAGAATTTGTTTGATTCTAGGTAATTTAGTATATCCGCCAAAAGGCGGATTTTTTTATATTTGTATGAAGTTTAATGGAAGATAATCCATATATAGTTTCTCCAAAAACAGGTGGTTACACATGGCCTACTAAAGCAGAAGGAGAAATTCTTGTAAAAAATAAAGTAACGAATGAAACGAACGAGCTTTTATGGAAAGATCAGCAAGATGGTCCCTATATGCTTGAAGATCTTCCTGGTTTGGAAGGTGGATTGGAAACAGTAGCCCAAGTATTGTTCGGAGAATCAAAAGATAAGATATTATTGGATGCGAAAGAAGCATGGGAGCCTTATATTGCTAATGGTAAAGAGGCAAGAAAAATTATTATCTCTGGTGGAACAGAGTCCATCAGTGTTAGACAAATAGAATTAGACGTTATACAGGCAACTGGTAATGGAATTGGTATAAATGCGGCAATTGCAAGCAGGGAATTAGCTCTTGCAAATCCAGGAGACATTGCTTTTGGAAATTCCGATGCTTGGAGGCAAGTCGCACAAACAAGGCCTGATGTTGAAACTCATGCAATTGGAAAAGGCCTCCTAAATTATAACTCACATAAGTGGTTATACAAAGCGCTTGAGTGTGTTGGAGAAGAAGAGCCATCGGATAAGGATATTCAAATTATTGTTAATGAACTTGCTCAAAATCCCGAAACTGTCTTACAGGTTTATATAACAGATGAGGAAACAAGTATGCTATTGTTGTATTTAAGAGATAAGGTAAATAAAGTCAGAGAAGCAAGCGGACTTGAACCAATCGATAAATTAAATGTAGATGCAAATAGTGCAGAAATCACTAAAAAACTTGCAAATAAAGGTTATCTTTACCCAACACCAGAAGCAGCTGGAGAAATTCAAGTTGAGGAAGATACATACGAGTCTTGGTTAGAAGCTGAAGGCAAACTTTCACCTATTGAAATAGAAATGGGAGAGGAGACACCAAGAATGCCTGGTTATAGTATTGTCTGGGATCCTGACTATGAAGTCTTCAAACAGCGGGTTGCACTTGGTCTCAGTTTACTAAAAGATAGATGGGGCAGCGAGAAAAATTACTGTAAACCTGTTAGAGGATCTGATGGAAAAGGCGCATTTCCAGTATATCCAAATGGTGGTTATGATGTGGATAAAATTGCAAGAGAGATGCATAGTAAGGGCCATTCCTGGGTTATTGAGTCTTTTGTCAATTATAGAACGATGGAACTGAAAGGGAAAGGAATCGATCAGGTAAGAAATGTTGCTCCTTCAGTTCATGTCAGAGGTGGAAATGGATATGATACTAAATTAGTTCAGATATTTATTACTGAAGAGGATGAGAACGGAGAAATAAAGGAGACAACTGAATGGGGAGGACATGTATATGCACCAAGGGATTATATTCGAAATAATGGTCACAATGGAGATAGAATACTTGGAATGACCCAAGAGGAATATGATACGGGAATTGATACAATTAAAAAGATGGCTGAATATTATGGTCCGGAAGGTTTTTCCAGGGGTGGTATTGATATGGCAATAGGGACTATACAAACAAGATGGGGGGAGAAGAAAGTAAATGCTCTTCAAGATATGAATATTAGGACAAATGGGGGTGATACAGCTCGAGGTTTCGGAAAAATAGTTGAAAGAATGTATGGAAAAGAGATGCCTTTTGCTACATTGGTGATTAAACCTAATATTGGAATTGACTACCAAGATGTTGACAATGCACTAAGCGTTATTGCTGAAGAATTAAACCTTAATAGAGAGGACATCAGACTTTTAACCGCAGTAGCTCCCGGATGGGGAATGTTTGGTATTGTCGGAGAGAGTCCCGAAAAAGCCTTTATTGAGGGCTTGAGAATAGAAAAAGAACTCAAGCTGAGAGGAATTGTTAGTTAAATGTGAACATTGACTTCAAATATTGGTTATAATATTTGAAATATTTGAAAGAATAGAATATGAAAAACAAACTAGTTGAAGAAGGAGGGGGTAGAAAAGAGCCAGCAGTTCATAATATTGATGGGCAACATTTTATAGAAGATGAAAGAGTAGCACAAGAACTGACCGATATGAATGAATCTGCTTGTAAAACTGCTGAAGAGTATCAAGCTGAAACTGAAAGATTCTTGTCAAAAGTGACTGAGTACGTAACAGGTATTCCTTACCATAAAACTGAAAAACTCATTGCAAGAATGGTGGAAGATCATCAGATTATTAAGGCAAAATATGGTTTACCTCCACGAGATTTGTTGTATTCTGATCCAGCAGAATATCGTAGAAGACTTATGAAAGTCGCAAAAAATAATAGTATTTCTGTTAGGGCAGAATATGAATTAGAAGAATGGTTTGAAGAGTCAGGGGCTGAGGGTACATACTCAACAGATAGCAGGGACGTATTTATTGATTTAAAAAGGCCAGAATCTGAATATGAAGTGTATAAACAAATTAATAATTTAGAACATGAAATTATTCATGCTCTTCAATTTATGCGTTATCCAAGGATGCCGATTGAGAAAAAGGAATATGAAGCATTTTTGAGTTCAAATATTAATATTAAAAAGTTAGAACAAAATCCTTCAGAAATATTGCTTTACTTTTGGAGAAGAGTGTTGAAGTCAGTAAATATGTTTTACAAGCAAGAGGAAGGGAAAGCAAGATGGACGCTTGAATCCTAGTTTTTGATTTATCTAATGAATACTATAAAACATTTACTTCTGAATTAAAAAAATTACAGATCCATGGCGTTTTGACAACAATCTTGATAGCTTGAAAAAAGGTGATAATAAGATTGTCTACGAGCATTTAAAGCATATCATGGCAGGACTCCCCTTAGAAGGTACAGCATATTTACAACTTGATAAAGATAGATATTTTATTGCATACAGGTGCGGTAGTCCGCCAAAGTGGTCTGATGATGGAACAATAGTTGCAATTCCTAAATGGGTTGTAACTCCAGAAGGTAATAAGCAGAGACTAATTATTATAAATACACAAGATCTTAATGCACTGATGAGTTATGATACTTATAATGTGCTTGAAATTCATAAAGTAACTGAAGAAAAGATTCATTTTACTGAAATTGGAAGTCCAGTTTTAGAAGAAGTAAAGCATACGAAGAATTTCACTGAAATTGCAGAAGAAGACAATTTTATTTTAGAGAAGGTTTGATATTTACAAACAATCCTATAATGTGTTATAGTAATATTGTTACAAATCAAATAATCATGAAATTGACATCATTAAATAAAAACTATTATTATTCAAAACTTACCCTTGGGTGAGTGATTGGATATTGTAGTTTTTGAATATACCACTCGCCAAGAGTGGTTTTTTCTTTTTATATTAAGTTGATTAAATATGGTTTTTAAATTTATCACACAAAATTATTATTACTATTATTCAGAACTTTCCTTTCGGTGAGGTATATATCTGTATTGATTTTTAACCCACCGAAAGGTGGGTTTTTTATCACTTTCAAATATGTAATAAATTCTAACTTACTAAATATTATTTTTGAATTAAATAAAATGAATATAAATGAGCAAATACAAAATATTAGAGCGCAAAATATTTTAACTAGTACTCCCCAAGAAAGGCGTGCAGGGAATTATTTGGGAAATGCTTTTGAAAAGTTGACTTTACAATCTCCTTTCAAGGGACATAATCCTAGAACTATTGGTATAGAGGCTGAGTTTAGTTTAGTGCACTCAGATTTAAGTCCTATTGACGAAAGTTTGAGAGACCAGATTATAGATGATGCAAATTTATTGTCTAATGAGAGAGGTGGTTTATTTTCCTTTCAACCGGAATTGGGAGCCTTTCAAATTGAGGCTAATCAGGAGGAAATATTTTCACAGGGATTTTCGCCGGATAAAATGGTTGAGTTGTTTACGTGGTTGGATGATTGTTTGGTAGATGCTGCAAATGATAAGGGTGCAAGTGTATTAAAGATGGGGCTGCATCCGACACTTGAGCTCAATAATATTGTTAGAACAAGCAAGCCAAAATATGAGCAAGTTCCAAATCATCATATAGAGAATAGGGTAGAAGATTCCTTTGTTTTAATGGAAGAACTGGGATTAGAGGAAGAGCCTGATGCTACTGTTGTAAGCGCTTGCAATTCAATTCAGTTTAATATGTCAGCTACAAGTCCGGAAGAAGCTGTTGATTTGGTGAACTGGTCCATACAAATGTCACCTTTTTTAGTAGCTATTACGGGTAATTCGAGATTTGCTGAAGGAGTTGATACTGGATGGAATGAACCGAGGAATAGATTGTGGGATATGACTCATTTGACGGAAACAGGGCATAGGGTATTTTTGCCAGATGGTTTTTTCGATGATGTCGAGGATGTTTTCGAACATATGGCAAAACATCCATTGATACTTGAACCCTCTAATGAGTTCGAAGCCTTAGCAATAGCAACAGGGACGAATTGGCTTGCCTCAAAACTTAAATTCATTACAGATGAAGATTTGGATATCGAAAGATTGTTAGTAGAATTCAGACCAATTTCAACGCAGCAGTCACCTGAGGCTAATGCAGCTGCAATGACTTTATCTATTGGTAGGTTGCTTTGGGCTTTAGAGAATGAAGAGCCTTTGCTGGATTTTGAAGCTGTGGAAAATAATTCATCACAAGCTCAAAAATTGGGTTTAGACGGGAAATTTACAGTAAGCGAAAAAGTTGGGGATAATTGGGAAATAAGGGAAGTAAGCGGATGGGAGATGAGGGATATAGAAATTAGGAAAGCAATTGAAGGTTTAGTTGCTACCGGAAGCGGAGATACTGCAGAAATTGAAGCCTTTTTTAAAGAAAATCTTGCAGAAATGGAACCTTCAAGAGTTTTGTTGCAAAAACTTGAAGATGAGGGCGGGATTGAGAATAAACAGGTATTAAAAGATGTTCTAATAAACGTTCTTTCGGCAAATAAAATCTTAACTTAATAAAATGAATACAGTCGGAATAATCGGCGGATTAGGTCCTGAAACAACAGCAAAATTTTATCTTAAGTTATTATTTGAAACTTTTAAAAGAAATGAAAGTCAGAGACCGGGAGTTTTGATGTGGAGTGTTCCGCTCAAGTTTCAAATCGAAAAAGAACTCATAAGAGATGCTAAAGATGAAGAACGTTATATACCATACCTCGTAGATGCTGCAAAAAGATTAGAGAAAGGAGGAGCTGATTTTATTGTAATACCATGTAATTCTGTTCATAAATTTATAAGTATAATTCGGGAGTCGGTGGATATTCCAATTTTGAATATTGCTGAAGAGACTGAGAATTTTCTAGTAGATCAAAAAATCAATAAAGTTGGTTTTTTGGCCACGAAGACAACGCTTAATTCGAAAATTTACCAGAAGCTTTTTGATAAAGCTGGAATCCAAATTTCTCTACCTTCAGAAAAAGATCAGGAAAAACTTGGGGTGCTTATAAATAAATTAGTATGGAGTTTAGATACAATAAAAGAAAAGAAAGAAATTGAGAGAATTATTAATAAATTTGAGAGAAATAAGTTAGAAACCTTGGTATTGGCGTGTACAGATCTTCAATTAGTAGTAAAAGAAATTAAGGGGATAAAAGTAATCGATACTATGGAAATTTTAGTCCAATCTTCTGTTGATAAACTTTTATCAGTGATGCATGGAAGATAGGATACCATCAACACCACCATTCCAGAGAGTACGGCCAGACGAGCGACCTTCACATGGAATCCCTGGTTGTGCATCTCACTATGCGGATCCTTTATCTAAGTCTGCAAGAAGGTTCGCGGGAAAAGATTGTAAATATCGAATCCATGGATGGTCGCACAGGTATCCTGTGAGATGTCAATGTCCAGATGCTCAAGAATTAGGTTACCCAGTGAGGGTAATTGAATCGGGACCTAATAAATCAAAGTTCGCATGCTTTGCATGGACACCTGGGGATTGTGCTTTTTGGGAGGAAAATTTTTAGTATAATGATTGTATATTTTATTGTTACGGAAATTGGAAATTTTTAAAATTTACATTTTACATACAAGCTGCCGAAATCCTGTTTTACGGGATGAAGGCAAATAATTCCGAGCGTAGCGAGGATTATGTGCTTAATTATATTGATTATGACCACTCTTTATGATTACAGAGTTAAAATTGATTTAATTGACCAGATGATTGTTGAACTTCTCTCAGAAAGAATGGACATTGTCAGTAAAATTGGAGATTACAAAAAAGAAAAGAAGTTGCCTCCCCAAGATTCAAAAAGATGGAATCGGCTCATTAATAATATTAGATCGCAAGCATTAGAAATGAACCTAAGTCCTGACTTGGTTGAAGATATTTGGGATCTAATACACAAAGAATCGTTAAGGATAGAAGAAGGGAGTTAATTTGCAGTTTTGTGTTTTAGCCAGTATTTAAGTTATAATCTTTGAGAAGAAGCAATGAGTAGATTTTATTACGGTGGACAGTGTCCGCCTTTTTTATTGGGAATAATCTCGATTAAACCTCAAAAAAAATATATTTGAGAATTTAGAAAAGGAGGTATAATCATATAAAAATAAAAAGTGGTAGAATGTAAGTAACTTTTAAATCTTAGAAATATTAATAACTGTATTAACTTATTACTTAAATAAATTATGGCAATTCAATCAGAATTTTTAATGGCAGTAAACCAGATAGCTGCTGAAAGAGGAATCGATGCAGATGAAATATTAGATGCAGTAAAGCATGCAATTAAATCAGGATTTAAGAAAGACTATTCTGAAGAAGAAGGAGCTGAAATAAGTGTTGAGATAGATGAAACTGATGGAGCGGTTACCGTATTTGTAGATAAAAAGGTAGTTGAGAAAGTTACAAACAAAGCGACCCAGATTTCGTTGAAAAAAGCCCGTGATCTAGAGTCTAAATTAGAAGTGGGTGATCATGTTGAAATAGATATTACGCCGGAAGGGGATTTTGGACGAGTGGCTGCCCAGACTGCAAAGCAAGTTATTATGCAGAAGTTGAGAGAGGCTGAAAAGGAAAGTCAAATACAAAAATTTCTTGGAAGTATTGGAGAAATCGAGACAGCAATTGCACAAAGGATGGATGGAGATTCAGTTTTGTTTGAACTTGGAAAAGCAACAGCTGTAATGCCGGCTTCTGAAAGAATTCCAAACGAATACTATAAAAGCGGAGCTAAGTATAAAGTTTTAATTAAGGACATTAAGGATACCCCAAGAGGCAAGACAATTTTTGTTTCGAGAGCAGATCCTGAATTTTTAAAGGCACTGTTTAGATTAGAGGTTCCTGAGCTTTTATCGGAAACGTTGGAGATAAAATCTATTGCGAGAGAAGCAGGTCAAAGATCAAAAGTTGCAGTTAAATCAAATGTTGAAGGAGTAGATCCAATTGGTTCCTGCGTTGGACAAAAGGGTGTAAGAATTATGGCAATTATGAATGAACTGAAAATGGGTCAGCATGAGGAAAAGATAGATATAATTTTATGGGATGAAGATGAGGAGCAGTTTGTAAACAATGCATTAAGTCCAGCTCAAGTTATTGAATCAAAGATTTTGGATGGGGAAAATAAAATTATTCAAGTCATTGTACCAGACGAACAGCTTTCGCTTGCTATCGGAAAAGACGGTCAGAATGTAAGGCTTGCTGCAAAATTAACAGGATGGAATATTGATATCCAAGGTGAAACTGTAAAGGTAGATTCAGATGTTCTTGAGCAACAAAAAGAAGATAGAGAAGAAGAAGCTAATGAAACAGAAGAAAATGAGGAAGTTACTGAAAAAGAAAAGGAAGGAGAAGAGGATAGCATCAAAGATTTAGGTCTTACTACACGTATCGAAAATGCATTAGAAAGCGCGGGAATAAATACAGTAGAGGAATTAGAAGAAAAGATTAGTAAAGGAGAAAAAATTGAGGGTATTGGAAAAAAGTCGTTAGAAAAGATTGAAAAAGCTTTAAAATAAGTATAATTTCTATATAGTATGGGAAAGAAGAAGAATCCAAAACAAAGGCATGTTCCAATTAGAACCTGTATTGCAACAGGAGAGAAAAAACCTAAGAGAGAATTGTTAAGAATAGTAAGGCATCCCGAAACTGGTGACTTAGAAGTGGATCTAAGAAATAAAATTCGTGCTAGAGGGGCGAACATTTCTCCGACTTTGGAAGCTTTCGATTTGATGGTTAAAAAGAAAGTATTACCAAAAGCTTTAAAATTAGAAGATCCAATTTCCGAGAAAGAGTATGCGAAATTAAGGAAAAAGTTTAGGGATGCTATTGAAGAAAAGAATTTCCGTCCATCTAATAAGCCTGTCAAAATTAGAGTTAAAAAGAAAGATATAGAAAAACTGGATAATTAGTAATTGTAATTTAAAGTAAGAGGCCCCATCGTCTAAGGGTTAGGACGCAAGATTCTCAATCTTGTAATCCGGGTTCGAATCCCGGTGGGGTCATTGGCAGTGTTCCAAAATGGCCCCCTAAAAATCTTCAATCTCTAATAAAATATATTTCCGGTGCATCATATTTAGCAGTTAAAGCAAGGGACAGCTTTCCATTCAATCTTTTACATTTTCCCTTACAATACTTGAATGGTG
>WJKM01000018.1 GCA_014729085.1 Candidatus Dojkabacteria bacterium | reverse complement strand
TGTTGAACAAATTAATGTTGGAGATCATTTATTTACTTCTGAGGATCAATGGAAAGAAATTACATCTATCGACTCTGTTAATGAAAAAGCTCTGGTTTACAATCTTGAAGGTTTATCTCCCTTCCAAAATTATTTTGCCGAAGAAATATTGGCGCATAATGTTGTTAAGTCTGAATAAAAAGAATAAGAGAGTAGAATAATAAAAAACCCTGTACCTTATTATGGTACAGGGTTTTTAGTCAAAATATCAATTCACAATTATTGCTTATTTTTTACTCTTTCCTCCTTCAGACTTACCCATTAGCAAGTAACCAATGATTAGAAGTACTGCTAGTCCAACAAGTGAACCCAGGCAATATAATCCATTCTTCATTGTAAATAATTGTGATTTACTGCTTGCAAGAGTAGCAACTCCATCTCCAAGATCATCGCTCTCAGCCTCATATATATAGTTGTCTGAATCTCCATCTACTCGTTCTGTATCCTTTGCCTCCCATTGTCCATCTTTAAGAAGCATTAATTTCATGGAGTCTTTATCCCAATCTTGTTCAGAAAGTTCATCTCGATTTGCCATTAATTTCCAGTTAACTGATTCAATCACCTCTTCATCTATATCAAGAAGTTCAAATTCACAAAAACCTAAATTCTTTTCAATTTCTGTATCACTTGGATTATCTTCTGTATAAGTAACAACCAATTGACCATCAACATCTTCGGCTACTTTAATGGTTACCTTATCTACCACCTCGCATACATCAGAGACGACTACTTTGAATTCATCTCCAGCTGCATAGTCTAGGTCTACTACCAATTCTTCCTCTTCGTTTACCTCTCCCCGAACTTCGGGAATAGATACTTCTTCCTCATCTTCTTCTCCCTCCTCACCTTCTTCGCCCTCTTCTTCTCCCTCTACATCTTCACCTTCTTCTTCTCCAGCTTCATCCTCATCATCCATATCCTCTTGATCTTCCTCTGTAGCAGTTACATTTACACCTTCGCCGTCTAATGTCCAGTCTGCTAGTGTGACATTTGTTGAACTTAAAGTAAGTAATAATACTATGGATAGTATTACAACCAATTTTGCATGAAATTTTGCAAGCATATTTTTTTAGATAATATATAAAAAACGGGCAGATGTAATTTTTAAAATCTCGAAGCAGTTGATTGGATTATAACACCAAAAGAATAAAAGTCAAAAGCTTATAATTAAATTTAATACAAAATTAATCCCGAAAACTAACAAAAATAATAAATATCAATTTTCTATGCTTAATCAAATTGAAATTTACTCCAATCTTGCTTTAATTCTAAGCAAACCACTTCCTATATTCTTTTGTTTAAATATTTTAAATTTCATACCTTCTTCTCCTAACTTTCCTGTATTTTCAACATGCGGACCTCCACAAAATTCCTTTGAAAAAATTTTGTCTTCCTCAATCTCTTCTATATTAGGATTACGTTTATCGTACTTTGCTTCAGGATCAACAATAAAATAAACATCAACAATATCTCCATATTTTCGTCCAAATTCCATTTGTGCTTCTAGTTTGCTCGCAATATTTTTAGGTAAAGCTTTTTTAAATACCTTATAATCCTTTTCAATGACCTTATTAACCATATCTTCAACTTTTCGAACCTCATCATCATTTAATTTGGAATTATGCGAAAAGTCAAAACGTAGTCTTTCGGCTGTTATATTACTACCTTTTTGATGAACATGATCGCCCAAAACTCTTCTAAGCGATTCTAAAAGCAAGTGCGTAGCTGTATGATATTTAGTCACTATCTCAGAATGATCAGCCAGGCCTCCTTTAAACTTCTTATCCACTCCAGCCCTAGATTTTTCTCTATGTTTTTGTTCAGCAATACGAAAATCCTGCTCGATCTTTGCAGCTCTTTCTTCATCCACTTGAAGTTCATCTAAAGTTAGTTCAAGTGGAAATCCAAAAGTCTGGTAAATATAAAAAGCTTTATTACCGTCAATTTCTTCAGTCTCTTCTCTGATTTTTTCCAATTCCTTCAAGCCTTTCTTAAGAGTCCTTCTAAATTTAATCTCTTCTTTTTCAATTTGTTCCAATATAACATCTGAATTTTTGCCCAGATGTGGATAAACATCTTCCATATGTTCTATGACTTTCTCTGCTATCTCTTTTGTAAAATTCTTTTCGATATCAAGCTTCATCCCAAATCTAACAAGTCTTCTAATAAATCTTCGTAAAATATATCCTTGGTCTTTGTTGGATGGAAGTACTCCGTCGGCTAATATAAAAGCTGAAGCTCTTGCATGATCAGCAATGACTCGAAAAGAAGCTGTCCATTCATTCTCCTTTTCCTCTGTTTTATACTTCTTGCCGGAAATTTCTTCTACTTTATCCAGAATTGGTTGATAAATATCCGTTTCAAAGATATCATTTTTATCCTGTACGCACATAACTACTCTCTCAAAACCGCCTCCAAAATCAATATTCTTTTGTTTTAGAGGTTGCCACTGCATATCTTCATCTAATTTATATTGCATGAACACGGAATTTCCCACCTCTAAAAATCTCCCTGAATCATCATTTATATGATATTCATCTTGCTCCCTTTCAATAACTCCAGTATCATAAAACAATTCTGAACTTGGCCCTCCAAGCTCACCTGGAGCTTCGCCTCTCTGCCACCAATTATCAGACTTCCCGTATGGGAAAATTCGTGCCTTGTGTTCTTTTCCATCCTCTACAGACTCTGGAAGATTCTGCAAATCCTCACAAAATTCTGCTTCAACATCATATTTCTTGAAGGCCTTAACCCATGCATTAATTGCTTCATCATCACGGGAGACAAGTTCATCACCTGCCCAAACAGAAACATATATCCTTCGTGGATCTAAACCAAATCTTTCTACATATAACTCAAGCATCCAAGGAATTTGCTCCTTCTTAAAATAATCTCCCAAAGACCAATTTCCCATCATCTCAAACATTAAAGTGTGCCTATTATCTCCTATCTCCAACATTTCATCATATTTTGTTCTAAGGCATCTTTGAAAATTACAAAGCCGAGTACCAAGTGGATGTTTCTGTTCTCCTGACAAATAAGGAGCTAAAGGAAACATGCCAGAATTAACAAATAGAAGGGTAGAATCAACATTAGGTACAAGCGATACATTTGGTATTTTGTTATGATCTCTTGGACTTGAAGTCCAAAAATCAATATAAGTATTTCTTATATCTTTTGATGTTTTCATTTGATATTTTATTTAATATATTAGATATGTAAAATATTTTCCATTTCTTGTAAACTACACATTTCTTTTATTCCCGCTTCTCTATAAATAAAAAAACATCCTCCAAACTACGAAATTAATCATAATTTAAAGGATGATATGAATCATGCTACCACCTATATTTGTATAAATATTACTATTTATACCTCAGTAAGTTCAATTCTGTTTAAATCAAACTCTACTCAATTAACGTATGAGTTTACGCTTGCTTTATATTTACAAGAAGCTCCCAAATTGGCTGCTATAAAACACGTATGTTAGATTCCACCTAACTCTAACTCTCTAAAATATTGCTTTATAACTCGATTTGATCAAAGCTTATATCAGTTTATTATAACTTAAATTCACGTTAAATGTCACAAATAAAATAAAGAATAGTTATTTTGTTGAGAAAAATAAGAATTATTTGATATATTCCTTCCACCATGCAACTTGAAACCGACATCCAATTTCATACAAATATTGGGACTATAGCAGATATAGAACAGCTAAACTCTCCCATCCCTTTTAAAGATATACATGAAGCCTTTGCTTCTACAAAATATGGGGAAATCTTAGCTGGAAATATTCGTTACGAAAGATTTAAGCCGTTACATATATCTCCGCAAGAATGGTATACCCTCCTTGGAGACGATGTGAATAATTTAACCCATCTTACCTATACATTCAATCTTGCTCATGATTTTTTGACAACAAATAATGATGCTCTTCAACAAAATACAAATGGCTATCTTGAAAAAAGTATTTTTAATCAAGACGAAGAACAAAAACTTTTATTAAGTGCCTTGATCCATGATTGGGGTGAAGCAGTTGTTGGAGATATCCCATTTGATATTAAAACCGAAGAAGATGAAGAGTTAGAATTCCATGCTTTTGACCAAATAATCCACGAAATTAATGAACAAACATCAATCAATTTAGACTCTAATTTCATAAAAGAAACTTTGCTGGAAGTT
Organism: Candidatus Dojkabacteria bacterium; assembly: GCA_014729085.1. Lineage (GTDB taxonomy): Bacteria > Patescibacteriota > Dojkabacteria > B142 > WJKM01 > WJKM01. The sequence continues at coordinate 12,076 of WJKM01000018.1, read as the reverse complement.
GTATTTGGTATGGATTCGAAATTATCAAAAGCATTTAATGCAATAGAAAGACTAGGATATTTAACTACCGGTATCAAAGCATGGTTTAAAAGTACAGAAATTCAGGAAGATGATCCAATTCTATCTCAAAATCTAGAACAACTGGCTAATAATGTCTTACTAAATCAAATACCTACTCTAATCGAATATGCGTCTATCTATCCTGCAGTCCACAAGTATTTAACTTCCCATGAAGAAAGTATAAGCCAAGCTTTTTTGTCTAGTTCAGCATCCAGCTTTAAAACTTTTGAAGGTGAAGCTCTCCTAGAAAAAATAAACACATTTAATAAAGCCAGGAGAGACTGGTTTTATTGGATATAATCCTTATCTTAAAATATGACAGGACTAAACAAACCAACCATCTTTGTAATTAAAAACCCTACAATTGTTATCAAACCCTCAGTTAAAGCAGTAGCGGAAGAGAATACAACCTCGCTCAATTCCATACTTTCCATAGTATAATCCGTTTAATTTTAAATATAAAAAAATAGGGGAGTATCCCTATTCCTTATAAAAATTTTTCAGCTTATTTTAGTATAAATAATTAATATTCTCAAATTATCGAATAATAAATTTAAGTCTTTGATGTTAAAATAACAGATAACTTTCTGTAACTTTATGAAAAAAATAAAAAATTATAATCAAGCAATAGACTATATCTATTCATTAGTACCACCTAAAAACCATGATCTTGAACCTGGGATACATCTGGATCGAATTACCAAATTTCTAGATATAATTGGTAATCCACAAAACTCCTATCCATCAATACATATTGGGGGTACAGCTGGAAAGGGATCAACAGCATACTTAACAACAAAAATTCTTTCCCAGCTTGGATATAAGGTTGGACTTCATATGTCACCCAATCTGGTAACCCTGAATGAAAAATTTAAAGTAGCCTATCCACCACAAAAAGAAGGGGACACCAGTAAAATACTTGAATGTTCCAACAATGATTTAATAGATATTGTCAATTGGTTTAGATCAAAAGAAAGTATCTATCCTCTTATGGAAAAACCCTTATCTTTCTATGAGTCAATAATCGCTATGGTATTTAAGTATTTTGAAAAAGAAAAGGTTGATTTAGCAGTTATTGAAGTAGCTATGGGTGGAAGGCTTGATGCAACAAATGTAATTAATTCAGAAGTTGCAGTCTTAAATAGTGTGGGGCTTGACCATATGAAATTCCTTGGGAATACAAAAAAAGAAATATGCTGGGATAAAATGCATATTATGAAACCCAAAAAAGTATTTATAACGGGATTAGAAGATAAAAAACTAAATAAAATGATTCGGAAACATGCGCAAAAATTAGGTTCTAAGCTTGAGCATATTAATAAAGAATTTCAGTATAAAATATTTGAATCAAATATAAATGGCTCAGTTTTTACATTTAGAAATAAAGATTTAAATATTTCTAAAATAAGACTAAATCTAATTGGAGATTACCAAATCCATAATGCAGTTCTGGCAATTCAAGCAGTTCATAGTTTTCTAAAAAAACAAAAAAAGAAAATAAAACAAGAAAAACTAATCAATGCAATAAAAATAGCTTTAGCGAGTGCCAAGCTTAAAGGTCGTTTTGATATTCTACAAAAAAAACCATATATTATAATGGACGGCGCTCATAATAAACTAAAAATGAATAGTCTTTGTAGAAATCTGAAAAAAAATTTTGGTGAAGTGGGAGTTGAACTTCTTTTCTCATCTAAAAACAAAGTTAATTTGATGAAAATGGTAAAAGAACTTCGAGTATTAAATATCAAAAAAATCTATCTGTCTGAATTTCAAAGAAAATACTATGCCACAATTAAATCAGATACTAATACAATTATGAAAAAAGAATTTTTAAAGTATTTTAGTAATGATTTGAAAATTTTTACGTTCAGTGATCCGTATGAAGCCTTTATAAATTTTAAAAAAAATATAAATAAAAATAGAGTTGGAATAGTAACCGGCTCCTTGTATTTACTTGGAAAAATTTATGAACACTTAGATAAATAAATTTCTTAGTATATTTCTATGATCGAAACAATAGTCACATGGTTGCAAGACTTAATTAAGTTAATTGGACCTCTTGGAATAGGATTGGCTACCTGCATAGAATCATTCTTTGCCCCAATTCCCTCAGAACCCCTCCTGCTAGGGGCTGGAACCACCATTGAAACGACCCCAATGTTAATAATCTATATTACAGCAGCAACTCTCGGAAGTTATATTGGGACTCTACCATTCTATTTAATAGGCAGCAAATCAAGAAAATTTGTTTATAAATTTTTTGGGAAGTATGGAAAATATCTTTTTGTAAAGGTCGAAGAAATTAAAAGTGTTGAAAAAAAATTCAAAGAAAAAGGAAAAGTTTTTATCTTTACAGGCAGATTAATACCAATTGTAAGAAGTCTTATATCGATACCTGCTGGTATTTCTAAGGTTGACTTTAAAACTTATACGTTTTACACATTATTAGGTTCAGCTATCTGGAATACTCTACTTATTTCTGGAGGTTATTTATTTAAAGATCAATGCACAAAAATAATCCAAATCCTTGATCAATATGACAAATTAGTAATAATCTTATTCATTATTTTTACAATACTATATCTAGGAAGATATATTTATAAATACCACTTAAACATAGAGGAAAAACAACCGTAAATTATTCTATACATAATATAAGGCTCTTGTATTATTATCCCAAACATTTTATCCTGTAAATGTTATATTTCCATAAAAGGATGATATATCTTATTTTATTAGTGTTCATTCTGATTCAATATGAGATAGAATTCATATTGAACTTGAGTACCAAACTTTCAATATTGCATCTAACTTTAAATGTATTCTAGAAATATCGGTCAAGGACCAAAACTTCGAAAATTCTGGCAAATATTAATTGTAGTTTTTATTACAATTTCTATTCCTCTTGGCTTAATTGCACTAAAATTATCACTAGATATGAAAAGTGATGCAGGACCAACAGAAGAGCCTCAAGAACTAGTGATAAGCAATATTACAGACACCAGCTTTGTAATATCCTTCCTTACTCCCTCAATGGAAACAAAGGCTACAGTGAATTATGGTGAGCAAGGAGAAGATTTAAACAGTTCATCCTTTGATGAAAGATCAGAAGATGGAACGGAATCATTTCATCTACATTATCATAAAATTACTAATCTAAAACCAGACACAGATTACACTTTTCAAGTAGTGGTTGGTAGCGAAACTTACGAATCAGCTGACTACACAATTAAAACAATGCCCATATCTTCAAGTCTTCCAACACCATCCCCGATAAATGGAAAGGTTGTGGGAGGAACTTATGAAGAAGGTGTCGTCTATGCTCATCTTTCTGATGGCACACAAAATTCTACGGTAGTTTCAGATTTTTTACCCTCTTCAGGAGCTTATGCACTTGACATCAGCAATGCAAAAACTAAAGCAGGGGAGGACTTTCCAGCAGACGCTCAAATAGTTGTATTTGCTTCTGTACCTACGCAAGGAAAGGGGTATGTTACTAACGATGCAGATGAACAATTCATGGAAGATATTACACTAGACGAGAATGCAACTTCCTATAATCCTGAAAGTTTAGAGTATATAGGTGAAGAAAGCGAAACAACAGAAACACCCACACAAACTCCAGAGGCTACACCCGAACCTACAACTGCTCCAACAGCTATTCCTACAACGGTTCCAACTCCTATTCCCACAACTCCAGAAACTACATCCGAACAGGTAAAGGTATCAAATCTAAGTAATTTTGAAAATATTATTCCAGGAGCTGTTATCATGGGAACAGGCGAACCTAATTCAGTCCTTACAATAAAACTAAGAGGAGTAAACATTGGTACTACTGTGGTATCACCTCAAAAAACCTGGCAATTTCAACTTCCCACAGAAATTTCCCCTGGTAATGCTGAACTCTCTATAGAAAGTGACGATCAAGTATTAACAATGAATATTGTTATTGAAGACCTGGAAGATTTGCCTGTAACTGCAATATCTGATTATACTTCCTTTTTCCCAGGAATCATCATTTTCTTCTTGGGGCTATATCTAATTATGTGGATTCAAACAAATCATAAATGGGGCAGAGGAATCTACAAAGATCGCTCCACAATTGCTATACTACAATAAGAAAGAGGATAAATTCATAATATCCTTTTCTGTTATATCAAATATTTACAAACTATTAGCTTTTGAATACGAGAAAAATATTTAAAAATATTGTAGCGATCTTCATAATGTTAGCATCAACGATATATTGCCCTGTTTACTTGGTGTATGGACAAGAATCTATATCAGAATCATTGCTAACAGAAATGTATTCTACGGGAGAAGAGGAGACCAATCCCAATATACCTTACAATATTTTTATCAGTAATCCTAGTACAACAAGTTTTACTATTAATTGGCTTACCAAAGAACCAACAACAGGAAGTGTAATACATGCAACAAATACCGAAGAATTGTCAAAAAGAAGCCTGGATAAAAGAGATTCTATTGGGAATGAAAATTCAAGATATACTCATTCTGTTGATATTGTAGATCCCACCTTATCTTCAACCGATATTGTTTATTTCAAACTTGTATCTAACGATTACGAGATAGGAAATAATGGAGGCAATTTTACATACTCACCCATCGAACCTTTGGATAGTCCTCCATCTCCTATATCCCAAGACGGAAATATTGAAGTAAACTTTAAACCGGATATTTCCTCTAGAGATTTTTTAATTGTTGCCAATGTTGATAAAAGTTCAGTATGGGTTTCTACCATAGTCTCTCACGAAAGTTTAAACTGGAATCTTCCTTTTGGAAATGCACTAACTGCTGATCTTTCGAGTTATGCCAGCCCCTCTACAGATATATTGTATTTTGAAGTTTATGGAGAAAACAAGGCTTATGGAAGCCTGGAAACTCAACTTCAAGATACTCCAATTACCATAACAGTCGAGGGAGAAGAAATGACAACCCCAACTGAGTTACCAACATCCACATCCTCCCCACCTGCTACATCGTCTCCTACTCCAAGTCCTACCCTGATCCCCAATATGGAGAACCTACCAACTACTGGAATTAAGGATTATTTAAGATATTTACCTGGATTATTAGTCTTATCACTAGGTATATACTTTATTTATTTAATAAAAGAAAAAAATCCTGAATACCATACAAATAACAACTATAAATAATTTATTTTCTCAACTAACTGATTGTATAAATCCCGTGCTTTCGAGATACTATCTTCTGAATCTTCTAAAACAACAACTGTTAAATTCAAATCTCCACCATACCTAAGAACATCAGGATTTGATACTAATCCAAATGCACCTATTTTTTTTGTAAGTTCTGAATGAGGATCAATATAATCACCTAAAACCTCTCTAATATGAGCAAAATTTGTAGTTTCCATTCCCAGCTTCTCAAGTGAAATATTTTTTGTATACCATGTAAATTCATCCCCAAACCCATTCGACTCAATTACCTTTTGTACAAAATGATTTATAAAATCCAATGCACCTGGTCTTGTATTATCCTCGATTAAGGCAAAGTCTTGAGTACACTCATCATATAAGAAATCAAAGCAATGAAAACCGGTTAATCCCTCCGATTGTAAAGCGGGAACTAAAGTTTGATCTGCAAATTCCAGAATTATATACTCAAAAGCTCTATCAATATTATTTGGATAAAATCCGCCTTTATAACTACCTGCCTCTGCAATTTGTCCAAATATCGTTGGTTTGTAAATTACATCTCCATTTTGATCTATAAAAATGTGGATTGAACCTTCAGAAGGTAGGTTAAGTTTTTGTTCAGCAACAAGAGGAAACTCAGATGGGCAAAGACCTTGAATCTTGAGCTGAATCAATTCATCAAGTGTGCCATTTGAAGAATATTGGCCAATCTCTTGTTCTTCAACTACAATATTACTACCAAGCTCTCCTCCGGCAGTCCCACTTCTGGACTTTAACATAATTGATTTCATATCCAAATTCATGATTATATCTACTATATCGTCTATATTTTCACAAACTTTGCCATAGGGAACAGGAACTTGGTATTTTTCACAAAACTGTCTAAATCCTGTCTTTGTTCCCAAATTCATTACTTTTTCAAAATCTTGGCAATACGTACTGTTACCAACCAAATTCACAAGGGGTACTTCCAGATCCTCACTAATATTAAAAAATTGAATATTGTATCCTTCCAAAATTTTACTTTGTAGAAAATCTATACTTCTCGGATCAACTAACATATCTCCAGGTAATGTACCTGTACCTCCATCTGGTACCGAGATAAATTCTGGGATATCTACATTTAAAGTCTTCTGTAAATACTTTAAATAATCCACATCGATAGGTAAATGCTCTTCATAAAAACATATATCTTCTGGCTGTCCCATCAGATACATTCTTTTATATACTTGCTCAACATCGACCCCTCTGAGAGGAGGCGCTGTCTGAGAATCGATAATTAAAGTTTTATTAGGAAATCCATATTTTAATTTCTCTTTGATTGGTTCTTTTTCCATGTTTTATGTGTTTAATAAATAAAAAAAGGCTTCTGAATTCTTCAGAAGCCTTTGGATAGTAATAGTAATAAATATTCACCTCCTATACTTATCTTTATAAATAGATACAAATACAGGCTTCTTAATAGAAACCTCGCGACGAAATATTTTTGTAACTATAATCTCAATTTTCATTTTGTTATTTAAATAATAAAAAAGCCATCCTTTGTACATAGAATATAAAAATTAACCCTATGGTTTACAAAGGATGGCTTTTACTCTTTCTAGATGAGCTTATACAACCATGGTACCACCTTATTTTATTAAGATATCACTATCTTAACCTTCTAATCTTATCTAAGATTACTGCATACTTTCATATTGTTTGAAAATACGATTTCTTCTGCAGATAAATTCGGCTCGTTCTCTTAAAAAAGAGATATCAGACTCTCAGCTCATTAATTCTGATTTTGCTTGAAAACTTTTTTAAGATACTACTCCTATTTTTTAATTGTTTAACAATTTTACTATAAGATTACGACTTAGTCAATATTATATATTTTTTTAAATTTAAATGAGCTCACAGGAAAAATCGATCTAATAGCACCCTAAAAGACATGCAAATATATTTAATAAAGGTTATATATTATTAATTAAAAAAGAAACCATCCTCAGTTAAATAAACTCAATTTTAATTATTTATATTAATAACAATTAAATAATACAGTAAGCAGATACTATAAATACACACAAACAAAAAACACTACTTAGGTAATAAAATTACTAATTGAATTGAGTAAGCTATCTCTAAAAAAATATTCATACATGATTTATTCAATTTTATATTAAATAGAAAAAATTGTTTCACAAATATTTTATTGTCAAAACCCGAAAGTTGTATTTCACACTTTCGGTTTTTAGTCTTAATTAGACCCGAAAATCACACAAAAACATACAGGAGCTTTTGTATAAAACCAGCCGTCATTGTGGATAACCCTACCTTCGCCAATCAAAAGTTAGACCTAAACATATCTACTGACATGACCAACTTCTTTTAACACCACCTTTCAAAAAATACCCCTGGTAACAAGAATCGTAAGTAAGGCCTTCTGACCCAACTTACAATTATTTTGAAAGCACGGGAAAAATAGAGTTTGGTTTCTTGAATATGATTTACCTCACTTTGTTATCTTTACAAATAGGTAAAAGCGCCAAGAATATACTAAAATATATTATTACATAACATAATTTAATAAATAAGTGGGCAAAATTAACAAATTACCGCAAAAATTAGTCAATAAAATCGCTGCTGGTGAAGTAGTTGAACGTCCAGCTTCAATTGTAAAAGAACTCATAGAAAATTCATTGGATGCTGAAGCTGACTCAATTGAGATTATAATTGAGAAGGGAGGAATTAAATCTATCATAATTCATGACAATGGTGTTGGCATGTCACCATCAGATGCCGAAAAAAGCTTTAAACTGCATACTACATCTAAAATCTATAATTTGAAGGACTTAAATAGAATATATACACTTGGTTTTAGAGGTGAGGCTTTGGCCAGTATTGCAGCAGTTTCTGAACTGACTATTTTCACTAAAGCCAAATCTGAAAAAGGATTAAAACTAACTATAGAAGACTCCAAATTAAAAAATAAAAAATTTCAAGAAAGGTCTATTGGTACAACAGTTAAGGTTCAAGATATCTTTAGACATCTTCCAGCTCGGAAAAAATTTTTACGTACTGAAAATACTGAATACAAACATATTGTAAATGAGGTCACAAAATTTGCCATTATTAATCCTTCAATAGAATTCATTCTTAATCATAATGGGAAAGAAACACTTAAACTATTAAGTGTAGCCAGTATTCAAGAAAGGATTACACAGATCTATCCAAATTTCACCAAAGAAAACTTGATAAAGTTTAATTATGAAGATCCGGAATTCAAAATAGACGCAATTCTGGTCCATCCAAGGAATTTAGGAAAAAACAGGTATAGACAATTCATCTACGTTAATAATAGAGCAATCGTTGAAAGAAGCCTCTCAAAAGCAGTCAGGGAAGGGTACGCAACAACAATTCCTAAAGATAAACATCCAGCCTTTTTTATAAACATCAATATAGATGTCTCGAAAATTGATGTTAACATTCATCCGAGAAAACAAGAAATAAAAATAGATAATATCTCAAAACTATACGGAATACTTAAAGGAGGTATACGCAATACTTTAAGCAAAAATTCTCAAAACGAATTAAAGCAAAAGATTCACACAAAAACTCTCAAACACAAGGCAAAAAAGGAGGCCCCAATAAAACAATATTCCGTTCCTAAAACTCCGAAAAGAGATTCAAGTTCTAGAAGTAACCGTAAAAAAGTAATTAAGGAGAGTGTTGGTTTCACAAAGTCCCTACTTACAAAATCAGATAAAGATAGAAACTACTTTCAAATTTTTAATACCTATATTATCTTAGAAAAAGAACAGGAAATACATATTATTGATCAACACGCAGCTGATGAACGAATAAATTATGAAAAGATACTTACAAAATTTGAAAAGGGAGAGCTGGTTACTAAACAAGACCTTCTACTACCAATTAGTATTGACTTATCTCACGAAGAAATAGAGACACTTAAACCAAAACTCTCCCAAATATCAAAACTAGGATTAGATATTGATATCTTTGGCTCGAAAACAATTAAAGTTAATTCTGTGCCTCAATTTGCCCGTGATGTAAATTATAAAGAACTAATTTTTGAAATTATTGAAAAAATAAATAATATTGAAAATCAAACTGATATAGAAGAGCTAGTGCATAAATTAACCTCCTCAATCGCCTGCCATACAAGTATAAGAGCCGGTCGCAAGATGCATCCTGCTGAAATCACAAAATTAATAGATGATTTATTTGAGTGTAAACAACCTTTTTCTTGTCCACACGGTAGACCGATAATCTGGACAATTACAAAAAAAGAACTTGAAAAAAAATTTAATAGAATTAAATAAACACTAAAATGAAAAAATCAATACCATTCTATTTTATAATTTTATGTCTTTTAATTAGCATCGCTTTTTTACTTTTTTATCCCACGAACAAAAAAACTATAGACGAAGAAACTATAAAAATATTTTTTCCCGAATCCGAGAATATAAATATAACTGCTGAAATAGCTAATAATGAGAAGAGTAGGGCAAGAGGATTGATGCACAGAAAAAAACTTGATGAGGACAGAGGAATGTTGTTTATCTTTCCAAAGGAACAAAATTTATCCTTCTGGATGAAGGACACTTATATTCCGCTTGATATTATTTTTCTTGATGAAAATAAACAAATAACAACAATTCATCAAGATTCCAAACCTTTGGATACAGGTACATACAAATCCCAATATCCATCCAAGTATGCACTTGAAGTGAATGCCGGATTTTGCGAAAAGTACACTATTAAAGTGAAAGATCAAGTTGTCTTTTCGCTATAATTACAATCTAATTAACATATAAAATGTTCTTATTAAATAAGAATCGATCTTCAATAAAAAATTTGAACAAATTAAAAAAAGATGGGGGAGAAAAATTACTCAAAACAAAAACCGCTTTTTCGCCAAATGCCCAAACCTTGCTCCAGACAAGACAAATAAAATGTTATCTTTTTTTATACAAAATTATAATCCGTCTCTTTTTTTGCTTGACACTACTTCTGAATTTTTGATATATTGATAACAGAAATCACAATAGTGATTTTGTAAAAGGCAGTAAAATAGTTAAAAGTGCAAGCAAGGAGCCCCGTTTTACGGGGTTCTTTGTTATTTCAGAAGCAAAGAAATAATTTCGTATAAAATTTTTTTTCTTGTATTTTAGAAAAAATAAATTTAAAATTATATAGTTTCTAATATTATTTTATTTTTTTAAACTCAATATTAATATGAGTAAAAAAATCACCAAAATTGGTGTATTAGTATTTACAGTACTAATTACACTTCTAGGATTTAACCTAGCATTTAATACACAGACTTTTGCACAAAGTTACGAAGATGATCTAGATTGGGACTGGGAAGGAGAAGACTGGGATTCGTCAGACTATGACTTTGAATATGAATGGGAAGCTGGATATGGAGATACCCAAGAACTACCTGCTTGGATGGGACTTCCATTTTTCATCTGCTCGTGCCTTATTGGTTTGGGTATGTATGTATACTTTGCTCTAGTAATAGCAAAACTTGCAGAAAAAACAGGTCACAAAGATAAAAAGATTCTTGCCTGGATACCACTTGCAAACGTATACCTTATGACCGTAATAGCTGACAAACCAATGTGGTGGGTATTCTTACTTATAGTTGGTTCTGCAATACCGTTTATCAATTTAGTAGCATTTGTATTCTGGATATTACTTTGGATGGAACTTGCAAAAGCTGCTAAACATCCAAAATGGTTTGGTATCTTAATTTTAGTACCATTGATTGGATTCTTTGTCCCAGGATATCTTGCCTTTGTTGAAGGAAAAGAAGTAGGAACTCAATCCTAAAAAATACCGATTACGATAAAAAACCCTGCTGCTTCGTATGCAGGGTTTTTTTATATTTAGTATAATTTGAACATCTGACTAAATACATAAATCAGATTTATTTTAACTTCTTAAATTTTAATATACCAATGAGTTCATATTTGATTCCAACAGTTATTGAAAAAAGCAGAGACGGAGAACGAGCTTATGATATCTATTCACGACTCTTAAAAGAACGAATAATATTTTTAGGCACAGGTATAGATGATCAAGTAGCAAATTCTATAATTGCTCAACTTCTCTTTCTAGACAAAGAAAGCCCGAAGAAAGACGTTATAATGTATATCAATAGCCCTGGAGGTATAGTTTATGCAGGCCTTGCAATAATTGATACTATAAATCATATAAAAGCAGACGTTGTAACAATTGCTACTGGCGTAGCTGCATCAATGGCGGGAGTAATATTATCAGCAGGAACAAAAGGAAAAAGGTTTGCCTTACCTCATAGTATGATTCATATGCATCAACCAGTTGGAGGTGCAAAAGGGCAGGCAAGTGATATAGAAATAGAAGCTAAAGAAATTTTAAGGTTAAAAGAGCTACTTGCTCAAATGCTCGCTGATAATACAGGACAAAAGAAAGGAAAGGTGATAAAAGATTTTGATAGAGATGTTCATATGACAGCAGAAGATGCAAAAAAATATGGTTTTATAGATAAAATTGTAAAAAAACTCCCAGAAAAAAAGTAAAGGTTGAAATCGAAGGATGAACAATTTATAATTGTTCATTATCTAATGGGCGGTTAGCTCAGTTGGTTTAGAGCATTCGCTTGACGTGCGAAAGGTCACAGGTTCGAATCCCGTACCGCCCACCATTTGGCAGTGTTCCAAAATGGCCCCCTAAAAATCTTCAATCTCTAATAAAATATATTTCCGGTGCATCATATTTAGCAGTTAAAGCAAGGGACAGCTTTCCATTCAATCTTTTACATTTTCCCTTACAATACTTGAATGGTG
>WJKM01000003.1 GCA_014729085.1 Candidatus Dojkabacteria bacterium | reverse complement strand
TTGATTTGGATCTGTTGTTGTATCTACTGTTCCTAAATCACATACATTTGTATCTGCTGTATCATCTAAGGTTCGTATATTAAATGAAAGAGTAGGGGATATATTTGCTGTTACAAATACATCATTGTTGTCTTCTATATGATATAAAGCTGCTCCAAATTGTCCGTTGTCATCATCTAACGTTACTGAGTAACTTCCCATTGTGTCATAACCTGTGATGTTTGCACATAAACTTATACTTGTTTGTGTTGTTGCAGCTGTGAATGTATATCTGTATGTCAGTCCTCCGTTTACTATCGTTACTGCTCCATCTGGTGTCCCATCGTTATCTGCATCTGTTTCTGCTGTTGAACAGTCTGCTACTGTTAGACCACTCCCTGATTCCCATGTTATCTCTATTATATCTCCTGTTGCAAAACCTCCATTTGTTGTGTACGTTGCTGTTACATCCTGAGCTGTTGATAAGGCTGATTCATTTGGTGTTAATGTGAACGTTACTCCTGTTTGATATGTTCCTAGTCCTCCTGTTCCTGTCATCCCTGATACTCTCCAGTAATCTGTACCATCTATATTCACTTGTGTTACATTACCCGCTGTTGATGGTAAAGTATATCCATCACTACAACTTAAATTTACTTCAGATAGACTTGAAGCTCCTGGACATATGTGTACTCCAACTTGCCCTGATTCCCGTGGAATATACAATTCATATCCGTTCCCTAAAGCTCCTGGTATACTGTTGTATCCTCCTGGATAATGAAAATATGACTTGTTTCCATCTGAACTTCCTGCTACACCTGTCCAGTCTCTTTCGTCAGTAAGATCAATATTCATTCTTGATACTACATAATCACTTGTTATATCTTTCACTTCAGCAGTCACAAGTGGGCCTTGGTATGGTATTTCCTCATCTGAGCTTATTACATCATCGTTTACAATATTTATTGCATTCAATAATCCTGATAAATTATTTATTGAAGGTGTTGCATCGACTATTGTATAAAAGGATGAAGGATCATTTTGATTAGAATATTCAGTTTTGATCCAGTCGGAAGAAAAAGTTGAATTAGTGATTTGTACTTCATCCATAGTTCCGTTGAAAAAACTTCTTTCATACCAAGTCCATCCATAACCAGAACCAATTTCAGTAGGTATAGATCGATCTGGAAATCCTCCAGTATGACTTTGCGATGCTCTATGAATACCATTAAGGTAAGATCTTGCCATCCCCTCTACACCATCATAGGTTATGCAAATGTGATACCATTCATCGAGGTTCAAATTACCTCCAGTCCACATCCAAAAACCGTAATAAAAATTAATTTGATTTTCTTCTAAAAGAAGACTATATTCGTGTGGAAATTTTCCAATTAGAACTTGCCTATAAGGAGCGGCAGGAAAAGTTTCTGCATTAAACCAAGTACACATGGTAAAAGACTCACCAGCGACCCAGCTTAAGTCATCTGTAGTTAATATGTAGTCATCAGTTCCATCAAAATATGAGCCACTTCCCATTTTTCCTGCTGTGTTTTGAATAACTCCGTTTAGAGGTGTCCCATCATTATCATTATTTGTTGAGTCATATACTGTACCGCTTGTTTCGTTCATATGCCATACTCCAGCATATCCCTCTCCCCATACATCTGTTTTGTTTTCTTGGTTTGTTGCTGTATTATTTCCATAATATAGATAAATACTGCCTCCAGCTGATAGGGTAGATACTTTAACATGTGCTACCAATTTACCTGTACTACCATTAAATGTTTCTATCTCGTGATCCAATTTTGTTGCACCATCTGAAGATGTAAAAACAAAATCATCTCCATCATCTTGAGCGTATACTGCTAAATTTGTATCAGAATCAATACTAATAACTACAGGAAAATTAATTTGAGTTGAAGGTATCTTGTTTGTATCTGAAGTGAAAGTAATTTTCTTTCTATACAGCCAATTTACGTCATACCACCCAGTTTGTGCTTTAACTGTCTTTATATTTTGAATCGTTAATAGAAAAGGGGATACGACAATTAAAAGCCATAGAATTAAAAATTTACTTTTTAATAATTTACGAAAATTTAATCTATAGATTTTGAACATAGCTATGACAGTCCTAGTTAATAGTGCTTTTTCTAAAAAAAGTATACCACACTATATTACTAAATTACACTATTAAACTTATTCTTACTTTACTGTCACACTTTTTGCTAAATTTCTTGGTTTATCTGGATTATAGCCTAGCTCTACAGCTAAATAATAGGCAAGTAGATGAAATGGAATGATATTAGCTATTGAATCGGCATAATCTCCCTCAGGTGTCTTAATAAAATCATCAAATAACTCATTTTCTTTTGTCGCAATTCCTATTAAATGAGCTCCTCTGGCCTTAACCTCAGCAGCTGCAGAAAGCATATCGCTTTTAGAGTTATCTTCTGAAATTAAAACAAAAATTGGAGTTCCTTTTTCGATTAAAGCTATTACCCCGTGTTTAAGTTCACCTGCTGCAAATCCTTCTGTATGTTTATAAGCAGTTTCCTTTAGTTTTAAGCCTGCTTCAAGCGAAAGATAATAATTTTGCCCTCTTCCTAAAACAAAGATATGTTCATGGTGAAGTAACTTTTCAGTAACCTTTTTAACACAGGCAAAAAAGTCCTCATTCAGATGTCGATCAAGTTCTTCACTTAAATTATTTATAGCCTTTCGAGCTTTTTCTGCTTCTCCTTTGACACTTAAAGCAAGCAATAAACCCCAAGAACACATAGCAGTAAATGCCTTAGTAGACACGACACAAATCTCTGGACCTGATCGTAAAAAATAAGGAAAATCGGATAATCTAGTAATAGTAGAGCCCACCATATTTACAATACTTCCAATTTTAGCTCCTTTTTGTTTTGCCAATTCAACTGCTTCAATTGTATCCGCAGTTTCACCACTTTGACTTACGGCAATTAGTAAATCATTCTCAGTAAACAACTCCTTGTAACTTTCCATCTCGTATGATTTCAATTCTATGGCGTTTACACCCGCATATTTTCGTAGAAAATATGCAATTTGTCCTGCGGCAAAACTTGCTGTTCCTGCTCCAACTGTATATATATTTCTACTATTTTTTATAATATTGACAATAGGTTCCATTTCCTCTTCGGAATACTGTATTGCCTCTCGAATAGTATGCTTTTGATCTACTATTTCTTTCAACATAAAATGTGCAAACCCCTCCTTGTCGATAGAAACATCTTCATGATCTAGCTTTCTGATTTTTATTTTCAACTCTTTATTATTCTCAACATCAAATAACTTTAAATCTCCATCCTTATATTCAACCATTTGCTTATCATCGATATAAATTACCTCGTCGGTTTTATCCGCAAAAGATAATGTATCTGATGCAAAAAAATATTCCCCATCACCAATACCGACTACTAAAGGAGAACCATTTCTTACTGCAATGACTTGATTATGTTCACTCGAAAGGACAATAATAGTATTTCGTCCCTTTAAATCAAGAAAGGCCTTTCTAACTGCCTCTTTTAAATTATTAATTTGAGATAAACGGAATTCAACATTCCTCACAATAATCTCGGTGTCTGTCTCAGTAGAAAACGAATAGCCTTTTTGCGCTAATTCTTTCTTCAGCTCCTGATAATTTTCAACGATTCCATTTTGAGCCAGAACGAAGCTATGATCAGTAGAGTAATGAGGATGTGCATTTACTTCTGTAACACCTCCATGAGTTGCCCATCTTGTATGTCCAATTCCTATATTTGATTTTGGTAAATCCTTCAATTCTTCTAAAGCTCCTATAGATCCTACTTTTTTTGCAACCTCAATTGTTGAATCTCCATTTTGTCTGTCTCTACTAACAACAGCTACTCCCCAAGAATCATATCCCCGATATTCAAGTCTTTTCAATCCATTTAAAATGTTTTGGCCTGCATCTCCTTGTCCAATATATCCAAAAATACCGCACATAATAAAATTAATCTAAAAAATAAAAAGTTCACATTATTTGTAAAATTTATGAAACTGCTTTATATATGATTAACAAAATAAATCTGGTACAAACCAGTTATTCACTACTATAACAAATAAAGCAATTTTTGATGAAACAATTTTGGTTGCTGGTTTATATTTTATACTTTCTATTACTAAAAAGTTTTGTTATAAACCTTTAAAATCTGCAAATATTACTTGTAATCTTAGTAATATAAAAGATCTGGTGGTATCCGCTGACATGTCTGGTTTTGTTCAGAACTTTTCGATATTCATTCTGTATTAGAATTATCCTATTTTGTTCTCCTATATAGAGTTTTATAGGACCACCTCCTCGTTTCCTCTGATTTAAAAAAATTATTAAAGCAAAGGCACATACGCTTCTTTGTAAACCTCCTTATTTATTAAAAAGTTTTCAACAATTTAGAACGCAAAGAGATTAAATTGATCACACTATAAATTTTAAATTGTTGAACTAATTGGGGTGATGTAATTATCGTATTCCCAAAATGAGTATATTACACTAGTCTGGCTATCACCAAAATATCTAATAGGATTTTTTTCTCTATCAACAACCGGGACTTCAACTTTAATAATATTTAAATTCTCGTCAATTACAATTATTATGGTAGCAGGCAAATTAAAATCATAGAAGTTTGCAGGTTGATCATCTTCATTAAAATCTAAATATTTATAATCAATTCTGTATCTAACACAATTTGTTCCATTTATTGTAATATTCTCGGATTTTTCTTCTACATTGAGTCTTTGGATATATTCAGAGTCAAACTCTCCTTTTAAAAATTGATTTATGATGTCCTTTGTTTCTTCAAGTACATTATAGAAATTTTTCCCTGTAAATCGTTTATTCAAAGATCTTCCTTTGTTTTCATTAAATACACTTAAATTTAATACCTGAGAGGAAATATCAACCTTACCATCTGCAAAAATCCAAATTTCATCGCTTCCTTTTATCTCAAAAGCTGAACTTTTTGATTCTTCTCTATAATATACAAATGAATAGTTCTCCCACTTTTTGAGTGCATCTTGTATTTCTTCAAAGCTTGAACTCTTAATTAAACGAACTTTTTGAAATTTTTGCTCGTTCCTAATATTAAAATCTTTATTAAAATTATTAAATTCATAAGTAGTCTTTGCATATAAATTAGGATATTCAATTTCCATAATATTTGACTGCTCATCAATGCTTATACTCATTTGAGAATAATTAATATCTGACTGTCCTACATCACTGGAAAATATATATTTCGTAACTT
The DNA here is from genome assembly GCA_014729085.1 of Candidatus Dojkabacteria bacterium. GTDB lineage: Bacteria > Patescibacteriota > Dojkabacteria > B142 > WJKM01 > WJKM01. The sequence continues at coordinate 20,262 of WJKM01000003.1, read as the reverse complement.
TTTCTCCATTTGATTCCAGCTCCTCAGTTTTTATTAAAATATCCTCTTTATTTAAACTTGTGGTAAACCAATTTTCAAACTTAACAATCAAATCATTAACAAAAACATATTTTGAGGGAAATTCTTCTGTTTTCTCCAAAACCTCTCCATCTAGTGACGTATAAAAAGCTTTATTACCATCTCGAATTAACTTATAAGATTCAGATGAATCAAAGAGGTAATCTGCATTAAAATATGTCTTTTCCTCTTTATCAACAAAATCAATTCTTGTAGTCGCAACCTCATATACCTCATCTCCATCACTTGAAAAAAATTTGTATTCCACACTTCCTACAGTATTCCAGTTTTCAAAAGCTTTCTTTATTTCTGAAGAAATATTTTCTGGTAAAGGCAACTTTTTTGAATCTATTTTAATTTCTTTTGTCTCTTCCTCCTCTTCTTCTTTAACTTCCTTTTGAATGACTTCCGCTTCATCTTCCTTTTTTTCTTGATTTAATAAGTTATATCCAAGAGTAACAGCAAAGAGCATTGTTATTACAAAAACTGTTACAAATAAGAAAAGCAATATTTGAGGTTTACTTTGAAGTTTTCTTTTAATTTTAGATAATATTTTTTTCATCTAGACTTTATTATTTTTCTTAATCAAATTTCCTCCATTATAAAATAAATTTACAATGACATTCTAAAAAGAATCACAAATTTGAAAGAAACTAACTCAACTTTCACTAAAAATTCAAAAAAGCTGGATTTGTGGAGATTTTCACCGGAAGACCAAACTGTGCTTTGAATAATTCTGCTTATCTTTGCTGTCCTTCTGGAGTGAGTGAGAAAGTACACAACATATCCGCTCCAGCTCCGCGTTTATCTATCCTGCCATTATTGAAAATCCAGAAACCATAAATTAACAATATAGATAATTTTTCAAGTGTGGAATTTTAAATAGAAAATACACTTAGAGTTCTATCCATTAATTATTGTATTTCCTATTAAAAGCGAGACTTAATTATCTAACAAAGTCTAGGTACCATATTCTTTTAGTAATTATTTCTTCTCCGCAGTAATTATATGGTATCCCATCTTCTCCCAGTCTGCTTTCCCCTCTCCTTTGTGATGTTCAACTTCAATATTCTCAAATCCCACCTTTTTAAGCATTTTTGTAAAATCTTTCAAGCTAGTTTTATATTTTCCAACCCAAAAATCTTCATGAACACCCTTCAAAACGTTAGTAAAATAATTCATTAAATATTCCCCCTCATGATTTTTAAAATAATCAATATGTGCCCTTAAAAACTCTTTTTCTATTTCCTTCTTATGATCTTCATCATCATACTCAGGAAGAAACATATCAAACACAACCAATTTCCCTTCATCTTTAAAATTATTCTTAATGTTTTTCAGGAATTTTTTCTTTTGATCAGGCTTGATATGATTATAAACCATTGAAAATGTAATCACATCAAATGGATTGCCCCCAAAAAACTCTTGGGTTACAGCATCTGTTCGAGACAGTCTTACAACATGTCTTTTAGATTCTTCGAAGAATTCATCTACTGGCTCCATAGCATAAAATTTACCAATATCTTTCGTTCGTTCGCTATCTACAAGAAATTTTGTTAAGAAATTCCCCAAACCTGTTCCTACTTCTAATAAATTATCTACAGGAAAATCATATTTATTTTTAAGTTTTTCAAGTATCTCATCAAGTACTTTATTTTCCTCAACGACTCTTTTATAACTATCCGTGTTGATTGTTTTTTTTCTAGTATTTGCCATTATTATATTTCCTGAAAAAATAAAGTGAGATATTTACACATCCAAATGATTTACCACCTTTATCCAATAATTAGATAAAAGCTAGCAGTAGATTTACATTAAATGTGATAACAATTATAATTATATCAAATTTAAGATAAAAAAACCGCAAAAAAACCGTATTTTTAGTGTTTTTTCATGATCTTACCAAAATAAACTCTATATTTTAATCAATCTTATAAAATGATCAAACAGGCTAGAGCTTTAGTATATGGAATATTTGGATTAATTGTTGCAATTATTTGTATAAGACTATTTTTGCAATTTTTACCAATAAATCACTCCGTACCTTTTGTAAGATTTTGGTTACACTTTAGTGATATTTTTGTTGGACCTTGGGATGAAATTTTTCCAAGTATTAAGTTTGAAAAGTCAATAATTGAAATTTATTCTATTATTGCTGCTTTCTGCTATATAATCTTTGCACTAATTATTGAACGATCTTTTTCTTCATTTAAACACTCATCATCCAGAGATATTCTCGTTGCTTTAATAGATGCTATGTTTAAATTTATAGAATTTCTTCTTATCTCCCGTTTTTTATTTAGACTATTCCAAGCTTCAATCTCAAGCTCAATAGTTAGATTCGTTTATGCTCTGTCTTCAATTATTTATCAACCATTTTCAGGAATAATCAAAGACATAGAAGTAATGGACGGAACAATAATTGAACTAAGTACTATCATTATTCTTGTGATCGTGATAATTATGGATATAGCAGCAGAGAATTTCTTTGATATTGTCTTGCCTCCAGTCAAAGATTCTAATAACAAATAGCAGTATAAGCCCATATTAAAATAATCTATTTCTCTAGTTTTCAAATTAGTCTTTTATCCTCTTAGTTTCCTCTTTATATAATTATTTATCTATGATATATTCTTGATACTTTCGATCTGAATTCTATTTAAATATTTTCATAAGTAATGATTCATCATTTAGACTTCAGTTTTTTTCTTTCAAATTCATACTATCTAACTATATCTGCTCCTACCTAATTTAATTAAAATATCTTTTTTGTACTTTTTCACTTTTATTGTTTTACTTAATATTATTTTTTATCAAAACAACAAATGACAAAACGATACATAATAGCTCTTGGAGGCAATGCCATACAAAATAAAGGAGAGGAGGGGACTTTCAAACAGCAATTCCATAATGTATATAAAACTATGGAAAATATATATGACTTATTGCAAAATGATTCAAATGAAGTAGTAATTACACATGGAAACGGACCTCAAGTCGGAAGTTTATTAATTCAAAATGAAGCAGCTAAAGATCAAGTAGCTCCAATGCCCATGTTTGTATGCGGAGCAATGAGCCAAGGACAGATTGGGTTCTTTATTCAACAATCCATCAGAAATATTTTTCTTAAAAATAACAAGAAGAAAGAAATTGCTACTTTAGTAACTCAAGTAGAGGTTTCAGAAAGAGACTCAGCTTTTGAGAATCCTACAAAACCTGTAGGGCCATTTTATAGCAAAGATGAAGCAGATGATTTAAAAACAAACACTGATTACGTAATAAAAGAAGATGCAGGAAGAGGATTCCGAAGAGTTGTACCTTCTCCAAATCCGGTAAATATTGTAGAACTTGAATTTATACAAGAATCATTGGAAGCTGGAAATCTTGTTGTTTGTTCAGGTGGGGGAGGAATTCCAGTTATTAAAAGCGAAGATGGGTACTCAGGAATAGATGCAGTTATAGACAAAGATAGGGCAGCTTCTCTTATGGCTCATAAGGTTGAGGCGGATACTTTAATAATTTTAACTGCTGTTGACCAGGTGTTTCTAAATTTTGGGGAAACAGATGAAAAGGCGATAGACAAAATGAACGTCGAGGAAGCTCAAAAATATCTAAATGAAGATCATTTTGCCGAAGGAAGTATGAAGCCTAAAATAGAAGCCTGTATTCAATTTGTATCACAAGGTAATAACCGTAAAGCTCTTGTAACAAGTCCTAAAGCTTTCAGTGAAGCAATCAAAATGCAAAATGGGACATGGATACAAGAGTAGTATACAGATAAATTTCTGTATTTATCTTAATTTTTATATAAATTAACATGCGACATATAATATCCCTCAAGGAGCAATCTAAAGAAGATATCCTCAAAATGTTGGACATGGCAATCAAACTAAAAGAGAAGAGAAATAAAGGAGAGATGAAATCTTATCTCCCTCAAAAAACAATGATTATGTTTTTTGAAAAATCATCAACACGAACTAGACTCTCATTTGAAGCAGGCATGACCGAACTTGGTGGACATGCAATTTTTCTTGATAAAAGGACAAGTCAGTTTTCAAAAACTGATTTTGGACATGAAATACAAGCTGTAATGAGATATGCTGATATTTTGATGTATAGAGCAAAGAAAGCAGAAAATGTAGAAAAAGCAGCTTCATTTGATGCCGTCCCGGTAATTGACGCTTGTAGTGAAAAATACCATCCAGCACAAGCACTAAGTGATATACTAACAATGGCTGAACATGCAGATGGTATAGAAAATGTGAAAAAAATCGTTTGGCTTGGAATTGAAAATAACGTCTCGAATACATTAAAACTAGCGTGTGCAAAACTAGGTATAGAAGTAGTACTAGCAGCACCGGAAGTTGATCCCGATTCAGTTGATGAAGACCTTGATAAACAGGCAGAAGATACAGGCAATGTTAAAAAAATATTGGATTTGGAAGAAGCGCTTGAAGATGCAGATTATGTTCATACAGACACCTGGATAAATATGGAATTTTTCAACGATGACGGATCAGTAAAGGATAGCTTCAAAGATGAATATGATAGAAGGATAGATACCTTCAAACCATACCAGCTAAATGCAGAAATAATTGATAAATATGCACCGGAAGCTAAAATTATGCACTGCATGCCTTGTCATCTTGGATACGAAATTAGTAGAGATGCTGTAGAACACGATAACTCAGTAATCTTCGATCAAGCAGAAAACAGAATGCATATGCAGAAAGCTATGATACTATGGCAGCTTGGAATTGAAAAAGTTTAATAATAAAATAGCAGATATCAAAAAGCAGGTTTCTATTAGTAAGGAAACCTGCTTTAACATTTCAAACTACAAGTAATTTTCTAAATTCGCGGTTTTTCAAGTTTTCTATAGCCCAATTGAAATGACCTCTCTCCTGATCCTCCGTACCATACATATCAGCTGAAATAAGTGAATAAATCAATAGATATAAAATTAAACGTTTAAAATTACCATCTCCAATTCTTTTTCTAATCAAATTCCCTACATAATCTTTGATCGGGAATCTTTTTATTTGATCATACATATCGGAAAAAAGCCAACCTAGAGCTATATCAAATAAAGGATCTCCTAGTGTAGTAAGTATTCCAAAATCAAGAACAGCAGTGACCTTGAAATTCGAATTAACCATAAGATTTGCCGGAAAATAGTCTCCATGAATCAATTTATATTCTTTTAACTCAATTTTTTTGATTTCTTTGGTAAGCAACTTCATCAGTTGTTTGATATCCCTGATCTCTTTCTCAAATTCCACTCTATTTGCATCATATTTCCTGTTCATATTATGTATTATTAAATTTGTCCAATCTACATATTGTCTATATTCAAAAAACTTCCCGGACAGATCTAAAGGCTCAGCTTTCGAAATGAAGGAGGACTTAATATATTGAATCTGAAAAAGTGTATCAACATAAGATGCAAGAAAAGTCTCAATTTCTTTTTTTTCAAGTTCTTTTAGTCTATTTATATTTAAGGAGACACCTCGAAACTTTTGCTCCCTAACTAAAATCCTCTCTTTGATCTCTTTTATTTCCTTAATTTTAGGAACTTTGAAATTTACTTGTGAAGTATCCAAAGATTTATAAAAATCCAATAATCTATATAAATTTTTTTTACCTATTTGAGTACCATAGACTTTAATAACAGTTTCTTCTGATTCTTCAAAAACTAAACACTGCATTCCTTTATTTAAAAATTTCAGGTGAGGCATACCGATATGATTTATCAATTGGGTATATTCGTTCATATTTTTATTTAACTAAAGAAGAGTAGGGTGTAGAGTAAAAATTTTTATGTCCGAATTGTTTGCAATGACCTCGTCGAATTGCGGGACTTGGACAAGGTTCGAACCTTTTTCTATGACCATCCCACCGCTGAAATCATTATACCAAAGGTTTCGTGGGATTGGATAGAAAATTATGAGAAGAAGTTGTTGTTCTGTGAGTATGAGTAGAATGATGTTTTTCTGGATTCGTTATTTTCTCTACCGGAGCGATCCAGGTGTATGATTTCTATCCTTTGTACAAAAATACTGTCATAATAGGATTTGTTGTTTTGAGGTCTCTTGTACGGTATAAAAACTGCTATTTAATAGTGTTTTTTGATAGCTGAGGGTGTCTTGTACAAAGTTCGAACTGATTAGTAAACATCTCCAGTCTCAAGTCCCTGTACATTTATAGATCCGATCACCTTCATCTTTGAGTTTCTGTAACATTGAGGAGTTGGTCTCGAAGAAATCTTTAATCTTTTTAATATCCTTACTTTTGATTTGACCTTTTTTCATATTAATAAGCTCAAGAGTGTTAAGGTTAAATCTTGCATCTATTCCTCGTTGTTTTGATTTTACATGGAAATGGCGAGGGAGATGATCTCCTGTTTGAACAATAATCATGAGATCATCTACAGTGGCAATATATCTTTTAATTTTGATCAAACTACCATCTTTAAGAACTTTCGAAGAATCGAGATGTATCCTAAGTAGATCACATATTGAGATTTTGGATGGTAATTCAACTTTTTCCCCGCAAAGTTTGTCTTTAAACTCACCAATATCCCCAATTTCATCTAAATATTTCACATATTCAGTATTGGGTTTTCCATACACATATTCATGTTTTTCTTTCTCTGATTCAAACCACCCAATAACTGCAATAAGTGCTGATTCACCATCATTCAATTTGAATACTTTCCCACATAAAACAACGCCGGGATTGAGATCTTCCTGATGATTCCATCTAAAGGGAATATATTTCTCATTAATTTGACGTGCCATGTCTTCTAGGCATTCTTTTGACATCCGTTCATAATGTCTGTCAAGATGTGTTGTACTGATTATTCCTCTGATTAAGTGCATAATTACTGTTAACCTATCTTATTCGAGAAAAGAAACTTTGAAATATATCGTCAAGCATTTTTATTGATTTAATTCCATCTGATCTGTCCCCAAGAATATCCTCTACGGCAGTTGAGAAATCGATACTATTTCTTCTTACATATTCACAGATCAACTCGAACTCATAGCAACCGACAATGTGAAAGTTGGTTTTTTTACCATTACTTTCCATATTCTCCTCTATGGTTGACCTACCATATTTATCTATGGTGAACATCTCATCTAGGTACACAATGATGTTTAAGAATTTCTGATTTTGATACTTAATATCTCCAACTAAGCCATCCTTTATATGACTCGCTTTCTCGTCTAATTTATCTAGTTGACCTGCCGTATCCTTGAGAAATGAATCAATCCCATAATCTTTGTCATGCTGTACACCAGCTCTGGAGTAATTGTCTAGCTTTCGTTTTTTACACTCAATTTGAACAATAATGTTTTCTGATACGAGTATCCAGTCTGCACTTTTCCATGACTTCTTGGATACTGTATAACACCTCTCTTTGACTAACTCGGCTCTCGAAAAAAGATCTACGTTATTATATTGGAGTAAGTCACCAGTATATTCCTCAAAAGCTTTTCCAAAGGTCTCAAATAATTTATCTTTTTTCTTGTCATCTAAAGTATCCAACATTACATAATAGATTCCCTCAAAGCAGGCGTATATAAAATCCGGTAATGAAGGAATTATGTACATCTCTTCACTTCTTGATGAGTCAGTTTTTATTACAGGATATCTCTTTAGAGGATTAAACTCGAATTTCTTCAGAAGTACATTTTTCAGTTCAAATTTTTCATTTACTTTTTTAAAGGATTCGGGTTTAGTCGTAAAAATATCAAGAAACTTTTCGATTTTTTCTTTGGTTAGTATTTGTTTCCACTTCTCTACATCAGTATTTATATATCTGTTCAAATCAAAATACGGCAAAAAATTTTCACGGGGATTGATATAACCAGAAAAAATAAGCACCCCAATATAGAAGATGTCTTCAAGATCTAAGCCATTTATACTTTTTATCTCCTTATAGAATCCTTTGTTTAACTCTCGAATTTTATCTAACAAGTAAACATATCTTCCAACAACCATATATGGAAGCCTGAGATAGTGCCACTGTTGATTTGCACCGCGAAGAAGAGTCAACCATGAGTCTTTCGATTCAGGGTTAGTATGTCCTAAATCAATATCCAGATTCCCATAATTGTAGACAAGATTTACCAGATCTAAATCGTTGTAATGCATATCAGAATCACTGCATGATAGGATTGCCTGTTTTGCTGCAAATGAAACAAAATCTCTTGAAAGCAGGATGGATTTTACTATCTTAGGATTGCTGAAAAATTCAAACTCAAGGTTAAGATTTACCCAGACTTGATTTGACATTAGTGCAGAAAGGCGTTGCAAGGACATAAGGGTGCTTGTCAGGTCATACCTCCCAATATCCTTTTGGAACTGTAAGAGTGTAACAGATTTGTTTGGCTCAATATTTGTATATGTCTTTATATTCATAGATCAACGCAAAATAAACATCAAATGAGAATTCGAGACACCATTAGCTCGAGATTGATTTCTACGACAAGTGTTGATAAATAGTAGCTCGAACCATAATCTAACTAATTAAGTTTCAGGTAATGTCCAATTCCCCCTATCGAACCATTGGGGGAATTGGACAAGGTTCGAACCTTTTTCTATGGCCATCCCACCGCTGAGATTATTATACCAAAGGTTTCGTTTGATTGGCGGTCAGATTTCAACTTAAAGTTGTTAGATTATTCTTATGCTTGAAAATCATCAACTTCAAAATTCACTTTTAAGTGTAAATGTGTCAATTTATTGCTCAGACTGTCATTTTCTTAAAAATACCCTCTGTAACAGTGTTTTGTGTACTTTTTCGATTTTAACGTTAGTTGTACGCCTGAGAATCCTTGTTATAACTACATTTCTTGCAAGTCGAGGGGGAATCGGACAAGGTTCGAACCTAATGATTTTTCAGCCAAGTTAGTAATTCATCTTTTATTGAGTTATACGACTTCACTTTATTTTTATGCCTTATTGCATATTTCTTGTAGTCGTTCTCTGAAAACCATTTTATCCAGGTCGACGCTGCGTAATTGATGGCTTCATCAAAATGATCCTTTTCATGCTTACTCATTTTTCTAGCATTCTCGTATCCAGATATCGTGTTTTTGATTAGATCAAGATCTACTGAGTCAGCGTTTTTTGAACAAACACCCATTACAGTCAAAGCTAGATCAATGATTAGTACATTTTCCCCAGCTTCTTCGAAATCGAGCATTGCAACTATTTTAGACTTAGTCTTGATATCAACAAGTGCATTTCCGGAATAGAAATCACCATGAATAGTACCTACTGGCAAATCGGTATCAAAAATCGATGATGATATTTTCGACACTTTAGGATTCATAAGACCCTTTTCATTTGGGTTTGGTAATTTTTTAACGGAAAGGTGAAATTTTCCGAGTATTTCACCAAAGTCGTGTGCTAAATTCTCGTTAATTTTGCGGGGAGATTCTCCAACTATTCTTTTTGACACAACGACCCTGAACTGCTCATCACTATATAGATGTTGATTTTTATCGTTAAACATATAGGTTGGGCTATTCACTCCCGATTTTTTAAGCTGTTTTTGTATATATAAATCATTTTGAAGAGACTCAACGCTTTGGTTAATCACAAACTTGATAAAATATTCGCCTATCGTCGTTTCAGCAAGATAATTATGATTGGAGATTCCACTTTTTGCTGGCTCAGTTCTAAGTAAATCCCCTAAATTAAAGAATTCAAGTATTCGTGGGATAATTGTAAGTTCATCTTTGTTCATATATCAATTATCTAATGATTTATATAAAGTCTCAGTTATTTTCTCAACGCCGTTCAAGCATTGTTTAAGAAATGGTAAAACTGAAACATCATGTCCGTCAAACAAAAAACTAACCCAGATTTCCTTCCTTACAACATTATTAGGATGCCTAACTGGGAGTTGAGTTGTTGGATTAACGTAAGCTTGATTGATATAAACACCGTTTCCAAACTTGACACTATTTGGATCCCAACTCACTTTGCTACTTGAAGTATTGTTCTCACTTGATATCCGTGTTTGTTCCGTTTTCTTCTGGGGGATTAACTCCATATGTTTAAGTTTTGATGTAATATCTGCAAACTTTCCTAACCAATCATATCCTTCTTTATATGGTTGATACGACTCTAACAAGTTAAAGATAGCAATGTTTTTAACCTCTAACCTTGGTAGGTTTCTACTGATCGCACCTTCAAACGAACTTTTATCTTTGTCCGGTGAAACTATTGGAAAGTACACCTTCGATTCATCAGAAAGCGATAATACATCACTCGCGATATCTCGTGCTACATAGTCAAGACAGGATCTTAGATTCTCAAGTAAGTTTTTGATTTCTATTTGTAGATCTGGATCAATATCTTTTCCTTTTAGCGATTTATTGTACAAATCTTCAATAGAAGTAAGTTTCTTTTTTGAATTCTTAATCAAATTCTGTACTTGTTTATATCTGGTCATGCTTATTGATCTTGTTCTAAATATTTAATCCCTTCAATTGCGGAGTATTTATATTCCTCAACATCTTGCTTAAAGGTTAACTCATAGAATTCTGAGGTAGCTTCTTTCAATTCATCAATATAGTTGCCCACTGCAACTACAATTCTTCCTTTTTCAAAATCGAAAAATATTGGAGCCGTTCTACCTTTTTCTTTTGTAACAGGATCTTTACTAATTCCATGTTTTGCAACAAGTGATGGTAGAAACAATGTTACCTGACCATTGTTTTCTTTTTTGCTTACAGATGGACTATATCGATGTGCCATGCTATTCCTGAGATCATAAATCTCCTTACTCCCAGTTTCTTTTTTCAGCCAATCGTTGAATTGCATAAGCTCATTGCTGGATTTAAGTCTGTACAAACATCTATAAAATCTTGCTCTTTTATTCTGTGAAAGACCTCTCTCATGATCTAGCTTTGGTAAAAAACGCCCGATTATTTCTGTGTAAACAATACATCCAAGAGCAACCAAGTAGTTAGCATCAACACCATTTGATTTGACCAAATCATTTATCATCCAATTTATTTGTTTGTCGTAATAAGTTTGGGCTTTTGGTAGATTTTTATCGTCCATTTTCCTTTTGTTATTTGAATGAACCAATTATCTCAAAACTTCTTATAAATGTCATTTGTAAAATTGGAGCAATAACTTTTTAATACTAATTTCATGCAAAAACACGACAAGCTATATAGCAAGGTGTATCTCGGCTATCTGCGCCATATCTTCGAGCCTCGCTACGGCCGCAACCTTTCAGATAAAGAGGTCTCGACTATTGCCGATAATCTCATCGCATTTGGAAAGGTAATTGAGGAGTTCTACAGGAAGAAAAAGAAAATACATGGGAAACACTTTGATAAGTGGGTTAAAGAGAATATTGTCGACAATGAAGTAAAACCTGAATAATCAAGAAACGTTTTTATTAGGTGGATCGAATCGATATTTCGGAAAATAATAGTAATTGCAAATGTGATGCAACCTCTATTGTACATCGAACCATAAAAAATCAATGGGGTAGGCTATTACATAACTGAACGTAAAACATCTGAATTTCGCTCGAACCGAATAGGCCTTATTTTTCCTATGCTTTCTACACTTTCACGTGGTGGGAAATTGGTGTTCATTACATTGCGGGACTTGGATTCGAACCAAGATCGAAGGCTTCAAAGGCCTTTGTCCTACCATTAGACGATCCCGCATTATTAATGCTTTATTTTTGCAAACGAAGTGCAGTAAAAGTATTAAATTTTGTTATATCTCACCGTAGGTTTACCGAAGGTGCAAAATATTTTCGTTTTTATGTATTTCTTACTTCCCATTTCTAGATACAATAATGCTTGTTTTTTCTTGTCCTACATAGATTTCCTTAAAGCATTATTGTACACCTTTACTTCATTTTCAAAAGAGCTTCAATATTATATCAAAACTTCATACAGAAGAAATAAAATTTATATTATTAATATATTTATATTATATAAGTCTACATGATATAATCCATATCGAACATAATCCCATATTAAATTCTAATGGAACATGAAAGAATACAACATCTTCCAACTGTAAATCCAGAAGAATGGATGAGGTTAGGGGATTCGCAAGGAGTTGTACTAGAAACCGAGTCTGAATCAGCATTAACTTTTCTTCAAAAAGAAAGATATTCACCTAAATGGCAGCATCTTTGGGAACCTGTTGAACAAACGGAAGATTCCAACTATGATCCAAGTATTGTTGTCCTTTTTGGCCCAAGTGGGGCAGGCAAGGATATAGTGGTAGAAGAAATCGAAAAAGAATTTGGGGCAAAAGTGACCCATCTTTCTTCGGACTGTTACTATGGTCCAGGAGGAGAGAATGAAGAACTAGAATCGAAATATTACCTTAATAATTATGACCATCCAAACTCTGTCGACTGGGATCTGCTTAGACACCACATAGATCTTCTCAAAAATGGATTTGTTATAAGAAAACCTCTGTACGATTTTACAACTCATAGCCGTATTGAAAATGATTTTGAAGAAATTTCTCCAAGCCCTGTAATAATCGTTTCAGGTATTATGACTGCACATACTCTAGGTGATCTCGCCGATATGCTACTTGCTGTAAATGCCTCATGGGATGAGTGCATTACAAGAAGAATAGAAAGGGATATAAATGAAAGAGGACGGACCAGAGGAGAATGTGCAGAACAAATCAAATCTACAGTTTATCCTGGATATGAAGCTTTTGTTAAGCCATATTTAGATCAAATCTATGCAGGCAATTGGGAACAGAATGATTTCATTCTGATTGAAAACGAAGACCATTGCGAGGAAGGATTCGAACCCGCGAGGATTAATAAACACTTATATATTCAAAAACTAAAACAATTAATATCACCTAATTAGTCTTCAAATCTACATTTTAAATTCCCTCCTTTAGCTCTCTAATCTTATCACTCTTCCTACGGATAGGAAGTTTGATGAAAAATGTCGTTCCTACATCTTCTTCAGATTTAAATGCTATTTCTCCTCCTGTTTTATCCAATATCTTCTTAACTATATACAAACCAAGGCCGGTACCATTAGGATCAATCTGCTTAGCATTATCTGCTCTAAACATTTTTGAAAAAATTTTGGCATGTTGATCTTGAGGAATTCCACAGCCTTGATCTTTCATAATTATTTCAATATTATTCCCTATTTTTTTGACTGTAATTTCAATTTTGGTATTTTCATCGCTATACTTGATTGCATTGGAAAATAAATTTTGTATTATTACATCTAATAAATTTGCATCATAATCGACTAAAGGTAATTGAGCATCTTCTTTAATTTCAACTTCCATATTCTTTCTTTCAAGATTTACTTTAAGTTTATTTTCTACTTTTCTTATTTCCTCAGCAATATTTAAAGGTTCAGGTTCATAACGAAATGAGCCCATTTCAATCTTAGATACATGCAAGAAAATTTGAATCAAATTCGCCATTCTTGCACTCGAACTATAAACTGTTTGCAAAGCTTCCTTTTGTAAATCACTCATATCACCCATATCTCCTTGAATCATTGCTTCTGTATACCACCTGATAGTACTAATTGGAGTTTTTAACTGATGTGAAACTAAAGAGATAAACTCACTTTTGACATTTTCTATTGCTTTGAATTGAGTTACATCCCTACCTATTGCTACAAAATACTGAACATTATTATTATCATCCAGAATTGGAGTTATTGTTATTTCTTCAATAAAAATTTCTCCGTTCTTTTTTCTATTTACAAATTCCCCAGTATATTCTTTCTTCTTGATCTTTATGGTATCCCACAAATCCTCATAATATTGGGTAGGCATCCTCCCCCCCCAAAGTTTAGGATTACTAAAGATAATTTCTTCTTTAGTATATCCGGAAATTTGAACAGCTGCTTTATTTGCATATAATATAGTACCTTCATTATCTGTAATTATTATATGATCGGAAGTATTTTCCACAACAAGATGAAGCCTTTTGAGTTCTTCGGATTGCTTTTTAATTTTTTCCATATTCAGCATTAACTTATGGCTCTTAGCCTCCAGTTCATTCATTGCACTTCGAAGCTTTATATTCTGAATTTCCAACCTTTTTTCATTTCGTACAGCTTCTTTAAATAGAGTAAAGACATCTGCAATAATGGCGACTAATACAACAAGGTAACTTATGATTTTTGCAAGTTCTGCAAGATAATACATTGGATCAAAAAGTTCCTTTGAGAAAGCCATAAACATAACTTGTCCCATAAAACTTATGAGTAAGGAGATTATTACCCAAAATTCAAAATTACTGTTACGCCAATCTCCTTTTTTTAGATATCCGATAAAGGAAAGAAGAAAAAACATTCCTGCTAAAAGTTCATACGGTCTCGAAACTACAGATGTATAAATATATGCCTGTGGAAAATCCACAAAACCCAAAAAAATAAACGCTGCAAGAAGGAGAATCCAACCAAGTGCATATACAACTGGCTCAGATACTTCAGCAACCTTACCATGAATTTTTCTAAGTTCAGTAAGAACATAACTTAGAAAAATAAAAACTGAAAGAAAAAGTCTGGATGCAAACCAACCCCAGGTAAAAAAACTTCCGTATTGGCTTTCCGGTAACTCCTCAAGTACCATGGTAGTCATGATCGAGTCATAAGCATCCAGAATCGTTGCACCTAAAAATCCAATCCCAATAAACAAAAATATATAATTCTTTTTGGATGGGAAACGAACAAGTACTAGGACTGAAACAATTAGAGGTATTAAAACGGAATTAATATCAATAATTGTATTAAGAGAAGTTGTTACATTCCAATCTACATCCCGAAATAGAAAGTATAAAAAAACAAGTCCAAGTAAACAGATCAAATAGACTAAAACTCCACTATTATTAAGTGAATTACGTCTTTTCATATTTATATAATTATCTAGTAAATCGAATTACCTCTCCTAACTCTGCTCCTGATGCCATTACCGTCACCCTATTATTTATATCCTTAACAACTCCATATCCTGTACCTGTAGGATCACTATTCTGAGGATCTTCAGGAATGCTTACTAGGTAAACACCGTTATTTGTAAGTTCTGATAAATCTATATAGCCAGTACAATCACTCACTCCTGTTCCACAAATCTCTGTAGGAGTAGATGTTATGGTACTTGGTAATGCACCATTTGTATCGATAGATGCTTGATAGATTGCATTTAATAACTCTCTTGTATCTGCTCTTCTTTGAGCATTTCTCGCTTCTGCAAGTTGTCTTCCCGGATTAATCGCAAGAATAACGATACCGGCAAGTATTGCCAAAGCTGCTACCACCAAAAGAATTTCAAGTAGAGTAAATCCTCTATGATCTTTGAGTCTATTATTTTTCTTTTTTTGTGCGTAATTTGTGAGCATATTGTTTTTCGAAATAAAAAATAAAATAGTTGAAATTCGGCATCTATAAACCATTAGGAAAATAGATGATTCCTTTCAACTATTATTACTTGAAATATATTTAATTTCAAAATCAAAACCTATCGTGTTACTCTAATCGTCTCTCCTAACTCTGCTCCTGATGCCATTACTGTTATTCTGTTATTTGCATCACGCATTATTCCATATCCTGCACCATTTCCAGTTGCTTGGGGATCTTCAGGAATTGCTACCAAATATACTCCTGTTGATGTTAAAGCTGAAAGGTCAATGTATCCTGTACAGTCTGATGCGTCTGAGGCACATATCTCTGTTGCTGTTGTGGTAATGGTTGCTGGAAGGGTACCATTATTATCTAGTGACCACTGATATACAGCGTTTAAAATAGTGTTAACATCCTGTCGTCTTTGTGCATTTCTGGTCTCTGCAAGCTGCTTTCCTGGATTAATAGCCAAGATAACTATACCTGCAAGTATTGCCAAAGCTGCTACTACCAAAAGGATTTCAAGTAAAGTAAATCCTTTTTTATAATTCTTCTTTAATGTTTTTAACATTATAAAAATTAATAAAATATAAATTAATAAAATAAAATTATTTTATCGTGTAACCCTAATACTCTCACCCAGTTCCGCTCCTGATGCCATAACCGTTATTCTATTATTCGCGTCTCTAACAATTCCATATCCTGCACCATTTCCAGTTGCTTGGGGATCTTCAGGAATAGCTACTAAATATACTCCTGTTGATGTTAATGCTGAAAGATCAATCAATCCAGTACAATCTGATGTCCCAGTTGCACAAATCTCCGTTGCCGTTGTTGTAATTGTTGATGGAAGAGTACCATTATTATCTAGTGACCATTGGTACACAGCATTCAGGATAGTGTTTACATCCTGAAACCTTTGTGCGTTTCTGGTTTCTGCAAGCTGTTTACCTGGATTAATAGCCAAGATAACAATTCCAGCTAAGATTGCGAGAGCTGCAACTACTAAAAGAATTTCTAGCAAAGTAAATCCTTTTTTGTAGTTTTTGCGTAAGGCATTTAACATATTTAAGTAATATAAAATGTAAAATAGTTGAAAGCCATTTCCATAATTTTGGATTTCATTTTTCTTTCAACACTTTCAATCTATTATATAGATATTTAAAAGTCAAGCAATTGATATACAGGATATATATTGTAGGCTTGTTTTTTTAAAATTCATCCACTTCTTGCCACAAACTTTCCAAAACATCTGGATTTATTTCGTTCAACTCGATCTTAACCCTTCGAACGACTCCATCTATATTGCCTTCTACTTTAATAATACGTGTTGTCCCATTTATTTCAATAGGGTAAATCTCACAAAAACCATCCCCTAGGTTGATTGTCTCATCTCCCGAATAGCTAATATCTTGCTTTAAATTTTTTAAAGCAACTTCCCCGCATGCATTTGCTAAAGCCCTTGCTTTACTTCCTTTTACAATCTCAAGACTCATCTCAGAAGAATTAAGACCAAGCAACATATAGGAAACTGTAATCGTAAGTCCGACAAAGCCAAGTACTAGTACAGAAATCAAAGCAATGTATCCTTTCTGGTATTTATACTTTTTCATATTAATCCTCAACAAACTAAATTATCTTGGGCAAGCATTTCCATAAAAAGTCTTTGTGTATTCAAGTTCACTTAATCCAATTTCATTTTTATGAGATAAGGTTAAAAATATTCTTACATTTCCAGGAGTATTATCTCCAGACAAATTTCTAAACAGTACTTCAGAAACTTCCACTCTTGAATTGGTCATGTCAATTGTCTCACCACTTCCTTCAGTAAGAGTAAGCTTATCATCGATAAGTTCTACTACAGTTGGATTTTTTTCAATATCAAAACTCGTTAGAGTTAGAATATCCCCACTTGCTCCTTGAGAAGGTGTAAATATTCCTCTTGAACTCCTGATTTTTTGGCTTAAAATTTGTATTACTTGGGCACCTTGATGGTCAACCTCATTGCGTGCCCGTGCTCTCCAACGATTTTGCTGTAGAATAACAAATATTACAACAATAATTAAAAGTACTGTAGTCGAAATACTAATATACAGAAGAATTTCAATAAATGTATATCCCTTATTTAATTGTTTTTTTATCATTCTACTATTCATTAATCTCTACGTAATATTAAAACACTTCCTTCGCCCGAACCACCTCCGCCTCCTCCTGAAGATCCACCACTTCCACCTTCTACTATTTGAAATTCTGAATTTGAATCCCTTGTTAAAATATAAGCGTATGCATCATTATCTGCTTCGACAATAGCATCTACAGCGTTAATTCCAGTGTCTACTTCAACAAAACCACATTCAATAATATCTGTTTCGTCCTCAATATCCATGACCTGGTATTCTTCTCCACCATGTCCTACAATAATCCCAACACTACCAGGAAAAATACGCACACCTTTGGGATCCATATCGCCTGTATCATAAGTTCCAATTACAGGTCTATTGCCATTTTTGGAGCTTGTATCTATAACATGAAACTCAGGTGCTGTTGTCGAATGAGCGGTAGCAACATAAGCTCTGGTTCCAGAAGGACTAACGTGCACGTCAACTCCATCTTGAGAACCTAGATTTGATTGTCCAACTATAGCAATGTCATTAGGATTTGAAACATCTACTATTTGAAGCTCATTAGATGATCCCTCCAGAGTAATATATGCATATCCACCAAGAACAAATAAATTAGACGCTGGACCTTCTGTACTTATGTTGTCTATCTCACTTCTTGAACCACTCTTAGATGTTAAATCAAAAAGTCTCAAATGGGACCCATGAATCATATATCCTACATTCCCTACTACAAATACAGCTCGGGCATCATCATTTCCATTTGCATCAAAATATCCCACCTCTGTAAGAGTAGACTCCTCAATAATTGCAACTTCAGCTTTATTTGTATCTGTTCCAATATACATATAATCCTCAGTGCCAAAAACATCATTGGTCTTGTAGCCATCAACTATTCCTTGAATTTCTGCATCTGGTGGATCGGTATCTGTAATTGTAATATAAGCTAAAGAGACACCCGAGGCGTTTTCTCCTGTTCCTGCAAAAGCTTTACCTTCTATTGCAGTAAGTGCCAATGCCATACCGTTTTTAGGTAAATCTAAGGTTTCAACAGACAATCCAGGATTGCACCATTCTTCTTTTCCACCTCCTGCTCCTCCTGGATCTTCCCCTGGAGTAGTAACCCAATCAGACATATAAGTTACAAGTTCGAGCTCCCCATCTCTTCCACTTTTATCCCAAATAACTCTCGAAGTTACTTTCCTTGTTGACGTATCAATCTCTTCTATAATAATCTCTCTATTATATTCATCAATTATGTCTCCCGAACCTGATAGCGCCCATTTATTTTGCATTATTGTTAAACCATGTGTACCCTCAACCAGCAATGGATAATTTTCGTCTCTAATGCTCAAGGTTGCTTCAAGGCCTTCCTCTGCAAGAACAACTGCACGTTCATAATCACCGCTGATCAAACTGGTCTTAAGCATATAAATTAAAACACCTACAAATCCTACTAAAAATATGGAAAATAATAAAATGGAAAGTAATACCTCAATTAATGTAAATCCTTGATTGTAAAAATTTTCAAACTTAATATTAGTTTTAGCCATTGAATAAATAATAATAAATTCAAACTAATAATCAATTACGCCAATACTATTAATTGTAATTTCCCTCGTTTCGTTATTCGAGCCAGTTAATGTCACAGTTCCAGCTGGACTAGGTTCACCTGTCATTTTTGTAAAAACTATTTCACTTGGTCCTCCAAGTTCAATATTCTCTGCAAAAATCATCTCTCCATTATCCAATAAAATTCCCGAAGCATATGGTCCCTGAAAAATTTGAACTTTACCTTCCTCCACATGCACCCCCCAGCTAGAATCTTCGAAACCACCTTGAGCTAAAACTTGAGCTCTTCTTAAGCTTAGAACTATTTTGTCAGTTGTAATATCCAAATCATTTTTTGCCCAAAAAGTTTGATATATTACAATAGCTACAGCACTAAATACTGTAATTAAACTTACAGTTAATAGAATTTCTACTAATGTTGCACCTTTTGACCAATATATCTTTTTTTCTATCACTTAATTTTCAAAAATTAACTTAAAAGAATTATATACTTCCGCTGAATCCACCCATACTCTGGTAACTCTCTACCTCCTTCGGGTGGATCGACACCTTCAAGTTTTACTTTATACCAACCCTCTTTTTCGATTACATACTCAAAAATCTGTTTAGGTTCAGCCTCCATAAGTACATCGGAATAAAAAGATCTTTGACTCATAATATTTATTTTTTCGTTCGGAAATTTCATTACCTGAAGCTTTTTAACTTTATTTTTTTGTTCTTCCTGTGCAGCTGAGTCTTTTGGAGCTGTAGTAGGAGCGGGAGCATTTTTACCAACACTGCTTAAATTACCTATTAAGCCATATATTGGAGTAATAACCGCTAAAGCTAAAATGACAACCCCTGCCCATACAATAACTAACATTAGGGGTTCCATTAGTACTGTTAAATTTTTAGTAAGAATATCGATTTTTTCTTCGTATACTTTTGATATTTTCTTTAAAGTTTTTTCTAAAAGTCCTGATTTTTCGGCTGCAGCAATCATATGTTGAATATGGCTTGGAATTGCTTTCTTACTGTGTTTATATTCCTGAAAAATTGTTCCAAAAGACTTTCCGTTCTCTATACCAATCCTCATCGCTTCATAAAGTTTTCTGAATCTTGGAAATGTTGCAGAC
>WJKM01000017.1 GCA_014729085.1 Candidatus Dojkabacteria bacterium | reverse complement strand
GTTTTACCATACTGCATAGATCATGAATGTGAAGATTTATGTGAATTACCGCCAACAGCAATAGTAGGAGATGAGATAGATCTGATAATATTTTCGATATTGTTGGTAATAGTAGGAGTACTAGCATATAGGCTGGACTTGGTAGAGAAGATGTGGTTTAATTTTAAGAAGGTAGGAGGAAAATACATAGTTGCATATTTTGATAAATATGAGAAGAGGAAAATAGAGAAAAAGAGGAAGAAGAAATCAAGGAAAGAGTATGAGGATAAATTTTAGTTATTGTTTTTATTAAATATATTTACCGCTTTTATTGATTTCATTCTGTATGCGAGGTTAGTACAGGGGTAGTACATCTCCTTCCCAAGGAGACGACGCGAGTTCGAGTCTCGTACCTCGCTTTCTTCAACTGTTATATTTCTGATTTTAATTGATGCAATACGAAAAGTATAAGTTATAGGATATGCTGGGATAATATTCTAATCATCTAAAAGTATAAATATAGTTGTTCTTATTCTATTTTAATCAATACTTGTAATAAAAAATAATAACATCATAATAAGAACAATTTTCGTATGAATTGTGAATACGGGAGTGAATAGCAGTAAGATAGTAAAAGTTGCTCCAAAATTAATACAATCCAATACTTCTACAAGATAGGTATTTTGAGTTCAAGACCATTCAGATGGTAGCACATATGATAGTTGTATTGTGACTTGGGCTCAAGGTTACTCGAATGCAGAATATCCGACTGTAAGATGTATAGTTAATAGTAAATGAAATAATGGGTTATTAATTAAAAAAGGAGATAAAATTAATGAAGATATATACTAGCAATATAACTAAACTTATAAGTTGATTTAACTAGAGAAAAGATCTAGAATAATAAAGAAAGTAAATTAAATTTAGGACAGAAAATGCAGAGCACTTTATTACGAGAGCGTATAGTTTATAGATTTTTTTGGGAGTTTTTTTCAAAGAATTTACAACTGTTTTTCATATTTGGCTTGTATCTTTTTATTATTCTATATCCTTCGCATAATAAACCTCTATTAGTATTATTATCATTTCTATTAGGTATTATATTTAAGCAAGTTATCGATCTGTTTAATAGAAAATATTCCAAGTTGATTGCCAATACAAGTATAATATTTTTTTGTGGCATAGGAATAATTTTAAGTGGAGAGATCAATAATTATCTACTTCTTTTTTTGTTTGTATTGGGTGGATATTCTTTAATTGCAGCCAGTACAGAGTATTTTATACAAACAACCAAGCCAGTATTAAAAGGAATTATATATTTTTTATTCCAAATTCATAGAATTTGTTGGTTTTTTTTACTCTCCTTTTTTCTATTAATAAGTAATAAGGATGTATTTGGTTTTTTTCCTGAATCTAATGTTTTTTCTTTTAATATTAGGGCATCGATATTTTATTTACTTATTAATTTATCAATATTCATATTTAGTTATTTATTGTCACATTCTATATTAATAACAAGAAGTTCTTTGATTGCTTATACTGGTAATAAGTTAGAAGAGATAAGCAATTGGAGTATAGATAAACAAGTTATTAAAAATAATTTGCTTAATGGCGACATGATTTTGATGCAAAGAAGAAGAACTATTGTTTTTGGAGATATACGAGGATTTACTTCTTTTTCAAATAAACACGATATTAAGCTTGTGTTAGAAGTTTTAGAAAAATTTTATACCTTAGTAGAGGAATATGTCTATCAATATCAAGGGTATAAACCAGAATTTATCGCTGATGAATTTGTTACTTTTTTTGATGAAATATCTGATGCTATTAAGTTTTCCGTGGATTTTAATAAAAAAATAAATTCATATCTAAAAAAATTTAGTTTAGGCTTGGGAATAGGTCTTGATAGTGGGAATGTTCTTGAAGGAGTAATTGGAGGGCCAGGTTCGAAGAAATATACAGTTCTGGGTAGAGTAGTAAATAGAGCTGCACATATTCAGGAGACAGCAAAAGGGGGGCAAATTCTAGCTACAAAAAAGTCAGTAAAAAATCAAAAAAGAGTTAAGTATGAATTGAAGGAAGGTATCAAAATTAAGGGAAAAAAACCTCGTTTTGATATTGTACAGATTAAGGGGTATGATGATGAGTATGTTTTAGGACGGAATTATTTCCGAAATATTAGGAAAATACTTTCAACCCCATTTGAACTAATGAAGAAGACAATACATGATTGTATAATATTTTTTCAAAACAAATAATTATCTCTCCTTTCTATTTGGTATAATTGATAATTAAAGTTCCTGCATCTGTAGCTCAATTGGATAGAGCGTCGGTCTTCGGAACCGCAGGTTGGGGGTTCGAGTCCCTCCAGATGCATTTTTTAGTTAATTATTCTGTATTAGCCTGAGTAATGGAAGGTAAGAGTTATCTAGAGATACTTCGCTGACGTGGCGGAATCGGTAGACGCGCTACCTTGAGGGGGTAGTGGGAGAAATCCTGTGGAGGTTCAAATCCTCTCGTCAGCATATACTGAAAAGCATATAGAATAGAAAATTGGGGAAAAAGTCGATTATTTGAACAATTTTTGATAAAATTGTTGAGCGAAATAGTTATTTGAAAACAGAATAGTACGCTCAGACATAGAGGCTGAGCGGGATCATAGCTCAATTGGCTAGAGCACTCGCCTGTCACGCGAGAGGTTGGCGGTTCGAGCCCGCTTGGTCCCGCTCAGCCTCTTTTTATGTTAATTAGGAGGTTCGATTAGATAATTCTTTGGTCATCTGAATTTATATTCTATAAATGTTGATGAATAATAAGGCTAATAAATTCTAAGAAAGCTGGGTAGACAATCTTTTATTGATATTAATATAGAATAGCTAGGAATAAACTTGGAAAGCAAATAATAAAATATTTACGTTAAGGACTTATGAAAAATATTAAGAAATATGGAAAATCCCCTTATGAAATAGTAGTTTTACATGGAGGCCCAGGAGCTCCAGGGTCTGCGGCACCAATAGCAGAAGAACTTTCTTCAAAATATGGGGTTATGGAACCTTATCAAAGCGAGAATTCAGTACAAGGGCAAATTGCGGAGTTAAATAAAAGAATAGAAAATTATGCTCAAACACCGCTGATTGTAATTGGTTGGTCTTGGGGGGCATGGCTTGGATTTTTATATGCAGCTAAATTTCCCCAGAAAGTTAAGAAGCTCATATTGGTTTCAAGTGGGCCTTTTGAGGAAAGATTTGTGGAGGAGATGATGCAAAAGCGTATGAGTCGCCTTACAAAAAAAGAAAAGGAGCAAATAGAATTAATTCAAAATCAATTGGAGGATCCATCAATTAATAATAAAGATAAAATATTTGGAAAATTTGGTCAACTTTTTCAAAAAACAGATAACTTCGCTCCGATTTCATCTATCTCAACTACCATTGAGACTCAGTTCGATATATACAAATCTGTTTGGACTGAAGCTGCACGTTTAAGGCGTAGTGGAGCCTTATTAAACTTTGGTAGAGATATAAAGTGTCCAACTGTAGTGATTCATGGTGATTACGATCCAGTACCTTATGATGGAGTTAGGGAGCCTTTATCTGAAGTAATGGAGAATATATCATTTCATTTGCTAGAAAAATGTGGTCATGATCCGTGGAATGAGATGTTTGCCAGAGAAAAATTTTTCCAAATCCTATATCAGGAGATTGATTAAATAAAAAATTTTAGGTTTTCCCCATATTAAATACTGAAAACTTCTCTTCTTGTTTATTTTTATCTATACTATATATTAGAAAATGTTCCCAAATTTGGACTTATTTTTAATTGAATTAACCATTGAATCAATTTATATCCAGTATTAAAAAGATATTCAAGAGGGTAACAAACTTCTTTGAAAGATTGGTCTTTAAAGAAGAAAGTAATTATAATTACCCCGCAAGCCAACAAACAGTTGATGTCAATAATGCTTCTTATATTGTAAAAAATTTTTCAAGACAGGATTCTCATCATAATAATCCAGACCTGGATCAGGTATTACCGGCAAATCTTCTGGAAGCATACGGCAATACAGAAGAAGAGGGAGAACCTGCCTTGCACTATGTTTCAATAATTAAAGAAAATATTCGTAAACTTCATGAGGAAGGTAGTTCATTAGAGTATAGTCAAGAGGATGAAGTACAGGAAAAAAAAGAATTTGAGTTTGTGGATTTTAATAAGATGATTGATAAGGAGTTTGAGGTTAATTCAAAACTGAAAACCAACCTGGAAGAAGATACAAAGCCTAGAATATTAAAGGAAGAGAAGCAAAGTGCCAAAAGAAAAGAAATTGATCAGTTAAAACAAAATCAAGAAGTATCAAATTATAATAGGGACGAAACAATAAATTATTCGAGAAGATATTCTAGAAAAGTAGGGGAAGATAGAAAGTGGAGTAAATATTTAAGATTTTTAAATATTAAACCTGCTTACGCATTATCCGCATTATTTGTGTTTGTTTTTGTAGCAAGTTTAATATTCTTTAATTCACGATTAAGCAATCCAAAGCTAACACCGGTTTCGGAAACTAGGGATTTGTCCATTAATAAGAATACTCCAAAAGCTAAGCCTACTACTCAACCAGATGAGGGGGAAGTTCTGGGTGAGACCTCAGCTGAAGAAATGAAGAATACAGATATGTTCATTCCAAAGGTAATCGAAAGTGCCGGAACTATAGATCAAACAGAAGGCCCCAAAAATTTGATTGATAATGATCCCACAACAGTTTGGAAGAATTATTCAAATCAAAAAGAGTTTAATGAAAACGTTGAAAATAGTTTTGTAGTAATTGATTATATCGAACCATTTATTATTGAAGATTTAGAATTTAATATTTCTTGGAATCCCAATGTATTTTATGAGAATGAATTTGGAGATACAGCAATTATTTCTATAGTTCATTCCATAGATAATTCAGAGTGGACGGAGCTTGAAGAAGTAGAAATCAGCCATGAAGATAGTGGAAGTATCATAACTATTGAATTGGAGGAGGAAATAGTAGCGAGATACATACAAATATCCTGGATAGATGGTAAAAGAGATAAAAAAAGTGTTTGGAATGGTAGAGCGGAAATGAATAATTTTTCTATAAATGGATATCCTCTATACTGCAATTTACATCCAGAATTTGAATCAAACAAGTGTCAAGATTATACAACGACCATTACAACTGACGGAGAAGTATGGGTGCATAATGGTATAACAAATACCTGGAAAAATGAAAAGATATCAAATTATCCTAAATATAAAACAATATGTGAGTTTAAACCTAAAGAAGATAATTCACCATGTAAAATTGATACCTCTACAATTTTTATGCAAAAAGGGAGGAAAGTAGAAATTATTACAGCCTACGGCAGGTACTGGAATATTGAGCTATTCAATAATTTGGAGGATAACTTTGATATCAGGTCAACAGAATATCTCACAGATGTTGAAAGGTATTCAAAAGGGCCATGCAAAGGAAAGGTTGAGTGTAGGTTTGATACACATTTGATTACTAATACAGAAGATGGTCAATTGTATGAACTAATAACATTGGACGGAAAATTTTGGGATTATTATTATAATTACTCTGAAGGCAAATGGGAATTGGATAATAATGAAAAGAGATTAGATGAGGTAGATAAATATGAAAAAGGGCCTTGCAAATACAGCATGCCAGGTTCGGTGTGTAAATTTGATACTTATTCTACTTACAAAATAAATAATTACCATATCGAACATATAACAGCTTATAATAGGCAATATTTATATATACTAGATAACCAGGAGTTTGAATCACCTGATCTGCGATTCTTGGATGAAATAAGTATATTTGAAGAAGGACCTTGCACTAAGACTTTAGATAAGAATTGTGAATTTCGTACCTTGTCTGTGGTCCCTTCTTCTATAAGTGATTCAGACTCTAATGCTAAGTTCTTAAGTGCTGCTTGGACAATAAATGGAAAAACAGGCCTAATATACCAAAATAAATATCAAATTCTAGATTTATCTAACAATACTCTTTATGAAAATGGAAATATTCTAGATTTGATTGAATCAAACATAAATCTGAATATCGATGATATCAATTCTATTTATAAGTATGGTTTTACTGGATCACTTGTGAACAGTGAGCAAGATTCTGTAATGTTGATTAGTCGGAATAAGTATTGGATATTTAACGCTACTTTAACCCAGTTGATTAGTTGGGGAAATCTAGCAGATCATAGATATTGGCAAAAGGCTCCTTCGGTTTCAGGTATTAAACCTTGGGAGGGGGAAGGGGTAACTGCAGCCTGGACGGCTCGAAACGGAGATTATATGTATATAGTCAATAAAAATAAGTATTGGATTCAAGACCTCAGTTCCCATCAATGGATCGAATCCGGAGAATTTGAAGAAGATAAAATATGGCAGTCGATATCTGAAGTGGATGGAGTATTTCCATGGGAAGGAAATGGTATTACTTCAGGATGGACTTCGACTACAGGGGATATATACATAACAAATGGATTATATTATTGGATATTAGATATTTCTGAAGAACAAATCAAAACGATTGATACAGGAATTCTACAAGATATTATATAATCTTCCAATGAGTAAATATTTACACGGTGAGAGATTTAGACTTCCTTTTCTTCAATGACCATTTGTATAAAACATAAAAATAAGTCATTCAAATTCAGTCTGAATCAATTACTGATACCATTCTCAGTCATCCTTTTATTACTTTCAATATACGTTTTTCTTAATAGTGCCCAGAATCGGGGATACATTAAAATATTCTTTGATGCTGATATGCTTTATCTTCCTTCTTTGTATAGGGATATTTTTATTGATAAATTCAGTTTAGATGGTTGGAGGTTTTCCCATGTACAGTATTTTTTTCCTGACATGTTTTTATATTTTCTGATATTAATTTTTTCAGGCAACTTGATAATAAGCACCTTTTTGTTCGGTATATTTCAAGCTTTGGTACTTGTATTCTCCTCTATATGTCTCATAAGAACAGTTTGTGGAGATACTAATCCTCAAGTAACTGTCATCGTAACCTTGGTATATACATCAATATTTAGTATTGGTAGTATCGCGGGAGGAAATTTGTTTGAATTATTGCATTATGTATTTAAACATTCTTTCCATATTGGTACCTTTTTGTGTTGTATATGGGGAGTTATCTTTACCATGCAATTTCTTCAGACAAAAAATAAAAAATATTTAATATATATATTGACAATAAGTATTCTCGCCGGAATTTCAGATAAACTATTTGTTGTTATGTTCATAGTGCCTCTTTTTACTACTATTATGATTTTAAGAATACTCAGAGTACTTTCTCAAAAAACAGTATCTAAATTAGGAGATAGAATTACTATTGCCAGTATTATAATAATAATATTTTCCTTATTAATAAAAATTAATAATTTCGTTGAAAGTCCGGATCTGAGCTCGAAATTAGATAATTTTGGAAAATATATTTTGATTTTAGTTAGATCAATTAATAACTTTGGTAGTGATATAGGATCTAATCCTAATGCGTATTTAATACTTTTTTTCTATTTTTCTATAATTTTTAGTTCTATCTATTTTATTAAATATTTTCTAGATAGGTTTAGAAATACACAAATTAAAAATAGAGAACTTAATATACTATTTTTTTCTTTATTCTCATTATTCTCTTCTTCGTTTATGTTGCTTTCTCCTCTTTTTTTAGGACTTTACTTGAATATTCATGCTGTACGATACTTTATAGGGATTGTAGTACTTTCATTGAACTTATTAATATTGGCAAGTATATATAATTTAAGAAAAAATCAAATTGTAATAAATCAGAAAATATATAAATATTTTATTATTTCAGTAACTTTAATAGCGGGAATTGGATTGTTTGCTACAGGGAAATTAAATAAGGTAAAAGCTTTTATTAGTTATTATCCATCATTAAGTCAGTGTTTGGATAAGTACTCTAATGATTATGAGTTAACCTTTGGTTTGTCTAATTATTGGAACTCCAGTGTTGTAACAAATTTTTCAAAGAAAAATATCATAGTAAATCAGCTTAACCCAGATCTTTCAATCTACCATTGGCTGAATAATAAACATTGGTATTGTGGTGAGGAAAAGGCGAGCTACATAAATCCTAAATATACTTTTATAATTACAGAAGGTCTCGAGAGAAATAGAATTCTGCAGCAATTTGGAAGTCCCAGAAAAATCCTGATGTGTGAAGAAACTGAAATCTTTATTTACAAAAAAAATCTCTTAAGATGTTAATTATATAAAACACAAACCACAGATGTTATCGGTGGTTTGTGTTTCTATTATTACTAATAATTTTGTAAGGTTACAGGAAGAAAGACGTTTTGCCACGCACTTACACCATCATAGTATTGGCAATTAGTGTCATTACTGTCATATACTGCATACACATTGCCTGCACTGTCAAAGGAACCAGAATAAGGGTTACTGAATGAAAATGTTTCTCCATTTGCATCTTCCCAATGCATTGTCCAAGTGTCTGCATAATTTGAAGCATCAATAGATGCAGTAAGGGTTACTGCTTCCCCTGCATTAATTCTATCTGGAGCATCGATATTAACCGTAATATCCTCGACACATTGTTCCGGATTATATCCCAAGAATCTACCGTTTTCTGCAGCATAAATTACTGCCTCAGCATCATAGGTATCTAGAGTCGAATAACTATCCCAGGCAGCTGCAAAATTAGTTCGACCCTGTGGTGTAACATCTCCTGGAAGATTTCCAGTCTCAAGATATTCTTCTGCCAGAGCTGCGTCGTCTGCATTTACAAAACCATCTTCATGTATATCTCCTCTTAGGCCTTCACCTGCAATTAGACTATTTTGGAGACTAGTATCAGATTCAAGTGGGCCACTAACTGATGGTTCCATTGGATCAAAATGTATTTGTTCCATGTTAAATAAAAATAATAAATAAATTATATAGCGCTCTATATGGGCTATATAATTTAGACGTAATGAATTAATATTTTGTTACACCTGTTGAGTTGAAAAGTAGAATTGTGGGGTATTTCCAAATATGTTAGGAATTTAGTTAAATCTAGCTATTAATTATGTGTTGATTATTTTCATAATTCGTTTCAGGAATATTATTGAGTAGTTTTACCCTGAATTCAGTTTTTACATTTTCTTTAGGGATCCAGTTC
The DNA here is from genome assembly GCA_014729085.1 of Candidatus Dojkabacteria bacterium. Taxonomy (GTDB): domain Bacteria; phylum Patescibacteriota; class Dojkabacteria; order B142; family WJKM01; genus WJKM01. The sequence goes on along the minus strand of WJKM01000017.1, from coordinate 51,794 downwards.
AAATTAGCTGTAAAAACACCATACGGTTCAATATTTGAAGCTTGTTGTTGATTGAAGGATTGTTGAATCTCTCCATTAGCTAGAATAGTAATTGAATAAGCTTTATCAAACTTCACTTCGCTATAGTTTCTTAAGATTATTTCAGCTATGCATTCTTGACCTGGTTGTGGAGATTGTAATATTTGACCACTTCTACTTTTCAGTATTACATCTTCAATCCCGATATCATAATCTGGTCCAGTAGATACTAGAGAGACATTGTAAGTTGCTATATTATTGTTTTCTTCTATTTCATCTATGGTATTCGTAGTGTCTAATTCAAGTTTTAAATCATATTTTCCAGCTTCCAAAGGCGTTTTCCAGCTATAAGTAAGTTTAGTTGGAGAATTATCCTGATAAGCAATTCCAGGGCGAGTATTTGTATAAAGTTCCTGCCAAATACTATTTTGTTTTCTATATGCCCATTTATACTGAAAAGAATAACTCGTAACATCCCCCTTATTTGAAATCAGTGCTTCAATTACCACAAGTTCACCAGATTCAATTTCCGAGACTGTTTCATTTGTGTTTGGATCAATAATATTAATATCTTCAATTGTTAAATCAGCTAGGTGTTTTTCATCTGTATCGGAATTTAGATTAGAAAGTCCAGTATAGGGACTAACCAGATATGATATGTCTTTATCTGAATTTTTTGTTTCTTCCTGAACATCTTTTTCTTTTTCAAACGAAATATATACCTCTAATTCTTTCTCTCCAACATTAATTAGAAGATCTTTCTCAATTGGTTCGTAACCTTCTTTTATAATACCTAAGGTATATGAACCAGGGAATAATTCAAGAAATGTTTTAGAGTCTTTGTATATAGGCTCTATTTCCATTGGTCTGTCTGGATTATTAGATATCTTGTTATATATAAAGATATGAGAATCACTTAAATCTTTATTAATCACAATTGTAGACACATCTGAAAATGAAGCCTTAACAACGTCCACAGCTGTATCTTGTATAGCCTCTCTAGTTTTTGGAGAAGCAACAACCAAAACCCCTGAAAGAATTAGAAAGGTGATAGATATAAATATAAGACTAGTTTGCCATGTTAACAAACTAATAACCATTTTAGTTTTTTTCAATTTACTCATCTTCTTTCAGATTTTCTAAATTTAAAGTTACTTCTTTTTCATCATCTTCAATAACAATGTTTTTCTCAATCACTGGCTCTCCTTCTTTGATAAAGATTATTTTGTAATATCCTGGATATAAGAGGATTTCAACATCGTCCCCTTTTTGTATTAAAGAAACATCAAGTGGTGGTTTATCTTCCTCAAGAAGGTTGTAGACAAAGATATTCACTTCATCTTTATCTGTGTTAGGTATAGTTACAATTGTTACTTCTGAAAATGCAGATTTAGCTTCCTGCTTGATGTATTTAATCATTCTTTGTTTTGTTTCTTGGGAAGTTAGGATTGTTAGGGTAATTAATATAATAAAAACAAATGATGTGAAAGCTAGACCAAGTTGCCAAGGAAGTAGAATTGATCTGTGTTCTTTCTTCCGATTTCTTTTAGAAGAAATGTTCTCAGCTTTTATTGCCAATTCATCCGAAAGATTTTGTCTGAACTCTTGATCAGCAACAGGTGTTGGAATACTTTCTATTATTTTCTCAAATTTTTTATCCTTTTCCATTATGTATTTTCTAAAATAAATTTTGCAAAGATGTCCTTCTCATGTATCAGATTCTAGATACTGTTCTTTTAGTTTTGTCATAGCCCTGTGAATTATTGTACGTACGTTACCTTCCTTTTTTTTAACTATTGCACTGATTTCCTTAATCTCTAAATTCTGTTTATATCTTAAAAGTAAAACTTCTTTATATATTGGTGGCTCTAATCCATTTATTACTTCAATCAATTCTTCGTATAAAATTTTTTTATGTTGTTGTGTAGAGACTTTAGTAGCTTCCTCTTTAAAAATATCCAGTTCTAGATGTACTTCTCCTTTATTCTTTCTGCAAATTTCATCAATAAATATGTTTCTTGTGATTGTATATATCCAGCTCCGAATTTTTTTTGCCGTACCCTTGAAAGTATGTATTTTTTCAAGTGCCCTCATAAACGCCATTGACGTTACGTCTTCGGCATCATGCTTATTTCCTGCTAAATAATATGCATAAGCATAAATTTCATCAAAATATTTTTGATATATTATATTAAAATGTCTAGGATCTTTTTTTATTAATTGTATTTTTTCGTTGGTAATTTTCAATAGATAATTTGAAGCTGATATTATTCTACCCTGAATAAATACTATCAGAAAATCCTTTCGAATAAAATACAACCTGTTCAATAAATAGACGTAGATATAGTTAAAATAATTACACCTAAAAGAGGGAAAATAGCTTTCTATATTAGAAATATATAAAAATGAAAAATATGTCTAATTTAGTCACTTGCTAGATATAGAGTATATGAAGGAGATTCATATATATTTGAGGGATAATTACTGTCAGTATAGATAATTGAATGAATTTATGTATAGAAATAATCTTCAATTTAGACAGTATATGTAGAAAGAAAAAGAATATAAAACAAAGAATAAAAGTGTAGAAAAAAGAATATGAAATCGTAAAGTAAGTTAGAATAATAAAAGGTATATATATAGTCCATTTCAAAGACATCTTTTCAATATCCGAAATAAATTTCCCAAGAATAAGACATGCAAAAGGGTAAGTATAGAATAAGTACCAAGCAATTTGAGTCTTGATTAAAGATATTATTAATAAAGGAATAACAGTACCCATGATTATCGAATATAGTTTGAAGTTATTCAGAATATTTTTATTGTATTTGAATATCATGATAAAAAATGAGAAAAATAACATAGCACCTGATACGAATAGTTTTGGGTTTAATAAGTAATTCGTAAACATTAATGTGTATCCACTATGCCCTTCTATGGTGGTAAATGATCGTGTTAGAATATGATATATGAAGTATTCTTCAATGAATTGATTACCGAATTTATAGTACATCCACAAATGCCATGACCCTGCAATTAGAAAAAGAGTAGAAGAATAAAGCAATAAATTACTTAAAAAATCCGTGAAAACTTCTTTTTTTCTGATAAGATTGACCAATTGAAAGGAGAAATATATCAATCCGGGTAAAAAGGCAAAGGGGCCTTTAGCAAGAAAGGCTAGAGCTGAAAATAATGATGCTAATATGATCCAGAAGTATCTGGCATTTATTTTTACAAAAGAATTATGTGTAGTAGATAAATAGAAAAAAAAGAAAGATAACATAATAAGTAACAATTGTAACGCATCAAGATCGGCTGAACGTAGTGAGTGAGTTGAAAAATATCCTGGGAAGTAGCTATAAAATAAGTGATGCGTTCCCATGATTGCAAGAATAGCAAAAACACCAGCCTGATATGAAAATAACTTATATCCAATAAAAAAAATTAAACCAATGAGACAAAAACCTGATATTGCGCTTATTATTCTAAGTGTTAGGTTAGTAGATCCAAAGATTTTTACAACTGATGTTGTCGTCCAGTACCATAAAGGAGGTTTTTCAAAAAAATATCCAGTATAGCTTTCTGAATATTTTAATATTGGGAATGTTCCTTGTTTATCTGTATCCATAATTACTCTTAGGTTCGTATATTCATCCCAGCGAATAATATGTGGTTTAGAAAGTTTGAAAAATTGCAAAATAAAAGCTAAAGAAAAAAGAAGTATTAGTAATAAAAATTTATGGGATATCTTAAGATTTGACATTTTAATATATGACAATAGCAGTATTATTGAAATAGCCCCACAATGCTTTAAAATAACCGACATCTAAGGTCCTACGTCCTCTCCACGGGTCATTGACAATGAAATGGGTGGGATTATCTGTTGTACCGATAAAACCGATGACAACTTCTGAGTGCATACCATTTACTGCATATATACTAGTTCCCTCAGGTGTAGTCCATGAGACATTATCAGGGGAACTAAATCCATTTTGCCACCATACCATTGCAGGATGTCCCTTTTCTATCTCTGCTGCCAGGGATGATACATTCCATCCTCGATATATTCTGTTTGAAACTCCATTTCTTGAGAGTAGTCCTGATACTGGTTCCCAGTAGACACCGTAACCTCTCTGTCCGCTAGCACAATCATGATTTCCATTAATATCTCCAACAAAACCGATATGAGGGTTGCCCCATACATTGTTTTCTGCATCACAGGGGGTTGTATCTTTGGCAATTTCAGAATACAGCTGATTTGTTGATTTATTGATTCCTTTATAGCCAAGAAGCATTCGAGCAGCAACTAACTGGCAGGCTTTTGAATTTACCTGTCTATAAGAGGGAACATTTAAGACCACCTTTTTAGGTTCTGTAATAAAACTAAAATTATAATCTTCGTTTGAATTTAGACCATGTATGCTTTTTATGCCTGAATTAATTTTGATTTCATATTTTGTTGAATATGGCAGATTAGAAGACGGGGTAAATATTAAAGTATTTCCTGACCAAGAAAAAGCACCTTCGATATTGGGAGAAACTGAAAAATTTTTTTCTGCTGAAGTTTTATCAACAGCTTGGTTAAATGTAATTTTTATTGGACTTGCAATATTTACACTACTTAAGTTCGAAGAAGGGGATCTTCCCACTACTCGTACATGACCAATAGTTGTAAATACAAAGGTAGAATGTTGATGAGTTGTTCCACCAACTAGACTCTTTATTCCTTTGTTCAGCTTTATTGTGTATGTAGTATTTTTTTGAAATTGCGTATTTGGATTGAAGATAAATTTTTTATTATTCTGCCATGATTTAATTCCTGGAATTTGAGGTGAAATACTAAAAGCATTTTCAACAGATTCTTTATTCATATCATTCTCAAATTCAATACTTATGTTGGAATTAGTAAGGATTCCACTCCCTTGTGGTGTTATATTCGTTATTAAAGGCGCTTTTACTGTCTGAAAGTTTATTGTGTACATGAGTTTACTTTCTCCCTTTTTAGTAATTTCATTTGTTTGTGTATCCTTTGCAAGTGGAACCTGGAAAATCTTTACAATATAATCTGTATTTTGTTTTAAAGGGTTATTAAATTTCAGTTTAATTTCGTCTGTATTGTTTCTTTCAACTTCGTATGATTCATCGTGATTAATTTTAAAATTCCATTCAACAAAACTACCTTCCTTGTGAGAAAGTTTGAAGACTATATCCTGATCAATTTGTACATTTTTTGAATTGTTTTCAGGTATTGTATTTTCAACTGTTGGTAAATCCACCGAATGAAATTTAAAATTATCCTCCCGGAAATCTTGTTGATCAGTAATATTACTTACGTCACTTAAATAGACCATAATTTCGTGACCTGGATATACGGTCTCCTTAGGATAAAACTTGATCTTCCTTACAAATGGTAAGAATGAAAAGCTTTTAATATATTCCCAATTCCCCTCTGTTTCAGGAGAAATATTTAATCGTAAATCTTTAACATTGAGAGGCCGGTCATATTCGATATAGATCGGTTTCTCATAATCATTCCAATAGTCGCTTGGATTGGGATATGTTTGGGTCATTTGTGGATCTGAGAAAAATAGGTTAATTCCCAGCGGTATTAATAGTAACAATATGACGATATTAAAGACTATATAAGAGATTAAAGTTATTGTTGTACTACCCTTATAAAATCGAAAAGGAAATTTATTTGGACTATTTTGTTGAGAAGAATTATCGTTAGGTTGATCGTTATTTATTGTGTCTTTATTATGACGAAATTTTTTTATTAGTTTGTAAAGAAGAAAAGAATTAACCGTAAAGAAAATCAGAAATAGCAATGATTCCAAAAGAAATAGGTTTTCGAATTCAATTTTGTTGTAAATATTTCCGAACATAATAAAAGGCAGTATCTAATTAATAATAATATATCAAATAATTCTCTTTTTATTAATAATAATACGATTATTATTAATAAATCTTACACTTATGATATTAAATTCTTCAAGCATAAAAAAATCATCGTTTGATGACTTTTTTAGTTTATATTTGATTATTTATTCATATGGATATGGAAAACCTCTCTGTTGTTCTTGTTGTTGGTCTTGAATATACTGCTCTAAGTAATCAATTACATTTGCACCATAAGAAAGAGAAACTTTTGCTGCTTCAGTATCTTCCTCCCCAAATTGATATTCTGGATATAGTTGGGACCATTGACCTGTAACATCTAATGTATATGTTTCATCTCCTCTTAATAAACCATTTCCGTTAGTATCAACCATTGCTGAATTAAGTCCATTCTCATCTCCTCGATAAACGGCTTCCCTTTCTAATATACCTCCTTGTTCTTGAGATTCAAAAAAACCATATCTTATATAGGTATCTGAAGGGTCTGTAGTTAAATATACCTCATATTCTGGATCATCATCTAGATTGAAACTATATCTAAACCCTGTATGTATACCATTGTCTCCATAGGTAGCTTCCCTACTTATTCCTGTTACTTGTAATAAGTAATTTTCTTCCATTAAAAATTCTTCAATATCTTGCACTAGTTCTTCCCCTTGACTAAGTGATTCCAAAGTTTCCTCGACTGCTGAACTTGAAAATTGATATTCTGGATATAGTTGGGACCATTGGCCTGTGACATCTAATGTATATGTTTCATCGCCTCTTAGAAGATCGTTCCCATTAGTATCAGCCATGGCATAATTAAGTTCCCCATCGTCCCCCCAAAAGACGATTTCTGTATCCGATACGCCCCCATTGGGTAAGTAAGCATACCTTAATTGGGTATTTTCAGGATTGCTGACTACTAATACCTCGTAGTCATTTGGGTTGGAATCTAGATTTATTTCATATTGAATGCCAGTTACTTCACTAAAATCTCCGAGACTAGGTTCAATATGTATGTCTTCTGGTTCAATATTTGATAGATTAGGAAAATCTTCCATAGTATAAATTGTAATATATTAAAATACTATACGATAATTATATAATATAATTATTCTAATTAGAAGTATATTCTTTATATACGTCTTCCAATGTTACGAATATGACTGGGCCACCATCTTCTTTAATATTGTATTGGTCTATGTTTTGATATAAGAGCTCAACTCTTTGAATATCAATCTGAAATGCATGAGGGTGAGATAAATAGGTTAAAGTTTGCTTTTCCTCTAAAATTCCACCCGAATAATTTGCTTTGAAAAGCGAAATCATCTCCTCAGCACCTAATCTCCAAGAATCTTGTCCATTGTTTGGGAATTCCCACAAATCAAGGGTAGGTGCTTTAGAAGAGTTTATATCTGTTATAGATGGTTTATAGGGTTTGGTAGTAGAAGCAAGATTCCATCTACCTTCTACCAAATGTTCAATTTGTTCCAATTCTTCTGCCTCATTGATTTCAAGGGTATTACCAGATGCATCAACTTCCGGCTCTTTATATTTATTTTGCCCTAAGCTAAATTTAGTTCTACCAGAAGAATCAATTTTAAAGCCAGTATCCTGGAGAGCTTTTAATATCTCTAATCCAGCCATCCAGCCACCTGCCCGAAAAGATATTGGAGTTTTTAAGCCAGCGGTTTTAAACTGTTCTTTAGACCATTCCAATAATTGTCTATATTCATCATAGGAATAGATATAGGAAGGTACATCGCTTCCTTTCCTGTATCCACTATATCTGTCTGAATCCCAGTTTGGACTTGTTTTAGCTTCAATGCCTGCAGCTTCAAGCATATCAATATTCATATGAAGATGCAGTCCAATTTCATCACCCATGCTTGCTCGATTTTTTATCCAATCTGTTAGAAATTCAACTCTATTGTTAGCAATTTCTGGAGCAATATAAATTCTGGGATTCCAGAAATGGGTAACAGGTATTTGATACTTTTCTGTAAACTCTTCAATAAGTTTCAAGGTTTGGTCTGAAGAATCGTACCCTTCCCAGTCTAGAGAATAAACAACAAATAAAGGTTCGGATATTATTATTTTGGATTTTGGGCTTGACAATTTTTTCCCATTATTTGTAACAATATTTGTTACAATATAATATTCACCTGGTTCTGCTTTGCTTAAATCAATTTCAGCTTTATATCGATTTTCTTTCTCATTAGTTAAATCACCTTTTATCGAAGTGCCCTCAATTGCGTATTGAGGTTGGTTATTAATTGGAACAGCACTATTTAGTTCAATTTCGTATACCAAAGTAGAATATTCTTGAAGGTTCTTTGTGCCGGTCAGTATCCATTTTCTGTTGATTGCTGAAAATACAGGATTTTTTATTTCCTCACCGAGTTTTACATTGTAGTTTTGGGGAAGGTTATTTGGGTTCATTTCATAAGTTTTCGTACTTTCTTCAACCAAATTATTTCCATAATACAAAGAATATCTAGATTCAGTAGAAGTGGTTGGAATAGTTTCAATTAATTGGAAATATATTTTTGATTCATTTGTGTTTGGGTTATCAATGAATGATTCAACTATGGAGTAGTTATCGTTTTCCTCTTTATATACAACTTGTATGTCTTCTCCATTCTCCATTGCTATATTTTGTGAGACCAATTCTTTATGGTCGAATTCAAAATTCAACCATGAGTTGGATGTCAAGGTTTCATCAGTATTATTTATTGTTATAGATCTTGAATACCTGTAATCACTATTCCACCAAGGAATAGTCTCACTTGCTCCAAGTATAGAGGGCTTTGTATCTTCCGTTGAAGGTTTGGAGTTTTCAAATGTATTCTTGAAAATAAAAAAGACGGATAATCCCATGATTAGCAGAATTATTAATGAATTCTTTTTTGATAAATTTGAAAAATTTTTCATATAGATCTTTCAAGACAAAAATAGTGTAGTATATGGACGTAATCTCGCTATGTAACATCGAAAATCCTATAGTATAGTATAGCATAATAATTACCTTTTTTACTACTATTTATGACGTAATTGGCCAATTATTTGTTTCAGGTATTTTCTATGTATAAAATTTGAAATATAACCGGATGCAATGAAAATATACATAAAAATTAGTACAGCTAATGATACATTTGTGGTTTGCAAATCTATAGCTAGGCTTAGAAATTCAAGAACAATGATATGAATAATGTATATTTGTAGTGAGTTTTTGCTTAAAATAATCCAATATTTAGATATTTTGTTGAATACATTTTTTGCCATTTCTGATATACACAGACAGGAATAAATAAAGAATAAACCAAGAATTAAGAATAATACTGTTGGTGGCCATCGGTTGAACCTAAGAAGTTGCATATCGAGGTTCAAGACATATGAGATTTCAATAAAAATATAGAAGATCAATAATATAGCGAGAAACGTGAGATAAACATATAATCGTTTTATTTTGGGTCTATTTATTATTTTTTTTGCAGTTACTAACCCAAGAAAGAAAACAATAAAGTATTGCATAATTGGAAAACGGTACCAATCTTTAAAGCCGAAAATAAAGGAAGTGTAATGATGTATTGGGAACGGTAATTCATAAGAACTCATTAAATTACCTGATAAAAGTAATGAAATACCAAGAAAATATCCAAAATATTTATACTGAATAAGGAATTTGAATTGTTTCCGGAAAAAGTAAATTAATAATTTGATAATTACAAATGACAGAATAAATTCGGTAAAGTTGGGAACATTTATCAGAAAAATAATTTTAAATATATAAGTTATATATTCATTAGCATGAAGTTGTGATAATTCTTTTATTGATCCAATAAAAGCTACTAGATAATAACCTGAGACTAAAACGAAAATATTTTTAATATATTGTGATTTTTTATTCTGCCAATTCTTTTCTGTAAGTTTAATAGCACAAATGTATTGTGTTACTCCGGAAACAAAGAAAAAAGTGGTAAAGCTAACTAAATCTCCATACTTTTGTAATGTTCGAATTAGTATGTTGTTTCCTGAATAGAAAAAGGACATTGTATGGGCAAATATCATTAATACAATTACAATGTCTCTTAGTATATCTAAGCTTATTAGACGTTTAGATGAATATGACGTATTCTTATTATTCATATATTGAGATTGATTTTTTTGAGTAATATTAATAGTTTACCAGATTCCTCAAATAGAGGGTATTATTGGTTAAATCCTCCCAGTGTATGCTGCAAAGACATAAAGGATATATAGAAAAATAAGAACACCTCCTGACCATCTATTTATATTAAATCTTTGAACTATAAGAAGAAGTACTACTGAAATCAAAGTAGCGAAAAGAAGTAACATAGAGCTGTGGATATTATGGTCGTCTATTCCGCCTAAATTACCATTGACCATAGTATAAAAGAGAAGGGGGAGTCCAAGACTTATGAGAATATCAAAAATGTTACTCCCAATTGCATTGCTTACTGCCATATCTCCTTTATTATTCTTTGACACTATTACTGAAGCTATTATCTCTGGTAGAGCACCACCCCCTGCAAGTATTGTCAATGCAACTATTGAATGGGGTACGCCAATACTGTCCGCTAAGGTCTCTGAAGCTAGAACAAGAAAATAACTAAGTAAACCAATAATTATTAATGAAATGAAAAATACTGGTATAGTCCATTTAGGTTTTTTATCTGGATCAGGGATAAGTTTGAGAACAGAGACTAATATTGAATCAATGGGTTTGGTAATAAATTGTTGGATTTTTTCCACAACAGAATATCGTCTCTTTTCCATTTCTTTTATCCCTTCTTCAATGATATCAAGGGCATCAGGTTCAATTGCCTCTTCAACTGATTTAGACCAATATAGTTGAACTCCCAAATATGAGATATAGACTAGCACAAAGAAGCCGGCTTCAATAAATGTAAAGACCCCGTCTTGTGCAAATATTATTAATAGAAAAATTGCGAGAGCATAAAACAGGCCATCTCTAAGTACTGGTTTCCAGTCTAAGTGAGTGGTATGGACAATTGCTGCAAAACCAATAACGACTAAAGTTTGAAATAATGCAGCTCCCACAATTGAACCAAGTCCGGTCGCTGGATCTGTATTGGGAACAAATAATGTAACTAAAGCGGTACTTAACTCAGGTGCACTTGTTCCAAAAGCCATTAATGTTGCCCCAGCAACTGTTGGGGTGAGTTTCAACCAGTCGGAGATACTGTCTAGACTTTTCATGAAGTAGTTTTCAACAACTCTGAACATTGTGTAAAAACATAGAATGATAACCAGAGTCGAAAGGAATATTGTCACTGTAGTAAAATAGTTATTTAAAATACAAGTTTTTTATTTTTCGTAGAAAAATCCTCTTTCGAGTACTTAAACTATATATTATCTTCGTCTATAGTATGATTTTATTCTACAATACAGACTTAAGTCCACATCAGTTCATTATAAAAGAAAATGATAAATTCGCCAAATTAATATACTCATTCTTTTTTTTCGGTAATCACAAATTGGTAACTATAGCCCAACATCATTTTAGTTGGTCCTACCAAAAAGGGAAGAAATGCAAAAGTATAAAAAACAAGAATATGCATAGGAATTTCCATAATAAATTCGAGAATGAATCTTAATTTATTATATTTTTTAGGTACTTTGGGAAGTAATAGAAATTTATAAAAAATTGTTGGAATCATAAAAAAAGTTAACATTGACATAATCGAAGATAAGGTTTCAGGTAATGAATATGCAATAGCGGTATAGCTAAAATCTGGATTCATTATTGTTATTAAAGGTATTGCTATCGTTAGTAAAATTGCTGCCAATCTTGTTAAAATCATGATTTCAAACATAACACTTAATTTTTTCAATTTTGTTAATAAGGGAATTTTCTTGTTGGTTAGTAGAACCCTCATTGCAATAGGAAAGGTAATTATTCCCCAACCCCAACGAACAAGCTGTTTATACTGGGCTTTATAGTTTTTTATCTTGTTTGGATGATAGACTGCATCTGCAAATACCGGAACAAAAAAAGTTATACATTCGAAATCTCCATCAAAATAATCAAAAGGTCTCCAATAAAATGGAGTATCATCGATGCTTATTGCGGTATTCCAATAATTCACTTCTTTCATAACTTTAAGGTTAATAGAATAACAAGACCAGGTTTCTCTATCAGTCCTGTGGGTGACGGAAGAAGATAGTACTGGAAGAGAAAGAGACATCGACCAAACCCTAATAATTAGTGGTACTTTCCAATAATTATTATGAAAAAGATATACTGCAGTTTGATAAAATTTTTTTTCTCTATCTTCTGTAGTTAGATATTGATAGGAAACCGTTGCTAGGTACTCAGGATGAAATTTTAAGTCCTCATCTGGACTTGTAATAATAAAATCCTCAATTCTCATATTTCTTTTTTCAAGCGCATCCACTGCTTTTTTTGTCCCCCAGCTACGATTGGCAGCTGCTCCTATAGCTTCATTTTTGATATTCTTGGGATGTGTAAAAATCATCAGATTATCCTCGAACTCAGAGTATTCTCTCTGTATTCTTTCCATCAGTTTCTTGTAGTACTTGAAATCATGTTCTACTAAACGCTGTTCGAAAGATAAGGAAATATAAATATATTCTTTAGGATAATTTTGGTTTTTAATTGCATCTAAGGTTTGTTTAAGCAGATTATATTTTGCACTACCTATGGGAATGACAATTAAATGTTTAGGGAGTTTTGACGTTTGAGGTAAAGTTTTTTGGTTAGGAAGTTTGTTGAAATTAAGTTTGTTGCATTTTTTTAACCAGTCTTGGTGCTTTGCTTTTTGAAATTTGTTATAGCCGATTACCAGGCCAATTACAAAGATAATGGTTCTGTAAAGCCAATAGACAGCAAATACAATTATAAAATTAGCGAGAAATGCAGGTAAAGTTGGAGACAACCATATAGGTGAGGTTAATAATAACCAAATAACCATCCCCGGGATAATTCGGAAAATTTTTTCAACAATATGAGGTTGTTTTTTAAATATTTTTCCCATTTATTTGGTAAATTGAATTATACTCAGGCCAAAGCTTCTCCCATACTAATAGTTCTGCTTTCTCATAATTATTTTTGATACATTTGTTTCTTAATTTTTCATCTTTCAGAAGACGGATTATAGCAAGTTGAAGCTGTTGTATATTAGCATATGAGACCAAAATTCCATTTTTCTTATTCTGAATCAAGTGTAATCCTCCTTCAGTTTTTGAAGATATAATTGCATTTTTATGAGCCATTGCTTCAACCATAGAGATCCCAAATGCTTCCCACCAACTAGGAAATACAAATATTTCGGAAATATCTAGAACAGTATTTCTTTTTTGATCGGTTGGCTTTTCAATGATTTTGACATTATTTTCGAGACGATTTTCAATAATAAATTTTTTCATAAATTTAAGTTCTCCGGAATCAGAACCCATGAAAACAAAAAGGAAATCTTCATATTTTTCTTTAACTTTTTTTAGTGCTTTTAGAATGTGGTGTATACCTTTGTACTTATGGAATCTACCTAGGTAAGACATGACAGTGGTATTCGATGTAATTCCCAATTCTTTAATGACTGAATTTTTTTCTTTAAGGTCAGAAGATTTAAAGTGATCCTTTGGTATACCTATTGGAAGATATTTAATTTTATCAAGATTTATGCCGTATTCTTTATGAATCCAACTTGACTGTTGATGATTATCAGCAATGACTAAATCATAGAGCCAATTTAAGAACAACCGCTGTATCCATGTGTAAATATTTTTCATTAACATTTGATGCGCTTTATATTTTTTTCTAGCCATAAATGGACCATGCGGTGTATTTATATATTTAATCTTTTTTCTTGAAAAGAATTTTTTAATTATTAAACAAAAATCCTGCCATATAAATCCAAAACCCTGTACATGGAGAATATCAGCATCAGAGTTCATAAGTATAGAAAATAATCCTGGATAGAAACGTAGATAGTACGAATCAATTAGGGTTGCTGAACGTAGTATTTGAATTCCCCTATAATTTTCTCTTTTAGTCTGATTGGGTTTGTTAGTTGAAGTATATACCTCAACATTTTTATCTTTTTGTGCAAAATGGCGAGCAATATTTAATGTGTAGTTTTCTGCACCGCCTTTAAATGGATAGAAATGAGGTATCACAAAAGCAATTTTAGTTTGTTCTTTATTCTCAGTTCGGCTTACTTCCTCTTTCTTCTGTTGTTTTTGAGAAACGATATTCGTTACTTTCTTAAATATATCCTTGGTTTCCCCAGCAGTTTTTTCCCAGCTGAAATTTTCACTTATTTTTTTCGCATCTTTACATAGTTTATTTCTGAGTTTTTTATTATCAAGAAGTTTACAAAAAGCCGAATATATATCTTTTGGATTAGTAGGATTTGTAAAAAGTGCTCCACCTTCAAAATTCTCCCGATAAACTGGAATATCTGAGATTATAGAAGGAATACCCTGAGATAGTGCTTCTAACACAGCAAGACCGAATCCTTCATGTAAAGATAAGTGGACAAATCCAAAAGCATTTTTCAAGAGTAAGAGAAGTTCTGTAGATGTGACTTTACCAAGACAAATGACTTGAGCATCTATATGTAGTTTTTGGATAAGCTTTGAGATTTTTTTTGCTTTAGAAGTCTGAGGAATTATTCTGCCTGATACAGTTGATTTAAAATCGCTTGAAATTATTACTAATTTAATTTTTTTATATTGCTTGTTTAATATAGAGAAAGCTTTGAGTAGATTTTCTATGTTTTTATTTTTTTCTAGTCCTCCATAATATAAAAAGTACTCTCCTTTTATGTTGCTTGTTTCCAGGAACAATTTTGCTTTCAATTTTTCCCGTTTTATTTCTTCTGTATCAGAAATTCCCTTTGCAAGTGGGATGGGATAAATTTTAGATGAATTGATTCCCAGATATTTTTCTATTTGGTTTTTACTATATTCAGAGTTAGTAATAATTGCATCTGCTAATTTAATTTTATTTAGTTGATATTTATAGAATAATCCCTTAAAAAAATTGTGAATTTTACTTTTTTGAGAAAAAGTGTTTGTGGCAATTGGAATCATATCGTGAATCGTTACAACATTTTTCCAGGGACCTTTGAAAATCCCCCGTTCGAAGTTAGGAGAGAAGAATATATCTGGATTGGTCAGTTTTAATTGATTAAATATTTTTCTTGAAGTAAAAATATTAGTAATAGTAGATAATTTCACAGGACCAATAGAGTGGAAATAAATATTTGAATTATCAAGCAAGTCCTTGTTAATTAAACTGATATTTGTTTTTTTATCTAAAAATCCTATTAGATGCCAGTTTATAGATTTATCCTGCAATAGTATATTTAAAAGTTTTTTTGTGTATATTCCAATACCTCTGGATGAATATTGGTCTAGAAGGGTAGTAATATCAATTGCTACATTCATTTCTTAATTTTAAGTAGACAAAGTTAATTTCACAATATTATATATTATGCGTTATAAATTGGAAATTCAATTTAGATATATTTCAAAGCTGAATTGAAGAAATGACAATCTTATAGTATAATTATACTGGTATTTATTATTTTTTTATATGGAAAACGAACCTCAACCATTAGATGAATATACCATCTCAGGAGGAGATATTCGTATTGGACTTGAACATGCAAATGCAGATTATCAAACTCCATGTTTGTCAAATGATATTCAAATTGAAGGTCTGGATACTCTCGAGATAGATAATGATAATCCAGGTTGGGCATATTTAATGACCAACCCTGACCTGGATGGAAGTGAGGGGGATAGTAAATCCGCTTTGTATCTATTTCATACGGATGATGGATATAGGATAGGAATTGATTTTGGAGAAACCAGTATTGAAGATTGGGAGACAGAATATGATGAGGAAGATATTGATCAGTGGTATATAAGCAATGATGACGATTTTTCAGTTGAAGAAATCAGGGTTGTTTTATCCGACCGTACTTGGATTTACAAAGATCAAGACTCCGATAATCTGTTAGAATCTTTCGATATTGATTTGGGAAGTGACGGAAGAGTAGATGGTTTTGGATATTTTTTCCCTTCTTCAATTTACAGTGAAGGCTTTTATTTTTACGAAAATGATAATGGCCCATATATATATTTAGATCAAGATGGTAACCTAGTAAACTTTTCTGAAGCTCAAGTATGGTATGAAGGAGATGAAGAGAGTGTTTATGTAAATATTAATGGTCAAAATTCAAGGTTTGAAGACATAGACAGCAATGGAATAATTGGAAGTGATGAATATGTTGAGGGGGGTGGCCTACAAAACTTGCCTTTTTCGGTTGATTTGCGAGCACTTGATGATGGTATTGTAAGACTATTTATAGAAAATGAACAGGGCAATCTTGAAAAAGAGATCATATACGATAATACAGGTTTCTCCTTGGAGAGTCGCTCTTATGAAGATACTCCAAATAGCACTTATATGGGAGGTGGATTGCTACTTGGTGCTTTAGCGGTTATACTTGCAAACAAAATGAGGGATACTGAGACCAATAAATCAGAATATGAGAATGTTGAGGTTGTTGAAGAAGAGGAAAAGCCAGACGAAGTTGATGAAAGTCAGCAAGATGAAAAAATAGAGTCTATAACATCACTTGACGCACAATCAGAATAATCTGAATACGTTCTATTTTGAATCCTCGATAAGATTAACGAGGTATAAATATTCAGTCAAAGTTATATCTTCAAGAAGTCTAATATTGCTCGAATGTTGCTTTCCAACGTACCTCCAATGCCAGGCTTCAAATTCAAATCCTGTAATTTTTTCTTTGTTTTCTGGATAAGACTGTACAAAACCATATTTCCATGCATTTTCTTGCAACCATTTGTAAGCAGAAGTATCTTTAAATTTTAATTTTTTACCTGCATTGTATTCTTGTGAAGTAAAGTCAATAGCTGTCCCGATATTATGTTCACTTTGTCCTGGTATAGCAACAATTTTTTCTCCTATTTCTTCGCCATAATATTTTAAAAGATCATCACGCAGTTTATCTTGTCGTTTTAAGCTTCTGTACGCAGAGTTTATACTAATGATTATTTGATCTCTTCTCGCATCTTCCAGTAAATTCTGTAAATCATCAATTATTATTTGATTTACTTTATAAGTAAGATTTCCATCTTTGAAATCCACAAGCTTTAGCATATTTTCAAAATTCTCATCTATACAATGAATTTTACCAATTGGAAGAGTATATAAATTCATGGATTGATAATTGATCGTTTGACATGAATCAAGGTTATCCGGCAGTATTAATTTATTAATGTTAGCAAACAAAAATAAATCTTTTTTATTCCCTACTTCATCAAAAAACAGGAGCTTATAGGCCGATGCAGTATGGGATGAGGGAATGGACAAGGAGTATAAGTAGTTGCCTTGTTGGGTTTTACCTTGGAAATTAATTTTGAACTCTTCTGAGAGTTGGTAGTATTTTAATTTTTCGTTTGAGGTAAGATATATTATCTCTGATTTATCTTCTGTAGTTACATTAATTTTATTCGTACTAATAGTTGGAGGTTCTTGATCAGAAGCAATTTTTTTGTAATCATTTTTAGTTGTATTTTTTCCTAAGACATTAGGAGATATATTCTGGACATGATACAATTTGAAAATTAGAATTATTGTTGCAATGTATATCACAAAGAAATAATTCCCAAGAGATGTTATATATGATTTTGGTTTGTTAAAATATAATGGTCTAAAAAACATAGAAGTCAAATCTTTAAATACATGTATTATCTCATATATTAATATCTTAGTAATAATTCAATGAATAATAAAAAAAGTTTCTGGTCTTCTTTTGGAATCCTCGGTTGTGCAGTATCGATTATACTAATAATTGTCATATGTGTTTGCGTAAGTGTTTTTTCGTTAGCAATTATGAGTGCGGGAGGAGTATATCAAGAAAAAGGGTACATGAATAGCATAAGAGCAACAGGAAAACAGGATGAAAAGGTTGCGGTGATTTATATAGAAGGTATTATTCTTGATATTGATGATGGAGTATATCAAACAAGCCTTACCCAATATGTTATTGATGCATTGGATGAGGTTATTGAAAATGAGAATTACAAAGCAGCTGTATTAGTATTGAATACACCCGGAGGTGGTGTATATGATTCTGCAAGAATTTCCGATAAGATAAAAGAAGCGCAGGCACAAGATAAAGTAGTAGTTTCAGTTATTGAAGAAATGGCAGCTTCAGGAGGATATTGGATAGCAGCTCCGACAGATTATATTTTAATACAACCTGAAAGTATAACAGGTAGTATTGGCGTATTATTCCAGACAATTGAGTACGAAGAGTTATTTAACAAAATTGGTCTTGAAGAAATTATCATCACAAATAGGGAATCTGTGAATAAAGTCCCAGATGAGTTAGAGAACAAGGAAAGTGAACAATATAAATTGTTTGAAGATTTACTAGATAATGAATATGAGGCTTTTATACAATTAATTTTGGAGGGTAGGGAAATTACGCGATCAGAACTTAGACCATATGCTGATGGTCGCCTGATAGACGGACGAGTAGCCGTAAAGAATAATTTAGCTGATGCTTATGGTGGATTTGAGGAAGCAATTGAATACCTTAAATCAGAGAAGGGCATAGACTCACCGCATATCGTGGATTTTCATAGAATGGAATTGATAGGTTGGAATGCTTTTTCAGGTAAATTAGATTTATTGGCAAAGCAATTGAGTCCAGAAAGTAGAGCAACGCTTAAAATGTATCTTCTTCCGGAAATAATGTTTAGTGAAGAAAAAAAATAAATTCATGGGGAAAAGCAAGAAAATTACTAAACTAGTTCCTTCTAAAAATAGGCAGAGGGTGCATGTTTATTTAAACGGAGAGTATGACTTTTCAGTTGAAAAACACCTTATTATTGAGTTCGATCTTTATTTAGGCAAAGTTTTATCTGATGAAGAAAAGAAGGAAATTCATTTAAGGGATGTTGAAAGAAGTTTATACAATAAATGTTTGAGAAAAATATCCAGACGTCGTCATTCGATAAAGGAAATTAGACAGTATTTGGATAATAAGTTTTATAAGCTGGAAAGAGAAGAAAGAAAAGAAGTATCAGATCAGCAACAAGAAGAAATTGTGAAAAATATAATAAGAGAGTTGTCAGAGAGCGAATTGCTTGATGATTTGAAATTTGCAGAATCTGTAATAGAATCAAAAAAGAAAAAGAAAAGTAGAAATGAGATTAAACAATTTTTAATTAAAAAGAGAGTGAATTCAAAAATAATAAGAAAAGCACTCGAACAAAGCAATATCCAGGAAAATGAGTTAATTAAGAAATTAGTGAATAAAAAGTTAAGGCTACTAGAACACAAGCAATTATCGAATAAAAAGAAAAAAATGAAATTAATCCAATATTTAGCAAGAAAAGGATTTCAATTTAATGATATATATAGTGTCATAGAAGAAATGTCAGAATTTAGCTAATCTACCCTCCTCCTATGAATTACCAGGTATTATTCAGCAAAAAGAACCAATATAAGAATAAGGAAAAGAGTAAGGAGTTTTTAAAAATATTTTTTATCTCTTGTATATTAATATCAGGAATAGGGATCTCATATTTTGTTCTGTTTTTAAATACAGATCAAGAAGATACTACTTTCTTCATACAGGCGTTTGAACAAGTAGAACGCGGATGTTTGACAAGAGAAGTTCCTCAATACTTGAGCGGGAATGATGAAGATAATGATGGTATAGATAATCAAATAGATATTATGGAAAGCGCCAGAGAACGAACCAGTGCAGATGTAACATATATTGATGCATATTATTCTGAAAATGAAGGTAAGCCTCTTGAGAGCGAAGGTGTTTGTACAGATTTATTTTGGAGAGCTATGGAGGGAGCAGGCTTTGATTTTCAGGAAATTCTATATAGTGATATGAAATTGGAAGTTTCGGATTATCCTTTACACATATGGAATACGAATCAAGTAGACAAAAATATTGATTTTCGCAGAGTTCCAAACATTGAAGCATATTTAAAAAAGTATGCTAATAATTTAACTATAGAAATTGAAGAATGTAATTTTGAAAGTATATCAGAATGGCAACCCGGGGATATTGTTATTTTCAAATTAGATGGTAAAGGTCCAGCAGATCATATTGCAATTATTTCAAATAAACGTAATAATAGAGGAATTCCTTTTTTAATTCACAATTGGGGTATAGGGACAGTAGAGGACGATAATTGGTTTGGGGAAATAGTAGGTCATTATAGGTGGTAAATTAGTATAAATCAGTTAATAAATATATGAACAAAAAAGCTTTTCTTGCAAAAATTAATCAAGAAGTTAATAAAAATAATATTAAGGATTTAACAATAGATTTGTGTAAACAAAATACCGTAAATCCGCCTGGCAATGAAGAATTATGTGCTCCAATAATTGAAAATTATTTTGATATTATTGGGGTTGATTCATTTGAGAAGTATGAAAAAGAAAAAAATAGGGTAAATCTGGTTGCAAGTATTAGAGGAAAGAATATGTCGGGAAGTAAAAGTTTATCTAAAACAATAGCCTTAGTTGGCCACACAGATGTGGTTCCAGTAGAAGGCCAGGATTGGAAAACAAAACCATTTGAGCCTGTTGTTAAGGATGGGAAAATATTTGCAAGGGGAGCAGCCGACAATAAAGGTCCTTTTGCATGTGTTTTGGAAGGAGTTAGAGTATTTACTCAAATAACGGAAAATCAATTTGACGGAACAATTATGTTAATTGCTGCTGCAGATGAGGAAGTAGGAAGTGAAAAAGGAATTAAGTATTTATTTGATGATATTGATCTAGATTGCGATTATGCTTTAATCCCGGATAGTGGATCCTTCTCAAATTTAGTTTTTGGAGAAATGGGGATATATACATTAGAGTTTTATTCAACTGGAAAAGCTTATCATGGTTCCGTACCAGAAAAAGGAATAAATGCTATAATTCCGATTGCAAATCTTGCAGAACAGTTATATCAATTTGATTGGAATAGTCTAAAAGGTTCAAAGGAATTTGATCACACGGTAATAAATGTTGGAAAAATATCAGGTGGAACCGCCAGCAACACTGTGCCTGACAGGGCAAGAATGGTTGCCATGTGGAGATATCCTTTAGGTGTCAGAGATGAACAAATTGAGGATATTGTAAAAAATATCCTGAATAAAACCAATGAAAAATATCCAAAGGTTAAAATTAAGTATGAACGTAGAAATCTAAGCCATCCTTATTTAGGGGAGAAAAGCAATCCATTAATTAAAGCTTGTTTTTCAGCTTCAAAAGATTTGAATTTGCAAAAACAACAATTGAAGACTATTAGAGGAGAGACAGTAGCGAAGCATATTGCACAAACTACAGGTGCGGAAGTACTGGTTTGTGGAGTTTTTGATGGTCAGGAAGAAGTGTTGCATGCTCCAAATGAATTTATACCGATAGAAAAACAGGAAATATTTTCAAAGTATGTGGCTATGATATTGTATAATTTATTCTCAAATTGATTTATAAATTTTTTATATATTAAGTTCGTGAAATAATATGACTAAATCATTAGGACGGAGATTAAAAGAGGCAAGGGGAGAGGCTGGTCTTTCTCAGCTTCAAGTTGCTGTTGCTCTAGGAGTGTCTGATAAAACAATAAGTGGATATGAATCCGGTAGAATAAGTCCTCCAATCAACAAACTTCAGAAAATTGCCGATTTATTAAAAAAGCCTGTATCATATTTTATTGGTTCAGATCCCAAAACGTATAAAGTTTCAGCTCGACTTAGAGCTATAGAAATAGCATTAAGAGATATCAGAAAAGAATTGAGAGAGATAAAGGTAATAGCAAACAAGAGCAATTTAGACCTTTAGATAGATTTAAATAAATCTTGTGTCTTTATCTTCTGAATGGTAAAATCATTAAGTTTTTATTAATTGGAAATATTATGGATACAAATATTTATGAAAAAGTAGAAAAAGAGTACATGAAAAAGAGTCTCCCAAATTTCGAAGTAGGAGATACTGTTAAAGTTACATCAGCAATTAGGGATGACAAGGGGGAAAAACGAAGAAGTCAGTCGTACCGAGGTTTGATTATTTCTCAAAAAGGTTCAGGTGTAAGAAAGACAATAACTGTACGAAAAATCTCACAAGGAGTTGGAGTGGAAAAAATATTTCCTGTACATTCTCCAAATGTTGAAAAAGTGGAAATTTTAAAGAAAGGAAAAGTTAAAAAATCAAAAATATATTATATGCGTGGAAGAATTGGTAAAAAGGCTATGAAAGTGGGGGAAAGCGGAAAAGAAGTAGAGGATATTATATATTATGAAGAAGAACAGAGCGATCCAGACACTGAAAAGCAAGAAAAAGAAGATTCTCAACAAGAACAACCTGAAGGTGAAGATAGTGAAAAGAAAGAAGATACAAAGAAAGAGAACAAAGGAACTAAAGAAACCGAAAAAAAGGAAGGGGATACTCAAGAAAAAAAAGAGGATGAGACGGAAGATAAGAAAGAGGATAAGTCAGAAGAAGAAAAAGAAGAAAAGGAATAAGAAGTTTTTACTTTATTCTAAAAGTCCTAAACTAAGTTGTTTAGGTCTTTTTGTATTTTTGGCAATAATTTCAAAATAAAGTTCTATACATAGAATTAAATTTTGGATATACTCAAATATGTTATTTTAAATATTATTAATTCATTATGTCACAAGACGCTCAAACAACAACAAAAGCACAGGAACCAGATGATGTTGTTGAAGTTAAGAGTCAATCAAGTACTTCTGGGAAGAAAGAGATGGAAACCCAGGATTATTTTGGAATTGGTTCGATTGTACTTGGAGTAATTAATTTATGTTCCTGGTTTTTGCCGTTGTGTGGCTGTCCTTTGTCAATTGTTGGAATCATTTTAGGTGTACTGGGTATGAAGTCAAAGAAATACAAAACTATGGCTATAATTGGATTGGTACTTTCAATTATTGGAATATTATTAACAATTGGTAATGGACTTCTTGGAGTATATTGGGCCGAAAATCCACCAGACTTCATGAATTCATACTAAAACAAATACTATATGCTAGATATTGATAATGAATTAGAGTTCATAGATCAGGGATACGATCTTGTAGTTGGGATTGATGAGGTTGGAAGAGGAAGTTGGGCCGGTCCATTATATATGTGTGCATATGTATATGAAAACGATCAGTTAGTAGTTTCAGGAGTTAATGATTCCAAGTTGCTGTCAATTCAAAAAAGAAAGAGTATCTATAAAGAACTAAGAGTTTTTCCATATATAGTAAACACTTATTCAAACGATGAAATAGATAAACATGGTCTGGGTAAGACAGTAAACATTGCTTTGAAAAGTTTGGTTGAAAAAGTTGAGAGTCAGTATCAAGGAAAAAAACTTAAATTTCTTGTTGATGGATATTTCAAAGGAAAGTGGAATGATAATGTGGATTTTATAAAAAAAGGAGATCAATCGGTCTATTCTATTGCAGCAGCTTCAGTAATAGCCAAAGTTGAAAGAGATAATTGGATGATTGTGCAGTCAAGAAAATATAAAGGATATGATTTTGAAAATAATGTTGGCTATGGTACTAAAAAACACAGACAAGCCCTAGAGAAAAAAGGCGTTTGTCCGATCCATAGAATGAGTTATAAACCAATAAAAAGAATATTGAAGCAGAAGACAAAATAAGCCTATTTAATGTATAATTGTTAACGACTTGTTTAAAAGCCTATCGAGAGACCTGAAAATACAGAACGTTACAAAATCTAAAAATTGTCAACTTATGTAAAATTTCTGTTACGGAAATTGGAAATTTTCTAAAAATTTTCATTATTACATACAAGCTGCCGAAATCCTGTTTTACGGGATGAAGGCAAATAATTCCGAGCGTAGCGAGGATTATGTGCTTATTTTGTAGATGGGTTGGTAGCTCAATGGTAGAGCAGTGGCCTTTTAAGCCATTGGTTGGGGGTTCGAGTCCCCCCCAACTCATAGGGAAATTTAATATCAATAAAATTGATTTTAAATTTCCCTATTTTTTTATACCAAGGGACGAGAAGCTTGTCTCAAAGGTTTGAGTGAAAGCACAAAACTATTCAGGAACCCCCCCAACTCACAATATTGTGCAATTTTTCATTATATTGATAATACTTAGGATGGTAGATCACAAAATAGTTTATTGAAAAAATACCAAGGCATGAGTATCCTTTGTTACTCCAGTTTCTTGCATGAGAATAAATGGTTGTTCAATCTACTTAACTACCGACGCAGTCACATGGGAGAAGAGCATCTCAATTTACCAGAAGCTTTAGAATTATTGCAGATTAATACATTGTTATTATATAATCCACATAGTTAAACATTACAAGTTTTATCATGGAATTATATATTGGACAGGAAATACAAATTCCCGGAGGTACAATGATAAGTGGTGGTGGATGTCCGGGAACTTATTCTACAAATGAACAAGGGGGGACTCTGACTTATAAAAATAGGTCTAGACTAAAAGGATGTGCTTTATTTAGAACTGAGGATGGTATTTTATTAAATCTCCCAATTAACCAAGTAGAAAATTATGAAGTTTAATGGAGTAAAAATTTAAGTTACTTTGTAACGAAAAGAAAGTAATACTTTTAACTTAAATCAAATTTAGAAATCTACATATATTTGTTTTTACACTTAGTAAAATGGAGACAGAAAAAATTATACCTGGAACAAATCTAACCGCAGATCAAACTAGAAGAAGATTAAGAGATCTTTCTCCGGTAAAAAATACAGGTCGACATCATGGAGAGGTTTATGCAGATATAATGAATCACTTAATAACACCAGAAATGGGAGATCTTGTTGTAAATTGTTGGCAATCCCCATGTGGGCGTGATACTCCCCAAAATGTATTACCGCAAATTCCTTCTCGTGGTCCTATTTTATTATCAAATGCCTTTGGAACTCCAATGACTCCAGAACAAGCTTTACAGGAGGCACAAATAACAAAAAGAAAATTGGGGCAAATGGGTTTAGAAATAGATTTTTTAGTTCAATGTCCAAAACTTGGTTGTGATGCATGCTGGCTAAGAGATAGGCATTAGTCCGTCCTTTAAAAATACGCTCTTTTATTTTGAACACTCTTTAATTTAATTAGAAGTAATAATCTAATTTGAGTTTTGGAAGAACACATTAGCTTATTGAACAATAAATATTTTTATTCAGGTAGTTGTGTTCTACGAAGAGTTAAGGGATAGTCTCTTTCGCAATAACCTGTCAATTGAACTAATTGAGCGCCATTATCGGGATATGCACAACCCATTCCTCCAGGGATAAAGTCTCCGTGTGAAAATAATGAGCAATTTACAAGTGTATCTGCAGGCCACATACCGGTAAATACTTCTAGATCATGAAGAAAATGTTCGCATTTTCCACAGTGCGGAGAATATGGGCGAAATGGGCATTCTCCATTTTCTAACATTTCGCATTGATATACAGCAGTGTTCTCTGGCCTAGGATCGCCAAGAAAGGCTTGTATATCCTCAGGTTTAACTGTTCTGAAACCGTCTTCCATAGTAAATAGTATTTAGGAATAAGTTTATTGATTATATACCTCATAGTGTGTTTTTGTAAATAGATTGAGAAGAAAATACTATTGATAACAATTTAGTCAACATTTGTTGTGGGAAATAAATTTACGGATATTTTAGGTAAGATTTAGATTATTGGAAACGAGAGAATATCTTTGTAAGGGAAATAATAGATTTTGTGTATTATTCTTGAAAGTATCGTTGATTTTATATTAATTCTCAATTATTGTAACATCGATATTAAGAGAAGAATTAGTATATAATAATTCCTGTAAATATCTTAATAGAATTAATGTGGAGAAAGTATCAATAATAATACCAGTATATAATGAATCAAATAGGATTGAGTCTAGTTTAAAATCCATCTTTTCATATATTGAAATAAATAATGACTTTGAGTTTGAGGTTATTGTTGTAGATGATGGATCTGTTGATAATACAGAGGAAATAGTAAGACAATTTAGTAAAGTAAATTTCTATAGGTATGAAGAAAACAAGGGAAAAGGTCGTGCTCTGAAATACGGGGTCAATCGTGCTGCAGGAGACTATATCTATATTTGTGATGCAGATTTATCTACTCCTATTTCTGAGCTGGACAAGTATTTGCAATATATAACTGAGTACGATTGTGTAATTGGATCCAGAGCTGTAAAAGGCGCTAAAGAAAATAGCGCCCTGTGGAGAATTGTTCTTGGAAAATTTGGAAATTTTTTAATTAAGTTCGTTTTAGGACTATCTATTAACGATACACAATGCGGATTTAAGCTTTTTAATAATAAGGCTTCTAAGGTTTTTTCTGAATTGAGCGTAGATAGATGGGGTTATGACTTTGAATTGCTGTATTTATTACATCAAAGAGGCTTTAAAATAATGGAACTGCCAGTAAAATGGGTCGCTGCAAAAGGAAGTAAGATCAGTTTGAAGGACTATTATGTAACTTTTAAGGAATTATTCTGGGTTTGGAAAAAATACATAGGATTCTCTCGAAAATTTTTTGAAACCATCTGGAAGAATTATGGTTCCTTTTTCCGCTATTTAATAGTTGGTGTGGTCACCAATCTTTTAGATATCATGATATTTGTGGTCTGGGTTCAGTTTGTTGAAGAAAAAAGTTCCTTTTTTGGAAATCCACGTATCAAGTTATATCATATCATTGAAACTGTTGCTTACATTTCTTCAGTTACTGCAAATTATACTCTTCATAAACTATGGTCATTTAAGGCTAATACATGGAATATAGGAGAGTTATTGAGATATGTTATCTTACTTATTGTCAATTATTGTTTTAGAATTATATTTATTACTTTGTTTGTTGATTACTTTAGCCTAGCATCTGAAATAGCTAAGATCCTGAGTCTGGTATTTATTTTAACCTGGAATTATTTTATTCTTAAAAAATTTGTATATAAGGTTTAGAATTTTAAGACGCCTTTACTATACAAAATTGTGCATTAATCTCTTCTAAAACTTTAAAGTTTTCCATTACCTCGTGACAGGGAGAAACATAAATTGTGTTATTACTTTCGGCCTCTTTAGAAGTTATAAGATCATCTACTTCAATTATACTCCAAGAGGCATAGTCTTGATTTTCCGAGTCGTCTAATAAATACAGTTTATTATTAGAACTTAGATAATATTTAATTACATTAAAATCAAGGGGAGAAGTACTTACTATTAGTTCATGTTCATTATTATCTTTGAGATATCTTATTAAATCATTAAATTCTGTTTGTTTGGTTGTGTAGCTTGTGATAAAAATGTGGCTTGAAATTATTGCATAACAAATAATAAAACCGTAAAGTATTTTCCTGTTGACAAGGCTAAGAGACAGAAACAGAAAGATTATATAAAATATTCCATACGGAAGTAGATATCTCTCTACATACATATGAATTCCAAATTTGGATATTATTACTACTAAAATCAAAGGAATAAAGGCCAAGCCCAGATTCAAGATTAATCCTTTTGAAAAGAACTTTTTAAGTTTTATTGACAGATAAGTTAAAAGAGTTATTGTCGATACAAATAATATAAATGTTAGTAAATCCTGTCCAAGTAATGATTGTCTGGCTGGAGGTAATCCATAAGTATGTGCTTTTGCCCCAAACAAGAAAATATAAAGAGTATTAGGAATATCCATGAAATTTGCTTCAGGTATCCAACCTAGGTTTCCACCTGTTTTATTCAATTGATAAAGCAATTTAGGTATCCAGTATATAAAAGCTAGAAGGGGAACTAATGAAACGCCGAATAGAAACTTGAAATTCACTGCTTTGAGTACTTGTTTTCTATATACATACAAAAAGAATAATCCGAAACATAAAATACCAAATGATGCTAAGTAGTGAGTTAAAAAGACAAGAGAGATAAGTAATGAAAAAGATATCCAATAACGGTTAAGTTCAAGTTTTTTCTTATTCATCGCAAATAGGAAGGAGGTAGCTGCTGCGATCATAAGGAAGCCGAGCAATGAATAAGTTCGAGCCTCAACTGAATATTCAATAAAAAAAGGATTTATACTAAAAATAAAGCTGACTAGAAGTGCTGTGTTATGGGAAACATTTTTAATTTTTTTTACGAAGATATATACAAGGGGTATTGTCAGAACTCCAAAAATTACTGAAAAAGATCTTAGAGTTAACACTGAATTTCCAAATAAGGTAACCCAGCTTTTAAGTAAAACATAGTATAAAGGAGGGTGTACATCTTCTCGTAGAACAGAAAAAAATTGATTCCAAGGTTTGTCGACTAAAAGTCCGGTATAGGCCTCGTCAAACCAAAATTCGAATGTCTGTAATACAAACATCCGTAAAACTAATGCAAGAACAATTACAAATATTAGTGAAATAATATTATCATGTTTTTTAAAAAATGCTCTCATATCCTACAAAAAATATATTATAATCAACACACATAGCACATTATATATTAATTATGATTCTAGCAATTTGTTTTATTTAAGTCTAATTATCTATTTTTTACTTAACAATTTACTATGACTGACTTCATTCTAAAACCAGTGAAAGAGCCAATATCGTATAAGGATTTATCTAAGATAGATGTAAGGGTAGGTAAAATAAAGCAAGTAGTGGATATAGAAGAATCGGACAAACTAGTTAAATTGATTGTTGATTTTGGAGATCATCAAAGAACTATAATTGTAGGACTGAAGGAAGAAAGGGAGGATCCATCAGAAATAGAGGGTTTTCAAGCATTGTTTGTAGTGAATTTGCCTACAAAAGAGATGTTTGGCCATAAGTCTGAAGGAATGCTTTTTGATATTGGGTACGATAATAAAATCACCCCTGTGCTTGCGGTTCCAGAGAAGGAAGTCCCTAATGGATCTTCGGCAGGGTAAATTGATCTAGTGTTTCCATGATATAATCCTTCCAAGGAACAAAATTCCTATCCACAAACTTTAGTTAAAGAGGCTGATGATTTCAAAGAGAAGTATTATCAGTCATGTGTGGATGCACTTAGGTATATACAAAAAGAAGCTGGTGATGAATTTAAACCAAAGATCTCACTATCATTAGGCTCTGGTTTGGGTAGCTTTGCAGAAGATGAAGATCTGGATATACTCCAGGTAATTCCATATTCAAATATTCCCAATTTCCCTTCTACAAGTGTCGAAGGTCATTCTGGTAATTTGATTCTAGCAAGCTTAGATGAAGTGGATCTGGTTTTACTCCAGGGTAGGATTCATCCTTATGAAGCTTTTGGTTGGGACGAACCTCAAAGTAGATCATTAAAATGGGCTACTTTACCTCTTAGAGTCATGAAAGGTTTAGGCGTTGATGCAATACTTACTTCATGTGCGGTTGGAGCAATAGACAACGACAATAATAATATTCAAAAAGGTGATATTGGACTCATAATAGACCATACAGATTATATTGGCTGTAATCCTTTGATGGGGTTGAATGATGAACGTTTTGGTCCAAGATTTACTGGGAAAAAAGAGTTATACTCATCTAAAATCGTAGGTATGTTTTCTGATTGTATGGATAATGAACGATTACATCCAGCCTTGTATATTACTTCTCCGAGCACACCCCAGTATGAAGGTGTTGCAGATATTATGAGAAGTCCTCAAATTGAAGAAGTTGTTACAGTTCAGGGAATGAGCTATGGAATGGAGGCACCTGTCATAACACAATGCAATGAAAATCCTTGCGATCAATTTGGTTTTGATAGGCCTGTGGAGCATTTAGGATTTGCATTGTTTACCAACATTATTGATACACCAGATCCATTGTATCCTTCTAAAGAAGAAATACTTCAAGGTGCATCTGTTAAATCAAATCCGGCCACTCATGAGGAGGTAATGGAAACAGGAATAGATGCACAGAAATATTTCGTACCAGCTATGAAAAAATTTATTAGAAAAATAACAACTGATCTATAAATTCTGTAATTAGCTCAAAATTTTATTTTCCAGTTTTATCCTCTATAATCAATTATTAAATAATGCTGTTTACAAATGAAAAAGATACAAAGGAAAATATTAATCGTATTACTTTCTGTTACGTTTATTGTAGTTTTCCTTTTTGCTATTAAAGGAAAGATTCAAATTCCAAAATCATTTCAAATACTGAATCTTGAATTCAGTTTATATGGTATTTTCATTGGAGTGGGGATAATTTCTGTACTCCAACTCTTAGAAAAACATACAAAATATATAAACAAAGAACAGATTTGGGAAGGATTAATTTGGGCATTAATTCCAGGAATCATTTGTGCAAGGCTTTATCATGTAATAACTGATTTTGAAATGTATCGTAACAACTGGGTTGATATGTTTCAAATTTGGAAAGGTGGTTTGGGCATATTTGGCGGTCTTATTGGAGGACTAATTGGATTATGGTTTTATACTAGAAAGCAAGATGTTCCTTTTTTAGGTACAATTGAGCAGATAGCCGTTTTTTTACCAATAGGACAAGTTATTGGCCGTTTTGGAAATTTCGTGAATCAGGAAATATTTGGTCCACCAACAAGTTTGATTTGGGGTATGTATATTAGACCAGAAAATCGACCAGAGGAGTATAAGAATTTTTCATTTTTTCATCCTGCATTTCTATATGAACAGATTGGAAATGTAACACTATTTGTTATCTTGTATTATTTCTATAAGAAAAGAGGCGTGAGAAAAGATGGATTTTTCGCAGTGGTATATATTTTTGGATATAGCTGTATACGCTTTATTGTAGAATTCTTTAGATTAGATCCAAAGATTGTCTGGAGTTTGTCTTATGGTCAAATAGTTAGTTTGTTATTTATTATGTTATGTTTACTATACTTTGTATTTTTATTAACTTTGAAAAATGTTAAAAACAATTAATACATTGTTTATTGGAACTTCTGAATTTGCAGTCCCAATAATTGAAAAATTATTTAGTTTGGAATATATAAATGTAGCAGGCGTAGTTACGCAACCTGATAGACCAGTAGGTCGAAATCAGAAAATTTCTCCACCGCCAGTAAAATTGTACCTAAAAAGTAAACAAGAATCTTCTCAAATTTTCCAACCAGAAAATATAACACAAACTGCTGATACGATTCTAGCAGAAACTACACCGGAATTAGTTATTGTTGCATCATATGGTCAATTTATTCCTGAAAAAATATTAAATTATCCAAAATATAAATGTTTAAATATTCATGTTTCACTACTCCCAAAACTGCGTGGAGCTGTTCCAATACCAATTTCAATTTGGAGAGGATTTTCTGAAACTGGTGTTACGATTCAAGTTATGGAAAAAGAAATGGACGTAGGAGATATAATCGCAACTAAGAAATTTCCAATACAAGAAACTGATACGACAGACTCATTAACGAAAAAAGCAAGTATAGAAGGTGCGAATTTACTAGAAGAAATATTACCAGACTGGTTAGATGGAAACATTTCACCTCGAAAACAAGATCATGCAAAGGCAACATATTGTTTTATTAGTGATATTTCTAAGGAGAATGCAGAAATCGATTGGAATAAAACATCAGATGAAATAGAAAGAATGGTAAGAGCTTTATATCCTTGGCCCGTAGCTTGGTTCGAATTGGATGAGCAGAATACTTCTAATGAACAATTCCATGGAAAAGTACTAAAAGTCTACAAATCATTATTGGATCCAGCTGAAATAAAAACAATAATTGCATCCGAGAGATATAATAAATTTCAAATTGGTGAGTTATTCAAACATAAAAAAAGATTATTTGTTAAAACTGGAGATGGTGCTCTAGAACTTACTAAAGTACAGATGCAAGGAAAAAAGAAGATGCCAGGCAAGAATTATTTATTTTTAATTTAATTGATTTGAAATTTGAATTATTACTAGAAAAAATATATGAATTTGAGGCAAAATCAGGTTTACCTCCTTTTTCGTTTTGGCCTCCTCAGATAAGTTTCTCAAGAAGTATTTGGAAATCTGCAAAAAATATGAAAAGAAAGACTAGCAAGAAAGGTTGGGAATATTCGGCAAATATTGTTGATGTACATGGTGATTTAATATTTACTGATATGCAGAGTGGCAATACAAAGAATGTAAAATCGAATCAACGATTTAAATTAAAATATAAACAACTTAATGATGACTTATTGGAAAAACAAATTTACTTAAATGATAAGATATTTCAAAAAAAGAAAATGAAAATTTCAAGATTTGATAAAGAAAAACCGCCCTATATTAAACCCGTATTAAATATCCATACTCATCCAGAACAAGAAATTTCAAATGGTAGTAAGGTGTATAGTTTTTTTTCTCCCACGGATCTTAATACATTCTTATATTCAAATTCAGTCATGTTTGGCTTAATAACAGAAATTTTTTGGCTGGTTGGAAAAACAGATAAAACCATTTCACGCATTGGACCAAACGGTATAAAAACTTTAGAAAGAATTAATCAAAGTGTTCATAAAGATAAATCGTATCTTGAAAGTGTTATTATTGATGAGATGAAAGATTGGGGATTAGTATTTTACAAAGGGAGGCTTAATTCTACTTTAAAACGAGTACTTTAGAGGTTTGTATATGAAGATTAGACCAAAGGGTATAGAAGACGAGATGATATTTATTATTCTGGGAGTAGTAGTACCGAAAGAGAGAATAATTATAGAAATATATTAATGATTGAATTAGGAATACTTAAATATGACTTAAAGTTTTCAAATTCATTTAATTCAAATAGTCTGAATCAAAATAATATCTTACTAAATATGAGTTTATTTCAAAAAAAAAGTATAATACATCTAGTTAAATTATTTAATATCAAATTTGAAAAGCAATAATTACAAGGATTTACTCATCGAATTGATAAAAACTAATTTTAAAATTAGATATAACAATTCTGTACTTGGTTTTATTTGGGTTTTGATAAGACCCTTTGCAACATTTGTAATTTTATATACCGTATGGTCTGCTTTTAGGGGGCAGGATATAGAAAACTATCAAGTAAAGTTGCTTCTTGGAAT
This sequence comes from Candidatus Dojkabacteria bacterium, assembly GCA_014729085.1. Taxonomy (GTDB): domain Bacteria; phylum Patescibacteriota; class Dojkabacteria; order B142; family WJKM01; genus WJKM01. The sequence goes on along the minus strand of WJKM01000017.1, from coordinate 18,804 downwards.
AATATTATTTACCTTTATCAAAGAAGGCATAATATTTGGGATGAACGGACTCCTGGATAAGGCACATATTATTCTAAAGGTAAATTTCCCGAGAGAAATTGCAGTCATGAGTTCTGTAGCGATGGCATTGATTAATCTCTTAATAAATTTACTAATTTTCGTTGTTTTTGCTTTATTTAATCCTGTAGATTGGTCTTTAGTTGGTTATCTTTGGTTTTTTGTTGTTATTATTGGTGCGATATTATTTATTTATGGATTTTGTCTTTATTTATCCATTTTATTAATCAGATTAAGAGATTTGCAGCACATCTTTGAATTATTTTTTGAATTATTATTTTGGGTTACGCCAATATTTTATGAGGTAGGGGATCAGGTAGGCCAAATAGGAGGAAAAATTGGGAAGATAATAAGCCTAAATCCTGTGGGAATGTTAATAGACATTGCAAGAGATGCTTTAATTAATGGTAAGATTGCCACTATAAATATTTGGGGAAGAGATATTGAAAGCATCTGGTTTGTAGCCGTATTATATATACTTGCTTTTATGATAATTATTTCTGGGAGAGTATTTTTTAATTCACAGGTTAAGAAAGTAGCGGAGTATTTTTAGAAGATATGAGATAGGAGTTGGGAATTTCTATATAGGAAGATGTTGTATATATAAAATTGATAGTATATTTTAAATGTATGAATAAAAAAGTTAGTTCATTATGCAAAACGCAGTAGTAGTTGAAAATCTAACAAAGGAATTTTATAAAGGACACAAACCAAAACAGACTTTTAAAGAATATTTTGTCAATCCTTTCAAAAAAATCGATCGTAAGAAATTCAGAGCTGTCGATGACTTATCCTTTGAGGTTAAGAAAGGAGAATTTTTTGGAATAATTGGAAGAAATGGCAGTGGTAAAAGTACTCTTTTGAAGATGCTGGCTGGCATACTGGAACCTACTTCTGGCAATATTGAAATTAATGGAAAAGTGGTTCCATTTCTGGAGCTTGGAGTTGGTTTTAATCCTGATTTAACAGCAAGGGAAAATGTGTTTTTAAATGGTTCGATTCTAGGAATGAAAAGAGAAGTGATTGAGGAGAAATTCGATGAAATAATAGCATTTGCTGAAGTTGAAGAATTTGTTGATACTCAAGTAAAGAATTTTTCATCTGGTATGTATGTTCGCCTAGCCTTTGCAATTGCAATTCAAGCTGAAGCCGATGTTTATTTAATTGATGAAATTTTAGCTGTAGGTGATTTAAATTTCCAGCAGAAATGTTTCAACCTATTCAAAGAATTGAAAAAGCAGGGAAAGACTATTCTCTTTGTAAGTCATGACCTTGGGGCAGTAAGAGAGTTTTGCGATAGAGTCATGTATATTAAGTTTGGTAAAAAAATAAATATAGGAAAATCCCGCACTGTAGTCGAGGATTATGTAGTAAATGATAGGAAAGAATCAAAAGAGACTACAGAAGGCGGGGAAATTGAAGTTGATCTTCTCAATTTGGATAGTGAAGAGCAGGATACTATTGTTAATAACAGTCCTGTAAAAATCAGAATTAAATATGAGTTAAAACCAGAAGCCTTGGACGATGATTTAGTTATTGGGTTTTCTATTTGGAAAGATGAGGAAAATTATATATTTGGAACTAATTCTCTAATTGAAGATACGAAGATAGATTTTAAACAAAAAGGTTATGTTGACTTTGTTATAAAAGATTATCCGTTTTTACACGGCCACTATGATTTTTCAGCAGCTATTCATAACAAAGAAGGAAAAAATTATGTATGGAAGGACAATTTAGCAAAGTTGAAAGTTGTAAGAAATGACAAGCACGATGGTTTGGTAAATATGGATGTTGAAATTGAGCAGAAGGATTAGACAGTAAGATATAAAAATTTAAACTAATATAGTAGAATGATAAGAATATTTTAGTGAAATAATTTAATTAAATTATTTAAATATTAATGACGCAAGATAAAATAGACGTAAAACAAATAATGATAGAGGTGGAAAAGAAGGTTGCCGAAAAGATGAAGAATCCTGAATATATAAAAGACATCCGAAGACTTGAAAAAATGTCAATAAAGAAACAAGCTGATACGAATGTTTACGATCTGTATTCACTAACTTTTCTTGAGAAAAGATTAGCTATTCCAAGAAGTACAAGAGGAGGCCTATTTTCAAAATTTGCGAATATGTTTTTCGTTAAGCTCTATTATGTAATATTTAAGATGTTTGAACCAGTCTTTAATACTCAAGAAAGATACAACAGAGCTCTTTTGCAGGAGGTTGTTAAACTAAAAGAAAAATTGGGAATTAAAACATTGGAGCAGTTTCCATATAAGTCATTCCAGGAGAGATTTCGAGCCTCTAAAGAAGAGATAGCTAAAACATTTCCATTGTTTAAAAAATATATTGAAAATAAAAAAAGAATAATTGATATTGGATCTGGAAAAAGTGAGTTTTTAAAGTTTGCAAAAGAGCAGAGTGTAAAAGAAGTTTACGGAATAGAACCAGATTCAAATTTAATTGGATATGCAGAAACTGATAAATTTGAAATTGCAAACAAGGATATTTTGGATAGTTTAACTGATCATAATATTAACGAGTTTGATGCAGTGACAGCTCTTGATATTTTAGAATATCTACCATTGAATTATATTGTTACCTTGATTCGTGAAGTAAAAAGAGTTTTAAAGCAGGATTCTTATTTCATTGTTCAAACTATTGATCCTGAAAATATTGATTCTTACAAAAAGCATTTTGATCCCAAGATAAACAAGTTTATTCATAAACAAATGCTTAAATTTCTACTTGAATACTTTGGATTTATAAAAATTGAGGAAATTAAATTAGATTCAAATCTTTGCAAATATGCTCTCGTGGCTCAAAAACCGTAAAAAAATACTTCAATTACTTCCTAGCTTTGCAGAACATGATGCTGTGTCTAATCAGGCTGTGCTCATGAATGATGTTTTTAGGGAAAATGGATATAAACCTCAGATTTATTCAAATTATTTCCCTAAAAAATATAAAGGTATAATTGGAGAACCAAAATTCTTACGAGATAGAGACTTTGATGTTGCAATTTATCATCATTCAATCGGGGATCCAATGGTAGAACTTGTAAAAACTTTGAATATTCCGGTAATTTTGTATTACCACAACATTACTCCAGCCGATTATTTCGAGGTTTATAACCAAAGGGTCTATGAACTTCTTATGCAGGGAAAAAAACAACTTCTTCAGCTCAAGGATCATGTGGATTTAGGCATGGCATCTTCGGGATATAATGCAGAAGAGCTTGAAGAGTTGGGATATGAAAATACAGAAGTATTACCAATTTTCTTTAATCCTGATAAACTTGATGAAATAAGAGAAGATAGAAAAATTAAGCAGTTTTTAGATAACGAGCATATTACAAATCTTTTATTTGTAGGTAGATTTGCTCCAAATAAGGCACATAAGGATTTAATAAAGGCATTTTATATCTATTATAAATATTATAATTCAATGTCTCGACTCAGCCTTGTGGGCAGTTATGTTGAGATGAACAGTTATCTATCGGAAATTACAGAGCTGATTGAAGCATTGGAACTTGAGAGCGTTGTTCATGTACCTGGACTTGTGGAAGATGAAGAATGGAAAGCTTTTTATTTGAATTCCGATATATTTATTTCCGCATCCGAACACGAAGGTTTCTTTGTACCTGCATTAGAAGCAAATTATTTCGGTCTTCCCATTATTGCATACGATGCAGGTGCAGTTAAATCTACATTAGGCGGTTCGGGATTGATCTATGAGAACAAAAAACCAGAAGTAATTGCAGAATTAATACATCAGGTATTAAGTGATAAGAAATTAAATAGAAAACTTGTGAATCTAGGAAGGAAGAATTGTAGAAGATTTGAAGTCAGAAAACATAAAAACAAATTAATAGATATTGTAGATGAATTTTTAAAATAATCTATAGCTTTGCAACTTTAGCTGTAAAAGTACTCCCAAAATAACTTTTAAATAGTTTCACCATAATCGCTTTTTTAAAGGAAAAAATGAAATACTGCGGGCAAAGGAACTGGTTTTCAATGCGAAATTCTAATGCCAATCATCCTCTGTTTAATATCCAAGGGTTTCTGCGAAGTCGGATAAAAGATGTACGAGATTTGATTAATGCAATTCCTTTAGATTACAAGCAGATTTTTTTTGCTTTTATTAGCACAAGATTAGTATTAACTCTGGTCGGGGTAATCGGACGTATTGTAATTAAATCACCAGATGCATTAAGGTATTCGCGTTTTATTTTTTTTGATATTTGGGGTTGTAAAGATTCGGGTTGGTATGTAAATATTGCGCTTCAAGGATATTCCATGCAAAAGAATTTTTTAGGGCAAACCAATCTTGCTTTTTTCCCTCTATATCCCTATTTGATGAAATTTGTTGGATTTCTAATTGGTAATAGACCATTTATTGCAGGAATTATTATCTCCAATATTTTTTTATTAGTTTCGTTGATTTATTTATACAAATTGATTAAGCTCGACTATGAAAAGCAAATTGCAATGAAAACGGCTAGATATTTACTTCTTTTACCAGTGGCTTTTATTTTCTCCGGAGTTTTTACCGAATCAATATTTTTAGCCTTAACAGTAATGAGTTTGTATTATGCAAAAAAAGATAAGTGGTTAATTTCTGGAATTTGTGGTTTTTTTAGTTCTCTAACAAAGGTTACCGGTTTTTTGTTACTTGTTCCAATACTTATAATTTTATTAAAAAAGATTAAGTATAATTTTTCTAAATTGGAGTTTAAGCATTTGTATACATTACTTATTCCTGCCGGTTTCGGATTGTATTACATATTTTTGTATATAAATTCAGGAAATTTTTTCGAATATTTTGCTATTCAGGAAGCATGGGGACGGGACATTTTAAATCCCTTGTCTATAATACTTAGTGGGGTTATCAGTAGTTCATTCACTTATAACTTTTTGGCAGGATATACAATAATTTCTATGATACTTCTACTGTCATTTATTAAAAAAATTAAGTTAGAATATTTTGTATACTCTATTTATACTTTATTCATACCATTATTCAGTAGCTTAGAATCCATACCTAGATACACATTAGTTATTTTTCCATTCGCATTTATTTTTGCATTAATAGGTAGATCAAGAAATAATGATATGATATTGTCTATTTCACTGGCTTTAATTCAGGGGGGATTAATGCTCGTCTGGGCAGGAGGTATACCATTACAATATTAAACACGATATATGAAAGATAAAATTTTATTTGTTATACAAAGATACGGGGCAGATGTTCATGGCGGAGCCGAATGGCACTGTAGACAGATTGCGGAAAAATTGACAGATAGATATAAAGTAGAAGTAGCAACAACAAAAGCGCAGGATTATACAACATGGAGGAATCACTATAAAAAAGATATTGAAGAGTTAAATAATGTCTTGATTCGGAGATTCCAAAATGATAGAGAAAGGGCTAAAGATCATTCCCATACCGAAGCTTTGCTTAGGTCTAATGTAAATGATTTGAGTTTAAATGTGAAATGGATTATTGACCAGGGACCGGTTTCCTCGGAATTGATCGAATTCTTGAAGAAAAATCATCATGATTATAAAAAAGTAATAATTTTCCAGTATCTATATACTATTTCATACTTTGCAATGAAAGTCGTACCAGCTGAGAAAATTATTTTCGTTCCACTTGCTCATGATGAACCGCAAGTTAGATATCCGGTATTTAGAGAAAGCTTTAGAAAACCAGAGATGATTGTATTTAACAGTGAAATTGAGAAAAATTTGGCCACAAAGACACATTTTATAAAAGAGAAAAAATCAGTTGTAGCAGGAGTAGGAATAGATACCATGAATGTAAATGCTAGGGACATTACTGACTTTAAGGAGAAATACGGAGTAGATAATTATTTGATTTTTTTGGGACGTATTGATCCTGCTAAACGAGTGGATATATTAATTAATGATTTTATACTTTATAAAAAAAATTACCCATCTGACTTGAAGCTTGTACTAGTTGGTAGGAAAGTTAAAGAAATGACAAAAGATAAAGACGTAGTTGAGACTGGTTATGTATCGGAAAAAGAGAAGTATTCCGCGATTGCTGGATGCACAGCCTTGGTAAATCCTTCGCCTTATGAAAGTTTATCTTTGATTGTTTTGGAGGCCTTTTTCATGAAGAGGCCGATAATAGTAAATGCGTTTTGCGAAGTCTTGAAATATCATTGTCTAAAAAGTGATGGCGGACTTTGGTATGAAACGCATCTTGAATTTGATGAGGTGGTTAATTACCTTTTAGAAAATCCAGATATATCTGAACAGATGGGAAAAAATGGTTACAAATATGTAAAAGAACATTATGCTTGGGATGTAGTGATGGAAAAATGGTACAAGGTACTTGAGAATTAAAAGCACCTTGAAAGTAGACAAAGGGAGTGTATGTGAAAACAGAGGAGGGTAGAAAGGGACATATCGAGTTTGCAGCGCCAACATATCACATCATGGTATTGTTGGTGGAGATCAGGAATCTAGCGAATTTTTCTTATATCTCATTTGGTATTTTAACCAAATTGTGAAATTTATACATCAGGCATATTTCTTCATTTTCTATCCATAATAAGCTACAATTTATTACGACATTTTCGTATGTTTTTTTCGTTAAATATAATGAAGGTTCTTATTTTTTATATTGCATAAAATGGTTACTAATATTCATAAACATCTTTCAAAACTTCTTATTTTCACAATGATAGCTTTGATTGTATCTCCATTAATACCAAAGGTTTCAGCGGCAGCTCCGACAATAACACTTCCGGGTATAACACCAAATTTCACCGAAGATGGAGGACCCGTACTAGTAGCATCGGGAGTTACAATTACCGATACGGACGGCTCATTGAATTCTGCTACAATCGAACTTCATTATAGAATGGATGGAAAGGATGAAGTATTAGATGCCACAATAACTGGAACAAGTATAACTAAAGATTTTGATGATCAAGAAGGCATTCTATATTTAACAGGACCTGATACGCCGGCAAATTTTCAGCAGGTCATTGAAACCTTAACTTACGATAATAAGGAGGATGAACCTGATGATCGCAACCGGACCATAGAGATTACGGTATATGACGATTCGAACAGCGATGCAGATGATACAGATATTAATATCATTTCTGTTAATGATGCACCAGAAATTAAACTAAATGGAGATGAACAAACGCATTTTTATCAAGGAAGTTTTCCTGTAATTATTGATCCCGATTTAACAGTTGCTGATTCAGATGACACAGAATTAGAAGGTGCAACAATAACACTTGATAATCATCCCGATTTACTGGATGAATATATTAGTATTGATGTAACAGGAACTGATATTGAAATGGAATATGATGCAAATACTTTTACGCTTACTCTTTCTGAACTTGATGCAATAGCAAATTACCAGAAAGTCCTTAGAACATTGACATATAATAATACACGTACAGCTCCAGATATCGAAGACAGACATGTTAGCATTACAGTAAATGATGGGGATTTGGAAAGTGATCCTCAAACTGTAGATATTGATATTAAAACAAACACAACAACAGCAAGTATAGATATAACAGATTCAGCTATTTATGAGGTCGATTTAATAGATGTTAAATTAACCGATAATGATGCAAATACTCATGGAGGTATTGAGGATGAAGTAGAAGGAGAGGCTTTAAATATGACAACAGGTGAGATTGAAACATTTTCCCTAATCGAGACAGAAGATGGAAGTGCAATATTTGAAGGTGCTTTTAGAACAACAGATGACCAGGCTCATAATGCTGATAATAATGGATATCTTTATGTACAGGAGGGAGATACAGTTGTTGTTAGTTATCTTGATAGTGAAGGACCAGTTACAGACCAAAAGGACGTTTTTGCGGGAGCAGGGGAGGGGTATGAAGATGTTTTCCCTGATATTGAGTACAATCCTTTACGGGAATATATTATTAATTTATATAATGACGGAATTGTTAAAGGTTACAGTGACGGAACATACAGACCGGATTATCCAGTTTCTAGAGGAGAGATGGCAAGCTTCATTGTTCGAGCATTTGATCTAAATACCACTATCGAAAAATATTGTTTTGCTGATCTGCCTGTTGATCATGTTCACCGCGAAAATATATTAATACTTTGTAATATGGGTATAGTTTCAGGATATTCGGATGGTACTTATAGAGCCGAAGCTGCTGTAAAGAGAGACCAAATAACAAAATTTATATCATTAACTATGCAGAAAAGAGGAATGGTAATTAACTGGGCACAGTATCATGAAGCTTTTCCAGATGTTGATGATACCAGTGTTTTTTATCAGTATATTGCTTTCTTAACCAATAGTGAATATGAAGGTGAAAGGATTATTAAAGGATATTCAGATGGAAACTTTAAGCCCTCAAATGATGCAACTAGAGCGGAAATGGCTAAGATGATTGATTTGTCCAGAAAATATTTTGAAGATAACGTTTAATTGTGGAAAATAAAAAAAAGTTGTAGAAAGGTAAGAAAATGATATAATTACGACTGTAATTTAATACCAAAAAAAATGGCTAAAAAAAATAGAAAAAAACCAAAAATCATGTCAAAAATACAAAAAAACAAGAAATACATACCTTATTACATTTTAGGAACAATTATTTTATTAATAATACTTGCTCTTTATCTTGGTAATAATGCAACACCAAATAATAAGCTTTATTTTGCAGATAGGGGTATCGAGAGTTTACAGGCCAATTTAAAAAATAGTACTCAATCAAAGCTAGATTTTGAGATCAAACTTGCCCAGGAAAGGATGGAAGAACTTCGTGTTGTGAAATACGACAAGAATGCTACTGAAAGAATAATAACAGAATATAAGGAAAATCTAGATAATATGAAGGGATATCTTGGTCAAATGCATGAGGAGGGGGTTGACGAAGATATTTTGACAGATACTTATTTGGATTTAACTCAGCTATACGCAGAATCCTTTGTTAGGACTTTGAAAGCACAATATAAAGAGGCAAAGGAGCAGAATGCAGAGTCAAAGGAAGTAATTCAGGAAGGAATTATTGCAACCGATGTTTTTGTCAACGATCTTTTTGAATTTGGAGTAGAAAATATTACTAAAAGCGATAAATTTGATCAATATGCCAGAGAATTATTCCAAAAATTATTGAGAAAAAATATGAAGGATATTGGATACGCCGAAGAAGACTCCTTAGCAATTAGGCCTCAAGCAACTGAAGAAGAATCACAACAGCTTGAAGATATTATCAATGAAGCAAGAGAAATATATTTTGATACTCGAGACGGTTTGACCAAATACAGCAATAAAGAAATCTACGAAAATTTCAAGAAAGTAAATAAACTTGTTAATGAAGATGTAACGGATATTTTAGTCTCTATTTCTAATAGAAGCTTAGAAAATTCGGAAGATGTAGAGATGGAAGAATTCATAGAGGAAAGTGAATCAGAAACCTCAGAATAGTAATATTTGTTACGGAAATTGGAAATTTTCTAAAAATTTACATTTTTACATACAAGCTGCCGAAATCCTGTTTTACTGGATGAAGGCAAATAATTCCGAGCGTAGCGAGGATTATGTGCTAAATTCTAAATGTTTATTTAATTGAGTAAATGATGAAATCTTCATCTTCTTCAATAATATTCGCTTTAGATGAATTAAGCATAGTTTTTACATCATTAATTTCTGTTTCCTCAGGTACAAACTCAATTTTGGGGTTATTATAGTAATCCTTGAAAACTATTATTTTCGTAATATGATAATCTTCAATTATCTTATTTAATTCTTGTGTGTTGACCCATCCGGCATTTAAGGGCACACCATATTCTGCATAAAAATTATGAAAAGCAAGAGGTTCATATGGATGATCGCCATTTATTGCAACAGCATCAAGATAGGCTAGATTGTATTCATAGATGGTTGTAAAAAAGTGTCCTCCATGAGTAATAGGCAGGTATAGTATTTTATCTTGTGGTTCAATTGAATCTACTTCCAGATCTGGAAGTCTTGCCAGGCTTATTGATTTGAAATTATAAAGAGAAATAATTATGGAAGTAGTAATCACTAAGAATATAATAAATTGCAACAGATTTGATTTGATTTTATTATTAATTGTTAATCTCTTGAGATAGTTAAAGAGAATTGCAGTTATTGCTGTCAGGATAGGTAAAAAATGAATGATTGCTCTCGAAGGAGTTCGAGATAGATTAAACATAGGAACATTTTTGTATAGAAATTCATAGACAGGGGTATTTATCCCAAGGGAAAGTATTAATAATAAGATTCCAAAAAGTAAGTAATAACTCATTCTTTGTTTCTGTCTACTTTTCATAAACCAGACTAGAAATACTGCAGTGATTATAATGACAATTCCAATTCCTATATAAATATTAAGTTCATGATCGTATATATTTCTCGTCCAAAAGAGTTTAAGTTCTGGAGAATATCTAGTTATTTCTTCTAGGGTTCTACCACCTTCAGCCAAAATCGATTCCTGAAGTTTACTGGCTCTATGCCATTTTGTTGCCATCCATGCTGAGGCAAGGGTGAATACTAACCATAGATATCTTGTTATCGTAGGAAGAATTTTCGATTTTAAATTTATGAATATTTTCTTTTCGAAGAGATCGTTCCAGGCTATTCTAGAAAATAGAAAAATTAAACCATACATAAGATAAAAAGGTTCAACAAAGCTGAAATATACCATAATACCGGAAATGAATAGCCAGATGGTGTATCTCAAACCGCCTTTTAATTTTTTCCTTACTTCTGTTTCCACCAAAAATAGAATAATAATAAAAAGATAAAGAAGCCAACCATTTCTATGTCCCACAAGCAGATGATGTATTCTTCCAGGTCCAATGACAGGGAAAAGTGAAGCAATAAAGGCAATTGTATTGGATTTAGTAAACAATCTTGCAAATAAAAAAGCAGTTACACCGCTTAATACAAAACTTAGAATAATCCAAAGATTGTTAGTTACTATTGGATCAAAAACAAAGTTTAGAGCAGTTTGACCCCAATATGCTGAAAAAATAATTTTCTTAAGAATCCATCCAGTCGATATATCTGTACCTTTTCCAACTTGGCAGTATTCAATTTCGCTAAAGCAGAATTCTTTCTCATATATTGGTTTATTTGTAAAAAAATTTATAATTGTTTTCTTATGTTCCAGAAACCCACCTATAACTTGCACATGGTCTCCCCAGTCGTTAGTGTGTTCTGCTTCCTGAAAATAATTGTTTGGAACATGCGTATTAAATACTTTAATAAGGGGATAGGTAAAAATTATGCCTATTATTGCATATGAAAAAATAAGCAAAATAAAAAATAGCGTGTTCTTTAAAAATTGTTTTTTCTTTTCTTTGGTTTTCATGCTTTTTTGATTATCAAGGTAAGGGAGTATTTTGATAAGTCATTTTTATCGTATTTATCTGTTAAAGATGGATGTATTTTTTTTGGAAGTCCTGTTTCCTTTGTTACCATATCTATTAGTATTAATTTGTTTTTTTTGATTATTTTTAGGTAATCTGAAACTCTTAGTCTATTTGTGTAAAAAATAGATCCCTTTGTAGTTTTTTCCCATTCTGGTGTTGAATATTTGTAGAAATTGAAAGGATTAGCAACATTGATATGATCCCGAAGATCAACCCTATGAATCATATAACCTCCATTTTTTAAGTATAAAGCCATATTTTTAAACGAATCCAGCATTGACTTACGTTCAATGTGTTCCAAGACGGCATTAGAAAAGATTAGATCAAATTTGTTCATTAATTTCTGTTCTTGTTTCCCAATATCTAAGTTTATAAAGTCTAATTTACCATTATATTGAATAGTATCATTCTCGATTGATATATCCTTCAAAAGTTCATTTCCAAATCGTGATACTGCATCCTGTGCGATTTCCATTTCTTTTTTAGACAGTTTCTTGTTTTTTTGGGGATTTCGATAATTATCTGAAGCAACCCAAAGTTTATATCCATCTTTATAAAAATAATAACCCATACCTATGGAATTTCCCGAACCAATTTCCAGTATTGTTTTGTTATTTATTTGAATTTTGTATTCACTGAGAAGTTCATCAAATGCCTTATATTGCTTGAAATATGTTTGAGGTGTTGTTGTGTCCCAAAAATTTTTAAGAATAAAATTTTTAAAGACCTTAGTTTTAGAGATATTCACGACCAAATTATCAATTCCTAATTGTTGAATTAGTTTTAGGCCTTTTCTTATGGGCTTATTCATATATTATTTGTTTTAAATTTCAAAATCCATTATAACATTGAAAAATTCTGATTTTGTTTAGAAAAGAATAGTTTTTGTAATTCATAATTATTGAGACAGCTATCTTTATGTTATTCCTGGCTATGATGAGGAATCTAACATACTATTCCCTTATGTCATTCCTGACTGTGATCAGGAATCTAGCATACTATTCCCTTATGTCATTCCTGACTGTGATCAGGAATCTTGTATAAAAGTATAGGGACGAAGCAAGGGCAAAAGAAAAGAGATTCCTGCTTTCGCAGGAATGACAAAGTGGAGGAGAGGTCATGCCATATTCCTTTATGTCATTCCTGACTTGATCAGGAATCTTGTGTATAAAGTATAGGGACGAAGTGGGAGTAAAAGAAAAGAGATTCCTGCTTCCGCAGGAATGACAACGTTACGCAGGAATGACAATGTGGGGGAGAGGTCATGCCTTATTCCCTTAAGTCATTCCTGACCGTGATCAGGAATCTAGCATACTATTCCCTTAAGTCATTCCTGACTGTGATCAGGAATCTTGTATAAAAGCATAGGAAAACTTATAAATCCACTTAAAGCCCCCTGAATTTAGAATTTTAATTCTCGGGAGTTTCTATGCTTATTTCCTCCCAAGGTCCTATTATCATGTTGTCTTGATTTTGCAGATCATTTTCCAACTCGAGTTGAGTATTGTAATCACCGCTGGAAAGCTCCTTTGGGATGAATTTAAAAGCAGCGATTTTATAATAATACATTCGATCATCCCTTACTGTTAAATCTGAATATAGTCCCTTTTCACCTGGTATATCTCCTGTTAGTACTACTCCAAATTCAATAGATGTGCCCATATCATTTTCTACAAGTTCTTCTTGATTAAAACCCTGGTTGTTAGAAGCACCACCGTTTATTGCATAAGCATCGATATCAAATTCAACTCCTGCAATAGAAGAAGTTATAATAATCTCGTCTGGATCGGAATTCTTGATGAGCGTAGAGATTGCATCATCTTGGTCAATTAGATTCGAGATAGAATCGGCCACAGATTCCAATGTATCCCCAGCTTGAACGGTATAAGAGTATTCATTATCATTGTTTACAAAAACTTTATACTCATCTCCTGCTTCAATTGTTCCATAAACTTCCAGTTCCTCTTCCTGTGCAGTTGCCCCGAGTCCATTAACATGGTCAATCGGCTCGAAATCAGATCCGTCTTTTTTCATTAATACGTATCCATCGATACTATCATCAATATTTTTATTCACAAAATCATCCCAACTAAGTTCAATGCCGTTTGAAAGTGCAATTGCTCTAAATTTGTTAACTGGAACAGGGCGGATAAAATTATTTGTCCAACCTGTGAATTCAATGAATTTATCGTATTCAAATTCGGTCGTTTTTGGAATATACGAACCGGCATTTAATGTCCATCTTGCAACCAGTCCTCTTGTAATATTTTCTTCAGGATTAAATTTGGAATTAGAATTATCAATGATTTTTTCAAATCCGTCTTCGGTATAGTTTACAAGTCCGCATATAAAACCTTTAAATTCATTGGTTTCAATATCAGAAAATAAACAGCTTTCGGACTCGAAAATTACATTCGGATCTTTGTGTTTTGCGGAATTGAATATTATTTTTGTAGCCTCTCCTTTGGTTATTGGGCGCTCAGGTTTATATTCTCCGTCTGAAAAACCGTGTATGATTCCAGCATTTTTTAAGGAATGAATATGCTGGAAAAAACAATGATCTTCTGGGACATCAGGAAATGTTTCTCCATCAAGATTATCAGGTACTTGAAAGACATTTTTTATAAATTTTGCAAATTCTCCTCTTGTAACTGTATTGTCCGGCCTAAAAGTTCCATCAGAATAGCCGTCTATAAGTCCTAGTTTATAAAGATAAGTAATATGGTGCTGGTTCTCGTGATTTACAATATCCTCAAATGAAACACTGTTTCTGTATTCAGCAAACACCTGTGAAGAGCAAAATGTTAAAAATAATATTAATAAAGCAGTAAGAGTAAGTATTTTCTTCATAATAATTAGTAGTAATAAATAGATACACATTTATTATAGCAAAGGGGATAAAGAAGTAGGGTACAGGGAAAGGCGGTTCTTCTATCTTTTAATACCTCTCTCTTATGTGATCCTGACTGTGATCAGGGATCTTGTATAAAAGTATAGGGACGAAGTGGGAGTAAAATAAAAGAGATTCCTGCTTTCGCAGGAATGACAACGTTACGCAGGAATGGAAAAGTGAAGGAGAGGTCATGCCTTATTCCTTTATGTCATTCCTGACTTGATCAGGAATCTAACATACTATTCCTTATGTCATTCCTGACTGTGATCAGGAATCTTATATAAAAGTATAGGGACGAAGTGAGGGAAAAAGAGAAGAGATTCCTGCTTCCGCAGGAATGACAACCTTACGCAGGAATGACAAAATGAGGGAGAGGTCATGCCATATTCCTTTATGTCATTCCTGACTGTGATCAGGAATCTAACATACTATTCCTTTATGTCATTCCTGACTTGATCAGGAATCTTATATAAAAGTATAGGGACGAAGTGGGAATAAAAGAGCCGAGATTCCTGCTTTCGTAGGAAAGACAACGTTACGCAGGAATGACAACTTTTTTGGTTTTAGAATGATAAAAAAGAAGAGAAATGACATAAACCGAGACAAGTCCTTCTATATATCTATAAAAAAAGACCCCCGGGAATGGGGGTCTTTTTCGTTTCAAAGAGTATTATCAAGCCTTAGCTTATAATTCCTCTTCTGAAGGTACAGAAACCTTTTGAGTCATTCCGCTGGACATGACAAGATTTTCCGCTGTATCTTCCTCATCACCGACTACATCATCAAGCATAGCATTCATGCTTGCGTAATCATCAGTTTCTGAGAATGGGAACGGAATAAACTTGACTGTTACAACTTTATACTCGTATTTGTCTTCTGCATCTACGTCGTTATCTGTAACGAGAACATCTGTTCCATAGCCATTAGCATCAAGATAATCGACCATTTCTACTGGAACGAAACCTTCAAGTAGTTGTACCCCTGTTGCTGAAGTAGCAACATCTACAATTACTGTAGGAGGTGCAATTACAAGTCCTGTTGGATTTGCAGAGATTTGTACTGTGAAGTCAACTCCACGTACATCACTTACAACATCTACAGTAGAAGGTGCACCACCAGTTGCTGTGGCAGTGAATCCATCGATGTCGTTAATTGCATTTGCAATAGCATTTGCAGCATCATCATCAGTTGCTCCAACTGCAAGTTGAGTTGTCTCAACTTCGTTACCGTCAACTGTAACTTCAATTGAACCGGCAGTTGCTGCAGTTCCGTCAGCGATACTTAACTGTGTTTCAGACTGCTCGTAACCATAGTTACCTTCTAATACATCCCATGAAGCGTTTGCTACATCTTCTTCTGTTTCGTCTTCCATAACTTCACGTCTGTATACCATGTATCCATCGATAGATGGATCATCGTTTGACATGTCATCCCATGCAAGCTGAACACCAGCTGTACTTACTTCATCCTCTTCCAGGTCTTCTACTTCTGCAGTTACCCAGAATGGTCGGATAAAGTCGAATTGATAGTCATCTGTACCATCTGGAGTTCCAACTGGACATGAGTCTGTATCAGCTTCATCTGCTCCGTGTGCTACGTAATCAGCACCAACAACGTTTGGTTCTGCTCCATCGTCATCTACACATTCATCTAGACCTTCTGCGGGTAGAATGTTGATGAAAGAAGGATCATCGTCAGCTGTTAGATCTTTTCTTTCAATAGTTGATGCAGCACCAAGGGCACCTTTTGCCATTTGGCCTCTAGTTAGGTCTCTTTCTGGATAGAAATTTCCATCGGAGTAACCAGACATAATTGGTGCGAAGTCTCCATCACCATGGCTTGCAATTGTACAGACAGCAGTTTGTGCTTCTGATCCAAGTCCGCCTAGGTCTGGGAAACCACAACTTGAAACAAGATCAAGTACGTCTTCGTCATAGTATGTTGCAGCTCTTAAGAAATATAGAGCGGCTTGTTGTCGAAGAACTGGTTCATCTGGTCTGAAAGTTCCATCTGAGTAACCCTTTACAACTCCGTTAGAGGCAAGAAGCATAACGTATGTGTAAAGTGAGTGTCCTGTATCAATATCAGGAAATTCTGGTGCACTCATGTCAAATGGAAGTTTGAATCCATTATATACAAACTTTGCAAGTTGAGCTCTTGTAACTGGCTCTTCACCTCGGTATGTTCCATCTGGATAACCGTCGATGATTGAAAGATTGTATAGGTATCTTATGTAGTCTCTGAAGTAGTAGTCTGCAATGTCTGATAATTCAGAGTCGATATCTTCGATTTCTGAGTCAGCGCTTGCTTCTTCTACTACACCTTCGTCACCTTCTCCATTTAATGTAGCAACTTCTACATCATAATCTGTTCCTGGATTGGTTTCGAAGAAAACTACTGTTTGGTGAGTTAGTTGGTCACCTGTTCCATTGTCTAGATTGATTTGATATCCGACAATACCACTTGGGTCTTCAGGTGCTCTCCACTCTAGTCTGCCTCGAGATCCTCGAGCAACTGCTCTTAGACCTTGGACACCTTCTGTTGAGTGGTCTTGCATAGCCTCACCAAGTTCAACATCGGCTCGGTATGCATATTCGTCACCATCTCTTACTTGGAAGAAAAATACTTCGTCCAAATAGTAGTGTAGGTAGTCAGGGTCACCTTTGTGAACATTCCCTGATACTCCTGTAATACTTACTGTTGAGGTAAGTGTGTCTTCGTCGACCATTGGGTCGTAGATGTCATTACCGTCAAAGTAACCTACTGTTGTACAGTCTCCATCATCTTTGGCATCGTCAACAAAGTTTTCTACTTTAGTTCCGAAACCTTCACCTGGTTCGATTGTGTCGTCTCCAATAGTATATTCACATACTGTTAGATCTGCAGGAGCGTTTACAACAGATGTAATGTTGTATACAGGCTTGTTTGTGTTTGATCCATCTTTTGCGATGAATGCATATTCAGTTAGAGGGAGTGTTCCTGTGTCATCCAACTCTACCTGTAGTGTGCTGAAACTATCTTCACCATTTTCATCATCCTGGTCGTTTCCATATACTGGAAGGACACCAAGATCATATTCGTATTTCCCGTCTTGGAGATTCATGTCCATAAAGAGAGTTTCTAGGTCTCCAAATGCGTCATCCACACCTCCTACTTGTGCATCAGTAACGGAAATTCGTGCTCCGTTTGCTGGAGGTGTATCGGGATAGATGGGAAGATCGCCAGCTGCTAGAACTGGTGAAAGTGATCCGGCTAGAAGCCCTACCACTGCAGCACCAGCTGCTAATTTTTTGGCAAATTTTCTCATTTGCTTGATTAAATTAATATATTAAATACTTTCTGGCATCTGAAAATTTATTATATGTAAATTACAGAACCAGAAACTTGTTTTGCAGATTTTAAGCTTCTGCGAAGCTCTAACAATGAGATAAATTGTACTACCTCATTGTTTTAAGCTAACATGAATTCTTTGCTCTATTTAATAATAAATATATTTTAGTTATAAATAGATGCAATCCTTACATTGTTAGCTTTTGGCAGAATAATTCCTGCCGATATCTGGGGTCAAAATAAGATCTTGACTCCAGATTCCGGCAGTTTTCCCTTACTGTCAGGGAGAAAAAAATCTTCTGCCTTCAATCAATTAAAATAATAATAAATGTATTTTATTTGTTTTTTTGTTCAAACCTTTTAACTTATTTCGCGGTTATTCAGTTTTCAAGGAGCAATAAAACATAAAATTGTACCTGTGCACAATTTTACTAGTTTACCAATTTATTGGTTCTTCATTTGAAATAACGATATATAGTATAACAAGTGTCGAAAAAAGTGTTAAGAAAAATTTAAATTTATTCTTAGATATAAAGTAGATCTTTTTATATCTTTTAAATATAGCATAAATCGCGGGATTGTGCAATAAATATATCTTTTGACCGAAGAATGGCCTAAGGTCGTTTTTATGTCATTCCTGACCGTGATCAGGGATCTAACATACTATTCCTTATGTCATTCCTGACTTGATCAGGAATCTAACATACTATTCCTTTATGTCGTTCCTGATTATGCTCAGAAATCTTGCAAAAAAGTATAGAGACGAAGTGAGGGAAAAAGAGAAGAGATTCCTGCTTTCGCAGGAATGACAACGTTACGCATGAATGGCAAAGTGGAGGAGAGGTCTGCCTTATTCCTTTATGTCATTCCTGACTTGATCAGGAATCTAACATACTATTTCTTTATGTCATTCCTGACTATGATCAGGAATCTTGTATAAAGCATAGGGACGAAGTGAGGGCAAAAGAGCCGAGATTCCTGCTTTCGCAGGAATGACAACGTTACGCATGAATGGCAAAGTAGGGGCGAGGTCATGCCTTATTTCTTTATGTCATTCCTGACTTGATCAGGAATC
>WJKM01000016.1 GCA_014729085.1 Candidatus Dojkabacteria bacterium | reverse complement strand
GAATTTACCATCCTCTGGCATTTCCCATGCTTCATCATCCGCTCCATATCCTGATTCTCCATCAACTTCAACCCAATACCTTGCTGAACCGATAATTTTTCCTGTTAGAGGAACATCTGCGTAAGCAACTATATCTCCAGTTTCATTATAAACTGGCATTGGTTCTGCTTGATCGTTTAGAAGCTCTCTTTGTGAGAAATATTTGTATCCTTCCCCAGTTTCTTTATCAAATTGAGCCCATGCTTGTGCACGGAGTGGACTAAACCATTCCTCTTCAGGCATATCAGCTGCTTGAGGAATTAATACATCGTATGTACCGTTTCCAGGTAGTTGATCTTGCATAGGATCGCTTAGATCAGTGTACCATTCTGGTGCTGTCATATTTAATTAATTAACAAATAAAATTACTTCTGGGCAGTATAAATATTATTTAAACCGCAACTAATATATTATATACTACAGGATAATATATGTCAATTCTTTAATACATAGAAAATACCTACCAATTCGGAGACAGTCAATCTTACCTCCATAATATTTTATCCCTATAAGACGATTTATTTTCGCAAATTGTGGAATTATATCAAATAATGATTATATATATAAAGTTAAAGGAAAGAATTAACTTTGTATAAAACTTAAACTGAAATTCAATATCAAGAGTACGCACCTGAATGCAAGCTTAAGAAATTGATAATTCAAAAAAATATTGAGTAGAATACACAGGTAGAAACTAGAGTTATCATATCCAGATACTTAATATAATCAAATTTTTTTGGGTTCTATTTCGCTTATACTTTATTTAGTATTTACTACAATCTCGTTTTAAAATATTTATAGGAGAAAACTTAAAGGAAAAATAAATTCTAGAAAAAAAAATAATAAATTGATAAACTAAGCATGAGCTGAATATTCTCATGCTCTATAATTTTTGTTACGAAAATTGGAAATTTTCTAAAAATTTACATTTTTACATACAAGCTGCCGAAATCCTGTTTTACGGGATGAAGGCAAATAATTCCGAGCGTAGCGAGGATTATGTGCCTATTTCTTGTAACAAATTACTTGAGATAATCGTATAATAGACAAAGGAGTAATAAATATCTTGCTCTGTTTTAATTGACCAAATTAATTTATATTTAGAGTATTGTTTAATAAAGTCATAGCAAAAAGTGAAGTTCTTTTCCTGTTCATTTTTTACTTGACAAAAAAAATGAACCAAAAAACTCAAGTCGATCAAAATTCTAATTTTGTATACATCCATGCACCTTTCGGTGCATGGTCATCTGTTCGGTTTAATACCCAGAAATTGATCGACTTTGATTTGCATTACAGACCTTTATTTTGTTTACATGTATTAAAAAACAAATACTTCCTATTTTTTAATATTTGATATCATTAATTAATTTTATTCGAGTTCGTAATTCACATTATTTATAAATCATTTAAACATGAAATTAAATTTAAAAGATAAAATACAAATTCTAATAAACAACTTCAAAGATCTACCAGCTGACAGGAAATTGAGCATAGGTATGCTTATTTTTGCAGGACTGATTTTTGTAGTTGGAACTATTTATATTATTGGCAGTACGGTCTTAAACATCGACAAAAAAAACGAGATGGCTGCATACGCAGAATTCAGAGATCAAATCGAAGAATACAGAGATGCAATTGATTCTAATCTCCAAGATTATAGTTTTGAGAATCTAAATACTGATATCGAAGTTGTTAATTCAAATTTTGATAACTATAAAGATATACTTGGGATGAATCATACACAGCTTAATGAATATGAACCTTACGAACCCGAAGGAGGGGAACTTGATCCACCTATGTCTTCTCCAATTACAGCCACACCAACTGCTACAGGGGAAGACGAAGAACAAGTACCTTCAGAATACCAAAACCAACTGGATTTACTAAAAGACGTAATAACCAACCAAAAAGATTATCTTGACTTAAGAGAAAAAGGATTTCAAGAAGCAAAAGACATATCGAATTCTCTGGAATTTCAAATTAACCAAGACATCTCGGACTATACAACAAAACTTACAAAAATTGAAAACAGCTTAAATAATATTCAAGATGTTAATGCATCGGATACTCTTTCTAAAGCACATCTGGATCTCTTCGACTTGAACAGAGATTTAACCGAGTTGAATAGTAAGCATCGAGAAAAAATAATTGAGAGTCTTCATAAACAGTATTTGGAAAACCATAAAAAAACAATAAACGACCTTTCCACAGATATATTAGAAAATGAAGATAAATTAAATGAAGAATTATTTGAGGATTTCATGGAAGAATTGGATTCTATTAAAAACTTGCTTACAAAATTAGATGAAGAGTATTCAGAAAGTGTTTGGGCTAGATTTGAAGAAAATTTGAAACAATTAGATGAAGAATTAGATAATATTTCAACTTCATTAAACAATAAAATTAACAGCTGAAATATTCTCGAAGAAGACTTTCCGGGTTTTCTTCATCTTTTCTTCATTTTTCTCTTTACATGAAATATACATTAAGTGTATAATAGAATTCACAGTATATATAATATATATAGTGGCTAATTTGACAGATTATCAGCTAACATACAACAAGATTGAAAATATGTGCTGGGATCTATGGTTTATCCTAGATCTGATGGAAGTGTTCATTAAGACTCCATCAACTCAGGATAAGAATGGTAAAGACAACTCTGAAAGTTGTCTTTTTTTATACTTAGAAGAGCTAGAGAAAATTCAAGAAGAACTTGAAACTCTACAAGTGATGTATAACCGGTAAGACCATAGGTTCTCGTTCAGTTTTTTTATACAAAAACTTTCTGACTTTCTTACGCATGCGCTCTTTTACTTCTGTAATAGTACAATTTTTGTCCTCTTTAGAATAAATACTTTTAATATAATTCTTTACCTCATTCATAAGCTTCTTACTGTATTTCATATAAACAAAACCTCGTGAAATTATCTTTGGTTCTTCAATCAACTTTTTTGTCTTCTTGTCAACAGTTAAAATAAATACGAAAACCCCATAATTTGCAAGCTGATGCCTATCTTCCAAGACTGTAGCACCTACATCTCCAACAACAGAACCCGCAACCAAGACAGGTTTTGCATATATTTTTTTCTTTTTCTTCCAGCCCTTTCTATCCATTTCAATAACATCTCCATTAGATGCCATTATGATATTTTTTTTCTTGATTCCTACCTTTTCTGCTGTTTTAGCATGTTCTGACAAAAACGAAAGATAACCGTGAACAGGCATGAAATATTTAGGTTGAGTTAAGCGTATCATTAATTTTTGTTCTTCTTTGTGTGCATGGCCTGTGGTATGCAGATTCATAATGTCATTATGATAAACATTTGCTCCAAATTTTGTAAGGGAATCAATAACATCTTGGACGTAAGCTCCATTACCAGGTATTACAGATGCAGATAAAATTACGGTGTCTCCATCCTTAATCTTAATCTCTCTATGTTCTTTTCTTGCCATTCTACTCAAAGCAGCCATAGTTTCGCCTTGAGAGCCTGTAGAAAGAACCATAATCTGATTGTCTTTGTAATCCTTAAGTTCATGCCCCTTAATGAATAAGCTTTCCGGAACATCTATATATCCATGGGATTTTGCAATTTTGATTATCTCATGCAGACTTCTTCCACTAACAAAAACTTTCCTCTTATACTTTCTTGCGATCTTTAATAGAGATGAAACCCTCGTTACAAGGGATGAAAATGTGGCAATTATAACCCTCCCCTTTTCCTCCGAAATCAAATCTTCTAATTTTCTCCCAATTTCTCTTTCAGTCATACAATGGCCTTCTTCGTAACTGTTTGTTGAATCCGAGAGTAAACATAATACCCCTTCTGCTCCGACTTTCGCAATCTTTGAATATTCTGTACAAGGTTGTTCAAGAGGAGAATTATCAAACTTAAAATCTCCTGTATGGACAATAGTTCCAGCTGGGGTTTTAATGATTACACCTTGAGCTTCGGGAATACTATGATTGACCCCAAAAAAACTTGTTTTAATACTTCCAAATGTCAATTTGCTCTTTGTAGAGACAGTTTTAATCTTTACTTTGGAATATAAATCCTTAAAGTCAGATTTAAATTTATTTAAAACCATGTCTTTTACAAATTTTGTTGTATAAATGGTCGGGAAGCCCATATCCCTGATTAAATAGGGAATGGCCCCAATATGGTCCTGGTGGCCGTGTGTGATTAACAATCCCTTAATTTTCTTTGAATTCTTTTTTAAATATTTTGGATTTGGAATTAAACAGTCAACACCATATTGATCATTTGTAGGAAAGCCTATCCCAGCATCAATAATAATAATTTGATTGTCATATTCAATTGCTGTGCAGTTAAGGCCGACAAAATCAAGTCCTCCAATAGGTATAATTCTTACCTTTTTTTCTTTTTTCTTTTTACTATTTTTTCTTACCATATAAAATATACAGCTAATAATTAATTTACTGGAATATGTGAATAAGTGAAGTGTGTTTGGAGTTAATCAAATCATATTTCTTCTTAAAACATTTCCTTTAACAGCTATATTTTAGCATATTTTCCCGCTTCTATACCAGCTTAAATGTTCTAAAGCCCAATATCTGCTATATCCTATAATGCGATCCAGCTCATGTCATTAAATATTGACTTTATCTTCGATTCTACCGAACTTTTTTAAAATTATCAGATTATCAACAGTAATTTTCCCAGTCCACTCCATTCTAGCTTTCTCCCAGTCTTTCTCGTACTGCCCCCAACTCCAGGTAGGAAACCAAGCCTTATTGTTTTCTATACTTTTAATAAGGAAATCTAAGTTCTTATCTACTAGATCATTCAATAGATTATAAAATGGAGCATCTGGGATGCTTACAAAATCTAACGGTTTAGGAACATATTTTTCTCTCCAGTCTTTGCTATCTTTATTTACAATATCCCGAATTCTTTCAAATAGTCTTGATTTAATACTCTGTTTTACTTCCTGATCTGCATATGAATAAAAAATTTGGTAACAATACAGACTATGCTCCGGGATACTTTCTTCGCCCAAAAGCCTCATAACTGCTTTATTAGTCATTTCCTTTAATTTCTTTTTAGGAAAATTGTTGTCATATTTGTGTAAATATCCAAGGATTTCTACCGTCGGGTTGTCCCAATTATTATCAATTGGACACATCCCAGTTTTCTCATCAATGTGCCACCAAGGTGCGTGGGGAGATTTATTGACATCATCCGGAACAGGTCTCCATCTTTGATATTTATTAGAAAAAGTATTAGTGAAATAGTTTAGTATTTGATCTATTATAAAATGATTACCTTGAATATTTAACTTGTTGATGTATTGCATAGCCACGCAGGTTGCAATTGCAGAAGAAGAGTTGGTAGTAAAATCAGGTTCCAAACCATGTCCAAATCCATCATCTTCATTTTGATATTTTCTTAAATCTTTTAAAACATTTTCTGCTGAATTATTCTCGAAATAATAGGTAAAAAGGCTCTTATCTAACTTACGAGCTTTTGTTTTAACAAATTTTGATATTTCTGAAAATTTTTTTGATGAAAGATTCATGACTTATTAATAAGTGAATAATCAAATGAAGACCAAAACACCTTTAAAGAGTTCAGGGTCTCATCCTTTGTAAATGATTCAGAAAAAACATTTCCTGCACTGCTTTCTATTCTAAGTAAAGATACTTTACCACTATCATTTTTAGAAATTTCAAAAAAATTATTTCCTTCATAGAAACCAATAAGGAAAACATCTCCTCTTTTAAAGCCTGATGAATAAAAAATCATTTATTTAATAATAGCGGTCAGACAAAAATCAACCTGTTGGATCTTTTGAATTATTATAAGTCCATCCTAGATTTCTATCCGGATAGTCATATATTAATACACTGGGCTTATGCCTTTCAAGACTAACTAATTTTCCATCTGGACTTGCAACACTTGATGGGATTCTTGAATACCTAGAAGAGGAATTACTGCCGGAAATGTACATTCCGTAATCAGCAGCCCGGGTTCTAAGTTGGGCTTTCATAAGATCATCCAGACTGTTTCTTGATTTACTGCTGTTTGTATTGTGGTATGACAAAAATAATATTTTTACTCCTCTACTCTTATATTGTTCAAACAACTTAGGAAAACATGAATCGTAACAAATAAGAAAGCCGCATTTAATACCATTGATTTTCTTCACAAAGAAATTGCTTCTACAGCTGAAACGTTCTAGCTCATCTTTATACAGATAGTTTTTTGAATAAGAACCAACTATGTTACCTAATTTTGAAATTAAAATGGCAGAATTAAAAGGTTTTAAAAAATTTTGCTTTTTCTTATGAATACCCAACACAACATATATTTTATTTTCTCCAGCTAGTTTTTTAATACTATTTAGACTCTTATCTAAACTAGTCCAGTTGATGGTCTTTACATCGGTTTCATATCCGGATAATGCAGTTTCAGGGAAATGAATTACATCAGCATTTTTCTGAGCTGAATATAAAATATGTTTTCTAATATACTTAAAATTGTGATGAATATCCTGCTTTACCGGGAATTGGCTTACAGCTATTCTTAATTTATTCTTATCTACAGTTATTAAGTTATTTATTTATCAAATCTTCAATAGATGTAACGTCTGGAATGATGTGCTCTACCCTTAAAGATTCTGCTTCAGTTCTGTTAAGATGTCCAGAAAGTACAGGTAAAAGACACGTCTTTTTTCCTCTTTGGAATCAGCTCTACTCCTAGATCAACTAATGTTTAATGATAATAGTTAAGATAACCTTCTGTGGAACCAAGAGTAAAAACATCATCCCAATCAAATATTATTAATTTTATTTTCCCATTATTAATCACATATTTTTAAACCAATCAAAATTTATTCAAACACAACATCCTCTTCTTCACATCTTTTATATTCGCCAATAAAATATGCAAACTTAAAAACAAGTTCATTATTGATTATTATATTTTCTAATCTACACTTCCCCAGTTCTTTCAAAGTCCCGAAGTTAAATGTAGCAGGTATTCTGGCGATGATATTTTCAGTTATGTGTCTTTTAGTCAAATCAAACATCTTCCTTAGGCTGGGATTGGTTGAATCGATATCTGATACATGACTTGATCTATCCATCAGCCTTGTAGACCAGCCCGGATCAAGAAATGCAATATCAGCATTAATTGATTTTAATAGTTTAATGTCCAAAACATCTCCCCTAATAAACTGCACATTATCTACACCGTACAGTATTGCATTTTTCCTGGCCATAACTACTCTATCCTCATCAATTTCTATCCCAACAACCTTATCAAGGTGTCTGCCCAGCTGAATACATGTAGAGCCAACACAACTACAAAGTTCAACAGCTGACCTAAAATCTCCCAAACCAAGAATTGTATCAACAACATGTTCAGCAACATATTCAGGAGTGCTGATAAATGAAGACTGCTCATTTGTGAATACTTTTTTAGAAAATCGTTCTTCCTTTTTTCTTTTAATCAAAATTTGAATACTAATAAAAATTGTTTGACTCGATTAGAATGAAGAGAGAAACTTTTATTTACCACTAATGATTATTTTTACTCATACTTAATCTCCCAATTCACTCCTCCATCCATTGTGCAGGTATCTGCTTCTATCCTCTCACCTTTTTTAATAGTTACTGTCTGAACCTTACAGTCATTCAGGTTAATTCCTGTTTTGTCCAAATCAGCTCCTTGTTTAACTGCTAAATTATCAATCTTTATTTCTATTTCGGATTTGTTGTGCTTTATGATTTTGAATTTCTCCAATTCAGGCAGTTCATAATCATCTGCAGATGATATTTTGTATGTAAAAACCTCCTGGTCAAGCGCTCCATCGTCCCACCCCGTCCATGGAGTCACTGTTATTGTCAGTTTCCCTGCAGAAGAATCAGGAAGAGGATCTATTTTTGTACCAATTCTTGCACATGTCTCATTTATGGATCCTTTAAGATACAATTGTTCGCCCAATCTGCACTTACCCCAGCCACTTATTTTGTAAAAAATTCCAATTATCGAAAAAATACACAGACACAAAACCGCAAAGCCAATGCCTATAATTATTAAATATTTCTTTTTATTCTCATATGTTTTTTCTGTCATATAAGTCACTATAAAAATTAATATAAAATCTGTATGATGATTAGCTTTTTGTCTGTATGCCTTTTATCTAATTTAAAATTGTTGGCAATATTTCGCCTTCCAATTCCTCAATGCGGCTCATCTCTATCTCTTCATTAAATCCTTCCATCAGCTCTTTATTGCTTTGGCTAGTTATGTAACAATACTTTATTGGAAGTGCACTTTTTTACTTACTGCAAAAACTGAACGCCTTAAACCACACCAATATGCTTTTACCAGACACATAACACAAGGCTCCATAGAAGAATAAAAGGGCATCCTTCTAATTTTTTCCCAAGCATCTCTACTGCTTCATCCATACACTTTGAATTAGAATGGTGATGAGCATTTAAAGAGGAAGAAGCAAGATGTTCGGAAATAATTTTCTCGTTGCATACAAGTAGCGCTCCGGAAGGAAAGACTCCTTTGTTGTAGGACTTAATAGCTAGATCTATAGCCATTTTTACGCATTTCTTATCATCATCCATATATTAATTTTATCAGGATTTAATTTGAATATGTAGAAGTAGCTTAAAAGAACTCGTATTAAATGATAGTAGAAAATAAATATCAGATAAAAATTCAAATCCTTCGATGCTGGAAAAAGGGGTTGCGATTGAAAGTAGAAACTTTTTGATTGGATAGTAAAATCGGAGGTACTGGACGCATTACCCTCCAGAGGCGGGCAGATGAACACATTTCCAAATTACTCAACGATATTTTAGCACATATAGAAGAGCTGGAATATAAGTGGGGATTTTTGACAGATATTTCATTAGGTTTTTAATTCCAAGTCTCTTCAAAACCATCTTTTCTTACGTGGAGAACTTCAGCATCCTTCATATCATTGTCAAAAACGAACATAACTATCGATCCATCCGCCTGTTTATAAATATAAGTAACTCCATTATTAATATATTCATCATCTGGAACCCCAAATAAAATATACATTGTATCTCTGTCTATACTTCCAAACATTTCTAGTTCATTTGTTACGTCCTCCTTAGAAATCATGTTTCCTTTCTCCCAAAAGAGGAATGCATCATATTCATCAATAATAGTTTTATACTTAATTAACGTATCTTTTTAAGCCATCTCTCAATTAGAAATATAAACCTGGGCTCAATATCTGATTTAATCTCAACAAGTTTATCTTCATTTGGTGTTTTATCGCATTCAGCATTAGGATAGCCACATTCGACTTTAACAGGATATAAAAAGTAAACTAGTAGAAACAGAGCTATGGCAATTAATATTTTAAGATGAGGATTTTTTTATATTATACATATCCGATTTCGACTTTTTCTTAAAATCATATTTGATTGTATCAAACAGAGCTTTTTCCCTATCTGACTAGTCCTATAGTTTAAGTTGGGTTTTGCAAAAAAATGTGCAACTAATTTAGTAGTGATAGTAGTTTATCATATGTAATCATCGATATCCGATTTGAAAATTATTAGTTAATTCAATGAGCCAAGAGGTTCTTCATTGTTTTCGTCTTGAACCGTTTTACGAACAATAAAATAATCAACCTTGGCATTAGTTTTATTAAAGACCCAAGCACCGGGATAAAGAACATCTTTAGGAATATGTGGGTATTTATTCTCGCCAAGAAATCCTCCCCCTTGGGAAGACCTGAACCAAGATTTGAGTGTATCATTGGAGTAATGCAACCACAGATGACCAGAATCAGCAGTATTTTTTAAATCTATTGAATTTTTGTAACTTTTCGAGTTAATAACTGTTTCAACACCAAAACCTTCTCCCATATAATATGAATCCAATTTACGTACACTTGTGAGTGTATATTCTCGCGGTCTTGGAGTTGTGGCACACCTATGTCTAATTTTTAAAAAATCCGCATCTCTCCAATAGCCTATTGCAAACTGTTTGCCTGTATTAGCATTATTATTTGTTATTTCCCATTCGGCTTCTACGATCATGTCGTCTTCCAAGTGATTCTTTGTTGGTAGTAATGATGGTAAATAGGTTGCTTCTGTGTTATTTTTCAATTCCATATAGCCATCGTTATAAGTTATTGAATAAGTACTTTGAGGAGAATTACCACTAATAACTGAAATAAGTTTGGATACTGGATCAATTTCAACTTTCAGGTAATTTACGAACCAGGTGTTTTCCTGATCAGCAGCATTCACTGTAATGTAGTGTACCCCGTCCTGAATCGCTCTTGTATTTAAATGTTCATTTCCCTGGAAAACCGCTAGGACTCTATCATTATTATCTGCTATTACTGACTGAATTTCGTCTTTATTGACTACATTTCTATATTGATAAAAATCCTTACATTGACTTGTAGCAAGGGAAGGATTTTCTTCATAGTTCGTACAATATTCAATAATATCTGATGTGTCGCATTCTTCATCGGAGAGATAATCAGTATCATCAATTCTTGTAGGAGAAAAAATGATTATTGGACTTCTTGTATCAGATAAGTCATTTTTAAGCCAGTTCAATTGATCTTTATTCATGTAGTTGATTCCATAATCGGATTCACCTTCAGGGCCTCTGTGAATATTTGTATGAGGCTTATATTGTAAGTCAATTAGCACGAAATGAACGCCTCCTCTATCAAATGAATAATATGATTGGTTAATGCCATTAGATTGGTTTAATGTTGCTCCCTGACCACCAATACCGCAGGGCAATTCTGGATTTTTACTACACAATATGTGATTCTTCCCATGTATATCGGACAGGCTCAAGTTATAAAATTCATGGTTGCTATGAACATAATATCTATTACCATCGAATTTCTGGTACTCATTCTCCATTTCCTGTAAAGCCTTGAATGCTTGTTCAGGTAATTCTACTGATTCATTAATAGCCAATCCACCATAATGCGTATTATAATTTTCTGCTGTAATAAAGTCACCAAGATTTACTATAAAGTTAGCTTCCCAATTATTCATACTGTTGATAAAGTTACGTAACTTTGGACGTGCGTTCATGAGGTATTGTTTTTCTAAGTCCATGCCTTTCCAATAATTCTTATTATTGGTGTCATGATGTAAATCTGTTATTAATCCGAATTTTACAGTAGGGTTAAAGTTGTCAAAGTCTTCAAAGTAATCAAATGTCATTTTCCCATTAGATTTGCTTTCAGCAGAATTATTCCCATAATAAACATTTATTGGATCAGTATTTTTGTCTGCTTTCAGATCAACCTTTACATGAGCAATAACTCCTGAATCATCACATTTTCTTATCCAATAATTTAATATATTGTTATTACTATCAGTAAATCTTAAGTCTCCACAATCTGACTTAAGATACTTTTGTATATCAGATAAATTAACCTTTAATGCGTAGTCGTTAACTTCTGTTGAGGTGGGATTGTCAATAGTTATTGATTTTTTATATAACCAGTTTCGTTCAAGGTTTTCTGTTGATGCATTAGAGTCTTTGGGTGCAACATTATGATTAGATATGTACCACAGCGAATAAATAGAAATTAAAGCGACGGCCGATATTATTAAAAGTGTTATGGTCTTTTTTTTATTATTTATTGTTTTTATGAGTGTCTTAATTATAGCTTATGAAATTCCTGCAATCTACAATAAATATACTATACTTCACTTCCCTGTTTGTCAAGTTAAGTTAGATACGTTATTAGAATGTAATCACTTGTGTATTTCATAAAATTTTTTGTAAAAAATCTAAATGACAGTATTACCCCCCCCAAAAAAAGATATACTATAAAGCAATCTTCGGGTGAGAGAATTTTTAAAATAGTCATATAGCATCATGTAGAAAAGATACGAAAAGGATAATACTCCACAAATTCCTGAGATTTCAGAATATCAAAGAGGAATCAATGTAATACTCTTGAACGAGGTTGTTGCCATCTCCTCACCTAACAATTGTACTTATTGCAATATATAGAAAATTTGAAGGTATTAGTTCTATTGCAAATAAGAGCTCCATAATTTTAAAGTTTCTCTTTTTTCGTATAGATAGTTTTTTGTTCATTTTGATAAATAATGTGTATTTACTAGCACTTTTATGAAAAATATATAATTAGATGTATAGGCGTGACACATGTGGTTAGCTCGATATAATGGGATTTTGTAGCATCTGATCGGAGCTGAGGGTCATGCTTACGAAACTGGATTATTGGTCTATCTTCTCGCCTATTGAGATGTGGTTTAATTTTGAGAGGAGGTTTAATCAATATGTTACGTACTAGGTAATTTATCTATGTATATGAATAAACTTTCTCAATAACTAGACCTCTTAATTATCTGTTTAGATATATTTTATTCCACTATCTCATGAAATTGGAATAAGTACTTTATGAATTTATTTAGCTCTTTATTTTTTTCGAGAAATTCTTCATCTTTCCCATCAATAGCATTTTCAATCCAATTAGAACTATTTTTACTACCAGCTTTTTTATCCCAAGATTCCAATTCTCCAACTGGTACTATAAAAATACCTAATTTCTTGAAATTTTCAATAAGTTTTTGCCAATCGGTAATCGAGTGGCCTGTTAAAATTGTACTACCTGATCCTTTTATAACTTTCCATTTTCGTTTGTTTCCTATAAATTTATTAAAATCTTCGACATCTTTCTTATCTGGCATCTTTTCTTGGTCTATTGAATCATGAAATTTTTTAACAAGCTTTTTTAGTGAATCAAAGTTTAGTGTTTTATTAATTTTTTCATATGCTTTCTTTTCTAGTTCAGCGACTGTTTTATTTATTTCCTTAGTTGAAGGAAATTCTATATATAAATTCCTTAGTTTTTTTAGTAAATCTTTACTTCGAAGTATATCAATATCAAATATTATTGAGAAATTAATGTCTAACTCTCTTAAAAGATTGGCATATTTAACAATCTCACTTTTACCTCCACAATTAATAAAAAATAGCTCTTTAGATAATGGAAGATTCTTTTCTTTGTAATATAGCTTTGAGATGAATTTATAATATGTTAAGTCATCGCCTCCCTCGCATAATACTATACCTTTATAAAAGAGACCATTTATTGATTCACTAAATTTAAGGAAATCGCGTGACCCTATGTTTTTTAATTTGTTCGATTCATAAATCGTAACGTCTCCTTTTGAGTTTTTTTCTCCAAGGCGGACAAGAGTCACATTACTACCTGTGTTAATAAGCCCTTCAATAAAATCTTTTGAATGAGTAGCTAGGAATATTTGTCTATTTTTATTCTCCGATGATGCACTTGTAGCAACCAATTCTCCAAGTTGCCTTGCTTGTGGGGGATGAAGAAACAAATCTGGCTCATCTATAAATAAATATGGGGTTTTACCACAATAAAGAGATAAAAGAATTCCCATGAAAGCTTTGATACCATCTCCTTGTTGATGTAATAAAGGAAGTTTATTTAATTTAGTTAGGTAATCTGAACTTATGGGTGAAATATTCTTTGATGTAATTTCACCGTAATGAAACCATACTTTCTTTGATCCACCTTGATTAATAACTATACCTTTCCCGAAAGTTTTCCTCATTGCTTCTGATACATTCTCAAGTAATTCTTTATCTTTTTGTAATATATGAATGTGTTCAGAGGTTTCATTACTATTCATATCATACCGATCTTTTGGGAGGGTTATTTCTAAACGACTAGTGGTATCTAAAAACTCAACTTTAAAATTTTCAATTATATCTTGCACATTTTTATCTTGAATACTAAAATTTTTTTCTATACTGGTATCTTCTATTACAGTGGTCAGATATTTATCTGAGGGATTGTTAGAATAGGCTTCAATATCCTTTTTTGCAATCGCTCCTCCTTTATATACCCAGAATTCCCCCCAATCAGAAGAATATCTACTAGAAAACCTATGTGAAAAATAGGTCTCAAGATTCGATGGTTTTACGTCATTTAATTCTACGGATGTAAGTATTTTTCCTTCAATCTTAGTTTTGATACTTCGACTTATTTCGTTTAATAATGTAGTCTTTCCTGCACCATTCTCTCCTGTAATAATCACAATAGAGTTCGGTGATAGCTTTATATCCTTACTCCCAATTGTAGCCTTTTTGATTGAAAAGGATTCGTTATCTTCTAACTTATTACCATTTCTAAAAAGACTATTTTTGATTTCTTTAAACATCTCCATTTTTTGTATAATTTCTTTACAGATTAATTTAATATATATACTTTTCAAGTCAACTATTAGATTTATCTCTAACTTTTACTGTAATCATTTTTTACTATTCATTTAAAGAGCATAAATAATTATTACAATCCTGAACACCCCACTTTCAATCTTACTTATCGTAGACAACGGAATATCTGCTTTTCTTGCTAAATCCTCCTGAGTCAATCCCTTTTCTATACGTATGTTCTTTATATTATAGCCAATATTTTCTATGCTCATTTTTTCGTAATTTGATATCAATTTATGGATACTTGATCTTAACATTTTTATGACTTATTTTCACGCACATAGTACTGTAAACGGTGATAAATCATATATATACATAGGAAATTTTGTTGGGTGAGTGATTCGTTGGAGGGAGACAAATATTAAAAATACACCTTGCAGTGGATAGGGTTTTGGGAATTTTAAAGACAAAAGTCGGAGCGATCGGACTTGAACCGATGACCTCACGGTCCCAAACCGTGCGTTCTAGCCAACTGAACTACGCTCCGTATTTAATATTAATTCTCTTTTCTTTCTTCCTGTTGCAGACTTAAAATATTTCTCTCTTTCTCTTGCTTCTTTTCGACTTTCTAATTTATCTAAAATTATTATTTTATCAAATGGTCTATATGGTTTTGTAGATCTGGTCTTTCCTTGGTTATGATCTCTTAATCTTTTCTTAATATCTTTAGTAATACCAACGTATTTGTAACTCTTTTTCTTATTTATCAATAAGTATACATAATACATATAACTTCTTGTGCGTTCTAGCCCGCCTGAACGACATTATTTATTATTGAATTACTCACCTCAGTCGGGCAGGCCCGCCTGAACGACATTATTTATTATTAAACTACTCACCTCAGTCGGGCAGGCCCGCCTGAACGACATTATTTATTATTAAACTACTCACCTCAGTCGGGCAGGCCAACTGAACTACGCTCCGTAAATAATTTCTATTATATTTTCAAATTTGCTTAATAATTGTATCAAATTCTTGAGAATTTGTGTTAATCTAAGTATAATATTTGACGTATTTTAACAAGAAAACACGCGAGCATAGTATAACGGCTATTATATCAGTTTTCCAAACTGAGGATACGGGTTCGATTCCCGTTGCTCGCTTTCTTGATGA
Source organism: Candidatus Dojkabacteria bacterium (assembly GCA_014729085.1). Taxonomy (GTDB): domain Bacteria; phylum Patescibacteriota; class Dojkabacteria; order B142; family WJKM01; genus WJKM01. The sequence continues at coordinate 88,312 of WJKM01000016.1, read as the reverse complement.
ACGTAAGTGCAACGAAATGTGAATCTAGAATGCATCAACCTTTTTAAACTCTCTCTTTACTATACTCCAAGCAATTTTCACTGCTGTTGTTTCCCTCTCATCATTTCATTTTATATCTCCATAATCCTTATACTCATCCCAAACACTATTAAACGACTCCTTTCATATTTCTGAAGCATGCTGAGGTAAATTGCTTGTTATTGAATCTGGGAGATCTTTCTTTTTTTGGCAAGATATTTTAGGTGAATTTTAATTATTATAACTATTAAATATAAAGCTAATCAACATTATTTCTACAATCTACCAATTATCCTGCCAAGCAATATAAATACTTAAAACCCAAAGGTTGCAACAAATAAATTCAATATTAATAATTATTCACCAAAAATTAAATACAATAAAAGAGTTAGATTAGAAATAAATATAAAAATCTATAGTATTAATATCTGCTATTTTTAAAATTGGTGTTATAATATTTAGAATTGATGTTCTTAGAAATAAAATTAGGATCTAAATAGAATTAAATATGAAAAAAAATAAATTCTTAGTTTTCATAATAATTTTCTTACTTCTAATGTGCTTAACCATATCTGGAGTAGCTGGTTTCGTAATCTTCAGATCAATGCAAAAGGATCAAAATTGGTTTAATGACTGTATAGAAACTTATGAAGTAACAAATAAAAGCGTCTCTTTTATAAAAAAAGGAGAAGTAAGAGACTCCGTTTCTCAACTAGGGATAAAAACTTCTTCACTTGACAAACCTTATAATAAAACTTTGAACAAAGGACCTTTATTATTTATAAAAACATTTAATGAGAACGAAGTATATATAAATTTTAACTATTTTGAAAAACTCAAAGTCACAAATGTAACAGGCGACAAAATGGAGAAAACAAGAATTGGAACTTACAAGGAACTCGAATTCAAAGAACTCACTCCTCGAGAAGTTTCTGAATTCTTAATTAGAAGCGGAGTAATCCAAACATATCAACATCTAGGAGCAACGATCTGCCTTTCTAATGAAATAGAGAATCAAAATATCTATAAAGCATCTTATCAAGCTGAGCATGAACTATGTACAAATGAATGCTTTGTCCTAAAATATGAATTTCAAATTCACATAGATAAAAAAACTGGAGATATTGATGTTTTGAAATAAATATTTATTTGTCACTAGCCTCAAATATCTAAATATAAGATCAAAGGGATATGCAAAAAATCTACAAGGGTGCCATTATCGGTTGCGGATTGATTGCTGATTATCATGCTCGGGCATATAAATTTATTGAGAATGTTACTTTACATGCTGTATGTGATGTCAATCCAAAGGCCGCAAAAAGGTTGGCTAAAAACTATAACATTCCGAATGTATATAAAAATGCTATTAAGCTTCTCAAAAATAAATCTATAGATTTTGTTGAAATCCTTACCCCTCACAGCTCACATCTTGAACTAACGACTTTAGCTCTTAGACATAATAAACATATAAATCTACAAAAAGTTCCGACTGTAAACCTAGATGAATTCAATAAGATGAAAAAACTAATTAGAGAAAATGAACAAGTTATTAGAATCTTTGAAAATTTTCGTTATTATGAACCCTACACTTTCTCAAAACAACTAATTAAAGATAATACGATAGGAAAAGTACAAATTGTTAATATCACTAAATACGGAGGTCTAAAAAATTCTTTGGCAAAGGGATTTAGAAGACTACAATCCTATAAATGGAGACTGAGTAAATCAGATAACCATAAACATCCTACTATTTTTGATGATGGATACCATAAACACAGTTTAATAGAATATTTTTTAGGAGAAACTGTAACTAAAGTCCGAGGTTGGTGTAAATACAATACAGTAATTCCCGGAATAAAAATAGACAGTCCTATCGATATTCATTACTATACCAAAAATAATAAGCTTGGCAAGTTTCAATCAGCTAATATAAAAATTAGAATCGAAAACAACTTCTACCCCTGTGATGAAATTATCGAAATAATTGGCCGTTCAGGGATTATTAAAATATTTGGGGGACATGGCCTCCTGTTTAACAAAGAACACGATTCGCAAATTAAGCAGGGGGTACATTGGATGGGAAGAAACAGCAAATGGAATATAAACGACAAACTAAATCTTGATATAAGAGATTCATTCGTAAAAGGATTGGAAAAATTTATTCAAAGTTTGAATGGAAAAAAAGATTCTACTTTCACTTTATCAGATGCTGAAAATTCCCTTAAAATTGGGTTGGGTATAATTAAAAGTCTTGAATATAATAAGGCAATCCATATTGACTAAATAAAAAATTACCTGAATTATGTGACATATGCAAAAAAAGAAAAAACGGAAAAGGTTTTCAAAAAATGTTTTTACTGATAAATATTCTTCGTTTATTAGCAACCCTGAGTACGTAGCCGAACATATGACGAATACAATCCTAGATTTGGGCGACTTCAATACCGCAGTAGAGCTATGCAGCTGTGTTGGTTCAACCTGTATTCAATTAGCTAAAAGGTTTGAAAAGGTCATTGGCATAGATATTAATAAGAAAAGAATAGAAATGGCAAGAAAGAATGCAAGACTGTATAAAGCTAATAATATTGAATTTATTAAAGGAGATGTGTTGAATCCTAAACTCCTAAAAACAATCAAAGCTGATGTGGCTGTACTTGATCCGGGTTGGTCAACTAGAGTTATGGACAGATCAAGCCATGTATCTGATATAGATTCAACGAAACCAAGTCTTAGAAAAATGTTTAATTTAACCTGTAAATGTATTACTAAAAATATTGTTGCAAGAATTCCAGCTACTTTTAAGACCCATATTATAGAGAAGTTAGGAAACTGTAAAATAGAGAATATTTATATTAAAGACGAATTAGTTTTTAAAATTGCTTACTTTTTAATAAACAGTGATCAAACTTATCAAGAAGATATATTTTTTAAATAAAAATTATGTTAACAAAGAAAAGGCAACAAATACTAAAAGGGATTTTCAATAATTTCGTCTCTAAATCAACTGGATATCCGACAGCTTTAATATATTCTAAACTTGACAAAGAAATTAAATATGAATTATCCATTTTAGAACAAACCATAGAACCGGAAATAGAACTCGATCAAAAAACAAAAAAAATATTCAATAATCTATATAACTGGTTACGAAAAGAAATGGAAACAAGGAAAGTTGACAAAAACAATATTAAAAACTGCCTAATTAAAGTTAATATAAATAAAGAAAGGTTCTTTTTTATTCCCTACTATATTTATAAATTTGAATTTATCCTAGAAACTAAAGAAAAAATATTTCAGGAAAGTTCTACAATTAAGGGTTGGCTATAAAGCTAATCCGTAATTTGAATACTCTGAAAATCTCTAGTTTCATTAAGGATAAAGAGGCTATCTCCCTCAGAAATCAACACTTCCTGGTCATCATGAATAAACCTAAATTCACCGTCGTCTATCATGGAAACAGACAAGGCATCCTCATCAAAGTCAAATCTTACTGTTCCATCTTCTCCAACTTGCCCAAAAGTATAATATCCATAAGCGTATTCGAAATCATCAGCATATATTTCTGTCACAGATTCCGATATATTGATTAACATTTCTGGATCCAACCGATCATAATAATCAATCCCAAGATATCTCTGATCTACATTATTTGTATCTGGCCCAAGCAGCCATAAAGAGTATAAATCTCCCATCGAATCAACTTCTGACATAAAGCTCATATCTGAATTATCTATCAAATATTGAACAAAAATCTGCTCTCCTAAATCCTCAACCCACTGCTCTGAGTAGTCAATTCCCTCCAAATCAGTTTGACATATTTGATCTGAAAGTAATTCAAGCAATTCAATCTGTAATTCAAATGGAGACTGTCCTACTATTTCCGAAGCCCATTGAATAAAGCCGAACATACTTGCTTCTGAATCTTGGCTTGTGACTTGGTTATAATCAAATATTTTATCTGAAGCACGAAAAAATTGATCGTAATCTGACAAATTACTTCCCTGGCTAATAATATTGTCAGCTTCAATCGCATATGCAAAACCTTCGCTTTCGAGAAATGGGAAATCAAGTGTCTCTATTTCTTCAAACGGAGTAGTACCTAAATAATAATATTCAAGGATATGAGTTAATATTTCGTGTCTTAAAGTCAATTCGGTTAATTCAGATCCATTAGCCAAATAATCCTCATAGAGTTTACTGCCTAGTGCAACCCAGGCAGGTCTTGATTTACATGAAACATCATCTGTTTCTATTGCATCAAAATCCGTACCAGTATATCCATATGCATGTGTAGCATTTAAATATATATCCAAACGCGAATCCCCTTCAGGATAATTATCTGGTACAATCGAAATACCTAAATGACCTAATTCATCAACTATCTCATCTGTGGTAGACAAAACAAACATAGCATATTCACTAATATCTGGATACGAACCTGAAGAATCAACCCAATTCACTACTATCTCATCATTAGCTATTTGCTGAAGTGAATCTGGATCAGAATATAAACTCAAAACTCTGTCATATTGAGACTCGTTCTTACAGTCTACACAAGGTGTAGAAGTAGGCCTTGGTGTAGATGTAACTCTAATAGTAGGATTCGGAATAATTGGTTCATCTGTGGGAGTATGTACGGGTATAGGTGTACTTTGATCTGTAATCAAACCACTAGAAACACAACCTAAAGATGTTAGGAATGCTAAAAAACCAATTGTACTACGAGGATTTATTTTTTCCATTTTGAATATTTAAAGATACTATATAATTATAATATATGGGCCTTGTATATTCAATGTTTCAAGATAATTACTGGCTTATACGGCTGAGAGAAATACAATATTAGAGACAGTTATTTCTAAGAACGCCTAAACACTTCTTTTATCTGACCATTTATCAAATCTTCATTCTCAGGACAAATATCAAAACAAAGTGTTTTCTGGAACACATTGCAATCAAGTTCTAATCTTTGAATAAAATCCTTGTCCGGAAATTTCCATTTCCTGGCTCTTTCATCCCATAATCGCCAAGAATTTCTACCAAGTAGAAGTTTTACAATTTTAGATAAATGATCTGAATCTATAAATTTATCATCCTTTATCTTTATTCCATTTGGGTATCCTTCTTTTATTCTTTTCTCTACTTTATTAAGTTCCTCTCCAATATCTCTCACTTTAAAAGGATATGGATCATCTGTTCCTAGCGTAACACACAAATCGTTCTCTATCATAAACCTTATGAACTCAGGATAATCAAGCAAGAAAGGATTATTCAAATACGCACTACTTGATAAACATACAATTATTCTATCTCCTCTTTGTTTAATTTTTTCTAAATAGTTAATCCCTTTCTGAATTTTCACTTCGTCGCTTTTTTTTCGTTTCTTAGGATTTGGATTTATTCCTGAGAATAAATGACTCATATGTATGTAATTTACTCCAAATATCTTATGTTTATTTAATATTTCCAATACAAAATCCAATTCATAGGTTTTATTATTTGAAACCTTCTTTTTTAAGTTTTTATCTACAAATTTGATTTTTGGCAAAGATTCGAGCATATGAATCGAAATATTTGTATTTGAAAATTGCTTTGCCTTTAAAATATACTTTTCAAAATTACGACTAAAATTTTTATTAAAAAGAGGATACTTACTTGCATCATCACAAATACTCAAAGAAAACCGTAATCTTTGATTTGTGGACGAATGGTAATCTTTAAGCAATTTAAGATTATACTCAAAATAATATTTACTGTTCTTTTTAGAAGATAAATGTTGTCTTTTTGTCTCAATTACTAAACATGCCGACCGTTTTTCATCCTCATAGATGCAGGATAAAACTGATTCAAAAACAGCTGCATTCCAATTTTCAACTTTCAAGTGAGGAAACTCTAATGGAATTGAAGGAGTAATACCAAGTCGTATTTTCCAAAACACTTTAAAGTATTCACCTAATACTAGCTTTACGTACTGTCGTATTATATTGTAATCACTAGCTAAAATTATTTTAGAACTAAATAATCTGTTTAGGAAATTAAAAAACGAAAGCGTCTTTTTCTCACCATTTTTTTTCATAGATTTTATATACCGGTCTACCACATCAGTGATTTTATTTTTAGTAATCTTCTCAAATTGATTTTTAAACTTATCATTTTGATATGAATATTCGACAGCTTCTTTAAAAACTTCGATAAAATTTATATCGGAAGACAAAACACCCTCTAAATGTATATGCGCATCTTGAAATAATAAATTAGAAGCTTGGAGATGTTTTTCTGTATAAAGTTTGTTAATTTTACTCATTTTATTTGGTCTCAATAATCTTTATAGCAATATATTAACTAAATTAATAAAATTTGTATAATTAATAGATTTTAAAAAAGTATATAATCCCTACTTGAGAAAAATTGCCCAATCTTATAAATTATAGAGAACAAACTATTTTAGTTAATTTATCCTGCATCAAATGATCATACTAAACTTTAAAACTTATCCTCAGTGTACAGGCCAAAAAGTATTAGACGTACTAAAAGAATTAGACAATAACAGAAAAAACACCGATGATTTTAATGAAATTGTTTACATTGCACCTGCAATGATTGACTTGAATAGAGCAGTCCTTGATTTTCCAGAATTGAACATAATGTGCCAGCATACCGACGCAATAGAAGATGGAAGTAAAACTGGATGGTCGCCCGTTCCTTCTATAAAAAACTTAGGTGTTGAAATCACAATGTTGAATCATAGCGAACATAGAGTAAAACCCAATGAACTTAAAAATCAAATACGATTTATCCAAGAAAATGGCATCAAAGTAGTTGTCTGCTGCGAAGATACAAAAGAAGCTTCAAAATTACTTGAAGCAAAACCTTATGCAATAGCTTACGAACCAAAAGAGCTCATAGGATCTGGGAGATCTGTTTCTAATGAAAAACCAGAGATAGTAAAAGAATTTATTGAAATCTGTTCCGGAAAGACTTTACCTTTAATCGGAGCAGGGGTAAGCACAGGCAAAGATATTAAAGTAGGTCTTGAACTTGGAGCAAAAGGATTCTTAATTGCATCAGCATTTACAAAAGCAGAAAATAGAACAGAAAAAATAAACGAATTTATTTCACCCTATTTAACATAAATTAATAAAATTTACTTAATATGGAAAAACAAGCCAAACGTATTGGAATAGTTAATTCTGGAGGAGACTGTGCAGGAATGAATGCTGTACTCAGTGCAGTAGTCAAAACAGGTGTTTCTTTGGGTTATGAATTTATTGGTTTTAGATACGGATTCGAAGGTGTGTTAAATCCAGCAAGATATATACCTATGAACTTAGATACAGTAAGAGGCATTAGCCACCTGGGAGGAACTATTCTGCAAACAGTGAATAAAGGAAGATTTGCTGCAAAAGTGGGAGCTGGTGAAGAAAGAAGAATCCCTACCGAAATACTTGAAGAAGCTAAATCCAATATTGATCGACTAGGAATTGAGGCATTGATAGTAATAGGAGGTGATGGTACTCAGGCTGGAGCTCTTCAACTTCAGGAAGAAATGGGCATTAATATTGTAGCTGTTCCCAAAAGCATAGATAATGATCTTAGAGGGACCGACAGAACTTTTGGACTAAGTACTGCAGTTGATATTGTTACCGAAGCCCATGGAAAAATCCATTCTACTGCTATGAGCCACGATAGAGTTATCATAATCGAAGTTATGGGAAGATATACCGGTTGGCTTGCATTATATGGCGGATTAGGTGGAGGTTCAAAAGTAATTCTTATTCCTGAAATTCCTTTCAAAGTTGAAAATATTGTGAATTTCCTAAGATCCAGAGTTGAAATTGGGGAAAGATCGACTGTTATTGCCGTTGCAGAAGGTGCAAAAGAAAAAGATATGGAAAAACTTGCAACTGATAATATAGGCGGAACTCAGGAAGTCCATTTAGGTGGAATAGCTGACTATGTTATGGAAAGAATAAAACAAATTGCACCTAATGAATTTGAGATGAGAACCTTAGTATTAGGACATTTACAAAGAGGCGGAATGCCAAACGCAGAAGATCGAATTCTTTCTTACAGATATGGAGTAGCGGCTATGAATGCTGTTCATAATCAAAACTTTGGAAAAATGGTCTGTCTTAGAGGAGGTGAAATAAAAATGGTGGATATAAGGGAAGCAGTCAGTGGTTTAAAAATGGTCGATCCAGACTCTGAAATTGTCCGGGTTGCAAGAAGTATTGGAGTTTGTTTTGGGGACTAACGGTTATAATAACCCCTCAGCCCCCAATATTTAAATTGTTTACTTCTCAAACTTATCCAGAATTACGTCTAAAATTTCAAAATCATCATAGGAAAAGAATGAAAGCATAGCTCCTCCTCCATTGGAAATATAATCAAATCCTTCAATACCATATTTATGAACTGAAGCAATACAATCTCCCCCTCCAATAAGCGTGAAAGCTTCTTTATTTTTTGCAATAGTTCTACCTATTTCTTGAGTACCCCTCCCTGCAATTTTCCATTCAAAAACACCCATAGGGCCATTCCACATTACTGATTTTGCTTGACGAATTTTCTCCTTATAAATCTTAAGTGTCTGAGGTCCGATATCAACGGCTGTTTTATCTTCAGGAATAGCTTGATCATCAATGATTTTGTATCCAGATTCATCTTCTGGTTCTTCAAATTCTTCAACTACCACGTGATCTACTGGAAGTAAAATTTTATCCTTATGCTCTCGCATAATCTCTTCTGCAATATGAAGTTTATCTTCTTCTATTAATGAGTTCCCAACTTCAATACCAATAGATTTTAATAATGTATAAACCAATGCCCCTCCAACTAAAACCTTATCTGTGTATTCAACAAGAGAATCAATTACATCAACTTTTTCAGAAAGCTTTGAGCCACCTACCACTGCGATATATGGCCGTTCGGGATCACCAAACTTCGATAAAGCTTTAACATCATTCATAAATGCAGGACCAATATAAGAAGGTAAGTATTCAACTACACCAACAGTGGATGGAGCAGGCCTGTAATCTGGAAAAGCATCATTAATAAAAACTTCTCCTAAACCAGAAAGTTTTCTGGAAAACTCATTTCTTTCTTCTTCGTCTTTGGATTGCTCTCCCTCAAAGAATCTAATGTTTTCGAGTAAAAAAACTCTTCTATCTTTCTGGTAGTCTTCACTTAACTTATTTATATCATCATCTAAATACTCAAGCATTGTTACTTGTTCACCTAAATTATCCTCCATTGCTTTTCTAACAAGCTCAAAACTAAATTTGGAATCTCTCCCTTCGGGTCTTCCAAGATGGGCCATTATTACAACTCTTTTGGATTTCTCTGCTAATTCTTTTATTAATGGTAAAGCTGAATCAAGCCTTGTCCTGTCCTTAATTACTCCATCTTTTATTTTCACATTAAGGCAAGCTCTAACCAATACTTTCGAATTTGATAAATCAGCGTTTTGATAATTAGCTTTGTTTAGTAAATTATCCAGATTTTCACGTTTATACATTTTGTCTTTGTTAATATGTTAAATTCCCCTCCTATATTAGGAAGGGAATATTTATAATTATTGATTTTATCCCCTCATCTAAGGAAGAAATTACAAATTTATTACATCGATTAAGAAATCATCTTTTCCAATAAATCAACAATTCTGCAGGAATAGCCCCATTCATTGTCATACCATCCAAGTAATTTGAAAAATTTTGAGTTTAATTCAATTCCGCCATTTGCATCATAGATACATGAGTGAGAATTATGCACAATGTCTCTTGAGACAAGTGGTTCTTCTGTATATTCCAGATATCCATTTAAATATGTTTCACTTGCTTTTTTCATCAATCCATTTATCTCATCTAATGAAGTTTCCTTTTCAGTTCTAACTGTTAGATCTACAATTGACCCATCTGGAGTCGGTACCCTATAAGCCATTCCAGTAAGTTTACCCTGAACTTCAGGAATAACAAGCCCCACTGCTTTTGCTGCTCCGGTTGTTGTAGGAACTATATTTTCAGCAGCTGCTCTGCCTCGTCTGAAATCCTTTTTAGAAGGACCATCCAAAATCCCCTGAGAAACAGTATAACTATGTATCGTTGACATAATCCCCTCTTCCAGTCCAATACCTTCTTTTAATAACACATGAACTAATGGAGCAAGACAGTTTGTCGTACAACTTGCATTTGATACAACTTTATCTCCCTCATATGAGTCATCATTAACTCCCATAACAATTGTTTTTGTCTCTGGATCGCTTGGAGCAGATATAAGGACCTTTCCAGCTCCTGCTTTAAGATGCCCTTCGTATTTTTTCTTTTTAGCAAAAAGCCCAGTAGATTCTAAGACCACATCTACACCTAATTCTTCCCAAGGCAAATCTTCCGGTCCAACTTTCATGGATAGAGTTTTAAGCTCCATTCCATCTACCTTTATGAGCTCATCAGAAAGAGCTTTTACATCTTTTTCCCATACATCATGAACACTATCGTACTTTAGTAAATATGCTAAATTCTTTGCAGGAACCAAATCATTTATTGCTACTAGCTCAACTTGTCCATCAAGCATGTTTTTTTCAAATAATCGTCTAAAGACCATACGTCCAATACGACCAAAACCATTTATAGCAAATTTAACTGCCATAATATATTTAATATAAAAATTTAAATAGAACTAAAATAATAATAATATGTCTATTGCAAGATTACAACAAGATATACTTAATTTATGCATTAAAACTTCTCATTTTGCGTAATCTTTATCACGTACCTTGCAAAAATTATAATTGGTAAGATAAATATCAAAATTATTGAAGTGAGAGATAATTCATATGTACTATTATCAAAAATGTAAGTAGATATCAACGCTCCAATGGGAAATACAAAATTTGAAATAACACTTACCAAAGAAAGTATTGTTGCTCTTTTCCCCGACGGCAGATATTGATTCAGCTCATTATCCGCAAAAATAGATACAACAAATCTAGTATTAATAATCATAACAAACCCCATAATAGCCCAAACTGGAATTTGCAAATATAACATCAAACTTCCCAAACACATAATTAGTAAACTTACTAATAAACTTTTCTTAGAACCAAATCTAGAAATAACTATTGGAACCTGCATTAAAATAATAATACCAACAGCCCTATTCAATGCATGAACATTTCCCCAATACGCTTCAGGAATATTTAGACGAATAAGTAATGGGGTTGCTAGCCAGAATATAGACTTAGTGAATGCAGGTACTAATGCCATAAAGAAAACTAACGGAATAAGTTCAGTTTTATTCTTTAATAAGAGTAAAGAATTTTTTACTTGTAGGAAAAACTTTCTTTCTTGCTCTTCGGTTTTTCTAACCGGCTCTTGTAAAAATAATGACGATATAAATGAAAAGAAAACAAATACAGGATATATAAAAAAGAGTTCCCTAATATTCATGAAAGTTACGAGAAAACCAGCAAGTAACGAGGAAATTAGAATTGAGAGACTAACTATTGCATTCTTATTGGATAGTATTTTGGTATATTTCTTTTCTTCGCCCATTATTTTTAATGAATCATAGACTAATGCCTGGTTGGATCCCGAATGAAAAGATTTGTAAAATGCCCATAAGATTTGCGAAATCAACAGAATCCAAAAACTATTAAAAAATATCATAAGGAAAGCGCCGAAAAATAAAAATGCATTTCCAAGTATCCAAGATAATTTTCTTGAAATTAAATCGGATACTACACCTGTCGGTACTTCTAGAAACAACACACATATATTAAAAATTATCTCTGTTGCCATGTACTGAGTATAACTAAGCCCAACTTCTTCAGTAGCAAATAGTACTAAAAATGGAATCCAAATTATAAACTTATTAAAAAAGGAGGATATATAGAATAATTTAATATTTCTTTTTAATTTATGTTCATTTTCCATAGTTGATCAAATATAGCATTTGTATGATTTCAAGTCACTTTGTTACTCTTAAGTTGAAATCGAATATAGTTTCTAATTTTCGTCCTCATGTCTAGATGCTACAATAAAGTATTAAATTTTATATCACTCATTATGACACTCGTAAATACAAAAAAAATGTTTGAAATTGCTTACAAACAAAACTTTGCAATAGGAGCTTTCAATATTAATAACATGGAAATTTTTCAAGGTATTTTAGAAGCAGCTGTCGAAGAAAGCTCTCCTGTTATTATCGCGATTTCTCTTGGAGCATGGAAATATGCCGGAATCGAATACTTGAAGTCCCTTATAGAAAATGGATCAGAACAACATCCAGATATTCCTATGGCTATGCATCTAGATCATGGAGATAGTTTTGAATCCTGTAAAAAAGCTGTTGATGCAGGATTTACTTCCGTAATGATTGATGCATCCAAAGAACCATTTGAAAAAAATATCGAAATTACAAAACGTGTAGTAGAATATGCTCATGAATACAATGTAACTGTTGAAGCCGAACTTGGCCAATTAGGAGGTGTTGAAGAGCATGTAGTAGGAGTAAGTCATGAAGATATAAGTAAATTTCTAACTAATCCAGACCAAGCAGTAGAATTTGTTGAGAAAACAAATTGCGATTCTCTCGCAATTGCATGCGGAACTAGTCATGGTGCTTATAAATTCAAATCCGAACCTAAACTTGCATTTGATGTAATTGAGAATACTGCAGCTAAGTTACCTGGTGTTCCTCTTGTTATGCACGGATCTAGCAATGTCCCAGTCGAATTTAAAGACTTAATTAATAAATATGGTGGCAAAATGCCCGATGCAATGGGCGTCCCAGACAAAGCAGTAACTCAAGCTGCAAAACTTTCGATTTGCAAAATAAACATTGATACTGATCTGAGAATGGCAATGACAGCAAAAATTAGAGAAGTATTTGCAACCAAACCAGAAGTGTTTGATCCAAGAAAGTATCTAGGACCGGGTCGGGCTGCAATTAAAGAACAAGTAAAACATAAAATCAATATTCTTGGAAGTTCAGATAAAGCAGAAATTTGTAATTAAAACTTAAAATTGGAACTATTGAAATTTTATTGTTAGCAATCGTAATAGTGCATCTAGACCATCTCTATATCTAATCTTTTTTCCTTGTGATTTTAATCTCGGTTCATAAGATATTGGTATTTCAATAATTTTATACCCTCTTTTAAGTAACTTGGCAGCTACCTCACAGCAGAAATCAAATTTCTTTGATTTAATATTTAAATTTTCTAATACTTCTGTTTCAAATACTTTATATCCAGCTGTCACATCTGTAAGTTTGGAATTATATAATTTATTTGTTAAGAAAGTAAGTATTTTACCCCCTATATAAAAGGTTATACCTGAATGTTTCTCATTTGATGTATTTAATTCCCTTGAACCAAATACAACTTTACTTTGTTTTTTTAAAATTGGTTTTATTAAACTAGGATAATCATTAGGGTCATATTCCAAATCTGCATCTTGAATCAATACTATTTCCCCATTTACATATTTTAAAGCTGATTTTATACAAGCACCCTTTCCTTTATTTCTTGTATGAAAAATAACTCTATATTTATTGGATAAATTCTCTAATAACAAATTAGTTCCGTCATCTGATCCATCATCTACAATAATAATCTCCTTCTCTATCGTTCCTAAATTCACTTTTTCTATTTTTTTAATGATTTCAATAATTGTATTCTTCTCATTAAAGCACGGTATTATTATTGATAGTTTTTTCTGATTTAACTTTTTGTATTTCGTCATATTTAATTTCCTCTCCATTTTGAATTCTTTGAATAAAATTTTTAAAGTAGTCTGCCTGCTTGATATATCCTAACTGTTTATAAAAATTATATAAATCCACATGAGAGTATATGAAATTTGGATTGATCGATAAAGCTGAGTAATATTCCCCGATGGCCTTTTCATATTGTCCAGTCATAACATATACTCTGGCTAAATTATGATGTGTCTGAGGATATGTATCTTGCAATTCAATTGCTTTCTGATAATTTTTAGCTGCCAAATTGTACCATTCTATATCTGAATAATGCATAGCAAGATTATTATAAACTCTTGCTGAATTTGGATTGTACTTTATTTCATTTTGATAAAACCTTATAGGATCTGTCCAATCCTTATTTCGAATTACTGTTCTTACACTTAAAAGTACTAGAAAAACCGTAATGAAGATTACAAGTATTTTCTTTTCTATACCTTCATCTATATAATCATAGCTTTGTGCTAGTAGTATACTAATTCCAATAAGAGGAAAATAAAGCCAATGCTCGAGATAAATTGCATTTAAAGGTATTATTCCCGAAATCGGTACTAAACATATCAAGACCCAAGATAATCCAAAAAATACTTTTTTGGAATTTCTATAACTTTTATATGCAAGAAATATTAAGGTTGATAGAATTATAAACCCTAGAATTACTTTAATATGGAAAAAAGACTCAACTACTGTGAAAGGCTTCTCTAAGTATAACTCCCAGGGAGCTATTATTAATAATAAGTAATCCCAAATAATATTTAAAAAACTTAATAATCGAACTAGAACATTTTGAGTGTATACATTGTCCTCACTACTAAGCCCGCCTGCTCCTGTGAAATTAAAAATCGTAAATTTCAAAATCAAATATAAGATGATAATAGCTAGATAAACTAAGAGTGAATAAATTGAAATCTTTTTTTCGTTTTTATCATAAGTATTCCAGAAATAAAGAGTCATTAGAGCAGTAAGCGGGAAAAAAACTACCCCCATTTCTTTTGAAAGCAACCCTAAAACCAAGCATACAAGACTCAATAAAAAATATTGGTTTAAAAATTTCGTCCAATGAAAATTTGTTAACTTTTGAATGTTCTTTACTGATTTATAAAAGAGCAAAATCCCAATTATCATAAACATAAAACAGAGAGGGTCAGCTATTCCAGATATATAGCTTACAGCTTCAGCTTGTACAGGATGAACCAAGAATAATAATGCACCAATCATACTACCTACTCTCGTAAATTTCATTATCTTTTTTAATAATATGAATACCAGACATGTGTTAGTTAGGTGAATAAAGATGGATACTATATGATAAGGTTCGGGGCTTAATTGGAAAAAAAAGTAAATTATTGCGTAGACTAAATTTTGAAGTGGTCTATAAAAATTACTTTCTAATCCAGCTCCAGTTTCGGAACTACTTATAAAAAAATGAGGAATATTATCCAAAGATCTAATCAGTCTATTATGTTCTATTAATAAATTATCATCAAAAATAAAAGAACCGTGTATTACATTTGAATAAATAATTGCTCCGAAGGTAAAAAGAACGATAAAAACAAAAAAATTACTTTGAATGTGTTTTTTTAGATATCTCATAAATTTCATAGCGTATAGGAGGCAGAAACTTAACTCTACTTCTTCTGCTTCAGGATTTGTCTTTCAAGTTTTGTTAAATTTTTACGCATATCGTATATCTTCTCCCCTCCGATACATACACCATTTATTCCAAGCTTTAAAAGTTTCAAAATCAATTCATCTGTACTTGCAAGCACATTTGAATTAACAAAAAATGTTCGTCCCTTTTTATGAATCTGTAGTGATAATTTCTCGACCATATCCCAAAAGACATCATTTTCCAATACCTCTTGGATAGAAATTTTATTCCCTAATAAACTTTGAAAAATTACATCTAAATAAAGAATAACTCCATCCACATTTTCTTTCAGGTAATCATTAATATTCAAAAATACTGGAAGTTTATCTATTTCCACAAATATTTTAAACATACTTGATCTTTTGATTCCTGCTTTCGAAATAATTGATTTAATGTTCTTTAGTTCTTCAACCTGATTCAGACCTCTAATCCCGACCCAAATCTTTCTATATCCCCTCTTCCCTCTTATTTCACGTATAGCAGCCAATTCCTGTTCAATAAGAATTTGATTTGTAAGATGAAGATCTATACCTTCTTTTGATTCGTTTAAATATTTATCGGCTTGTTTATGTGTCAGGTTACTAATGGAATATATTGTGTGTTTGCTCAAGTCTTGACTTATCAATTCGAAGATTTGATCCACTATGTAATTTTTTAGACTAACTAATTGCTTTTTATCTAGATGCACAATATTTACACCAAATCCTTCCAGAAGATCCTCACCATATAAACCGTATAGTCCATCAAATTCATTAGAATTTAATTCGCCTCTGACTAATCCTTCGCTCATATCAAGCCAAATATCAACCACTTGAGGCTCTACATCTTTTAATTTGGTAAAAGTAAATTTCTTCCATAATTTAGGTATCTTGGGTTCTATAGTCCTTTCAATATCTACCTCTTTTTCTTTAGCTTGTTCTTTACTGACTTTCTTGGGAGTATTTTCCTCCTTCTTAATCTCAGTCGCCAGAGATGAGGCCTTATTATTAATATCTTCTGGAGGAACGGAAACAGATCCAAAGTTATCTATCTCTTGTTCAATTTCATCAATATAATCATCTAAAGTTTTCTTAGGTTCCTTTTTCTTGCTTTGATCGGAAGGACTTACTACTTCTATACCGGGTTCAACTTTAATACTTCTCTTTACCTCTCCATCTTGCATCAATTTATATTTTTCTAATGTCTTTCCAATTTTAAAATCTACTACATATAATTTACCTGTCTCAATTACCCATTCAAGCTCAACTTGTTTTCCAAGTTCTCGCTCTATAGTCTTCAGAATTATTGTTAATTCTTGGATTTGTTTATCCGAAATCTTTTGTCTTACTTGCCAAGGTTTTGAGACTTTTACAATATGCTCTTTACTTTCTTTTGTCTTAAACATCCCTTTCATAACCATCATCTCTCTTTGCCCGGATGTATTTTTTTCTACAATTCTTTCATGCTCCTTGCTTACAATATATCTATCGGGAATAACTCCGAGTTCTGCGACTCCTTTGTATAGACCAAGCAATGCTTCTATTTCCACTTCATTTTCTTCATTAGAAATGGGATTGTAACTATATGCCTTTCCAGACATTTCGGCGTTCAGCATCTTTTGAACTACCAATGCTACACTTAAAGTTCCATTATAATTGTTTTCAAATCTTTCGAAGATAGCCATTGGATCGAATAATACCTGCCATGACTTAAGAATTACTTCTTCCAAACTATTCATATCTTCTATAGCTGTAAAACTATATTTATGATCAACACCAGCATTATATGGATAAACTTCAGGAATCCATGAAGGATATAGCTTCACAAGTCCCTTAGACAATCCAAAAAGATTAGAATAGGAAACCCGAATTGCATCATAAATTGAAGAAGGAATCACCGCTTCCTTAAATAATGTATTTACAAAATTTGAAGCGTTTATGAGCTTCTTTCTACTCTTGCTGTCCACATTTTTCATCCTTTCCTGAATTTCCGCAACTAAATCATTTGCTATCAAGAAATTATCGAATGCATGTGTAGTTATTATAAATCCTGAAGGTAAATTTACGCCAGACTGAAGAATTTTAGCTACAGTGGTTCCTTGTACTCCAATTAAATCCTGTTCATCAGATTCAATTTTTAAAAAAGGTTTTGTATAAATTTTTTCAACTTCTTCCATATGGGCAGAATAAACGAATTATCAATCTATTTTAAATTAGAAAGACTATTAAAACAAATCAAAATAGATCTAAATATCCTGGATAACTAGTTTGGATTCTGGATCTAGTCCTTTCTCTAAATTCAGTTAATTCAGGATAATCATAGAAAAATAGTATTTTGTGATCGGTAACTACAGTTGAATTTTCCATTGGCTTATCTGATAAAACAAAAACTGCAAAGGATTCAGCCAAATCCTCTTCTGGGCTTGTAATAGCATACCATGTTAAATACTCATCACCATATTTTGAAATAAAATCAGCATAAGCGTCTACCTTCTCCTCAAGACTCTTTAGCTCTTCAATAGCAACGAATTCTGCGTACTTATCTTCCCAAAAATTTTCATAAAACTGATTAAGATATGAAGATGGTTTTGAACATCCGTCAAGTGTATAAAAATTTGGACATGTAGCCTTATTTTGTTTATTCATACTAATAAATTCCTCAATTGATCCGACATCATAACTTGCTTCATATATATCTATTTCTTCAGAATTTAGGGTATAAATATGTGCTATTTCATGAATTGCAGTCATGGGATCTAAAACAAACACATCTGAAGTCTCTTTGTAATATAAATCAGATTCATCTACTGCCAATCCCCACTTAGACAAATCTTCTCCTTCTCGATAGACTGCTGCTATTACTCCATAATATCCATCTGAAAAAAATGTTACATCAGTAATTAGTTTTTTATCTATTGGATACAGGTTAATAAAGTGGGAATAAAACCAGTAATGAATATCAAAATTTTCTGGAGGATCTAATGGTTCAATTAAATCGGGATTATATCTATCCAAATCAATATCATACTGACCAATAATATTTGGAATTAGCTCCTCTATAATAATACCCCTGGAATTATCTAAAGCTAATTCAGTAAAAGGATTCGGTGTGGAAATTTTTCCACCATCTTTAATATAAACTAGTGTCTGATTAATAATTTTTGCAATCTGTTCTCTTGAGATTGGATCTTCGGGACCAAAATTCCCATTCGAATATCCATTTATTATTCTTTCACCACTATAAAGTTCGATTGAAGCCGCGGAATTAATATAATTATAAAAAGTATGGTTCTGAGTTACATCTGGAAAGATTTCTCCTGCTTTATATTCTGGAAATTTAAGGTGATATTTATGCCTTACAGCATTTACAATAAACTTCATAGCCTGTCCTCGTGTTACCACCTCATTTGGTCTAAATGTACCATCTCGATATCCCGAAATAATTCCATTACACTTTAAAGTTTTAATGTGTTCATAAAAAGTATGCTCTGGGTAAACATCAGGAAAATCCTCGCATGACAAATCAGTTTGAAAATCAATTGAATTCTTCATAATTTTTGCTAAAGCACCTCTAGTAACTGGGAAATTAGGTTTATAGAAACCATTTGAATAACCGTTGATTATTTCTTTTGTAGCCAGGTCTTCGATATGATCTTTAAATATATTATTTTCCTCTACATCCGGGAAAATCAAACTTGTATTGGGACTTTGCAAACAAATCTCTATCGTATTACTTGTTTTAGAATATACATTGTCAAAATCACTCCATTCTCCCCGAACATATTTACAACCCAAACCTGCCAATACCATAATATGTGATGTCTGTTTCTCTGTATCCGTCCAAATATTTGATCTTTGATCTCTCCAATTTACTCCTCCATCTTCGCTCATATATATATCTAAAAAACCATATTGCATATCTACCAAATCTTGTCTGTGTGGTTCAAATTCCCATTTTACATGATAATCCCTATAAATCCATCTATTCGTATCTTCAGACCATTCTGCTTCTATATAGTTCTTTCCGCTTATTTTTGTATCTGGAAGAGCAGCATAAGTTTTTTGAGAAAAGACAGAAATTACCAATAACGGAATTGAGACAAATATGAGTAGTTTAATAAAATTTATAATGTTTTTTAGCATAATATATGTATATCAAATTAATTGATTAATTTTATCATGTAATTTAAAGTACAAAAATTTCATATGTTGTAACACTAATATCATTTCATTTTAAGAATCCCTCTACCTATTATTCATCCTGAATTACGACTATTGCCATATTATCCAGGTTAGCGAATCCTGTCTTGAACTGTTCATGTGTAACAGTATAGTGAGTCCCCTTCCAAACATCCATAATATAGGTTTTTTCTGAGTCTACTCCTTTTAAAATTAAAGCATGTTGATGAGGCATCCAAACATTTTCAGTACCATCATCTGCATATGTTTTGGTAAGAGGTTGGGTTTTAAAATCACTTGAGACCCAGACAATTGCAGGATAACCTTGTCGAATATAACTATACAATTCAGCAATCTGCCATCCAGTCTTCGAAATACTTTGGGAAAAACCAAATTCGGATAAAGCCCTATACACTGGTTCATTATAAACTCCACCTGGAAGATATAAGCTTCCTACGTATTTTTTCTGGGGATTACCCCAATGCCATCTTCCATCCTCCATCTGTTCTAATTCTGTTGGATCAATCTGAACTATTTCTAAAATCTCATCTTCTGACTTTTCAACACCAAAATATTTCATTGCTATATGTGCGCTGGCTATTTCACATGAAGCGGGATACTGTTGAGCATAAGTTTCAATATTCATTACAACAGTTTCGGGAAGTACCTCTCTTTCCACTTTAATGTCATCCCTGCTCTTTTTTTTCTCATCCTGATCAGATTTATTATCTTCCTTACACTTTTGGAAATTTTGAATACATTCCTGATAATAGGATTCCTGGGATTCCAGCTTTTTATTCAATTGAAAATTTGAATAGTAAAAATAAATCGAACTCAATACTATCCATATTAAACAAATTACATTAAAAAATTTTACTTTTTTACTCATTTTCAGAAAATAAGCACATAATCCTCGCTACGCTCGGAATTATTTGCCTTCATCCCGTAAAGGATTTCGGCAGCTTGTATATAAAATGTAAATTTTTAGAAAATTTCCAATTTCCGTAACAATAAATATATTCTAATATAATTCCAAGACATAGATCTTCAGATTTTAAACTTATTCTTATTCTGAAATTTATTATTAGTAAATCCAGAATTTCTAAACATTCTTTTGAAAACACTGCTGCTTATTGCCGGCCAAAGATGTTGACGTCATACAGGCTAGCGAACTAAGATTAACGGCTTCACCTGTCTTCATCTTATTTCGACAGGCAAGGAGGCCTTTTAAACACCCATAATTCCCAACCTGAACTGATTAAAAAGTTCGGGGACTTAGATTCGAACTAAGATTAACGGCTTCAGAGGCCGTTGTCCTACCATTAGACGATCCCCGAACTTTTTAATCTAACTACTTGCTTGCCGTCAATTTACTTTATGTATTATATTCTAATTCAATATTTTTTCAAAAATTATTCCAATAATTTTGTTACAATATTTTATCTTAATAGTTTATAAAATTTGTTATTTTTATCTTTTAACCAAATATAATGTCAAAAATTAAATCAGTAAGAGCAAGAGAAATTCTAGCATCTGGAGGCAAACCTACAATTGAAGCTTATGTGGAACTAGAAAGTGGAGCTAAAGGCAAGGCTTCTGTCCCTTACGGTTCATCTGCCGGTGTGCATGAAGCCACAGTCTTGACAGACGACGACGAAAACAGATATAACGGAAAAGGCATGCTAAAAGCAGTATCAAATGTTAATGATAAAATTTCAAACGAATTAATTGGTTTGAATGCAGAAGAACAAAGAGTAATTGATGAAAAAATGATTGAAATGGATGCTACAGAAAACAAAGCAAATCTTGGTGGTAATGCAATTCTAAGTGTATCATTAGCAGTCGCAAAAGCCTCAGCAAATGAAAATAATCTTCCTCTTTATAAATATATTAGACAAGTTTATAATTTAAATATCTCTGATTACTATCTACCTAATCCTATGATGGTTGTTATTGAGGGAGGAAAACATGCACATCAGTCAACCGATCTTCAGGAATATATCATTTCACCATTCGGATTCAATTCTGCGAGAGAAAATATACGTATGGGAGAAGAGATCTATATAGCCTTGAAGAAACATTTAAAGTCTCTTGATTTAAATACAAATGTTGGTAATGAGGGCGCTTTCGCACCTTCAGGACTTAATAATAATGAAAAGCCTCTTCAACTCATTCTAGAAAGTATAAAAAAAGCTGGATATACACCTGGTAAAGATGTTGGGATTTCAATGGATGCAGCCGCTTCTGAATATTTTGAGAACGGTAAGTATATTCTTTCTATAGAAGGCAAAGAACTTTCTTCAGAAGAATTAATAGAGTACTATCTTCCCTGGTTTGACAAATACCCAATTGTAACAGTCGAAGATATGCTGCATGAAGATGATTGGGAAAACTGGCCTAAATTTACCAGTAAAATTAACGTACCTCATATAACTGACGATTTAACAGTTACAAATACCACAAGACTGCAAAGAGCAATAGACGAGAAAGCCGGTGATGCAATATTGATTAAACTCAATCAAATAGGTTCTTTAACAGAGACAGTCGATTGCTGTATGCTTGCACGAAAGAATGGATGGATGACAGTTCCTTCACATCGAGGAGGTGGGGAAGTAAATGACACCTCGATGATTGATCTTGCAGTTGCAGTTAATTCTGGATTTGTAAAGGTGGGTCCAACTAGAGGAGAAAGAGTCTGTAAATATAACAGATTAATGGAAATAGAAGATGAACTAGGAGAGAAAGCAAATGTAATGGGAGCCGATTATGCAAAAGTAAAATAACTGGATTTAAGGAGCAGTTTACTAAATGTAGGTTGCTCCTTTTTTATTTATTCTTCTTCTACATTTTGAAAAGGATTTTCGATTTGTTTCCCAGTTATCAAGTTAACAAATGTTACCCCTTTTAAAGCTTCATCAGGATTCTCTGGATTTCTTAAATTTCCAAATTTTTCTGCAGTGATATCATCAATATTTCGAACGTTAATCACCAATCTATTAAATGGAGAGTCTTGATTTTCTTCTGGAATGTGAAAAGTTATAAAATTATAATTGGGGAAACCTTCTTCTGCCTCTGTATTTTCGGACTGCTCTAGGAATTCCTTGTATACTTGACTAGATCCACTGGCTCGTTTAGATATTCTCAACTCTTCTGCTAAATCTTCAGCAATTAATGCTTTTAATGCTTTAGGCACCTCGATATTTTCATCTGTCACATAAGTCACATCAGAATTTAATAATGCAATATCTCCACCCCATCCAAAAATCCAAGTACCCTGAGTAATTTCGCTTTCTTCTTCTTGTTTAATATTTACATTAGACACCACCGTTTCTTCCGTATCGCTCCACCCCCAATTAAAAAAGACCCAAAGCATCGGGACTTCATCATAGACATCAATGTCCACATTATGCAAAGTCATCTTCTGCCCTTCTCCATCTGAAAAAGCACCAATACCCTTTTGATAATTTGCTATTTCTGAATCTATTACTGATAAGTCTGTAGGCCAACCTTCCTGTTCAAGGTATTTATCATATTTGGAAGTTGCGACTGCGCAACCCATAAGCATAGCTGATTCATCCGATCTTAAGATGTCTGTATCTTCAAGCAAGACTCTATCTGACTGAATTGCAAATACACCATCCCACATATCTCCTTTAATTTCAGAATTACTTAACCACACATTATCGTGATCAACTGTAACTATACCATTATAAACTTGATCAGTGACAACATCAGGGTTTTCCTCCAAATAATTATTTTCTATAAATATGTCATCTGCTTTAAAGATCGTATCATAATCCTCACTTCCTACCGAATAGATAGCAGAGTTCAGATGTTCTTCTTCTGGAATGAGTAAAGTTCTATCATAAGGAGAACCTGATAAATTTAATACAATATCAGACAACCTCAAATCTCCCCCTTGGGAATATACTCCGATGTCTGCAATGTTTGCATCAACAATAAATTCGGTAGTTGGAAATATTAATGATCCTGTACCTTGTTCATATGCATTATCTCCAACCAAACTAATATGTTTATTCTCTGGAAGATTTAATGCTACCTCTGCCTGAACATATTAATCAGGGTCATATTTGCTTTGTACATCAACTGTTTCTACAAATTCACCCGAATTTTGAGTTAAATCATATACTCCTGATTGTAAATGAATCTCATATAAAAACTCATCTGTTCCTAAATCGTCAATTTCGCTTAAGACTTTATGAATCTCTGATACAGTATTGATTCCGTCTCTATCGAATACTAAATCAGAGTCTCCGTCTCCATCTATATCTACAGGGTCAAAAACATTATCTCCATCTTCATCTACTCCAATTTGGATAACATCTCTTTCAATATCTTCGGGATAAGGAATGTCAGGTACAAAATGATTTTGCATTGTTAATGGTAAAAATATCTGATAATCATCTTGAGGTTCTTCAATTTCTGGAATTTCGAAATCATGATTATCATTCCCAATTGGAAAATTGTTATATAACTCCATAATATATATTAATGATATAGGATATATCTTTATTATATCATAGACATATAAATCTTTACTATGGAACTAATATTTTATTATTTAAATTAATTTCATAGAATGTAATAATATATATTCAGAGTTAATTTTATATAGAATTATTACATGAGTAAGTTATTCACAATTGATCTAACAAATAATCAAATGATTTCAGATGAGCCATTTTTGATTTTTGACTCCAAAAAAAATATTACAAAAAGTGGCTCTGAATACTATAAATTGGAAATAGGCGATAAAACAGGCCGTATTACAGCTATGATCTGGGAAGACAGTATTCCAAATTGTAACGAAACTGAATTAAAAGAGGGTAATATAGTAAATATCTGGGGTAAGGTTGAGGAATATAAAGGTGCAAAACAAATTAAGATCTTATCAACCAAGCCAGCTGAAAATTATAAAGAATCTGATTTCATATCTGCATCGAAGAGAAATCCTAAAAAAATGTGGGAGGAGTTTATAGATCACGTTGCAAGTATAAGAGATAAAAATATCAAAAGTTTAATAAAAAAAATATTTGAGGATGAAAAAATCAAAACGAAATTTAAAAATTTCCCTGCTGCCGAACGCATACACCATGCATACAAACATGGTCTATTAGAACATGTATTAGAAATGCTTGATATGGCAGAACCTATATGCAACTTTTATCCCGAAGCAGACAAATCATTAGTAAAAGCTGGAATAATATTGCACGACATTGGAAAAATCATAGAACTAGAAGACAATACCATCTCTTACTTACGTACAATTGAAGGCAATTTGATTGGACATCTAATACTAGGTTACGAATTAGTACTGAAATACTTAGATACAGATTTTCCGGAATTTCTAAAAATAAAATTAAAGCATATAATCCTTTCACACCATGGTGAACAGGAATTTGGAAGTCCGGTTAAACCAATGATTATTGAAGCCATAATCGTTTCTCAGGTAGATAATCTCTCTTCAAAGACGAGACAATATCAAAGAATTTTAGATGAAAATGCTCAAGAACAAGGAGAGTTCAGTTCCAGGGATCCTTTTCTTGGTACCAAAGTATATTTAAAATAGTTTATTACATTTTGTTAAATTTAATTAAAACTCGAGATACACTCTCTACTTAAAATATTAAATCTAATAATTTAAGTTAGAATTTATAATATGATTCAGGATCCTTTTAAAAGAACAAAAATTCTAGATACAAATGCTAGATATCTAGGAATTCCCATTGAAGAGTTAATTGAAAAAGCCGGCAAAGGTATTGCCAAGGAACTTTGCAAAAAATATGGAAAGACAAAAAGCTATAATTTTGTATGCGGACTTGGTAATAATGGTGGAGACGGCTTTGCAGCAGCTCGTAATCTCGCTGAACTTGATGTAGAGAAAATCAGAGTTTACCTTATTGGTAGAGTGAATAAAATCAAATCAAAAGCTGCGTTAAAACACTGGAAAAAATTATCAAATAGTAAATATGTAGAAAATGAAGTAATTAAACTTAAAAGTGATGCTTACTCTAAAGATATTGTACAGGCAGATATCTCAGTTGAGTGTCTGGTAGGTACCGGAATTAAAGGCAAACTCCACAAAAGATTCCATGATGTTATAGTAAGACTCACTAAACAAAAAACTGATATAGTAGCTGTTGATGTTCCTGTTCCGGGATATAATCCAAAATTTGCGATATCTTTAATGTATCCCAAAGTAGACAAAGCAAAAGTAGTTAATATTAAAATCCCCAAAGAAGCAGAGACTTATACAGGACCGGGAGATATTAAAATTTTGGAAGTACCAAAAGAAAACTCCTACAAATCTCAAAATGGAGAGCTTTTGATTTACGGAGGATCCCACCAATTCCATGGAGCCCCGCTTATGGCAATGAAGGCAGCCTCCAAACTTGTAGGTTCTGTTTTTTTCTATACGAATCCAGAAAATCGAGAAGTTGCAAACAAAGTGAAAACAGAATTAGATGAATTTATCTTGATAAATGATAATGATCTGGAAAAATATGCTAATTATGCAGATGCCTTTTTATTTGGACCCGGACTTGAAGGTAATCTACCAACAAAAGCTATTATTTCCTCCCTTCTTAGGAAGTATCCAGACAAACCCACTATTTTAGATGCATATGCAATTTCAGTTGCCTCAGAAAAACAACTTCTTAAGAATAAAATACTCACTCCCCATCGAGGAGAGCTGCGACATATGTTTGGAGACAACAAGTATCTCAGAAAATATAATACTCCCAAAATACTGGAAGGAAGAGTAAAAAGATTTGCAGTTGAAAATGAATGTTTTATTATTCTCAAAGGGCATACGGATGTTCTTTTCCATAAAGAAGGCACTATTGCTTTAAATAAAACAGGTAACCAAGGCATGGCAAAAGGTGGTACCGGGGATGTATTAGCAGGCATCTTAGGTGGGCTTATCACTAAAAACGATATTTGGATATCCATGAGAGCTGCAAGCTTTATCAATGGAAAAGCAGGAGACAATCTTAGAAAACAAATTGGTTATAATTTCTCTGCAACCGACCTTATCCCAAAAGTACAGGAAGTGATCGAATGGGGCAAAAACTACTGATCAGAAACCTGATCTCCCTTTCTTTTCTTTCTATATTCTTGAAGTAGATCCTTAGATTTTGCATCATCAACTTCAGACTCCTGGCCAATATATTTAGGAATAGTGAACTTGAAAGTAGAGCCCTTCCCTTCTTCACTCTCTACTTCAACTTTACCACCATGCAATTTAACCAAATTAAAGGTAACATATAATCCAAGTCCAGTCCCTCCAGGCCTTACGACATTATAAAGTCTCTGTTTGTCATCGTTTACATGTTGTTTAACTCTATAGAATTTTGTACCCAGTCTCTCAATCTGTTCGTCTGTCATTCCATATCCGGTATCAATTATACTAAACTGTACCGAGGATCCTTTTTCTTCAGCTTTAATGGTAACACTTCCCTCTTTGGTATATTTAACTGCATTGCTTAAAAAGTTATCAATTATCTCCTGTACTCTAGATCTATCTGCATAAATAGGTGGAATGTTTTCGGGAATCTCGAGATTAAGTTCCAAATCTTTTGCCTTAATATTTTCTCGTTGTCCAATCACAGCCTCATCTATTACATCTTTGGAATCAACCTTTGTTCTAAATATTTCTATTTTACCTCCTTCTACCTTGGTTGCGGACAACATTGTTTCGATAATATTGATTTCTCTTCTAGCCGATCTTAAGGCTACATCGATATAATGATTTAATTTTCCAGGTTTTACCTCTCCCCTCTTCGCAAGTGTCTTTAAGAAAGCCAGTGAATTCCTGACTATTGTAATTGGTGTTCTAAGCTCATGGCCCATAATGTCTAGAATATCTTTCTCTTTCTTGGCATATTCCTCTAACTGTAAATTCTTTTCTGCAAGCGTTTTTGAAAGTTCTTCTAACTCCTTAAACAATCTAGCATTTTCCAATCCAATGCCTACCTGGAATGCAAAGGTCTGCATCATATCGAATTCCCTGCTTGTAATCTCTTCCTCACTTTCCTTAGCCAGAAAAAATGAAACCAGACCAATTATTTCATTTTGTACTTTAATTGGTGCATTTATAATAAGTCTTATTCCCAATAATTTTTGGATCTCTTTTGCTTGATCCTCATCCGGCATTAGAATTGGTAGTGCTTCATCTAAACTCTCACTTATAACAAAATTATTCTCATTAATTGGTATATCCTTATATTTACTTCTATGATCAGTACTACATTGATACTCCTCTTCCATCATGAAATTGAATATCTTATCTCTTACATTATGTTCGGTTAACGATAAAAATTCATTTCTAGTTGTAGTCTTATTTTTACTAATAATTGCAGCACCAATATATCCCATTTCCTCTGCAACCAAATTAGATGCTCTCTGTGCAACTACCTTTGCATCCAGGGTAGTCACAATTTCATTTGTAATTCTAAATAAGGTATCAAGTTCGTGGTTTCTAGCAGATAATTCTCGGTTGCTTTTTGCTAATAATTCACGTTGTCTAATTTCATTCAAAACACTTTGTATAAGGAAATAAGCAAAAGGAACATAAATTAATAATATTAATAATTTACTTAATCTTTGGTCTAGGGATGAACTATAAAGTAATGTATCAAGCAATAGAAAACTTCCTAAAAAACTTACTATAAATGCTGAACCCATCACTTTAATTCCAAGTAAATTTCTCTGGACAATAATAAATGCAATAATTGAAAGAAATATTATGGTTGAATAATCTCCAAATTCATATAAATGAACTATTCTAAAAAAAACCGGTAATGCTATATTAAAAATAGCATTCATAGCAAAGAAAAATGTTAAACCCCATAAGAGATACTGAATATTTTTCTTTTTTTCAATACTGAGTTTATCTTTATTATATTCTTTAAAGAGTAAATAAAAATTTATTACTGTAAGAACGGCAACTATACCAAAGAAAAACCAAACCAAATCCCCGTAAACGATATTTAATATCCCATCTTCAAATAAAATATCGCTAATAATAAAATCTGTAAATAAAGTTATAACTAAAAAAATGAAACCAATAAAGTAAAGTATAGATGTTAAAATTCTATGTTTTCTTTCTTGTTCTAAAAATAGAATTATAAATGTATAGATCAGAATAAATAAAAAAGGGGTAATTGACCATGCAATTCGTATAAAGTCTAAAGCTAATTCTGATTGTTCGGCTAAACGAGCCTGAAAAGCAAAATCAACCCAAATAAACATTAAAAAAGTCATAATACTGAAGATTGTTTTTAGGCGTTTTTTTGCTCTACTTGCAACAACTGTGATTGTTAAACTAATACCCAGAACATTAATAAAAAATACCAGAATTTTACTTATTAATGCATAACTAGTAATCATAAATAATTCATATAAATATAATAAATTTTAAATACTATTCTTGATAATTTTAATATCTTTATTTAACATATGTTGAAAATTTTTAATTGGAAGTATTACTCTCTTATTTTTAGAATTATATTTCTCAGATAGGTTATCCATCTGTTTTATATAATATTCACACAAATTAGTTACATAATCACAATAATTAAATTTTGAAGTTAGTTTTATATAAGTCACCAAAGTTTCCTGCTCATTCTTAATATCATAATCTATATCATCAATGTCTTTTTTTAAAATATTTACCGCTCTAAATAATCTTGAACTCATGCGAATTATATTGAATTCATTTTTATCATATATACCTAAAGTTTGCATTACCAACTCTACAAAAACATCTATGTCTAAAGATCTTAAAGTCAGAGTTTTAATTGATGCTTGCATAACATATTCTAAATCTAGGTTATTTTTTATTTGTTTTAGATAATATGATTCTGAAACTGCTAAAGTAATCAATTTATTAATATAATTTCCCATTAAATCATTTATTTCAATCTTCTTAGATTTATATGAGTAGATAGAAAAAATTCTTAAGAATTCAAAAATATATAATGTTTTGATCTCATTATTGATATTCTCATCAAGTAAGTCGTCTAATATATTAATCATTGCATCAATGTTAACTGAAAGCTGAAGAATTGAAGTTGGATACAATTCTCCAAATCCTTCAAGAATAAAGTTACTTCTTAAATATTTTCTTTCTTCTAGCCACTTTGATGAGATAAGTTTTGAAGAATCTGTTAAAATATCTTGACTTGTTGTTGTTATTGGTTCATCATCAATCTCAAATGTCTTTAATATCTTTTTTATGATTTTCAGATTCTGCGAAATACTTTGCCTATAAAATGATACTACTTGTGAAGTTGCTTCTTGAGATTTCATTTTATCTTTTTATAAATATAATATAATTATTATCCAGTATATCAATTAATATTCTTGAAGTTAATTTTTTTAAACCTATTAATGAAAAATAACAAGCTACTTAAAGATTTCCAATCTATAATTAATAAAGAAATAAAAAACTTCTTTAATAAAAATAACTATTTATTCTTAGAATACCCAAAACCAATAAGGACTATGGTAAATATGTTAGAAGAATATACTTTAAGAGGAGGAAAAAGAATAAGAGCTGCTTTAATGATTAACTCATATAATTTATTCAATTCTGAGAATCTAGAGGATATATATAAATTATCTATTTTTATTGAATTAATACAGAGCTGGTTACTGATTCATGACGATATTACAGATCATGATGATTTAAGAAGAGGGGGCCCTACCTTTCATAAAATGTATGAAAAATTAGCCAGTAAATATAATTTCAAAGATCAAGCCGATTTTGGTAGAAATTTAGCAATCCTAGGTGGTGATTTAATTAGTATATTTCCCATACAACTTTTAACCGAAACAAACTTTGATCCAAAGTTAAAACTTAAATTTATAGACTATGCATATAAAAAGCTTGCAGATGTAGGAGCAGGACAAATCTTTGATGTGATAACAAGTAAATCAACTAAATATACCGAAGAAGATATAATAAAAATTCACGAGTTAAAAACCGCTACTTATACGTTTGAACTCCCAATTTATACAGGAGCCTTGCTTGGAGGTGCAGAACAAAACGAACTTATTATTCTTACAGAGTACGCCAAGAATGCTGGAATTGCTTTCCAAATTAGGGATGATATCCTTGGAATGTTTGGAAATGAAGAAAAATTAGGAAAACCGATTAACTCTGATATAGAAGAGGGAAAGAAGACACTTCTAATACTACATGCTTTAAAAAATTCCGATAAAAAACAAAAAAATATTTTAAATGAACTTTATGGGAGAAAAAATTTAACTCTAACTGAAGCTAATAAAGTTAGAACAATAATCAAGCAAACTAATTCATTAGATTATTCAATAAAGTTGTGTAAAAACTATATACAAAAGGCGAAAACTTCTTTAAGTAAAAGTAAATATAAATCTTCTCATAATTGGAATTTTCTATACACTTTAGCAGAATATATATTACTAAGGGAAGAATAAAAACCCAGCCTATATTATAAGCTTACGACAAAAGCCATCTCCCTACCCCCCAAAAACAAGGCAACTATATACCAGTTCAATATTGAAACAGCTGTAAATCTCATAGTATAATTTATTAAATTTGTATTCTAATACAATGAAGAAGGTTTTGGCTTTATGTTATAAGCAAAAGTAGTTAAATTCTTATTTTAAAATATGAAAAATTACAGACTTGGGGAAAAAATTAAAATATATAGAAAAAGAGCTAAGTTATCTCAAATGGATCTAGAGCTAGAAATTGAGGCATCTCCAGGTAGCATAAGTAGAATAGAAACAGGCAAAGTAAATCCTACAAAGGAAACATTACTAAAAATTATTGATTGTCTTGATTTAAATGCTCTAGAAATAGCACAATTATATAATCTAAATCAAAAAAAACTAGCAAAAATCCTTGAAGTATCAAAAAATTTTATGAGTAGCTTACGTCTAGAAAAGGTGTTACAAGATTCTGTAAACGAAATAGCATATGAATTAAACTTACTTGGTGCTTTAATAGATATAAAAAAAGAAGATAGGGTATGGGGACAAACTTTTACTCAAACTTGGTATACTTCCCTTGCCATGAAAGTAATGCCTACAGCTTTTAATAAATTAAACGTAGCAATAAAAGATGCAAAAGAAAACTATATGATTCGTGCAATATTAGAACAACGCACTTTTCTTTCTACTGATTTAAGTGATATAGCAGTCCCTTTTGTTACTCCTAGAGTCTCCAAACTACTAGAAAAAGTCTCTACTGTAAAATCGGGAATAATTTTTCCAATAATTTCTAGGAATGGCAATAGTTTAGGTGCCATTTATTTTGGTAAAAATTATATTGATGATTTTCAAGCTGAATATAAGATTTTAGAGATATTTACAGATACTCTTGCTACCGCTATTGATAATGCAAAAAAATATGAGGATCTTAAAAACGAATTAAAAAATTACCAGGATAAACAATAGACTCAACAACGGCTTAAGCCAAATGGAACTCGAACTGGAAATAGGGGCTTCTCCAGGTAGTATTAGCAGGATTGAGAATGGAAAAGTAAATCCTACTAAAGAAACCATTATAAACATAGCTAGGGCCTTAAAATTAGACACTTACGATATAGCCTCGCTTTTTGGAGTCGATCTAAAGGATTTAACATCGATCTTTAAGATTACAACAAAACTCATCTTATCAAATGACCTTAAGTTTATACTTAATAACGTAGTCAATGAATTAATCTTTCGATTGGGATACCTTGCCTCTGCATTATTTTTAGTTGAAAACAACATAGTTAAAGTTGCAGCTTTTACAAATAGCAATATTGGGGAAAAAGTACTTGCATGTCTAGAAGAGCCATTGGATAAGTTTGAACTTTCCCTTGAAAAAGATTTAAACAATTTGACTGTAAAATCAATTAATGAAAATCGGGTTTATGTAACCTATTTTACTAGAGAATATAGAATGCCCGCATTTTCACGTAAAGTCGCAGATAAAATACAGGAAGTATCAGGAGATCAAAGTAATATCATATATCCATTGGCTACGGGCAAGAAACCTTTCGGGGCAATAGTTTATGTCAAAAAAATCAAAGATGACTTTTCTTCTGAAAAAAAGGTATTACAATTAGTTACAAAACAAATATCAATATCAATTCAAAAAGCACTTATCTATAAAAAGGCGTAAACTTCTTTAAGTAAAAGTAAATATAAATCTTCTCATAATTAGAATATACTAGACACTTGAGTAGAATATATATCACTAAGGGAAGAGTAAAAACTCAGCCTATATTATAAACTTCTTATTAATTCTATTTCGTTATATACCCCCTCAAAAACTAAGTATATATTAGCTCGATTTTGAAACAATCATAAACCTTATAGTATAATTCTTTCGCATTGTATTCCAATACAATGTTCAGTTTTCCAAAATATGCTATAAGCAAAATATGAACTCTTAATTCTTAGATTAATCAGATGAAAAAACATAAACTTGGAAAAAAGATAAAGCAATATCGTAATAAAGCAAAATTATCCCAATTTGAGCTTGAATTAGAGATAAATGCATCACCAGGAAGTATAAGTAGAATAGAAACAGGGAAAATTAATCCTACAAGAAGAACCTTGGGAAAGATTGCTAAAGCTCTTAAACTTAAACCCTCTCAAATCGCTAACCTTTTAGGTCTTAATATTCTGACTCCAGAGGAACTAATATCTGCAATCAACAGAGTGTCAAAATGTTTAGATTTAAATACTACGCTTCAAACAGCTGTAGATATAATGTTTGATATGTATCCTAATTATAATGGAGGTATAATTTTTCTAATTGATCAAAATAATCCAGACAAGGTATATAGTAAAACTGTTTCTAATATGCCAGGCATGCCAAAAGTTTTGGAACTTTTCCCCCAAAAAGTTACTGAATTATATGCCACTCTTAGTACAGATAAAGAAAATTTTGTAGTAAAAGCTATAACTCAACAAAAAAATTTCCAAAGTTTTGATTTTACAGACATTATTAAAGGGGTATTACCAATAAACGTTGCCTCAGGTGTTGTTAAGATACTAGGCTTTAAAGCCGGTATTGTCTTACCTATGAAATATAACTGTAAAGTAATTGGAGCCACATTTTTTGCAAAACGAATAAGAGAAGAATTCTCTCAAGAAGAACAAAAAGTTCTATCCTTACTTACAGATCAACTTGCAATTACAATTAGGAATGCACAAATTTTTGAGGAAATAACTAATGATATCGAAGCTCTTAAATCTAAAATTACCAATCTTATCTATTAAAATAAGTTTGTAATAAAATTCATAAAACTAATAACTTGTCGAAAAATAAACATAAAAGAATCTGGAAAGTTATAATAAAAAGATAGATTTATTTTTCAAAAAACTTCTTGACCATCGCAACCAACTGCTCTGGATCCACATCTGCTTTCAGCATATATCCATCTGCACCAAGTTCCATAGCCTTATCTATTGCAATATCTCCTGCAATATTGGAAAGCATTACAACTTTGGGTGTTCCATACTTTTGAGGATTGCTTTTTATTTCCTCTAAAGTTTGTATTCCGTCTTTACGTGGAGTAATTATGTCGAGAAGGATTATATCATACTTTTTTTGACTCATTTCTTCCTCTGCCTGTTGTCCATCTACTGCAGTATCTACATCAAAACCACCATTAACCAATATATCAGCATATATTTCTCTTGCATCCTGTTCATCCTCTACCAGAAGAATTTTTAAATTTTGATTCTCACCCATTATATAAGATTAATATATTATATATAGGCCTTCTCGCATTTTTTATTACCTTTAGATTTAGCATATCATGCAAATATTTTTTTTACAAGATCAGTCCTATAAAAACAACTTACTATAATTTAGCACAAGTGTTTAATATATTCAATATATATTAATTCTTTAAGCTATTTATTGCTTCTATCAAATCTTCCGGCTCTGTAAGGCTTTTAAGTAAATACATATCTGCACCTAATTCAAAAGCTCGTTTTTTAAAAAAATCCCCTTCTACATTTGTTAATAAAATTACTCTTGGGGTTCCAAACTTATCTGGTTCTTTCTTCATATCCTGTAAAACCTCTAAACCATCTTTCATCGGAAGGAAAACATCTAAAATCACAATATCATATTTTTTCTGTTTTAATTTCTCTTCAGCTTCACCTCCATCTGAAGCTTCATCGTATTTGAATCCAGCATCTTTCAATATCTGTCCATACACATCCCTAGCCTCTCGTTCCTCTTCAATAAGTATTATTTTCAAGATTTTCTTAGTTTCAACCATTTGATATTCTTAAAAAATAAACAAATTTTATTTTATACAATTTTTACATTTAGTGCATCATGTATAATACTATTAGAATAATTAATATTAATAAATTTTCCTAATCCTTCTTATAGTACCATAGAAAATTTTTTTGTTTTAGTTGAATTAAAATTATTCTATACATAAATTTGTAAAAAAATCAGTTAATACGAAATGAATACTAAATACTTAAAAAAAATAAGAAATTTCTCAATTATTGCCCATATTGATCATGGTAAATCTACTCTTGCAGACAGACTATTAGAAGCTACAGGAGCCGTAGAAAAACGAAATATGAAGGATAGAGTATTAGACACATTGGAACTGGAACAAGAAAGAGGTATTACAATCAAACTACAAACTGCTCGGATGAAATTTGAGTATACTGGAAACAAAGAAAAATACAACTCAGAAAAAAAGTATATATTAAACCTGATTGATACTCCTGGCCATGTAGATTTTTCTTATGAAGTATCCAGATCTTTAGCAGCAAGTGAAGGTGCAATACTTCTTGTAGATGCAACCCAAGGTATTCAAGCTCAAACTTTCTCTACAGTTTACAAAGCCTTGGAATATGATCTCGAAATAATACCAGTAGTCAATAAAATTGACCTGCCTTCAGCGGAAGTTGATTCGGCGAAAATGGAATTGATAGATACTTTTGGATTCAATGAAAATGACATAATCTTAACATCTGGCAAAACAGGAGAAGGAGTTGAAAATCTTCTTAATGCAATTATTGAAAGATGCCCCTCACCAGAAATTAATACTGAAAAAATTGAAGAAGAACCACGTCTGCTAATTTACGATTCATTTTACAATGAACATAAAGGCGTTGTTGTACTTGTAAAACTTGTAGACGGGGAAATACGAAAAAACCAAAAATTGATTAGCATAAACAATCAAACAGAAGTTGAGCCTATTGAAATTGGTTATATTACGCCAAAACTCGTAAAACAGGAAAACTTAAAAAAAGGTGAAGTAGGCTATATTGCAACAGGTCTTAAAAATATTAAACTTCTACATGTCGGTGATACTCTTACGACTTATGAATACAAAGAGAAAAATATCGAACCTCTGCCTGGGTACCAATCACCAAAACCAATGGTTTATGCGACATTGTTTCCAGTTGATGCAGATGATTTCAAAGAATTCTCAGAAGCTCTTGAAAAATTAGCCCTAAACGATGCAGCTCTAACATACAACAGAGAAAACTCAGTTGCTCTGGGATCTGGCTACAACTGCGGCTTTTTAGGTCTCCTACATCTAGAAATTACCACAGAAAGACTCGATAGAGAATTTGACTTGAATCTTATTTCCACCTCTCCAACCGTTGACTACCGCGTTTGGCTTACCACAGAGGACATGTCCAAAGTGCCTAATCTAAATGTTGCCCATAAGAATAACGATGGTTCTTTTGACATTCGAAGTGCTGGAGAATTTCCAGACCAAACACTTATCGAAAAAGTAGAAGAACCCTGGGTTAGTCTTGAGATTCTAACACCCGAAGACTACATTGGTGGACTAATGGAACTTGCACAGGCTCATAGGGGAGTTTACAAAAAAATGGAGTATCTTTCTACATCAGAGATTATGGGTAAAAGAAAGCATGTCCTACTTAAATACGAAATTCCAACGGCAGAAATAATCACCACATTCTTTGATAATTTAAAATCAATAAGCCAAGGTTACGCTTCCATGGATTATGAATTCATTGAATACCGTGAATCAGACATAATTAAAGTAAAAATACTTGTTAATTATGAAACAGCAGAAGGACTCTCATTCCTTACTCATAGAGAAAATGCAGAGACAAGAGGAAGAGCCATGGTCGAAAAATTAAAAGAACTTATTCCAAGACAACAATTTAAAGTCGCACTGCAGGCTGCAATCGGAGGGAAAGTCATTGCCCGGGAAACAATACCCGCATTTAGAAAAGATGTAACAGCCAAACTTTATGGAGGAGATGTTACCAGAAAGAAAAAATTACTTGAGAAACAAAAGAAAGGAAAAAAACGTTTAAAAACATTTGGTAATGTCGAGATCCCTAAGGAGGCGTTTATGGGAGCTCTTAAAATTGATTAAATTCACCATCCAAATTTTATACTCGAAGTTATGGACAATATTTTATGTTGTAGATTATAATTGTCTTCTCTCACAATATTAAATATATACTGTGTTGAGATTATTAAATAGTAGTGTGAATTTCCAAAACCCTCATGTAGATGATATAATTTATTTATATAGGATAATTATATTATAGACTTTAGTATGGAATCTGTATCTCAGCGTATTGGTCAAGAAACCGAAGACCGGTTTACAGCCTTACTTAAACAAGACTATGAACAAAAAGCTCATGAACAACTTAAACATGCAGGCTGGCCAGTTGCACTTACCCCTGAACAGTGGCTATCTGGAGTTAATGGGGGACAGGCGACTTTAGATATTGGAGGTGGATTACATAATGCTTGCTATAGCTTAAATAACGGAGTAGATACTCATCTAATACTAACTCATACACTAAGAGATGTTATGGACCATGCTACACTTGATTACCCTTATATGATACAACCCATATCCTTTCCACCTGGAAAATCCGCATCTATAATCGCAGGAGATGCCTCTGTAATCTTTACTCAGATGCCCGAACAAAGTTTACCAGTACACACGATTCAAATGAGTACATTAGCCGGCGAATTAAGGGGAAAACCGGATTTTCAATTTATACCTACTACTACTGATATGGGAATACATGTAAATATAATTGGGAATGCTTTAAGAGTAATGAGGCCCGGAGCCACACTGGAAATTATGGAACCAACCAAGAGAAGAGACATGTTAGCGGAAAGATTTGCAACTCATCCACTTGTTAGGAGACTCGAAGTTGATAGTCTTCCTCCTCATATTGCTCGCCAAAGGACTCAATACCCCTTTTGTTATCTCAGCAAAGAATTTCCTATTCTTAGATTAAGTACTTGAAAAGCATATGCATCAGACTACCTCTCTCACCTCTATTTCAATTTCCAAATTATCTAAAATTTTTCCGCTTTGAATTTCCAAACCCAAATTCATTGGAGTAAGAGGCTGAATAAAAAATTCGGTAACTGCAACACCATCATCATTAAATTGGGTATTAACAGCCAAGTCATTGGATATAGATTTAATGTTCAAAAAATCTTTATACCTTGGATTTATTTTCAAAACCAGTATGAAATTTTGCCCTTTATATTGATTATTCACAATTCTTACCAAATCAAAATCTATTTCTTGGTACCCAAGTTTAGACACCTCAACCTTTCCCAAATACCCCTGTTTTCCTTTAAAACCTCTAATTAAAACACCTTTTATCTCCGGAGCAATGTCAGCATAAAAAACATCATTATCTTCAGGATAATCTAAGTGGTTATATGTTTCTTCAAAGTTGACCTGCTCAGCCTCATTTGTTTTTGAATCACTCATTCCCAATACTTTTTCTTGTTCTTCCCTTACAACCGACTCGTAAGATCTGGGGGATAATGCATATAAAGTGACTGCGGGAACAGTGACTATTCCAAAGAGAATCAAGACTAAAACAGAGTTGGATAAAAGATTCAGGATTTTCGTAATAAGTTTCATACACAATAAATAAGAATTATTAATAATAGAATAATCTGATTCTTCAAATTTTTCAAGAAAATTTCTATTTTAATAAATTCTTACCAAACATTTCTGCAGGTTTTTCAAGACCCATTATTGCAAGAACAGTTGGAGCAATATCAGCAAGTGTTCCAATATCCAATTTTTTAGATTCAATAAACTTTCGAATGTATACAAAAGGAACAGGGTTATTAGTATGTCTTGTATTTATATCGCCGTCGGTTTCAACAAGTTGCTCTGCATTGCCATGGCTCGATGAAATTAATAAAGCATAATTCTTTTCAAGTACTTTATTTACTATTTTCCCAGTAATCTCATCTATATACTCTACAGCTTTTACACAATTATTAAAATCCCCGGTATGAGCAGCTAAGTCAATATTTGCAATATTAACAGTAATTAGGTTGTAATAATCTTTATCTATTTTTTTTTCTAATACCGATTCAAGTTTATCTACATAAAACTTGTATTCATTTTTATAGTCTTTCTTATTTCTCTTGGATTTGATTTCTATCCTATCTTCTCCTGGATATATCTCATTATTATTTCCATTCAGATATTGAGTGATATGTATAAAACGTTCACTTTCTGCTATTTTCAGCTGAGGAAGACGTCTATCCGAAACCTGTTTGAACAAATTAGAAATAATATTTTCATTTGGAAAGGCTATATTAGGAAGGCAATCACACTTATAATCTACCAAGCTGACTGCAAATAATTTTTTTATAAGTACTCTCTTAGGTTTCTCTAATTCTTTATCTAAAAATAATTTCGCTAATTTATCTAGACCTTCAGCCCTATGATTTAAAAATATTAATGAATCATTCCTGGAAATGGTTGGGAATATATCATCATAATTTTCAATTAAATATGGACCGATTTGGGATTTTTCGGCAGTTTCTTTTTTTTGTTTATAAATTTTTACAAGTTCTCTCCAATTCTCTACTTTCTCCCCCACTCCTTGAGTATACAAATTGTATGCCTTAAGATTATTTCCAAAATCCTCCTCTTCATCCATCGCAAAAGATCTACCTATAATTGTACTGAGATGACCTATATGCAATTTGCTAGTTATTTTATCTAATTCCTGGAGACTTTGAATATTTCTCTCAATTTCTTCTTTACTCTCCTCTAATATGGCATGTATAAAAATTCTATTTCCATTAAAATTTTGTTTTTGAGCTAGCTTAAGCAAAGCTTCCAAATGCTCTAAAGAAGAATACATATTATTATCACCAATGTAGGTAATAATATGGACATTTGATGAATTTTCATCAGCATTTTCAAAAGCATTAATCAAATACTTGTTTTTATAAAATGTTCCTGAATCAATTGAATTCTTAATTCTTTCTTCAATTGGTCGTATTACTTTCCCAGCTCCAATTGTAATATGTCCCACCTTCCCATTTCCTGGAATACCTTCATCTAAGCCCACCGCTTTGCCAGAAGCTTTCAGTTCAGTATAAGGATATTTAGTAAAAATCATATCTAAATTTGGTGTTCTTGCTTGAACAATGGCATTTCCACTACTTGGAGGAGCTATACCTAATCCGTCAAGTATTAATAGTATTAAGGTTTTCGGAGTAGCAATAAAACCCATTAATATAAATTTATAATTAATTTCTTGGTACCAATATAATATAATAGATCAAGTTCATTGTGTTAAGATAATTTATAGTTTTTCTCACTTTTTTCACTTATATGAAACAACTTACAAAAACTGAAATAAAACGTTTTAAGAAAAAAACATCAAAACATAATAAAAATATAGTTATTATTGCTGAAAATGTACAATATGCAAAAAATGTAGCTAGTCTTTTCCGAATCGCAGATGCCGTTAAAGTACAAAAAATAATTTTAACGGGTATATCTAGAAAACCTCCTTTTGGGAAAGGACTTCGCAAAGTTTCGAGAAATAAAGAAAAATCAGTGCACTGGGAATACTCCAAACATTCAGGAAAACCAATAAACAAACTCAAACGGAAAGGTTATCAAATAATCGGCCTTGAACTAACTGATGAATCTCAAAACTACCGAAATTTAGATTATCCAAACAAAACATGTATAGTAATTGGGAATGAAACGTACGGTATAGTAAAAACAACTCTCTCCAAATTGGAAAAAGCTGTTTATATTCCAATGTATGGCAAGGGAGCCAGCCTTAATGTTACAACCTCTTGTGCAGTATTACTTTATGAAATAATCAGTTAGAAATATAATGGAGGACTCCAAACCAAAAAACAAGAAAATAGCAGAAAATCTAGCTACAATCATCATTTCATTTGTAATTGTACTTCTAATTTATTTTGCATTTATTGAATTTGTTCTGTTTCGCAAACCCAATGATACCAATAATCAGAATAAAATTTTAGGAATCCAGGACGAAGAAGAAAAACCTCGCATTCTTTTCGAAGCAGACGAACCTCTGAACGAAAAACAAATATCAATATCCTCAGGTATTCAAACCAATCAATACATTTTTTTTGACAATATAAACCGCGAATATCTTGAAGGAACGTCTATTCCGAATTCCGTTGTTGAATTGGAAATTGGTAACAACCTATTAACAGCAGAAACAAACCCCGATGGTTTCTTTTCTTTCAAACTCCCACCTGATATTCTGCAGTTTTCAGTAAGTAAACTTAGTTTGTTAGATAAAAATTATCAAATTAAATCCAGCTATAAATTTATTTTAATTCTCAGAGAGTACCTCCATCGTACATATTTTATTCTCGAAGGCAAAAATGAAATTTTCAGTTTACAGCTTAGAGACAACTATAAAAATGCTCGTGACCAATTTGGTCAGGTAGAAAACATATATTGTATAGCGACTTTGGATTCGGATATTAATAGTGTAAATTTTGATATTGTTGAGGATAGTAATGTAGTTATTTTTCCTTTTACTGTTGAATCTTTAGACTTTGAACAGAATAAATACTGTGCTTTTCGGCTAGAAAGTAAAGCCGATAAATCGAACTTAACTTATTGCAAGGAAGAATGGAGGCAATATGAAAAAACTCTCATTTGGCATACTGAACAAATTAACGAAATTTTCAAAGGAAATCAAACTTTCACTAATACATTTGATTTTTTACCAGTATATAGCGATACAATAAACTAACTTGACACCCCCCAGGGGTATGTTGTATACTTTTAAAGCCATCAATTCAAACATAGGCTATCTAAAAAAACTTATATTGCTAGCTTGAATTTACGGTCATAAATAAAATTATTTTGTTTATAATTAAATTTTATTTTCATATATTGAAAACACATAAGCAACGAATAAACAATGTAATAGGACAGCTTGAAGGAATTTCTAAAATGATTGATAATGGGAAGGAATATTCCGAAGTAATAACTCAGATTAAAGCTGTTAAATCTGCTTTAGATTCAATATTACAGAAATATTCTGAGGAAAAACTTGTATCTTGTTTAAAACTTAGCTGCAAAGATGAAGAAAACTGCCGGATGTTCATAAAAGAAATTATTAAAAGTATTTAAATTTTTATATAAACTATAAAATTATTATGAAAGAAGCAAAACCAGAAGTATTAGAAGATAGTAATTTCCAATCTACTATTGACACAGCAGAAACTCCAGTTCTTATTGATTTCTGGGCTCCATGGTGCGGTCCTTGCCAAATGCTTGGCCCAATAATCGAAGAAGTGGCAGAGGAAGTAAGTGATAAAGCAAAAGTATATAAAGTGAATGTTGACGAAAATCCTGAAACAGCAGGCAAATACAACATCATGAGCATCCCAACTGTAATGCTCTTTAAACAGGGTGAACCTCAAGAGACAATAGTTGGCGTTCAATCTAAAGATACTTATGTAGAAGCAATCGGGAAATATTTGGAGGATTCAAGCGATTCTGAATAAGTCCATTTATTTAGTAAAACTTTATAAAATTAATGATTTTCAACAATGACGAAAATATATGATGTCATAATAGTAGGTTCTGGGCCTGCTGGCCTTACAGCCGCAATATACACTTCCAGAGCCGGACTTGATACACTTTTACTTGCAGGTCAGCAACCGGGAGGACAACTTACAACAACCACAGAAGTAGAAAACTTCCCAGGTTTTCCC
Organism: Candidatus Dojkabacteria bacterium; assembly: GCA_014729085.1. Classification (GTDB taxonomy): domain Bacteria; phylum Patescibacteriota; class Dojkabacteria; order B142; family WJKM01; genus WJKM01. Next base: position 45,684 of record WJKM01000016.1, on the reverse strand, counting down.
GAAGGAATCAAAGGGCCTCAACTAATGCAGAGAGTAATAAAACAAGCTCAAAAATTCGGAACTAAAATTGAATATAATAAAGTAGACAGGGTGAACTTCGAAAGTGAAATCAATATAATTTATAGTGGAGATAAAGAATTTCAAGCTCAATCGGTTATTCTTTCTCCTGGTTCTTCCCCAAGAAGGTTAGGACTTAAAAACGAAAAGCGTTTATGGGGTCGCGGTGTTCATACTTGTGCAACCTGTGATGGTGCTTTTTACAAAGATAAGGTAGTAGCTGTAGTCGGTGGTGGGGATAGTGCTATGGAAGAATCAACCTTCCTTACAAAATTTGCTACCAAGGTTTATGTAATCCACAGAAGAAGTACGCTAAGTGCTAGTGAAATTATGCAGAAGAGAGCAAGGGAAAACTCCAAGATTGAGTTTATCTATAATACTGAAGTACAAGATGTACTCGGGAAAGAAACAGTAAATGCCTTGAAAATTATGAACAACCAAACTAATGAGGAATCGGAACTCACAGTTGACGGAATGTTTCTTGCAATTGGATCAATTCCGAATACTGATTTTCTAAAAAATGCTGTAGAACTAGATAAAGCCGGTTATATTAAAGTCAAAAAAAATACAATCACAAGCGAAAACGGTATTTTTGCAGCAGGTGATGCAAGCGATTATCTTTACAGGCAGGCAATAGTATCTGCAGGTATTGGCTGTATGGCATCAATAGACTGCAAGAGGTGGTTGGAAGAACAAGAGATAACAAAAAAGGAATAAAATGCTTTAACCTTCATATCTATGGAAGAAAGATATACTTACAATCCTGATATAACTATACCCCATGAAGCACTAATCCAAAAAATAAACCCTGATGTACTTAATTTTGTTAGAAGTTTCATTGTGAGCGCTCATTGCAAAGAATGCCCAATAGGTATAAATGTCTGTGACCCCAGATTTGATGGAAATATTTTATCTGGAAAAAACGTAGGGTCTAACGAATGTTATATTTCGCAACAAAACCCCTTCGAAGTTTCCTTAGCTGGTCTTATGGATATTACGCAGCCGTTCTGGCGTGGGAAGGCTAGATAAATACTAGATTTCAAGTAAAATTTGTTTAGTTTGGTTACTAATTACTTCAACTCCATTTTTAGAAATTATAAGAACATCTTCAATCCTAATGCCATATTTGTCAGGAAAGTATAGACCTGGTTCAATTGTAAAAACCATTCCCTCTCTCAACTCATCATCTATACCTCCTGGAAAAGGAAACTCATGCTCATCAAGTCCTAATCCATGTCCGATACTATGTATGAAATACTCTTCTAATCCATATTTTCCGAAATATTCCACTGCTTTTTTCTGAATACTGCTGAACTTAACACCACTTTTACATAAATCAATACATTTCTCATTGCAGTGTAATACATACTTAAACGTACTTTTTACCTCTTTATCTGCACGTCCGAGAAATAGAGTTCTAGTCAAATCTCCTCCATATCCTTTGTACTTAACTCCTAAATCTATTAGAAGAATTGAGTTTTTTTGTAATTTCTGACTTCTGGGTAAATAGTGAGGTTGCGCACTTGCCTTAGTGCATGCTACTATTGGTCTAAAACTTAAGCCTTCACCTCCCAGTTCAAAACTAATAGATCTAATTTTTTCTGCGATGTCTATTTCCGTAAACTTGGTATAGTCATTTGTTTGAAGAAAATCCACAATTTTTTCAAAAGTTAAATCTGTTAACCACACTGCTTTTTTAATTAGTTTCATTTCTTCAGTATCTTTTATGCTTCTTAATTTATACAAAAGCTTATCTGATTTTATGAATTCACCTTCCAATTTCTCTTTTAATTTATTATATTCTTCAATATTCAAATCATATTCCTCCATTAAAAATTTGCTTATTGAAGAAACAATCTTACTCAACTTATTAATAAAACTTTCAGACTTATCTAAAACTTCTATACTGATAGTATTATTTTGGACACTATTTAAATTTTGAGCTTGCAATTCATACATTCGAGGGACAATTAAAGTGACTTTTCCTACTTTTGGGACAACAACCATAGCTTCCCTGCCCTTCTCACTAATTCCTTTGAAACCAGTATAATAGTAAATATTTTCGGTATTTGTGATAATAAAAGCGCCTACGTCAAGAGTATCAAGTTTCGTTTGAAGATTTTGAATTCTTTGGGAATTCATAAAGAATAATACAATAAATTATTACATAAATTACATTGAGGATATATTAGTTGTGTTTGAGATATTCATTCTTAAACAGACCGAAATCACGAATATCGTTTCTTTTATCTGAATTCATATCCGCAAGCATCATAAAACTGTACCGTTCCGTCATTCTACCTTGATCCAGGGACACCTGAGATCTAATTGCTTGTATAAACCGTGCGAAGTCGACTATATTGACTGTTCCATCACAATTAATGTCACCATAAATACATCTTCGGATATGAACCGGAACAGCAATACTTTCTATACCGGCTGTATTTTTGCTAGTAATTTGAAAAGTGTTAATTCCATAATCGGTTAGCTGGATATGGGTACTCCAACTTGTTGAGGCATCAACAGGAACCTGCTCAACTCCATTTACCAAAATAGAAGTGTTAGGGGCTTTTGATCCAGTAATCTGTAGTCCTGGAAGAAAAGTCATAATTGGATATGGATTTATTATAGGAATATTTGGATCTGCAACATTACATTTAAAACTTCCACCTTCAACGATTCTATCTAACGTATGTACATACTCATCCGGATCATTTTCAGTAGTAAACAAAGGCTGTACCGACCATGAATTGTATATTTGATTAGCCATTATATTTGGAACTGTTTGGCTAGTACTTGTTGTAAAAACAAACAAATCACCAGTAGTAGGATCGTTGGGTTCGAATTCTCCATCTTTATTAATTCTGATTAGGTATGATCCTGCACCTGCGACTGGACTCCAAGAAAAATTAACTGTTGCTCCATTTTCCGAACATGAATATTGCAAATTTGTAGGTTTTTCTAAACTTTGTTTTTCATAAGTCGCAACTATTGTATCACTCACATCTTCCCCCATGTAAGCCCTAGCTTTAATCGTTGCACTTTCTTGAATATCAAATCTTGTTTGTAGTGGCTTGGTATCAGAGGTATATTCTATCCATTCACCATCATTGATTTGATATTCTAGTTTATCTATTAAAGCTGTTGATGCTTCTAAAGTGATAGTTAAAGAACCTTTAAAGGTTGTACCGGAATTAGGACTTATTTCAGGTACAGGTGGTTTCTCTTTTTCATATTCCACAGTTACTCTGTCACTTTCGATACCAGCCCTTACTGCTTTAGCACTGACGATCGAAGTTTCATCAATTGTAAATGTTACTGAAAGCGGTTTATCTTCAGAGGTATATTCCACCCAACCGCCATTATTGATATTGTATTTAATTATATCTACATCCGACTCTTCTACACTTATTGTTACATCTAGAGTATTTAAAAATTTAGAACCTGAAGTTGGATCAAATTCCGGAGCATTTGGTTTTTCAGCTTGAGTACTAAATGTATCATCCCCTTGCATACTGCATACTGCATTACCCTCGCTATCGAATGTATCAACCCACCATTCATATGTATGACCGCTTTGTAAGTTTGAGTGGGTATATTCAATTTTTGTTGTTGGATCAGAATCATGAAATACTTGAGTCGAGAATACGTGATCAGAATCAGCTGCTTTAATATTCAATGTATAATTTGTCACACTTTCAATTGGAGCCGGATCCCATCTTAAGGTTACACTGGATTCATCATCCGATAATAGGGAGAAAGGATCTGCAGGACATGCATTATTTGTTCCTGGAACATAACAAATTCCCTCATCTCTACATTCATGGTTAGTAGAATCAGGACTTGAGCCACAAGGTGCTGGCAATAAGCCAATAGCACCCATTCCTAAGCATTGATGATCAATACAATTATAAGAAATAGTAGACTCTTCTCTGACTCTACCTTCGTCTGTACAGCGGAAACCAATTGTTGAAGTCTGATCTTCACCACAATCTTCCGGTACACTACAAACCCAACAGTTACTATCATCACTGCAATCGCTATCATCGCAGTCTATATCCCCATCTTGATCATCATCTATTCCATTACTACAATTATCTTCTGCTGGTCTTGCAATCGTACATGCACAAAGTCGTAACCTAAAGTCTCCTGGCACAGCCTGTTCAGCCTCACAATTGACATCAACAGAATTACTACGATAATAACAAGTAGACCCAACTCCTAAACTCATTTCATAGGCAGGTGCTGTATTGTTTGTTGCTGAACTATCTTCAATACAACCCTGATCACAATCAACATATCTTACAATTTCTTTAGCAAGTGAACAGGTATTAGTATCATTCCAATTACCATTACTACATTCTCCTCCTGCTTCCCCACATACCTCAGAACATGTTTCTCCAGCTGCCCCAATATGCCAGCAATAATCATTTCCGTCTGCGCCCTGTGCAATAGTTCCAGTCGGACAATAGACTGTCTCGGCAGCTTCACCCTCTTCAGTAGTCTGAGGTTTTTTATATAAGCTTAATCCGATGATCATTGCCATAAAACCAAGTACAAAAAGCATAGAAAACATACCTATAAATTTTCTTTTTTTTGATGAAGGAAGTCGGCTTTTTTTAAGTATTCTGTTTTTAATTCTTTGAATGCTTTCCTTCATTTTTTTAAGCTTTTTTGATTCCATTAATACTTATATATTATTTATTCTTCTGGATTTTCCAAATCTGAAGTTTCCTCAGAAACTTGCGATTCTGATGTATCATCTCCATCTGTAGGTTCTTCCTCAGATTCGCCTTGTTCTGCTTCTTCATCTTCGGTTTGAGCATCATCTCCTTGAGCCGGTTCTGTTTCGTCAAGATCACCTGCATCCTGACTTGATTGATTTATACCTGCTTGATCAATTAGATCCTGAATATACTCATACATAAGGTTGATATTTTCTTCTACATTCTTGTTATTATCGAAATCATACTTTTCCTTGTTAATATAGAATGTTGGAGTAGAATTTAGGCCCTTCTCTTCGGCATCAGCTAAGTCTTCATCCACTCTAGCTTTTAACTCTTCATTATTTTCATAATCATCTTTAAATTTTTCAGTATCTAATTCCAATTGTTCGGCATATTTTACAAAATCTTCATCTTCTAAATTGTCCTGATTTTCAAATAAAATATCATGATATTGTTTAAAACTATCTTGTTCACGAGCAGCCTCGGATGCAACCGCTGCCTCATAAGATCTTGGATGAATTGACTCCAATGGAAAATGTTTGAATTCATAGGCCAAATCTTGTCCAAACTTCTCATTAAGCTCATCACCAACATGAGAAAATTGTTTACATGCAGGACATTGAAAGTCTGTATATTCTACTACTTGCAATGGTAAGGTTGGTGGTTCAGGTGGCTCACTTTCATTAAAAAACAAAATTAAGCCAACTAACATAACTAAAGCTACAACAACTGAAATTGCGAACACCCCTGTAGAACTCTTCATATATTGATATTCTAAAATTTAAATATTACTTTGCAGTATTTATAGTGATAATATTATATTAATAATAATTAAAAAGAATAATAAAATCAATATAACTAAAGATATTTATTTATTGATTGAAGCAAAATATCTATAATTATCTATTCAACAATGTTATAAAATGCAAGAATATTTATATCTTTATAAAAATATTTTCTTATTGTTTAGTCTACACCTAGTATTTATAATTGGATATCTTTTAATAAGTATAAAAAACAAAACGAAACCTAAAGTAAGTTCCAGAAATTTAGATTCTATTCAAACAATTAAAGTTCTTCTAAAAAATCAAGATAACAAAGTAAATATAAATATAGAACCAGACAAAACAAAAACACATCTTGATATTCACTCAAATACACTGATTATTAATTCCAAGATTGCTCAAATGCCAATTCTTCAAGAAATCTTAAAAACTTCAATCTATATTCTTGGCAGTGGATCACAGTGGTTTAAAATTCAGGACTTAATTAAAGTTTGGTTGGAAATTATATGGTATTTAACAATTGGAGTAACTTTTTTAGCCTTAATTTTTAGAGAAGATGAAATACTTAGAAAAATTAATGTGATTTTGCTCTTGTTTATTACATTATTTCTTTTTATAGATATATTTCAAAGGAATAAGTTAAGAGATATGTTTTTTAAAAAACTAAAGGATAATCAAATAATTGATCAGAATGAAATCAAAACAACTACAAAAATCCTAACGAAATGGGTTTATAAGAATCTTAGCTTCTATTTTTCTCCTATTAATGACTTGATTTCACTTCTTAAAAGACCAAAAGAGGTGTGAAATGGTATAATTAATATACCAATCTGGATAATCGCTCTCCTAAATTCCGATTTCTCGGAATAAAGGAGGGAGGAAAGTCCGCACTCCAAAATCATGTACTTTCTTGTACATGAGGAAAGTGGCACCAGGAATAAATCCTTTACCTTATGGTACGGGAACTAAGCTGGGTAGATGTAAATTTACGGTACAGAGCAACAGAGAGGAAACCGTCATGAAGTAGACTAGTTTACTTCATGGTAAGGCTGAAAGGGTGTGGTAAGAGCACACCGTCACGTGAAGTAATTTACGTGAGCAAGGTAATCCCTGCCTGGAGCAACCCCGTTTTACGGGGGCATAGACAAATGATTATCTCAACCCTGTAAAACGGGGGGATACAGAATGCGGCTTATGGATTGGTTAATAATACTTTTAAGAATTGAGTAATATCTAATTTGTATAAACTTATACAATAAATTATAATCGAAGAAAGTATCTTATATTTTAAACTAAGATATTATGGAAAGACTTACATTCCCCCCCCTTAGTATTTTACCTAGTGAAGCTGCAATAATTTTAGACCCAGAAAGAGGAACAACTGTATTTGATTTATGCTTACAAGAACTTCGCGCTAAACAAGAAATTTGTAATCAAACTGGAAAATGGCCAGAAGTATTACCTCTACAGACAGCTATCGAAGACTACAGAACTCCTGCTCAACAACGAGCCACAACTACGGATATGTTAGTATTTAATGGAGTACCTTAAGCTTTTTGCTGATTTTCAATCTGCTCAACTTCCTGGAAAATAGTTTCCTTCGGGTTTGTCGTAACTAAATTATGCTCATTCTCCGAAGCTATTACTTGAATTGCAACATGATTAGAACCTGCAAAAAAGAGACCTTCTCCAATTCCAGCTGAAAGCAGAAATAATTTTTCTCCCTCGGAAAGATAGAATAATTTTTTAAGTTTATCTACAGCTACTGCACTTTGTTTCATAAGTATTTGAATAGCAGAGTTTGTCACAATTGCTTTTCCATAATCTGAACTTAAGAAATCTTCTACATCCTGAGTAATAGTAGTAATTCCAAGTCCGTATTTCCTTGCTCTTTTTGTTAGAGAATGTAAAAACCTTGCTGAATCTTCGTATTTCATCATCCACCATGCCTCGTCAATTATCATAAGTCTTTGTCTCTTGTCCTTTTTAATTCGAGTCCATACATAATCAAGCATCATGTAAATTGCGATGGGTCTTAATTCCTCAGCTAAATCCCGAACGCTAAATACTGTAAAAGTATTCCTAAGTTCAACCGATGACTTTTGGTCAAAAATTCCAGATGCGCTTCCCTTCAAATACTTGCTCAATCTATCTGCTATCTGGTGCGCTTGCTTTTCTGCCATAGCTTTTAAAATTTTGTACAAATCTTCTAAAAGCGGGGGTTCTTTTCTATGAGTTGCTGGATCTGGTGTAATTCCTTTTTCTCGATAAGTAAGTATTAATGCACGATCAATTATGGCATCCTCTTCGGGAGAGGTTGTTCCGCCTATCATTAATTTAATCAACCCATGTAACGAAAGTATTTTAAATCTCAACTCATCTTCTTCTTTATCAAACATTCCAGAAAGTTCAAATGGATTTAGTTTCTGCGATGAGTCTTGAGAAAAAGATATATATTCCCCTCCTATGGTATTGCATAATTTCTCATATTCCTTTTCCGGATCAATAACTATCACATCAACGCCCAACATAAGACTTCTCATTGCCTCCAGTTTAATCATATAACTTTTCCCAGCACCAGAGGTTGCAAATACTACCATGTTTGCATTCTGTAAGCTGAATCTGTCAAATATTACTAAACTTCTATTATGCTTATTAATGCCGTATAACATTCCCTCTTCCATAGTCAATTCCGAACTTACAAAAGGAAATGTAGTGGCTATGGAAGTTGTATCCATATTTCTCGTCAAATAAATTTTATCAAGCCCAATAGGTAATATACTCTGCAACCCCTGTTCTTGCTGTAGAGTTGCAATCTTCACAATAATCCCGATAGAAGCTAGTGTTGATTCCAAATTTCTAGATATTTTCTCCAATTCTTTTAGAGTGTCTGCCCTAATTGTCATATACAAAGCGTAGTGGAAAAATTTCTCCTTTCCTGAGGCAATCGTGTTTTGAAGTTCTTTTGCATCTTCTAAAGCTACCTTCACAGTAGCATCCGGAATCTTTCCAGCTTCTACTTCCAAAGAAAGGGTTGCCTCCATCTCTGCAATCTTTCTTCGTAAACGCTGCATAATTAATCCTGAATCTACCGGATAATAAAACGTACTAATATCAATAGGATGATCAAAATTTATAAGTGGAGAAAGCCAATTTGATGATACAAATCTTGGAAACCCACTTGCAAAGTAAGTTCTAAAGTACTTACTACCAATAAGCATATGATTAAAATCGACCTCAATTGCCGAAGGCGCGATTATGTCTTTGATGTCTAACAAACCTTCACTGAACTGTTTCAGTGCCTCATTCTCTTTAATTATGTTCTGATCTGGTTGATCTTCTTTTTTCTTTTTTCCAAACCCGAGCATGTGAGCAGATTTTAAAAATTAACTTGAGTTTCCTTCTTGATAGGGTTCAGCAGAATCGGTTGCTTCCTCCTTCATTGGTGTTACCATACTAGCTGTAAAATCCTGTTTTGTAATACTCAATCTATTATATCCAACTTTGTCAGGGTCATACATTGAATAATATAACCTAATTAAATCATCTGTATTCAGCTGTTTAATTGCTAATCCCATTTTTTTAATCTGGCGTAACATGTGATCTCTTTTTGGATATAACTCTAATTGAGCTTTCGTTAATATTTTGTCAATATCTATACTTACTTCTTTTTGTTTACCAAAAATTGATTGAATAAAACTTGGTCTCTGTACTGCTCCAAGTAAGGCGGGTATTACAATAAAAAAACGTTTATCCAATACCTCATTATTAATTGTGAGATTTTTAATAAATTTAATATAAATTTCTATTTGTCTTTTTAAAGCAACAGAGGTATGCCTTGATTGGATAGATCTTAATTTTTCAATATATTTTGTTACATCTGTTCTTTGAGTATGAATTACTATTTGAATTGGAAAAGTAAGCGAGTTCATAAGCCCAGCAAATGCAGTAATCCGACCATCCTGTTCGCTTTCCGATAATAAATCGAAGTTTAAAGCTGTACATTCCATTACCAAGGCAACATTACCATTCCTCAATATTACTAGGTCATTCCTTATATCTTCAATTGCAAGATGTTGTTGAGTTGAAGAATTTGCCAATTTCCAAAATTAAAAAATTAATAAAATATATCATCTCCGCAGAATGCTGCGAAGTAAAATAGGATTGTTCGCTAGCTCATAAACTATCAAGATAAAATAATCCTTTTTTATTTAACTTCTACACCACTAACCCAGAACAAAGTCAGAGGAGTGTCAATTCTTTGCTTTCTCTCCCATCAAAGGAGGGGATTATTCTGCTTTTATTGTAACAATTTTATTCTCTCCTCCAGATACTTCAATATCTACCATCTTGAATCTTACATCGGGATTATCACTTACTACTTTAACATGATATACGCCATCTGGTAAGCCATTTTGAATAGAAAACATACCATTAGGATTTATACGTATTCTACGTACCGGATCGTACTTACCATCTTGTATGATAATTTCACAATCAGTACAAACCTGACCATTTTTATCAAGTACTTTCCCACCAATCAAATTTAAGGCCCCTTGTTTGTTATCAGTCTGCTGATTACCCTGGTCTTCTTTTTGTTTCTTTGATCCAGTTTGATTTGCAGAATTCTGTTTATTACTTTCTACTTTTACTTTATTTTTTATTTTATCTCCAGCACCATCCTCCTGAGTACTTATGTTTTGTTTCTTCAGGCGATTATCTACTTCTGTCCTAGTTGTATCAACATTATTGTTAAAATTACTCATCATTGAATCATTCCCAATATATCTATTTATATTACTAAAAATTCTTTTTTCATATTTACTAAGAGCTTTATTGTGCTGATCTTCTCTTGTTCCAAAAATAATTTCATCCTTAACATTCCTTGATCTACTTTTCTTCTTATCTATACGTTTTGGAACATTAAAAGACTGTACAAAAGACTTGGGAATTGACGGCTGCTTTTTCCAAACTCGTTGTTTAGGGGAAAACAAAGCCAGAATAAAATTTGTCAACCATTTTCCAAAAGTCTGTCCGTTTACCTTAATAAAAGCAAGTCCAATACCTAAAACTACTAATGCGCCGATTAATGGCCAAGCTATTATCTTGGGCAACTTTAGTAGATATATAAACAAAGCGAAAACAAAACAAGATGCCAAGCTTCCAAATTCCTTCAATGTCATACTCCCAAAAAGTTTAAACTCTACGTCCATTAAATTTTTAGGAATTGGATGTTGCTCCATAGTATCCTTCTCTCAAATTATTTTTTTGGCTTTGTTATCTCAAACTCTTTCTCTCCACCTGGAAATGAGACTTTGATTTTATCACCATATTTTTTTCCTCTGACTTCACGACCTATTGGTGAATTAATTGAAATCTTTCCTTGATCTGTATCAGCTTCATTACCGCCAACTAATTGATACTTCTTTTCCTTTTTCGATTGCAACTCTCTGAGCATAAATTCCTCCCCCAATTCAATTTTTTTATTCCTTGGATTTCCCTTAGTAATTTCAGCACGCTTAGCGATAAATTCTAATTCATTAATTCTTTTCTCATTAAATTCCTTTGCCTTCAAGGCAGAGTGATAAGCTGCATTTTCAGATAAATCTCCTTGCTCCCTTGCAGTTTCTATATCATCGGCAATTTTTTTCCGTGTTACGTTCCTTCTCTCTTCCAGCTCTTCAACTATTTTTTGGTATCCTTCTTTTGTTAATGTAAGATTATCTTTGTCCATAATAATATAATAACCAAAATAAAATAACTTATACAAAATATCCGATATTAAAATCTATTCAATCTCAACAGTAAATATTTTGTCGGTTTTCAAAGTATCAGAATAACTTACTTGATTCTTATTTACAAATCCTCCCTCAGTATAATCCCCAATTTTCCCTTCTTCGCTTCTTATAACTAATTCATATTGCATTGCTAGGCCAGGCTGTTTTCTCAAACCCAAAGAATAATCATAATCCGAATTTTCTATGTAAGGCGAATCATAACTAAAGCTTACCTTCTCACTTTCAAAATCAATAAATTTAATACATGTTTTCAGTTGGCCAAAACTCTCAGAAATATTAGCTCTATCTTCCTCACGGAAACTGAAATTTGTTACCCCATTTGGTAAACAAATAGATAATGTATCGAGATTCCTTAAATCATTTAAATAAACAGTAACTGTTTTACGACTTGATAAATCATCTTTGATATAAACATCAACCTCTGATCTAATGGATGGAATCTCAAGCCCCTGATAATTATCTAAATCTGCCACCGCAATGATATTAATAAAATCCTGAGATACACTTGCTAAATTGTCAGAACTCTCATATGTGGTTGTCAAATCGGTATTGTAAAATTTATATATAACATCCTTATTATTTTGAGCATTTTGAAAAATATTTGAAAATTGACCTATATTGGTATCCAAATCATTTAGTACCGCCTGCGTAGATAAAGCGGTAATATCATTCAACACTTCTTTTTTAGATAAAGTGTTTTGCATCAGCAAATCCATGTTGACAATCAAATTAGTTTCATCAAAAGTGATATTTTTTATCTCTAATGTCCCTACAATTTTCATCAATTCCTGAAGAAAAGATGAATCAAAAATAAAAATACCATTTAATGTTTTTCCCTTCTGTTCATAAATAAGTCTTGATATCTCATCAAGATAAAGATCTCCTTGCTGTAAATAAAACAACTTATTAAAATCCAAACTTGATGTATCTATCAAAGATGAGGAAACCAGATTTATTTCTTCAATTAAAATGGGGTCGGTGTTACTTAGATCAAACGACTGTTCAGTTAATACCTGAGTACTTATTTCTTGAATACCGCCATCTTTAAAAGTAATCAAAACCAAAGATGTAGGAGTACCGCCAGCTGGCAAATAATAAGATGTATCGACTAAGATAAATGCGTATGTCCTTGATTGGTTTGTCCCTACTAATTCTGGGATAATTCTGCTAATTTTATAATATAGTTCATATTTATCCCTTATTGTTTTAATATTACTTAAAAATTTTTGATATTTGTTCCCTAAATTTTCATTTACAGGAGACATGTTGAGTTCCTCGAGTTCCTGTATCCCCTTATTAATCTTTTCTATACCGCCTCCAACTATCTGGGATTTTGATTTGATATTAGAAATTAATTCTGAATAATTTTCACTGTTCTTTACATTTAAGAGAGAAGTACCGCTAGGTTTATATACAATTTGAGGATCAAAAGATTCAACATATTTTACAGTATTCTCGGTTCCATAATAACTATCACTTATTCCTTCATCTAGTAACTTAACACCCTGATACAACGCGTTGTAGTTCTCCAAAAACTCTGCATATAAATTCCAGTTTTTTAATACTTTTCTGAAACTTAAAATTTTTTGATTTCCCGCCGTTATTTCAGCTGATAGATTTTCAAAATAAGTTTGGATTTCTACATAATCACCAATCTTGATATTTTCTTCAATATCTTCAGCAATCATATAAGCAACAAACATATGTCTTCCAAATGAAATTACAGGTGCAAATACATTTATATAGATAAAAACAACTCCCACAAACATTCCCAGAAGAAAAATAAATTGTTTGATTGTAATATATCTTAGTAAATCAAACTTCTTGGTGAAATTATCGAATTTCCTTGTGATAAAATTTGAAATTTTAAAAGTTATTGATCTTTTTTTCTTAAACTGCCGTTTATTTTGTTTTCGTAATTCTTGAGTAGCTAATAAAATGCTTCCTTTACGTCCATTCTCTTGTACTTTACGTTCAGCAATCAATCTACTTAAAGCTCCCTGTTCATCATCGAATTCAGAATCATTTGCTTCGCTTTCAGATGGGACAAAGAATATATTCCTCAGAAAGTCTTTTAAACCAGTTTGTTTTTTCTTTTTTTTATGCTTTTCGGTGATTCTTTGTTCAAATTGCTCTTCTATCATCTCTTCCTTAAACTCAAGAAGTTTTTGGACATATTCAAATGTCTGTTTTAATGCCCGTGAAAATTTTACTCTTGGTTTCCAACCAATTCTCATAAGATTTGGCGCTGGAGTATAAAGCCTTAAGGGGATATCTTCTGACTCTTCCTCAGATGAAAAAACGATTTCTTTTGGAGGATCGATAAATTCATTTATTTTATAAGCAATACTTAGGGATGTTATCTCAAATTCATAACACAACGAAAAAATCTCCCCTCTTGTATTTTTGGTAAATTGAGCTTTTATTATTCCATATACTGCATCTTGAATATGAACATAGTATTCAGATTGGAGACCATCCCCGTATATTGTAATTTCATCTTCAACCAACCCATCCTTAATTATTCTACCCACAGTGGAATCAGGATTGTATTCAATATCTTTTCCTATAATTTCACCAAGTCTAATTATACGCGCATCCAATGTAGATTTTTGAATATATTCCAGAGTTAAACTTTCTATATATCTTTGTATCTCTGTTTCTGTATAAACTTTGTGAATTTCGGTTTTCGAATCCAAATTCACTTCATAATCACTTTTTGCAAACATATATTGATGGGCCTTAATCGAGGTTGTGGCCAAAAACTTAGCTTCAAAGTTCTTTGCCAATCCTAAAACAAGATCCAAAAATTTAGAAAATTCTAAAAACTCCTGAGACGAAATTTCCTCCTCCAGATTTTCAATTTTATGATTCAAATAAAAGACATAATCTAATCTTCTTAGAGAATCTTCCAGTAAAGGCAGTTTCGAAAAATCAATAAAAGTGAATAAACTATAATCACTTAATTCACTTATCATTTGCTTTGTATAGTCACTAGGAAAATCTACTATAATCACATAACCTCCCTGGTCCAGCAATGATTTAGCTAATTCAATACCGATCACATCAGCGCCGCGGACGATTAGAGAAGTTGGATACTTTATTGTTTGTTTTAAATCGTTTACTAACATTTTTATTCTGTATTATTTATAACAGTTTCTTGTTCTATTTCTATTGGAATTAAGAATAGATTTACATCGATAAATAACTCAATACCTTTCAACTTATCTCTATCCTCCTGCGAATCGGGTAAAATTGTAAACTCTAAATCTTCATAATTCTGTTTTTCCAACTTAAGATTATGTACCTTACCTAAATCAAGTTGATATCCTTCTACTGGAGTTTTACCAATTTCAATCTCATCTAAAAATACATTGGCTTCTTCACACCCTTGACAATTAATATTCAGCATAGCTGTTGTAGAATCAGGATTTGCAATACTATTTTTTCTGGCGTAGAATATATGCCCTTGTGAAAATTCTTCCGAAGGCCCAAGTTCATAGGCAAGAACTACTTTAAGATTCTCAACAAAGTTGACTGATTTAACTACTTCAAAGTATTCATTTGGATTATCGGACTTTCTAGATATTCTAAGTATATGATTACCTTTTTCTATATCATCTAATACAAAACTACCACCTTCTGGGGTTATACTACCTTTATACTCATCATCTAAATATAATTCTAGCTCTCCTTTTAAAGAAAAGAGTTCCAGACCGGAAAGATGTTCAATTTCCTTAACTCCAAATATTCTAGCAAATGAAATATCATACTCTTCCCAAGGTGACCATAAGGCCAAAGATATCAGAAAGAGTATTATTAGGGTTGTATAAATAATTTTTTTTGCCACCTTTAAATTACATATTTAGATTTAAATACGCATTTATATTATAAAGACAAATAAGAGAAAGATTAAGGGGGTAATTATTATTTCATAAGGAATAATCGTTTTCTATTTATACTTATAAATGAGAATTTGCTCTATCTCTTTGAGTATTGAGGAGCCTTTCGAGCTTTTCTAAGACCTGCTTTCTTTCTTTCAACCATTCTTGGATCCCTAGTCAATAAATCCTTTTCCTTTAATTTTGACTTGAACTCAGGTGCATATTCAACCAAAGCTCTTGCTATGCCTAATATCATAGCTCCCAGTTGCCCCTGCTTTCCGCCTCCACTAGTTTTTGCTGTAAAGTGGAATTCGCCTTTTGTGTCAGTAACTCTAAAAGGTTTATAAAGATCAGAAATTTCGGTTTTAGAAGTGTAAATAGATTTTATAGGTTTTTCGTTAATTGTATCCTCTCCTTTACCTTCATAAAGACGTATAGTTGCAACTGCTGTTTTTCTTCTGCCAAGGGCATAATAATATTTTTCTTTTTTAGTATTGTTCTTTGCCATAATATTGTTTAAATGATTATTTAATTTCTACTTCTTTGGGCTTTTGTGCCTTATGTTTATCTGTTTGATCATCTTCATATACAAACAAATTACCCATAATTTTTTTATGATGCTTATTTCGAGGAACCATTCCCTTTACTGCCAGCTCAATTATTTTATTTGGCTGTGACTCAGACATTTTTTTATAAGAAATTTCTTTTAAATTCCCAACATAACCTGAATGTCTGTAATACTTCTTTCTAATCTTTTTCCTTGGATGTATATCAACCTTAGTTGAGTTAATAATAATAACCTTAACTTTTGGTGTTAAACTGGAATCATTAATTGGGTTTTCTTTGCCCAATAATAAGCTCGCTGCTTTTGAAGCAAGTCTTCCGAGACGCTTTGCACTGGCATCTAAAAGATACCATTCTTCTTTTATTTCGCTTGCTTTAATAGCTCTTGTTTTCATACTTTTTAAATCAAAAATATATTTTATATACCTGAACGTGATCTTGCTTTAGCGTCACCTTCTGTTGAATCTACCGATTTTCGTTGGCTGGATTTTGTTGTATCCTTTTTCTTTATCACATCTCTAAATTTCTGGAATCCTGATTTCTTTTCCTTTTTTTCCTCTGTTTCCTTTTGTTTTCTGCCAACTTTTTTAAGTTTTGATTTTACTACTGGTTCATAACCTTCTAAGATCAACTTAACAATCTCAGCTCCATCTCCTTTTCTAAAACCTAGCTTATACATACTAACAAACCCTGAATCAATTTTAGAAAAATTCTTCGAACATAATTCATCAATTTTCTCAATCAACTGTGAATTAACTTGTCCTAATTTTTTATGTATGTATCGTGTGTTATTTTTATCTTTTTTATATTTTGATATCATTCTCTCAAAAAATGGTCGTACTGCCTTCGCTCTTCCAACAGTAGTGGTCACATGATTATGATTAATTAAATCTATAGCAAGATTTCTAACTATTGATTTCTTCTGAGAAAAAGAACTAGCAAATTTATTTTTCTTAATCTGATGTTTCATAATTTAATAGCTGATTTTTATATTATTTTCTGTTAATACTTGTTCCAATTCCTCAAATGATTTTTTCCCCATACCTTTGAAACTCAATATCTCTTTCTTGGATTTACCTTCTAGAGCATAAAGATCAAGTACATCTGCATTATGTAGTGCATTTGTAGTTCTGGTTGAAAGATTCAAATCAGAAACTAATAATACTTTTTCCTCTTCTTCTTCAGGTTCTTCTTCTTCAACTTCAAGAGAATTATCTTCCGAATCTCCTCCTGCTAAGTCAACCAAACGGTTTGCTACTAGATCAAATATTTCTGTTGATTCCAATAGTGTATCTCTTGGAGTGGAAGCTCCATTTGTGTGTACCTCCATATCTATTTGATCTAAGTCTGTCTGTTGACCAACACGAACCGATACTACATCAAATTTCACATGCTTTACTGGACTGAAAATTGAATCAACTGGGATAACACCAATCTCTGCTCTTTTTTCTTCATCTGGAAGAGCATAACCAACACCTTTTTCAATAGTTACTTCAGCTTCTAATTTTGCATTCTGTTTCGTTAGTTTCGCTAGTACAAGATCTGGATTAGCAATTTCTACATCACTATGTTTTTCAAAATCTCCGGCTTTAACTTCAACTGTATCTTTACTGGATTTTCCTTTTGTTTTTAATTTTAGTGTAATAGGTTCATCTGAATGAGTTTTCAACGCTATTTTTTTCAAGTTCAGAACAAAAGACAAAACGTCCTCTTGCATACCCTCTAATGTTGAATATTCATGATCAATACCTTTAATTTTAACTGAAGTAATTGCACTTCCTGATATTGTTGTCATAAGTATTCTTCGTAACGCATTACCGATAGTATGCCCAAAGCCTTTTGGTAATGGACCTATTTCGAATTTTGCTAATGTATCAGAATCTTCTACAGTTTTTATTTTAAATTTATCCAGTGAGTACATAAAATTAGTATTAAAATTTATTAATTCAAATGTTTATCGAGAGTAAAGCTCAATAATTAACTGCTCTTGTATACCACGATCTATACTATCTCTTTCCGGCATAGAAACAACCTGTCCTCCCAAACTTAATCTATTTAACCATTTGGGGATTTGGGGATCCTTTATTTCTGCATTTAGGATCTTAAACATCTCAGATTTTCTAAACTTTGGGGAAAGTTGAATCTCATCCTCAACTTCACATGTATATGAAGGTATATCAACTTTTTTACCGTTAACAAGTATATGCCCATGGTTCACCATTTGTCTAGACTGCATTCGAGTTTTTGCAAAACCGAGTCTATATACAATATTATCAAGCCTTAATTCAAGCAATTGTAACATATTTAATCCCGTATTACCTTTTGCATTCATAGCCTTTTTATATAAATTCTTAAATTGTCTTTCTAACAATCCATACATTCTCTTAACTTTTTGCTTTTCTCGGAATTGAACAGCATAAGCTGAAGGTCTCCTCCGTCTGGCACCATGTTGCCCTGGAGGATATGGTCTTTTTCTCCACTCATCACTTCCAAATAATGTCGCGTTTTCTCTACGCTCTAATTTTCTTTTTGGTCCAGTATACCTTGCCATCTGAAATAATATTTTTTATAAATAAATCAACGAATTAACTACCCCTTGGTTTCTTTCTTGGCCTACAACCTCCATGAGGTATTGGTGTAACATCCATTAAGGTTTTTACTTTTATCCCTGCTGAAGCTAAACCTTTTACAGCAGCTTGTCTACCCATGCCAGTTCCCTTTACTTTTACATTTGCTTCTTTCACTCCGTATCTTTTCAATTCCTCGGCTAAATCCATTGCCGCTTTTGTAGCTGCGTAAGCAGTACTTTTTCTACTACCCTTAAATCCTATTTGTCCGGGAGAAGATGAAGCAATTAAATTTCCATCAAAATCGGTTACGCTAATGATTGTATTATTGTAACTTGATTTAATATATATATCTACTTTTGGATGAAGATTCTTTACTTTCTTTTTCTTCTTGGTTTTAGTTTTTGATTCTTTTGATTTTGATTTAGCCATAATTTATTAATACAATTTAAGTCTTTGTAATTTTAACCTTTAAACCTCCAACGGCAATATTCTTTCCTTTTCTAGTAACTGCGTTTGTTCTTGTGCGCTGTCCTCTCACCGGAAGTCCAAGCTTATGTCTTAAACCCCTATAGCATTTAATCTCTTTTAATCTTCGAATATTCTTATCGATCATCTGTTTTAATTCTCCCTCAATCTTGTAATTTTCAGCAATTATACCAGAAAGAGTTTTTATCTGATTTTCAGTTAGATCTTTAACTCTTGTATCTGGATCGATATTGGCTATTTTAAGAATCTTTCTTGAAGATGTAATACCAATACCATAGATATAGGTCAATGCTATTTCAATTCTCTTGTTTTGAGGTAATTCTACTCCGCTTATACGTGCCATTGTTAAATATAATTAATAATATAAATAAACTACCCCTGCCTTTGTTTATGTTTAGGATTAGCAGGACAATCAATTCTTACAACCCGTTTACCGGCTTTATTCCTTCGAATTACTACCCGGCACTTCGGACATCTTCGTTTTACTGATGGGCTTACCTTCATTTTAGTATATTTTGAACTAGATAAATAATTTAATGTCTATAAACAATAATTCCTCTTTTTAAATCATAAGGTGAAATCATAACATCCACCTCGTCATTCTTTTGAATACGAATATAATTCATTCGCATTTTACCAGATAAATGTGCAATAACCTCCCATTCCTTATCATCAAGTTCGATTTTTACTTTGAACTGAGTATTTGCTAAAACATCAGTTACTACACCTCGTGCTTTTATCTTTTTTTTCTTATTTTTATTGGCCACTTAGGCATTAATCTAATAAATAACTTTCGATTATATCAAAAACACTCAACTTTGAGCAATTCTAAAATTTCAACTTTTTATCTAAATTGATCGTAACTCTTCTCAACTTTCATGGACTTAAGCTGGCGATAAACTGACAAGATTACAGATACAACAATTAATAAACTTGTTCCACCAATCCCCGAAAGTATACCGATCCTTTGAGTTGTAAAAGTTAATTGTGTCCTTGCAATTGAAGGAACAATTGTAATAAATGCTAAAAATAATGAACCTATCGTTGCTAATCTTATCATAATTCCAGTAATATATTTTTCTGTGCTTTTCCCCGGCCTTATTCCAGGAATAAAACCTCCACTCTTTTTTAAATTTTCAGCAGTTTCAGAAGGTTTTAAAATAACAAAAGTATAGAAAAATGTAAATGCAATAATCAAGATAAAATATAAAATATTATATTCAATTGAACTTACATTGCTCAAAAAAGCCAATGGCGAATCTTCTGCAATGAAAAGATTAGCAAAATTATAAAGTGCAGTACCTTCATCAAATATATTTATAAAAAATTGTGATACTATACTTGGGAAAGTAAGTATAGCAGATGCAAAAATTATCGGTACGACACCGGCTTGATTAATTTGTAAAGGGAGATAATTAGTCTGACGGCCAGTCCCCCTTCTAGCATATTGTATAGTAATCTTCCGAACAGCTTCACTCATTAGAACCAAAATCACAACCATAGCAACAAGACCTATTATTAATCCATAAATATATAAGAAATCTCTTGCTGTCAACAATTCCCAAAGTGCAATATTTCCTGCTCTAAAAGAATCTATAATAGGATATACACTTTCTATATCTGTCTTTATTAAAGTTGGCAATGAGCTAATTATCGAAAACGCAATAATCACGGAACTTCCATTTCCTATTCCATTTTCACTAATTAATTCACCCAACCACATTAATACCAAACTTCCCGCACTTACAGTAGCAACAAAACTAACTACATCAATTCCTACGTCTTGTCCTACAAATGTTGATGATCTACTTAACAGTACATAAATTACAATCGCCTGAATTATTGACAAGGGAATTGTCAAAAATCTTGTATATTGATTTAAAATTTGACGACCGCTTGCACCTTCTTTTGACAATTCCTCCAATTTAGGAATTACAGTTGACAAAAGTTGAATTATGATTGAAGCATTAACATTTGCTCCAAGCCCTATCATAACAAGTGATGGGTTGTCTAATCTTCCTCCAGTTGCTAGTGTAAAAATATTTGTTAAAGGATTATCTTTAAATACTGAAACAAATGATTCAATGTCTATACCTGGAGGCGGTACATTTGCCAACAATCTATAAAGCAATATGATTCCAGCTGTAAAAAAGATCCTCTTCCTTATTACTTTGTTGTTCCAAAAAGTCTTAAGCGTTTCAATGAAATTCTTTTTGGACTTATCTTTGCCTTTAGACTTCTTTACTTTAGTTTTTTTCTTAGTTTTGATTTTATTTTTCACTTAATATTAGTAATTTAAATCTCAACTTTTCCTCCCGCTGCTTCAATCTTTTTTTGAGCAGTCTCAGAAGTTTTAATACCTTCTACTATTAGTTTTTTGCTAATCTCACCGTTAGCTAAAATCTTTACTTTAACATCTTTAGTTTTACTCATTTTAACTCCCTTCTCAATCAAGGTATCAAAATTTACTTTTTCACCGTCTTTGTATAGAGCATCTAGGTCATCGAGGCCAAGTTCGATACGAATATATTTAGACTTAAAATATCCTCTCCGAAAACCTGGTAATTTAGGGATTCTTCTGGAAAGAGGCATTCGTCCGCCTTCAAATCCTGGTCTTGGTTTTTTATATCCTGAACGCGATAATTGACCTTTTTGTCCTTTTCCTACAGTATGTCCTCCAACTCCAGAGGCGTAACCTCTACCTTTTCTTTTGCTTTTTTTCTTTGTTTTTGGTGATGGTAAATCCATTATTTTTTGTCTGTTTTAGATTTAACTTTATTATTACTATCTTTTTTAGTATTCACTGTATGTTTCATTTGTGATAAACCTTCGATGGCAGCATAAGCGTTATTAATAGCATTATTAGAACCAATGATTTTACTTAAAACATCTTTTACACCAAGTACTTCCATTACAGCTCGAAGTGAACTTCCTGCCACAATTCCAGTACCCGGGGAAGCGGGCTTCATAAATACTCTTGCTGCTCCCTTCTTATGATAAAACTCATGAGGAATAGTATTATTCTTCAATGGAATTTTTTTCATATGTTTCTTTGCATATTTATAAGCTTTTTCCTCAGCACTTCTAACATCCTCTCCTTTGGCTAATCCTATCCCTATTCTTCCTTTTTTATCACCAATAACAATGCAAACACTAAGCCTTAACCTTCTACCGCCTTTATTTACTCTAGAAACTCTTCGAATAGATATTATACGTTTCTCAAATTCTTCTTGATTTCTTCTTCGTCTTTTCTTTTTCTTTCTTTTATAAGATCTGCTAGACTTCTTTCTTTTTACTTGGACTTTTTTTTGTTTACTCTTATCAGATTTGACATTATTCTGCGTCTGTTTTTTGGAATCTGTCTTTTTACTATCTCCAGATTCATTTTTTTTCTTTTCTTTTTTGTTTTCGTCTTTTTTTGATTCAGTCACTGGAAAATTTAAAATAATTAAAATATTAATCCTGCTTCTTTTGCACCATCGGCCAAAGCTTTAACACGTCCATGGAATTTATATCCTCCTCTATCAAATATTATTGTCTCAATTTTCTTTGATTTTGCAATTTTTGCAATTTCCTTACCTACAGTTTCCGCTCTTTCGGTTTTCGTCCCTTTTGCTTTTAAATCTAAATCACTGGCACTTCCAAGTGTAACGTTATTTTCATCATCAATTAATTGCGCATAAATATGTGCATTTGATCTAAAAACTGCTAATCTTGGTCTGTCAGCAGTTCCAGATATTTTTTTTCTAATTTTCATTTTTCTTCGTTTTCTATATTCTTCTTTTTCTCTCATAATAAATGTATTAAATTATTTAAACAGTAGCTTTAATTGCTGCTTTTCCAGCTTTTCTACGTACATATTCACCAACATACCTGATTCCTTTACCCTTGTAAGGTTCAGGTTTCTTAATTTCTCTAATCTGAGCAGCTATCTTGCCTACTAATTGTTTATCTATACCTTTTACCTTAATCTTAACTTCATCTTTTACTTCAAATTCAATACCTTCAGGAGCTTCAATCTCAATAGGGTGATTTTGACCTAGACTAAAATCTAATTTATTACCTGTAAGTTTTACACGATAACCGACACCATGAATTTCTAAATTTTTCTCGTATCCTTTTGTTACCCCTTCTATCATATTGGCAATCAAAGATCTGTAAAGACCATGATATGCCTTCATTTGATGTAAATCATTCTCTCGTGTTAACTCAATGACTTTATTCTCTTGATCCACCTCTACATTAATTCCATTTCTAATATCTTGTTTCAGTTCACCTTTTGGTCCCTTAACAGTCACAAGAATATTTCCGAAGGAACCTCCTTTCTCTACTTTAATTTCCACTGGAGTATCAAATTTTATTGGTTTATATCCGATTCTTGACATTTTTCATTATAATTTTAATAAATTGAACATAGTAATTCGCCTCCTATTCTCTCTGTTTTTGCCCTTTTTCCACTAATTACACCCTTTGTCGTTGATAGAATACATATTCCCATCCCATCAATAATTCGTGGAATATCTTTATATCCGACATACTGCCTAACACCTGGTCTAGATATTCGTTTTAAACTTTTAATCCCTGGATTTTTACCAAAGTATAACAACTCAATTGTTAGAACTTTGAATCCTTTGTCATTTTCCGTAATTTCATAATCCTGAATATAGTTCTCTTCCTCTAAAATTTTAACAATAGCACTTATCATTTTCGAGTAAGGAATTGAAACTTGATTATGACCACGCAGGTATGCATTTCTAATTCTAGTTAACGCATCTCCTATTGGATCATTTACCATAATAATTCTAAATAAAATAATAACTAAAAATTACCAACTTGCTTTTCTTACTCCTGGTAATAAACCTTTTAAGGCAAATTCCCTAAAAGTTATTCTTGAAATACCAAATCTTCTCATATAACCTCTAGCTCTTCCTGTTACCTTACATCTGTTAAATAAACGTGTTTTATACTTTAAAGTGTTGCTTTTATATTTCTTTTTTAATTTCTTTTCTTTTGCTTCTTGAGCTTTTGTACTCATTTCTACTGTTTAACAAAAGGAAAATTGAATTTTTCTAATAATATCTCTGCAGCCTCGTTATTGTCAGCTGTAGTACAAATAACTATTTGCATTCCTTGTCTTTTCTTTACCTTAGTTGAATCTATTTCTGGGAAAACTAATTGTTCTTTCAAACCCATACTATAATTCCCAGCACCATCGAAACTTTTTCTTGATAATCCTCTAAAGTCTTTTACCCTTGGTAAAACAATATGAATTAATTTTTCTAAAAATGCCCACATTCTCATTCCTCTCAAAGTAACCTTTAACCCGATAGGCATACCTTCTTTAACTTTAAAGTTTGATATTGACTCTTTAGATTTCGTAACTACTGGTTTTTGACCAGATAATATTGTGAAATCCTTCATCAACTCATCTATAAGTTCCGGATTTTCTTTTGCCTCTCCAATACCGCTATTTATAACTATCTTTTCCAGATTAGGTACAGCATTGATATTTTCAAGTTCCAGCTCTTCTTTAAGCCCTTGTCTATACTTCTTAAGATATTGTTTTTTTAATTGCGATTCAAGTTTCATTTAATTGATTTTTAATGTTATTTTTTACTTTTTTTCTTAGTCGCTTTATCTTTTTTTGTAGATTTTGATTTTTTCTCAGTTTTTTTATTTGTTTTCTTTTTGGATTTATTACTTTTTGTTTTTTTGCTTGTTGATTTCGTCTTTTCGGTTTTTTTCTTATCCTCTGAATGTTCTCCTATCTGTCTTACCTTTTTACCATCTTTAAATGTATATTTAATTCTCGTAGGTTTGCCTGTTGCTGGATCAATTACTTGAACGTTTGATACATCTATCGGTAGTTCGAACTTAATTCTTCCTGCAGGCTTATCCTTCCCTCTAGCTTTTTGATGTTTTGTCACTATATTCACACCCTTAACAACTACTTTATTCTGTTTTGGCAATGCGACAAGTACCTCACCTGTTTTATTGCGATCCTTGCCTGAAATTACTTTTACTGTGTCTCCTTTTAAAACTTTCACGTTAACTATTAAATATAAAAATTATAAAACTTCTGGTGCAAGACTTGCGATTTTATCATATCCTTTGTCTTTTACTTCTCTGGCAATGGGACCAAAAACTCTTGTACCTTTTGGTTCCTGAGACTCCTTCCCAATAATAACAACAGCATTATCATCAAATCTGATATAAGAACCATCCTTTCGCCGTACTTCTTTTTTAGTTCTGACAATCACACCATAAACAACTGAACCTTCTTCAAATTCCGAAAACGGACTGCTCTTTTTTACTGAACCTACAACAATTTCACCGACAGAACCAAATCTTTGATAATAGTTACCTTTCCATCTACTTAGGACATTAATAACCATTAATTCTTTTGCTCCTGTATTATCAGCTACTTTTAAACGAGATAGTTTCTGAATCATTTTCTTACTATTTTATCTATCAAAATAAATGATTTTTTCTTACTTATTGGTTTACACTCTTCTACTACAACTTCTTCCCCTACTTCTATATCAATACCGTCTTCTTTTACGAACTTAGTATTATGTACCAAATATGTTTTATGTGATTTCATAATCTTACCATACATTGGATGTGCACTTTTAGTCTCTACACGAATTTTAACTGTATTATCATCAATTATGTTTGTGACTATACCCTGCAGTCTTTTTCTAGATTTGAGTTTTTCTTCCATTAAATCCAAGTTAATATAATAAACTATTTCTTAAAAGATTGCTCATTTAGTATTGTATTTATTCTTGCAATCTCTTTTTTTAGTTCTTTGACTTGCGAATAACTGGTTTCCTTACCTAACTTTACATTATACCTAAGCTCAACTAATTCACCTCTTTTTTCAGTTAATCTAGTTTTGAGTTCCTCTTCTGTTTTTTTTCTAAGTTTATCTATGTCCACCTTTTTAATCTTTTGATATAAATTTACAAATAACGGGCAATTTCTGTGCAGCTTTTCGTAATGCTTCTTTCGCTACTGGTTTTGGAACACCTCCTAATTCAAAAATAATTCTTCCAGGTTTTAGACCTAAAACGTATTGATCTACTTCTCCCTTACCTTTTCCCATACCCACCTCACTTGGTTTGCTTGTAACTGGTGTATGAGGAAAAACTTTAATCCAGAGTTTTCCTTTTCTTTTCACTTCTCGAACAATTGCTTTTCTAGCAGCCTCAATCTGTCTAGACGTTAACCAAGATCTTCCCATAGATTTTAATCCATAGTCTCCATGTGTTAATCTTGAACCTCTATAAGCAACTCCCTTCATCTTTGGTTGAAAGGACTTTCTATATTTTCGTTTCTTTGGCTGTAACATATCAATTCAATAAATGTAATTTAAATTGTTTGTTTTTCACCCTTATAAACCCACACTTTAATTCCATGCAATCCTGCATTTGGTACCAAACAGTCTGTCTGATAATAATCAATATCTGCTCTTAAAGTTTGTAAAGGGACTGATCCCCACTGAAATTTTTCAGTCCGGGCAATTTCGACCCCTTTTATTCTTCCAGATATCCAAATCCTTATTCCTTTAATTCCTCCAGCACCTTGTGCAGACTTCATCTCCCTGCTTACTGCAAATTTAGGTACAATTCTTCTTACAAGTTGGTCGGAAATGTTTTCTGCAATGAGTTTAGATGATAATTCTGGTTTTTTTACTTCGTACAGTTTTACTTCAACTTTACCCTTTGTAATTCTTGCTAAATCTTTGTTTACTTGATCAATTCCAGAACCACCTCTCCCGATAACAACTCCGGGTCTAGCAACAGAAATCTCAATCAATTTCTTGTTCATGAATTTTTTAATTTTTGTTGACACAATACCTGCTGACCTCAGATTTTCCTGGATATACTTTCTTATCTTCAAATCTTCTGCAAGATTATCAGCGTAATTCAATTTATCAACATAACAAATTGATTCCCAATTTTTATTTACACCTATTCTAAAACCTTTTGCGTTAACTTTTTGACCCATAATTTATTTAATAAATACTTAAAAATTATTCTGATTTTTCGGTTAGTCCAATTACTATATGACTATTCCGTTTTAAAATTCTATGATATCTTCCTTTAGATACGGCTCTACCTCTTTTAAGAGTATAGCCTTCGTCTACCCGTGCCTCTTTAATAAACAAATTCTTTGCATCTTTATCAAAATTATTTATAGCATTAGCAACTGCACTATCAATAACCTTTCTAACATGAAGTGCTGCTTTTTTATTTACAAACTTTAACTTTTCACTAGCTTCTTCCGCATTTTCTCCTCTTACCAAATCGACAACCAATCTGGCTTTCCTTGGAGCTATTCTTACATTTTTTGCAACTGCATAAATTTTGTCAGTCATTATTTATAATTTTATAATTATTCTTCATCTAAAATTCTACCTGTTGTTCCAGTAGCTTTAGCAATTTTACCCTTCTTACTATGTCCAGTAAATCTTCTAGTTGGTGCAAATTCGCCTACCTTGTGTCCTACCATTGATTCAGTTATATAGACATCAATAAATCGTTTCCCGTTATGAATAGATAAAGTAACCCCAACCATTTCTGGTGTTACTGTTGATTCTCTAGCCCAAGTTTTAATTTTTTGGGTTGAACTGTCTTTTTTTGCTTTTTGAACCTTTTGTAATAACTTTTCATCTATATAAGGTCCTTTTTTTAGAGATCTACTCATTTTTGATTTATTAAATTAATTTAATACTTAATGATTATACTATTGTTTTATATCTCTTTACTTTTCGTCTTCTTTTTGAAGTTCTTCTTTTAATAATGTACTTATTAGTTCGTTTATTCTTTCTAGTTTTAACGCCTTGTTTCTTACCCCATGGAGTTTTAGCTGGTCCTCCAGGCCCTACTCGACCTCCCTTACCCTGACCACCACCATGCGGATGCTTCCAGGATTGTGCCACACCTCTTACTGTTGGCCTTATCCCCATCTTCCTTTTTCTTCCGGCTTTACCTAACTTCTTTAAACCATGTAATTCGTTTCCAACTTGTCCAATAGTAGCATAATTTTCACCTCTTACTAATCTAATTTCTCCACTCGGCATTTTTAATTGAACATATTCTCCTGTTTCTCCTTGTTTTTGAATTGCAGCACCAGCAGATCTTCCCATAACTCCACCCTTCCCTCTTTTCAATTCAACATTATGCACAAAAATTCCAGATGGTATATTTTTTAAAGGCATGGCATTACCTTCTCGAATTGGTACTTTTTCTCCAGAAATCACATTTTGGCCCTTCTCCATCTTTTTTGTGGCCAAGATAAATCTTCTTTCTCCATCTTCATATTTTATCAGTGCAATATTTGCAGAACGATTTGGATCATAAAAGAGATCCTCGACAATGCCTTCAACATCATATTTATCTCTTTTAAAATCTATAACCCTGTATTGACGCTTAACTCTTCCGCCTTTATGACGGGTACTAACACGCCCCCCGCTTCTACCAGCATTATACTTCACCTTTTTAATCAAATTCTTAGGTACAGGTCGCTTAGCTAATCTTTTATCTTTAACTAAAACTGTGTGCCTTCTTGTTGGTGTTGTAGGTTTATATTCTTTAAGCACCTTTCAAATATTTATAAATTATTTAATATCAAAATCCGGTATTGTATCACCTTTTTTTATTGTTACAATTGCTTTTTTAAAATCTGGTCTAATACCAGGTATACGTTTTCTACCAAATGCGGTTCTTTTTCCAAGATAAATCATAGTTTTAACTGATAATACTGTAACTCCAAAACGATTTTCTATCTCTTTTTTAATCTGAAATTTATTCGTCTTCTCACCAACCATAAACGTATATTGATTTTCGGTCTCTACAAGATTTAAACTTTTTTCTGTAATTATTGGTTGTATAACCAAGTTTTTCATTATTTCAAAAATTTATATTAACTATTTTTAAAAATTCCTTTCAAATCATCTGTAGCACTTTCAAAGAAAATTACTTCTTGTGCATAAAAAACATCGTACGTATTTAATTCTCCTGACCTTACAATATTGATATTATCAATATTTTTAAAGTACTTATGATAACTACTTTTATTTTGTTGTACTAATAAAATTTTTCTGTAATCTTTCTTAAAATTTTCCAAATATTTTCTTGCATCTTTGGTCTTTGTTACCTTAGGGTCTTCCGATACATATATTTTATTTTCGTTTGCTTTTAATGTCATTACTGATTTAAAAGCATTCTTCTTCATCTTTTTAGTCATCTTTTTTTTGTAATTTTGATTACCAGTAGGTCCAAAAGTTATACCTCCACCTCTCCAAATAGGACTTCGAATTGAACCATGTCTAGCTCTTCCTGTCCCTTTTTGTCTCCATGGCTTTCTTCCTCCTCCTCGTACTTCTCCCCTACCTTTAGTTTTGGAATTTGACTGTCTTTGATTACCGAGATATACATATATATATTGACTTATTAAATCAATATTTGGACTTTCTACAAATAAATCGTCCGTTAAGTCATATTTATTGGTTTGCGATTTTCCTTTTGTGTCTAAAAATGTTACTTTCATTTATTTATATTATTAAATATCTTTAATATTTATCTCTACAATTGCGTTTTTTACTCCAGGAACACCACCTTTAACAAAAATTAAATTATTCTTATGATCAATTTTTACGACTTCTAAATTCTTTACTGTTACTATTTTTCCTCCAAGCCGTCCTGGCATTTTTTTCCCGGGAAAGACCCTCGCAGGATCAGTACCTGCTCCAATTGAACCAGGAGCACGCAATCTATCTGATTGTCCGTGTGTTTTAGGCCCTCCTGAGAAACCCCATCTTTTTACAACTCCAGCAAACCCTTTTCCTTTTGAAATCGATCTCACATCTACTTTTTTGACCTCGTCAAGTATATCCAAATCAATATTATCACCAACTTTTTTATCTTTAAAACCCTCATATTTTGTCATTACTACTTTTTGAGGTACAAAGCCTAAACTTGAATATTTTCCCTTTTCAGCTTTATTTGCTTTTTTCTTTTTACCCAAACCAACATAAACTTTGTCATCTTCTTTCCTAGCAATAACCAAATTTTCACATGCAATCACTGTTACAGGAACGACTTCTCCGGTATCCTTAAAAATTTGCGTCATAATTTTTTTCTTACCAATAATTTTCATAGTATCTATCTTTAAGAAAAAAAAGGTGTTAACCCTCTTTTTTGAAGAGAAAATATTAATTTAATTTATTTTATTTCTATTGACACCCCAGCCGCCAATTGTAAATGACGGAGAGATTCTATAGTTTTTGAATTTGGATCAATAATATCAATTAGTCTTTTATGTGTCCTCATCTCGAAATGATCTACTGCATTCCCATATTTAAAAGGCGATCTTTTTACTGCCCATCTCGATATCCTTGTAGGTAAAGGTATTGGTCCGGCAATTCTTGCGCCCGTTCTGGTAACCGTATCGACAATTTGTTTTACAACATTATCGATAATTTTTGAGTCGTATGCTTTTATTTTTATTCTGATTCGATCCATATTAAGTTCAGAAAATAATTCCTATCTCATCTCTGTGATAGGAATCATTTAAATAATTAAAATAATTATCTAAAACTGACTAAAGAATTAGTCAAGAATCTTAGTTACAATTCCCGCACCAACTGTTCTCCCACCTTCTCGAATAGCGAATCTCATTTTTTCTTCGACCGCTACTGGTTGAACAAGTTCAATTAATAATTCTGCATTATCTCCGGGCATAACCATTTCTGTTCCCTCTTTTAAACTTACAGTTCCAGTTACATCAGTTGTTCTAATATAAAACTGTGGTCTGTAACCGGTTAAGAATGCAGTATGTCTTCCACCTTCTTCTTTTGTTAGAATATAAACCTCAGCTTCAAATTTCATATGAGGTTCAATTGAACCCGGTTTTGCCAACACTTGACCTCTTTCAATCTCGTTTCTTTTAATACCTCTGATAAGAAGACCAACATTATCTCCAGCAATACCTTCATTTAAAGTTTTATTAAACATTTCTACTCCAGTAATTGTTCTTTTCTCAATTTTTTCTGTAAGACCAATTTGTTCAACTTCTTCTCCAACTTGAACTTTTCCTCTACTTATACGTCCTGTTGCAACAGTTCCTCGACCTTCTATTGAGAAAACATCCTCAACTGGCATTAAGAATGGTTTGTCTAGTGGTCTTTCAGGAATTGGAATATCCTCATCTACTGCGGCCATAAGATCTTTAATAGATTCTAATCCTTTTTCATCACCTTTTTCTGCACTTAAAGCATTACCCCTAACTATTGATACTTTATCCCCTTCAAACTTTCTTTTTGTCAATTCCTCTCTAATTTCTTCCTCAACCAAATCAATAAGATCTGGGTCCATACCATCATCAAAAATATTAATGTATACAACCATGTGTTTTACACCAACTTGCTTAGCAAGAAGAATGTGCTCTTTTGTTTGAGGCATTGGACCATCTGAAGCTGAAACAACAAGAATAGCTCCATCCATCTGTGCAGCTCCTGTAATCATATTCTTTATATAGTCTTTATGACCAGGACAGTCAACAATCGCATAGTGTCTATTTTCTGTTTCTGCTTCAACATGAGCTGTAGAAATTGTCATAGACTTAGCCTTTGATTCAGGTGACTTATCCAATTTTTCTTTCCATTTATCTTGTTCGTCACCCCCAAATACATTAAGAATCCCACGTAATAAAGTGGTTTTTCCATGGTCAACGTGACCCAAAGTACCAATATTCAAGTGGTCTTTATCTCTTTGAAAATCTGCCATTTTATTTAAATAATAAATTAAATTTAAAGTTAATTTTAATACACAAAAATTTTTTAGCGCGTGTATTCTTTTGGTACAATTAGGAAATATGCCCAAAAAAGGCACATATTTATACCAAATCAAGGAATAAAATGCAATATATTTAACTATGTTTTGTTATTAATATTTTATATATTAACATTTAAACCTTTATTGATTCAATATCTCATCCACTAAATTATCAGGTACTTTTTGGTAACTATCAAATTCCATGACACTATTGGCCTTTCCCTTAGTCATTGATCGTAAATCGTTTATCCATCCAAACATGTTTCCAAGAGGAACCAATGATGTTACCTCTTGTACTTTACCTCTAGCTTTCATGCCTCTAATCATTCCTCGCTTAGATGACAAAGCACCCGTAACATCACCTACAAACTCATCAGGACATGTGACTACAACCTTCATAATAGGTTCTAAAAGAATTGGCTTTGCTTTCTTCATTGCTTCTCTAAATGCTCTTTGAGCACAAATTCTAAAAGTATCCGTATTAGAGTCAACCTCATGGTAAGAACCGTCAATTAATTTAACTTGAAAGTCCACAACAGGATATCCACCAAGTGGTCCTGAAACCAAAGACTGCTGTATTCCTTTATCGACAGATGGAATATATTCAGTAGGGATTGCTCCTCCCCTTATTTCATTTTCAAATACATATCCATCACCTCGAGCTGTAGGGCTCATCACTATCGTCATATCTGCAAATTGTCCAGCTCCTCCAGTCTGTTTCTTTAAAATTTCTCTGTGTTCAACTTCTGCTTCAATGGTTTCTTTATATGCAACTCTTGGTTTACCAGTTTTAACTTGAATATCATATTCTTCATCCAGTAAATTAACCTTAATTTCAATATGCAATTCTCCCATTCCTGAGATAATTGTTTGTCCGGTATCTTTATCGGTTTCGATTGTAAAAGTTGGATCTTCTTTTGCTAACTTCATAAGTGCAATACCCATTTTCTCTTGATCTGACTTGGTCTTTGGCTCAACCGCCATGGAAACAACAGGGTCAGGGAAATCAATACTTTCAAGTATAATCTCATCTTCCTCATTGCACAAAGTCTGTCCAGTAGTAGAATCTTTTAAGCCTATTAAGGCCACAATATCTCCTGCACGGACCTCTTCAATTTCCTCTCGGGCATTTGCATGCATAAGTAATATTCGTCCTACCCTTTCTTTTGATCCAAGAGAAGAATTCTGTACATAACTACCAGCTGAAAGCTTACCAGAATAAACCCTCATATAATTTAAGGTTCCAACATGAGGATCAATGACAACTTTAAAGATCAAACCACAGAAAGGTGCATCAACCTGCGTATCAAAGGTAATAAGCTTTTCTGTATCAGGATCGTAACCTGCAACCTTACCTTTAAATTCCTGTGGTTCACCTGTCTCTTTATCTTCCAGAACATAAGCTTTCTGTAAAGGAGAAGGTAAAAATCGAACAACAGCATCTAAAATCTTCTTGGCTATTCCCATACGTGCATCTCCTCCCATTACTGGAAAAATTTTACTTGCCAATGTGTGAATTCTAATAGCTGTATAAATTTCCTCTACTTCTAATACTCCATCATCAAGATATTTTTCCATAAGTTCATCGTCTGCATCAGCAACTTTGTCAATAAGTTCTTGATGTAATTCCTCACATCTATCCTTAATATCTCCAGGAATTTCTATCTCAGCATACTCCATATTTTCTTCTCCCGAATACTCGTAAGCTTTCATAGTTATTAAATCAACATATCCTTTAAGTTCATGCTCTTTTCCAATAGGGTATTGAATAGCAACTGCATTATCACTTAACTCCTTCTGAATAGACTCGA
Source organism: Candidatus Dojkabacteria bacterium (assembly GCA_014729085.1). GTDB lineage: Bacteria > Patescibacteriota > Dojkabacteria > B142 > WJKM01 > WJKM01. Next base: position 12,160 of record WJKM01000016.1, on the reverse strand, counting down.
GAGACATCTCGAAATCTCCTCCAAGAAGATTGAGTTTGTTTACAAAACAAATTCGAGGAACATTATATTTATCAGCTTGTCCCCAAACTTTATATGACTGTGGTTCTACTCCCATCTTCCCATCAAAAACAACAACCGCTCCGTCAAGCACTCTAAGTGAACGCTCAACTTCTGCAGTAAAGTCAACATGACCGGGGGTATCAATAATATTAATTCGATGGAGAATATCATTAACAGACCAGAAACAAGTAGTAGCAGCTGACTGTATAGTTATACCTCTTTCCTGCTCCTGCTTCATAAAGTCCATTGTCGCCTCTCCATCATGAACTTCTCCAATTTTATGTTTCTTTCCTGTAAAGTACAAAATCCTTTCAGTAGTAGTAGTCTTCCCGGCATCAACATGGGCAATAATACCTATATTTCTATAATTTTGCAGATCTTTTACCGCACTGTAATCAACTTTTTTAGCCATAATAATTCTCAATAAATAATAAATAAAATTGTTAATTAATAATTATGCAACGGGATATACTAATTAATGAAGTCCTATCTTAATCTATCTCCATTCGTTCCAATGATTATATCATTTTTGCTCAATAAAATATTTATATGCAACTAGAAAAATAAACGCAAAAAACGTTCTGCGTATTCTACCTTATTTTAAAAATTTAATCAATACATATTAATATATATGTTTATGAAGTATATATAAATCATAAAATTAAACGCAATGTCCCCAAACATTGTATCTTTGTTGGAATAAACAATCATCACTACCAGTATAATTTCCTGTAACATCAAAATGGTATACAGGTCTTCCGTTTCCATTTGCTTTAATTCTAGTTTCAAATATATTTGAACCACAGGTACTTAACAGTGGACATTGAGTACAAAGTCCCCTGGCTTTTTGAACCTCACCATTCCTAACAGATACAACAAATGTCTCTGTATATTGCAAATCAGTAAAATTAATATTTAAATATACAAGAATTATATCACCAAAAATATTATTGCTACCTAAGCAAATTGTAAATATAATAAAAATAATTTAACTTGAATGTAGAAATAAATATGAGTACTAACTTTAAAAACAACTCCTTTTTGTCAATGTTCACTATGACTTCTCTTTCGTTTATTGCTGGAATGCTTTTGATCTTAGTGTTAATTGGTGCAGGAATTGTTGCTTGGTTGTTCCTTCAAGAGCCCAGAGAAGCAAATAAGACTAGCACTAAAACAGATAATTCAATCATAAACGAAACTGAAAAAAACAATGACTTTTTATTAAAAGAAGTAAATATACAGAGCCAAGAAGATATGAAAAATGAAATTTTAAGTTTATATATCAACCTCAATCAATTATCTTTACTTGAATTGTTATTGGAGGAATCTGCTAAAAAAGAGGATTCAGATATTTTCTTCCAAAGTCTTAATATATATAAAGATAAATCAGAGGAAATTTTCAGTAGACTTTATGCTTTAGAAGAATATGAAAAAGAAAATGAGCTACAAGAATATTACATGCCTTCTTTTTCTGACCAGTATGGTGGTGCTGTAGGAGAACTAAGGGGATCTTCAAGCTTATTGTATCAAGCCAACGCTAAACAGAGACATAGCTGGCTTTATTGGGTACCTGTAATCGGTCATTTTGTAAAATCAAAGCATCAATCAATCGAAACCGCTCGAACTAATATGTACGACTATATTAAAAAAATGCCGGAAGTAGACCAAAAGGCCATGCTTAAGAAATTCCACCTATCGAATGTAGAAGATATCCAAGAAGCAAGTGACTCTACAATTGAAAATATGGGAAGGGATCCAGAACTAAGGTCAAGTATTGATTGGGGGAAGATTTCAAAGGATGTTGGAAAAGCTGGTGTGAATTCTTATGTTGATGGCATTAAAATGACTACCTCAGGTGATATACCAAATTTAGCTCAAGATACATACGACAATCTTGTAAAAGATATTCAAGAAGACGGAAAAATTGACACAGTAGGCTCAAACTCAACACCAAAAAATGTAAGTGTAGGCATGAAAAAAGATATTAAGTCCAAGATTAATAAAATAATCCCAGAAATTGAAAAGGACATAAATGAATATTCAGATCAGGACTTTAAAGACCTAGAAGATCTGTTCGACAGTTTCCCAGAAGATGATGCCTTGGGGGTTGTAATTGATGTAGAAAATTCTGATTCCAATTTTGAGCTTGAAGGTGAATGGGAACTGATTACTGCTTCAAATGATTCAGAGTCTGCAATAAAAATTAATGCTGGACATGATGACGAAAACTCTACAATTTCAGTCGATCAAATACTTTTATATATTCCGCAAATCCTTGATTACCACGAAACTACAGCAAATGCAACACCAACCGTAAACCCCACACAAACTCCGGAAATTCCTACTGAACTTACAATAACCTATACAGATGGTTCGAAAAATGTTTCTGGACCAAAAGACCTTGTGCAAGCTCAGTACAATAAAGATTGCAACTTAACCCAAGAGGAGTGGGATGCAGGATATTCAGTGTTCTGCACATCAATAAACTGTGTAAATGGAGTATGCAAATATTCCCAGAACAAAAGCGAGCCTATTCCCACAGAGTCTTTGACACCGACTACTACGCCAACTCCAACTCAACCACCGGCGGATTACAACGAGGGGGATATTCCGTGGGGGACAAAATATTTATAAAAAACAAGTATTAATACTATACAAAATCGATTTGTTCTAAATATGGAACCATCCATCCTTTAAATAATTCATGCTCAATATCATATAAATTTTTCTTCCTGTGCTCATCTGATTTTTCCGAAATTATCTCACCCATATAGTGAACAATTGATCTGAAATAATAGGTCAAAATATAAAAAGCAATTGATGTAGGATTGGGACTAAAATCCGGAACTACGTCCCGATACCCTTGTAAAAATTTTTCACCAGGCACCCAAATATCTCTTTCTCTTGGAGCAAAAAGAATTCCATCCCAATCTATTATATAAATGTCAGTAAATGATTTAACAAGAGCATTACCTCCGGCATCACCATGGGTTATTACTTTTGGTAAATCTAGTCTTTTCATTTTCTTTGAACAATTTGCAAGTCTTTTGTATTCTTTGATAATCCTCTTTTCATATTCTCGTAGTAACTTTTTGAATTGCTTATTAATGTCATCGGTTACTAATTGACCATTGATGATTCCATTAAACCTATACTCAAACAAATCTTTGTAAGTAAATTCATAATTCTCTTCAGGAGTAGAGATTTTAATTTGTTTCGTTACTTCATGGATCTTTGCTAAAAGTCTTCCAAGTACTTTTTCACTGTAATTGTAAGATTGAGGAGCATCTATTGCATTGTATAAAACAATTAACTTGGTACTTTTTTTAAGAAAAAGTTTGCCAGAAATTGTACGTAAAGGCCAGTTGATTCTATTTATTCCCGCCTTGTGCATTGCATCCAACACTGGTAAACTTTTAATGATTTCCGGAATGAATAATGGTTTTTCTACTACTTTTACAAAATATTTTATACCTGAATCTGTTTCTATAAACCAAGTTTCCGCAACAAATTGGCGTGGAGCGATTTCAATCTTTTTAATTTTGATACCATATTCTATTTCGATGTACCTTCTGATCTTTTTCTGCATAATTAATACATCATGTTTACAAGTAATCAGAATATTATAAATGATAATTAAATATTCGTTTGGGATATTCTTATATTTACAAAATTTTGAGAGGACTGATAATTGCAAAAAATATTCAATTACTCATTGAATTTCTTGCTTGAATCCAATAAATAAATAGAAATTTATTAAATTTTCACTAATTTAAACCCCCTGGTTCTAACTGTATTAATTTTGTATTTTGAATTCATTGCCTTCATTTTTTTGCGAAGCCTGGAAATTAAACTGTCTATGGTCCAGTCTGTTACTCCAAAGCCAGTACATTCCGGCCATACATTTTTTATAATTTCCAGACGTGTGCATATTTCGTTTTTATTACTTAAAAGAAACTTATAGAGTAAATGTTCTTTTTTAGTAAAAGCTAATTCTTCAGATTTCGAACTTTTAGTTTCTTTCAGCAGATATTTTTTAAAGACTTCTGAAAAAATCTTGTTTTCTTTATCTAAGATTCCTACATTCCAAAGATAGATAGATTTTAATTTCATTGCTTTATCAACCTTCTTCTTTTTAACGATATCTATGAGGACATTTTTTTCAATATGGGTCAAAGAATCATAGATTTCTTCGGACTGAATAATTATTCTTCTATCTTCAACTAAAATTTTTTCTACATGGGATTTATTTATTGTTTCTGTCGAATATTTTTCTTTTAATATAGTTAAAAGTAAATAAGCATAATGTATATACCCGCCAATTTGATCATAAATATAATTTATGACATCATTATCCATTTTTAAACCATATTTTGTTTTTTTAAAAAATTCCTTAAAATCTTTCTTTCCAACCGGCTTGAAAAAAATCTTGTGCGTATATACATTCATTGTACTTTCAGAAAAAGTTTCTGAGCATAGATCCTGTAGAGAGCGGTAAGTTGTAAAAATAGGGGTTACATAATTTGACGTACTTTCCGAAATACTTTTCATGTTAGTAAAAAAATCAGGAGACAGAACATCCAAAATTCTATCAAACCTAATAAGAAACAGGACGGAATGGATACCTAATTCAGACACCATTTGTAAAGATTTAAGAATCGAGTCATAAGTTACAAATATTTCTTTGTCCTTCAATGATTTTTCGCAAAGCATGGTAACTTCTTTTTTAATATCTGCGGGGATCTGTTCTGAAGAAATAACCTGATCCAGTATCCTTTGCAATATTGAAATCCAAACATAGATCTGCTTACGCTCAACTAATTCAGCAAAATCAATAGGAATAAATAATTTCGAAGAGCTTTCTCCAAAATAATGTTTTCTGCAGTTTTCGTTATATAGATAAAATCGGAGAAAATTAGCAATACCCACTCTTTTCATACCTATTAATTCAATGGCGTGACGATTTTTGATTAATTTTGTTAATCTTTTTGCAATATCAGACCTATAGTTTTTTGAATATTTGGATTCTATATACTTTGTAAATATCATTAAAGTTTTGGTAAATTCTTTTTTAACCTTCGTCTACTTATATTTATGGTGAGTATTATATAAAAAAACTGGAATATCAGAAAAATATCAGAATAATCCCAGAAATTTATCAAGTAAAACGAAAATTTTAATTTTATACTCACTAAAGCATTTTAACACACAACATGAGATTACTTTTGATGGATATTATTTACTAATATCCAAATTTTTTATGCAAGAACTGACACAATTACCTGGAATTATTCATACTAAAGAAGCTCAAAGTTTCATAGGGGGACGTGAAGCTATATGTGCAATGCAGGCTGAACAATTAAAACCACCAAGCGAAAGAGGATATGAAATGAACTTTCTGGGAGATATAATAACAGATGGCTTTGCATGGGGAAGACATGTAGGGCGATGCAGGGAAGGTGGTCCAAACTTTCTTGTCGAATCTCCAATGGATTGGTGTCTTGGAGGAGGAGGGAATGTTCTCAGTGGATTAGCAAATAATTATGGACAAGTACATGCATTTTCTGTTGTCGGAAATTCTCCAAAGGGGCTCCAAGCTCCAATTGTTGATCTACTTAGTTCTCTACCTCCGCATGTACATCAGGATGGAATCATATTTAACCCAGACCAACCAATTGTAATGAAAACCCGTATAATAGGTCCTGACGGATCGATTATAAGAACAGACGATCAAAAGAAATGGGGCTCAGGGCATTCTCCAGAATATTTTGATGCCTTGCTTCAACAAGTCCAACCTGTATTATCTGAACATTCAGCTCCATTAACTATCAGTGATTATGGCAGAGGCACAGTGACACCACAAGTGTTACAAGCTATTGGGACAAATGAAAACGCACAAAGATCAATCTGGGTTGATCCGCGTGGTAAATTTAATAAATATAGTCCTATATCCGGGATGACTTTATTTCCAAATAGAAACGAAACAATGGAAGGTTTAGAAGTAGATTTAAGCATGGAAGATCCTGTTGCTTTAGCAGAACAGATTAAATTAGCGTACCAAAGATTAGATAGAATTTTACCTGGCACGAATGCAGTATTTAAACTAGATCAGGATGGAATATTCTGGAGACAAAATAACGGAGAAATACTACACTCTCCATCTTTTACTGGGAATACCCCTCCCTTATATCCTTCTGGATGTGGCGATGCTGTAATTACAGCAATAGGTCTGGCCGATCAACTTGGAATAGAACCTGAATCCGCTTTAATTGCTGCAGGAGCTATTGGAGGAGCAGCTGCTGGAATACCAGGTACAAAGACACTAAACTCAGATTTATTAAATCAGGCACTTTGTAATTTAGATTTTCATTTTGATACTCTATAAATGGAAAACTTAAGCATACCAACTGGACAAATTTATTTCCCTGATATATACAGACAAGTTACATCCGCTTATGATGGAGCATTTATACCGGCACGGGCTGCACAACTCATTGCAGAGAAAAGCAAGGGGCGAATACCTGAATCGCAAGCCTTGGATATCTTTCAACACCCTCAAGTTTTTCCTTACTCGGATTCCTTACCATTTGTACAACAGCTTATAACTCAACCTGATATTAATTTTGCAATATGGACCCAAGGTGAACTAGATCCAGCTTTTACTCTTGGTCCTATGTCTGGATACCAAGTCGATAAATTCAATGCAACAAATTGGCAAACTTTACTAGATAGACAAAGAAGAGATCTAACAGGGAGTTCCTGGACAGACGAACTTGCTGTAATGGGCTTTAACCCAGTAATCGGAGGAGTAGCTAAAACCCAAACATTGGAACCTCTAACTCAAATATTACCTGAATACGGATTTGAACAAATTGCCATTGTAGAAGATCGGCCTAGCAATCTAGAAATGGCAGCAGAGGTTTTAAAAGATGAAATACCTTTTCAACTATTCTTGATAGATCGTAAAGGTATTCATGCTGATCTGCCACCCTTTATACAACCTGTCCAGAGTTTGGATGATATACGTACTGCACCTGGAACTTTTTTTGGTGTAGATCTTGACTATACATTAATCGACCATCAAAAAACACGAGATGCATTCACAGAAACTTTTAATCGATTGTAACCTTGAAGAATTCTTATTAGAATTATATTAAATATTAAAATATCAACAATGAAAATTATTGGGTTGGATAAGCTTCAAAATAAAGACCTTAAAAATGCTATCACTAAAACTCTAAAGCAAAATATAGCAAATAATCTATATCAAACCTCCGAGTTTGCTATTGTACAAAATCCTTCAGGTGTATATCCAAAATTTGAAATATACCCTTTGGCACAAGCAAAAATTCCACTGAAAAAAATTTGCGCTATTCTCACTGATATGGATGGCACAACAACTACGACAGAAACCTTGTGTCTATATTCCCTTGCAGAGATGATTAGGTTAATAACTAACCATAATATTGAAAAATTAGATCAGAAAAAGGATTATCCAAATATAATTGGAAACAGTACTACCAAACATGTTGAGTATCTCATAAATAAATACCAAGAAGATATAGACACCAAAGAATTTATAAAAAAATATATAGAAGCTGTTTTATGGACAGTAAAAAACAGTGCGGACCAAAAAAGAAAAAATGAGGTTATAGCAAATTCGAAAAATACAGGTACTTATCAAATTCTAGAAAATATAATTGGTCAAGATATTTCAAAATTTAAAAATCCTAAATCAATTATAATAAAATGCCTGAAAAATATGGGGAAAATCAACCTAAATAGATTTGAATATAAAGTTAAGGCTGCTATTGATATTTACTATGCAAACTACCATCAAATCCTAAAACAAATTTCAAATGGAAAGTCTCAAGAGTTGTCTACAAAATTAACGGCTGGGAAGGCATTAATTAAACCTATGAACTACATTTCTACATTCCTGCCATTAATAAAAGGAGTACTTGGAGAAGAGGCTGAATATTTTGGAAAAAATAGTGAGGAAAAATCAGTACTGAAAAGACTGGGCAAGTATTTTCAAGATAACCCTGTAAAAATTGGGCTTGTTACTTCTTCAATATTTTATGAGGCAGATATTGTTTTAACTGAAATTTTTAGAAAAATAAATTCAGACATTAAACATTGGAATGTTAGCTCTAAAGTAAAACAAAAAGCCTTAAAAATATTTTCAAGTTACAATAGCTTTTATGATGTTGTTGTAACTGCGGATGACTCGCATGAGATTAGACTAAAGCCTCACAGAGATCTCTATAGCATAGCCTTGTATAAACTTGGGATACCTCAGAAAGAATTTAAATATGTAATAGGGTTTGAAGACAGTGAATCTGGAACTATTGCAATAAGAGCTGCCGGAGTAGGTTTATCAATTGGGCTCCCTTTTGATGATACAAAAGGTCACAATCTCGCCGCTGCCAAACATATTATGAAAAATGGACTTTATGAATTTGTACATAAACATAGATTTTTATTGGAAAGTCTGCTAGGTTAACATAGTATTATTTTATAATCTAAATTCCCTTATGATATATTCTCCATATTATGTGTTAATAGGATTACTATGGAGAATTTATCATGCCCCCCAAATTTACAAGAATTAACTATTCCCGGTGTTGAGCCTAGATTTGCTATTACTCCCCCATGGCTATTTGGAGATTGGCCCATAGAGACAATAAACGCTACGCTGGGAACTGAAAATCATTCAAGAACCCAAGAATATGAAATTGATAGACATAGATTCAGAGATGGGAGAACAGAAGTAGAAACATGTTTGTTCCGACCAACCGAAAAACCTTGGTGGTCAGATGATTATAAACTTAGATCTTATCCACTTCCCGATAGTGCAGGAGAATCCGGGATACTTCCAGCTGTAGGCGTAGTAGTAGGGGTTGATGGGGTAATTAAAAGAATGGAACATATAAGTAAAGGCAACCTAGGATTTCGTGGACAAGAACCTGATACACTACATCGTTATCAAGAATTAGAAGAACACCAACCCGAGCGTTCAGTTGTCTTTAAACTTCCAAATACAGGGCCAGTAGACGGCTACAAGGCTTATTATACAGGTAGAGAAGATGGTCCTCTTGCATTAATAGGTTATGGTACAAATTTATATGATCCTTTACATCCAGTCGAAACAGGTCAGGATTTTCATGTAAAAACAATTAATGGGGTAGAAATAGCTGTACCAACAGTTGTTGATCCCACAACTCTTTTACATAATATTAAAAATCCTCCGCCAATATCACCTGATATTCTCGAACGAATTGCTGGTGGGCAGAGCCAACCCTCAGGTGTTGAGTACTATAATTTTGTTGGAGCGAAATTTACTTCAGAATAAATTGAAATTCTGGTTGGACAACTGATAGTTTGAATTTGTATAACCCCATTTAATTAACTTTACGTCTTCGTTTTAATAAAAGATCACTATATGAACTTTCTATTAAATTGGAATTTTTTATTCCTAACAAATTTTTAATTCTCTTATTCTCTTGCTTATATTTTTTTGTGTCCAGTTCATTTTTCACTACTGTTTCAAGTTCTAAAAATGTACCTAAATTATTCACCTCATCTAGATGTATACGGGTACTATCTATTTCGTAAAGCTCTCGTATCTTTTCCACTATGACTTTTATACCCAAGGAACGTTTTAAACATTCCTTAAGATCCTCTGGCGACTCAGTTTTGTATATTTTGTAATCGCTAAACTTGGAACTCTTTTTATTTGCTCTATTATATTGAATAAGTATAAATTCTTTTCCGTTGATCTCTCTTAGCTTAAGCCTAGCATTAATTGAATTAAAGTACGTATCTATCTGCTCAGACTTACTTATATCTTTTGCTTTCTCTTCTTTTAATATCTTTCTAATAATATTTAAATTCTTACATCTTGCTTTAATTTCAATATTTTTCATAATTGACTCTAAAATTGGAAATATTAACTAGGATGTAAAGTATAAGAGTCTGCTTCTTTCCCTTGGCACTTGTCTTTATACTCATCCATTTGATCCCAAAAACCTTGATCATCATATTCTTCGGATAGTACTTCGATCTCCTCGATATTCTGGCATGCAAGTCCCATTATATTGTTGTATTCTTTACAATATTTTTGATTAACACCGCCTATAGGTGTAAAATTTTCACATATTCTTTCTATTCTGCTTTTTATTTCGTATGTAGCCGTTGGTTCCGGAGAAGATTCAATTTTTTCATCCATTTCAATTTTTTTGTAAGCAGACCATTGTTGAGTACCTCCTTGATCTGCAACTAGTATATGCAAGATATAATCTGTATTAGGGACATTAACATCTAAAGAAAATTGGCCGCGAGAATTGACTTCCGTTACTGGATGAACTGTATATGGATCATAGGTATCTACAAATACATGCACAAACCTTCCCAAACTATTGCTTAAATATCTTGTTCCTTCTACTTTTCCATTAATATTGATTACGTTTGAATTCTTTTGCTCAATTGTTGTTATTTTGATTTCAGGATAATAATCATCTTCAAAACCATTAAAAGAGTCTTTTAATAATTCATAAAGTTTGCGTTCGCGAATTATAAAATTCATTCCAAACGGTATGAATGCATCAAACGTGTATTTTGATTCAGCAGAATTTATACCTGAATAATATGTTCCAAAACCTTTCTCAAAACTAAAATCAACTGTTCTAGCTTTCCCATCTTTACGATAAGGAAAATTTGGATCATAAAAATACATTTTTCCATTTTCATATTTATATGCCAAGACAGCGTGATTATTGTATGGGACAAAAGTTGTAGTTTCTTTCGTTCTTCCCAAATTTTTTATCTTTCTTATATATAGCATTTCCGGTTGCTCAGTTAAAACCATATTCTGAAGTATTAATTTTGGATACAAATCTTTAATTGTACGGTAATTATATTCAAGTCTTTTTGTATCATTCTTAAAATTATCAAATTTATCCTCCAAAATTATATCTGCCCTACCAGCCAATTGCTGTGCAGTTATATCGTCAAACTCCTCATCCTCAAGACCAACACGAAATTTATCATAAAAATTTCCATTTATTCTATTTCGATAGTAATAATAAAACTTAGCCATTGCAGACATTCCCATACAATTGCCTACTGTCTCAAAACTTCCCCAGTTTTTAATATACCAACCATATTCAGATGGTTTAAATCCAGTATCAAAACCGTGCTTTTGTGCTGCTTGTATCTTCTCTTCTGCAACTGTAGCACGTACATATTTAGAAAAATGGGTAGTATAGAAAGTTACTTCCTCATTATCAAAATCAATTGCACCAGTAGTTGTAGAATTTAAGCTATTATTCTCTTCATCCAATTCATATACTGCAACGATCTGTCCATCTTCTAAATTTTCTGAAGAATAAGGAACAATAATTTTAATTGGTACATCGAAATCAACTTCTTCCTCAAATACCAAAACATCTCCTATAATGTCTACATAATTTGGAAGGTTAACATTTTTAACTTTTTGCGTATTTATTGTAATTTCCTGATTTTTTGATAATGCCTCTTGTGGAATAGTAATCTGTGTACCATGAATATCCGATGTAGGACTTTCAATAGTGAACTCTAGCCCTGAATTTGGGACTTCCTCTGTGTGAACAGTCGTAGGAGCAGAAAGATTTAAAATTACTTGATCTTGAGGAATGAATTTAAGGACAATAATAATTAATAGACAGATAATGGAGAATGAGATTAAAACAATAATACCTAATAGAAACAAAATTATTGTTTTCTTTTTCATTTTATGATTTGGTGTTTAATTAAATTGCATATTTATATTTTATAATATTATCTAGTGATAAGCCATAAGGCGATAGCTTTACTAAAATAAATGGAAAGTTGCTAGTTCATTTGTTTACCTACGCAAAGCCTTCAATAAATAAACTTCGTGGAAGCTTAAATAATTAGTATTAGTTGGGGATAAGTTGGCAGTGTTCCATTTCCGCCCCCTGTTTTCTTCTGAAATACTTGCTATACTTACTTTTTAAATTAATTTAGGTACCCAAATGACTAAAAACCACTTTGTAAATTCTGTAAATCTTCCCGTGTAATTCGTAAGAAAAAACGT
>WJKM01000015.1 GCA_014729085.1 Candidatus Dojkabacteria bacterium | reverse complement strand
TGGGTGGAAGTATTGTAGATTGTACTAGAATTATTAATTATTGAATGTTCAGGAGGGATGCCAGAGCGGTCGAATGGGGCGGTCTTGAAAACCGTTGAGGCTGCAAAGTCTCCGGGGGTTCGAATCCCTCTCCCTCCGCCAGAAATAAAAAATCCACCGAGAGGTGGAGTTTTTGTTTCTGGTTAAAAACATTTCGGATGAGAACCGACGGTTCGACTTACCTGCCTGCCGTCAGGCAGGGCTTTTCCCAACGAGCAGGCGAGTAGCTGTAAGATTCAGGACCTGCCAAAATATAATGAAGGCATGGTCCGCATTTTATTTTAAATAAGCCTAATTCAACATTTCCATAAATTTCCTAAACCTTAATCCCTATTAATTAAGATTAAGATTAAGGTTACAGTCAAAATCAAGATTTAGAAAGGAGAATGTACACTCAATCGTTTCATGAATTTAATATTCTTTTTCTATATTCCTTTTCACTCATCAAATTATCTAAAGTTGTCACTCTATCTAAAAATAACTTTCCTTTTAAATGATCATATTCATGTTGGAAAATCCTTGCTAAAAAACCGCTCATTTCCCTTTTAACAGTATCTCCATCTTTATCTTGATACTGAACATATATTTCTTTCGAACGCGATACTAAACCCCTAATCCCCGGAATACTAACACACCCTTCCCATTCTTGTAGTTTTTCATCTGATTTTTCAAGAAATTTCGGATTTATTACAACAAAAGGTTCCACTTTTGGTGCATTAGGATAAATCTCATTAGGGTGGGAAGCAATAATAAAAATTCTTTTAGACTTTCCAACTTGGGGAGCTGAAAATCCCATCCACTCGTTTTTTCCAACCAATTGCATCAAACTATTTATTAATTCTCTTATATTTTTATGAATAGGAAAGCTTATTTTCCGCGATACCTTTCTGAGTATGGGATTTCCCAGTTCTATAATATCCTCAAATCTCGAATTCATAATATTTGATTAATATTTATTACTTACCTTGATTATAACCAAAGATATATTCTTTATGTAAATAAAGTTTTAACAAAACATGTCCTCAAATTTAATAAAAACAAAAAAACAGTCAAGAAGCTATGAAATGAAGGGCGTTTGGAGAAAAACTCAAATCAAAATTGTATAAACATTGTAAACACAGGCAATTCTAATAAAACAAAAAAAATCCCTTTATGGGATTTTTTCCAGAGCAGTAAAATTGTCAAAAGTGCAAATTCTTTTTTACTTTTTACTTATTATTAGATTAGTCCATTCTACTTAAATTTACAAGGGTTTTAGTTATAGAATAAACCGAAATCTCAGTGCCTACCCCAAATATATTCGGGGGTAACTTAAAAAAGAGTTGTAGATACTATGTCTTTAAAATATAAAATTTTCCCAACTTTACGTTACTCGATAAAATCATGCCTTACTTATAAAAATTATTGTCGAAAAAATTCACAAAAAATAATCCGGTTTAAGTTAGGTTTATGAATATAATAGAGGAGGTTAATATTATTTTCTGTTAGAAAATTCGTCGTTTCTAATTATTGTTTTTCTTTTTGTGACGAACTTTGTATCGACATTGAGTGTTTCACGATTTTATTGTTAGTCTATTTATCAAAAAATGCGACATCCATATAAATCTTCAGACAACGATAGAATATACAACTAGAGAAGGGGAGAATCTGATTCCACAAAACAGAATACATGTATTCCATCCTTTTTAGTCTAACTTGATATTTATAAATCTACGGAATCTTTTCTAAGCATTAAAGACCTCTATATCACTGACTTGTATACAAAAAATATATCCAATCATTTATGTTTCCCTTACTTTCTCTTACCAAGTATATAAACATGTTAATAAACTACCCAGCAATAAGCTGGGTGTCAGATTTAAGGATTTTAGAAAATAATTATTTAAGTATCTTGTGTTTTGTATAAAATCGGCATATATACTAAGTACAACAACTATGTTTTAGTTATCGCAAATGAAAATATAAGGATTTCTAGTAATATCCTGTAAGTGAATATCTTAGAGATGCTCTTTTACTGTCTCAAAACCAGAAATTCCGAGCTTGGAGGTAGGTGACTACTGAAAGGGGAGACAATCAAACCACCACCACCCCCCTCACCAGAATCGATGACGAGACGTGTATCTTGATTTAAGAGCGATATATCATTCGGATTTCTGTTTAGGATAAAAAAGTTGTAATATCCCAATCGTTTCCATGATAAAAAAACAGCTCTTGTTTTAGAAAGAGCTGTTCTATTTCTTTGAGTTTTATTATATTTTAATCCAAATTATTCACCTTCCGTCTGCTGTTGCTGACCTTCTGTAGCCTGTTGTTGCTTTAAAGTGTTTATAGCTTCAATCACTTTGGATTCCGGGCTCAATTGTTCAACAAATAAAACATTTTGCATATTGAAAGTCATCTTACCGGTAGGATTATGCAAAGTTCTGTCTCTCGAAACTATTGTAAGTTCAGGTGAATATTGCTGTTGGACCTGCTGCTGTGTTGTTGGGGGAACTTCTTCTCCTTCTTCTCCCTCTTCTCCTTCTGCAAGAGCTTGAGCTTGCGTTGCCTGAACAGGATTTTGTATAACTCTTAAGAAGTATACGTCATCTAAAACCAATTCAGCTTCAGTCTTTGCCACTATCTTTCCAAAATAGACTTGTCCATTAATCAAAAATACGGATGACCATGCATTGCTATCGACCTCTGATGTAGCTCCGAGGACATCTGGCGTTTTTCCCTTATCCATATTCTGATAGTACATTAATCCTCCAGCAACTCCAGAAACTATAACAACTAGTACGAGTACTAAAGTTAAAAACTTGCTGTTTAACTTCTTCTTCCCCGAAGATGCTTGGTTCTCCTGAGCTGGGGGATTAACAGGCTGTTGTTGAGTATATTGTTGAGTGGCTTGTTGCCTTGGGTATTTTGGGTCTCCAACTGGATCCTTATTAAACTGTACGTCCATATCGAAATTTATTTAAAGAAATAAAATATTTTGTAAAATTTATACTATTAGGTACTAAATCTATATTATCTATACTAAACAAAAAAGTAAAGAATGTAAATACTAATTTAATAAAAATAATTAATCTTATACTCCTCAATTCAATGACCAAAGAATACTAAGCAAACTTTTTATCGGAGTTTTGCACCGAATCATCACAAAAAAATAGGAATAATATATTCGCAATATATTGATGAATACTAATAATTAATGATCATTTTTACTTGACAAATAATATTGGATCTTATAACCTGTTAGTACGGATCGAAGTGTATATATTATTGTACACCAAGGGATACAGCCTCTGTTACTAATCCGGAGCGTTTAGCAAAGGAGATACCTAACAAGCAGTCCAAAGTCACGCACTTAATGCATATTTACTACAATACAATATATACGTTTGATTTCGAGCATTTTATATTATTATAGTGCCTTTTATGAAAAAGAAAAGACTTTTCTTTAGAAAGGCTGTGGCAACCGCAACGGCAATAGCGGCGGGCTTAGCTCCACTAGCATTTAATCTTCCAACAGTAAAGGCTGCAGCAGTAAATGTAGCTGCATCTCCAACAGAACTCACAGCTTCTGGTGGCGAGGTTACATTCTCATATACTGTTGATCAAGTAGAAGCAACAGGAGCAAGCTATGTCTTCACATATGTCGATAGTGAAGGAACTTCATTATCACAAGCGCCAGCTGACTGTACAACGGGACAATCAACAGATATTGTTCCTGGTACAGCAAATGAAGGAGCAGGCTCATTTTCGCACGGAGTAGGCTCTTCAACATTTACACTTACAGAACAAATAACAGCAGGAGCAAAACAAAGATCAATCTGTATTGATTTTGGCCCTGAGAGTTCGACAAGTGTATCAGTTGCTATCACTTCATCTGGAGGAGACTTCGGTGCAGTGCTTGTTCACTTCGACGACAACAACGATGTTACAGTAACTGCTAACATCGCACCAACACTATCATTTAATATTAGAGACTTAGCTGACTCAGCTGATGTCAATACATGTGATCTTGGAACCGTTGATACTTCAACAGATCCAAATCAAGACACAACAGATGATGGAGTAGGTGAATGTGGATATGGACTTGCAGTTGGTACTAATGCACAAGGAGGTTTCTCAGTATCTTATGATATCGATGCCGGGCTTAATAATGCCTCAGCAACGATTAACGATGCTGCTGAAGACGACACTTCTACTGCAGGTACCGAAGACTATGGTCTTGTAAACATCACAGCAGCTCAAACTGGTAGAGATACTGCTACTGGTAACTACGACCAGACAATCTACACAGGTACAGCAGCAGCTGGTGAAGACGAAGACGATAGTACAGACTATACACCAGTTAAATCAGGTGGTACAACTATCTTCTCTTGGGATGATGGTATTGACTATACTGCTGGTACTGATGCCACAGATCTTAGTTTGTTAATGCATGGTATTACTGTAGGTTCAGGTACACCAGCTGGTTCTTATGACCAGGTTGTTACCTTTACAGTAACTGCAACATTCTAGTTTATAAATTAGAATGCATTAACCAGAAATTTCAAAACCCTGTACCGTAAGGTACAGGGTTTTTTATATTGGTACTCTATATCCAATCTCCTACTCTTAAAATAAACTTGACAAACTTACCATAAAAATTTACTCTAAGAGAGATAATTAGTTCCAAGACGACGTTTATTTTTTATTTATTTAAATAATTAATTTATTTTTAAAACTATTTTATTACTAATGAAAAAGAAGATTCTATGTATTTTGCTATTTAGTGTATCATTCGTATTTATTTCCCTTATTAAAACACATTCTGTAAATGCACAGGCATATAGAGGCCTTGTCATTGATAGATATAAGTATGACCTTGGAACTGTTCAACCGGGAGATATAATTCATGAATCATTTACTTTAACCCATGATTTTCAACAGGAGGACAAAGTAGTTACTGTATATTTAAAAGCTGCAGACTTTACATCAGACAACACATCTGGAGAGCCGGTATTTCTTGCTCCAGATGAGCTTCCATATGAAGCAAGTCTCTCCAAATGGATTACTTTTGAAAAAGAAAGTATTACTCTGGACCACTATCAACAAAAGGAGGTTGTAAATTTTACAATAACTATTCCAGAAAATACTGAAGCGGGAGGAAAATACGCTGCTGTTCTTTTATCAGATAAAGAAGGAGAAAAATTTATGGATTATTCTGATTCAGATACGCAAGTGGCGATAAATAAAGAGTTGGGGCCTTTAGTAATTTTGACAGTAGATGGAGAGATCCACAAAAGTCTCACTGGAGAAGGACTTTTTACAACTGATATTAAGGGAAAAGCAAGAAGATTTTTCTTCAACCCACCAGTAAATATTACTGCAATTTTAAGAAATGATGGAAATGTACATATAAATCCTCGGGGAGTATTTTATATATACAAAGGCTCTAATTTCCAAAAATTTGAATCCAAATTCAACTTTAATGAAGATGGTGGATATGTTCTTCCAAATAGCACAAGACATTTTTCAGTTACATGGAATGATAGTTTTATTACTTATGTTCCCGAAACTACTGAAGAAGGAGAAATTAAAATCAAAACGAGGTATGATTGGAATAATCTATCCAATCTGCGTATTGGGAAATATAAAATTAAACTTCTTTATAATGTAGAAGGAGACGACGGACAAACTCAAACAAAAATGATGGATGCTTCTTTCTGGGTATTTCCTTGGCAACTGATTGTAATAATAATTCTAATATTGCTATATGTTTTCTGGAAACTCAAGAAAAAGCAAGATGAGAAAAAACCTACAAAAAAGCAGAAAAAAAAGTCTGACAAAGAAAAATAAAATATAATTTTCTATTAAAACCCTGTACCATATTGTGCAGGGTTTTTGTTGATTTTCAGGGCAGAGAATGTTACATTATGAATACTAATTCAGATATTTTTAAGCATATGAAAAAACTTTTTGTGATCCTAATTTCAATACTATCAATTGTTAGTTTGTTTACCCCTAGATTAGTTAGAGCCCAAAAGGAAAGTGGAATAAGCGTCTCGCCCTCATTCTTTGATTTACCGCTTGCAGAACCCGGTAACAACTTTGAATTGAATATAAAAATTACAAACTATAATGATAATAAATTAAGTATTGATCCAAAATTTTATAATGTAGAATATTCAGAAGAACCAGGCCAAGGAATTAAGCTAAATGATACACCCGATGCTCCTCCAGCAAACTGGATAAAAAGAAAATCTACGGAAGAGATTATCCTTAATAGTGGCGAAAAAGTTTTAGTTCCTTTTATACTTCAAATACCCACCGATGCCAAACCAGGAGGTTACTATCCTGCAATAATGTTTGATTTTCAGCCAGATCAAGAACTTGAAAATATTGGAGCAACTTCTCAAATTGCAAGTAGAATTTACTTATACATAAAAGGAGAAAAAGAACAGGACAAAATTTCTATTGAAGAATTTACTCCTAAAAATACCATCTCATTTGCTCCTAGAAATCAATTTACTGTTGCATATAGGAATTCAGGAGCTACGCACATACGTCCAAGAGGGGTAATCGAAATTTATGATCCGGAAGGCATAAGACAGACCAACACTTTAACACTAAATGATAAGTTTATCTATCTTCTACCAAATCAATTTGTTAAAGAAAGTACTAAATGGGAAGATAAGACAATTACGAATTCCCTATTGCCACCACTGGGTAAATACAAAGCAATAGTAAAAATTTACAAAACAGGAGACACTAAAAACCCTTTAGTCCAAGACGAAATAGAATTTAATGTAGTTCCAATTCCATATATAATTTATAGTATTTTACTCACAATTCTATTTTTATTACTCTTGTTTATCGTACTCAAAAAGAAAATGAGTAAAAAACAATAAAAGTAAATCACTCAAGAATTTCAAATAAATAAAAACTCCCTTCTTTAATAACTTCTCCCTCAAATCCAAAATCTGCATTTACTTGCTCGTTATTATGATAGGTTAATATCTCTCCATCTTCTTCATTTAAAACTAACTGGTCAGTTTCTAAGGGTTTGAGATTCTTATTTTCTATTGTGAAGTCACGAAGTGCATCATATTTATTTTTCAAAGTCCCTTGTTTGGTTTGGTCTAATCCAGTATTTGCAAAGGAAACAAGTAGATACTTAAATCCAGCAAGCCGCATTTTTTTTGCAATTTCTTCCTTAGTTTGACTTGAATTATGAAGTAACTTGAATGTTTCAAGACCTCTGTCTTCATATATTCTATTCTGACCTTTTTCAATAAAATATTCCAACATAGTTCCAATCTTATATACTTTGGCTTCCGAATCAGTATTTAAAACCCTAATAGTGTTATAAGAAGAAGAGTTAATGCTTTCTTTTGCTTGTTCGGACGTTTTGTTTCCAACCATATATTCAGCAAATACAGGATTCAAAATCTGAATATTGCTCACAGCTCCCACAAAAAACATGTTTAGAAAAGTTAAAGATAACCATACATAAAAACTATACTTAAAGATATTTAAAAATACCTTCTCAAAGAAATCCTGCTGTTCCATATTTTGAAAAATTAGCATTATAAGAAAAAGAAGTACGAATCCCAACATTCCATACCAATAAAGGCCATTACCCAAGATCAACCACAGAGGTAAATATAAACCCAAAAAGACATATATATAAAGTAATTTTTTTTTGGTTCCTAGAAAATAATTTATAAATAAATAATAAATAGAAGTTGAAATTCCTATAGATAATATAATCCAAAAACCATCTAATGAAGATAATAACGAATAAATTGGGAAAAGCAAGGGGAGGGTGTACAAAAATATGCTATACACAACCGAGGAAATAAGTCCTACATTAGATTGATAATCAGAAATAGAATCTGACATACACTCATATGTCACTTGCCCATCCGCACACATATTAAGTCCTTTTACACTGATAAAAGAAACCATTAAGAACACTATCGTACTTATTGCAAGTATTATAAGCGCTACTTTAGAATTTTTCCGTTTTAATAATAAAAATATTTGTATTGGTAAAATAAAAAGCAAAAGTGGTCCAATATCAAATACATGAACGAGTGTTTTGTTTGCATTTGAAGTCATGACAACATCCCAAGGAAGAGTCAAATACCGAAGAAGTCCTTCTTCATAACCAGAATAGACTGTTACTAATTCATAGGTTCCTGTTGGCTCATCTTCTAATTTATTTTTAAGCTCTCTATTTTCATTCTTTGTTTGAACCTCCTCTTCATACAACTGCTTATACTCCCTATTTATTCTTTTTACATTGAATCTAAGTTCCTCGGTTTTTCCATACAACATTGCAGAAACATTTACCTCTTTTGACTCACTAATATTTTTTACGATCCAGGGAGAAAAACCTAAAAAAATACCCAAACCTAAAATTACTAGAACCTTTATCGCTGGGAAAATTATTAGACGATAACTCCTTTTGATAAACAAATACAAGATTGTAATAAGTATTAGGAATATAGAAAGAACTTTCATAAAAAATACTTCCTGAGCTCCAAATTGAATACCTTGCAAAGAAAGCAAGTCAAGCTGAAAAATCAAATAAATTGATCCTGCGGTAACTAACAATACGCCCCAGTACTTAAAAAATACAAACGCAAAAATTGCAGTAATAGAAGCTATCAAAATAAAACTTGTATATTTTATCCCGAATGCAAACCCTAATAAGTTTCCTATGAGAAGAATTAACATGAAATTTTCCCAACAAATATATGGTTTTAACTTTGTTTCCTTATCAGTTTCGTTTTTTACCTTACCTTTTTTAAGTTTCTCTCCATTCTTCCTTTCCAATGAAATCCATTTTCTTATTCCTTTCTGTTTGACCCAATCAAAAAATAAATTTAATACCACTAAAGATATAAATAATAAACCTAAGTCTATCTTCATATCTTTTCTGGAAAGAAATATAAAAGATGGAAGTGTAAAAATCAGTGAACTAAGAGCTAAATTCGATTTCACTCCTAAGAATTTGGATGCAAGTATATACAAAGCAAATGAAGATAAAACTGCTCCGAGAAAAGATAAACCCATTGCAATCTCTGTACTACCAAACAAAAGAAAACCAAGAGACATAAAAATCGACCAATTATAAGCACCAAAACCGGATACAAGCCTACCTGTATTACCAATAATATTTGCAATATTCATATAAACTCTCATGTCATCCCATCCAATGGGAATTGGCCGAATAATATCTACGAGGGAGAAAGTAAATGTTAGTAGCAGAATAGTTGTAAAAAACAAGGTTTTTAAATCAATTTTTTTAATTGGATAATTTTTTATAAGAGATGTTTTTATAAAATCATAAACATTTTTATAACCTATACCTAAAATAACAAGTACAATAGGCCATATATAAATACTCTTAAGAAATCCCAGCATCCCAATTATCATAAGAATGGTAACCAAACTACATATTCCAAATGCAATAGAGTATATATACTTCTTGGCTTTATTTATTTTGACTTTTGTCAATTTCAAGACAAAAGATCCAAGTACAAAGGACGTTAAAACAACAAAATATATTCCAAAAATTACAAACCAAAATTTCATCAAAAAATTAAACAAGGCAATAAAAAAATTCTGCTCTGAGAATAAATTAGTTTTCATACCATATGAAACCAGTATTATTAAACCTAGACCAGAAATGAAGCCTAGAATTTTAAGGCCATTGATCTTTAAATCTCTAATTTGCAATTTCTCTTTAAACGTTATGGATCCAAAAAAAGACAAAAAGAGAACTAAAAAAATAATTAAAAAAATAAAAAGATTCCAATATCTAAAGCTAGATAAAACCTCGAAATAATATTGATGTTCTTGGAAATATTGCGAAAGTACTAAAAACATCCAGAAAGCAGCAACGACAGCAAAAATAAAGTTCACTACTTTTTTCATTTCATATAATCTAATATTTTATTATATGACACCAGAAGAAAATTATTTAACTATTTGATACAGACTTACTCTTAAATTCTTTAAAAAGTTCCAATTACAGAAAATGTTAATAGATCGGAATAAGATCCTGCTGGAGTACCTGAACTTATCTTAGTTTTAAGATCTACAGATGCCCTGCCATCTTCAATTTCCCCTCCACTAGAATTGTAAATTTCTACAGATGAAGTAGATACACCACCAACATTTTCACCTGATCCGTTGAAAGGAGATACAGCTGTTAATGGACCTCCTGAGCCCTGTGCAGTTGTCGCACTCTGCAAACCAAAACCTTCATTAATAGAGGAAAGATCAACGTCATTAGAAGCAATTGTCGAAGATACAGCTGCTAATCCATTGTTTTGATCTTCAATAAAAATTTGAACCCCATTTTGTGCATTCATGGAAATATCTATCCAAATCCTGTCATTTGCAGTGTTTACACCAGTAGTACTCAAATCTCCAAAATCAATTTCATACGGTCCCGAAGTCTCTGCCGCTGATCCGCCGGAATCAGCAATATCTAAATCAAACTGTATTTTATAATTAGTTGTATCTGCTGTATCCAAAGGACCTGGTTCGGACTCTGTGAAATCTCCCCTTAAAGCTGTAGCACGAGCCTCATAAGTAGTATCGGGTTCAAGGCCTAAAATATTAAAATCTATGCTTTCCCAGTCTGCTTTAGTTTTATAATCGTCAATAGTTCTCGCAGACCAGTCAGTTTCAACTAAATTTGTACTGCCATCTACATATCCCCATTCAGAGTCTGTACTTTTTTTGATATGAATGGCATATAGCGCGTCTGTTGGATTGCTCTGTATATCTACTTCAAAATGTGCTTTGTCTGTACATCCTCCACCGCCACATAAGGCTTCCAATCCACCTGAAAAATCCGGATCTTCACAATCTCCTGTTGGATCAACACCAGAAACAAAACATTTCATTAAAGGGACATTTGCCTGCCATACGTTGCCCCGACCTGGTTTCTGTTTATAACTTGAGCTAGCTAAATTCTCGCTCATTGCAGGATCCCCCACAAAAGTAAAGGTACGATAATTATTGCTTTCTTCATCACCTCCTCCAGCACCAACAGAAAAACCCGACATTTTAAAATTATTTGATTCCAGTTCCTCTCCAAGAACAAAATTACCAAAAGAAAAAATCATCAATATAAAAACTATGTAGGAAATTAGTTTTATAATTTTTTTATTTTTCATATAAACCACTTTTAAAAATAATAGGATTTAGAAAATAAAGACTGTTCTATATTCATTTCAAAGTAAATAAAAGCAAAAAAACAATTTTCTACATCAACGGTCATTACTAAATTGTATTTTAAAATCATCAATCTACTTTATTAATATACTACACAATCCAAATAAACCTTACAATATAATTTTGTTATAATTTACAACGTTTCAAAATCACTTATAATATAAACAGAGTAAAGGTATTTTAGTTTTATTAGATTTATTCAATGAAATTTACAGTTGAGAAAGATATTTTCAAAAAATTTCCTAATGCAAAATTTGGAGGTTTATTTATTTTGGGATTAAATAATAATAGAAAATCAGAAAATATCGAACGTATACTCTCACAATATTGCAAGTCTATTAAAGGTGAAAAAAATAGACTTAATAGAAAAAAAATATACACCTGGGACAACCTCTTTTTAAAAATAGGACTGGACTCTAAAAATATTACACCGTCTCACAAAGCGTTGCTTAAACGGGCCATTTCTAGTGGAGAAATCCCTAATATCTCGCCTCTAGTAAATGTATATAACTTTATATCTTTAAAATATACCTTACCAATTGGGGGCCATGATATAGACAAAGTAAAAGAAGTAGTAGTTGGACAAACAACCGGAAATGAAACTTTTCTTCCTATGAACACAGAAGAAATAGAAGAAGTTCCAAAAAACGAATATGCATATTTAGATAAAAAGAACCAAAAAGTCTTAACTAGAAACTTAGTCTGGAGGCAGGCAGATACAGATAAAATTACAAAAGAAACCACCAATGTATTCATACCAATAGATGATATTCCAGGTAATTTTGGATACGAAGAAATAGAAAAAATCGCAATGGAATTAGCTACAATAATTTGTGAGGAATTAGGCGGAAAATCATATTTTGGAATTGTAAATAAATACAAAACAAAATTAGATTCTGATAAACTCCCCGAATTGCAAATGGATCCAAAGATCCCAAATATTCTCCTAAAGAAGAGAATGGATGTAGTAACTGATGAAAAAAAGATAAATGAAGTACTAACAAAAGGAGTTAAAGAAATTTTTCCAGAAAAAGAAGATCTAAAGAAACTGATGATGTCTGGAAAACGATTAAAACTCTATACCGGAATAGATCCAACTGCTAATTTTATACACATGGGACATATTATTTGGATGAAAAAATTGGCACAATTTCAGAAATTAGGACACGAAGTTATATTTTTGATCGGAGCTTTTACAGCAATGATCGGAGACCCAGACAAACAATACACTCGAGAACCTCTAACCAAGGAAAAAGTACGGCAGAACTTCAAAAACTATAAAAAAGATGCCTCCAAAATACTTGATTTTGACTGGGAGAAAAACCCAGTTCAAATTCTCAATAATTTTGACTGGTTGAGTAGATTAAATTTAGAAGACTGGTTGACTGTCATGTCTAAAGTAACTATGCAGCATATTTTAAGCCACGACATGTTCAGGCAAAGAATAGAGAACGAAAATCCAATACGACTTCATGAGGTTATGTATCCTCTTATGCAAGGTTATGACAGTGTACATATGGAAGTAGACCTAGAAGTTGGGGGAAGCGATCAAACCTTTAATATGCTTACGGGAAGAATTTTGGAGCGAAATATTCTTGGAAAAGAAAAATTTGTCTTGACCCTTAAATTGCTTACTGACAACACAGGCACTAAAATGGGAAAGACCACAAATAATGCAATAAGTTTCAAAGACAATCCCAATGATTGTTATGGTAAAGTCATGAGTTTTTCAGACGAAGTAACACCGCTTGCTTACGAACTTTTAAGTAAAAAATCCTTGTCAGAAATTGAAAAAATTAAAGAAGAAATCGACTTAAACCCTATGAAGGTCAAGAAGGAACTAGCTTTCGAACTAACTACATTAATTCATTCAAAAGAAAAAGCAGAAGAAGCAGCCACATACTTCCAAGAAGTAATACAAAATCAAGAAACACCAGATGATATTCCAGAATTTAGAATAAATGAACTAGCAGACAAACCCATCCTCAATATTATCGATCTTCTTGAAAAAACAAAACTGGTTGATAGCAGGGGACAGGCTAAAAGACTTGTAAAGCAAGGCGGAGTCCGAGTAAATGATAAGAAAATAAAAGATATTCATATTGATATTAAACTTAAAGAAGATACAATTGTACAGGCTGGCAAGAGAAATTGGGTAAAGTTAATCTAAATATTTTCATGATAGCATTTTATTTTGTAAACTTAATTAATCATTAATGAAATTCAACAAAAAACAAAAAAAATTATTAACGAAAGTGATAAAAATAATCTTTATAATTTTTATTATAGCTGGACTTGTTTTAGTACCAATCCTTACGATCGTGCCCTTACTAATTAGATAACAAAATCTACTTTTTAATTTATCTAATATAAAACTCCAAGATTCAATAGAAAAAATACCAGGAATCGGCCCAGCAAGCGCTAAAAAACTTGCTAATTTGGATATCTACACTGTTCAGGACTTACTCTACCATTTCCCAAACTACCACCACGACTTTTCACAAATTGTAAATATTTCAAACCTGGAATACGAAAAAATCAAGACTATTAAAGTCTGTATAGAAAAATTCACAACAATCAGACTAAAAGGAAAAAAGGTAAAAAGTATGCAAAAAGCAAAAGTCTCAGACCAAAGTGGAGAAATAGAGGTTATCTGGTTTAATCAACCATTTCTCAAAGATGTTATGAAGGAGAACCAGGAAGTATATTTAGCTGCTAAATTAAATCCAAAAGCTAATCATCTTCAAATATCAAACCCAGAATATGAAATTCCCCGAGAGAAAGAAGCTACACATCTGGCACGGATAACTCCAGTTTACAGCTTAACAGAAGGAATTAAACAAAAATGGCTAAGATCAAAAATAAAATGGTTAATCGATAAAATCGAATATATCAATGACCTAGAAGAGACTCTACCCAAAAAAATACTAGAAAAGTTTGATTTGATAAAGTTAAAAAAAGCAATAAGAGATATCCACTTTCCCAAAAAACAGGCAGGGCTCAAACAATCCAGAAAAAGGCTGGGGTTTGAAGAATTACTTGAAATCCAAATTAAATTAGAAGAGACGAGAAAGATACGCAAAAATAAAAAAGGGCCTAAGATAAGCACTAAACATTGGCAAAAAGCAGAGGAGTTAATTGAATCCCTAACATTTAAACTTACTAAAGACCAGAAAAAAGCTCTTGATAATATTCAAGAAGACACAGAAAAAAAGATACCAATGTACAGACTTTTACATGGAGATGTTGGAACAGGCAAAACGTTAGTAGCAATTATTACAACGTATGCAACTGTAAAAGCAGGACACAAGACTGCAGTCATGGCTCCCACAACCGTACTAGCCAATCAACTCTACAAAGAGTTTTCTAAATATCTCGAACCCCACAATATAGATTGCAAGTTGTTTACCAGCAACAAAAAAGTAGATATTTCACAAAAAAGCAAAAAAAACCTACAAGTAATAATAGGAACACACTCACTTCTACATCAGGATCCGAAACTTTATTCAGATATTGGTCTAATTATAATTGATGAACAACATAGATTCGGCGTAGAACAGCGGGCTAACCTTGTAGAGTTAACAACTAAAGGCAAATCAAATTATCAGCCACATTATCTTATGATGACTGCCACACCGATTCCGCGGACAATGGCAATAACATTCTTTGGGGATATGGATCTAACATTAATAAAAGAAAAGCCTACGAACAAGGAAATAGTTGAAACTTTTTATGTACCTCAGAAAAAAAGAGATGCCTCTTATAATTGGGTTGAGGAAAGAATTAAGGAAGGAAACCAAGTATTTTGGATCTGTCCATTAATTGAAGAATCTGATAAACTTCAGACTAAATCAGTTAAGCAAACCCACAAAGAACTAAAAAAAATTTATCCTGAATTAAAAATCAAACTTTTACACGGTCAAATTAAAGAAGAAGAAAAAAATAAATTACTAAGTGATTTTAATGAACAAGAATTTGATATATTAGTCTCTACTTCGGTAATTGAGGTCGGAATTGATATACCAAATGCCAATTTGATCGTTATTGAAGGAGCAGAAAGATTTGGGCTTGCTCAACTACATCAGTTAAGAGGAAGGGTAGGAAGGCATTCGGGAAAGGCATACTGTTTACTTTTTGCCTCAGATGAAAAACTTATTTCTCAAGATGCGAAAAAAAGATTAAAATATTTTGCATCAGAAAATGACGGGCTTAAGATTTCTGAATACGACTTAGAAAGAAGAGGACCTGGCGAAGTTTATGGGACTAGACAGTCGGGGATTCCAGACTTAAAAATAGCAAAACTTACAGATATTGATTTAATTGTAGATACAAAAAAAGCGGCAAAAATGATCCTGGGCTAATCTATTTAAACTAACACATTAAGTTTATAAATCTTAAATATATGACCTGGTACCAATCAATAATACTTGGGATAGTACAAGGAATTACAGAATTTCTTCCAATTTCCAGTTCTGCTCATTTAGTAGTAATACCGGAAATACTTGGGTGGGAAGCTCATTCCACTTCTTTTGATATAATCTTACACGCTGGTACCCTTGTTGCAATCTTAATCTTCTTTTGGAAAGATATTCGTAACATAATTTTAAATTTGTCCGAAAAAAACAACTGGAAGCTAGTATTAAATATTCTCATTACTGCAATACCTGCAGGAATTATTGGCTTTCTTTTTAAAGATTTTATTGATTCGTATTTCAAATCCATTTCTTCTATCAGCATAATGCTTATCCTACTTGGAGTTATCATGCTTTTTATTAAGGATAAAAAAATAAAAAAGAGAATTGAAACCCTATCCCTGTTTGATTCACTTTACATTGGGATAGGACAAATTCTATCCTTAATACGCGGAACCTCAAGATCTGGAGTTACCATAATTTCTGGTAAACTAGTTGGATTAGACTTAAAACAATCAGCAAAGTACTCATTTTTAGCAGGTATACCTTTACTTGTAGGAGTTTGCGCATATCAACTTTTAGACTTTTATTCTCAAGGATTCGGACAAACTAGTCCATCAAACTTACTTCTAGGATTTTTATCTTCCTTATTAAGCGGACTGATTGCAATTCAATTTTTAATGAAAATCTTAGAAAAATGGGGATTAAAAGGTTTTGGAGCATATAGAATTATTTTGGGATTGCTGTTATTCATTCTGAACTAATTTTTTTCAAGGATACTAGCCGACATATGCCTCTAAGTCTAACGGGATTAAGGATTCAGCATTATTAAAATAAGGACTTTTATTCATTCTATCTAAATGATTCAATACAAAATTTGTCACATGAGTTCCTGGATGTTGATACATCCAAGCCTGCATAGATAAGTCAGCTTGCACAGCTCCGCCTCTTGCATAAAAATCTGCTTGTTCCATCGCATCATGACATTGAGCAGGCATTGTAGAAGTCAACTCATTAAAATGCCATTGCTTTCTCCGTGCAGGATCAGTTTTGAAAAACTCCGGTGCATCTTCTCGAGGCCAACCAGCTCCACCTGTTCTTACACAAACCAATGGTCGATAAGGGTATATACTACAATTTAAAGAAGCTGGATCATCTCTTGAGGGTAATAAAAATGGACACATTGGCTGTCCTGTAGTCGGAAATATCCTATCTTCATCAGTAGGAAGTCTTTTAGCATTTTTTAGAACTTTTCGTCTTAAACCACCTGTTAATTCCTTATCTTTAAAAGCTCTAAAGATCAAAGCTTCGTCGAATGGAGTAGTCTGGACCTCGGGAACACAGCAAAAAGGCTCACGGCATCCATTGCAGGGATGCTTCGAAGCATCATATATCGTTTCCGAGTTCTCAAAAGCTGCATTTCTCAACTCTAAATATTGTAAGGATAAGGGAATTTCTATTGTCATCAATATATTAATATTAATTATCCTATAATATTATAACATATGTAATGAATTGTACTATAATATAAAAGATTTAAATAGTTAATAAATATAAACCTATAAATCATCAAGACCTTGTAGTATTGAAGTCAATTTGAAACAATTCTAAGAACGATCCGAATAATAACTACTGCTCATCCTTCTACCTTTAGATGTAAAGCATGTAACAACAAGAAATGGAGGGTTTAGTGAGGATTCTATCCTAATATTTTGAAGAGCTAATCCTGGAGAATTTTGGCTCCTATTGAACGAATTTGCAAGCCTTGCTACAGATGCTAATCTGGGTTGAAGATCCACACTTTCACCTTCTCTAAAAACATACCCCATTTGATCTTTTAACCCACATGTTTGGTTTAATGGACATTGCCCACAACCTATTTCTATCATTATCTTAAGTATTTAAATATAATTATTATCCAATTGGTAGTACTGTTTTTCCAAAGGATTCATTTATAACCTCAGCCATTGCTAAATATACAGCAGAAGCTCCGCATATAATTCCTTCCCAACCAGCAATAGTCCCAACTATTTCTGAACCTGTAAAATCCTTTGCAGCTAATAGAAAGAAAAGAACTGTCAAAGAAAAAAATATAAACTTCAACGCCAAATTTTTCTTTAACGTTCCAACAAACATAAATAGAGTAAATACTCCCCACAAAAACAAGTACCAGCCCATGTAGGCAGGGGGAGTTGCTTCTGTAATTTGTAGTTTAGGAAGAATAAGTAATGTAACAAGAGACAGCCAAAAAAGTCCGTATGATGTAAAGGCTGTAGCACCAAAAGTGTTATTTTTTTTGAATTCGAAAATTCCAGCAATAACTTGCGCCATTCCTCCAAACCAAAAACCCATAGCTAAAATCATCGCACTTATTGGGAAAAAACCAGCGTTATGAATGTTTAAAAGAATAGTTGTCATTCCAAATCCCATAAGACCAAGTGGAGCCGGGTTTGCAATTTTATTCTTCATAAGAATATATATAAAAATTAAAGTCTGAAAAACCTTCTAATTATACCTCAATAGTGAGTATATATAAAAGTTTTGGTCTATTATCTCTTTTACATCACAGAAGTCAAAGTGCCCAATTATTGAAATTTTCATATGAAAGGAAAGCTCAAAAGTATCATTTCTGATAGGGGACATGTGTAGAAACCATGCCTTCGGTTTTACTTGTTCTGTTAAGGACAACCTGCTCCTGTATAGTTATTATTTATTGATTCTTTTTTCTGCCTTTCTGATTGCTATATTGATAGGATGCTATAAAATGGAGCAAGATTCCGAAGTGCATTTCAGTATAACAGAGAGAGGTCATCGATTTTTAACTCTTTCTATTGCTTATTTCCCCATAAAACCATATACTCAAGATGCCTCATATTTTCATATTTAATTTCAATAATGAAAGAAAACAAAATGGATAATAAATCAATGCACGATGCTGTTTGCGATAAATGCGGAAAAGACTGCAAAGTTCCTTTTAAACCTACCAGCGGAAAACCAATATTCTGTAGCGAGTGTTTCGAACAAAAACAAAATAATAGTTCAGGTGGTTTCAACAAAAAGAGAAGAAAAGTAGAAAAATTTGATGCCCGTTGTGATGAATGCGGGACTTCCTGCAAGCTACCATTTAAACCTTCAAGCGATAAGCCTGTTTACTGCAATAAATGCTTCCAAAAACACAAACCTCAAACGAATAGGGGAAACAGAAGAAGAGGAGGGCGTAACATCTTCAAAAATGATTTTGCAGCGATTAATAGTAAACTGGACAGAATTATCGAGCTACTGGAAAAACAGCAGTAGAACTCTTTACCCTTCCAACTAAAAATCTTTATATCATTCCTAGCTACAATCAAGGATTTATTGTCCATATTCTTACGTCATTCCTAATCTGATTGAGAAATTTATGTAAAACTATTTGGACGAAGTGAGGTCATACAAGGAGAGATTCCTGCTTTCGCAGGAATGACATAGGGAAGAAGAGGCCATTACGTATTATTTTGGAAGATTCTAGAAGGGGTTAGCACTTTCGAGTCTTTTCCATTTATTCTTTTATACTATTTCGAAGAGGATTAAGAATAGAGAGTTTTCCTCTTTTTGTCATTCCTGACTGTGATCAGGAATCTTGCTTCCTTCCTCTTTTGTCATTTCTGGAACTAACATTTCCCATATAATAACAATCAAAAATTAATTAAAATAAAAGATTAAGACAGAAATATTAACTATTTTTGAAATTCCCAAGAAAGAAAGAGCGGGGATTGAGGAAAAAACTTTTACAAAAAATTCTAATTTGCATTATTTCAACATATTCTTATATAATCATCCTATAATATATTTCTTAACTAAAAAATATGGAAGAATGTATAGGGCAAACTCAAGGAGGCTTTTGTCAAAATTGTCCTGAATTTATCCTTAACTGTCCACCACTACTAGAAGAAAACCCAGGTGTTACTGAAGAAGCAATCAAAGCCAACAAACTTGCTAGAGCGAATGCAGCATGTACTGGATTACCACAATTTATGAGACCTGACCCAGAAACCTTACTAACTGTTACAAGATAAAATTCAAGTCCCCCTTAGTAACTCACTGCCCAAATACTTAAAGTCAAGCTTATTAAATAGAAGGCATACATGCATCAATTGCATTTTCAAAAGTTTGTACCGCTTCTCTCTGAAAATCATCAGCAAATAAACCTGGTGTTCTTTGTGTATGTACCTCTACAACAGGTCCTTGGCGACCATTTGCAATAAATCCATAAGCCCCCCCGTGTTGACCTAAAGGATCATTAGTTGGATATAACCATCTATCATTCACAACAACCACAGAATGGTCTAACAAGCAAGATTTAAATGCATCAAGTTGAGTAGAATCAAGTTGAACTGTGTCTGGAAGAGTCTCCATACATATAGTTGTAATAATTAATATATATGGGATTATAGTAAATTTACGGATTTTTACTAAAATTTTCCAGATAATTATAAAACAAATCTACTTAAAGAATTCTTAGCAGATAGATCTTAATTAATAAAGCCTTAAAACTTAAAAGGGAATAAATAGCTTATAAAATTACATATTAGTATTGGCTTAACTAATGTAGTAAACATATCTCTACCATAAATCCTAATCGATTGTTAGAATATTCTCCTCATATATCAAAGTAGTTTATTTGCTAAAGATTCTGCCTTATAGTATAACTACTAATATTAAATAGCAAAATTATTATGGAAACTGAAAATAACTTACCAGCCTTTGTTCAAAAAGCATTAATACAGCCCGACCAACTCCAAGTATGTGAACAATGCGATTTTTGCCAACCATATGGGATTAAGAAAGTACCTCACTGTGAACTCGAGGCACAATATAGACGAACTGCCGATACAGGAGCTCAGGTCGCAGGGTTACTACCTAGAGCCAAAATATTATATACTATAGCAGCGGCGAGTTTAAGAAATTTTGAACCTCCCGCAGATTGTCCTAAACAACTAAATCAATACTTCGAATAATATTAACCTCGTTAAATCAAACAATCTATCTAAATACTATTTATTCGTACTTTTTTTCGTTACCTCAGTATCTAGTATGTTCCTATCTCTATTATACTTCCCTGATTGGTCGGTCAGTGAAATGCTATAAAAAAATCAAAATCCAATCAATCCCAGGATACCAGGTTATTACTTATTTTTTACCAGGCTCCCACTGTCTTAAAACAAAAAATCAAATTTATTAAAAATATTTAGAACACATGATACTGCTGTGCTTTGGGAAATAACAAATCGAAATAATCTTCTTACTACTGCGGTGTGCTCACTGCTCTTATCTTCTTCCCCAAAACCCATAGAGGAAACTTTTAAAGGAGTGGAGGAGGATTGATAATAAATCTATATCAGTGACTTCCTATGTCACTAAAAAATGTTATTATAAAAACGTTTAATTTGAGTACATAAAAATGAGACTTTTAATTACTCTTTCACCTTTACAAGATACACCTCAACCTATTTCTAAACATCATATACAATCTACTTTCTACAAAATATTCAAAGCTATTAAACTTAATAAAATTCATTTAAAAGAAGGATATAAATATTTCTGTTTTTCAAACATATTTCCCTTTAAAAAAAATAAAGAATTCAAGAAAAGCTCAAAACTAAATATATTATTTTCTTCCCCACAAAAAGATTTAATATATTCACTTAATGGATATTTAAACTCAAAACCAATTATCAATCTAGGAAAATACAAATTTCAAATAGAAAACTCAAAAGCTTTAAATAATTTCTACAACAAAACCAATTTAGTTCTAATAACAGCAACGCCTATTGTGATTACTATTCATAAACATTTATTTACAAAATTTAATATAAAAAGCGATAGGGAACAACTTCTTTGGAATAATGGTATGCCCCTTAATGCCTTTGTGGAAGGTTTAAATATAAATTTAATAAGAAAATATAATAAGTACAATAATACTCAAGTAGATGAAAAAATAAACCTTATCAAAAATTTTAAATTTAAAAACTTTGCTCTGGTTCCTTATCAAAAAGGTAAAATTGCTGCTAGTTATTGGGAATTTGTACCGAACATAAAATCTAAATTAGTAAAACAAATAGTAAACTTTGGTTTAGATTGTGGTTTTGGTGAAAAAAATAGTGCTGGATTTGGGTTTATGAATATTATAAACTAAATTAATTTTAGAAAAAAAATAATGTCCTCTTTTACACAACTTGAAAGAATAAACTGGATACATAATAAAATACAAAATTCCGCATATTTAACTAAAGATGAATATATTGAAAAGTTTGAAGTACATGAAAGGACTTTCTATAGAGATATTGAAAAAATGAAATGTAGACTTAATGCTCCGATTGAACTGAAAGATGATAAATACTCATACTCAGATAAAATGTTCAATCTTCCGCATTATTTACTTTCCGAAGAAGAATTATTTTCTTTAGTATTTTCGACTAACTTGCTTGATCAATACAAGGATAGTCCAATTTATACAACAGTTAAAAATATTTTATGCAAATTGTTCGAAAATCTTGGAGAGGATATACAATATTTTTGTCCGAATCTTAATATTGGAAATAAAAAAAATAAGAAAATTTGATTGGCAGACAATACGCAAGCTTATTAATGCAATAAAAAACAATTTCATTGTAAAAATCAAATATGATTCTTTTAACAGCAACAAAATAACTACAAGAAAAATTCATCCCTACCACGTCTACAGCTATGAAGGTGAATTTTATCTGGTAGCCTTTTGTGAAAACAGAAAAAAATTTAGGGATTTCTTTATAGGTAGAATTCAAAATTTGGAAATACTTGATCAAAAATTTAAAGATGATAGTTTTGATATTAAAAAATACTTCAATGACAAGTATTGGAATATTATAAAAGGTGGGAAAATCACTAAAGTAAAATTCAAGGTGACTAAACAAAAAGCAAAATGGGTAAAAGAAAAATTCAGTAACAAAATTAAAAAATATAAAGAAGATAAACTTTGGGAATTTTACAAATGCGAAACCGCAATAAATCAAGGTTTCATCAAATGGATAATTAGCTATGGAAAAAATATAATTATTTTATATCCTAAAAAAGTTAGAGAAAAAGTGAAAAAATATTGTAATGAAATATTAGAAAATTATGCCCAGTGACAACAGGTGTCGGTGGGGTGGAGTAGAATAAGTATAATTATTAAGTAAAATTTATGTCACAAGAAATCAAAAAATTAATTTTCAAAAAAAGAGATTTTCTTTATGATAATGGAATGGTGAATTTATTGCTTATTTATGATGAATTAGATAATAAAGGAGAATTGCATTTTGATGGGGATATAAACTTGACTGATACTCAAATTGAAGTAGTTGCAAATAAAAAAAGTATTAAGTCACTTCTTAAACAAATATACACATTTTATGCTAAAAGCTTATTTTCATTTAATCCTCAAAATAAACGTTTGTATTGGGATAAAGCGAAAAGAAGAGTTATTGAATATAAAAAAATTAACTTTGTTGGAGCCTCAAAACAAGAGATGAAATGGAAATATTCCTATGAAAATATAGCCTCCCTAAAAGATTCAAAAGGGAACAAACTTACTTTGGAAGCTATTAGTGAAGACATAAAGAACAATCTGGAAAGTTATTCAAATAGTATCAATATTGATAATCAAAAAAAGACAATAAAAAGTATTAGTAACTTGGTTGCAAAAAATGGAAATGTAAATATATTAAAAACTAAGGATGAATATATCGAACAAGAGGTAAAAAAAAGAGTTGATGTAAAAGAAAAAAAGATTCTATGTGATATTTGTCAACTTAATAATGCCACGGGCGAAACATCTTTACTTACTCAACCATTCGATGGTGGGCTCGGAGGAGCTAATAACTTTGAAGACTATTTAAACACAAGCTCCAATAATATATGTGTATGGTGTGACTTAATATACCAATTAGGTTCTAGAGTAGCTAAATTTTTCTCTGAAACAGATAAGAAATTATATTACTACTTTCATTCATACTCTCTAAAAAATCTGTTTGATATTAAGAAAGAACTTCATATTAATGATAATAAAGTTACAATAGTTGATGATCCAAATACTGATCCACCCACTACAAAACAGGGAACAAGTAATTTTCACCAAATTGAGGACAAAGACTCAAAATTTATAGATTATAATATCTGGACCTATGGGGATCAAGATAAATGATTAAAATTATTATTGGGTTTGTATCTTGAGTTTACAAATAAGAAACAGACAGCAAAAGAAGAGTATGATTTAGATATATTTAAGGGAAGCTCAATTATTTCATTTGAAGAGAAAAATATAAAAAATAATTTAGAATCGTACTCAGAGCTTAATAAACTTTTCAGACTATTCAAAGAACTCCAGGACAATAAAAATAAAATTCAAACTAAAAAAATAGACGCTCTACCTTTACTAGATTTTTTAACAAAAAAAGGAAGTATTGGGAAATTTGATTGTTTACTTACTTTATTTGCTAATGGTGCAAACATAAATCAAGAGGATAGTGATAAAATCCTATATCAAAACTTTATTGAGACATTCCTCTCATTTAAACCACTTCATAGTTATTATTTCAAATTTCAATTTAATTTATTTACCTTACAAAATATGGACGAAAAAAAACACCCGTTTGTTCTTCCAAAATCATTAAAAGATTTTGAAGATACTTATATAAAATTCACGCAAGGTGATGATTCAGAAGACTTGCTAATACATAAACTATGTTACATAGTTGGAAAAGAGATCGGTAGGTTCCTAGGAAATACAGATAATAAAGATTTAATTTTTGTGTTGCGAGCTGTAAATAATAAAGAGCAATTAGTCAGTTTTCTTAGAGATTTCCGATTCAAACATCTAAAAGAGGAAGGTGATGAAGATGGGGATGAAGGATTTAAATTTAGTAAAGATTTTCATCCCAGCTTTGATGCACTACTCAATATTGTAGCAAACAATAAAAAAATTTTTCTAATCCGAGATTACCTTGCTTTATATGTTATTTCTGGCTACTCAACTGGTCAATATTATAAAAATAAAAAAGAATAATTATTTTAAATTTTTAATAGCTATTTAATTATGACAGGTCAAAAACAAGAAAAAGAATTTTTCCAAATTAATTATCTTACTCAAATTAAAATTGCAAATCTAAACGGAGATGAAGGGATAGGAGGAAATATAACCACAATTAAAAAAATAAAGGGTTTCGATAACGAACAATATGTGTATATTTCTGGTCAAGCATTGAGAAGATATATGAAAGACACTTTGCATCAATTAGGTGAAAATCTTACCGCAGTAAATGAAGCTGGAAACCCCAAACTTGAAGGAGTTCTAAAGTCTAATAAAAAAGGAAAAAATACAGAAATTATTAAAGGAAAACATAAAAATTTAATTACAGATGTGATAGATTTAGATTTATTTGGATACATGCTTCCAAAAGAAGATGGCATTTATGGTAGGAGATGGTCACCCGTGAAAGTTAGTCCCGCAGTCTCATTGCTTAAATACAATGGTCACAAGGATTATTTAACACGAAAACAGGATACAAAGGGAAAAGGTAAATCTGGAAATATTGTACAAGTAGAAGTAGATACTTTTAACTTTATGAATGGCTCAATTCTTATTGACACTAGTGCAATTGGTAATCTTATCAATGAATATACATATGAAATAGAAAAAGTTTTGGATAAAGACAAGAAAAATTCTAGAATAAATAAGTTAATAGAAGCTATTAAAAATCTTAATGGAGGTGCAAAACAAGCTAGATTATTAAATGACTTTTCGTTCAAATTTGTAATCGTAACAAATCAAAAATACGGAAATCCTTTCTTGTTAAATACATTTACTATTAAAATTAATGATAAAGGTGGCGTTAATCTAAACTTAGATCCAATTATAGAAGCAATTAAAGAATTTAAATACACAACAAATTCAATTAGTGTTGGATTAAGAAGTGATATTTTTAAAAACGAACCTATAATTAGAAAAAGAATTAAAGAAGAAACTGATATAGAAGTTACAACTATTAATCAATCTTTAGATACTTTAAAGAAATAATTATGACCAATTACCTAAGATTTAGTTTAAGTGGAGTGTTTAACTCATTTAAAATTCCAACCTTTAAAACTTATCACAAAACTTTTTTAGCTCCTACTAGAACCCATATTCTAGGTTTCCTAACAAACATCTCAAGAGGTTCTGAGAAAGACTACTATGATTTACTGAATCAAGATATACAAGTTTCAGTCGTAATAAAATCATTATTAGGAGAAACGAAAGATTTGTGGACTTTTAAGTCATTAAAGGATTCCAATCATGGGAGAAATGTCATCCGTAGAGTTAAAAATTATAGAGCAAAATATATTATCTATTTAAAAATTAGCGCTGAAGAGATATTTGAAAATTTGTTGACAAATTTAAAAAACCCACAGAGAATTCCTAGTTTGGGTATGGATGATGAAATAGTAAACATTACTGATGTAAAAAAAAGAAATTTATCTGAAGTAAAAGAAAAACGGATTGATTCTGTAATTCCATATAAAAAGGATCAAGACGAATTTCTAGACTTTAATGTGCAAAGCGACCTAAAAAGCAACTCAATAATAATTTATCCCCAAGATTATTTGATACACAAGTCCTTTAAAACTGAATGGAAACAAAATAATGTCAGAGGAATCAGGAAACCAATAGATCCAATTTATATTAGAGAATTTTACAATTGTACTATTGAACTAAAAGAAAAAATCAGAGTCTACAAGGATAAAGAAAAGGATACAAATTTATTATTCTACTAGATATGATTTACGCAAAAACTAATCCTGATATATCTTTACGAGACCATACAATTGGAGTAGTTGAAGAGATTATGTTGTATATAAATAATAATGATTATAAACTCTCGAAGATATGTAAGCTAACCGCATATGATATAGAAAAAGCTAAAGATTTATTGTTTTTTGCTGCTTTTTTTCATGATTTTGGAAAAGCAACTGAGGAATTCCAAGGGATGATCTGCAGCAATGATAAACAACGATATCCCCAATTATACCTCGACAGAAAGAATAAATATACTAGACATGAATATTATTCCTTAGCATATGTTCAACAAATAAAAGACTTTGATATTGAGCTAAAGTTACAAAAAAGTAATTTTAGCAGGCGAAAATCAGACACTAAAAATTTAAACCTATTATATCTTGCAATAGCTACACATCATAAAGCTTTAGAAAAAAATTTATTTATAGACAGTAAGTTTTCCAATAAATTTACTTTTATTTATTCAGAGTTAAATAATTTGGTTGACGATCTATCGCAAATATTTAAAAAATACAGAAATAAAAAATTATGTTACAAATTTAAATTCAAACAAATAAAAGATAATCCTGACTTTCAAAGTAATTTTCATAACCAACTACATAGTAATTTTGAATTAAAAGTTACTAAAAATTTGCGTGATTTGTTCAGCTTCTTTGGCGGGGCGTTAAATATAGCCGATTGGCAAGCATCTGCAAAACAATCTGAAGATAAACCCATAAAGATATATTGGGATAAAATACCAAACCAAAATGATATAGAAAAAAAATTAAAAACCATATGGGAAGTTAAGAAAATAAAATTACACAAATTTCAAAAAGAATTATCCAACATAAAAGGTAACGTATTAGTTGAAATTCCAACAGGGGAAGGTAAAACTGAAGGATCTTTATTATGGGCATTGAATAACTTAAATTCAAAAGCTTCAAAAATTATATATACTTTACCAACTCAAGTAACAAGTAATAAATTATTTGATAGGATGGTTAATTTATTTAGAAGGAATGATTGTGGATTAATCCATTCTAATTCGGACTTAAAGCTCATAGAGGATCATTTAGACGAAGAAGAATACAAATCTGAGAAGAACTGGCATGCTACATTTAGTAAACCTCTAACAGTTTCTACTTTAGATGGATTTCTTAAATATTTCTCAAACATTGGAAGATATCCTATGTCCATTAACAATATTTTTGATTCAGTGGTGATTTTTGACGAAATTCATAGTTACGATATGAAAATGTTAGGATTTTTAACGAAGATTCTTGAATGCCTAGAAAAGTACAAAATCGCTTGGTGTATTATGAGTGCTTCAATTCCAGACATATTAAAAGAATTTCTCTTTACAAAAAATATAAAATACAATCTTGTAACTCAACAGGAACTATTTAGAAAGAAAGCCAACGATTTATATCTAAAAGACAAATCAATCACTGAAGATATAGAATTTATTTCTAATAAAATTAAGAAAGAAAAGAAAAATATGCTGGTAGTTTGTAATACGGTAAATGATGCAAAGAAAGTGTTTGATTTATTACAAAAAAAGAAAGTCGAATCTATGATGTACCATTCTACTTTCACAAAAGAACATAGACAGTTAAAGGAACAAGAAATTTTTTATAGACTGGATTTACTCAATGATAAAAAAAAGAAAGAAGATAAAACTAAAAAGCCAGAAAATAATGACCTGCAAGACTATTTTGACTCAATAAAAAAGGAAAATTTTGTATTAGTAGCTACTCAGGTAGTAGAAATGAGTCTCGATATTGATTTTGATGTATTGATCACTGAAGTTTCCCCTATTGATGCTTTGATACAAAGATTTGGAAGAGTTAACAGAAGGAAAAAAATTAGTAATAAAGGTGAAATATATATTTACAAAAAAATTAATCCTTTTAAATTTGCTAAAGACTATCCGTATAAAGAAGTCAAATACTATCCATATCCAGGATTTGCTCTTCAAAAATCATACGAGGTGTTAGATCCAGGCTATCATGAACTAAGCGTCTATAATAAATGGTTAGACAAATCAACTACAGAAATTTTCGAACAAGATAGACTTCTTCGAGAACAACACACCTCAAAATTTGCAGAAGGATATAACTCTTACAATGAGATATTACAAAATTTGAAACTTTATGTTAGCAAAGATTACTCTCTCAGAGATATCGATGAATCTTTAGTCAAAATTCCTTGCTGGTTATATTCAGATTATAAAAAATCCAAGGAGGATCTGTTTACAAGACAAGGAAAAAGAAAATTAATTGATATTACTCTTTGGCTTTATAAAAAATTACCTCCGACAAAAATCATAAAAGCTAATAGTCTTGAAAAACAATTCTACAGCATAGTTGATATTACATATAATTATAGATCAGGCTTAATTATTGACGACAATACTTTCGAATCAGAGAATATAACTTGAAACATGAATGGAACTTTGATCAATTATTTTTTTCATTGTAAAAGACAATGCTATCTCCACGCCCATAAGCTCAAAACCGAACACACCTCTGACCTCGTTAAACTCGGAAAATACTACCACAAAGAATTCGAAGAAAAAGACGAAGACAAAAAAATGATAAATGGAGTCAAAATTGATAAAATAGAAGGCGACTACTTGATCGAATACAAAAAATCCAATTCGGACGTAAAAGCGTCTGAATATCAGCTTTTATTTTATCTTTGGAAACTCAAACAAGCTGGAATCATCAAGACAGGAAAACTTAAATTCAAAGATAATAGGGACGACAAAGAAGTAAACCTAACCTTGGAAAAAGAAAAAGAGCTTGAAATGATAATACAAAAAATCAAAACCCTGATAAATTCAGATCAAATCCCTCCTGTGATAAACAAAAGAAAATGTAGAAAATGTGCATATTTTGAATTTTGCTACAGCTAAATGATTTATTAAGATTCTTAAGATTAATAAATGAACTCTAATCTCTACATAACAAAATCAGGAAAATTATCACGTAAGGACAATACTTTGCTTTTCAAAAACAAAGAAATCAAGAAGGTAATTCCTGTAGAAAACATTAAAACAATTTATCTACTTGGTGAAACTTCCCTAAATACTAAACTTCTAAATTTTCTTTCTCAAAAACAAATAATTCTTCATATCTTTAATTATTATGGTTTTTATACAGGAAGTTTCATACCAAAAGAGGGTTATGTATCCGGAAAACTATTAGTGAAACAAGTAGAATTTTATACAAATCTAAAAAAACGAATAACTCTAGCCTCAAAATTTGTCGAAGGAATTGCTAATAACCTTTTGTACGTTTTAAGACATTACTCTAAACATGGTGCAAATTTAAAAGATATTAGGAATAGAATTAATTCAAAAACTATAAAAATAAAAAATGTGAAAGACATAAAAGAAATGTTATCTGTAGAGGGAGGGATATGGGATAATTTTTATTCATCATTTGAACGATTACTACCGCAAAACTTTCAAATGGAAACTAGAAAAATCAGACCGCCAAATAATCCAATGAATGCTCTAATTAGTTTTGCAAATTCACTTCTTTATACACAGACGCTTTCACAAATCTATCATACTCAACTAAATCCAACCATAGCGTATTTGCACGAACCTTCAGAAAAAAGATTTTCTCTATGTCTAGACATTTCAGAAGTTTTCAAACCTGACATGACTTTCCGACTTATATTCAAATTGATAAATAAAAATATGATAAAAATTTCTGATTTTGACGAAAAGAAAAACTTCTGTTTATTAAATGAAAAGGGTAGAGTGAAATTCTTACAAGAATTTGACAATCGATTAAATCAAACCAAAAAACACCCAAAACTTAAAAGAAATATTTCAAATAAAAGATTAATTAGAATTGAATGCTATAAATTGATAAAACACTTCATGGGTGAAAAACAATATAAACCATACAGCTTAGAAAATAAATTTTAAAAGACATAAAAATGTATTTAATAGTAATCTATGACGTAGAAGCAAAAAAATGTTCGAAACTTCATAAATACCTCAAAACTCAGCTAAACTGGGTACAAAATAGTGTATTTGAAGGACAAGTAACAGATGCCGAATACAAGATAATCAAAAATGAACTTAAGAAAAAAATAAATAAAGAAGAGGATTCAGTAATTTTTTATAATCTTGGGAATGAAAAATGGCTTGATAGAGAGGTCATAGGAGTAGAGAAAAACGAAATTACAAATATGATTTGACCCAGAAAAATAGTCCTGTTAATCTATTCAAAGTGGCCTAATAGAAAAACAAAAGACCATTTTTTTGAATTTTTTTGCTCCTTGACAATTTAATTGGGAAAAATAAACTTGAAAAGCCTCAACACATTGCGAAAAATAAGTTAATTTATTAAAATTTATACATCTAGAACGTCAAATCTGGCGTTGGTTATTACTAAACCATAGTGGTATTGAAATTGGTCATGGTTCTGGTCATGGTTCTGGTGATGGTTCGTTATTACTAAACCATAGTGGTATTGAAATTAGACTGGAAGGCAATCTGGCATGGTATAGCTATGGGTTATTACTAAACCATAGTGGTATTGAAATATAGCTGATTCATTAATCTTGTCTAGTATACTCTCTGTTATTACTAAACCATAGTGGTATTGAAATTAATCACACCCAATATCATATATGTCGCTTTCCAATGTTATTACTAAACCATAGTGGTATTGAAATTCTGGTGATAATAATATTCTGGCATATCAACAAAGGTTATTACTAAACCATAGTGGTATTGAAAT
>WJKM01000014.1 GCA_014729085.1 Candidatus Dojkabacteria bacterium | reverse complement strand
ATCCAGAGGAAGTAGAGGACATGAGTGGAGAGGTAGGAGCAAATGAGATACTTGAGGAGAGAGAAGGAGAAGAGTTATTAGGAGAGAAGTTGATGAGTATGGACATGAATTACTATATGATGGGAGGTATAGAAGTAGACAGCATACGAGTTACAGGAGATGCATTATTTATAGGAAGTATAGTAGTGGAAGAGCAAGTTACATTCAACAAAGACACAGTGGGACAGGCTAAGATACTGAAGGGAGACAGAGAGGTATATGTAGAGTTTGAGAATGAATACCAATACCAGCCGATTGTGTTAATTAATCCGAAAGGAGATGTGGTCTTTGATGAGGATTTTAAATATAGAATTGCAGAAGAAACCACTCGTGGCTTTTTAATTGAAATAGACAGAAAGTTAGATGCCGAGATATTGTTTAATTGGCATGCATTTGGTGTGGAGGAAGGGAATATATTTATAAGTGATGGAAGTATAGAGGAGATAGAGGTGTTTAAGGAGTGTGATAGAGCGGATCCGGAATGTATTAGGCAGCAGAAGGATACTGAAGACGAAAAGGACGAAGAAGAAAGAAATGAGATTCAAGAAGGTGATTTGATTGAAATAGATTCAGCTAATAAGGAGGAGATGCAAGTATCAGCCTCTGGGGATTTGCTTGATGATTATTAAAAATATGAATTAATCTAGATTTAGTATAAACCCATAATATTTGTATAAATATTGACTATAGATATATATAACAATTCAATAGCACTATTCTATTTTTAGTTGACATCTCTTATAGTCTTGGATAAAATTTAATATATTAATGAGAAATACTATGGAAAACTTTGATGCCTTTTTCCCAGAATACAATTCATCTCTACATGATGATATGTGTACGGATCCAGAATTAGTCGATACGGTTGGCATTGGAGATTTTGAGTTTGCAGGAAGCAACAGTATTCATGGATATGAGGATCCACCTGTAAAAGACCTAGAGGAAATAGGATATAGGGATATGGCATCTCAGTTGGATATTGAATATCTGCCTTTGTTTACTCCTCCTACAATTGAAGCAACATCATCTCTTGCAAGCTCAGGTACAATAACTATAACTAATCCAATGACTTATTATTTATATTTACCTTCAATTACTTCGCAGTGGGTACCCCCAGAATGCCCAAATGGTGAAGTGGAAATAGGCGAAGAGTGTGATGATGGCAACTGGATAAATACAGATGCTTGTATAACAGACGAAGAAAATGATTTAATGTGTGTTGAAGCTTCTTGCGGTGACGGATTTGTTTGGGAAGGCACGGAAGAATGTGATAGTGAACCTAATTGTAATAATGATACTTGTGAGTGGATACTTCCACCAACAGCTACACCAACAGAGGAACCTACACCTATTGCTACCGCAACAGGTGCACCACCATCAACC
This sequence comes from Candidatus Dojkabacteria bacterium, assembly GCA_014729085.1. GTDB lineage: Bacteria > Patescibacteriota > Dojkabacteria > B142 > WJKM01 > WJKM01. The sequence goes on along the minus strand of WJKM01000014.1, from coordinate 59,309 downwards.
CCTACACCTTTTCCGGAGAATATTTATATATCCGGAAATGTTTTTTTGGATACAAATGGCAATGGAGAGTTTGATTGGGATATTGATACTCCCCTTAATGGAGAAATGATATACGCATCTAGCCCATGTCAAAATACATACTCATTTACAGACGAAGGTTACTTTTCTGTGAATGTAGATGCATCGTGTGATGCTGATGGTGATGGTGAACCAGATCCTACTCTTTCTGTTTTAGTTTGGGGGGATGCAGGGGCATCTGGATATGAGGTTTTACTACCTGAATATGACGAGTCTGTAGGTTGTGAGGATGGATATTATTGCCTAGAAGTACAACCAGGTTTTCCATATACTGGCAATGACTTCCTTTATGATGAGCAGACAGGTGGCTTACATTCTCAAACCCCGACTCCGCAACCTTTAGGTTATTTCGATTATTATTATGGTAGTACCCCTACTCCTACTCCAATACCGGAAGCAACTCCGCAACAGGTTCCATAAATAATATTGACAAGTTTTACAATCCTTTCTAATATTAGTTAGATTCAAATTATATATTATATAAGTTCGTTTTGGATTCGGACAAAAATAATAATAAAAAAATTCGTCCTGCTTTAATTATTATTACTGTAGTTATTACTACATTATTGCTGGGTTATGTAGGTATTTCAAAAACAATCGAGTATAAACAGAAGAAAGTTCTTGGATTAACTTCAGATAATTTGTCGGAATATCAAGCGGTATTTTTGGATAATAATCAAGTTTATTTTGGGAAAGTTGCGAGAATTGATTCGACGTTCATTACTTTACGTGATGTGTACTATCTTCAGGCCGACAAAAAAACACAGAATCTCCAAGAATATGAGAAGGAGGGAGAAAAATTATCCTTGGTTGCTTTGGGCAGGGAGGTTCATGGCCCATCCAACGAAATGAGAATTAATTTAGAACATGTTTTATTTATTGAGGATTTGCAAAAAGATTCAAAGGTAGTAAATGCTATTTTATCTCAGAAGCAAGGTGGTAATTAATCTTCCTTTCCTTTTGTTTATTTCTTCTTTTAATAACAATCAATAATAAAGGTATTTGGATTGTAAGGCAGCAACATAGAATTGATATTACTGAAGTTTGAGTACTCTCTAGCATTCTATTTTTTAATTTTTCATACCATTTAGTTGTAATTTGTTCTTGAGTTTGAATATATTCAGTTGCACTTGGAGGTGTTGAACTAATAGATGGAAGACATTCGGGGCAATTTATTTCTGTAGTTGTGGGAGTTGTAGTAGATTCGGGAGAGACTGTTGAACTTGTATACTCATTATCGAAAGGATAGGGAGTGAGTTGTGGGTGGTCCTCAAAGCATTTATTCCCTGTTACGAATGAATAAACTCCATTTTGGACGGAAGTGAGAAGATCATTACCAGTAGTTGTATCTGCAATATTACTATCAATAGTATTCCCAATTCCGTTAAATCTGATTTCAAAAGTTGTGGAGTGTCCCTCAGGTCCGCGATATGAAAAAGTAATTTCAGCAAATACTACTCTTGATGATAAAGTTATTGATGGATCTGGGAGAGATCCTGCAGCAAGTAGTATTTGTCCTGTCTCGTTGTTAGTTTTATTTCCCCAATAAGTTTCGAATGCATCTCCTTCCTGTATTTGAATTTTTGGTTTAATGTAATTTCTATCCTGTATTTTTACTCTTTTTGGATCAAAGAAAATTTCAATATCTGCTGCATTCACATCTTCTTCAGTTGAATCAATGATTAATTGTATAGTATTAGTGCAATCAGTAAATATAGCGGTTGAGGGTACCAATTCGAAGGTAGCAGCGTTCGAATATTTAATAGATATTAATAAAAACCAAAACGATATTATAAAAATTTTTAATAATTTTTTAATGTATGTTTTGTCCAACTAGATAAAAGTTATCAATTAAAATATTTGTATCATCGAAATTAATTATTCCATCTAAATTCAAATCATATGAATCATTATATTCAGGGTCTATCCCGTTTCTTTTATGAAGCGTCCTAATTAAATGTGTAATATCAAGTGAGTTTATTTCATCGTCTCTGGAAGAATTAGTATCTCCTGCAATTAAAAGTTTATTATTTGTACTGAAATCAATTGTTGTAAGTACTCTTTCGAATGCATAAACAAGAGAGTATTCTTTAGAAATATGTGATTTACCTTTAATATAAAAATAGTAGTATCCAGTATCTAAATAGATTGGGGGGATTAGGTCTTCGCAAATATTAGTACTATCCTTTCCTAAATTATTTGTTGTAGTTGAATATGTACCTTTAAGAATAGTATTTGTTTCATCGTATATTTCAATATCTAGATCTGTACTCCAATTATTTATTTCTCGTTTTTCTGGTTTAACTGTTAGATCTAGACGGCAACCATAAACATTAGCCTGGGTTGCAATATCTCCCAAAACTTCTGGAGTGCTTTTTTTGTTGTAGAAAAGAAGAATTGATACTATTGTAGAAATTATTGTTGTGCACAACAGACCAATTATTTGTAATTTGAATTTTTTATCTAGAACATGTTGATTCGATGATTTCATAGTAATTGATTAGTATCTTGGAATCTGTTATTTTATATTTAATTATCTTAATATTATCAGACTTGATTCTGAAAATGAAAAGAATTCTATATTTAGTCGCTGCTATAGTTATTTTCACTTTTTTCTTTCTATCAGTTTTTAAAATTTCTGCCGAAGAAACACAATCTTCAAATTACAAGATGATAGGAGTTAGTTTTGGCTCAGCAGGAGGAGTGAGTGGTACTAATGATGGGGGAGATGAATATAAGTTACTAGGACTTGCAGGTGAGCCAATAAGTGATGATAGATTCGAGTCTACGAATTACAAAGCTCTTCCTGGAGCACCAAACGTTCTTGTTGCAAATGTCCCAATAATTTCTTGTTTTGAAACTGTTACGGATGGATTTACTCAGTGTACAGATGTAGATGTGAATCCTGATGGCATGGTTATGCTTTGTGGGCAAGGCGGTTGTTATGATAGGGCAAGATTTGAAATAGATACACAAAATAATCCACCAGATACTTTGTATACAATCCAAATTAAAGAAGTCGGAGACTCAGAGTGGAGTTATATTGATGGCTCTACTTTTATTGTTGAAGATATTAGTTCCCACGATATTAATGATTTTTTAACAGAAAGTTCATGGGAAAGTACAGCTTCTAATTTTAATATCTTAGGGTTAAGAATGAATACATCTTATGAAATTAGAGCTATAGCTTTGCATGGTGATTTTACTCAGTCTCCACCTGGTCCCACAGAAACAGCAACAACAGCAAATGCACAAATTTATTTTGATATTGATATCGCCGATAATACCGGTAATTCTGTTGAGACAATGAGTCCTTATTCAGTAAATTTAAAGGTGCTTAATCCAGGGATAATAAATACTGCTGGAAATTTAATTTGGCTTGATATTGGTACTAATGCAGAAGGTGGTTTATTTGTACAAATCGAAGATGATTATAATGGACTTAGAAGTAATACCACTAACTACACAATTTCTTCTTGGGATGTGGATTTGACTTCTGTTGCAAGTGGTTTTGGATTAGTTGAATATCTTTCTTACGAAACAATGTTGGGGCCATTAAATGTTGAGTCTGGTTTTGGAAACGGAGGAGACATTGTTGGTGGTTTGTCAACTACTCCTAAAAATATCTACAATACTTCAGGAAACCCTGTTTACGAGGGTAGGGCGGCTTTATATGTTAAAGCAAAATCAGATACCAATACTCCATCAGAATCTGATTATAAAGATGAACTTACATTCACTCTGATTGGAACTTATTAGCAAGTGTATTAATTTATTTTTTCTTGGCTTTTATCTCCTCTTTAATTTTTTTCTTCAGTTTGGATTCTTTTTTCTTATTTGCGATTTTACTAATTCCATAGCCTCCTGCAAATACAAACAGAATAAATAGCACAATTCTCCATGGAATAATCCAAAAAGTATCATGAGCAATAATTTGTGTTTCAACATTTTTTGTAATACCAAGTCTTGCTTTATACCTTCCAATTTTTAGATGAGTTAATTCGTAGCCAAGCTTATTAAAAAAGTTGCCGTCATGAGGATATTCTTCATCTAGCCAAGTATTCTCAAATTTCCTTGTTGACTCCGGGTATACATCTAGTTCTGCATCATTAAAGGGAACACTTTCTCTGTCACCAATTCCAAAGATTTCTATATATCCTTTTGGGGCTTTTACAAGTTTTTTGCCGTTATTCTCAAGCTTGGTAACAAAAGGGACGTTATCATAGTTGAAAATTTTAAATCCAAGTATGCTTTTCTTATTGACATAGAAGTCAAACACAGAAAGTATTTCCTCGCAATTCTCACCTTCTTGAGAAGGTAGATTTATATGAATTTGGCTAATTATTTCTTTGGCCACATCAATCTTACTTGTTTTTTGTTGATCCTCTGTTGGTTTATTTGAAACCATTATAGCTGCTAAGGAAGTCCCGCATTCACCTACTGATTCTGGGATTGTGATTCTCCATGGTACTACGATTGTATCGCCAGGTCTAATAATACCTTCTGTTTTATTTATTGTAATCCAATTTGCAGGCTCAGACATGTCGTTTGGGTCAGGATAGTAAAAGGTCCTTTCATGTTCTTCTCCAATTTTTTCCATACCGACTGCTGAAATATATAATTTTTGTTCTTGATCTAAATCTTGTTTTCCATAAATTGTTAGTTCTTTTTCTACAGTTTCCCCTAAAATTCCATCTATATAGTATTTGTCAGGTCCAATTGGTAAGGCATATGTTTTTGTTATAAGTAAGAATAAGTAAAAAATACAGATTGTAAAAATGGTTATTATATATCTAGTAGATCGTTTTATCATTAAAAAAGAAATCAAAAAGTAAAAATACGTATATTAAAATATATAAAAAAGAACTCTCAATGTCGAGAGTTCTTTTTTAAAAAATTATTAAGTACTAATTTGTATAGGCAGTATAGGTGACTAGTTGATCATAACTTCCAACGATTGTATTCGTATCCATTGACGCCCTATGAGAAACCTCAATCCGTTCAGCTGATTGTCCAACTGTAGTACCATTACAAGTTGCATCGGTTATAAAGAAATTAGCTGGCCCTGCTGGAACTTCTTCATCACTTCCATCATCATAACTTGACGTTAATGTTGTGTAACAATTTCCAGCACCAGGATCTGTAATTTGAAAGCCGTATTCTTCAATACCTGCAGTTACAGCACCGTCTGTTACATTATTAATATCATTTCCTAGCCCGTCATCTAATAATCCATCTCTTTCTACTTGTACTGTTAATCCAGCTGTATTATTTGTAGCATATCCCAAATCATAGTCACAGTCTTTTACATGGTTCAAAGAAAGAGTTCCAAGGCTGCATGTGTTTGGATCAACAAGTTCAGAGTCTGTTCCAGTTTGATATAATTCCATATCAATAACGGGAGGGACAATAGCTGTAATCTCAACATCATTATCGTCTCCAACATAGGCTAGCCCAGCGCCATAATCATATGTACTACCTGCACCTCCTATATCTACAGATACAGAGAAATTAAAGTTTCCTGAAGCAGTTGGATTTGTTAGTTCGTTAGCACCGTCTATTGTAATTGTTACTGTAGTGGTTACATTAGCAGATGCTTGAATAGTACTTTTAAAATATCCATCTGCAAAGTCAGATTCTGTTGAAGAAGTAATATTCGTACCAGTCACTACTACATCTCCATTAGTTAGTTGCGCTCCTCCATCAAACCCATCAGGACCTGCTGAATCTTCTTCGTAAGCTATTTCTAAAATTGAACCACTTGAAATTGCAGTATTTGGAGTAAATGTAATTACGATATTATCTGTTGATGAAACAGATTCGTTTGTAAGAGATACAGACACATCTGTTAAAGTTGCAGCATAAGCATGTTTGGGAAAGCCTGTTAAAAGGGGCATAACAAAAATTGCTATACATGTAAAAACTGCAATACTTTTTTTTGCTACGAAATGCTTTTTCATTGGCAGTAGGTTAAGATTTAAAGTGCAAATATGGATTGGATTACGTATAACATATTTATACATAACAATATATACTAATCTATCATAAATTCTTTTTGTTATAGTGTCAAATTTAATGAGTGCATTATGTTAAACAAGCTTGAACTAATTTTGTTATTCTGGTATTCCTCTTGACTTTTCTTCGAAAAATTTTTATGCTAAAGAGCATATTATATGCACTTTTTAAAGTATTTTACTGTTTGCAACTAAAACTAATGGTTTTGAATAAACATCATAAACAGTACAACCAATATATTCTTTCTATTCTTTTCATAATTCTATTTTTTCTAAGTTTCCGTTTCACAATATTTGGAGCGACTGGAATCTATGAAACAATTAATTTCCAGGCCAAAATTGTGGAACTTGATGGTACAAATTCTCAGGCAAGTTGTGGGAACACCTGCAATTTTAATTTCAGAATTTATGATGCATCCTCTGGGGGGACCCTGCTTTGGTCAGAAACTCAGAACAATGTTTCTGTCCAAAACGGAATTATTAATGTAAAACTAGGAAGCTCAAATCCATTTGGAACTTCAATTGATTTTAATGATGATAGTCTGTATTTAGAAATTGCAATGGATGCAGATGATACTGGTGGTACTTTTGAAGAGGTATTCGATAATCCAAGACTGCGTTTTTCGGCAGTTCCATATTCATTTAATTCAAAGTCTCTTGGAGGTCTAGAAGAAAGTGATTTCTTGCATTCAAAAGAAAGTGATACTTTTGAGGGACAAAATGACCAAACTTTAAATATTGAGTCGGATTTGTCTTCGGGGAATAGAACTTCGGAAGTGTTAAAGATTCTTCAACAAAATGATGCTACAAATATAATGAGTTCTGCATTAGTGTCAATAGAGCAACAGGATGGCGATTCAACAGGGGATGTTGTTTTTGTGGAAAATTTGGGTAGTGGTAATAGTCTGCAGGTTGATGATGAATCTCTAGATAGTACTCCGTTTGTTATAGATAATAACGGAAATGTAGGAATTCAAAATAGTACTCCTAACGCTTCGCTTGATGTAAGCAATGGAACAACTTCTAACAATATTTTAAATCTGCAAGATGATAGTACAGATGTCTTTTCTGTGCTAGATGGAGGAAATATAGTCTTTTACAATAATGAAGCAGAGCAGTTTAGGCTTGAGAATTTAGGAGCAGCTCCAACCTGTGATGCAAGTACGGTAGGCCGCCAATATTATGATACTTCAGATGATAAAGGGTATATTTGTGTTGAGTTACCGGGAAGTGTTTATGAGTGGTTTAATTTTACTTCAAGAGTGGATTCAACTGTTGATCCAACAGTAGATGAAGATGCAGGAGATGGTTATGCAGTAGGAACTGTTTGGGTGAATACATTAGACGATAAAATATTCATTCTTGTTGATAATACAACGGGTTCTGCCATTTGGACCGAAGTCATAAAATCATCGGCAATTCCAGTTTTCGTTTTAGGTGAGTTTTATGATAGTGCTGGCGGTCAAGATCTAAATTTAGCAACTCCGGTTGCAATTTCTTGGAATCAAGAAGTTAGAAAGGATTCTGGAATTACTCATAATAATACTATAAATAATTCTCGTGTATATATGGATGAAGCTGGTTGGTATAGAGTTGATTATAGTATATCCCATGAAAATCAATCTAATAATAGGAAGAAAAATATTCGCTGTAGAGTTAGGCTTAATGGATCAAATTATGTTACTCCATCCGACTCGTATTCTTTTTCTTTTGATAATGTAGATGAGTGGGCTACAAATTCCACTAGTTTAATTTTCGAAACAACTTCAGGAGACGAATATTATGAAGTAATGTGTAATGGGGAAGGAGAGGACGTTGGAGTAAGTGCTGCTAATACAATTAGCAATCAGTCTTGGACACAAATAGAAAAAATTGGGGGGAGTACTCTTGCCTCTCAAGCAACTCTTGATAATGTTTACTACAACGATGGAGACAAAGTTATGAATATAGAGGATGTAGATGGGCTTGAGTTTGCATCTTCAAGTACTGGTAATGTTGTATTTGATCTTCAGTCAACAGGCGATTTTGTTTTGCAAGATAATGATACGGACTTCTTAACTATTGCAGATAACGGAGGCTTTGATTATTCCTTAGATAATGTTGATAATCCTTCTTTTACAATCACTAATGAGGGAACTGGGAGTATAAGATTTAATGACGAAGTTTCTGATACAAGTCCAGTTGTAATAGATTCCAGTGGAAAGCTTGGTATAGGTACTACAACACCAAACAGTGAGTTGCATGTGGAAGGGAATGCAAGAATAACAAGCTTAGCAAGTTGTGATCTGATATATTCTGATGCAGATGGGGATTTACAGTGCGGAACTGGGCAAGGGTTTGTATGGGATGGATACGATAATGCAGGAGGCCAAGATTTGGATAATCAGCCTACTGTTATAAATATTGATACAGAGAGACAAAGTAACTCAAACTATACATTAGCAAATGATGAGGTTACAGTTAACTCAGATGGCTTATATGAAGTTACTTTCGATTTTGGTATTGATCAAACTGGTGGTAATACAGAAACAAATGGTGCTGTATGGTTACAAGTAGATACAGGAACAGGTTTTTCAGATGTAGATGCATCTACTTGTTATGTCTATAGCGAGGACGGTAATAATGGGGAAAACAGTTGCGGAAGGACGGTGGTTCTAGATTTAAATAGTGGAGATGATATAAGATTACAAGCAATACGTGAAAGTGGAGGGCAAGGTGTTTTAACGACAATTTCAGGCGGGACCTCTTTAACAATTCAAAAGGTTCTTGCAGCTGGGGCTGATTTAGCTGAAATTTACTACACAAATGACGAAGGTGTTGAGGCTGGGGATGTTTTGGCAATAGATGGAACAATTGAAGCAGGAGTTAGGAAGAGTAAAATGGAATATGAGAATAGTTTGATAGGTGTAGTTTCTACAAAGCCAGCAAAAGTTATTGGAAATGATGGAGGCATAAAGGAAGGAAGACCTGTTTTAGTTGCTCTTTCTGGTAGAGTTCCTGTAAAGGTAGTATCGGATTCAAAGCCTATTGAGGTCGGAGATTATGTGACAAGTTCGGATACATCTGGCTTTGCTATGAAGGCAGATAAACCTGGAATTGTCATAGGTAAGGCTTTGGAAAGATGGGATCCTGACAAAGGCGATGATACGGTAATGATATTCGTAGGAACAGCTTTTTATGATCCAAATGACGGTATGGTTTATCAGGACCTTTTGCCTTCTGATATAGCGGAATATGATGAAGCTGAAGGAGAGTATGTTGGAGGTATAAATATTGGTTCAAAAGAGAAAAGCTTCAACAATGTATATGCAAATCAGTATCACTCAGATTCTACAACGATTGGAAATAGGAATCTATCCGAGAAATATAAAGTTATGAATGACTCGATTTCTGCTGGTGATGTTGTTGCTCCAATTTATGGTTCAGGAATAATACTTGATAAGACCAAATACAGTTATCAAAGTAGTGTTATAGGTGTAGTTTCAAGTAATCCAGGTATTACCTTGTCAGATCTGATAGAGGAAGAAGATCAGGTTGACAAGATGAGACCTGTTGCTCTTGCAGGTAGGGTACCCGTGAAAGTAACTACAGAAAATGGACCAATTGAAAAAGGTGATAGATTAGTTCCTTCCTCAAAAGCAGGGTATGCAATGAAGCAATGCGGAGAAAAAACATGTAAACCATCTATTATTATTGGTATTGCACTAGAAGATTTTGATGAAAATACTAGCGGTGACAGTGAAGAGGTAAGTTCTGAACTCAAAGTTAGAGAAAAAATATTAATGGAAGAAATTGAGGAATTGAAGGATCAGAAAAATTCCGAATTACAAGAAAACTTGTATTCTTATGGTAACGGGTTCAATAAGGTAGATGATACGATAAAAGAAGATATCGAAGAGATAGAGAAAGTTGAAAAGGTCGTAGATCAACTTACTAAACCAATCGAAGAAGTAGAGCAAACTAATTTAGGCGAGGGTAGAGTTATGATGTTTGTGAATCTAACTTATGTAGGAGCTCTAGAAGAGCATGAGATAGGGTTTTTGAATCAAGTTTCAACTGTTATGGGTGATAACATTCAAGGTTCATTATCTGGAGATGAGATTCAAGGAAACATTTTAGGAAATATTACGGTAGGGGAACTTCTAGTCTTAGGTGATGCTGTATTTGAAGGAGATGTGGAAATGAAAGGTGCAGTGTTGTTTAACGAAGATACTGTTGGAAGAGCTGTTATTAAAAGTGGTGATAAGTTAATTAAAATTAAATTCCAGAATCAATATGTATATGAACCTATCATTACAGTTACCCCTATTGATTTCGTCGGTAAATACAAAGTATTAGATATTTCTAAGGATGGTTTTAGTATTCAATTAGAAAGGAGTTATAGATTTGATGTTTGGTTTAATTGGCATTCCTTTTCTTCTTGGGGCGTAAATACGAGTTATAGTGAATCAGATCAGGAAAATAGTACAGGTAGTGAAAATAAAGAAGTTGTCATTATAGATAGCGAAACTACGACTATAAAACAGGATCAGGATACAGATAAACAATTAAGTCAGACTTCTAGCTCAACTGTCGGATCTGAATTAGATGCACGAACAAAAGGAGAAGAGGAATCTAATCTTCAAGCTGGGCCTGAAACAATCATATTTGACAAAAAGAAAGAATTAGAAGTAATTTCAAACGATTCAGATGTTGAAGACGAAAATAAGAATCTGTTTAAAAGCGATGAGGAGACACAAATAGATGAAACTTCTACTACAAATGAAATAGTAGAATCATACGCAGAAGAACAATCAGATGATGTTGAAGTTGTGGAATAAATATATTTACTTTGATATAATAGTGAGCAAAATCCAACACCATTGTCAAAGCCTTGTCCCTGAAAGTATTGAAGGGATGGATAATGGGAAGTTTATTTATTAAAGGTCAAACATGAGTAATAAAAAAGATACTAATAAATCTTCGGGTACATCTCCCAAAAAGTCAAAAAAGGGATATCCAGTCGAGATTCCAGAGCTCCAAACCTTTTTAAAAGCAGGGGCGCAATTTGGTCATGAGACAAAAAGATGGGATCCAAAAATGGAGAAATTTATTTTTGCTTCTAAAAAGGATATCCATATAATTGATTTATCTCAGACAGTTGTACTTCTAAAGAAAGCTTTAAGATTTCTAACAGAAGCGGCTAGGCAAGGTCCAGTTATGTTTGTTGGAACTAAAAGACAAGCCGCAGAAATTGTAAAAGAGGAAGCCGTAAGGGCGGGCGCATATTATGTAATTCATAGATGGGCAGGGGGATTACTTACTAATTTCAAAGTTATTAAGAAGAGTTTAAAAAAGTTAGATAAACTAGAAGAAAGATTTGATAAAGGTATTGAAGGAAGAACTAAATATGAAATTTCAAAACTTAAGATAGAATGGGGTAGATTAGATAGATTATATGGTGGAATAAAAGGAATGAAAAGACTTCCTACAGCCTTGGTTGTTATAGATCCAAGGTATGAAATAGGGGCGGTAGTCGAAGCCAATAGGCTGGATATTCCGATTATTGCAGTAACTGATACTAATTGCAATCCCGAAGTTATTGATTATGTTGTACCTGGAAATGATGATGCCCTTGGGTCTGTTGGACTATTTATGAAATTATTTGCAGATGCTGTATTGGTAGGCAATGGAGGAGAAGGAGTGAAACATACATTCAAAGATTATTCTGAAACGGAAGTAAAAATTGTGAAGCAAAATGAAGATAAAAAAGAGGACGAAGAATCAGTTGAGCAAGAAAAGAAGACAGTCGGTAAATTCAGAATCAAAAAGGGTAACAAAACAAATAAAATAGATAAGAAAGAAAAAATGCTTGATAAGAAGAAAGAAAAGTCAAGCAAGAAGGAAACTTCTAAAAAAGAAAAAACTGAAAAGCAAAGAAAAAAACAGGAGAAAGAGGCTAAGAAAAAAGCGGAAAAGACCAAAACTTCCAAAAAAACAAAGGGGGAAAAGAAGCTTTCTTCAAGAGTTCAGAATGCATTGGACGATGCAGATATTAGTGTAGAAAAAGCTCGGAAGATGACAAAAGAAGAATTGATGGAAATTAAGGGAATTGGGGAAAAATCGGCCGAAGAAGTATTAGAATAATAAATTTTATATATTAGTATAAAAATAATGAGCGATATTAGTCTAGATCAAATTAAAGAATTAAGATCACGAACCGGTGTTGGAATTAAACATGTTAAGGAGGCTTTAGAAGAGTCGGATGGAGATATGGATAAGGCAATATTATATTTACGTAAAAAGGGTATAGCAAAGGCGGCTAAAAGAGCAGGAAAAACTGCAAATCAAGGACATATAGCTAGTTATATACATGGAAACGGATCTATGGGAGTTTTGGTAGAGGTAAATACTGAAACCGACTTTGCAGCTAAAAGTGATCATATAAAAGAATTTGCTCATGATTTAGCTCTGCATGTTGCAGCAAATGATCCTCAATATGTACGAATTGAAGATGTTCCAGAGGAGGTTGTTGAAAAAGAAAAAGAGGTCTTTAAAAAAGAATTAAAAGGTAAACCAGAAGATGTAATTGAAAAAATTGTGGAAGGGAAGCTGAAAAAGTTTTATGAAGAGGTTGTACTTGAGGAGCAAACTTACCTAAAAGACGAAGATAAAAAGGTAAAAGATATGATTAATGAAGTAGTAGCCGCTGTAGGTGAAAAAATTATGATTGGAAGAATTGCAAGAATTAAAATAGCAGCTCCAGCATCAAAGTGTGGTTTCTAGCTAAATAATGGATACATTATAGGAAGCAGATATTATTACAATATCTGCTTTTTTGTTAAAGTATTGGAATTTTGCAGGTAAATTTTTAAAGTTTTTGATACAATAAGATAATTATTGTTATTAATTATTATTTTTACCCCATGTCAAGAACAAAACTTTCTGATTTCAAAGAAAAAGCAGCTACAGCAATAAAAGTTTTAAAAGATAATTTGTTGAAAATTAGGAGCGGACGTGCTCACCCATCTATGGTTGAGGATATCAAAGTTGAAGCGTATGGTGAACAACAACCTATGAAAAATGTAGCTACTATAAATATTCCTGACCCACAGCAGATTACAATTCAACCTTGGGATAAATCCCTGCTGGATTCTATTGTGCAGGCTGTTCAAGAGGCAAATATTGGGATTAATCCTGTTCCGCACAGTGATATGGTAAGGTTACCTTTACCTCAATTGACGGAAGAGAGAAGAGAAGAATATGTAAAGATGATGAAAGAAGAAGTCGAGCAAGCTAAGATAGTTATCCGGAATTTAAGGAAAGATGTGTTGGTCGGTATTAACAATGAAAAAGATGAAGGAGAAATATCTGAAGATGAATATGCACGTTTGCAAAAAGAATTGCAAAAGCAAGTTGACGAGGCCAACGACTTAATAGATGAAATGGCTGAAAAAAAAGAAAAGGAGTTAATGACAGTATAATACTTCCTCTTTTAAGTTATATTTTCAAATTTAATAAATTTTATTATTTATCATTATGAGTGTGATTTTAACAATAGTTATTTTGACTTTGATTTTTGGAATACTAGTAGGGCTACACGAATTGGGACATTTTCTTGCAGCCAAATTGCAAGGCGTTTGGGTTCAAGAGTTTTCGTTTGGTTTTGGTCCCACTTTATTTTCAAAACAAATCGGAGAGACTAAATATAAAATTAGTCTAATTCCTATGGGAGGATATGTAAAGTTGTTTGGGGAGCAAAGTATTTTAAAGAATAAAGATTTATTAGAAGAATTTGAGGGATTAGAGAAAAAATTTAAAGAAAAAATTCACAAGCTAATTAAAAAACACAAACTTGGAAATATCAAAGATGATGAGAAGTTAAAAGAAAAAATTACAGGACTTAAGGATATACCCCAAGAAGAAAAGGATTGGATGTGGATTATTGAAATGAGTAAAAAAGAAAGGCTTGAGGATGTAAGAAGATATTCAAATCAGCCTGTATGGCGTCGTTTAATAATTGTATGTGGGGGACCATTAATGAATTTTTTACTTGGGATTTTCGTATACTTTATATATCTTTCTTTAGTAAGTGGGCAAGTAGTTATACCCAAATGGGCGGATTATAATTTTTTAGGCGCAGATTATCGATCTGTTCTTACCACATATGTTCCTGCCAGCAACCCAAAGGAAAAGTTTCAGGAAACCTTGATATTAAAAATAAATAATCATTTTGTAACAGAGCTACAAGAATTGAAAGATATTATTGATCAGAATATAGACGAAGAGGTACATATAACTTTTTTTAAGATTAGAGAAGGCAGATTTAAAGAAGAAAGCATCGTCCTTGATAATGAAACAATAGATTTACTATTTTCCGATTATTTTCTTCTAGATAGGCCATATTTAACTGAAGTTCTCGAGGAGGAACCAGCAAGCATTGGGGGTCTAGAAAAAGAAGATATTATTTTGTCTGTAAATGACCAAGAAGTATATTATGATAATCTAAAGTCCGTTTTAGAGAACTTCAAAGGGAAGAGTGTTGATATAAAGATATATAGACAGGATAAAGGAATATTGAATATGACTGATGTAGAATTGAACGATCCTGAATCAAATGATGAACCCATATTAGGAACAAGACATGTTAATTATGTTCCTTTTGATGTCTTTGAGAGTTATTATCTCAATTATAAGGATAGTATATTAGGATCTGTTTATCACTCTGTCAATATGATCGGGTTTCAGGTGAGAGTCCTATCTGAGTTTATCCAGACCGCCATTGAGACTAAAGATCCGGGTTTACTTGTTGAGACGGTATCTGGTCCTATTAGAGTAGGAGCTGAAGTTAACACTTTAGTAAAAGGTGATAATTTCATTGATATTATCAATTTAACAGGATTGATCAGTTTGACTCTAGCATTTATGAATCTATTACCTTTACCAGTGGTTGATGGAGGACATGTAGTATTGTTAATTTTTGAAAAAATAAGGGGCAGGCCTTTATCAGAAAGATCTCAACAAATTTATAATATTATTGGGTTGGTATTTATTATTGGTTTATCTTTATTAGTTACATTAAAAGATATATGGACAGTTTTTTTTAGTTGAAGAGCTGGGAAAATACATTTAAGGTAGTTAAAATTCGATTTTTATAGTATAATTCTTTTCATTTAAGTTACAATTCTTTAAAGGAGGTGAAATAATGTCAGTAGTAGTACCAGATGGAATGCCTATAGATCAGGCGTTAAAGCTTCTATGGAGGGAAGCAATTAGAGAAGATATTCCTAATGTAATACGAAAAACACAATATTACATTAAAGAAGCTGAGAAAAAACACAATAAAAAAAAGCTATGGAAAAAAACTAAAAAAAAGAGAAGGGCACATAGAAGAAAAATTAGACGAAAAGGAATATTAAGAAGAACTTTCTAATATAAATGTGAATTAAACAAAACCCTTGAGAAAACTCTCAAGGGTTTCTTGTTTTTTTCAGTTTCAAATCCAATTTTTCATGATAATATAATATAGTATCCATGGTAACTTTTGAGTATGTATTGAATTATATATAAAACCTTGATTGATATGGATCTTTAAATTTTACTCAGAATCAGATTATTTAATTAGATGTCTCAAGTATTTTATAGAAAATATAGACCTAGTAGTTTTGAAGATTTATTTGGACTTCAGAATATTAAGTCAGTACTCACTGAGCAATTAAAAAGGGAGGATGTATCGCATGCATACTTATTTGCAGGTCCTAGGGGGACAGGAAAGACAACTGTAGCAAGATTGTTTGCTAAGGAAGCTAATGGTCTTAAAGGAGATGTGGAATCAAATATGAATATAATTGAAATCGATGCAGCATCCAATCGTGGAATAGATGAGATTAGGGAATTACGAGAAAGAGTTAATTTTGTTCCAGTAGGGGTTAAGTATAAAGTGTACATAATTGATGAAGTACACATGTTAACAAAAGAAGCTTTTAATGCCTTGCTCAAAACTTTGGAAGAACCTCCAGAACATGTGATTTTTATTCTAGCAACCACTGAACCACATAAGGTTCCGATGACTATATTGTCAAGAGTTATGCGATTTGATTTTCGTTTGGCAACTAATAATGAAATAGAAAAGAAACTTCTATTCATTTTGAACCAAGAGGGAATTTCATTTGAAGAAGATGCGTTGAAAATAGTTATTAGACAAGGTAAAGGTAGTTACAGAGATGCTGAAAGTATTTTGGATAAAGTTGTAAAGGGGGTATCGAAGAAAAGTATTAAAAGAGAAGATGTAGAGGCAATTTTGGGATTTGCAGATTTCGAACTTGTTGAGTGTTTTATTAAGGCCCTAAAAGAGTCAGATTTGTCAAAATCATTGGATGTATTGCATAAGGTGAGTATCAAAGGAATTCCTTTAACTTTATTTTCATATCAAATCCTTGAGCAGATACGAAATATACTTTTTGACATAGTTGAGAAAAGAAGAGATGATTGGAGTATTAAACAATTATCTAGGATAATACGTGAATTATCAGAGGCTGACAATAACATTAAGACAGCTATTATTCCCGAATTACCCTTTGAATTAGCTCTGTTAAATTTGATGCATAAGGACCAGGGAAATACAAAAATAAATAGTGAAGATGAGAACGAGAAGAAAGTAGAGGAGCTAGGTCGGCCTCAGAAAAACAAAGAAGACTTAAAAGAGAAGGTTAGAGACAAGCCCCGTAAGTCTTTACAGGAAGAAAAATCTGCAAATAGTAGCAGAGAGGAGGGTGATTTGCTAGAAGAGGTGGAAAATTCAAATATGCGATTAAACTTAAACCAAGTTAAAGAAAAATGGAGCAAATTATTATCTGAATTGAAACAGTACAATCATCATTTAACTGCATTCTTGACAAAATCTAAACCAATGAAGGTAACTAATGAAGGCCTCTTAATTCATGTCCCCTTCGAGTTTCATAGAAAAAAATTAGAAGAATCAAGGAGTAAAACAATTATTCGTAAGGCTATGGATAAGGTTTGGGGATTTAAAATGAAGTACATAGTAAGGGTGGATAGTACATTATGTATAGGTTTGGAAGATAATCTTAATCAGGATTCGGAATCATTATCCAATAATAAGGAAATTGTTGAAAAGATTTTTGAAGTATAAGAAAAAAATAAATTATTTAGTTTAAATTTTAAATTTAAAAAATAAAATGGCAAATATATTTGGACAGATGGGTGATCTTTATAAATTACAAAAAGAGGCACGAAAAATGAAAAAGAAAATGAAGAAAATGAGTGTTTCAGGTTTTTCAAAAAATGAAGATGTGGAAGTAGTAATAGATGGGACTCAAGAGATTCTGGAAATTGGGATAGAGGATGAATTATTGGATCCCGCGAAAAAAGAATACTTGATTAAGGGTTTAAAGAAAGCTTTTAAAGATGCCCAGAAAAAATTACAAAAAGATATGAGTAAAGATATGGACATAGATCAGCTAAAAGGAATGTTAGGATAAGTAAGAATTGGAAAATTAATTTTAGAAATTAATACATTTTTTTCATGGTAAATATATGAATATTTTCCCTAAGGTTGTAATAGAGCTAATAACCGAATTAAAAAAATTACCGGGTATTGGAAATAAGTCGGCAGCAAAGCTGACTTATTATTTTTTAAAAACTCCGAAAGATGATTTGGACAAGATTGCAAATATTTTTTTAAAAATAAAGAATGAAATTAAAACCTGTGAAGTGTGCTGTAATTTTTCAGATGAAGAAATGTGTAGTGTATGTAAGAATCCGGAGAGAGAAAAGAATGAAATTTTAGTTGTCGAGGATCCATTAGATACCGCGGCCTTCGAAGAAATAGGGATATATAAAGGGATGTATCATGTATTAGGTGGTAAATTATCACCTGTAGAGGGAATAGGTCCTGAAGACCTGACAATAGATGAATTGGAGAAAAGAATAAAGGAATTAATGAAAGAGAAATACCAAAATATTGAAATTATTTTTGCTACAACGCCAGATTTAGCTGGTGAAGCGACTTTGACGTACATTAAAGAAAGGCTGGGGAACATAAAGAACGTCACATTTACGTCACTAGCACGTGGATTACCTACGGGAGCAGATCTTGGATATGCAGATTCTAAAACACTAGAGAATGCCCTGGAGGATAGAAAACAAATTTCGTAGATTGTTTTTTAATATATGGGGGAAAGGATGTAATATCTGGATATATTATTCGTAAAAGGTGGGTTAGGTGAGTAGGTTTATGAAAAATGACTGGTTTCTATTCTCTAAAAAAGAATAAAGATAATGTTGCAGACAGAAAAAAGAAGGGCTAATTAAAGAAAGAAGAAAATTAGTGTATATGTTATGGAAAAATCATTCTAAACAAATTACAATTCATGTAATTGCCCAATAGAAGGTATTGTAAATTTGTTACTCTTTATTTGTAGTTTTGAGGTGGCAAGTTTTTTAAAAGCATCAGCTTGTTCTTTTTTAGAATGGACTAAAAATATAGAGGAAATCTTAGATGTGTCATATCTTTTAAGCCACCAAAGCAAATCATTTTTATCAGCATGGGCGGAAAATGAGTATATTTCATGAATTTTTGCATTGATTGGGATTTGTTTTTTGTTAAGAGTAATAGAAGTTGCTCCATCAATTATTTCACGACCTAGTGTACCTTCTGCTTGAAAACCAACAATAATAAAAGAAGATTTGGGATCTTTCATAAAGGATCTAATATGATTAATGATCCTTCCTCCTTCAAGCATCCCACTTCCAGCTAATATGATAACTCCTTTCTTTTTTCTTAATCTTCTTGATTGAGAAATTGAATTAACAAAGTTGATATTTTTCATTGAAAAACCGAAAGGGTCTTTGTTACGTTTGAATTTTTTCGAAAAATAAAAAGAGTTATTAGTGTATGAGTCTAATATGTTATGTCCTAAAGGAGTGTCAGAAAAAATTTGAACAGAATTAGGCAATTTGCCTTGCTTAATTAATTTTACAAGTAGAGAAATAATTTCTTGATGTCTTTGAATAGCAAACACGGGTATAATAACATTACCGTTACGGTCGATGGTATGTTGGATAATTTTGCACAAGCGGGCCTCCCCATACTTTCGGTTTTCATGTTCTTTGTTTCCGTACAATGATTCCATTATTATAACATTTTGTTCCTTCGAAAAATTTGAATCATAACCTTCGATAATGCTAGGATCACGTCTTCCAAGATCACCAGAAAAAATTACGTTTTCTGATCCTGTGCTAATCTCTATTGAGGAGGCACCTAGAATATGTGATGCCTTTCGAAATGTTACATTTATATCATGAATGTTTATCGCGTCGTTAAACTTAGTAGACCTAACTCTATTTAGGGTATTTTGAGTATCAGAAGAATCGTACAAGGGAACGACACCTCTGTATTTGTAGTTATTCTTCTGTACTTTTGCTGAATCAGTAAGTATTTCGACTAATAAAGGGGTTGTAGGCTGCGTACAATATATGTTGCCTTCGTAACCCTGCTTTACAAGTTTAGGAAGAAGGCCACAATGATCTAGGTGTGAATGTGTAATGAATACAGAGTCTATCTCTGAAGGTTTAAAGTCAAAATCCAAATAGTTCCTTTTATATACATCAGGTCCTTGGAACATTCCACAATCAATTATATATTGTTTTCCTTTAGATTTAAGCAAAAAACAGGATCCTGTAACTGTTTGTGCTGCACCTAGAAATTTAATTGATAAACTATTCATATGCTATGTGTAATTTATTTTAACGTACAAATTAGTATATTTTTAGTGAATAACGAAAAATTAGTTCCTGCAACTTTCTTTACTATAAAAGGTTTTGCTTTTTTTGTGCATAATACTTTAACAATTAACTACTGTTTTAACTCGTTGTCCTTAGGTAAATATTTCTAATTTATCATATCATACTTTTTCTTCAAAATGATTTATTTCTATTTTTTTAAGTTTGTTACGTTTTAATCTATTTTCACCATGCTCTCGTCCTTTATGTTTTATACTTTTATCTGTCTTGTGATTATTGTTCTTAAATTTATTCTTAAAACTTATATTTAATATTTAATAAATAATTAATTCACGTTTTTTCGATTTATATCTAATACGTATATATAAGTAAGTAAACTTTTATCTTTTGCTCAGATTTTCTATTATTAATATTCCTATATTTTTATTCGTCTTATTTAGTCTTTTGTAATTAATAAATTTATATATTAGATTTTTTATTTGTATTTTTGTTAATTATTATAATTTTTCCAATTTAATTTCTGAAACTTATCAAAATTATAAGCTTGTGTTTTTCACTATATATTTCATTGCTATAAATATATTATTGAAAATAAAATACTCATTATATTAGTAATTAATCTAAAGCTTATATGTTTTTTTAAATTTTTCCACCAATGCAAATAATTTTAGATTTTAAGTAAAATTGAATTTAAGTTTTCTTTTCCGATGAGATCTGTACTAAACCACCAACCAAAATTCTTGTTTTTTATTTATTAGCATTATTGAGTATTGCCGTGAAACGTTTTCTATTTTAAAATGAATCAAATTTTGATACCATAGTTAGAACTTTTGAATTTATTTTTTATTATTTTGTATGTGAATATATCAATCGGAATCATTGGTCTTCCGAATGTCGGAAAATCCACACTATTTAATGCATTAACTAATTTATCAGTTGATTCCTCAAATTATCCATTTTGTACTATTGAACCCAATAAGGGTATAGTTAAAGTTCCGGATGATAACTTAGATAAAATTAATAATATTGTTAACTCTGCTAACGTTGTCCCAGCTGTTGTAGAATTTGTAGATATAGCCGGTTTAGTCAAAGGAGCTTCGAAAGGAGCAGGTCTTGGAAATCAGTTCCTGTCTCATATTCGCGAAGTTGCAGCTATTGTTCATGTAATAAGACAATTTCAAGATTCGCAGGTTGTACACGTTGAAGGTCGTATTAATCCTAATTCAGATATAGAAACGATTGAAACTGAATTAATTATTAAGGATATAGCAACAATCAATAAAAGAATTGAAAACTTAAAACAACAAAAATTATCAGTACAAGAATATAAAGATACTTTAAAATGGTTGGAAGAGTTAGAATCCTTTTTAAGTGAAGGTCAATTGGCCACCAATTTCCCAGAATCTAAGGAAGAGGATTTCCAACTTTTAAGAAAATCCTTATTTTTATTGACCGACAAGCCTTTTCTTTATCTTTTAAATACAAATGATAGTAACAATAATATAGATAATTTGGGTATTGAACAGGAAAAAATACTTACTTTGAATATTAAGTTAGAACAAGAATTATCTGAATTACCGGCAGATGAGCGGTCTGACTATATTGATGAATTGGGACTTCAAACTAGCGGGATTAATAAATTGATTCAAAAGTGTTATTCACTATTAAATTTGATTTCATTTTATACCGCGGGTGAAAAAGAAGTCAGGGCTTGGACAGTAAAACGTGGAGTGTCTGTAGAAGTAGCGGCAGGTGTGATTCATTCTGACTTCCAGAAGAATTTTATTGCAGCTGAAGTGGTCAGTCTTGATGATTTTATTGAGAATGGGGGTTGGAATGGAGCAAGAGAAGCTGGTAAAATTAGATTAGAGGGAAGAGGATATTCAGTCCAAGAAAACGATATAATTATCTTTAAACATAACTAAGTTTAATTACCTTGGAAGGATGATTTTTTCCTGTATTTATGGTATTATCTAAAAGTTCTATTAATTTTAGCTTTGTATAAATTGGATATGAAATACGAATTAATGATTATTTTAAAACCATTGTTACCTGAGGATATTAAATCCAAAATAATAAACAAAATTGAAGGTTTAATAAAAGAAAATCAGGGAGAAATCGTTTCAAATGATGTCTGGGGTAAAAAACATCTTGCTTACCCTATTAAGAAACATGATGAAGGTTATTACGTTTTATATGAAATGCAAATGCCAACAGACAATGTTAAGGAGTTTGATAGTGAACTTGGTTTAATAAATGGGGTATTAAGATTTTTACGAGTTAAGAGAGATTAACAAGATAAACTTGTTATTCGGATAATTTATTTTATATATTAATTTAAAGGAATGACTACAGCAAGATCACTCAATAAAGTCATGATTATCGGCAACCTAACAAGGCCACCTGTTTTGAAGAAAACAACAAATGGAGCGGTTGTTGGTACTTTTGGTGTTGCAACCAATACTACTTGGAAGGATTCAGACGGCAATCCTAAAGAGAGAGCAGAATTTCACAATATTGTATCATGGAACAAACTAGCCGAAATCTGCGCCCAAATTTTAAATACAAGCATGCTTGTTTATTTGGAAGGCGAGCTTAGAACTCGTGTTTGGGAAGATAATGGAAAAAAGAGATATAGGACAGATATTAAAATTAACGACATGAAGCTTCTTGATTCAAAGGATAAGCAGGGTATTGGAATCGATGAGGCATTTAAGCTAGGGGAGGAAGATACAGATGAAGATGATGAACCGGTGGACGAGGATGAAGAGGAGGAGGTTTCAAGTAGTGTTAAAGAAGAGGCAGACGAATTATTTTAGTTATATTTTTTGATTTATATTATGGGAAAAAAGAGAAAAAGAAGACGTAGAGTTGTAAAGAATTTAAGTTGTCCATTTAATAATGATCCTTCAAGGATTGATTATAAAGATGTGCATACTTTAAAGAAATATATTACAACCAGAGGAAGGATAATACCAAGCTCTAGAACTGGAGTTTCTCACAGATGCCAGCGAAAGCTTTCCAAAGCTATTAAAAGAGCTAGATATATGGCTTTATTACCATATAATCAACTAATATAAGGTCAGCAATATTATTGAATTGAAAACCCCGCATATAAAGCGGGGTTTTTATTTGTCTAATATTCAAATCAAATGGTATGATGATTAGGTATCCAATATCCTTAGATTGCAGGATTATTAATTGAAGTTTAATATTTACCAATTGTATTAAATATATGAAGCCCTTTTTTGGCAAATCAGATAATAAAAAGATTGAAAAACCCAGGAAGATAAATATTTTATTGAATTTTTTCCTTTTAGCCTTATTTTTTTGTGGAGGATTTTATGTTGGAATAAAGATTAGAGAAATTCGAAGCGAACAATATTCCAATGTTAGTTTAAATGAACTCGTAAAACAGCAAGAGCTTAAGGACTCAAAGGATATGACTTTGTTTTATGAAGTCTGGAATAAAGTAGATAGTCAATATGTAGAAAAGGATTTGGATGAAGAAGAGATGATCTATGGCAGTATTAGGGGATTTATTGATTCATTAGGGGACTACTATAGTGCTTTTTATGATCCAGACGAGACTGAGAAGGTAGGTGAGAAGAATGCAGGAATATTTCAGGGCATTGGGGTTACACTGAGATATAATGGGGATTATACTGAAATAGAGAGTCCAATAGATGGTTTTCCAGCTCAAAAGGCAGGTTTGCTTCCCGGAGACATTATTTTGAAGGTTGGGGAGGAAGATATGACAAAAAAAAGACCTTATTTTGTTGCAGAACAGATAAAAGGTAAAGCTGGAACTAACGTATTATTAACAATATTCCGAGAAGCTGACGAGAAGATATATGAAATAGAGGTCACAAGGGGTATTATAGATATCGACAATATAGTTTATGAAGATCTGGGCGATGGAATTTATCAGATAAAGTTGTATAAATTTACAGAAGGTTCCCTTGCAGAATTTGAACAAAGTTGGGATGAAATTGTGAAAGAGATAGACAAGCAGGAACCAAAAGGTATAATCCTAGATTTACGAAATAACCCTGGAGGATTTGTAGAAGGTGCGGTACACGTATTAGAAGAGTTTTTACCATATGATACAAAAGTAATGATAGAGAAGAATAGGGAGGATGCTGAGATAGAGCGTTTTACGAGAAGAAAGGGGCGATTTAGCGGAATACCCATGGTAGTGCTAATGAATAGAGGAAGTGCATCAGCCTCAGAAATAGTTGCTGGAGCTTTGCAAGATCATAATAGAGCAAAAATAATAGGGCAGGATAGTGTTGGAAAAGGTGTTGAACAAAAAGTGATAATGTTAAGTGATGGTTCATCCTTACATTTGGTTTTTAAAAGATGGTTTACACCAGAAGGTAGGGCAATTTCATTTGAGGAGCCTATAAAGCCCGATATTAAAGTCGAATATACTACCGAAGATTTTAATGCGAAACGTGATCCTCAAATGGACAAAGCTATTGAGGTAGTGAAAGAAGAAAAAGGTGCAAACTAGATAGTCTCTACTCGTATAAATCTTTTCTTGCCAGACAAATCTTTAATCCAACTTAAGGTTCTTATTTCGTAATTTTTTTCAATATATTTCTTTAAAATTTGAGCATTGGGGGGATGGATCTCAATCAGAAATACAGCATTTTCAGCTCTTTGTTTAATAGTTTTTGAAAAAATTTTCTGAATAATTTGAATACCTTGTTTCCCTCCGTTTAGTGCTTCAGGAGGTTCCTTTTGTACAAAAGCATCTAAATTCTTCATTTCTAGGGTAGGTATATATGGTGGATTAGATATGAAAAGATCGAAGTTCATATTTGAAGGGCTAATTTTAAAATTACTCTTATTAAAGGGTATGTGGATGTCAGCATGTACAATATTAAAATTCAAAGTAAATGATTTAGTTGAAAACTTCTTGATTAGTAAATCGGAGGTTTTTTGAACGGTAGAAAAGCCTTTCAATATTCGATTTGCATTGTTGAAAGCTACTTGAAGAGCTTTTTTTGATAACTCCGTTGAAGTGATGTTTATTTTAAAATTTCCTTCTCGAAAGAGTTTTATTCCTTTCTTAATCTCTTGAATTATACTAATTGGGATGCAGGCAGTACCTGTCCCAATTTCAAGGATATGAACTATATTTTTTTGTTTAAGGAGGGTATTAATTTCTTTAATACTTTCATCTACAAGTATTTCCGTTTCTGGTCTTGGAATTAAAGTATTATTTGTGAGGTAAAAAAGATTGGAATAAAAATATTTTTCTTTTGTAATGTATTCTAAGGGGGTATAGTCCAGTCTTTCTTGGATATATTTCTTTAATCTTTTTTCTGTGTTTTGAGGAATTTCGTATTCCTGATTCAGTAAAACCCATTCTTTAGGCTTGTTTAGAGCGTAACATAATAATAACTCAATATCTTGAGAGGGAGTAGGGGAGGTCCTTTTTAGAAGGGGTAGGGCTTGTTTTGTAAATTGGGATAACTTCATATAGACAAATCCTCGTATTTTTTTGTTAACAAGCGATGGGTTACATCAATTATTTCTTGAATATCTCCATCCAGAATGGAGGAGAGATTGTACCATGATTTTTTTATTCGATGATCGGTAACTCTGTTTTGTGGGAAATTGTATGTTCTGATTTTTGCTGACCGATCTCCTCCTTTTATAGCATTTCTTCTTCTATCGCTTTGTTTGGATTCGATTTTTTCTTGTTCTAGTTCATATAATTTGCTTTTTAGTATACTTAACGCTCTTGATTTGTTTTTATGTTGTGATTTTTCGTCCTGGCAGGTAACTACAATATCTGTAGGTATATGCGTAATTCTGATTGCTGAATCTGTTGTGTTTACACTTTGGCCACCCGGACCTGAGGATCTGTAAGCATCAATTTTTAAGTCTTCGTTTCTAATTTCTATATTAACATCGTCTACTTCAGGTAGAATGACTACTGATACGGCTGATGTGTGTATCCTGCCTGAACTTTCAGTTGAGGGGACTCTCTGGACTCTATGGACTCCGTTCTCATATTTTAAAGTACCAAACACACTTTCTCCTGAAATATGTGCAATAGCTTCTTTATATCCTCCACTACCAGTTTTATTAGTGGATAATTGAGTAAATTTCCATCCTTTATTCTCTGCAAATCTGTGATACATACGAAAGAGTTCTCCAGCAAATAAGGCAGCCTCTTCACCTCCCGTACCTGCTCTTATTTCTAGTATTCCATCTCGTGCATCATTCGGATCTGATTTGGTAAGTAATTCTCGGATTTCTTTTATTATTTCCTTTTTCTTGTCTTCTAATGTTTTCATTTCCTGTTCCGCAAGATCTTGTAATTCGACTGAAGATTCCTCTTCAATGATGTTTTTTGCCCCTTCTATATCGTGGTTAACTTTGTCATATGTTTTAATGACTTCGAACACAGGTCTTAACTGTGATAATCTCGAAGAATAAAATTTAAATTTACTAGCGTTTTGAATAGAATTAGGGTCTGCAAGCTTTTCGTTAAGCTCTTTATACTCTTCCTTTATTTCATTAATGACTTCTTGGAGAGACATAATAAAAATAAACTTAAAAATAGATTCCAGCAATACAATTATACATCTACTAAAAGTATGGTGTTAAAAGAAATATAAAAGTAGTTATTGAAGATCTTTGAGCATATCTCTAAGAGTGAGTGCTTTTTTACCTTTGATTTTGGATACTTTGCCTTTTTTCTTTCTGTCTTCTTTTTTCTTTTTCTTTTTCTTTACCTTATCACTCATTTTAGCTGCAGCGGTTTGTTTTCGAGTGAATGAATCTACTCGGTTTTCTGTATCAATTATTTTTGCTTCTCCAGTATAGAATGGATGTGATGCAGAGGAGATTTCAACCTTCATATCGTCGGCTGTTGAGCCGATTACAAACTTTTTACCAGAGCTAATATCTGTAAAAGTACACATTTTAAGTTGTGGATGAATGCCTTTTTTCATAATACAATACAAATAATAAAGAAATTGGTCTTTGAATTATACAATATTTCATATAAACCAGAAAAGGTAAAATTTGATTTTTTGGGGGATAGGTAGTTTTGCTTATCTTTTATAGGAGAGTTTTAGATTAATTCATTAATGATTCCTGAAATTATTTTTTTTTGGAATTTTGAATAGGCCAATTGTGAGTATAAAGATATAAAGAGGAGAGGGGGTAGAGGAGTAAAACTATAGGGTTATAAAATACTATAGGTATAAAATTATTATTATAGGGTATTTTTGTGGATAACTTATTGGTAGAGATAGAACACTAGTAGTTAGAAGAACAAAGCAAGAATAATAATAGTAATTTATAAAGAGAAAAGTACCCACTATAGTTGAGGAAAGCCTTATCTGTATTGACTATTGCTCTTTTTGGGAAAATCATATAAAATATAACATTAAATAACTGCGTATAATCGTCCTTATGCGTAATTAAACAGTAGAGCAAGTGAGGGGAGCTCGTTAACTTTATTATTTAATTAGTAATTTGTATTATTATATATTAGTCTTTTAGATACTTAATAATCATAAAATTTATAAATCAACTCTTTTGTATTATTAAATCATTTTTTATAATTTTCATATATTTTGACGAAATTCACCCTACCCCAAAAAAAAGAATTTTTATTAAATTTAGTAAATAATAATTACAGTCAACGTACCCTTGAAGGATATGCTAGAGATTTATTGATATTTGAACTTTTTTTACAAAGATATGAAATTCCATTTCAAAAACTCTCAAAACTCAATATTAATGAGTATAAAGGATACCTTAGAAATGCCCAGCATCTTGAAGACTTAGATGGGTTAAAAGCTCTTGAAAGACAGAAGACAAAGGCTATTTCGGAGGATTTGCCCGAGCAGGATAAAAAAGTAGAATTTACCGGGAAAGAAAATATAGTACTTGAAAAGGCTTTAGGTACAGATGTTTTGAGAAAAACGCGCTCTAAGGGGTCTAGGACGCATTCGAAGCATCATGCAGGACTCAAAGGTAGTAGTATTAACCGTATGTTATCAGCGATTAGGTCATATTTAGCTTTTTTGATAGATATGGATGAAAAAGTTCCCATTGCTCCAGAATCGATAAAATTAGTAAAAACTGAGAAACGGGAATCTCAGGTCGCAGAGTTTGACCAGCTTGTTGAATTAATTGAGGCTCCGGAACAATATGAAAGCAGGAAAAAGATAAGATATCGTAATAGAGCAATTTTGGAACTATTATTTTCAACTGGAATGCGTATATCAGAATTAGTGAGTTTGGATATAGATGACTTAAAGTATGATCCAGAACGGAATGCTATTTTAGATAATAAAATATATGTATTGGGAAAGGGAAAGAAACAGAGATATGTTTACTTAACAGATAGATGTATAAATTATCTTCAAAGATATTTAAAGATTAGAGAAGATGATTTCCCTGCGTTATTTATTCCTTATAGAGGCTCTAGAAAAGCTGAAGATGAACCAGCATCAGTACGTATTTCCCAGAGATATGTGCAAAGCATGATTAAGCGCTATAGAAAGCTTCTTGGAATATTAATTCCTACTACACCACATAGTCTTAGGCATGGTTTCGCAACCTATTTGGCGGAAAAGGGCGCAAATCCTGCAGCTATACAGCGTCTGTTAGGCCATGAATCTTTACAAACAACAACCCGTTATGTACATTCTTCAGATAAATTCGCAGAAAAATCACATCATAAATTCCATCCTTTAGGTGAGGATTAATTTTTTGATAATGAGAGTAGGGTACTCCCCTACTCACTTATTCAAATCAAAATTAGGATGTCATGGATTTTGATAAATTTGAAATAGAAGAAGATTGCTTAAATTTCTATTTATTATTGAATTTTAGAAATTTTAAGTTCTCTTGATCCCATGGGTGTTTCAAAAGCAACAGTTTCTCCTTCTTTTTTATTTAATACAGCTTTTCCAATAGGCGATTCTGCAGATATAAATCCTTCTTGCGGATTTGCATCCTCAGGAAGTACTATGGTTAAAACTTTTGTGGCTTTTTGACCTGAAGATAATTCTACAGTCTTGCCAATGTCTGCAAAGTTTGTTCTTTTAGCATTCTCATAAATACTTAAGTTTTTCTTTAGAGTTGCTACCTTGTCTGTTAGAAATTCAAGTTTATCAAGAAATTCTCTGGTTACACCTGAATCTTCAGTTTCCCCCTCTTTTCTATACGTTTCAATTTCGTTTGTGATTTCTTTAATGTCTACCTTGATCTGCTGTATCTGTTCTCTAAGTCTTTTAACAATTATTTCCATTGTTCTTTAATAATATTTTAAATTAGTTTAAATAAAAAAACCTCTCATTTTTTTTGAGAGGTTATTAGTATCTAGTGGATTCAATAAACTCTCAACAACGATGGATAAGATTAATGAAAGGTGTCTTATCCATGCCCATAAATGCCTTAATATAGACATTATGGCGTGTTGAATAATTTGTTTGTTTTTTTATTTTGGTACCCTTCATTTATATAAGAAACTAAATATTTGAAATTTCATTACAAAAATTTTGTCTTTTTAGTATATTCAAAAACCTATATTTTTGTCAAATGATAGCTATTGCAGCTACAGTATCATCCTTTTTTAAACGAATTAATCTAACTCCAAGTGTCTGTCTCTGTCTTTTAGGTAAATCCTCAGTAGGAATTTTAACAGCCTGTCCGTTTTCAGACATTATTAATAATTCTTTTTTAGGATGGTCAAGGATTCGGGCGGCTGCAAGATTTCCTGTTTTTTTAGTGATTTTGGCAGTGTAGACTCCTTGTCCCGCTCTTTTTTGTAACGGATATTCCTCTAATGTAGTGACTTTTCCATATCCATTTTCGGATATTGAAAGCATTAAAAATTCATCATGTCTAACTAAATCCATTACAATAATTTCGTCATTCGGATCTTTAAATTTAATACCAATTACTCCCATTGTAGCTCTTCCAGTATCTCTTACGTCAGTTTCGTGAAATCTTATAGATCTACCATATTTACTTACTAGAACAATTTCGTTGTCGCCTGTTGTTGGTTTTACCCAGGCTAACTTATCTCCTTTGGATAATTTAATAGCTATTAAACCATTGCTTTGTATATTTTCAAATTTTGATATTTTTGTTTTTTTCACAGTACCTTTTTCTGTAGCCATCATAAGGTATTTATAGGCTGCTCCTTCATGTTCCGAATCCACTTCTTCTTCTTGTAGGACATCTTCATCTATTAAATGTCCTTCCTTACTTCTTGTAAGAATACTTGTGATAATTTCATCTTGGTCAATATTAATTATATTGATGATCGGCTGCCCTTTGGCTCTCCTGCTATATTCTGGGACATCATATACTTTTACTTGATAGACTTTACCTTTATTTGTGAAAAACAATATATCATCATGGGTATTGCAGGAGAATACATGGCTGACGCTATCATCGTCTTTAGTTGTCATGAATTTCTTCCCAACTCCGCCTCGTTTTTGTACTTGGTAGGAATTTTGTTTGATCCTTTTGATATATCCTTGCTGGCTAACAGTTACGATTACATCTTCACTTGGAACAAGATCTTCTTCAGAAATTTCGCCTATTTTTTGTTTATTTACTTTTGTTCTTCTTTCATCTCCATATTTTTCTTTAATCTCTTCGGTTTCCTTCTTAATAATTTCAAGAACTTTTTCAGGATTAGAAAGTGTTAATAATAAATCTTTTATGGTCTTTTTAATTTCTTTATATTCATCCTCAATTTTTTGTCTTTCTAGCGCAGCAAGTCTTCTAAGCTGCATATCTAAAATTGCTTGGGCTTGAATTTCACTAAGTTTAAATTTCTTGATCAGTTCAGTTTTTGCAATATCAGCATCTTTAGATTCCCGAATAGTTTTTATGACTTCATCTAGGTTTTCTAGAGCAATCATCAAACCTTCGAGAATATGTTCTCTTTCTCTGGATTTTGCTAATTCATATTCAGTTCTTCTGACAATAACCTCTTGTCTATGTTCAATAAATAGTTCCAACGCCTTTTTTAAGGTAATTACCTGAGGTTCGTTATCGACAAGAGCAAGCATATTTGCATTAAACGATTTCTGCATTTCAGTATACTTGTAAAGTCTGTTGAGTATAGACTTTGGTTTTCCATCTCGTTTTATATCAATTACAATTCGCAGTCCTTCTTTACTGGATTCATCTCGGATGTCAGAAATACCGTCTACTTTGTCATCTTTTACAAGTTGCGCAATTTTACTTACTAATCTCGCTTTATTTACTTGATAAGGAATTTCTGTCACAATTATTTGATATTTTCCTCTTTTTGCATCTTTGATTTCTGCAATGGCCCTCATAACAATTCTTCCTTTCCCAGTTTCGTATGCATTGATTGTTTCGCTTTGATCGTATATTTCTCCACCTGTTGGGAAATCAGGACCTTGAACTATCTCAATTAAATCATTGACAGTATAATCAGTTTCAAATGTATGGAATCTATCCTTATTTAGTTTCTTTAAATCTTCTTCGTTTTGAATTATCTCTTTATAGTTTGGTATTGATTGAATTATTTTGTCTGCTTTATTTCCATTATTTATGAGTTCGATTATTGCATCGCTAACTTCTGTTAAATTATGTGGGGGAATTTTAGTTGCCATACCTACGGCAATTCCATCAGCTCCATTTAGGAGTAATAGAGGTAGTTTCGAAGGCAACACTTCTGGTTCTTCGGTGCTTCCATCATAGTTTGGTCTGTAATCAACTGTATTATTGTTAATTCCTTCAAGTATTTCCTTGGAGATTTGTTGTAATCTTGCCTCTGTGTATCTCATCGCAGCAGCATTATCTCCATCAATTGATCCAAAATTTCCCTGTCCATCCACTAAAGGATATCTCACGTTAAAATCCTGAGTAAGTCTTACCATGGCGTCATATACAGCCACATCTCCATGTGGATGATATTTACCGATCACTTCTCCAACCGTTCTTGCAGATTTTTTGTAGGGTTTATTATGCAAAAAACCCTGTTTATTCATTGCATAAAGTATGCGTCTTTGAACCGGTTTGAGACCATCTTTCGCATCTGGCAGAGCACGCGAAACAATGACAGACATAGCGTAATTTAAGTAACTGCCTTTCATTTCCTCGGTTATCTCCTGATGTTTTATTCCAAGTTGATTTCTATTCTTTTTATTATCCGTTTTTTCTTTATTCATAATTTTGATTATTTAAGTTTATAAAAGTTATTGGTTTAAATATCTATTTCAGCTTCCTGACTATATCTTTGAATAAATTGTCTTCGAGGTTTAACCTCGGTTCCCATAAGCATTTCAAATACTCTATCAGCTTCTTCTGCATCAGTAATTGTAATTTGTTTTAAGGTTCTGTTTTCTGGGTTCATGGTTGTTTCCCAAAGCTGTTCGGGGTTCATTTCACCAAGACCCTTGAATCTTTGAATATGTTTAATCTTCTTCCCTTCTTTTTTCAACTCTTCTACCCTTTTTTCTTTTTGGCCTTCGTCCTTTATATAAAAACTTCCACCACTTCTTTCTAATTCAATTTTAAACAATGGTGGTTGTGCAACATACAAATATCCTTTTTCTATAAGGGGTCTAAAATGTCTAAAGAAAAATGTGAGTACTAAAGTTGTAATATGTTCTCCATCAACATCAGCGTCATTCATGATAATGATTTTGTGGTATCGTAACTTTTCTTCCTGGAAGGTTTCTCCTATCCCAGTTCCAAGCGCAATTACTATGTCTTTTAGTTTTTCATTACCAAGTACCCTATCTATTCTATATTTTTCGCTATTAATTGGTTTTCCAGATAGAGGTAGTATTGCTTGTTTTTTTCTGTCTCTACCCTGTTTTGCCGAACCTCCAGCAGAGTCTCCCTCTACTATATATAATTCACATTCTTCAGGTATCCTAGAGGAACAATCAGAAAGTTTTCCTGGTAAGGTTCCTCCACCCATAGCTCCTTTTCGTACTACAGCTTCCCTGGCTGCTTTTGCGGCTTTTCTTGCTTTAAAGGAAAGCAAGGCACGGGATAGGATTGATTTTGCATCTTTAGGGTGTTCTTCCAGAAAAGTATTTAAATCTTTCTCTACAACTTTCCTGACAACTCCAAGAACTTCCGGGTTATTGAGTTTGATTTTAGTTTGTCCTTCAAATTGAGGATCATTTAATTTTACAGATACTATAGCTGTTAATCCTTCTCTAGAGTCTTGTCCTGCTAGTCTATATTCTTTTTCTTTTTCGGACCCATGCTCGTCAAGATAGTCGTTTAAAGTTTTAGTAAGAGCTGTTCTAAATCCAGATAGATGAGTTCCACCTTCGGGATTGTGAACATTATTTGCAAATACCATAACTTTTTCCTGAATATCGTCTGAGTATTGCAACGCAACTTCTACTTCAATTTCATCTATCTCATCTCTCACATAGAATATATTTTTATGTATTGGTTTATGACTTTTGTTAATTTGGGTTATATATGCCCGTACTCCATTTTCAAAATGAAAGGAGTAATCCCTTGGAATCTTTTTTTCTTGCTCAGTACGCTCTTCTTCTTTTCTTTCATCTATAATACGAATGGTTAACCCTGCTGTTAGATACGCCTGTTGTCTGAAACGAGTGTATAGAGTTTTTAGATTGAATTTCGTGGTATCAAAAATTTTAGGGTCTGGCTTAAAAGTAATGATAGTTCCTGTTCGATCTGTTTTACCTACCACTTCAACATCTTTTTTTGGTTTTCCTTCTTCATATTCTTGTTTAAATACCTCCCCGTCTCTATGAATTTCTATTATTGTTTTCTTACTCAACGCATTTACGACTGAAGCGCCAACTCCGTGAAGACCTGATGAAACCTTGTAAGCTTCATGATCGAATTTCCCTCCTGAGTGTAGAGTAGTCATAATTGTTTCTAGTGCACTTTTTCCGGTTTCTTTATGAATATCTGTTGGAATTCCCCTTCCATCATCCTCGATTCTTACTGCGCCATCTTTTTCAAGTTTAATAGACACTTTTTTTGCATATCCAGCTAATGCTTCATCTATTGCGTTATCTACAATTTCATAGATTAGATGATGGAGACCTGCGGTACTTGAATCGCCAATATACATAGCTGGCCTCTTTCTTACAGCTTCTACACCTTTCAATATGGTAATTTTATCAGCTGAATAATCGTTTTTCTTTTTCTTAGTCATTTTGTTCGAATTAAATATATTAAAGTATTAGGTCAATATTTCAAAAGATTCAAGATAAATTTGACTTTTAATAATATCATGAAATTTTGTTAATAAGGCAAGTCCTTTTCAACATACAAGCAATTTCTGATTGAAATTGCTTGTTTTAGCTGGTTTTTAACCAAACTATTATTTCCTATATCTTAAGTTGTACTATCTTTATTTGGGTTCTTCTTTTTTACAGCATTGAGAATATTAGATAAAGGACTTTGAGTTGCTCCATAATTATTTCCAACTGCTTCTATTGCCCTTAGCATTTCCATTGGGACCATAAATACAATGGTATTACTTTGGTCTGAAGAAATATCATTAATTGAATTCAATGTTCTTAAATGTAGTGCGCCGGGTCTTTCTGACATCATTTGAGCTGCTTTTGAAAGATTCTTTGCTGCTACGACTTCTCCTTCTGAATTTATTATAGTTGCTCTTTTTTCTCTTTCTGCCTCAGCTTGTTTTGCCATAGTTCTTTTCATGCTTTCTGGTAGAATCACATCTTTTAGTTCAACACCTATTATTTCTACTCCCCATTCTTGAGATGTTTTTTCTACTTTTGATTCAATATTTTGAGCAACATTATCTCGATGTGTAAGGAGTTCGTCTAAAGAGAATTCTCCAACAACAGTTCTCATAGTAGTCTCTGCTAGTTGAGAGGTTGCCCATACAAAATTTTCTACATCTAATAATGATTTTGCTGCATCCACCACTTTAAAGTATAAAACTGCACTCAGTTTTGTAGATACATTATCTTTTGTGATAGCCTCCTGATCGGATAAATCTATCGTTTTCGTTCTGATATCTACTTTTTTCAGGGATTGAATTATTGGTATAACAATTTTCCATCCAGGGCCTAGTGTTTTTATATATTTACCAAAGGCGAATAAAATTCCCCTTTCATATTGGTTGATTTGTTTTATTGAGGCTGGGAGTATTACTATTAACAGTATAATTATCACAATAAAACCTCCACCGGATAGACAGGTTAGAAATTCAGCCATAATCATTAAGTAATAAATAAATTAAAGTTGAGTCACTAAATGTTCGAGTGTCAAACGGTAATTAGTGTTTGCTTTTAATTTTTTGTGGGTTTGGTTAATTAATTTTAATACATTTAAGAATTTTTCTCCATCTGAAAATGAATTTGATTCAGTCTGCTTTAATTTAGAACTGAACTCATTATACAATTCTAGTAAAAGCTTGTTAGTAATACTTTCTCTTTTTAAAGGAGGTTTTATTTTTGTTAAGTTACTAATAATTGCAAATTTATCTAGAATATCTTTTTGAAGAAAATCATTAATATCAATTATATCATCAATTTCTTTAAAAATTGATCTTGCGTCTTCTTGGGAATTTCCAAGGACTACAGCTTTACATCTTGAAAGAACTGTGGGTAGAAAATTCGCAGTATGACTGCTTGTTAGTATTATCTGCGTTTTTTTTGGGGGTTCTTCTAATATTTTTAATAAAGAGTTCTGTGCTTGAAGCGTAAGTTTTTCAGCCCCTTTAATTACAGCTAATTGATTTTTACTTTGATAGGGCTTGGATTGTAGTCTATAAATGAGTTCTCGAATTAAATCAATGCCGATTGATTTTTTTTCTTTTTCAGTAATCTCTATATAGTCTGGGCTATTTCTATATTCTTCTCCTTGTACTTTTATGAGTTTTGTAGCAATATTTCGTATTCTTTTTCTGATTACTTTTTTATTGCCAACTAAAATTATACTTTGATAATACATATATAGTGTATAAATGAAAATGAGATTTGTATAACTATATTCTATCATTAAATTTAATAAATATAGGTAAAGATTAGAAGAAAACTCCTAAAGTCATATTGAATGTTTATTCAAATTGGACAGTATTATAAAAATAATCTAATTGGTGTATACTATTTTATGGTATTCATGTCTATTGCTTATTATAATATTCATGTATACTTTATCTAAAAAATTAATATTTAAGTTCTGGAGTTAATAATTTTGGTACTGCCCGTTTAATGACTCAACTTCCAACACAACAAGTAAATTCACAGACCAATGTAATGCAGAGTTCTGCTTCTGCTGTTGGAGGCAGTGGGATCCAGAATTTGATTATGCATTTATTGACTAAAGGTTTAGTGAGCCAGTCGGATGTAAACGAGGCTAAAACAACTGCAATGAATACAAATAAGCCTATTGAGCAAGTTTTGATAGAGCAGAAGAAAATTCAGGAGGAAGAACTTTATAAAGCCAAAGCCGAGGTACATGGATATAAATATATTAATGTTGCAAATAAACAAATACCTTTGGACCTCTTAGGTAAAATTAATAAAGATGTTGCTGAAAAAAATTTGGCTGTACCATTTGGAGAAGCTCAGGGTAAAATTCAAGTTGCATTAGCAGATCCTGGAGACTTACAGAAAGTGAAATTTTTACAGGTAGTTGCTGGAAAACCCCTTGAATTATATATGTCCTCCCCTTCGCAGATTAAAGCAGTAATTGACAGGCAATATGGTGGAAGTATATCCAAGGAAGTAGATGAAGCTTTAGAAGATCAGGAGGATATTGTTGAATTGGATTCTTCCGCAACTGCAATGAAAGCAGAGGATGTTTCCGAAAAAGAAATCGACTCTGCCCCGGTTTCAAGAATATTAAATATGATTATGGAATATGCTGTTAAGTATAAAGCTTCTGATGTTCATATTGAGCCATGGGAAAATAAAGTTGTAGTTAGATTTAGAATAAGTGGCGTGATGGTAGAAAAACTTACTCTCCCAAAGAAGTTAAGTTTACCAGTGGTAGCAAGGGTTAAAATTCTTTCAAATTTGAAAATAGATGAACATAGGCTACCCCAGGATGGTCGATTCCAAATTAAATCCGGAAATAAAATGTTTGATATCCGTGTATCTATTATGCCTTGTGTATATGGAGAAAAGGTAGTAATGAGGCTTTTAGAACAAGGAGGGGGTGAGATGGATCTGAAAGATACTGGATTACGAGGACATGCGTATAAAACTTTTTTGGAAGAAGGGTTACAAAAAACTGAAGGTATTATACTAGTTACTGGACCTACTGGAAGCGGAAAAACTCACACATTAGCAAGTTCTTTAAAAATTATTAGTAAACCGGAAGTAAATGTTCTTACACTTGAAAATCCTGTTGAAATAAGAATGGAAGGTATAACACAAGTTCAAGTAAATCCGGACATTGGGTTGACTTTTGCTGCTGGTTTGCGATCTTTTTTAAGACAAGACCCTGATGTTATTATGGTTGGGGAGATTAGGGATGGAGAAACAGCTAAGCTAGCAGTTGAAGCTGCATTAACTGGACACTTGGTGCTTGCTACCTTACATACCAATAGTGCTGCAGGAGCAATACCAAGATTGATGGACATGGGAATTGAAGCCTTTTTGCTTTCATCTACTATGAATGTAGTTTTAGCTCAGAGATTGGTTCGAAAGATATGTCCGAAATGTAAAGAAGCTTATGAGGCCAGTCAAGAGGAAATAGAAAAATTACATAAAGTCCTAGATGGCTTGAAAGGTTTTGATTTATATTCGTATCCTCCAAGAAGAGATTCCCAAGGAAATATTATTCCAGCAGAAAAGAAGGACAAAGTAATACTGTATAAAGGTAAAGGATGTACTGAATGTAACGGGTCAGGGTATTCAGGTCGTACAGGTATAATGGAGGTTTTAAAAGCTACTGAAAAAATTGGCCAATTAATCATGCAACAAAGGTCGGCTCATGAAATTGGCAAACAGGCAATCGAAGATGGCATGATAACCATGATTCAAGACGGTTTTTTAAAGGCTTTGGAAGGTGTTACTACATTAGCTGAGGTACTAAGAGTTGTAGCATAAGAAAGAGGTTTATTATTTGTATTTATTACAAAATTAGACTAATATTTAATTGGAATAATTTATTCATTTATTTTAATAACAGGTAGATTGACATGCCCCTTGTTAATATTGGAGATGAAAACCAAAACAAGCAATCTTCGCAAGTTCAGCAGAATGGACAATCTGCCTCTGCTCAACCTCAACCAAATACATCTCAGCAATCTGCTCAGAATGCTCCATCTCAACAAACTCAGACTAATCAGGCCCAGCAACAAACAACAGTACAGAATCAAAATAATCAACAACAAGGTGGTGAAGTGGTTGAAGTTAAAGGTCCTGATTTTAATTCGAATAATCCGCCAGCAAATATACAGACACAACAGATGAATAATCCCGCGGGAATGGTTAATGCACAACAGCAGAATCCCCAGAATCAGCCAGTTGTTAATTCTGGAAATACCCAACAGCCTAATATTAATGTTCAACAAACTTTATCTGTGCAAAATGCTAATATAGGTACATTTTTAGATTTATGTGAGACTAGGAATGCTTCTGACCTTCATTTTACTGTTGGCTATCCTCCCCTCTTAAGGGTGGATGGTAAGTTGGAAAGAGTTGGTTCTGAACCTATAACACAGGAAAAGTCAGAAGAATTGTTTGTTTCAATAATAGATAAGAAACAGTTAAAGAGATATCATGAAGATAAAGAGTTGGATTTTTCTTATCAGCATACTTCAGGATCTAGATTTCGTGTAAATTTATACTTTGAAAGGGGAAATATGGCTGGGGCCTTTCGTTTAATTCCGGCTCGAATAAGGACTATTACTGAATTAGGACTTCCTGATGTAATTGAATCTTTTACTAAATTACCTCATGGATTAGTATTAGTTACTGGACCTACTGGTAGTGGTAAAAGTACAACATTGGCAGCTGTATTAAATGAAATAAATTTAACTTATCCTAAACATATTATTACTATTGAAGATCCGATTGAATATTTGTATGGTAAGGGGCAAGCTTTGGTAGACCAGAGAGAAATAGGAAAAGATTCAATGTCCTGGAAAAATGCCTTAAAGTATCTTTTGCGACAAGACCCGGATGTTGTATTAGTTGGAGAGATGCGTGATTTCGAAACAATTTCGTCTACAATAACAGTAGCTGAAACAGGACACTTAGTTTTTGCTACATTACATACTAACTCGGCAGCACAAACGATTGATCGTATTATTGACGTTTTTCCAGAACATCAACAGGATCAGGTTAGGGCTCAGTTAGCAGTTGTTTTGCAGGCCGTAGTTTCCCAGCGACTGGTACCTTTAATTGGAGGTGGCCGAAAAGCAGTTCATGAAATTTTAATTGGTACTGCTGCTGTTCGAAATGCTATTCGTGAAGGAAAGACTTACCAGATCGACAATATCATCCAAACAAGTGCAGATGCGGGTATGTTTTTGATCGAGAAACCTTTAGCTGAACTCGTTAGAAATGGTGAAATTACTTCCGAAGCAGCTTTAGAGTATACAAATAAACCATCAGAATTAAAAAACTTAATTGGTAGTAATTAATTTATTGATATTTTTTAGTAAGAGACTGTAATGGCAGAATATAAATACGTAGCCATAAATCCAAATGGAAAAAAGATTACAGGAGTCCAAGAGGGAAATTCAAGAGATGCCGTAGCTACATTTCTTCATCAGCAAAACTTAGTCATTGTGAGTATTGAAGAGAAGATAGATTATATGGAAACTATTTTTACTGGTGGAACCCCAAAAGTTTCTCTTAAGAATAAAGTAATATTTGCAAAACAAATTGCAACTATGCTTGGAGCAGGTTTGCCAATTATTCAAGCATTGGAGATTATTATTCAACAGACGCAAGATAAAGCTTTACAAAAGAATATGGAAGCTGTTTTAGAAGATATTCAAAAGAATGGAGTTCCTTTATCTGATGCAATGGAAGAACATACCAAAATGTTTAACGAGGTCCAGATAAGTTTAATTAGAGCTGGTGAAGCAAGTGGAAATTTAAATGACATTTTAACTAAAGTTGCTGAAGATTTAGATAAGACTAAACAACTGACTTCAAAGATTAAGAGCGCAATGATTTATCCAGTAATAATATTTATAGTTATTGGTATTGTCATGGTTGTAATGATGACAACAATGATTCCAGCTGTAGAGAAACTTTATGAGGACTTTGGCATGACAGCCGATGATCTGCCTTTTGTGACTAAAACTCTCGTTAATATCAGTAATTTTATGACTAATCCGGTCGGAGCAACAATTATGATAATTGTATTGGCAAGTGTGATTTTAGGTTTCAGGTATTACAGATCTACAACTGGAGGAAGGCTAACAACAGATAAATTAATCTTAAAATTGCCTGTTTTTGGAAATCTAATCACTAAAATTCAGATAACACAATTTTGCAGATTAGTTTCCATGCTTATGAGAAGTGGAATATCGATAATAGAAACTTTGAATATTGTTTCGACTTCTTTAGACAATGTTCTTTTTAAAAATGCACTTCTAGATTCAATCGAAGATATTTCAAGTGGGGCGCCCTTGGCCGTACCCTTATCACGTTACGAGGTATTCCCTCCTTTGATTGTTAGAATGGTCGCAATTGGAGAAGAAACAGGAAAACTTGATCAAATACTTTCTGATATGGCACAGTTCTTTGAAGATGAAGTAAACGAAATCAGTGAAAATTTAAGTAAGTTAATGGAGCCTTTAATATTGGTCATTGTTGGAGGAATTGTTGCCTTACTTGCTGTTGGTATCTACCTGCCGATTTATAGTATTGGACAAAATATGTCTTAGTTTCATATATTTTTTTTGAAATAGTTTGTGAAACAGGAATTTATATCTTTGAAACATGTGTGAAACTTAAATTATCTTAGTTTTAAGTAAATATTTGGTGATATTGTATCTTGCGCTTTATATAATAATATTCTTCCTTGGTGCTTCTATCGGAAGTTTTATTGGAGCTATTGCTTCTAGACTTAATCCAAAAAAAAAGTCAAATATCTCATTTCCTAAAATATTTTTAACAAGGTCACGTTGCGATAATTGTGGGAAGATTCTGAAACCAGTAGAATTAATTCCATTATTATCATATATTTTCCAGAAAGGTAAGTGTACAAAATGCAAATCAAAAATCAATATGTCATTATTCTGGCTTGAGATTATTTCTGGTTTTACTTTCTTTATCCCCTTCTATTTGTTTTTTCAATTTCAGCAATATACCCTAGAATTTGTTTTGGTGGGGCTATTGCTTAGTTTTTTCTTTATTTATCTAGGTTACTTTGATTATTTATACTGGGAAGTCCCTGTATATTTGATTCTTTTTGCATTTATTGTGTTTTCCGTAAGTTATATTTTTTTATATTTTTTTGGTAAGATAGAGTTAATAAAAATTGTTGAATATTTTTTATCAGGAATTACAGGTGTTTCTGTAATTGTAGCATTGATAGCACTCTCCAAAGGAAGGGGGCTTGGTTTCGGAGACGCATGGATTTTTGGGCTTGTAGGTTTTATCTTAGGATGGAAAGGTTTAATTGTTGTATTCTTTTTATCAACGGTTGTTGGTTCCTTAATAGGACTATTAAAGGCCATTTTTGTTAATCAGAAGATAAAAGGAACAATGATTCAATTTATTCCTTTTATTAGTTTAGGGTTTATAATTGCATACTTTGAACATCAGATTGTTTTCAATATGTTGTTTCCTTATTTATAACCTGTCCTTCATAAATGAACGGAAAGAATGGAATAAAATTAAATAAAGGTATGACTATCATCGAGATACTTGTGGTTATGCTTATATTTATGGTGATTGCATCAATAGGTTTTAGTGCAATTAATAATTTTAAGGTAGGATCGGAACTTGCTTCAGGTTCTGCACAATTTGAAAATATGGTGAAGACTGTACAGAATAATGCAAGAAATAATGTTGTCAGCCGTGCCAATCCCGAAGGAGTCGGAAGTACCTCAGAAGAAATTTTTAATACCCAAATACATGGATACTTAATATATTTTAGTGGTAATTCCTATGAAGTAAGAAGTTGCAAAAGATTATCAGGAGTAGGTGTTGAAGGATGGTATGATTGTTCAACGGTAGAGCCTTTGCAAAGTCAGCCAATAGAAAGTGTGAATTTTAATTCTCCAGGAGGGTCTACGGGAAGTGTGGCATGTAATGGAATTTTATACGAAAACAAGACTGGTAGAATGAATATTTTGACGGGGATTTCTAGTCCAAGTTCTTTAAATCAAATCAATCCTTCATCTAATTTAACAGGGTCTGAATGTGATGTGGAAGTCAGTCACGTTCAAAAAGGTTCTTCAGGACGAGTACATAATTATAAATTTGAAACAGATGGGAATATATTCAGAGAAATCGATTAAAAAAGGTTTTGGGTTAGTAGAGGCTCTAATTGCCTTACTTTTGGTTGCTTCTACTATGATTTTAGCAATTAGGACAGTTTCCATTGGGGTTAGATCTACTAAAGATAATGAGATAAGAGATACGGCAGCAGGTGTAATGCTTAGGGCGTTAGAATATAACCAGTTGGATCTTCCCTCTACTCTAGTGAATGCAGATTTTAGTCAACAGGACCAAACTTATTGTTATAAACTTGATGATAATAATGACTTAATATTAGTGGATTCGACATGTAGTGGTGTAGATATGAATAATCCGGATATAATTTCTGATTGTTTAGATAATAGTTCGTATCTGCTTACAAATACACCTGGGGTAAATATATGTAATCAGATTATCTTTACGAATGTAACAGCTGGTGCAAATGCAGGTTCAGATATTATGAGTGATAAAATTAGAATTACATCCATTGTGGTGTATTATATACAAAATGAGGATGATCCACAGGTTGAAAGAGTTGATACTTATAGACAGCTTCCTCTCTCCTAAAATTTAGATGTAGAAGTTTCTTGTAGAAATTATTACCTGTCTATAGAGATTTGTTATTTCAAGATCCTCGTTTCTGTGGTCAGCTGATATTGTAATCAGTATAGAAATTCTGTCTCTGATATTACCACCAGCTCCTCCAGAAGACACTTCCAAGAAAGAAAAAGTGTTTGGATCGATAATAAGCTTTTCATTGCTAATATACTCGGTATTACCACTTGTAATGTTATCTTTACATATTTGGTCATCAACACCGTCGTTGTTTGCATCACAAAGATGCCACATAATTTCTGCACTTGTTTTCATTAGAGTACAGCTATTGCTATTTGTACAATCATTCATTAAATTATCTGCATTTCTTATGTCTGCTTTAATCAAATTAATGATATTGGTTAACTCCTCTCGTGCAAATGATCTTTCTTGTGCTTGTACAGATAGGCGGAGAGAAATTACTAGAATTTGAGATACCATTAGGAGAATTATGTTTACGATAAGGAGTGTAACTAATACTTCTAATAATGAATACGCTTTTAAATGATTTATTTTTTTTAATGACTTAAAGATTTTAATCATATTAATATCTGTTATTAACTATTAACGCAAACAGCTGTAGTTAGTATAACTTGACACACACCTGAACAACATTCAGATGCTTCATCACCACAAGTATTTCCGGTTGGAATGCAATCCTGGAAGTGAGTTAAATCTGAGTGGCTTCTAAGAACGTAGTCTAAAATACTTGGATATTTATGTAAAGGAAGGCTTGCTGTTGCAAAAGCTTGGGAACCGAAGATTTTTCCATCTTTCATTACATATGAGGTCGCATCAAATACCCTACTTTGCATGATAGCTTGATTAAAGTTTGTATCACTGTTAATTACAGACAAATAAATAGTAGGCATTGAATTTGGATCACCTGTTTTTATAATTGGTCTGAATCTAAATTGTAATAATTCAATATCTCCAGGATCACCAGTTGTAAAATTGGCTAAGTAACTCGAAGCTATATTTGATTTTAATGAATCATAGTCAATATAAAATCCATCGCCAGTACCCGTTATAGGCATATCAAAGACATTATCTTGCAGATTAGTGAATACAGATAAATTCCTATCATAAACGCCTCTAACAGCATTGTATTCACTTGCACCATTGTATTTAAAATCAAGTATTACTTCTATTGCAATGTCCCCTTCTCCTTCCATGGTTACATCCAGTGTTTGTCCATGTCCTTCAAGGTCACCATTTAATTTAAATGCTATGATTTCGTCTTTTGCAAGTACCGCTCTTATGATATGCGGACTATCCTTGACTTTAATTTGAAGTTCGGCATCGTCTACCGGATTTGTTGGGTCTGTAACACTACATATTACAGAGGGACTATCTGGTGAGTCGTCGTCTGCTGTATCGCAAGACACATCATCAAATCCTGAATCTTCAAGAGTTGTTTGTACATTTGTAGGGGTTACATTATCAGAAGGAAGACTTTGGGCAATATTTAAAACATGTTTTTCGGCTGTTGAATATAAGGATTCATACTGAGTATTTTGTTTGCTTTGGGAAATATCCCGAATGACATTATTGGTGACTGTGATAACTGTAATTCCTAAAACAAGCATTACAATCAAGATTATAACTAGTATTTGTCCTTTTAAATTATGATTTATTTTTTTAAATAAGTTTTCCATTTTATTTGTCTCTAATATTTAACATACTGTAAGTAAATAGATCATCAAAAAGAATGATGTATCTAGGGTCATAAAGTAGTATTTCTGCAGGTTGGATATTATTTCTCAACCCTACGTTTCTTCTAAAATCGTAATTATCTGCTATCAAACCCCCTCTTAATACAAAACCATCTCCATACGGTACATTGCTTATTATTTGGACATCCTTTTTTACTTTAATTGTATGATTTGAATTTGTTTCTGAGATAAAGAAACCAGCAACTCCGTTATAAGGGGCTGTATTTGATCCAGGTGCCATTGTAGAGTCGGCATCTAGAGGGGCTGTATTTGTGTCATTTGTAAATAAAATATTTCCTTTTACAATAAATATACAACCGTTATTAGGATCTCCTCCATTTGTAAAATCTTCAATAATTGTTAAATTACCATCAACAAAAATTAATGCTTGTCGATTGCATTGAGCCGGAGGATCTGCAGG
The DNA here is from genome assembly GCA_014729085.1 of Candidatus Dojkabacteria bacterium. Taxonomy (GTDB): domain Bacteria; phylum Patescibacteriota; class Dojkabacteria; order B142; family WJKM01; genus WJKM01. The sequence continues at coordinate 14,344 of WJKM01000014.1, read as the reverse complement.
TCCAATTGTTAAGTTCCCAATTATTTCATAGAAGCATCTTGGGCCTAAACATGTATTTCCATCAATTTCTGAAATATTCGTAATAGAGAGATTGTTTGTAATCGTATAAATAGCTGAGGCATTACCAGAGTTAATCAAAACGCCTTTAAAGTAATCATACCAGCTATCGGCGACTGGACCGAATCTGGGTATATTGTTAAGATCATAGTAACCTGGAAGTTTTTGATTATTGAGAGAAAGGTTTGTTAAAGTTGCATCTTGACTACTCAACATATTTGATGAGATACGCATTAATACTGGTGGTGTATTGTTATAGAATGCCCATTGATGATAATAAAGGGAGTTATCTGTTCTAATTGAGCTGTCGACCTCAAAAGGAGTGTTAATGTCTATATTTCCATCAGAATGAACAGTCCCCTGTCTGGTTGTAATCCAAGGATTGAAGAGTTGTTGAGGATCTGTAAATGGATCATCTTTTTTATTACATGCATTGTCTTCTGCATTAATTGTAGCTACAACAAGATCGTCAAATCTTCTGTATGAAGCTAAATCATTTCCAAAACTGTGTTCGGTTATTGCAGAGCCATTGTTGATAACTTCAGTCTTTGCTTCTTGGGGAATACATTCATTATAACCAGTAGGAATAGCTCCTATATCAATAGTTTCAATTGTTTTGGTTTGAGGAAATGTACCATATGGGCCGAGGTAAATCAGATCGAAACTTGGAGGGTTGTCCGAATAACAATAGCTTTCAAAATTTTTTAGCCCAGATCCTTGTGTTATTGTTTGATCACTCCAAGTTAAATCAAAAGAGTGATATCCATCAATAATTGGAGGCTCGACTCCTACCTCAGGTTCTTCTGTGTCTATACTTATACTGCCAATTTTTTGATATCTTTTTCCGGTAGTTGGATCATTTCCTCCAAAATGATCAGCCATATTTTCTCCAGTAAATCCAAGATTTGGATCATCGACATTATGTTCCATCATTGTGTAGATATCGAAAGTCCCGCTGTATGGCAAGATCCACCATGCATTCGGGTTAGGGCGATCAAATTTTATTTTGTATATAATGCGGACTTTATTATTATCAAAAAGGATTCGGTTATACTCTTCGATATGAACATATAAATTACCTTCTTGGTTGCTAAGAGTTGGCGTTTGGCTATTTAATAGGTTAGAAAAATAGGTGTAGAACAATGTGTTTCCTGTATTTAAGTGACTCATGTTTTGTATATTTGATGCTGTTTCGATTGGATTAAAGAAATTTTTTTTCACAAAGGCAAGGCGATGTCTTTGTGATTCGTTTGGTTCTTGTGCAACAAGTTCGTTATCGGGATCCGAATATTCGAACCAAAGGTAAATAGTATGGTCCTGCCCTGAAGCGTCATCTGTATCATAACCAGCTATCCAGCAATCTGTATCCCCTCCCAAATTTAAATCTGAGTTATTTGTAACTGTATTACATGTTGCATCCCAACCAGATGAACAGACAGGGTTTCCAGAATTGACAGGATTGATTCCCCAACCATTACTTGAATCTGTCATATCTGTTTTTCCCGCATCTACAAATTGAATACCTGCTCTTGAAAAAACTGGAGCATAATTTGTCCTAAATGAGTTGGGGCCGGCACCTATTTCCTTACTTGCATCTTTATTTACTCTTACTTTCCAGCAATAAGGCTTTTGCCAATCAATATTATTACTACCATTATTGATAATTTTAGTTACGTTTGTTGTACCTGTTTTATTTACAGTAATTTCAGTACCGGTAATATCGTTCCCATCAGCGTCTTTAAAGCAGTCTGATTTATCTGCGACATCAAAACTTGGTTTTTCGACGTACCATAATGTATAGGAAGTAGGATTACAATCTGCATGGGATTTAGTTTGGTTATAGGTCCAGCTTAAAGTAAGAGGTTCAGTCGCCGATAGTCTAGTCAATTCATCATTGGTATTTAAAGTTATATCTCCGCATTCATGTTTACAATTACTATCGCACCCATCACCATTATTGGTATTTCCATCGTCACATTCTTCTGGATCCCTGTTTACATCTCCATCCCCACATTTTTTTGCAGGAGGAGAAGATCCACAATGACAGTGTTCAGCTCCGGGAAGTCCATCTCCATCTCTACATTTTCCAGAACAGCAGTCATCTTTATGTGGACATTCACAGTAATCACCATCACTTGATCCTGAACTGCAACCACCTGCCGAACATGATCCAGTCCAACAACCTGCATATACTATTCTTGATATAAAGAAACTACTTATGAATAATAATACTGGAGTTATTATAAGAATAAATATGATTGACTGCTTTATTTTAGTTTTTCGTAGCATTATATAAAAAGAATTAAAAGTTTTACTTTTCTCTAACAGTTAATAGACTATATCCTAAAATATCTTCGAATAGAATAATATACCTAGGATCATAAAGTATAATTTCTGCAGGTTGAATATTGTTTCGCAAACCAACGTTTCTTCTAAATTCAACATTGTCTGAAACAAGTCCACCTCTAATTACCAATGCATCAGCATATGGACTACCAGTTACCATTTGGGCATCTTTTTTAACTTTTATTGTTTTATCTATACTTGAGTCCGAAATAAAGAAGCCGGCTACCCCATTGTATGGAGCTGTATTTCCGCCCATTGAGGGATCGGCATCTAGAGGTTGACTTCCATTTTCAAATGTTATATTTCCTTTTACAATAAATATACAAGCATTATTTGGACTTCCATTGTTAGTAAAATCATCAATTATTGTAAGATTTCCTTGTATAAATATCAAACTTTGTTTGTCGCAACGAGAGGGATTTGCTGGCCCAATAGTAAGGTTCCCATTAATTTCATAAAAGCATCTATGGTTCGTACATGATGGGTTTAGACTTGATATACTATTTATACTTTTATCCCCACTTATTTGTTTCATACTTGAACTTAGTCCTGCATTTTCCAGAAAACCTTTGAAATAATCATACCAATTATCGGCAACAGGTCCGAATTTTGGTGTATAATTCAGATCAAAATAATTTGTTATTTTCTGATTGTTTAAAGACTGATTAGTTAGAGTAGCAACTTGACTACTCAACATATTAGATGAGATCCTAATTAATTCCGGAGGGGTGTTGTTGTAAAATGGCCATTGTCCATAATACAGAGAATTATCTGTTCTAATTGAGCTGTCAACTTCAAAAGGTGTATTGATATCAATGCTCCCATCAGAATGTACAGTTCCTTGTCGTGTAGTTATCCAAGGGTCGAATAATTTTTGTGGATCAATATAAGGATCATTATTCACATTACAAGCTTTGTCTTCTGCATCTATGGTAGAAATAACTAAGTCATCAAATCTTCGGTAAGAATGTAGGTTATTTTCAAAACTATAATTAGTTGTAGCGGTTCCATTTGCAATTACCTCAATTTTTGCAGTAAGTGGAAGGCATTCATTATATCCTGCTGGTACCCTGTTTATGTCAATAACGTCTAAAGTTTTAGTTTCTGGATTTGGACTGTAAGGGCCAAGATATATAAGGTTGAAACTTGGGCTGTTGTCCGAATAGCAATATCCTTTAAAAGTTTTAAGATCAGATCCTTGAGTACCGGTTTGGTCCAGCCATGTAAGATTGAATGAATGATATCCGTTAATAATAGGAGGGTTTACACCAACTTCGGGTTCTTCATTATCAATACTGAAAGTACCTATTTTTTGATATTGTTTGCCTGTAGAAGGATCAATTCCGGTAAAGTGGTCACCTAAATTTTCTCCTGTAAAACCAATGTTTGGATCATCTACATTATGTTCCATCATCTCATAAATATCATAATGTCCAGTATAAGATACGTCTCTATTAAATCGAATTTTATATATAATTCGGACTTTGTTATTATTAAAATGGAGTCTTTTTGATTCAACTATGGAAATGTTGGTATTCCCCTCTTGGGTAGTAATGCTAGGCGTTTCTGTGCTTAATAAGTTTGCAAAGTGTGAGTAGAATAATGTATTTCCCGAACTTACATTCCCTGCATTTTGGATATTTGAGGCTGACTCTATGGGATTAAAAAAATCTTTTTCTACAAAAGCAAGTCGATGTCTTTGAGATTCGTTAGGTTCTTGAGATACTGGTTCGTTATCTGGGTCGAAATATTCGAACCAAAGGTAAATAGTATGGTCTTGTCCTGGAGCATCTACTGGATCGTGCCCCGCTAACCAACAGACATTCTCCCCCCCAAGATTTAAGTCCGTATCATTAGTAATTGTATTACAGGAGACATCCCAACCAGATGAACAGACGGGGTTGCCAGAATTAACTGGATCAATACCCCAGGGCTGTGTTTGTTGATCTAATTGAGTTCTTGTGTTATCTACAAATTGAATACCTGCTCTTGAAAAAATCGGAGCATAATTTGTTCTAAAACTATTTGGTCCGGCTTCTACTGTCTTCTCAGCTTCTTTATTTACTTGAACCTTCCAGCAATAGGGTTTTTGCCAGTCAATATTATTTGTTCCATTATTAATTTCTACGGTTACGTTTGTCTTACTTGTATCGTTTACAATAATTTCTGTTCCTGTAATATCATTACCATCTGCATCTTTGAAGCAGTCTGATTTATCTGCGACATCAAAACTTGGTTTTTCGACATAGTGAACAGTATAGGAAGTAGGATTGCATCTAGGGTCAGTACTAGTTTGATTATAGTCCCATGAAAGTGCTAAAGGCTGTGTTCCTGATAATCTTGTCATTTGATCATCTGTGTTTATTGTAATATTTCCGCATTCCAGTTTACATTTACTATCACACCCATCACCATTATTAGTATTTCCATCGTCGCATTCTTCAGATCCTTGATTAACACTGCCATCTCCGCAACTAGGTGTACTGCCACCACCACCACACTTACCCTGACAACCTGGCTCTGGTTTATCATCATTACAGGTTGCATGTTGATCTATCCACGTACCCCCTACACAATATTGATAAGTACAATCCCCTCCACAATTATTACAACCAACATTTTTATAATTTCCATCATGACATTCTTGGGCATATATACTTCTGGTTTGTATGATGACAAACAGAATAATTATTAATATTAGAATAGATATATATTTAGTCTTCTTATAGAGATAAAATAGATCTTTCATAGAGTAATGCTTGTATAATATTAATTACTTTTCTCTAACAGTTAATAGACTATATCCTAAAATATCTTCGAATAGAATAATATACCTAGGATCGTAAAGTATAATTTCTGCAGGTTGAATATTGTTTCGCAAACCAACATTTCTTCTAAATTCAAGATTTTTATTTGTCACAATTATTTATTGATTTTATCAGTAATAGATTAGCAACTAGAATTATATTTATCAATATTTCTTTTATAGATTAATTGATTTTTTGTATTAAATAGTACAAAATATAAGAGTAATATTTATTATAAATTGAATATGGCTTCTGGAACACCATTTTTTGCTCTTGATATTGGACAGAGTTCGATAAAATTAGTACAGATTGATAGAAAAGGTTCAAATTCTGCTAGACTTAAGGCAATTGGGAGTATCAATTTCCCAAATGATCTTGAAACTGTAATTCCATCTAAGGAGGAACCTGAAAAATTAGAACTGATGGTATCGACATTAAAAACTTTAATTCAATCATCAGGTGTTAAGTTAAAACAGGTTGTAACCTCTATGCCTGAAAGCACAATTTTTACAAAGCTGTTACCTAATTTACCACTTGTAGATCAAGCAAAACTAGAGGAAATGATATATTGGGAAGCCAAACAGGTTTTACCAATTCCTCTTGAAGAAGCCCAGGTGGATTGGATAGAAATTGAACGGAAGAAAAATTCAGATGGAACAAATGCTGTTTCGGCAATGGTTATTGCTGCGCCAAGAAGTATGGTTGAAGGATATCTAGAACTTTGCCACCGGGCAGAATTAGAATTGGTAGCACTAGAAGTAGAGTCTGTAGCAATTGCTCGGGCTTTTTCTTTCACTTATCAAGGGAATCAACCTCTTACAATGATGATAGATTTTGGAGCTGATACTACTAATGCTTGTGTTGTGTATAACGGAAAAGTTATTTTTTCTCAAAGTATACGAAATGGATCAGCTATGTTCACCAAAGCCATTTCAACCGATTTTGGTATTCAGCCTAGTCAAGCTGAACAATATAAAACTGCGTACGGTGTTCTTCCTAATCAAGCGGATGGAGGAAAAATTTACAATTCAATTAAACCTGTTCTTGATGTTGTTGTGAATGAATTACATAAGATAAATGGGTTTGTCGAAACCAGACTTCAATATGGAAAACCACAACAAATATTATTGACAGGTAATGGCTCAATGATGCCTGGATTAGCTCAATATATACAAACAGCTCTTGGAGTAAATACAAGTATTTTTGATCCTATGGCAAATTTAAAGTTAACAGGTGGACTTTCCAACATTAAAAACGAGGTTGTTCCAGCAGGTTATACTGTAGCAATAGGTTTGGGACTTAAACAGGAATAATTAAAAATTTATTAATAATAATTGGAAATGGAAAACAAAGGTTTTAATTTGCTTCCAAAGGAAGTTTTTGAACAAAGGCAAAAGACTAAAACCGCTGTAGAAAATACTTCTATGTTTGCTGCAGTTCTCCCCTTTGTTGCCGTACTTGGATGGATTATTTTTATGTTTTTAAATTATTCGGTAGAAAGAAGTATTAAAAATATTAGAAATGAAATCAGTCAGGTTGAGCGAGAAATGCTTGAATATCAATCTGATAAAGATAAGAAAGCCCTTTTAATTTTAAAAACTAGAGTCCTAAAAGATATTGTGATTAGGGATGTTAATCCGGAGAAGTTTTTTAACATTGTCCAGAGAGTTATTAAAGACTCGAATTTAGATATACATATTACAACATATGGGCGTGAGAAAACTGGTAAGTTTTTTATAAAAGCAATTGCCGACTCTCCTTCTTCTGTAGCTTCAATTAATAGAATATTTAGAAATAATGAAGAAATTTTGGATGTTGAATTGTCATATTTACAAAACGAGGAAAATTCTGGAGCGATAGAATTTCAAATTACATTTAATCTTCTAGACTAAATCAAATGGCCGAACAGAATAATCAAAAAAATACTCCAAAGGCAAAAATAAAAAAGCAAGACAAGAGTCAGATCGAAGATAATCTGCGCAAAAAACAACAGCAAAAAATGGAATCTGAGTCTTTGGAGAGGAAGATTAAGCTGTATTATGTGCCAATTTTTTCACTAATAATTTTTGCCGCTATACTTTTCTACGCAACAATTCCTCAAATTAAGGAAATGTATAAGAGTTTGGAAGATAAAGAAAAGGTTGAAGCAGAACTACAACAGGCAAAAGTGGAATTAACGGAATTACAACAGTTACGTGAATCTAATCAATTAAACTCGGAATTGCTTGATAGATTGAACTTGATCATTCCTACCTCCAAAACAGAGGTCGTCTCTTTTGAAGAAAAATTAAGGCAAATTGGATTTGAAACTATTGTAGATCTTCCAGAACTGATTACAGGGGAAAGAATCCTGGAGAATGAACCAGAGGTATCCCCTGATGGAGAAACTAGTCAAGGAAAACCTCAGCTGAAGTTAGTACAGATCGCAACAGAATTAAGTTTGACGGCTCCGTTGCAAAATTTCAGGGATTTTCTTTCTGCGATATATACAGGAAGTGACTTTATTGTCATTACTGAAATGGAGTTGGAGAACCAATTAGAGGGAAATTCTAAAATGGAAATTGCATTGTCTAAGTATCAATATTTACCAATTGAAGATGGGGAAAAAGAAAGACAGCTTTTAGATTCAGTTTCCTATAAGGAAAAACTTGATGAAGTAGTAATTGATTTTATTGAGAGAAAATCAGATACCACAACACATTTTGATACCGTTGAGGAAGAATATGAAGTTACTGATGAAAGACCAAGTGATAGCGGATTTTAATTCCATTATTCGATGAGACAGGAAGATAAGAATAGGATCCTCAGAGCTTGCTCTTTGTTTGCGGGATTAAGTTTCAATAGAAAGGTTTAGTCTTTAATTTTAAGATGAATTCTTGTATTCTCCCTTTTAGCCTGAATATTAAGTAGGTGATATACAGCTGATATTGTTCTCCCCCCTTTTCCAATTAGGCGAGGTTTTAGGTCATCACTTACTTCTATATTATAGTTTATTGTACCACTAGATTCGGTTTCTTCAGATAATTCAATATTTTTATCTTCACCCAAAATTGTTTTTAGGATAAACATTAATGTTTCTTTCATAATTTCGGTTTTAAAGTATAAAGTCTAAAATTTCAAGGTTTGCATTATTCCTTTTCTTCTGCATCCTTAGTTTCCTTAGTATCTTTCTTGTCTTTAGCTTCATCTTTCTGTTTATCTTCCCCTTCTGCACTATTTTCAGGTTTTTCTTTATTTTTCGCACTATCCTCTTTTTCTTTCTTTTCCTGTTTGTCTTTATTTTCATCTTTTTGTTTCTCTTCTCCCTCTGCACTTTTTTCAGATTTTTCCTTAGTTTCCTCCTTTTCTTTCTTTTCCTGTTTATCTTTATTTTCATTTTTTTGTTTCTCTTCTTCCTCTACACTTTTTTCAGGTTTTTCTTTATCTTCCTTAGCATCTGTCTTTTCTTTTTTAGCCCTTTCCTGTGCTTTTCTCTTTGGAGGTTTTTTATACTCTTTTTTATATTTTTTTTCAGGTAATATTTTTTCTTTTATCAAAAGGTTTTCGACTGTTTCTGTTGGTTGGGCGCCCTGAGAGAGCCAATATTCTACCCTTTCTTTATTAATTTTATATTTCTTGGATACTGGGGAATAATGTCCTAGATCCTCTAAAGATTTTCCATCTCTTTTAGTCCTTGCTTGTACAGCAATTATTCTAAAGTGAGGTTGGTTTCTTTTACCAAGTCTTTTTAATCTTAATTTAACCACAATACTATTTGTTAAAAATTAACTAATTTTAAAGATAATACGTTTGTATTATTCTTTGATGATTTTATCATATTTATTGTTTATCGGCATTTGTTTTAAATTCATCTACAATCTTATCCCAGTTTTTCAAAGCGGATTTTGCAGCATCTTGTTCGGCTTCTTGTTTGCTTTTCCCAGTCCCCTTTTCAAACGTTCTCTCCCCTATTACAATTTTCATAACAAAAGTTTTATTATGGTCGGGCCCTTCTGCTTTAACAAGTTTATAAACAGGGGTAATATGCAGGATCTCCTGGGATATTTCTTGCAATTTTGATTTATTATCTATGTCCAATCTATATTTAACAATATTTTTAATTTTTGGTATTAATTTATTATAAACAAACTCTTTGGCTTTTTCATATCCCTGATCTTCATAGATAGCTCCAAGAAGTGCCTCAAATGTATTTGCAAGTATATAAGGCTTTGATCTTCCATGGGTTAGATCTTCACCTTTACTAATATATAAATATTTTCCTAAGTCTAGTTCTCTTGATACTTGAGCTAGTGTTTCAGTTTTAACAGTGGCAGCTCTGAAGCTTGTTAGGTCTCCTTCAGGTCGCTTTGGATACTGAATGAATAAATATTCCGTAACGATAAGTTCAAGTACGGCATCTCCTAAGAATTCAAGCCTTTCATTATTTGATAGTTCATCCTTTTGGTTAGCCTCATTCAAGTAGGATCTATGTATAAGTGCGTTTTTCAAGAGTTTTATATCTTTGAATTCTATCTCAAGACTTTGCTCTAATTTTTTTAACTTTTTTTCTTCTTGTTTTTGCATGATTTTTCGAGTTTCTTTGTTAGTTTTTTATTTTTTATTAGATTGCCAAGAACACCATTCACAAACTTTCCACTTTTATCTCCACCGAATTCTTTTGCTAACTCAATGGCTTCGTCTATTACAACCTTAATGGGTGTTAGCTTTGCAATAAGACCTTCATATATTGCTAAATATAGAATTTGCAGGTCAACCTTTGCCATATCTTTAATTGGTCTTTCAGGAGCTAGTTCTATAATAATCTCATTCATTGGTTCTTTAAATTGCAGAACTCCTTCAATTAATTTGCCGATAAACTCCGAATCAAGGTCAATATTTGCACTAGAATTTATCTCCTTTAATTCTTCTAAAGAAAAACCAAAATCTTTATTTTCATCTTTTTGAAAAAAATCATAGGTGAAAAGTTTTTGTAGAGCTAGTTGACGTGCCAAGTGCCGTGGATCTTTTCGATTTTTCATGGTCCTAAATTTGAATTAAAAAGCCTCAATAGTTAAGGCTTTTTTAGAATGTATGAAAAGGTATAATCTTATTTATGCTTCGTCTTTTACAGCAACGATCTGTTTCCCATTGTATTTCCCTGTATAAGGTGAAACTCTATGTGAAAGAATTAATTTTCCTGTATCAGGGTCTTTTGTAAAGCTAGGCCATTTAAGACTCAAGTGTGATCTTCTTGTGTATTTTCTATGTAATTTTCGCTTTGGATGTGCTCCCATTATAAAGAATTAACAATTAACTATATACAATTAACGATTCTGCAAGTTTCAATGTAATAGACAGGTCTTTACTATCTTACTATTTGAATTTTGCTTGTTAATTTTATCATATTAATATGTTTATCAGAAAGTGTAAAGGTCGAAAAACCCTATTTTGTTTGAGTTGCACTTTTCGGACGATAGAAAGCAACTTCAGAGGAACCATATTTTTTCTTGTAGACCTCTTCTATTGTGTCCATTTTAATATCTTTTTTTCTTTCTGTTGTAAAGTTACTTGGAAGCCTTGCAGTTATAATACCGTTAGAGGTCAGTGTATTTGAAATAAGATCTAAGTCTACTCTATTGATTTGATTAAAAGGTGGGTCAAGAAAGATTAAATCAAATTTTTCCTTTGTATTTTGCAGATATCTTCTAGCCGAAGATTTGAGTACACTAAATCGAGACTTATCATTTAAATTACAATGTTTTAAGTTGGCTTTGATTATTTTGACTGCTTTTTCATCTTTATCTATAAATGTACAGCTATTTGCTCCTCTACTTATTGCCTCCAGTCCGGTTACTCCGCTCCCAGCGTAAAGATCAAGAACTTTGGCATCTTCTGTGAAATCACTAAGCAGGTCAAAAACAGATAATCTGATACGGTCCGTTAACGGACGTGCTGCATTTGGAACTTCAAGTTTTCTATTTTTTAGTTTTCCTGCAGTAATTCTTATCATTTAACTATATTTTAATTGCCTGATTATTTCATATAAAACTATACCGCAGCTAGTTGCTACATTTAATGATTCTTTTTTACCAAACATAGGGATATGTACTATATCATTAGAAATTTCCAGAATTTTGTTGTCCACACCATTGACTTCGTGCCCAAAAACGAGGGCTGAGGGGGACTGAAAATCAAATTGGTACAAATCCTTTGAGTTGTTTGTAATTTCAACCGATATGATTCTGTTATTCTTTTTCTTCAGTTTATTAAGTACTTGTAATCTATTTTTATTATGTATCCAATTAACATTTGCGACTGCACCAAGAGCAGTCTTAGGTATTTTATTGTGCGGTGGATATGGCGTTATTCCTGTTAGGTATAAAGTGTCTATATTTGTCGCTTCGCATGTCCGAAAAATCGCACCTACATTTAGTGCGGATCGGATATCATCGAGAACTACGTTTATTGGAAAAGCATCTTGCATTATCTCTTATTAAATATATATTGAATTTAATTATATCAGGATGAAATTATGTTTATAACTTTTATTCCCCTTTTTCAAATTAGTAATGCATTTAAGATTAGGCTTTAAAATGATTGAAAGAAAATATGGGAACAATTTTTGTGGATTTTTCCCAAATAATAACTAGAACCGAGTTGATTTCCTAAACATACGAGTAGTTAATCTCTAGTTTGTTTATTTGTTCTCTACGGGAAGGGTTAAAGTTGCAGATAAAGTTTTAGGGAATTGTGGGTTTTGCCTTATACTGGTACATTCAGATGCAAGAAGATGTGGGCAACTATCTGGACACGTCGGCTGTTCGGCACCAACATGAGGGGGAATTGGAACAATAGAGAACATTTTATATTTTGAGTCTCCAGAAGCTACTATTTCGGGGTCGGAAATACATGCTATTTCTTGTTGAACTAATGGACATGTTTCCATAAAATGAAATAGTAAAATATGTAGATCACAAGAATTTTAGCATAATTTACTAGAAATTTAATTATGGAGAATATAAAGACAGCAATTAAATTGTTTGCAGAGATATCAAACAAATTAAGCCTTAAAGATATTAAGTATTTACTATATGGCTCCGTAGCCTATTTTTTATATACCAGGGATGAGCAAGCAGAGATTAATGATATAGATATTATTGTCAAAGAAAAGGACTTTGATAAGATAATGGAGATATTTGATAATTTTGAACTACCTTACAAATTTTTTCGCACAAAGCATAATCTACATGCAAATCATCTTAATATTAAGATGAATGATGGTAAACCTTTTGATATATCCTTTGATTCTTTTGAATATTATTTTAAAGATCATGGAATTAGAATGGGGAGATTAAAGAAATTCATAATTAGTGAAACAGAAATAAAAACAGTAATTTTAGAGGATTTGATTAAGATATATAAACTCGGGGTTTGTGGTAGAAATTTAGATAAGATCAAGGAATATGAAAGGAAGTTATGTATTCTTGAATTAATTGAGTAAAAAGATTATGTCCATTTTTGTCTTCCTCCAGAGGCGGACAGGTGATACAAGAATGGACGAAAAAATTAAGAATGTGCAAATTGATAAGTGTTTCCTGTAATTGATTGTTTCTAATTTGAAAAGAACATTCAGATGCTGGAAAGGTTTTAATTGAATCATTCATTAATCTCCCACGGATACACTATCCACTCATCTACAGCTTCGCCGTAAAAGTCTGGTTTCATGTTTTTGGATTTTGAAGGTTTGTAATGAAGAGCTGCTGAAGTTACGCTGTTGCCTCTTTCTTCAAGCATTCCCAAAACGGTTCTCATCGTTGTTCCAGAATCAACTATGTCATCAACTAAAAGTAATTTCTTCTCTCTGGGGAGTATATCGGGATCGTCAAGTATTAGAAGAGTATCGAGCCGCTCTTCTCCATCGTAGTAATTGGTATTTAAAGTGATAATATTTTTTATTTGAAGAATCTTTCCCAGAAAACAGGCCGGGACCATCCCACCCAAAGGCATTGTAACTATTCCATCAAATTCAAGATCTGTTAACTCCTCCCCTAGCTTCCAACACATGTCCTCTATCTCTTTGAATGAGTAATACCTTTTTAACGGCTCGTTTTCGTTTTGTTCTAACGATTCGTTTAAGATAGGATTGATTGATTAATTAAATTTTTTTATTTACTAATCAATGGTATCTTGTTTTATTGTAAATATAGACCTCATTTATTTGGTGTTAAATGAAGTCTATAAATTTGTTATTTGTGTTTTGATGTGGAATTATATTAAGAGTTTACTGGAGTGTCAAATTAAAAAGATATTATACTTATATTTTTCACTTATCTCATTTTCTTTGGTTTACTAATCCCCCCATGTATGAGGCTTTGTAAAGAATAGCTCCATTCTTTGAGATCTTTTCATTACCAGAGAATTTATCTACTTTTCCTTTAAATTTATTGGTGTAAACATATTCATCTTCTGTATATTTTTTCGGACCTCTAAAGGGATGTTCTAATGGAATGAGTTTTAGAGCATTCATTAATACAGTGTATATGTTATCTATGTTTTTGACTTTTGAGTCTACTGATCCATAATAAGTCATGATATAAAGAGGATTGTTTTTATAAAAAACGACTTCTCTACCCCCGTAAGGTTCTCCTCCAAAGTAGTTGTCGTGATATTTCCAGTCTCCAATTTTATAAACTATTGTAGTTGATTTGTCAGGGTTGATTTTTTTTATTGATTGATTACCAGAGGCATAGGTTGCTTTTTTAGCTTCTACCAGAAATTTACAAAGGGAGCTTTTGTTAAACATGATGTTGAATTTTATAATTAATTTATAATACATTAAAATTTTTGGTATTGAAAACATGTGTTTTTCAAATACTCAAGAATTGGAGTCTAGTATCCCCTATGACTAGAAATCTAGTGTTTTATGTCATTCCTGACTTGATCAGGAATCTTGCGTAAAATATACGGACGGAGTGAAGATAAAAAGACGAGATTCCTGCTTTCGCAGGAATGACATAGGGAAGAAGAGGCCATTCCGTATTATTTTGGAAGATTCTAGAAGGGGTTAGCACTTTCGAGTCTTATCGTTTATTCTTTTATACTATTTCGAAGAGGATTAAGAATAGAGAGTTTGCCTCTTTTTGTCATTCCTGACT
>WJKM01000013.1 GCA_014729085.1 Candidatus Dojkabacteria bacterium | reverse complement strand
TGGCGGAGGGAGAGGGATTCGAACCCCCGGAGACTTTGCAGCCTCAACGGTTTTCAAGACCGCCCCATTCGACCGCTCTGGCATCCCTCCTGAACATTCAATAATTAATAATTCTAGTACAATCTACAATACTTCCACCCATTTTATCAAAAATAAAGGAAAAAAGAGAATTATCGGTGATATATTTTTACCTTTAATATCGTTATACATATATATATGTATTAAAATTTATTAGAAAATTCTTATTTTTTCTAAAAATAACATATATAATAGTATAGTTAAATAATTTGAATAAAAATTTGATTACAGGTTATACTGATTAACTCACTGAAATCACTTGTATTTGAACTGAGTGATGTATAAAATAATTTGTTTAAACTTAAAAGTATTAACATATGGCATATAGATCCAGAAGAGGAAAAATTAAATATAGATCTTCAAGATCCAGAAAATCATCATATCGAAGTAAAAGAAGACGGTCTTCAAGTCGTAGAAAGAGCCTTTTAAAAGGTAGATTGAAAAAGAAACAAAAAGAAAAATTAGAAAAAATATTTTGGACAAGCATTGGTTTTGCTGGAGTATTAGCTATGCTTGGAACTATAATATTTTTCATATGGTTGAAAAAACTAACAAAAGAATTGCCTTCTCTTAAAGATGGCCCTCCACCAACTGCAAGTAGTGTAATTTATGATCGAAATGGTGTTGAATTATATAAAGTAAGTTCAAAGGATTTTTCCAGAGATTATTTACGAATTGATGAATATACACCAGAAACTTTAAAATGGACTTTTATGGCAGCTGAAGATGAGGAGTTTTTAACACATAAGGGAGTCGACTTTAGTGCGATCATTAGATGTGCTTTAAGAATGGCATCTGGAGGGGATACTTGCGGAGGAAGTACTATTACCCAACAAGTAATTTTAAATACCGTTATCTCTAGGAATGAAAGAACTATCAAAAGAAAATTAAAAGATATTATTCTTGCACTTCAATTAGAAAGGATTTATGAAAAAGATGAAATAATGAACTCATACTTGAATATTGTACCTCAAGGGGGTGGAACTCTGGGAGTTAAAACTGGTGCACAGTTTTATTTTAAAAAGAATTTAGAAGATCTTAGTATTGCTGAGATGGCCGTATTAGCAGCTATTGTTCAGAGTCCCTCTACTCTCTCTCCTACTGTTGGAACAGACTTAGAAAGCAATAAAGAGAGACTTTATGAGAGAACTGATTATTTGATTAATCAAATGATTGATAATATAAAAAGGATAAATAAAAAAATCGACGAAGCAAATGATAAAAATAAGGAAAAATATGGAGAGGATTATATAAAACAGGAGCATATCACAAAAGAAGAACTAGAAGAAGCAAAAGAAGAGGTTCGGAATTTAGAATTTGTTAAACCTACTGTTGATATTAAGGCTCCCCATTTTGTCTTTTATGTTATTAAATTACTGCAGGAAAGAGGTTATAACGTCGATAAACCATTTTTAGAAGAAGAAATTCAAACAGGAGGACTCAAAATTTATACTACTTTAGATTACTCTCTTCAGGAAATTGCCCAAAAATATGTTTCCAGCAGTGAACCTGGTCATGCAGGATTTTATCGAAATAAGTTTGGAGGAAAGAACTCTGCACTTGTAACACTTCGGCCTTCCACAGGAGAAGTTTTAGCAATGGTGGGTTCAAAATGTTATCAGAATAATGAATACATACAAAACTGTGAGGAACTAGATGTTGAAGAAGGAACATTGTTCGATCCTGATGTAAATATTTTAGATACTTTACAGTCTCCAGGATCAACGAATAAGGCAATAGGTTATTATATTGGTTTTAATGAAGGAAAGATCTCTACTTCTTCAATGCTTCCAGATGTACCAATTAATATCAACGGCTATCAACCTAAAAACTGGAATGGTGGATTTAGTGGTATGGGTAATGTAAGGACTGTATTTGCAATGTCATTGAATTTACCAGCATTATTTGTACTGGAAAGTTATGGGGTACAAAAGTATATAGATACGGCAAGAGCATTTGGATATACGAGTTATGGTGATACCCAGGGATATGGACCTTCAGTTATTTTAGGAGGTTGTGATGTTAAGCCGATTGAACATGCTCAAGGTTTTGGAGTATTTGCAAATGGAGGAGATTTTGTTCAGCACGAAGTAATTAAGAAAATTACAGATATAGATGGTAATGTATTATTTGAATATGAGCCTAAGAAAGAAAATATTGCTAACCCTGCAGCTATTTATCTAGTGAATAATGTATTAAGTAGGAAAGGATCTGGTAGCATTGCCCCACCAAAGCATATGACGGACAGGGATGTTGCAGGTAAAACCGGTACTTCCGAAAGTAATAGAGATACTTGGTTTGTAATGTGGTCTCCTGATTTTGTTTCACTAGGATGGATGGGCAATAATGATAATACAAAAATGGATGGAAGAGCATTTGGATCGACAAGTGTTGAACCATGGGTTGGTACATATATGGATGAACTTTCTGGAGCATTTCCAGATAAAACTCCTTTTACAAGGCCTTCGGGGATTATTTCAACTGCAGGGGAATGTAAAGAAGAAGATCAGTGTTTAGGTCAAGTTGGATTGGCAGTGGCCGGTAAGGCTCCTTCAGTCTACCTTCAGAAGAAAACATTTACTGTATGTGTAGACCAGCCTAATAAGTTAGCTAGAGATATTGATATTGTTGCTGGTCTTGCAGTTGAAAGAGAATTTAAGTATTTAAAGTCAGTTGCACCTCATCTTCAAAAATTCGTTGACAAATATTTCCTTGGACAGGAAGCTGAAGAAGGTGGGTTACCTACAGAACAGTGTGATATTCCAAGGCCATATGATTTATCGACTCCTGAGGGTATCATTATTTCACCAAAACCAGGCCAAGCTTATGAGGGTTCGATGAATATAGACGCCCGTGCATTTGTTGGAAATGAAAAATTTATAAGTAAAATTGAATTTTATGTTGGGAATAAATTAGTTGCAAGTACAAATGATGCTTCTTACTCAGGTACTGTAAATCTGGACGGAGTTCCTAAGGGTCTTCAGAATTTCAAGATGGTCATGTATGATAGCGAAAATAAGGAAGGTACTAGAGGTATAAATGTATATATTGGAAAACTTGATTCATATAAAGGGACTCTTTCTCTATCTACTTCACCACAGGTTGATTTGAATACCTCTACTCCAGTTAGCGTAACTTATGAAGGTTCTAGAAATTTGGAAAGTATAGCTTTGTATCAGACAAATCAGACGACTAATGTTACATCTCTGGTTTCTAATATGCGTAAAGTATCAAAGAATACCTATGAGTATAATTGGAAAGCTCCTGGATTTGGCGAATACAACTTATATGCAGTTGCAGAAGGCTTTCAATTCACTCTACCGAGTAATGCCGTTACAATTAAGGTTGCCGATCCAAATGCTGCTGAGTCAGACGAAAGTGAGTAACTAAATAATTATTTAGTCCTTAATTTTATGTTTTGATTTTCGTTGATAATCCCTTGGATTTCCTTCATAGAGCTATCTATATCCTTTTCTTTTAGAGTCTTGTTAGGATTTTGAAGTACAAATCTTAATGTAACACTCCTCTTCTCTTTTTTATCTGTATATATGTCAATAATCTCTATATCTTTTAAATTTTGGATAGAGTTATTTTTTATTTTATTTATAACTGCTCCAAGTTCTGTTCTATCTTCAATCCAAAAACTCAAATCCCGTTCGGCCTTTTGAGTATATATTATTGGTTTATATTCGAAATCAGTATTTAAGATTGCATTTTTAAGTGTAGGATATTCAAGTTGGAATATTGCAACTGAATACGGAGTATATTCAAAGTTATTTTGTACCTTTGGATGTAAAATTCCTATATATCCAACTTTTTTATTATCTATTGATATTGAGGCGCTTTTTGAAGGGTGAAAAAGTTTAATAATATCATCTAGATCTTTCCCGCCTAAGGGCTTGTACTCTGCCTTTAGGTTGAATTTATAAAATAAATAATCAATTTTTTCTTTTAGAATATTATATAGATTTTTCTCTTTTTGTTTTGTAGCAATTAGACCACCAATCTGTCGTTCTTGAGAAGGAATATCATCTTCTTTGATTTTATTTTGTTTGTCAGCGATTTTTGAGATTTCAAAAATATTAATTTCTGGATAGTTGTTTATATTTATTTCTATTTTTTCAATTAAACTAGGTAATATTTGGTTTCTAAAGTACGCTAATTCAGGCGAAAGTGGGTTTAGTACCTCTAAGCATGAGTTAATATCTAGATTGCAGTTGTCGTATAGTTCCTTGCTAATAAAAGAGTAAGTATATATCTCATCTAATCCGCCTTCAGATAAATATTGTTTCATTTGTTGTATTAGTTTTGAATCAGGATTGAGTTGCACTGCTTTTATACTTCTAGTAGGTAGTGTGGGTTTAATATTTACATATCCATAGATTCTTGCTATTTCTTCTACAATATCCTGTTGGATATTAAGGTCTCTTCTGAAGTATGGGATTTGTAATTTAATCGCAGTTGATACAATTTCGTCTGCAGGAATTTCTTCTTTATCAAGTACTCCTATTTGTAGTGATTCTAATATCGCTATAATTTCATTTTTATCAATTTCAATTCCAATTAACCTCTTTACATTTTTTAAATTGAAAGTTAAATACTTATCTTCTGTTGGTTGGTTTTGTATATCGATCATCTTAGATGCAACATCTCCGCCTGCTAAGTCCTCTACAAAATTAGCTGCTCTTTGTACTGTTTCAAGAGTTCCTTCGGGAGAGAGTCCTTTTGAGAATCTTACACCAGCCTCACTCGAGATACCTAAATTCATCATAGTTCTTCTAATATTAAACATATCCCAGCATGCACTTTCAATTACTAGATTCTTCGTATCAAAACTCACTTCACTTTTTGCCCCTCCCATAATTCCGGCGATATCTTGTACTTCTTTCTTATCAGCGACGACTACCATCTCTTTATCTAATTCATATTTTTTTTCATTTAGAGCTTCTACTTTTTCTTTGTTTTTGGCTTTTCTAACAATTAGCTTCTGTCCTTCTAATTTATCATAATCGTACATATGTATTGGATAACCTATATCCAGCATAAGATAGTTAGAGATGTCAACAATGTTATTAATTGGCCTTGTTCCAACATAAGCAAGTAGAATTTGCATCCAGGTTGGACTTTTTTTAACTTCAATATTTTCCAATGTTATTGCTGAGAATCTTTGGCAGATATTTCTATCTTTCACAGTTATTTCAATTGGTTTATCTCCTACCTTTATCGGGTTTTCAGTAGGTTCCTTTTCAAGATAATCAATATTCATAATGGCAGCAATTTCTCGCGCAATTCCTCTATGAGAGAAGCAATCTGATCTATGAGTAAGTGACTTGTTTTCTATTTCAAAAATGTAATCTTTAAGAAGCGGGGTTAAGTCATCTCCTGGGTCCATATCATTGCCAATAATACTGATACCTTGTTGCTCATCAAGTACTGATAATTCTTTTGGAGAGCATAAAATTCCTTCTGATTCCTTACCTTTGAATTTTTTTTGAGTAATTTCAATTGCTGATTGTTCACCAAACGGTTCGCCTGGATTATAAATTTTTCCTTCGGGAAGACATACTGGATAATAAGATCCGGGTTGTGCATACTTTTTATTGCTTGAAGCAAATATTATTTGTCTTATTTTATCACCAGTATCTACTTGAGCAATCATAAGAGACTTAGATTCAGGATGTTTTTCAACTTCTTTTATTTCCCCTACTACTATATTTTTCAGTTCACTACCTTTTTCTATAATTTGTTCGACCTCAGCCAGAGCGCCAGAAATTTTTTCAGATAGTTCATTCACATCTACTTTATCAAGAGTAGGTAGGTAATTTTTAAGCCAGTTGTAAGAAATGTACATTTTTTTAATATTTTTAAAGTGTAAATTTACTAATTAATAATCTTATTAGTTAATAAAATCGCCTAAATTGTATATTGGTAAATAAACTCCTACAGACATAGATCCTATAAAGATCCCGGTTACTATTAATGCAAGAGCAACACTAAGCTGGTAATAAATCCTCTTTTGTTTGTTAGATAGTTGTTTGCTTCTGATTAACTTAGGAATCAATATAATCATTATGATTATTAGTATTATATTTAATGGAATCAAGAATAACCAAACTATATTCGTTGTAAAAAAGCTGGATGAAGAAATAAGCAGACGAGTTATAATCGGTAGCTCTTCAATTGGAAGTCCAAAATCACTAAATAAGGCTTTAATATCAGGTATGATTGTTAATTCTAATACCCAAAAAATAATAGATATGGCACCTGCAAAAATACCGATATAAAATCGTAGCCATTTTCTAAACTTGAAATTTTCCCAAATTTTTTCGTTAAAAAATAATGAGAAGAAAAGCACGGGATTTCAGTTAAAATTTAAAACTGCCTAATAAACCTTAAATCTCCACTATGGAACAATCGAATATCATCAATATCATATTTGAGCATAATTAGTCTTTCGAGCCCGACTCCCCAGGCAAATCCTGAATAAACCTCAGGATCTTTTCCAGCCATTTCGAGCACTTTTGGATGAATCATTCCGCATCCAAGCACTTCAAGCCATCCTGTCCCCTTGGATACTTTTTTAAATCCTTCACTTAGATTTGAACAATCTATAGAAACCATTCCACCAGGTTCAACAAATGGAAAAAAATCAGGGGTAAAAAGTATATTTGTATTTTGGCCGAAGAATTCATCAAAAAAAGCTTTAAGTGTGCCAAGCATATTGTTCATTGTAATTCCTCTGTCAACATAGATTCCCTCAACCTGGTAAAAAGTATGCTCGTGTCTTGCATCTGTTGCTTCATTTCGAAAACATTTACCTGGAATTATAGTTCTGATAGGAGTTTCTTTTGATTTGATTATTCTATGTTGCATAGATGATGTATGTGTGATTGCAACATTGTCTCCTTCTATCCAGAACGTATCCCACATATCTCTTGCAGGATGATTTTTAGGAATGTTTACTGCGTCAAAGTTATGAAATTCGCTGTCAATTTCGTATGGATATTCAATATCAAAGCCCATACGGGTAAAAATATTTTCTGTTAATTGCTGCATTTGAGTAATGGGATGCAGATGTCCAATATTTAATTTTTTGGGGGGAACTGTAACGTCGATCCAATCTTCATCTATTTCCTTTTCTAGTTTTAGTTCTACAAGTTTCTTTCTTTGTGTTTGAATTGTTTCTTCTAGTTTATTTTTGACATAGTTAGCTTTTTTTCCAATATCATCTCTTTTATCTGGGTCAACATCTTTTATAGATCTGAGTATTTTGACCAGTTCAGACTTTCTCCCTAGATTTTCTATTCTTTGTTTTTCGAGATCATCGAGATTTTTTACCTCTTGTATCACAGACTGTGCTTCATCCTCTATTTTATCTAGTTTATCTAATATTTTTTGACTCATTGTATAACTATATAAAAAGGAAAATTATTCCGGTTATTTAGGATTGATATTTACGGTCCTTATTTAACTTCTTGTACTACAGTCTCAAAAACTTCAGGATGGTCAATAGCTAAGTCCGCAAGGACTTTCCTATTTAAATCAATATTAGTTTTTTTAAGACCGTGAATAAAGCGTGAGTATTTTAGACCAGTTGAAGACAATGCAGCATTAATTCTTTTAATCCAGAGTTTTCTAAATTGCCCTGAACGTTTACGCCTATCGTGAAAAGAATACTGACCGGCATGAAGCAAGGCCTCTTTAGCTCTTCTATATAGTTTATGATAACTAAGCCTGTATCCTTTGGCTTGAGAAAGTACTTTCTTGTGCTTTCTTTTTTTGTTGACTCCTCTTTTTACTCTCATTTTGAATTTAATAAATTGTAAAAAAATTACAAAACCCTATTTTCTAGGATCTGTAATTATTGAATAAGATTTCTTAATTTTTTTTCTTCGGTAGAATTTTTCAGGGAAGTATGACCTGAAAGACGATCTTTTCTAACTCGAGTCTTTTTGATTTTAAGATGAGCATTATTTCCCTGTTTCTTGTGTCTCATCTTCCCCTTTTTGCTCACTTTGAATCTTTTTTTTGTCGCTTGATGTGTTTTTATTTTGTTCTTCATTTTGTTCTTCGTTTTTAATTAACTTAGTTTTTCTTGGTATTACTATTATTCCTAGCGTTCGGCCATGGAATTTGGGATGACCTTGAGGTTCTGCATACTCTTCAATCTTTTTAAGTATTTTTTTCATCAGATCTCTTAAATGCTGATTTTGAACTCGTCCTACTTTTCGAATTGTGAGTTTTACAGAATCCTTATCCTTAATAAATTCTTTGACTTTTTTAAGCTTATGTTTTAAGTCGGCGTCTCCTATAAAAGGTTTGAACCACATTTCCTTGAGTTGAGATGATTTCGTCTTTGATTCTTTCCTTTTTTTCTCCTGTTCGTATTTAAATTTCGACCAAGATCGTAATTTTGCAACAGGTGGCTTAGCATTAGGAGCGACTTCTATAAGGTCCAACTCCTTTGACTTTGCAATCTCAATAGCTTCTTTTGTTTCAATTACTCCCTTCTTTTCTCCTTTTTCGTCTATTAGTAAGACTTTAGGAGCTTTTATCTCGAAATTTTTTTTATAAGGGCATGTATATTTTTTGCTACTATATGTTTTGTAATGTTTTCCTATCTTAAGAAATGTATCAAAATTTATTTAAAAGACTGGTAATTATAGCAACCTCCGACAATAAAGTTCAAATATTTCCCTCCGAAGGTATATTTGAATTCTGTCAGTTTTCAACTATAGAGTACTTTAATATTATATAAAAACTAACCTATTAAGGCTAGCTTTATATGCCACTTACTTTAGAATATCACCTTATTATTAATATCCACCCGGATTTTTTCAATAAATTCATTAATTTTCATCATACCTAGATCCTGTCCAGAGCGAGGTCTTACTGAAATTGTTTCATTATTTGCTTCTTTTTCTCCCAGTATTACCATATAAGGAATCATTCTCTCTTGTGACTTTTTTATTTTACTTTGCATAGTTTCTGGACTGTCATCGAGTTCTACATTTAATTCATTCTCAACAAGAATGTCTCTTATTTTTTCTGAATACTCTATATATTTTTTAGAAATTGGAATTATATTTACCTGTACAGGAGAAAGCCATACTGGAAATAATCCGTTAAGATCCTCAAGCAAAATTGCAAAAAATCTTTCGAAAGATCCAATTGAAGTACGGTAGATAATATAAGGAGTTTTGTTTTTATTCCTTGAATTTACATACTTTAGATTAAATAGTTTTGGACTTACAATATCAAAATTTATACTTCCCAGCTTCCAGTGATGACCGTGAACATCCTCAAACATGAAATTAAGCCCCGGTCCGCCTTGTTTTGCAAGGTTTGGTGTTTCAAAAGCAGTTACACCCGCGAGTTTTACAACATTGATTATCATGTCGTGTAGCTTCATCCATTCTTTAGGATTAATGTTCATTAAATCATTTTTCGGCTTTTTTAATGCAAGTTCTATTCTGTAGTCTTTAAGCCCAAAATCCTCATAAATTTTTGTTGTAATCTGGATCGCTTTTAGAAGTTCGTGCTTTATTTGTTTTTTAGTACAGAAGACATAATTAGTATCCTCAGTAAATGTTCTTACATTAAGTAAACCTGTTAGTTCTCCAGATTTTTCATTTCGAAAGATCTCTGTAAATTCGCTTAATTTATAAGGAAGTTGTCTGTAACTTCTTTTTTTCACTTTATAAAGCTGGATGTTATGCATAAGAGACATTGTTTTAAGGGAGTATGGTTCATCCTCGATTTGTATTGGAGGATAAATATATCTGCTGCTAATATTTTTAAGCTCAGGCGGTAAAAATGCTCCTTCTTTCGAAATTGAAGGTGTTTTTACATATTTATGGCCGAGTTTGGTATTTTCTTTATATAAATAGTCAGAAATAATTTTTTTAATGGCTTGTCCATTGGGAAGCCATAAAGGAAGTCCACTTCCATTTGATGTATTAAAGGTATATAGTTCGAGTCGAGCTGCTATTTTTTTGTGATCTTTTTCTGCCTTTTCTTTTTGTTCCTCTAAATATTTATCAAGTGAATCTTGGGTTAAAAATGCTATTCCATGAATCCTTTGCATTAACGGTCTGGACTCATCATTATTCCAATGAACCCCGCTTATGCCAGTCAGTTTAAATGCACCGAGCTTTCCGGTATGTTCAACATGGGGGCCCCGACACAAGTCCATGAATTCTTGTCCAGTTTTATAAAAACTTACTTCCTGATCCTCTATTGTTTTAAGTATTTCTGTTTTATAGATTTGACCCTGTAGATGCAGAATGTCAAAGGCTTGATCTTTTGGCACGATTATCTGTCTTAGTGGCAGTTCTTCTTCGATTATTTTTCTCATCTCAGCTTCAATTTTTTCTAATTCTTTTTGACCAATTTTTTTAGTGAACTGAAAATCATGATAAAAACCGTTTTCAATTGCTGGTCCAATTCCAAGCTTGGCGTCTTTAAAAAGCCTGAGAACTGCACAAGCTAAAATATGAGCAAATGAATGTCTCATTACTTCTAGTTTTGATTTTTGGGTATTTGTTGCCATATCAAAGTTTATATATCTATATCAAAAATAATATGAAATATAATTATTTCCTTGAAATAATAGCATTTTATTTAATTATGGAGAAGTGAGGAATTGAATCGAACTCCAATTTTGTTTATTGACCTGATAACCAATTAATGTAATAAGATTATTTATGTATACTAAAAAACTCCATTGTTAAACGGAGTTTTTTAGTAGTATAGAAAGTCCCTGTACTTCTACTCTTATAAAATAAGTGGTAAGTGTACGCTGAAAGGTCTACATTCTTCTTCATCTCCTGTATAGATAATTTCATTGTAAAGAGAATCCTCAGGCCCCCTTAATTCTCTCAAGCCTGTGAAAAGATTTAGATCTTCATCATCTAAGCGGAAAATGTATCCCCCCGAGTCTTTTTTATAGTCGGGTTCTATATCTATTTCAGAACCACAAACTAACAGCTCTTCGTTAAATCGAAGATGACAAGAGTTGTCTTCACATATCCAGTCATTTAGTTCTACAGTAGTCCCATCGGGGTGGGTTATTGCAGATGCTCCTTCATCTGGGTTTCCCCATGTCTCTAGTTGGCATATATTTAATGTACCTTCTTCTTCAGTACACTGAATATCTACCATAGTTGGCGGGAGGGGTTGTTCTGTTGGAGAATATTCAATAGGTATTTCTTGATGCAACATAATTAGTTGAATAATAAATAATATATATTGAGTATATTAAATTAAGTTAACGGATTATATAAATCAAGAAATAAATTGTATTGACAATTTATTGACATGTATCCAAACCAACTTCGATTGTTGAGAATATGGTGTAGTGATGAAGAAGTAGGATAATGAAAAAAGCCAGTAGGAAAGTTATTCCTACTGGCTTATATCTGGATTAGTTTAATCTATTCCCAAAGATTCAGAGCTTTTGAATTTATTTCTTCTAATAATTTTTCTTTAAAGTTATTTAGACTCACAGCTCCTAGATCGCCTTTACCTCTTGCTCTTACAGAAACTTGGTCTTTCTCTTCTTCTCTGCCTCCGACTATAAGTGTATAAGGGACTTTTGCAATTTCTGAATCACGTACTTTACTCTGTAGTGTTTCACTTCTCTCATCAACACTTGATCTAATCCACAAATTCATTTTTCTACCTTCCTTTTTAAGAATAGAGTCAACTTTGTTAGCATACTCTACATTTTTATCTGATATTGGGAGAATTCTTATTTGTTCTGGTGCAAACCATAAAGGAAAAGCTCCTCCGTAATATTCAATTAGAAAGGCAAAAAATCTTTCAAAAGAACCAATTAAAGCTCTGTGAATTACGAAAGGTCTCTTCTTTTCTCCATTTTCGTCGACATATGTTAGATCAAACCGTTCAGGTAGATTAAAATCGACCTGGTTGGTTGAGATTGAGTCTTCTTTCCCAAATACGTTTATTGCCTGCACATCTATTTTGGGACCATAGAAAGCTGCTTCTCCAGAAGCTTCTTTAAATTCAATATGATTTTTTTCAAGAACTTTCCTCATTATATCTTCTACTTTCTTCCAGGCTTCTGGATCGCCACAGTATTTTTCTTTGTTCTTAGGATCAGACAGAGATAATCTGAAATAATAGTCCTTAAATCCAATGTCTTTATAGAAAGTATTCATCATATCCATAACTTCCATAAATTGTGACTCTAGTTGCCCTTGAGTACAGAAGATATGAGCATCATTCTGAGTGAATCCCCTTACTCTTTGAAGTCCGTGCAATTCACCGGATTTTTCATATCTATAAACGGTTCCAAGCTCCCCCATTTTCATTGGAAGATCACGATAGCTTCTTAGATCCATGTTGTAAACCATCATGCCAGCAGGGCAGTTCATTGGTTTTAGGTAGAAGGTTTCATCGTCAATTTGCATTGGTGCATACATGGATTCTTTATAAAATCCAAGATGTCCAGATTTTTCAAATAGTTCTGCTTTATTTATATGAGGAGTTAACATATGGACATATCCATGTTTCCTTTCTAAATCAAGCATATAATCCTCAAGAACTCTTCGCATTGCATAGCCATTGGGTAACCAGACAGGCAATCCCTGCCCTATTTCTGGGAAAATGGCATAAAGGTCCATTTCCTTTCCGATTTTTCTATGATTTCTTTCTTCTGCGAGTTTTCGTTTTTCAAGAAAATCTTCAAGATCCTTTTTGTTTTTAAAAGTAGTCGCATATATCCTTGTCAGCATTTTATTCTTTTCATCACCACGCCAGTAGGCACCTGCTATTGAGAGTAGTTTGAAATGTCCTATATTTTTTGTACTCTCAACATGGGGGCCCTTACAAAGATCTACATCTGACCCCTCTTTGTTTGGTTCGCCTGTCCAGTATACAGTTACAGTTTCAGAGTCTTTTTCAAATTCTGATATCCATTCCAGTTTATATTCATTTCCTTCAAAAAGTATCTTTGCATCGGCTATGGAGATTTCTTCTCGAATGATAGGAAGATTCTGTTTCACAATTTCTTGCATCTTTCGTTCAATCTTTTCTAGGTCCTCTTCGGTAATCTTTATACTTCCAGGATCGAAGTCGAAATAGAAACCATCCTCAATTGGTGGTCCCATAGCCCGTTTCACCTCAGGGAACAATTCTGTTACGGCTAAATGCAGTACATGTTCTGCTGTGTGGCGCATCTTGTATAGTTCGAAATTTTCTTCGTTAACCCAATCTGGAAGGTTTTCTTTAAAGTCTTTAAATTTATCCATTTTATAGTCTATTAATAAATAATATATGTTATTGAAAATGAGTAAAGGCGTGAAACGCTTGTTAGGCAGTTATTTCATATGTGTCCCCCAAAGGGGATTGTTGTGTTGTAAATGTTGTTTTTTATTGATTCGACTGTAAACATAGTGATAATAATAAAAAAACCCTTTTTTAGAACTTATTGTTTGTTCTAAAAAGGGTCTGTTTTCGTTTGGAATTAATTAGTCTGGTTTTACAGACGGTTCCACCTTTATTTTTTCTCTTAAAAATCTTTATGATTGTATGGTAAATATATTTTTAAGAAATTTTCACGTTATATTTCTTTCTCTGATTCAATATTATACCTTAAATTAGTAATTTTGGAAATATTTGAATAAAATGGAGCTATTATAAAAGAAGAAGGTATTTATCTATCATTGGTAATCAAAGATACTTATATTTAACTAAGATGTTTTTTTAATGTCTTCTAGGAGCAAATATTTTTCAATTTATGAATTTGTATTACGTATGTATTTTATTTGCGTAACTTTTATTATGAAATTTCTTGTATGAAATGTTTGTACTTCTTTGATTGGATTATTCTAAATCTTTAAACGATCTCTGTATGGATTTGTTTTACGGATATTTTGATCCTTCGATTTTTATCTGTATGTAAAAATTTTTTGTTCAACCATGCTTTTGATTATCTGTAAAGAATAATTAATAATAGTCCTCCAAACATAAATATCCCACCTAAAATTTTCTTTTTAAAATTTTTTTCTTTAAATATTATTTTTCCAAATATAATCGAATTTAAAACACTGCTCTTCTTTATTGAATCAACCACAGGTGCCGATAAATATTTAAGTGCTGTTATTTTACTTAACATATAAATACATTCACACGCTCCTCGAAATAGAAAAGAGCGTTTATACTTCATAAGTTTGACTCTCTTTTGACGTTTTTGCAGTAGAAATATTGGAAACAAAATTCCAGAAGCAACTAATGCAAGTAAGAAGCTAGCAATCAAAGGCGAAGCTTCTCTTAGTACTAATTTATCAAAAATTAGATTTACACCAAGTAGAAATGAACTAATTAGAGCGTAAACTATGGATCTAAGTGATTTTTGGGTTTTGGATTGTAAAGAACTTTCAGAAAGTAAAATATTCCCTATAATTACCAGAAGAATTCCAACAATTGTAAAATATGTCACCTTTTCTCCGATGAATATATTTGAGAGTATCAAAGTAAAGATTGGAGATAAGGTTAATATTCCACTTACTAAAGATAATTCACCTGTTTCATAAGCCTTGAGTTTAAAATATTCATTCAGAATGTCTGTCCCATTTCTTAAAAATACAATAATTAACAGTGTTTTGGATATTTCAAAATGTTGTCCATTAAAAAAATATTGTATAAGTATAATGAAAGCATAAAAAGGCAGTGAATATAAAAATGTCGCAAAGGTTGATATTACACTTTCAACATTAATTGCAATTTTTTTATTTAATACATTTCTGGCAGTTGTAAAAGTACTAGCGAGAAAAGCATATAATAGCCCCACATTAAATCAATCAAAGTTTAATTTTTATTGATTAGTGATACCCCAGTCATTTCTGGAGGTTTCTGAATTTCAAGCATGTCCAGTATGGTTGGGGTTACATCTTTTAAGGCTCCCCCATTTCTTAATTTTATGTTTTTAAATTTAGGATCATCAGTGACAATAATAAAAGGGACCTTATTTGCTGTATGAAAAGTATGCGGTTCTCCGTTTTCAGTGAGCATAACTTCTGCGTTACCATGATCTGCTGAGATAACAGCAATGCCATCAACTTCATTTATTGCATCTATAATTACTTTGATCCCCTTATCACATTCTTCCACTCCTTTGATTGTTGCTTCAATATTTCCAGTATGTCCGATGATATCGGGATTGTTGAAATTGATAAAAATAAGCTCATATTTATTGCTTCTTATAGCTTCAGCCGCTTTCTGAGCAATTTCCATGGTATGCATTTTAGGTTTAAGATCGTATGTTGGAATCTTGTCGGATTCAATTAATATACGTTCTTCACCCTTAAAAGGTTCCTCATGCATTCCCGAAAAAATTGTGGTTACATAAATCCATTTTTCAGTTTCTGTTATTCGCAATTGCTCAAGACCTGCTTTACTAATCATTTCTCCAAAGGTATTTTTTGGATATACCCTTTCGAAGGCATATGGAGCCGGAACGTCCTCATAGTACTGAAAACTACATAAATAATGTATATCAAGTCTCTTTTTTCTTTCAAACTTAGCAAAATCATCTTCAACGAAAGCTTGAGTTATTTCTATAGCTCTATCGGTACGGAAATTTGTCCAGATTAATGCGTCTTTATCTTTAATCTTGCCTACTGGGTTACCCTCTTCGTTAATTATCACGGTAGGTTTAATAAATTCGTCGCTTTCACAGAAATCTTCTTTATTTTTCTTTGCCTCTTCGCATCTTTTGTAAGCTTTGTTTATTGCCTCTTCAGCACTCTGTGCTGTATATTCGGCTTTTCCATTAACCATTGCATCATATGCCTTTTGAATTCTTTTCCATCTATGATCTCTGTCCATAGCCCAGTATCTGCCCATAACTGTTCCTATTTTTCCTGCATTATTTTCCTGAAAAACCTTTTGAAGCCTTTTTAAATATTTTTTAGATTCATAAGGTGCAGTATCACGTCCATCTGTAAAAAAGTGTACAACGATATCTTCTACACCCTGGTTTACACCTAGTTCGATTAAAGAGTGCATAAAGATGTCGTAACTGTGTACTCCTTTATCAGACATAAGACCTGCAAGATGTAAGGTTGAATTGTTATTTTTAACATATTTGATTGCATTTAAAATGGCTTTATTCTCTTTGACTTTACCAGTTGTAACTGCATTAGCGACAATACCTTGAGGGAGATGAACGTTTCTTCCGGCTCCTATTATAAAATGTCCTATTTCACTTGATCCCTGATGGCCTTTCCAAAGACCCACGGCTTCTCCTCCGGCTCCTATTTCTGTATATGGATATTCCTTAACCAGTTTATTAAAATTTGGTGTGTTAGCGAGATGTATTGCATTACCTGGACCGGGCGGTGCAATTCCCCAACCATCAAGTATTAAATAAACGATTGGTGTTTTCATTCAATTTTAATAATAAATTAATTAATGCTAAATTTTTCTTCAATTTTAGGAGTTTGGTTTATTATTTCTATTTATTTTTCATCAAATTGTTTATCCTCTTATTTAAATAGTTAACTATATCTGATTATTAATCTGGGTTTGTTCATCCATATGAATATTCAAATATTACTACTATCTATTTTAGTGATTAGTGATTTAAATGAAAAGAAAGATAATGAAATATTAACTTCCTATGTCAATTGCTTTGTCCCTTCTTTTTTTTGTATTTCTTTAGTAGGCAGGGTGAAGTAAAAAGTTGTTCCCTTTCCTTCTTCGGATTCAAACCAGATTTCACCGCCTATTTTTTCTAGTATTTGTTTGACTATATATAAACCTAAGCCATTTCCATCTGTATCATGCTTTTTTATATTGCTAGCCCTAAAAAGTTTTGTAAATATTCTCTCTTTATCTTTTTCGGGAATTCCGTAGCCAGTATCATTAACGCTAATTAATACATCTTCATTATTCTTAGTTAAATCAATTGTAAGAGTTATTTCTCCTTGTTCAGGTGTATATTTTACAGCATTAGAAAGCAAATTTTGAAAACACATAGCAACTAGCTTAGGGTCGGTTTTTATTTTAGGAACTTCAGGGTTAAATCTACCTGAAATTTGAAGATTTTTAGCTATTATTTTAGGTGTAAGTTCTTTAACTGCTTTTTGAGCAAGATCGATAAGATTAACTATTTCAGGCTCAATTGAAAATGTTCCAAGTTCTAGTCTAGAGATATTAAGCAAGGCATTAATCATATCTTGCATTCGACCAACTGCCTTGTCAATTTCCGCCAGATAGCTTTTATGCTCATCAATATTTTTACTAAGGTCATCATCCATTAACATTTCTGTATACCAGTTTATAGATGATAAAGGGGTTCTCATTTGATGCGAGGCAAGAGAGACAAATTCATTTTTTGCTTTTTCAATTTCCTTTTCTTTCGTAATATCTTTAAAAACCTCGACTACGCCCGTTATATTATCCTGAAGAATAATCGGAGCAACTGTTATCGAAACTGGAAATTTTGATTTGTCTTTCCTTATATAGTAAAAGGTTTTATCAGGTGGAGAAGTAAATGTTTTCCCAGTTTGAATTACTTTATTGTGTAATCTTTCATCTTCAGGTATTATTCTACCATTTTGATTAGTTTTAACAACAATAGAAGACATTGGTTTTCCTACAACTTCAAATTTTTTCCAGCCTAATAAATTTTCAAATGATTTATTAACCATAACTATGGTTCCTTCTTTATCTGTTACGATAAGGCCATCTCCAATCGCAAAAAGAACAGCTTGGTCTTTTGCTTGTTGTTCAGCTAGTGTATCTTTTTCAAGTTTTAAAAGTCTATTTAATTCTTCGAGCTCTTGTTTTCTTTCCTGGAGTTGGTCGGCAGCTTGTTTGTGAGCATTAATTAGGTTTAGTAGCGATTCAATAAGGTAATCCGCTTCATCAATATTTGTCTTGCTAGCTTTTTTTAAAATATCAGTATTCGGTTCAAGAGTCACAATCGCCCTTCTTAGATTTTCTATTATGTTTTGCTGATGTTTAGAATCTTGAACTAACTCTAGATTTTTGGCTGCTAGTTCTTGTGGAGCTGCGTTCAGATTTTTTTTGCATTCTTCGAGTTCATACAATATATTGTTCATTGATTGGTCAATAGCCTCAATAAAGGGCTTTTGTTCCTGAGGGATAGAATCAATGTTTTGATAGTATTGTTTAATTATTTGATCGAGCAGTTGGTTCATTTATTTTGCTGTTTTATTCTACTTACTTGTTATGGTTATCTGTAAAAAGATTTAAGATAGGGAAAGTTAATCATATTCATTGTATAGCAATCTCGGAAAACAAACCAGTTAAGTTCAATTATTTATTAAATTTATTCCTCTATTGGATCAACAAGGATTTTAAGTTTATTATTTCCTTTAGTTAATTTTACTTTAGCCATTGGAGTATCTTCGTAATATTCAATAGGAATATCTGTTTGAATTTCTGATGGGAATCTGTATCCTCTAAGCGATACGGTAAGATAGTATGTCCCTGGTTTGCCCCAGAAATCGAAGTATCCGCTGTTATTTGTAAGTTTAGTATCAATCAGAGTTCCGTTTTCTGGATTAAAAATTTTAATTAAAGCATTTGGCAATCTAAGTGATGTACTTGAGTCAATTATAGCTGAATATTTAGTTCGGAAGTCAAAACTAGTATAAATATAAAATCCGAGTATAAAAATATATATTATTGTGATTATAAGGTTTGTAAGATTGAAACCATTTATCAAGCTAATAATTGATATACATAATCCGAATACGAAAATATATGGAAGAATTTTTTGAAAAAATTTGAAAAATAACTTTAAAATATTTTTTAAGTTGTTTCGTTGTATAGATAGTCTTGCTTTCAGATCCATTGGTAGTAACTTAATGTCCTCTATATAGGCATCTGAATCCTTTTCTATTGTAAACTTCTTCTTGAATTTCTCATAGCCTGACTTGCTTATTTCTAACCTATATTTCCCATGAGTTATTGCAAAACCGAATTGTCCGCTCGAATCTGTTAAAGTTTGATCTACAACAGCTAGAGTTTCCGCATTAAATAATCTACATATTGCGTATGGAACGGGCTTGTCGTTTGATGCGTCTAAGACAATACCCCATGGTTTTTTATGTTTCCGTCCTAATAAAAAGCCAAGAAGATTAATTAATAGATTTGGAGCATTTAAAAAGCTGGATAAAGCAAATAAACTGAGAGCTGAAGTGGTTGTAATAACTGTAAACGTTGTAACATTTGCCCTAATGTCTTTAGGTAATTTCCCAATAACTGGTATAGTCTCTAATATGCTTTCAAAATTATCTACAACAGCTGTTATGGGACCTTCCACGCTAATCAGTTCTGAAGTTGGGATTATATATTGTGAATCACAACTTCCGAGATAGTCTCCGTGATCCAGATGAGAAGAGATTGCTGGTATTGAGACTTCCATAGTCTTTTCGGAAGGTGTTCCTGGCATATGACAAATTGTTATTGTTATATCTTCACAATCTTCTCCAGGTTCACAAACACATGGTGTGGGAGTTGGTGCTGGAATCCCAGTTGGTTGTGTAGTTGGAGAAGGAAAAGGTGTCGGTGGAGGTGGTAAAGGGACATTGAATACAATTTGTCTGCTTATTGAATTCCCTGCATAGTCGGTTACCCTTACAATTAAAGAATTAGCTTGGTTTTCTAATATTTGATTATCGATTCTTGGGTCTACTGTAAAAGAGTAGTCTAAGGAGTCTCCTGTATAGATTACTTCAAAATCCGAAGCACGATAGAGTTCGCCATTTAGAAGTATTTCTACGGATGCTAGGTCTATACCACTAAGATCGTCTGTTATGTTTATTTCTAAATCAGAATCAGAAGGTACTCCCTGTGCATTATCTTGAGGATCTATAAAAATAATATCAGGGGGACTAGTGTCGTTTTCGCATGAACCAAAAGGAGGTGTAACAAAAGAATAGTTTCCGTTAGTTACATTTGTTAGCAGGTCATCACTCGTTACGGTATCGGCGATATTACTATCGAGAGTTGCTCCTACACCATCGAAATAGATCTCGAAAGTAGTTGATGTAACCCCTGATTTTGATTTGAATTGTAATGTTGCAAATGTAGCTTTAGACGTAAGGTCATTCATAAAAGATCCAGCAGCGAGTCTCATTATTCCGCTTGTTTCATCAATTTGGTTTCCAAAATAAGTCTCATATGCATCTCCAGTTTTCAGTTGAATACCTGACATTGCCGGATCGCTATCAATTATTTCTACTTCTGTTGGATCAAAGAAAATCTCTATATCTGCTGCATTTGAATTTTCCCCTTGAGGATCAACCATAATGTCTACAGTCGTTAGACAACCTTCTTGAAAAGTTTCGTTAGCCGGTGAAAATGAAAAGGTAGCACCGTATATTCTTTGAATGGAGAATATAAATAAAAAGCAGTTAGCAAATAAAAGAATTTTTATGAATTTTTTAATATTCATTTATAAAATATTAATTAATTTAATCTGAAATATAATTATGAATCTATTTATTTTAAATTATTCTCCAACAAGATAAAAATTAAAAATTGTATTTGATAAGTCTAAGGAATTT
The DNA here is from genome assembly GCA_014729085.1 of Candidatus Dojkabacteria bacterium. Lineage (GTDB taxonomy): Bacteria > Patescibacteriota > Dojkabacteria > B142 > WJKM01 > WJKM01. Next base: position 1,464 of record WJKM01000013.1, on the reverse strand, counting down.
ACTTCATCATCTTGGTTTAAATCATTTTTATAATCATCTGTATATAAATGGTTGATTTGTGTTGATATGTCAAGCGAGTTAATTTTATTGTCAAAAACATTGCTTGTTTCTCCAGCGAGAAATTGAAAACTTCCGCCGTCTGTTAGATCTAATGTACTATTTGGTGTATAGAAAGCATCAAGATCAACAAAGCCTTTTCTAAGATGAGAATAGGCTCTAGCATAGAAGTCGTATACACCTGGAGGAGGCATCTCTCCAAGTTGGTCGCAAATATCAATTGTCCCATATCCATCTGAGTTAGTTAAAACTTGTACATGTCCGACATAATTCCCTTCTCCATCATCTTCACCAGGTCCTTCATCTTCGTAAATTTCAATAGTTAGTATTGTTGCAAGATAATCGTTTACTCTTTTTTCGGGAGTTGCTGAAACATACAATTCGCATCCAGCAATTACAGCCTCAACTGTTACCGAATCAGAGGCTTGAAGCACTTGGCCTTTTTGAAAATTTTTTATCAATATTATCTGTTTGCTAAGAGTTAGATTTATTGAAAATATTGTCAAAAGCAAAAATACTGATAATAGTTTTTTATTAAAGTTTTCCAAATGCATAGAATAAAATTCTTATAAAGTTTTGTTTACTATTTACCTCTGAGCTATTATAGCTGTAATACAATTTAGTTGCTAGTGGTTTATCTAGGGTTAATAAACACAATTTTCAGCAAGTAAGATGAAATGCTCCAACCACATTTATGCCTTCTTTTAGTTTTTGATTGAATATTTCAACTGCTTCACCAGTATTTTTTTCAATATGCTTAATCCCCATTTCATCAAGCTTGTCTAAAGTTTCAGTTGGTACTTGCATAACACCAGATGAACCACATCCAATTACAAGTATTTCGGGTTTATATTTTAATATTCTTTGTATATCCTTTATGGATAAATTGTGACCATCCTCTCTCCACCAATTTGATTCAATTTTACTTGGATATACAATTAAATCTTTGTTATATGTTTGATTACTTATTGTTATATTGCCAAAGGAGTAGGAATTGATCTTGTAAGTCATATTTATTAAATTTCAGAACTATCTTTAATTTATTATAACTTATTCAAATAATTTGATAATAAATAGAGTCATTGAGAAAATTGAGTACACTTTCCACTTGACTAACTATAATTACATCTATGTATTTTGTATGAGTACTCACATAATGAAAAAATATGTTGTTTTATGAGGCTGACAGTATTTAATTTCAATTACTCCAGAGTGATTGTAGAAAGGGTTTTAGGAGACCAGGATGAGATGTTTCTGTAAATGGTGGGCAGTGTTCCATTTCCGCCCCCTGTTTTCTTCTGAAATACTTGCTATACTTACTTTTTAAATTAATTTAGGTACCCAAATGACTAAAAACCACTTTGTAAATTCTGTAAATCTTCCCGTGTAATTCGTAAGAAAAAACGT
>WJKM01000012.1 GCA_014729085.1 Candidatus Dojkabacteria bacterium | reverse complement strand
TCGGCAAAATAATTTTGGAAGGGAGATAAACCTTCAAGATTGTAAACCAGAGCTTTTTCATTAACAGAGTCGATAGATGTAATTTCTTTCCATTGATCCTCAGAAGTAAATAAATGATCTCCAACATTAATTTGTTCAACAGTTTCAAGTCTTAAGTTATGTTCTTTTTTAGCAGCGGATGGATCAATGGCTCCCCACCCTACATATCCATTTTGTTTTTTAATGTAAAGAGGATGATTGTTTGTGAGTTTTAGGGTGTTGTTAATAACGAAATAACCATCGACTTCATAAGATTGGACGAATCCGACAGTGCTTGTGTCAAGTGAGTTGTTAGTATGATTGAAACTTAAGACTGAATCACCGGGTTCAATATTTTCGATAAGCTTGGAAGATCCGTCAGACAGAGAGATATGTGTGCCAGCTAAGAAACAACCCCCTCCACCTTGTGGGAGTGTTGGTTGAGGTGGAGTGCTTGCAAGGATTAGATCCGAATCGTTACATCCTGCGGAGTCTGTCCCGACATTTCTCCAATCTCCTGAGCCCTCTATTTGAACACCAAGGCTATAAGAGCTGGTTCCTTTGTTATAGCAAAAAGCTGTAGTATGTTTATCTGTAGTGCTTCCAGGATTTAACATACCTCCTTTACTTTCAATACTTGTACAGTCGTTACCATCACATAATTGGATTTCGTCTCCTGATTCCTGGAAGTCAGATGTATCCGGGTAGCGTCCATTATCTAGATAGTATTTTTCTACTTCAATTTTTAATTGATTTATTGCTTCTACTCTTTGACTATTTCTACTATTTCGATTCAATACAGAAAGTCCATAGGCTGTTATTGAAAGCAAGACTGCAATAACACCCATAACTATTAAAAGTTCTACTAAAGAAAAAGCTCTTCTAAGCACATAATCTTTATTAAACTCCGTTACAATAAGTTTATTATTCATAGAATTTTTATAATAATTTATACAGAAATAATATAGCAGGAAAAGAAAATGATGTTAATTGCGTAAAAAAAAGAAAACGAGTATAACTCGTTTTCTTTTTTATTATTAATTCCGATTTTTACACACTTGAGACGTATCCAGTAGTATTTCCTTCTAACACTACGCCAACGAATAAATTAGTTGGATCATAGCAGATTTGAATTGCATTTTCATTTGTTTCTTCTGTACTTACTGCACATTCACCCCCTGTTGCATAGACACTGCAGGAATTGAAACCTCTAATTTCCTGTGCTGTATTATTTCCATCCAATTGGACTGTACAACCACTTAAGCTTAAAGAAGTAGGATAAGAGAAATTATTAGTCTGGAAGTCTGCAATAGTTAATTGTAGATCTTGTACAACTTTTCTTCTTTTGGTATTTCTTGCATTTCTTTGAACAATTTGAATACCGTATGCTGCTATTGAGATAAGCACAGCGATAATTGCCATAGCAACAAGCAACTCAACAAGCGAAAATCCTTTTTTGTTTTTCATTTTTTGTTAGTTAAAAGTTTAAAATATATTTATATACTAAATATTAGAATAGTAAAATAAAGGCATAATGTCAATTATTAGCTGTATTCAATTATTAAATCTAGATTTGTTGAATTAATATCTGTTTGTTTTGATATCTTTGCATAGTAACCGAGAGCAATTCCAGCAGAAACGATAAAACTTGCCATCAGTATTTTCCCAAAATTCTCATCGAGAATTCCAGTTTTGGGAAGAGTTGTTGGTGTAGGTCCTGTTGTACCGTTTGGAGGCGTTGTTGGGTCAGTACCATCACAGTCGATTGTATAGGTTGCATCAGTAAAACTTAGCGTTACGTCCGGAATTAAGACCTCTTCCTGGTCGAAAGTAATATCCCCTTCTCCACAACCTGTAGCTTGGATTGTCATGGTTAACAGAGTTGTTCCAGAAGCAATATTACCTTCTGTTAGTTTCCCAAGATGAATTTCTCCGTTATCAGGATCGTTTATTATTACCATTAGTTCATCATTTTCTGCAAAGTCAGTAATTTGTAGACCAGGCCCAACATCGATTTTAATTTTTGCAGCAGTTATTTCGACTCCGGTATAAACCACATCGAGAGTAGCTGTGCCATTTTCGGTAATTGTTACTGAAGATGGATTGAAAGATAGAGAACCTGAGCTTGTTTGAGCAAGAGCATTGGATGTTATAGTTAATAGAAACAAAACCAGCACTATTGTTTTAAACAAGGATTTCTGAAATATTTTATACATGATATTTATAATTATTTTTATACATCTATATAATACATTTTTTTAATATTTGTGCAAAGAAATAAATATTTTTTAACTTAAGTTTAATTTTATGTACTATAATCAAACTTTCATTGAAGCTTTAATGAATTCGATGAAAATTGGATGAGGAATTAAGGGTGTTGATCTGTATTCAGGATGCCCTTGCGTTGCTAAGAAAAACGGATGGTCCTCTTGTGGTAATTCGATCATTTCAACAAAGAAGTTATCTGGTGAAGTCCCTGAAATTATAAAATTATTTTTCGCAAATACCTCTCTATATTCGTTATTAAATTCAAATCGGTGTCTATGCCTCTCTTTTACAATCCTTTTTGATTTATTTGAGAATGCGCTGTGTTTGTTGTAGATTTTATAGGCAAGTGAATTTTTTTTAAGAATACAGTCAAAAGTCCCAAGTCTCATAGAGCAACCATCTCCTTTAATTACTTGATATTTTTCATTAAAAGGTATGCTGTGAATTATCAAATTTTCTGCCTTAGGCTTCACCTCTTCAGAATGAGCGTCTTTTATACCAATTACATTTTGTGCATATTCCACACAAGCAAGCTGCATACCATAGCACAATCCTAAATAAGGAATTTTATTTTCTCTTGCATACTTAATGGCTTTCAACTTTCCTTTTACTCCTCTCGATCCCCAGCCTATTGGTACTATAATTCCCTGAGCATTGTCTAATAATTTATTAATTTGTTTTTCTTTCTTTTCGGAATTAATAAATTTAAAGTCTATTTCCGCATTATTTGCTTGAGCACCATGTTTGATAGCTTCGATTAGTGCATAGTAGGAATCATACAAATTTGAATCTCCAGTACCAAAATATTTCCCAACAATTGCAATTGTCACTTTTTGATCCTTATCTGCAATTCTGTGTTTAACAAAAGAGTCCCAATCACTTAAGTCAATCTTGCGTTTTTTTTCCCCGAAATATTCAAGTATTTGTTCATCTAACCCTTGTTTGTGAAGATGCGATGGAACCATGTGAAAATCTGGAAGATTTTCGCAAGAGAAAATATTCTCAGGCTCAATATGAAATTTAAATGCAAATTTATATTTTCTTTGGGAATCTACAGGTAGTTCACTTCTTATTACAATAAAATTGGGAGTAATACCCATATTCATAAGTTCCTTTATGCCAAATTGGGCGGGTTTGGTTTTAGGCTCACCAATGTGTTTTGGAATTGGAACATATGTTACGTGTACATTTGCAACCTGATGTGTAAGCCCTAAAATTCTAGCAGCCTCATAATACAGTCCGTTATTATTTTCGTACTCTCCTACAGTTCCTCCAAGTTCAATAACTACAAAGTCAGCATCATGTTTTTCAGCTGATTTTTCTATCCTTCTTATAATCTCATTAACTATATGCGGAATTGGTTCTACATCTTCTCCCTCATATCCCATTCTTCGTTCTTTTTGGATTACAGATAAATATAATTGGCCCATTGTCATAAAATTATCTTTTCCAACTTCTTGATTCAAAAAACGTTCATAATTACCTAGATCTTGATCACTTTCAAGTCCATCAAAACATAGAAATGGATCCCCATGTTCGATGGGATTGATGGTTCCAAAGTCAACGTTTAGATTATTTTCGCATTTTATAGGACAAACTTTGTAACCTCTTTTTTTTAAAAGCAATGATATAGATGCAGAAGTTACACCTTTACCAAGAGCGCTAATTACACCTCCAGAAATAAAAATGTACTTTCTATTGTTCTTAGACATGGGAAAACAATAAAATATGAAATTGGGATAAAAAATAATACACAATTGTAGAATTTACCGCAAAGTTTTTATTATTTTTTTGTAGACTAATCGCAAAAGAATTTGTCCAATAATTATGTTTTACTGATCGTAGATGAAAATATTCGAATTTCTAATAATACGGTGTAAGTTAATGTCTTATGGTTGTTCTTGTACTGTCTCAAAGTCAGAAGTTTGAGCTACAGGTTTGACCGTATCAGAAGAGATAGTTGTACTCGTCTCGTCGGAGTCTGAGACGAGGCAGGTAATTTAAGAGCGGTATAAAGCGTCGACATAAAAAATGAAGTCAGCTATCTCTCCATTCTCAAGATATGCCTTTCCTCTAAACAAGTAAATTGGATAAGTATAACCTTCTTTTCCTTCTTGGATATAATAGGCAAGCTCTGTCTGTTTAGATTCAATTTGGAATTCGGTAACCTTATAATCTAATTGGTCTTTAAGTATATCGTTTTGATTTTGAGTCAAACTTCGTAAATATCCTTTTTCATTTTGAAGATATTGAAATGCTAATTGAGGAGTGATTACTGAATAAACTCCAATTGTTTGGGTGTCGATAGATAAAGGTTTATAGTTAAAATCGATAATAAATGCTAATTGAGGGAGGTTCTTATTGATAGTAAAATTCAAGTCGGATAGAAATGGATTATCTATATAAATTTTACTTTCCAAAAATAAATTATTTTCTTGTATGAGGTCTCTTGTTTTAGAAGATTCTTCATCAACAGCTGAACTTTTTAATTTACGAAAATAATTTAACATCAAATATTCGGATTCATCCTCATCTGTTAATTCCATTATATAGTTAGGTGCTGGATAATTAAGAGCAAGTGTTTGTGGATTATTTAGGTCATAATTTGTAAGCTCTAAATTGCTGCTTTGAATCTTGTTGTTAAAAGTTTTAAGAGTTTGTTCTATTTCAAATTCTTTCTTTATCTCATCTTGTATATTACTAAAGAGATTAATAGAGGGATCTAAGTCCCAGCTAAGGTTAACTTTATTGAATCTTAATTCCCTTTGATTAACATCTGTCCAGAGTAAAGTATTAGGTTCCGTTATATCGTATTCTTCTGTAAAGCCTAGTTCTGTTGCAAATTGTTCGGCTTTGGTGACTGTTAGAAATGTTTCTTTAGGAATATTAGTTTTGTAAACGAATATTCTTTCGGGAAAATAATTGAAGTCATCCTTAATACTAAATTGTGCATTTGATATTTTTTCCTTAGGAATAACAGACCCTAGTTCAGGTAAGAGAATTTCTTCATAGATCCTGTCTTCATCAAAGTAAGCTGAAAAATTAATGGGATTATCAATATTGTCTTTTATTGAGGAAATATATTTAGAAGCAAAACCCCATACGATATTTAAAATGATAATTACTAGAAAAATAATAGCAACTTTTTTTAAAAATCTTGATGTCTGGATTAGTTTTGATTCTTTCGCCATATTGAATATTATATTTAATTTGTATTATATAGTTTAACAAGTTGGAATTATTGACATCAAACTTCTTAAGTAAGCAACTATTCACTTGTTTCCAAACCATGTAAATTGGAAAATATCATTGAATAAGCTTTTGATTTATTATATTCTAAATTGTAATATTTATATAGCAACATTAAAATAGATAATAATTTTCTAATATTATCAAACAGTTCAATGTTTAACCGCGTAATACGATTCTCCTGCCCAAAAAAAAATTTGTTTTATAAATTATTGATTATAACTATCTGCTCTTTTTTGTTAGCTGGATGCACTATTAATCCATTTGATACAAAGGATGAATCTAATATATTATCGGAAGGAAGCAGCCAAATAATATGGTGGGGTCTTTTTGAAGACGAAGAGAATATCCAGCCTTTAATCGATGTTTATGAAAGTGAAAATCCTGATGTAGAAATTGTATACACAAAAAAAACAAAAGATAATTATTTGTCAGAAATCAATACTGTCCTTCAGGATGGCAATCCAAATACAACACCGGATATTTTTATGATTCATAATACAACTGTTGGTAATTATTCCGAATTCATTTCTAATGCCCCTGCTTCAGTGATTTCAATAGATGATTACCGATCCGATTTTCATGATTTTGTCAGTGAGGATTTTGGTTATGGAGCACAGGTAAGAGGATTGCCTTTGTGGGTTGACTTGCTAGGAGTCGTTTATCATAGAAATTTACTGTTAGACACTGGCGATACTGTCATTTCTTATGATTGGAGTTCATTTCTTAGGCAGGCTGAAAACATGACAACTCTAGATGAAGAAGAACAAATTGAAAGAGGGGGCTTCTCAGCAGGTACTAGCTCTAATGTAGAGTTTTATTTTGAAGTATTAAATTTATTATTATTGCAAGCAAGAGACACTGAATTAACCGAAGAAGCAAGGGCAGTTCCTTTCATGGAGGAAGAGAGGGATCAAATAGATGAAGCCTTGGTTTTCTATCGGAGTTTCGAAGATAAAACCTGGAATGATCAGTTTAAACTAGACACAGCTGCTTTTATAGAAGGAGATTTATCTTCAATCATAGTTCCAACCTGGAGGATTCTTGATATTTTGGCTTTTAACGAAGAAAGAAATCTGCAGTTAGACTTAGGAGTCTCTCAGGTACCGCAATTAAACCCAGAAACAAGTATGCAGGTAAATTTCCCTACTTACTGGGGTTTCGTTGTAAGTAAAGACAGTACTCAAAAAACTCAGGCTTGGGAACTCTTAAAGTTTTTAGGGGAAAAAGACACACAGGAGTTATATATGCAGACACAAATCGATAATGGTAGGCCTTTTGCTATGATTAGTTCAAGAAATGACCTAGTATCTAACCAGACAGACAATGAATATTTAGCGCCCTATATTGAATCAATTCCATATACACATTCTTGGTATATGATAAATGGTCATAAGTTAAAGGAGGTATATGCTGGGGTTATAGATGGAGGAACAACGCTTGATGATTTATTGGAAGTATTTGAGGATATTAAAGACAATCAAAATGTATTATAATTAGGAGATACTAAATATTTTACTGTAAGTTACTTGTGTAATTATTCTAAATATATAAAAATATACATAATACATAATTAAAAACAAAATGTTGAAGCGCAAACTAAAAATTGGAATAAGTTTTGTTATAAGTCTTTCATTTCTATTATTTTTATTTAGTTCGGAGGTCTTCGGAGCTGAATTAAAAATTATTCGTCCAACGAGTGGGGAAAAAGTATCTGGTATGTATCAAATAGGATGGTCTGGTTTTTATACTGGACATCATTCATTTCCTTATGAAATAAGGGTAAAGAATGCTACCTGTTCAGATAACGGGATAGCAATTATCAGCCCTAATTTTAGTTCTTCTCAGCTGAATGGACAATATACTCATACTTGGAATACTACAAATGTAACAGATGGTATACACTGTTTGCAGTATTGTATTCAACTTGATGACGGGAGTCCACAATGTGTGTACCAAACTTTTAATGTAGTAAATTATTCAAATAATTCACCAGTAATTACAAGTTATCCTTCACAATTGAATTTTAATACTCAAGAGATTTTTGAATATCAAATTCATGCTACAGATGCAGATGGGGATACTCTTTTTTATCAACTTTTACAAGCTCCAGATTTTATTTATCTGGATCAAGACGGTTATATGTCACTTGGTGACTACATGAATCCTGGGGTTTATAATATTTCTATTGTAGTACTTGATGGGCTGGGAGGAATGGACCAACAGTCTTTTCAAATATCTGTTGTAGAAGAAGAGCTAACCCCTACAGCTACGAATGAACCAAATCCTACGGTTTCAAGAACACCAGGACCAACATGGACCTCGACTGAGAGTCCTACTGAAGAACCTCCGGATAGTGGAGAACCAAGACTTATGATTTTAAAGCCGGATGAAGGAAGCGTTTTTTCGGGAAGAAACAACGAAATTGAATGGGATTGGGCAGGAATAGATTCAGAAGATATAGAGGAGATAGTAATTGAGTATACTGCTTCTGAAGAAGAGATGTTTGAAGAGATATACAAACATGATGGAAGTCCAATGAAAACTTACGAATGGGATGTTTCAGAAATTGAAAATGGAGATTATTATGTTAGAGTCATCTTATTTGATGAAGATGGAAAAGAGATTGCTGTAGACAGTTCTGGTGTTTTTTTGGTTGCCAATAAAGAAGGAGAAGAACAGATACTTACTATTTACGAAATTACACCTGCGAATAAAGCTGAGGTAGACGAATTACAGCCAGTACTTTCTGCTAAATTTGAGGCAAGTGAGTCTGGTGAAATAGATGTAGATAGCATTAAAATTATATTTGATGGTAAAAATATTAGCGATGATTGTTCAATTGATGAATCTGGTTTTGAATGCGAAATATCTGAAGATTTGGATTATGAAGAATATGAAGTAGAAGTTACTGTGGAAGATACAAATGGAGAATCTTTAAAGAAAGCATGGAGTTTTTCTGTTGTTGGGGAAGGAAATGGAGGTGGAGATGATGATGGTGATTCAGGTGGTGGTTTTAATTGGGATGATTTTGACTTTGATAACTTAAAAAGTTTTTATCCATGGTGCGGTGTGATTTTGTTTATTTTGCTTTTATTGTTTATCATAAGTCTGCTTAAAAAAAAAAGCGATATGATATAGAAAACTATAAACCTCCTACTGACCCTAGTTCATCACATGAAGATCTACCCAGTTTTGACAGCTTTACTACGGATGAAGAAGAAGATTTAACTGTGGGGAGTCATGATGTTGTCCCTACTGAATCCAAACAAAAGCCTTCTAAATCTAAAATAAAAACAGAGCCCGAGAAAAGCCAAGAAATTCCTGAATGGTTAAAAGGAGATACGACAAATAGTGCCAAACCGGTTGGGATGAAAGAAGATTCTTCTAAAACTTTTGGTAATACTCCGAATCCGGATAATATTAAAGATCCTTCTAAAGTTCATGATAGTTTTGGTTTGACACCTGTAAATGGTGAATAAGGATGCAATTATAGTTTCCGTTAATATTTTTTAAAGTAGGATTCCTTTATTGGGAATTGATTTAGTTTCCGGTACTGAACTGAATCTAAGTTTTGGGAAGATATAGAAATAGTTTTTATACTGATATTGAATTATGGAGTGAATTTGTATCAACGACAGGTTCCAATCGGATAATTCTTTTGTATCTTGTGATTGACATTTATTTGAGGATTTATGCTTGCTAAATTTTTATATATTATTTCCTGTCCATCTTTTTGTCCTTTGATATTTTGAGTAATCTCCCCTTCTCTATCTATAGCTATTACATCAGTAACAAAAAAATCTACTTGGGAATTTATTTCATTCGTTTGTAGTTTAGAGCAATCAATTGTTAATGGGGGGATTGTATACTGCATAGCAAAACTATCTTCATTTTCTAGATAGAAACCCCCTGAATCTTCTTCTCTCTCTCTTATTTCATCAGCATATTCTGCCATATTTTCAGACATTTGGCCAAAAATAGTAAGAGTTGTTAAAAATGTAATAGCTATTGAGGGAACTAGTCTTGCATAATCTTCTAAACTTTCGATTGTAGAATCCAGAAGATCTTTCAGGGCCTTAAAAATTCTAACAATACCGAGTAAATTAGTAATATTTACAATTATATTTACATTCCATTTCTCTATTAGTTCATCAAGTTTATTACTTAATCCTAGAATTCTATCTAGTCCAGCCAATACTGTAGTGGTGCCTACATAGGCTACAGCAGCACCAAGTCCAAGAGTCCCTCCTCCTACAATAGCAGCTACTGCTGTTGCTGCTATACCTATCCCGGTTGCTACAATTAATCCACCCATGGTTACCTGGTAACCAAGAATCATTCCTCCTGCCACATATATAGCCGGAACGATCATGGGTGCGAGTTTCCAGGGTGTTGGAAGTGCTGCTACTCTGCTTGAAAAACCAGCTATCCATTCGGTTAATTGACCAGCACTTGTTGCAAGTCCAACAGCGCCCAGAGCATTGGTTAGTCCTTTTGTGCCAGGAATTCCAAGCAAAACAGCCTCACCTTGGTCTTCCCAAAAAGCCCCCCAGCCTTTTTTTTGAATTAAATTTACCTGTCTGCTTATGGTATCCGCTCCGTGAAGTATTCCTAGTACCGAAGTGCCTGGGAATTTTAGAAGATGTAATAGTTTTGAATCAGCTTGTACTAGTTTTAGGATAAGATCATCGGCGACTGTGCTTGTGAGAAATTTAAATCCTCCAGCACCAGCCCCAACTGCTAAACCAACAAGCGGATTACCGCCAGAGAGAATTGTTCCAAGCATAAAACCCCCTCCTGCCCAGTCAAGTGCTTGTAAACCGTTTTGTAAGTGTCTAAATCTTCTAATAGAAGAAAGGTCAATATTATCCATATCTCGTAATACTCCCGTCTGTCTGGCTATATCATCTGCGTAATCAGTTACTTGACCATTCATAGCTCTGTAAAGATTTTGGGGATTGTTAAGAGCTATTTTAACTTTGGTTGAGTTCCAACCGTTAAAAGCACTAAAATCGTTTGGTGAGAATGATGAAAGATCTAGATTATATGCCGAATTCAATACGCTTTTTGCAGTTCCTGTTACTGTCCCAACACCGGCTCCAATTGCAGCACCAGCTAGTAATGATTCTGGTCCAAACATCGTTGCTGCAAAAAGAGCACCACTACCAGCTCCTAAAAGGCCGGTGGTTCTTGCTCCTCTGAAAATATGTTGCCCTGCCCCAACTATTTTTTTTCCTAAATTGAATGATTTAACTCCAAACTGAACAGGCCCACTCATCTTTATATTATTCCAGGTAGTTCCAACCCCGGTACGAACCGTTCCAATGGTATTTTTAATGGAATTTATTCCTGAGGTAATTTTTCTGACAGCTCCAATTTGTTGCACTCCATCTTTTACCATATCTATTTTATCGTTTACCCATTCTGTCACTGAATAAGTCACTAATTGACCTGCAGCTTTTATGTCTTGGAGTTTATTCCATACTTTTGTCCTTTTAACTCGATCCTTGACTTTTTCTACTCTTGTATTTATTGCCTTTTTAGTTTTATATTCAAAAAGCTCTCTTATTTCTCCTTTAGGTGCTCCATATCTTTGATGTTGTTTTCGTAGGATTTCCTGTTGTTCTTCAGGTAATAGGTGATAATATTTAGGATCCAAATGTTTATAAAGTCGGAGTATTGTCTCTGGATCCGTAGGTCCGCTTCTTCCTTGTTGAATTAGAGGTGGTTCTTGGGTCCTTCCCATTAAGGCGTCTTTAACTGTTTTTTTTGCAGATTGCCTATCAAATCTATCCTCACGTTCTTGTATTATTTTTTCCTGTTGCATGTTTGTTATTACCTCTAGCCTTTTCTCTGGTGCAATGTGTGAGAAAGCATCAAGTCTCTTTGTTTGCTCTTCATTTTGAATTTGGCTTTGAATTTCTTCTATGTTATTTCGTTTGGCTTGGATTTCCTGTGCCAGTCTTTGCTGTTCTGCTTCAGATGTTGCTGAATCGAGCTGATTTTGAAGTAGGGTCAACTCATCTTCCATTAACTTTTGTTCTTCTTCTAATTGTTTTTGATCCTCAGATTTTTCACTAATATCTAGCTCTTCTTCGGTCAATTCTTCAATATCTGTGATTAACTCTCTAGCTCTTTGTTGAAAAGCTTGAATTTCTTCTTCTGAGTAGAGGCTTTGAATTCTTTGGATTTGTTCTTGTGCACCAGGTAACTCAGGATTTTGTAATAATTTACTATTGTAGAGACTATATGCATATAAAAATGCCGAAGCATTGTCTCCAGATAAATGTTGTGGTACCAAAAATTCCTGATGACCATCTTGATAGTTGATGATTATATTGGCACCGTCATAATCAAAATTTGAAATTATATGTTTTTTTTGCTCCTTTTCTTGAGTTTCAGAAGGACTTCCTGGTTTAGTGCTAGGTCCTGCTTCCGGAATGACTTCGTATTTTTCTTTGCCTTCTTTTGCTTTTTCTTCTATATTCTCAATGATTCTGTCCCCTAGCTCTTCTGGTTTCCTCATTGGGTTTTGCCAATCGTTATAAAGTTCTTCAAAAAAGCCCACATAATTTTTCTGTTGTTTATTGCCATATTCTCTAAATGAGAAAAGCTTTTGGTCCCACATTTGCACGAAGGATTCAAGCATTTGAAAGTATGATGGCCTAGACTCGGATTCGCTTAGTTGGTCGTGGATGATTTTGACTTGTACAAATGCAGATAAAGCCTCCCATGGATTTGAGTTGAAGTTGTTTACAATTTCTACTAATTCTTTTACTGTATTTTCGTTCATTGTATTTGTATTTTATTTATATTCCTATTTTTTTTATCATACGTTTAATTGCGCTTGGTTCTTGGTAGACATTAATCATATCTTTTATTTCGTTAGGGATTTTGTATCCTTTTTCAGCAGTTGAGTACATTAACATTTTGATATCAAACGGAAAGGAAATGACATAAGTTTCATACAAATCATCTATTAGATTATTTTCATCGTCTATTCGAAAAACATCGATAGCATGTGTTATTTCGGGACTAATTTGTTCATTGATATTTACCTCTCTCAACTTGATATAGTATAGATTTTTTGGCATTGACCGCCAATTTATAAGCAGGTTTAGGCTAAGCCTCAATGTTTCTTGGGTAAGCGATTGAATAAAATCCTCTTTAAATTTTTTTATTTCATCGAATGCATTAAGATGAATTTGAACGTTTTCATATATCTGTTTACCTATTTGATACTCATCATTTTCTGTATTTCCTTTATTTAAATATTCTAGTGCTGTTTTTTGTAACTTCTTTTTTATTGTATAAGAAGCATTTGGAAATTTAACATTTTCACTGATTAATTTATACAACTCTCTTATATATATTTCTATGATTGTTTGTGAGGCCGCCTCGCATATATCTAGGACTATATCTTTATGAATATAAGAAAAAGGTATGTGTTTTGACTGATTTTTAAAACTTGAATACAATGTTTTAGTTTGAATACCAAGACTTTGTATTGTGCTTAGAAAAGTTTTGATATTATTTGTAGAGTTTTCTTCCCTAATCGTTTTTTCTGTATCAAAATTTCCCAACTCATCAGTTTTCAGAAAATCAAATAATTCAAATAGAGCCGTAGGAATATCTTCAATTTGGAGTCTAGAGACTCCAAAAAGTTCTCTTTCAGATTTTGAAAGAATTTTTTCAAGCTGGTACTTAGCAAGGGATGGTTTTATAAGCATTAACCTTGCGTATTGTGCTATATACATAGAAAATAATAAGTTTCGTTCAACTGAAGACATATAATTTATATGTACATTAGGTGGTATATTAAACTTCTTGAAAACATCATTACAGAGATTATTGTATTTGGTAATTAAATTCGTAATTTTTTTATCCTCGAAATCCAGTCTTTGATTGAGATAGGAAGAATATTTCTCAATTATTTTGTCAACTAGTTCTGGTCCAGGAGTTAAAAATCTTGTAAAAGCAAAAGGGATTTTGGGGAAAAGTCTATCTTCTATTTCAGTTATTTGTTTTTCGAATTGTTCTAGCTCTTTGAAGTCCTTTATATTGTTTATCATGTGTCATTTTATTATCAATTATTGAGTTATCTATGATCTATAAGTTTCTTGTTTTCTTCTATTAATAAAATTTTGAGCAAGTCCAAGCAATTGCATAGCTGCGGAGGAAGCACCTTGAGTACCTGCTTCTGCTGTTTTCTTACCAAAAAGATCAGTTGTTCCCTGTTCTATTAGTTGTTTTATTCCATCTGGGATCATAGGTGTTGCCATGAATAGACCAAAGCCAAGTAATGTTCTTACAATTTGTCCCCCTGCTCCAACTCCTGCATCATCTACACCGGTATAGCCAAGAAGCGGAGGGGTGAATTTGAATGTATGAATCAACGGTTCATTAGATATCACAATTATGAAAAGAAATACTGCATATACTGCAACAAATGATAATGATGCAGACAACATAGTTTTAATATAAGATTGAATAATTTTTGCAGTTTGGGATGGTATAGCAGCTATTAAAAATAGAAAAGGTGAAACAATAGGATATATTATTAATGTTGCCCAGCTTTTCAATAGAGAAAAAAATATTTTAATTGAGGCCATAAAAGCTGCAAATGAAAAAATTATAGTTAATAAACCAGAAGCCAAAGTAGAAGCCGCATCACTGTCAACTAAAAAATCCTTCAATGAATTGACAACTCCACCTATTGGGCTTCGTGCAATTAATACTGAAGAACTGGGAAAGATCGCGTTATCTTCCAGATCTGCTGGTTCTACATCTAAATTTGCAGTTCCAAAAACAAGCCAGACACTCACAAGCGGGTCATCAATTTGTAAACCGGTTTTTGCTTCTTTGATATCAAGTTCAGGTACGTCATCTCCTCCAGGTAGTATATCTATTGCTTTGTTGTGAGCGGTTCGAAGATATACAGTCATTTGGGAATCTTTATCGAAAGTACTGTAAACAAGTTCTCCATTCCAAACTGTATTATATCCAGGTGCCCCTGGAGAAGATACCAAAATAGACTGCACTAAGTTTGCTCCAACAGTAATTACATCTATAAATAAACCAGATAAAGGGTAACTAAAAGTAATAAGAATTAAAGAAAGAATAATACTTGGAATTGAATTAAGTAGAGATACTACTTCTTGGCCTCCAAGTTTTTGTCTAAAAAGCATTAGGAATGCAATTACGAAGATAATTATTATTTCAAAACCATATGCAATATTTCTATTCATACTCCAAAAAGTTCTGATTGGTTGAAGAATGTTATAGCCAAGTCCTGGAAAATAAACAGTTGATTTTTCCTGAGCCTGAACTTCCTGAACCGGCGATAATCTGGATTTTATAGTTTCATATTCAGCCATTACCCAGTCAGTTGCCGGTTGAACAGGAGGATCGTAGAAGTTTCCTGCCGTTGCAATAACTGTTTGCATAGCTCCGGGTTCTTCATAAAAACTTACAACTTCACCTGTATCTGGATCTATTTCAACATATTGCCCACCTGAGGTTAAATCATCCAAACCATTTATTGTTTGACACATATATCCTTGACATCTTTCTACCTCAACTTCCTTAAGCTCTCCAGTTTCCTCGTCAAATGTCATACCAGTTGTTTCTCCGGTTGATAGAGTATATGCACCTCCTACTGTTTGTGGTATATAACTTTTACCATATTTTTCAAGTTTTATAGTATTAGAAGATTCGGCTACAGTGGCAGTTTGCGTTAGAATGTATAATCCTAAAATAAAAGGTAGCAGTAATAATGAGCAGAATGCTATTTTTAGGAATTTGTATTTTTCTAATAATTTATCAATATTGATGATTTTTAAAATGCTTTCCATAATATGGTATTTGAATGGATATTTATATACAAAATTAGTATAGAGTATATAATTTTAAAGGTCAAAGGATAATATTTTCATTAATCTTATCAATCTACGGGTTTAATGAAAAATTTACTGATTAGGAGATTTTTTATCAAGTTTGTCTTTAATAATTTTGGTTTGCTTTTGTTGGGCAAGTAGATAGGTAAGAAGTTCCACTTGAGATTCGCTATCTGCAGTTTTAAGATAGTCAAATACTAATTTGGAATTTAATTCGTTCTGTTGGTTCCTAATTTCTTCAAGAAGATCTGGGTATTTAGCCATCGTTTTTTTAATTATATCTAGTACTTTTTGTTGGTCTTCCATTTTGCCAAATTTTCTAATCTTAAGCATTGTTTTCTCAAGTTCCTTTTTTTGAGAGTCTGTAGTTTTTTCAGCGTATTTATTAAAAATTTTTGCAATTATTAACTCAAATAAGTAGTATCTATAATTTTTTACAAAAATATCTGTTTGAACCTCATCAAGTCCTGAATTTTTACAGATAATTTTAAGCATTTCGGAGTCAATGTACATTATTGTTATAATTTGTTAAGTTTACAATTTAATATGAAAAGTTTTAAATTCCCTATCCAGCACCACTTAATGCTTTCATTATCATACCTTCCTTACCAAATACAGAACCAATTATCTTGTTGGCTAGATCGTCGCTATCAAAAGACCCTTCAGGTATTTTTTCCTTTGCTATATCCTCCATCATGGCTTCGTTTGTACTTTGTTGTTGTAGTAAGAACCACCGATCTAACCTGCTTAGGGTTTCTCCTTTGATTAAAGGATCGTACATACCTTTGATTGAAATCATACGAGCAATTTCTTTTAGTGCCCTTCCCCTTCTTACTTTCTGTAGTTGCCATTTGTATTGGGCAATATTTGAACCTACAGTTTGAAGTGCAAGGGTTGTCAAAAAAATACCTGCATATAAAGGAGCTCCAGTAATAGCTGCTCCAATTACACTACCAATCATAAAAGCTCCGCCAAACTTTTGTATCCACCATTTGAAGCATTCCCAGAATGTCATAGCATAATACGCCTTTCTTTCATATCTGCTATACTCAGCACATCTCTGAACAAATTCATCGAGATATTGATATTGTTCTTTAAGACCATCATAAACAGAGAAGAAGTCAAACTCTGTTTTTCTTCTCCAATTTTCTGCTATTTTTTCATCGCCTTCTATATTTGGAAGAGGCATTTTATATGCAGTAGGATTGTAAAATTTATATTCAATTTTTTCTCCTGTATCCCTTCTTCTTCTCACTTCATGCACATAGTGTTTTTGATCTTTGGGTTCATAATACCAAGCGTAATTATCGCTTAATTCAAATCTGCCAAAGTTGCCAATACTTCCATATTTACTTAATATCTTTTGATTTCTTGGGTCACTTATGAAATTTCTGTTATTGAGCAAATCTTCATTTAAAGCAAAGTTTCCTATACCATAGAAATTATCGAATACTCTGGCATTGGGATTTGGTTCATATCTATTCTCCTGCATTCTGATTGTAATAGGAGGTAGCCCATTCTGTAGTGTTTTATCAATATGGTACAGATTGTACCTTCGCATTAATTCGTGACTTGCATTTAGAGTGAAGAATTTTTCTTCTCCGTTTACATTAATAACAACACCTCTCTTGGCATAACCAAGTTTTCTATCAGGTTCTTCAAGGCTATACCAAATGTGATCGCTTTTTCTAATTAGACCGAATTCTGGATGGTGCATTTCTGTCCATTCACCTCCCTGAGTTGTTTCATAATATTCATTTCTGACACTTCGCGGATTCATAGCATTAATACCTAAGTCGTGAGAAATATGTGAAGCAGTAATAAGGTCATTCATTGTATATGCGTAATTATCTCTATCGTAGGCTTCGTGCATTGCTTTTGCAAGTTCTCCCACTTCGTCCTGCGTTGAAATTGACAGAGTATCGTCAACATATCGGTCTGTATCAATAACATCGTTTATAAATTCTTGTTTAATTCTTCCCCTATGCATACCCTCTTCATCTATTTCTTCCATATTATGACGTGTTTTTTCAAACTTTAGACGTCCATTTTCAAAGTCATATTTTATTCCAGGCAGTTCTCCCATGATTCTTTGTATTTCATCACCGCTTAGGCCTATGCCTTCTGGTCCTAAGTTTGCAATCATCACCTGAATTTGTTTTTCCCACCATTCTGAAGCATGTGGTGTAATAGCTTCATATGCTGGCGGTCTTCCAGGAAATTTTTCTTTAAGCCATTTATTAAACCCAGGAAATAAATCTTTTGATATCTGATCAAATGCTTTTCCAAAAGGTGGAATGTCAGCTAATATTTTTGAGCTTGATCCAAATTTTGTCATAGGTTCAGGAATAATTGCCTTGGTAATCGGTCCGATAATTGGTACGTCATAAAGTTTTCTGATAATTCCACCCCATCCTCTTCCTCTTGCATAATAGTTAAAAAAGTTTTTAGGTCCTCCCAAACTTCCAAGTCCTCTAGACACATGGTATTCAATAGGCCCCGGGTCAGGTTTTTTCTTTAGTCTTGTGAATAAATTGAAAATTGGTCCAAGTGGAAATGGAGCTTCTGCAGCAGAAAGCATATCTACTTCCATAGGATTTTCTGTTGCTGCTTTTGATTTTTTCCCTCGATCTCCCATTTTATGATCAAAAGCAATATTGGCTCTGCCTCGTGTATCCATAGGAGCTACAACATTGAATTCAAATCCTGGATTGTTTTGTAGGAGTTGATATTTTTCTATTAAATCCTCAGGAATTGGTTCTCCGGATGACAATCCAAAATAGTCTTGAATTCTCAGTTGATCAAGATGGAGTCTTTGGTTAATCTCTGCCAGATTGAATTGATAGTTTTCATCATTTTGAAAGTGAAGCTCAATTTGTTCTAATGCTGCATCTAGATTGTATCTACCTTCTTTATCAATATTTGAGATTAAGATGTCTGCTATTATTTCTCCAAAAATATCTTGCTCGGCAATTTCACCAAGTTTACCATTCTGATACACATTAATTTCTTCTTGAGCAATTCTTTTACTGTATTCTAAAATTTTATAGAGTTTAAATTCATCTTCTTTTCCTAATGAATCGGGAGTTACGTAAGCTAATGCAGCAAGTGAAATTCTTTGTGGATTTTGGATTTCTTTATCTAGAACAAGTTCGTCCCACAATGCTCCTGTTGCCAAGTTTATTGCTAATTCTTCTACGGTGTCATTAAATTTAGCATATTTGGGTGCTAGTTTTTCGGATTTCAGATTTCTTAAAACTGCATGTTGCACTTCATGGGATAGCTCAACTTGTCCAGCATTTGAACCAATAATAATAATATTGCCATTCCATAGATTCTCTTTTCTGTCCGTATTTGCAAATTGTTGAAAGGTATCTGCAGATTTTAAAGTAACGGCAAGTGTTTCTGGTAGATATTGGGTCTCCTGATTTCCCAATATAGATTTATTGAGTTCTTCTACTTCATTAAACGCAATACTTAGACCATTAGGTGTAGCAATAATTTCATATTTGGGTTTCCGGGTACTCAAATCTTCTTCAAATAAGTTTTCAATATTAGTAAAAGAATCACGGAGGTTTTGTAGATTGTCTTGTTTTAAGGTAATTCCAAATTCAGAAAGCAATGCATCAAGGTTTTCTGAATCATGTCCTTCTATTTTTCTGAGGATTTGATTCATATTCTCATTTGATAAGCCTGCAAGATCTTGATTTTTCAGTTCTGATTTTATTCTTGCAATTTTAATATCTTGCTTTATACTTGATTCAAATCTATGTCTGTATTCTGGATTTTTTTCAATTGTGCTGATGATCTCTTGGCTTGTAATTTGGTTTTGTATGATATCTTCAAGTTGAGTACTAATATCTGTATATATTTCTTGGGCTTTCCTATTGGCTTTTTCTCTATCTTCCGGTAAAGTCTCCATTTCTTCGTAATTCATTCCTTTACTGCTGATATTATATTTCAATTCAAGTTCGGCCAGAAGATTTTGTTGGAAGTCGTTCATTTCTTTTTTTCTAGAACCAAAATCAAGTTCAGGTAATGCTATTGTGGCGTATTTATCTCCATATAGAGCCTTAATTTTGCTTATATCTGAAAATTCATCCATTATTCTACGTCTTATAAATGTTTTGGCTAATTGTTCTCGTTGCTCGATAGGTCCTTCCCGTTCCATTTTCCTTAAAGATTCGTATTCTTTCATATAGGAAAGCTGCATTTCTTCGAGTCCATGTATAAATTCATTTAACCCCTCTTGCTCGTTTTGTTCGGCAATTGCATCGAATCGTTTTCGTAGTTGTTTTTCGTAATTTGTAGCTTGTTCAATAGATTCAGCAAATTGTATTCTCCCTCTACTCTCTTCAATCTGTTGTTTTAAGTGTTCATCGGGAATTTCTTCAATAAGTTGCGGATTTTCGATACCAATATATGAACTTAAAAGTATCGCATGATTTTTTATTATCTTCTGTCGGAGTTCAACATCTTTAACATCTTCCAGTTTAGTTGATATACTTTGTTCATGTGCTTGAATAACAAGATTTATTTTTTCTAATTCGTTTTCTATTTTTTCTGTAGAAATGTTTTGATTTACCTGCAAATCTTCAAATATTTCCGCTAAGACTCTATCTTCAACAAAAGGCGAGTCTCCATTTGATTCTATAGCATCTCGGAGACTTTCTCTTAAGAGTTTTAGATATCTTAGTTGCATATTAGGAGAAAGATAAATAGAGTCATCTTCAAGATTGCTAAGTTTTTCCCTTAGACTTTTGATTTCTGCTGTTCGCTGGTATCTTTTTCTGTCTCTCTCAATTCTTTGTTTTAGGTCCGAGTCGCTTAATATATCTGGGGTTTCAAGCGTTTTTTCCCCAATTTTTTCTTGTTTTTGAAGTACGTTGAGTTTATTGTGGTATTCACGAAGTGATTGGTATAACGGCTCATTAATTTGTGCTATATCTTCTAGTTGAGAAGTTTGTTGAAGGAGATCATACTTCATACCCAGCAAACTTGAATCCAGCCTTGCTATTTCCGAATGATCATTCCTATGGAGTTCTCTGAGATAAAGAGCAGCTTCTCTTTGTTTAATTTTTTCAAGCTGTTTTGTTTTTTCTGTTTTGTCCTGTACTTCCCTTTCAATTCTTTTGTGAAGATTTTGAAGGTCTTTAATTCTTTCTTCATAAATTTGCGTCTCTACAGACCCTTCTAAGGTTGAAATTTTTTTAGATAGCTCCTGTATTTCTTCAGAGACCTTATTTAGTTCTTCAAGTACTCGAGCAGGTTTTTCCCTATCTTCTTTAGATAGTTTTTTGACCTTGGTTCTAAATTCCTGGTTAAAATTACCTAGCGCTTGATTTGCCTCTTCTTTCGCTTTTCTTATTTTATTTTCTATGCGTTTTTGTTTTTTGATAAATTCATCTTTTTTTAACCATGAGCTGAAAACCTGATCTATCCAGGTTTTCTTTGAGTCTTCTGCATTTTTCTTTTGTTTTTCTATAGCTGGCTTTTTTTCTCCAGTTTCACTAGCGTTTGTCATAGCTAATTTCTTTTTAAGTTACCTAATAAAGGATAACAGAAAATTTAAGTTGTTGTAACTTTTTAAGTAATAGAATTATATGAAAAATCATGGAAGGTATAAAATATTGACTTGACAAATTAAAGGAAAAATATTAGTAGTTGATTACGTACTATAGGCCGACGATTATTTCTGCAATTTTTTTTGGATCGTGTCTTATAAAGCTTCGAGGAACTACATCGCTTGATACCCTTTTAAACTCCTTGCCTTCGAGCCAAATTTTTTCTCGAATTACTTTATAGGAAACATCTTCAGGTATATTATCTTGGACCATGAACCATTTTTCATTTTCATAATGATTATTGATTTTTTTAGGAAGGTCAGAATTATTGACAATCACATAATCAATATCTCCCTTGAGATATTTTTCAACTTCTTGCACAAAATCCAGGGATTTCATTTTATGTGTTTGGTTAAATTTGGTCATCAGATTAACAACATAAATTTTTTTGGCTTTTGATTTATTGATTGCTTCTCCTATGCCTTTTACTAATATATTTGCAATAACATTTGAATATAAATCCCCTGGTCCGAGCACTATTTTATCTGCTTGTTTTATAACCTTAATTGCTTCTTCATATGCTTTAGGTTGTGGTTCAAGTCTACAATCTACTACTCTTCTTCCATTTTTTAATGGTAGATTATCGATTTTATGTTGACTATCAAGGATCGTTCCATCATCATACTCGCATACAAGCTTAATATTTTCTGTGGTCGAGGGATATACTTTTCCTCTAACTCTAAGTATTTTATGTGCTATGTCGAGAGCTTTGGGGATATCTCCTTCTGTTGCTTCAAAAAGTCCAAGTAAAATAATATTTCCTACACTATGCCCCTTAAGTTCTTTCCCTCGTTCAAAACGATGAGTGAAAATGTCTTTTAAAGATTCATTTTCGGCTAGACCTACTAAAGCGTCTCGAAAATCTCCCCCAAAAGCAGGCATATTAAATTCTTCTCTCATTCTACCAGTACTTCCGCCATCATCGGCCATGGCCATTATTGTGGATACTTTTACTTCTTTATATTTCCGCAGTCCAGTTAAAATCATTAGTGATCCTGTCCCTCCACCTAGCGTTACAATTTTTTGTTTCATTATGATTTGGAATAATTTTAATGATATATGAAAAAAAATCCTCCAAAGGAGGTGAATTTATATTTGTAGTTAAAATTTACATTTTTAATGATTTTTTTATATTATCAATGATTTTTGCAGCAGTATTATCTATTGTTTCTTTAATTTTTTCAAGATTTTCGGGTTCTTTTTCACTAGCAAGTTCGATATAAATTTTAAGTTTTGGTTCTGTTCCTGAAGGTCTTATTAAAATACGTCCAGATTTATAATCTTGTGTTTGTTTTAATTCATATTCCAGAATGTTTTTAGAGCTTTTATCTGTAGCTGACAGAATTTTGGAGAGTTCCCAATAGTCCTGAAATTTAGTGATAGTAAGTCCATTTGCCAGATTCTCCCTCCGAGCACGAAGATCATTCATGATTTTGTCAATTACTCCTTTTTTAAAACTGTGTTCAAATAAAATATATTCAATTATATTTTTGAAATAGCCATATTTTTGGTATATATTATCAAGTTCCTTAATTAAATTACTGTTTTTCTTCTCGAGTTCACCTTCATATTCACTCAAAAGTATAGATCCTACAGTTCCGTCTTTGTCCCGGGCATAATTGCCAGCGAGATGTCCTAGGGTATCTTCAACTGCAATAATCAGGTTATCTATTTCACCTCGTTTTTCGATTAAATCTATTTCATTTGAAATATATTTGAATCCTGGAAGGAGTGTGTTTTTAAGCTTTATCTGAAAGTTATCTGCTATTCGTTCAATTAATCTTGTAACAGGTAATGTCGCCAGGATTATATGCTTATTGGAAAGTTGGCCAAGAGCTTTTAGATTATTAAGTAGGTAGTTTACTAGAAGAATCACTGTCTGATTGCCATCAATAAAATTCCATTTGTTGTTACTTCTAGCTGTAATACCCATTCGATCTGCATCGGGATCGCTTGTTAATATCAAATTTGCTTTAATTTCATTTGCGTATAGTTTTAATCTTTCATATACAATTGGAAGTTCAGGATTAGCAATATTGTTTGGTACAGTTTCAAATTCACCACTTGGTATAGATGAAAGTGGATCTAAATGTATATCGAAATTCAACCGTTTCATGGATTTATATATATTCCTCTTTCCTGTTCCATGCAATGGTGAGTAAAGAATGCGTGAAACTCTATTTTTTGATCTAGATATTTGTGAAACTTTCGAAATATAGTAGTCTTCTATTTTGGGATCAATTATCTGAATGTTTTCTTTTTTTACTTCTTCATTAAATATTCCCCATTCTACATCGAAGATGTCTACATTATGATTGACTTCGTTAGCTAATTTTTGATCAAAAGGTGGAATAAGTTGCCCTCCTGTTCTGTTATATACCTTTTTTCCATTATAGTCTGGAGGATTGTGACTTGCACTAATGTTAATCCCACTGATAGCATTAAGTTTACGAATAGTAAAAGAAAGTAAAGGTGTTGGAGCAATTTGATCAAAGAAATAAACATTCAATCCATTTTTTGAATATACAGTTGCCGCAATTTCTGCCAAATCACAGGACGTTATGCCCCATATTGGATTATGTAAATCGGGATTGTAAATATCTTGTTTTGTATATTGTCTAACGTCGTAGGCTATAACAATACCTCTTTTTTTTGCCTCATCCCCATATTGTTCCAAAAGATATTGAGTATGTCCCTGTGCCGAAGCTGCAATTGTCCATGGATTAATTCTATTAGGTCCAATACCTACTCTTCCTCTGCGTCCTCCTGTTCCAAAAGGGATCACTTGAAAAAAACAATCGAAAAGCTCCTCGAATTGTTCGCTTTCTATTAGATAGTTGATTTGGTCTTGATAATTTTCAAAATCAGGATGAAGAAGCCAATATTTTAAGTTTTTAACAGCATTATCGACAAGATGGTCATCAACATTTAAAGTTGCAAAAAATTGTTTAGCTTTATGAATACGGGCAGGCACAGATTTAATTGAAATTAGATTAAGTTAGTTTAATTTTTCTTTTTATTCTTTCGCTTCAGAAGATTCTACTTTTCCACCTTCTTTCTTTTGAGCATTCGTAATTAGTAAATATAGTAATCCTACTAGTATTAATACAATACAACCGCATATTAAATACCAAAACTTAACAAACATCCATACGGATAAAACTATGAAGGCCGATAAGATTGCAGAAATTATTCCAGCAACAAATTTTGTCATTTTCCCTACTACAGGTATGATTTCGACTATCTCCATGACAGGAGCTATTATTGCGGAAAACCCGGTTGTTAAAAGAAACCAAGCAGCAACTAGCAAGACTGTTTTCATTGTCTTCTCTTCAGATTTGAGTGAACTTGCTAAGTCTTCATCTTTTTTATCAGAAATTATAAATGATTCACCTCCTTCTATTTTATTGTTTTGTAAATCTCCTACTACAATTAGTTCCTTGTCATTAGGTAAATATTTTATCTTAAGTCTTGTTGTTCCAACTTGAGATGAAGGTTCATGACCACTATATTTTTTCACAGGTTCTAGATTTGCTATGTATACATTCTGGATTTCTTCGGTTTTAAGATCAAAAACCTTTTTCGCATTTTCTGGAATGATAGTAACCTCTCCAAGTTTAAAGTCTGACCATAAGCTTTTACTGTTTTTTTCAACCCATTTCTCAACATATTCAGTTATTTCTTCTGTATATTCAACATCTTGTCCATTTTCAACTTTAGTATATGTTTCTGTTCGGGTTTCTTCTACTACTTCATATCTTTCGTATACAGCTTCTAAATATAAAGAATCTCTCACTTCATGCTGTTCATCTTCTTCGAATTCACAATCTAAATCAAAACATTTAGTATAGGTAAATATTTGCTGGTTGGTAATGGAAGGGTTTCCTAGTATTTTTACCATTCCTGAATCATCTGAGTTTATTTCTGCAGCCTGTTTTAAAGGTAATTTGGCAACTGTCTTGGAATGTTCTTTTACAGCTTTGACTGAAGCAAAGATTAATACTAATCCAAGAAAGATAGCGAAGAATCCGCAACCAATCCCCCCAAATGCCTTTTTGATATCTCGATATTTTCTAGCAAATGGGTTTGCACTTCCAATTACTTTTCTTGAGACTGTACGTTTTTTTTCCATTATATTTATATTAAAAAGTATCTTATTTTTTGAAATTCTTGGGATTTAAATATATATTAATTTACAATGATTGAGAAATTAATTCAATAATTACCTAAAATTTGATCTATTGTAATTGGAGGATACTCTCGTAACAAACTTAATGCATACTTCGTATTATATATAAACCTATTTAATTACATTTCATTGAATATGTTTTAATAATTTAATAAACTTATTTAGGAGAAAATATTGGATTTTATACTGTTTGTCCGCCACTTTTATACATAATTATTCGTTATTTATTATTGAAAAGAGTTGAAAAAAGAAAAATTATCTCTTGAAGAAGAGAAAAAATTGGTAGAAAAGGCAAAAGATGATGCTAATGCATTTGGCACGCTGTATGATATGTATATAGATGACGTATATTTATACATATTTTATAAAATTGGCAACGAACATGACGCAGAAGATTTGACTGCAAGAACTTTTGAAAAAGCTATGAAAGCTATGCAGGGGTATGAATGGAGAGGCTATACTTTTGGTGCTTGGCTATATACTATTGCAAGAAACTTGATTTTGGACAGGTATAAAAAGAAGAAGCTATCCATTTCTGTAGAAGATGTCATGACTTTTACTGCAGATGTAGAGATTGAAAGGGTTGATGAAAAGGCAGAAAGGGAGATTAATGCGCAAAAATTAATGAAAAAGATAGCAGAATTACCAGAAAATCAGAGAGAAGTCATTTATTTAAGATATGTAAAAGAGCTTACAATTGCCGAAACAATGGAAATTACGGGAAGGTCTATTGATTCTGTCAAGTCATTGGCAAAGAGAGGTTTAAAAAAGTTAAGAGAATTAATGGACAATTAGTTTATTTAGAGAAATATTTAAAAATTATCTGAATGGATAATCTAGAAAACGAATTAAAAAATATAAATTCTATTGAACTTAAGACGCCGGATTCTAAGTTTAAAGAAAACCTAAGAAAGCGTATCGTAAACGAATACGAGTCGATCCTTCTTACCAAGAAGCTTAGAGATGATAGATCTAGTCTATCATTATTTGATAAGTCTTATATTTTGATTTCCAAGATTTTTTTGATGTTTAAATATCAATCGGCATTGAATTTAGCAGGAATATTTTTGTTTGTTTTTTCTTTCACAGCAATTGCTTCATATATGGCATTACCAGATGGTATTAAAAATACTATTTTTCACCGAAAAGGCCAAGTTGACATTTCGGCAAATGTTGAAGGTGTAGATGTATATATTAATGGTGATTATGTTGGATTGACACCGCTTGAAGATCGCAAACTAGAACCTGGAAACTATACGATAAGGATGGAAAAGGATGGATACAAGATATTTTCGGATACATTTACAATAAAAGAAGGAGAAGAAAGTTCTGTTTATGCAGAATTATTAATTCAGAGTGAATATGATCAGATCTATGCTGATTGGTTAGATTATGAAAATTCTGAATTGAACTTTCAATTCAAATATCCAAGTAATTGGAGTATAGTGGAAAGAGTTGCCGAGACACCTGAAAAAGACTTCCAAGTCCGAATTTCTAAAGATGACAATTATATTAGCTTTGTTTTCAATCCTGAAACTAATAAATTTGAACTGGACTCTTCTCAAGATGTTAGTAGTTATAAGAGAAGTCTAAATCTAGCTGAAGGCATTGAGAGTAATAGATTTTTACAATTTTCGAATACAGGAGAATTCCTGAAAGGTGGTTTCATAATATCCCAAAGCGAACAACATCCAACTATTTCAGTTCTTTACGATATAAAGGGAAATGAATCAGAGATCTTGGAATCCGATGTATTAAAAACCATGGATCATATTGCCCAGAGTCTTACAGTTGGAGAATATGAGCCTATAATGGCTTTTAATGAGGAGGGATGGAATGAAAAAATTAATATCGATGAATTTATTAGTAAAGAGGATATTAAAAAGCCTCAACCAACTAAGAAAAAAGAAGAAGAGCAAAAGGAAGTAGTTCTAGCAGAAACCTATACTAATGACTTATATGGATATCAAATAAAATACCCGTCCAATTGGTCTGTATCTACAAGCAGAGCTTATTACCCTCTTGAGGATCGAGCATTAGCAATCAATGTAAACGGAATAGATTATGATGTAGCTAGATTAAAGTTGAAGTCCGGGGATGATGGACGCGTTTACGTCTTAACAACGACTGAAGATATTTCTTATTTTGGAGCTGATTTGAATTTATGCTCTAATTATAGCTCTTTACAGGTTACCGCAGAATTTTCCGGCTATAAACTTATAAGTAATTCTTCTGGAAAATATAATCATCAATTGTGTGTCGCAAGAAGCGGAGTATTTACCCACACTTCTGCTCAGAATGGAAATATTAAATATGCAATTTACTGGGAAATAGATGATAGTTATATTACAGAGGATTTATTAGCAGAATTTAAAGAAGTGGTGAATTCATTAAATTTCGATGAAAATCTATCAAACCAGATAATCGATGATATTGAATATAGCTATACAAATGATGATATTGGTTTTTCAATTAAATATCCATATAAATGGACTCTAAGAGAAAACGAAATAATTTGTGGAGATGCTACATGTGAAAAGGTTAATATTGCTAATGATTCAGGATATACATTAGTTGAATTCTCAGACTATATAAGTGATATCAGTGACGAAGACTTCATTATAGTAGATAAAAATGTGAATACTGCCTCAGGGCAAATGCAGTTTAAACAATACTACGAGAAGATATGTTCAGGCGAAGAATGTTCACAAGGGAGCTTTCAGTTTGGTTTATATCAAGAAGAGAATTTTCAGGTGAAATATGAAGTAGATATTAACTCTTCTGTACAGCTAATCAATCTATTAACTACTTTTGAAAAATATTAATTCTATTGTCTCCAAGTTTTGCCTATTGGATTAGTATCACCTACCCCACCTTATTACTGATATAAGACAGGAAAAGTATCATTGGACTTTTTATATACTACTTTGGATTTAGAATCTTCTGCAAAAGAAGTTCAAAATATAGAAAGTGGATAAATATTAAATTTGTTATCAGGATAATCGGCCCTATAAAGATTAGTGTGTATCAGTATTATGGTTTCTTATACGGAATATCTACCGAAATAAGCTATTAGATTTTATTGAGCGGAAGGAAGGTTAAAATCTTGATTGGGTACATTTGTATTCTCCTGTGGTCTCTGTTTAGATGTTTCCTCATTTTGATTTGGGGTATTACTAATTACAGATTCAAACTGAGGAGTCTGCTGTACAGGTTTTTGAGACATAACAGGATCGGTTTTCGGTGTAGTAGGTGCTTGTGTTTGCTGTTGTACAGGAGAAGTATTTACTGGTTGTTGAGGAGCATTATTCTGTAGGTTTACATTTTCATTAGTAGGAGGATTGTTTGGTGATTCTGTTTGAGGTTGATTTTGGACATTAGGTGCCTGAGTATTGGTCTGTGTAGTAGGTGCCTGTTTGTTCTGGGATATTCCAAAGTTGATCTTTTGTAGGTTTTTCCCGCTTCCTACTGGATTTTTCATGTCTGGCCTTTGTTGTGGGGTCGAAGGTTGGTTTTGTGATTTTGGTTGCATCTGTGGGCTTGGTGTGCTGACCTGAGCTGCAGGAGTTGGAGAAACATTTTGCGCTGGTGTTTTTACCGCAACATTAGACTGTCGAGGTACTGTTTCCGTTTGATTTTGTTGTATAGGCATTTGATTTTGATTTGTTTGCTGAATGGATTGTTGAGGAGTGCCTGATTGAGGTTGCATTTTAGGTTGTGTATTTGGAGTCGAAGCCTGCATATTAGGTTCCTTTTCTTTTTTGTTTCTAACAATCCAGAGAACAATGAGAAATATCAATGATATTGTAAAAATTGTACCCGAAAGAATTATGGGAAGATTTTGTGAAAGTTCCATAATTTCAAAAATATTAATTTAATTCCATTATTATTATTGTAAAGATAATTCAGAATTGGGTCAATAGCATTTTAGTAATATATTATTGATATTACTACAGTTATTGCAAGATATGCGTTTTAGAAAAAGTTAAAATAGTTACAAGTGTAAATTATAATGATCGGAAAGTTAGACAATAAATAAGCTATCATGTAAATTTTTGATTGTCAAGATGCATTCTGGTATTTAATATTTTAATAAAATGAAAGAAAACGGTAATAACTAAAACTATGTCCGAATAATATGTGATGTTGTCCGAAAAGACTGAAGGTTACGATTTCAAAATTAAAAGTATTTTAAACAAAGAATCTATTTTTATTTAATTTCAATATCGTAATCTAAATCTTGTAAAATTATTTCAAACACATTAGTTTTTTCTTTTGCTTCCCTTAGTAATTCTTCGTCTTCTGAGATTTCCTTACTTGCTTCATCTATTAATTTTTCAACTGCTCTATTGTAATCTTCCCCTTCTTTTTTATCGAAGATTTCTTGAATGTTTTTAAAGATTCCCTTTTGAGTTTCGATTTCCAGATCGCCAAAAAGTGACGTGTCAAGGATTTCTGCCTCTGGAAGAGTTAAGGTTATCTTTTTTTCTTTTTGGTTAATAAGAATATCTTCCGAATTGAGCTCATTAATATCTACCCCAATATCAAGCCTTACTAGTCCTTCTGCTTCAATCGTTTCTCCCCAAAGCAATTTATCCCATTTAGAATCCTGCTCTACTTCTATAACAATACTCTCATCTAAATATACTGTTTTAGTAACTAAGAATTGCTGATCTTTTATCCTATCTAGAATTATTTGAGTTGATATTTCCTCTTCAGGTTTCTTGTTTAGTTTTTTAGCAGTATTCATTCCATAAAGGTATGCAATTATAGAGCTAATGAGGCATATAGTCAGTACAGTAAGCACTATTATCAGTGTATCTTTAATTGATTTTGTCATGAGTTTTATTTAATAAATATGAATATTAATTACTATATATTATTGAGGCTAGTTTCCCAATATGTTTGTCAAACTGATTATTTGATTTTATTTTAGCCGGTTTCTCTCCTTCATTTGCAATATTTTGTAACATAGAAATTTTAGGTAGATACGTAGTGTCTTCCCAAAAATTTTTAGACTTTAGTTCAGACCATAGATATTTTCCTGTTCTTGATCTTGTAATTATTTTTTTATCTTCATGAATTATAGCTTTTGAGATTTCTACAAGAGTTTTACCAACTTTAAAATTTTTTGCGATTTGAACTAGTTCATAAGTTGACATTCTTAAACATTTGTTTTCTTGAATGCCTTGATTTCTTGCAATTGATCTGATTAAACTAGGTATCAAATCAACTATATAGATACTAGGAAGATTTAGATGATTTAATGTATATTTTGCAAAGCCAATAGTCACATCAATATTTCCCTCCTCTATTTTATTTACAGTTTTTAGTGAGTCATAGATGGATATTAAATCTCCAATTTCTTTTATAAAAGGAATTGTTAGATAAAAATTGGTTTTTAGATCTTTAGTTTTTTCCTTTTGGGTACTTAAGTATTGTTCATATAAGTCATTTTTAAATGGATAATTGTTGATCATATCTTTCGTATACTTTTTAAGTTCTGTTCCTTTTTTTATTTTGGTATATCTTTTAAGGTCTTTCAGGTTCTTATTAACTACAAATAATATATTTTGATCCCATTCAAATAATTTATTACATGCTTTACTAATATACTGATAAGAGTCTTCCCTTGATTCGGACACACCTTTTTGTAAAATTTTAATGCCAAATATTAGTCTATCATTAAGGCGTGGTAATTTCACTCTAGTCACATTCGCCAATTCCTGAAAAGTTTTAGATTCAATTACAAGATCTAACCCTCTTATACTTTTATTAATTTTTTTAATTCTATTGATAATCTGAGATATTGGTTCCATTTTTCCAGGATCTGATACCTTCTCTATTTCCTGTAAGGCTTTTATCTCGGCAGATTCTATTATATTTCCTGTTTGACTTTCTCTCATGGCTGAATATTTTTTAAGCTTGTTGATATTTTATTTCTAATGTCTTTTATTTGCTCAAAAGTTATTTCTTTTTCAATAGTCTTAAAATCCTCAAAAAGTTCTTTATAGTTGGGAAGGAATTTGTCTTGTAGTTCAGGATATGTTTTTAATATAAGTTGCTGTATCTTGTTAATAGAAGTTAATTCAAAATTAACAAGTTCTCTTTCGTATTTGAGAAGGATTGAATAAATTTGGGTTAGGGTATCCTCAGAAAACTCATCAATTTTTGAAAGCCAGAAATATTTATCTATTTCACTTATACATCCACAATATTTAATAAAATTTTTGACTTTCTCTTTAATCTCCATTTGGAATTATTATATCAAGACCATTATTTATTTTGCTGATTGCATCCTTAACTTCTTCTAAATTATTCTGCTTTTGAATTTTTTCTAACTCTTCTTTCATATTTACTTTAAATTTTTTGCATAGAGAGGTATGAGAAGCATCAAAATCATCAATTACTTCATTAAGGTTTTTTAATTCTTTTTTAGATAAATCATCAAATTTTACTAAGAGCCTGATTTTTTCATTATTAGAAAAAAGTTTGGTATTTTGTATTTTTTCTTTCAGGTTTTGTTTGTTCATTTTTATATATTTAATAATTGAAATTATACAACTCCAGGAGAAGTATTAATATTGGGATTTTTAAAGTGATGATATAAATCAAATAGACCTCTGCCTATTTGTCCTACTCCATTTCTTAACTCACCAAAGTTTCTTGCAACACCTGTTGTTCCAGTAATTGTAACGGGGCTGATAAAATCACCAACAACTGGGAGTGCCCCAAGAGCAGTTCCTAGAGTTTTATAGTTGTCCGGAATTTCAACACCTAATGACTCAAATAGTTTTGTGCTTCCTATATCTGTAAGTATTTCTGTAAAAGGAATCCATTCAGATGCTCCACCTGTGAGTATTCCCATTATAGCTCCTTCTCCGGCATCAATAACCAATCCTCCTGCTGTTAATAATGTATTTCCTGATATCCCCTTCTGAGCTTCAATTACTTGTTGAATACCAGGTACAAGATTCTGTCTGGCTGTTTCTCTAAGTTCAAGGTAATTATTATGTAAACCTCCCAATTTTTCTCTAATTCCTCCTAGAACTTCTGCTCTTCCATTCTCTCTTTCCGGCGATTGAGTAAAGTTTTGCGTCATGATTAAAATTGATTAAATATTAATTAGTGAAATTTAAGATTAATTAATTTGATTTATTGCAAAGTCAAAATACGAGTCTGGATGAATTTTCTTTTAGCCATTTTTTTCTTGTTTTGTAATCCGGAATCGCTTTTGAAACCAGTTTCCAAAATTTTTTTGAATGATTCTGTTCCTTTAAGTGACATAACTCATGTACAACTACATAATCAATTATATCAAGAGGAGCAAAAATTAATCTCCATGTAAAGTTTAAATTTTTTTTGCTTGAACAGCTTCCCCAATTTGTTTTATTGTTTTTTATTGCAATACGGTTATACTTAAATTGATATATACTGTTGTATTCTTCGACAGCTTCCTGGACTAAGTTTCGGAAATATTTTTTAAATGTTTTAATTATCACTTCTTTTATTTTATTTTTTGGTAATTCGCGATTTTCGTCTCTGTATATATTTATATTTTCTGAAGTTATTTCTGCTCTTGGATATACAAGTTTTTTATGTATAAAGTTGAGATAAAGATAGTCATCCAGGAAAATAAATTTTTCTCCCTGTTTGAAATTGTAGGATATCCTGTTTTTATTTATTTTTTTTAGAGTATTTTTAATCCAGGTTTGTTTTTGCTCTACAAATTTATGAGCATGCTTTTTACTTACTTTTTGGGGTAATGTTACAATTGTATTACCATCATTGGTAATACGGATTGATATTCTCTTTGCACGAGATGATTTTTTAACTTTATATTCAATATTATTTTGTTTCATTGGGTATTAATAAATAGAGAAATTTGTACTATAGTAGGAAATTATAAAGAATTTGGTTTATTTTAAAATAGTCATATTTTTAATTTGTATGTTTGCATCTCCTGTTCCCCCTCTACAACTATCACATTGATCATTAAGCCAAACTATCTTGATGTCATGTTTTCCTTCATCTAAGTCCGAAATACTAAGACTTGCAGTTTGGTAATTTTTACTGTCGGCAGGTATATATACAATTCCTTCGCTTGTATTGTCTACAAATATTTCTACTTTAAAATTATTATAATCAGCGGGCAGAGTTCCAGAATTCTTTGCCTCTACTTCAATACTATAATCACCTGGATCATCCAATGTAACTTGATATTCAAGCCATGTTCGCCCCCAATATGTATTCATAGATGAGTCTTTATGGACTCTCCAATCTGTTCCGTCTATTCTTCCAACTCTACTGCTTTTCTTGTTTGCATCAGTTGCAGTTACTTGTTCTATAATCTCTCCCTTGCCTTTTTTTTCTAGTCTTACACCATGTGTTAAGTTTGTTGGATTGAAACATACCCATAATCTGTCAGAATTTGTTTCGTCTCTTCCAAAACCAAAATTATCATTTCCTCCCCAACAATTTTCACTTGTTAAAGCTTCAATAGTCGTAAAGCCAAGTACAGGTATTCTATTCAAGACTGGGCTTGCTTGAGAAAGACTTAAAGTTATACTTTTTGTTGATTGATCATAAGACATCCAGGTAGGTGATTCTTGAGTATCTGCTTCTATATCATTAATTGCGAGTTCGATGTTGTCGTTTATTTTCCTTCTTTTAGTATTACGTGAGTTTCGTTGGATAACACTAATTCCATATACTGCTATGGCAATTAATGCTGCAATTATGGCCATTGCGACGAGTATTTCAACAAGTGAAAACCCATTTCTTTTCGCATTCATCCTACTTTGAAGTTAACTTAAATCAATTAATATTATCTTTTTTTATTCTTAAAAACAATATAGCAATAATATGTATTCAATATTTGATATACTGATTTATAAATTTAATCCCTTTAGCCGATACTACTTCATATTTAGATTAAAAGATATTTTATAAGTTAAAATGCAAAGAAAACGATTGCAAAATCTAATTGGTAGTTTTGAGGTTTTCCTCCTAGTATTTATTTTGATATTTATCCCCTTAATCGTTAACTTTAATTTTTTCAGAGCATATGAACTACCAAAGATATTTATTTTCAGGGTTTGCGTATCTCTATTAACGATTGTAGTTTTGCTTCATCATATGTTTTTTCTTAAAACTTACCAAAACACAAAGAAGATAAAACTGAATAGAGAGAGTGCTATTATTCTAATTGGAATTTTTCTTATTATTATATGGCTTACTATTACCACATTGTTAAGTGATAATATCATCACTTCTATTTGGGGTAATTATGATAAAAGATTTGGGTTACTAACTATAATGAATTTAATCTTCTTTGGTTTGCTAAGTTTTGATATTTTGCAAAGAAATCTGCAAAAGTTTCTATTTCTATTTTCAGTCTGCATACCTGTATTTATTCTTATTAATTTTAAAGATTCATATGAGCAGTTATTTTTAGGGACACTTGATTTAAACTTAACAGAAGGAAGGGTTGTTGGAACATTCGGACAATCAAACTTTCTAGCTGGATATGTACTCTTAATGATGCCCTTTTTATTGTATTTTTTGTATTCAATTAAGAGTAAATTATTTAAGACATACATAGTAATGAATATTGTGGTTAGTATAATTTTAGTGTGGTGGTCGGGTTCGCGTATGGGACAGATAATTTTGATATTTTTACTTATTTATTCTTTAGCTTTATTTATTAAACATTATTTTACTCAACCCATATTAAAAAAGTTTGCATTAGCAATTAGTATTATTTTAGGTATTATGGTTATACTTATAGTATTTACAACCTCTTCACGCTTCCAAGCATTCGGTTTATTAGACGATACTAGGCGAAACATTTGGAAGGCTTCCTTACAGGCTATCTCAGACTCTCCTCTAATAGGTTATGGGTTAGATGTCGGAGGTTACATACTTCCAGCCTATATGTATCAAAGCGGAGTAAATGTCCCAATTTCCTTAGATAGGGCTCATAATGAATTTTTAGATATAAGTCTAAATACTGGACTAATTGGTCTAGTTTTTGTTAGTTGTTTTGCTTTATATTTATACTATAAATTTCTCACGCTTTTTAAAGGGATGGAAGCGAAGAAAAAAATACTTTTTATTGTTTTATTATCTACAATTTTAATATTTTGGGTACGTTCTATGGTCAATGTTAATGGTATTATGCATTATGTTTTTTATGTCTTTGTTTCAGCATTTATTGCCTTGGAGATTTCCAAGCAGAATGTCCAAACAATAGAACTTAAGATTGGTAATAAATATTTTAATACTTTTTGTAAATTTTTGATTGTTTTTTCTTTTGGAATTTTTTCTGTGTATAATTTTATAGTGAGTTTTAACGCAGTCAAAGCAGATATATTATTCAATAATTATTTTTATAAAACCCGTGCTGTAAATGATATTGAACAAACTGTAAATTATGCACCGAATCAAATAATATATAGACTGGAATTACTAAATGCATATTTAGCAAATGATATAAGTTTCGAGATTCGTGAGGTTTTACCTGCAAGATTTTTGGAACAAAATAGATATTGGGCTCGATATTATGCGGATGTAGGAGCTTATTATGAAAGTAGAGGCGATTTAGAAAAAGCAGGAGAATATTATAAAAAGGCTATAAAGTTTGAACCAATAAATAAATCTTATAATGAAAAATTGGACAACATTATTCAAAATTAATAAATTTTACAAATAATATGCTGCAAACTCAGAGACTTAATATTAATTTAATTCCTAGTGATAGTATTAATAAAGAAGTAATTAAGTTCGCCCGGAAAATTTCTCGAAATACATCCCCATTATTCATCCTGGATAATAAGTTCAATTTCGTTCATTTGACGCTTTATTCGCCTGCATTTCCGAAAAGTAATCTAAAGAAAATACTTTTAGAAATTGAACAATTATCGTCTTATTTTAATGATATTAATTCTTCATTTACATCAATTGATTCTCATAAAGGATATATAGAGATTAAGGTGGATTTGTCTCCGGAATTATTTAATGTACATAAACAAATAATAAAAAAAATTAACCCTTTAAGAAATGGATATATTCGGACAAAATATTCTAGTATGAGCCCTTATTTCAAAGAGATGAATGATGAACAAATAGCAAATATTAAGAGATACGGAATGCCTAATATTATGAACTTATATAGACCACATATTACTTTAATCCGTCTCCATGATTTTCGTAAAGCTAAAGAATTAGCATCTGAACTAAAATGGAGATTGCAGAGATTTAAATCGAACACACTAGGGGTTTTTGATATGGGTCCTGATGGTACCTGTACCCATTTAATAAAAAAATTTAAGTTAGGTGTATTAAATTGACAAGATAATTCGTCAATATAATAGAGAGATTTAATTAATTCAAATTATATGAAAACTATAAAAGAATTTCTAAAAAATGTTACAGCTTCTAAATTATTAATACTGATATTACTTAGTGTTATCTTAATTTGCTGTCTTAGAATAGGTTTTCTAACTTCGAAAGTACTTTTTTATTCAAAATTTGAGCAGAGTAAGAAAATACTGGATAGAAAGGGACGAGTGCTGTATGAAAAGCAGATTCCCGAAAAAGGATACGCAGATTATGTTGAATTACAGGATATTAATCCTGAAATTATAGACACATTCATTTATGTAGAAGATAGGAGTTTTTGGTGGAATCCAGGCATAGACTTTCCACGTACAGTGAAATGTTTTGCAAAGTTATTTAAGAAGAACGAGCAAGTATGCGGTGCAAGTACAATACCTCAACAGTATGTGAAAATAGTTTTAGGGAGGCAGGATAGAAATGTAATTCATAAGACTGAAGAGATTATTGTAAGTATATTACTTCATTTTTTTCTTCCTAAGGAAGTGATTTTAGAGAAATATTTGAATTCAATATATTTTTCAAATTTACGTTATGGTATAGGATCAGCTTCATATGGGTATTTTGGTAAAGACAATAAAGACTTGGATATAGCACAGGTAAGCTTTTTAGTATCAATCCCCAATAGTCCGAAAAAACTTGATCCCTACACTAATAAAGGGGAAGTGAAAAACCGTCAAATGCTAGTGTTAAATATTTTACAAAAGCATAACAAAATTTCTAATGAGGAAAAACAAGCCTATTTTGCTGAAAGCTTGTCACTTAGAAATAAGTATAAAAGTATTAAAGCTCCTCATTTTGTATTAGGGTTAGAAACTGATCAATTTGATGAAGATATTCTGACCACATTAGATCTTGACCTATATGAACAGAGTTTGGCTATTATAAATAAACATATTACTGAATTGTATAAATACAATGCTACCAATGCAGCAATTGTGGTGTTAGATGCTGAGAGCGGAGAAATATTGACTTTAGTAGGCAGTAGAGATTTTTTTGCTACTGATATCGATGGACAGGTAAATTCTGCTTTTGCTCTTCGGAATCCAGGTTCGACTTTGAAACCATTTACTTATTCAGCAGCTTTTTCTGAAAATATTACACCTGCTACTATGATATTAGATAAAGAACAAGTTGTATATGATTCTCTTGGTAGGCCTTATTTCCCAAGAAATTATGATTTGCAAGAACATGGATGGGTAAGTGTACGCGAATCTTTGGCAAATTCTTATAATATTCCTGCAGTTTTAACATTAAAGACAATTGGGGTTAATAATTTATATATTTTGGCTGATCAAATTGGACTTGAAGAAATAAGACAACAAGATGCGGACATTGCGGCAACTTTAGGAGGTTGTAGTGTAAGTCTTTATGATCTTACTAATGCATATAGAATTTTTCCGAATGAAGGTCTGTACAAAGGACCTCCAGTTAATATGATTACAAAAGATAAAAAAGAAGACATTCCCCAAGAGGTTTTTTCGAAAAACGGAAGAGAAATTACATATTTAGTTTCTAGTATTTTAAGTGATAATGATTCGAGAAGATATAGTTTTGGTTCTTTGAGCAAATTAAATTTACCTTTTAAAGCATATGCAAAAACTGGTACAGCACAGAATTTTACAGATAGTTGGACTATTGGGTATACAAAAAATTATGTTATTGGTGTGTGGGTGGGAAATAATGACAATTCGGGTATGGAGGGTATAAATGGTATTAGAGGCGCTGGAAAAATTTGGCATGATGAGATGCTTTTAGTGCAAGAGTATTATGAAGAGAATTTTTCGGACAAAATTAATAAAATTGAGCAACCTACTGGCATAGAAAGTATTGAGATTTGCAAGGAAACAGGAGAAATTTTTGATGAAAAATGTAATTCTTATCCATATACAGAACTTTTTATCCAAGATAAAGGCCCGGCTTCTCAAGAAACAATCAAGAGAATTAATGTAATATCTCCCGAAGGTATTACAATAATTGATCCTTATGACAAAGATACAATTTTTTATCAGCAGGATCTTCTCTTTCCAATCAGATTTAAAGCAAATCAAGAGTTTGACCAATATATTCTTAACGTTAATGGGCGGGATGTTAATAAAAGCTTAGAGGGAGAATATATAAACTGGGAACTAGAACCGGGAGAATTTGAAATAAAAATTGTTGGTAAAATTGGTAATCAAAGAGTAGAAAGCAATAGCATTATGATTTATGTAGAACAGTAAAAAACAGAATTAGTGTAATATTTAAACAACAATTTACGTCTAAGTATATATAGAGTATTTTTGTTTTACTGTTTTTTTTATACAATAAAGTAACTTCATATTTTTTAATTTAACCCAATGTCTAAGCAAAAAAAGGTTCCAACTCCTGAAAAATCGAAGGATGCAGCAAAGGAAGATAAAAAGAAATTAAATTTCTTATATCATTTAAAAATTAAACTGAAAAAAATATTGTTTTTTTTAAAGAGGAAACTTAAAAGTCTAGTAAATCGTTTAGTGCCTGCTTTTATTAAGAAACTTCCAGTTCCTATAAAATTTGCTTTGACATTTCTAGTGTTTATTTTGGTTAGTAGTATGGGTGCGGGAGCTTATTTTCTTATAGATTACTTAACAGTCATTAATTCAAAACCACAGAATCTTGAATTTACTTTTACTCCGACTGTAACCCAATCCTCGATTTTTAATGATGCATTAGATATTAAGTTAGAAGAACGTATATACCTTACCTTTAAAGAAGAGCCTGACTTAGAAGCAATAGAAATGAAGTTGAAAGAAGACATGGATGAGAATATTATAGTTGAAGAGACAGAGAACTCCAAAGAAGTCGGTATTCATAAAGAAGGAGGTTGGGAGCCAGATAAAGAATATGAGATTACTCTTTCAAAAGAAGAATTTGAGTTTCTGGAAAAGGATTTTTTCTTATCTTTTAAAACTCAAGAAACACCTCAGGTAGTTCTTACAAATCTGGAAGGATATGTTGATCCTAAACAGAAAATTTTGCTTAGTTTTAATACAGATGTTTTTGACAATGACAAACAAAATAATAAAGAATTTTTACATTTTGAACCAGCTATCGAAGGGAAGACAGAAATTATCTCCCCTACATCCTTACGTTTTATTCCCAAGAATGAATTAGAACTAAATCAGTCGATAAAACTAAGAATTAATGCAGAAGATATTCAAAATTCTTTTGGGCTAAGTATGGAGGAAGACTATGAAATTAGTTTTGTACCAGGACAAACTCAAAAATTAGAAGAAGAAGAAAGCAGTTATGTTGATTATATAAAAGGTTCAAGATTTGATGTTAAAGCTAATTCTAAAGATAGTATTGTCGTAATTGTAGATGAAGTTGTAAATAAGAATAGTTTTAAACAAGAAACTAAGATATGGGATGCTAGTACGGAGATTCCATATTCAATTAGTTGGAAAACTGTTAGCTATGATCAGGCAGAGAAAGAGGTGAGTTATTTTTATGATTATTCGGGTAAGAAAAAAGAAAAGAAATATCTAGTAGCAGATATTACACCCCACAACAATTGGGACGAAGGTAAAAACTATCAAATTACAATTTCGAAGTCACTTAAATCGAATTCAGGAGTGGAAATGACTCGTGGCTATAAAAGAACGATTTCAATACCCGGAAAGTTTGAGTATTTACGAAGCAATATCACCAATAATGTCTTTAATGGAGGGAAATATCGGAAAAATATCCAATTGGACTTCAGTAATGAAATGGTTTACTCAACTGAAGAATTGAAAAATTTAATCAAACTTACAGCATTAACTGGTAAGAAAGGAGAAATGAATATTTATGCCTATACTGGATATTATTATGCAGATAATGATATTCAGATTGAAGCTGACCTTCGAGAGGGAAACAGATACAGACTTTGGGTATCCCCAGAACTTATGGACATGTACGGAAATAAACTTGGGAAAGCTTTAGAATTTGAATTTGAAGCAAAAAATGTAGGCTCAAAATCATTATTAAATATATTTGGCAAGCGGGTTGCTTATATCGATAATAATGGGACTTATAGAGTTTTACTTGAATCAATGCATTTGAATGATATTAAAGTTGAATTGGCAAAAATTGCACCTGAGGAATTTGTACATGCCGAAGAAGGTAATAGAACTCAGGATGAAGTATTCGAAATGGGCGATATTGTACAAACTTGGACAAAGCATTTTGAAAATTTCGAAAAAAGTGAAGATGTTAAATATGGGTTGCTTCAATTTCAATATCCTATTGGCAATGTAGAAGATGGGCTTTATATAATCAGAGCTAAAGATCAATCGGAAAAGTATCGAGATTATAGACTTCTAATTATTTCTCAAAATAGTGTAGTTATTAAAAAAACTAATGATAAAACCATAGCTTGGGTTGCAAATTCTCAAACTGGAAATCCAGTAGCTGACCAACCATTGATTTTAAGAAATGGAGGACAGAAAATTTCAGCTACAACTGATGCAAAAGGAGTAGCAGTATTTCAAGGAAGTGGTAAAGGAAAAATCCATATTTATTCGGAAGACGGTAGAATTTTTGTTTCTAGTATATATGATGACGGTATGCAGAAATATGATTATGTAAATTCATATTATTATAATGAAGATACTACAATTCATTATGTATATTTTGACAGACCAATTTATAAGGCCGATCAAGATGTCCATTTTAAGGTTTTTACACGAAGGAGAGAAAATAACACTTTATCTATCCAAAGAGATAATTTGGAAGTCGAAGTACAAGATGAAAGTGGGAATTCAATTTATAATGGGGAATTAGAGGTAACTGACTTTGGTACAGCTTATGATACATTTCATTTAGACAAGAAATTAGATAGCGGTCTTTATTATATGTATGTTAATGGCCAATTTATTGATGGATTCCGCATTTCTGCATATCAAATATTTAATTATTCATTCACTGCGTCTGTAGATGAAAAAGAGATATATAGTGTAAATGATGAAGTCGATGTCGAAGTTGATGCATATTATTATTTTGGTGAACCTTTAGCAGATGCAGATGTAGAAGTGAATCTATATGTGAGAGATAGCTCTACTCTATTTTTCGATAAAGCCTTGCGGGGGGATTATAAACATTTTTCATTTCCAGGATTATCTGATCATCAGTACAACTGGGATTATGATGATTATTTGGATCATACGGATACAGATTATAATTCCGAGAAAGCAGGTTCTATGACAGTTAAAACTGATAAGAATGGGAAAGCAAAGCTTTCTGTCCCAATAGAAGTATCGAATAAAATTGCATATGGTAGTGCAAAAATTTTATCTGTTGAGGTAAAGGTAAGGGATCACATAGGTATGGAGGAATATAAAACTTTCTATAAGAGTCTTTCTCCTAAAGGTGGTTTTATTGGAATAAACAATAAAAGATATTATGTTAGTACTCAAGATGCAACACCATACAAGGCAGAAATAGTGTATTTTAACAGTATGTTTAAGGAAGCTCCTGGACAGAGTTTGAACGTTGATGTAATTCGCAAAGATAGGAGACAAGTAAAAAGGAGAAGGGAAAGTGGAGTCTATTATTGGGATTGGGTTGAAGAGACTAAAGAAGTTTATTCGACTGTTATTACAACTGATTCAAAAGGGAGAGCAATCTTTACGTATAACCCCGAAGTCGAAGGTGACTACGAAGTAAAAGTAAGCTCTTCATCCAATTCTAGAATTAAACATTCAGTAAATTTTTATGCTTATGACTACAATTATGGCAGGTTTGATTATTATTTTGCATATACTAATGACGTGAGATCGGTCCTAAAGACAAACAAAGCAGAGTACAATGTTGGGGATACAGCAGTACTTACTCCTCAGCTTCCGGGACCTAATTATATGGCATTAGTTACTCTAGAAAGGGATACAATTTTAGAATACGATGTAGTGAACTTAAATGAGGTCAATAATCTTAATGTCAAGATTACACAGAATTTACAGCCTAATTTTTATTATTCTTTTGTAGCCTTTTCTCCTCATGATATGGGGGCAGAATTTCTTGATTTAAAAATGGGCCTTACAGAAATTAAAGTGGC
This sequence comes from Candidatus Dojkabacteria bacterium, assembly GCA_014729085.1. GTDB lineage: Bacteria > Patescibacteriota > Dojkabacteria > B142 > WJKM01 > WJKM01. The sequence continues at coordinate 16,847 of WJKM01000012.1, read as the reverse complement.
TACATCCGGAAGAGAGATTAAAACAACAATTGAAACAGATAAGGAGAGATATTATCCAGGAGAAAACGTTGAGCTCTCAATTAATACTAATAGCAATAAATCAGTGGAGTACGCAATTGCAGTCGTTGATAAGGCTATAATTGATTTGTCAAAAGTAGATCCTAATGAGGATCTAGCTAAAAATCTAGTACAGACTTATTGGACAAATTGGAATCTAGGCGTAACGACAGCGTCAAACTTAGCAATTTATGAGAATAAATTAATAGCAAAGAAAAAATGGGGGAATAAAGGAGGTTCTGGTGATGGAGGTGGAGGTGGACCAAGTCTGCAAATCGAAGATATACGAAGAAATTTTGAGGAAGTAGCTTTATGGATACCTGCGGAAGTAGCTCGTGATGGTAATTTAACTTTAGACTTTGAAGTTCCTGATAATCTTACAACCTGGGCAATTGCCGTTGTTGGAATTACCAAAGATACAAGCTTTGCAGTTGCAATCGAAGATATCGTAGTTTCAAATGATGTGAATATTATTGCTGGTCTTCCACCCTATTTATCGCAGTCAGACAAATCGAAATTGATTTACAATGCAAGTTTTACAGATAAATTTATCAAAAAGGAGTTAGGTGCAAAGATTGAAGTAGATAATGCAAGAATCAAATGTGGAGATAAATTACAAAAGGAATGTTTTTCAAAAGTTACAAGCGAAGATTTCCCAGTGGAGTATAATTTTTATCCTGATAAAGAAGGAGAGGCTAAAGTTCGTTTTGGGGTGACTAATGGAAATCAGATACTAGATGCTGAGGAAAGGACAATAAGGATTAATGATGATGCGCAAGTAAGAAACGAAATATTTTTTGGAGATACTAAGGATCAAAATAAATTTTCATTTATTTATCCTAATGGACATCAAGGGGAATCTAAGAAGCTAAAAGTTGTCTTGTCCGATAAAATAGTTGGGGATTTATCTAAGATCAAGAATTATTTTACCAGTTACCAGAATAAATGTAGTGAACAAACTTCGTCTACGATACAGGCATTAGTTCCTTATGCAGATGATGAACGAGTCAAAGGACAGATAAACAAAGGAATTCAAAGATTATATGTTTTACAAAATGACGATGGTGGCTGGGGAGTTTGGGAAGATGGAGAGAGCTTAGACTACAATTCGGTTTATGCCTACTTTACATTGAAATATTTGGAAAGTGCTGAGTTTAATGTAGATAAAGACAGATTAAAAAGAGGTGAGGATTATATACTGGGTCGACTTGGAAGTATGGAGGCGAACAAACCATTTGCACTGAGTATATTAGCTGATGTTGAGAAATTCGATATCAATGCAATGAATAGTTATTATGATGCTAATAAAGATGGTATGTCGCTTATTAATAAAGCTTATATACTTAATGCATTTAATGAATACGTTAATTCAAGCGCGGTTTCCGCTGAAGAAAGTGATGCTATCCAGGCAAAAATAGACCACCTTCAAAATGTGATTTTAAACGAGATGAGATTAACAGATGGAAAAGCTTACTGGCAGGATGATGCAAAATCCAATTATTATTACTACAATAACAATATTAAAACAACATCAGTAATATTGGATGTTTTGCTTGATTTAAAGGGGGATGATTTATCCTTAGTACCAATTATTAGTTATTTGAAATACGAGTTAGCAACAAATGAACATTTAGGAACTCAATCAAACATCTATATTTTTAAGGCTTTAGAAAAAGCTAAGAAAATATTCAAATTGGATTTGGAGAATTCATATCCGGAAGTTATTGTAGGTGAAGAAGTATACAGAAAATTTGATAGTGAGGATGATAACCTAGTATTAGAAATGGAATTACCTTCCGATGAACCCTCTGTTCTTGTTGAAGTTAGGAGTAGAAACGATTCATTAATATTTTTCCAAATTGATTTGGAGTATAAAATCTCCTATTCGAAAATTACCGCTCGAGATAAAGGTATGAGTCTATATACAGAGTATTTTAATATGGAGGACAACCCTTTAAAGATTGATAAACAAGGAAAGGAAATTTTTCATCAAGGAGCGATATACAAAGCAAAAACAACAGTTTTGATTAAAGATGATTTGGAACAGTCTGAAATAAGAATTCCAATTCCAGCCGGTCTAAAAGCTATTGACTTTAATCTAAATTTAACAAGCGAAGAATTATTTGAAAATCTTAAACAGGAGAATGAAAATCCTAAAGTTTTTGAAAATCTTTCAGTCAATGAAGAGGATGTTGTTTTTTATTCAGGAGATAAACTTTACGATTCACAGATGAAAAGAGGTGTATATACATTTACCTTCTATGTAAGGGCTAATATTAAGGGTGAGTACTATGCTCCTGGTGAATGGATGCAGGAGATGTATTTACCTGGTAGAGGTGCATGGCAAGATTTAAGAGAGGTTAAAATTGTCTAAATAATGATTTGGACATGAAATTATAAATTGTGTTGAATTGAATAGATAGAATATATCTCTATTATTAATTAATTGTTCTTACTAGACTAATTAGTTTACAATATATTGCTATATTTAAATTAGAAGTTGTATTCTGTGTCCAATCAAAAAGAAAAGAATTCAGACAATAATAGATTTTATAAAATACAAAAGAGTTTTAAAAAAGCTACAAGCTCTATCCCATGGGCAAAATTTAAGAAGAAAACAAAGTCCCTACTTTACAAATTAGTACCAAAGGATCTTCAGAAAGAGCATAGATTTGTAAAGATAACAATACTCGGATTTAGTTCTTTATATTTACTATGTGTTTTTCCCTTAGTCCTGCTCTATTTTATTAATATATACAAAGTTTTAACTGCCCAACCTCAAAATTTAAGCTTAGATTTTTCGCCTCAAGTTACCTCTGCTTCTATTATAAACGGTGCTGAAGATGTAAGTTTAGATGAAGAAATATACTTAACTTTTACAGAAAAACCTGATCTGGAATTAATACAAGAAGAATTAAATAAGGATCTCGGTGAGGAAATTAAACTTGAATTAAGTCAAAATACTATAAAAATTTCACATAATGATGGCTGGGAACCGGATAGAACCTACCAGATAGATTTATCTGCTACTGATTTTAATTTCTTAGACAATGACTTTTTTCTTGTATTTGATTCAGTAAGAACTCCAAAAGTAGAATTAACAAATTTTGAAAATGGAATTTCTTCTCAAGAGGAGTTATTAATAAGTTTTAATACGAATATTTTTAAGGATGTTAACGCAGATATTACTGATTTCATCGAGTTTGAGCCAAATATCTCAGGAAAATCAGAAATTCTAACAGCTTCGAGTTTAAGGTTTGTACCTCAAGAGGCTTTAGAAATCGGAAAGACATATGAAATAAGAATAAGTGCAGAAAAAGTACATAATGAATTTGGATTGGGTATGAAAAAGGATTATATAGCTCAATTTACACCAGGAGAGGACAAAGTAAATCAATTAGATACTATAGGCTTTATTAAGGGTTTTAATGGAGACGTAAAGGCTAGAACAAGAGATAAGATTGTAGTAATTATGGATTCGGATGTAGATAAGGTGACTTTCAGAGCTAATGCAAAAATATATAAATCGGACAATTTGATTATTCCTTACGAGGTGATTTGGAGTACATCAATATATAGTAAATTAGAAGAAAAATATAACTTGTATGACTACCCTACTCCATCCGAAGATAAAGAATATAGAGTTGCTTCGATAATTCCAAAAGAAAACTGGATTGATGGAAAGGAATATTCTTTTTTTATAAGCAAAGATCTCCATAATCAATATGGGCAAACTATGACTTACGATTATGAGCGAAGTATAACTGTGCCTTCAGAATTCAATCTTATTGAAAGTAACATCAAAGATGGGATTCTTGATGGCAATGAGAAGTCCGAATATGCTGCAGGTATTGTCAAATTTACTTTTACAAATGAGATGATTTATTCAACGAAGGAATTGTCTGATTTAATTTTCGTAAAAAGTTTGACTGGCATGAAGGGGGAATTGAATTCATATATCTATATTCCATCTTATAAACAGGATGAAATACATATAGAGGCTGATTTTCGTGATGAGAACGTTTATGAAATTAATATTTCTGAAGGTTTAACAGATAGATTCGGAAATAGATTAAATGATGATATAAAAGTAGAATTTGAAGTTAAAAATGTAGCTCCACCATCAGAATTAAATATTTTTGGTAATCAAACGGCATATGTCGACGCAAATGATGAATACAGAGTTCTTCTTGAATCAATGAATTTGAATAATATCCAAATTGAAATAATAAAGATAACACCAGAGGATTTAATTGCAATAAAAAGTAAAGATAATCAGAAACAAAAGATGAAAATTGCTTTCAGAAAAGACAAAGTTGTAAAATCTTGGACTAAAATTTTTGATGATTTTGATAATGAGAATGTTAGATATAAAATGTCACAATTTCAATATCCTTTAAACAATATAGCCAATGGTATATATATAGTTAGAGCTTTTAGTCAAGACCATAAATACCGTGATTTCCGAATATTAATTGTCTCTGAGTATGTTTCGGTGATGAAGCATACAGAAGATACTGTATTGGTTTGGAATGTAAATACAAACTCTGCAGACCCACTAGTGGGGAAAAATTTGAAGTTGAAAAGCGGAAAGAATACAATTGAATCTAAAACAGATCAATCTGGTGTTGTTCAGTTTAATCAGCAAATGTTAATTGAACCCATATACGTTTATTCGGAAGATGGTGATATATTTGTATCAAGCTCATATGACAGAGGTCTTGAATATTATGGAGCATATGGCAGTTATGGAAGCCAAAGAGATAAAGTATACCAAGTTTATTTTGACCGTCCGATATACAAGAAAGGTCAAAACGTTCATTTTAAGATTTTTGCCCGAAAAAAAGAAGAAAGAGGTTTGTCTATTCCATCCGGAGAAATTCCCGTCGAGATTAGAGATTCAACAAATAGCCCAATTTACTCAGATAATTTAGAACTTTCCGAATTCGGTACTGCAAACGATTCATTGAAACTTAGTGATAAATTGAATAGTGGTAAGTATGATTTGTATATTGATAATAGATACATTGGCAATTTTCGTATTTCTGCATACAAAGTATTTAATTACTCTTTTATTGCTTCAATACAAGATGATAAAGAATTTTATAAAGATGGTGATAACGTAAATATGGAAGTTGAGGCTAGATATTACTTCGGCAAACCGCTTGCAAATGCAAATGTCGAGGTCAATCTATATGCAAGGGATCTGTATGATAATTACTACGTCGAAAATCTAAATGAGGAGTATAAAAAGTACAGTTTTCCAACCCGTTATACTTTTGATAATTATAATCAATATAATTCAATCAAAATAGGTAGTGCAACAACAAGGACAGACGAATATGGTTTTACAAATCTCAAAGTCCCAATTAATGTTCCTTCTCAAATAGCTTATTCATTAGCAAAATATGTTTCTATCGAAGTAAAAGTTAGAGATGAAATGGGAAACGAAGAATATCAAACTTTTTATAAGGTTTTAGCACCAAAAGGTGGTGTTGTTGGAATAGATAATAAGCAATATTATGGGAGTATTGGAGAAAAGGAACCTTTCAAAGCCCAGGCAGTATTTTTAGACGAAGATTTGAAGCCAAGATCTAACAAAAATGTTGTTATTCGTGTAAATAGAATAGATAATCGTCAAGTAAAAAGAAGAAGGGAGAATGGTGTTTATTATTGGGAAAATATTTATGAAGAGGTTGAAGTATTTTCAACTATCGGAATGACAAATAGTAATGGGGTTATTGACTTCGAATACTTGCCGGATATTGAAGGTAGGTATGAAGTTGAGTTTTTCTCAGAGTCAAATCGCAAAATTTACAATCGGACATCATTTTATGTTTTTGCACAAGGAAGCTATTCATATTATCCTTTTTATCAAGATGATATAAAAGCAGGTTTAAAGCCTGATAAGGAAGAATATAAAATCGGAGATAAAGCACGGCTTCTTCCCGAGTTACCTCATTCGAATTATAAAGCTTTAGTTACTATAGAACGAGGTGATATTTATGACTGGGAAGTTATAGATTTAAGGAATGTTGATGGTTTTATTACTAAAATTTCCGATAAGTTTATTCCAAATTTCTACTATTCTTTTTTTGCATTTGTCCCTCATGACTGGCAGAAAGGATTTTTGGATTTTAAGTTAGGAACTCAGAAGATTAAAGTTGAAACTTCACAAAAGCAAATAGACACTTCAATATCCACGAATAAAGAAGAGTATCATCCGCAGGAAACGGTTAATGTTTCTCTTAGGACTACTGGCAATCAGGAGGTTGAATATCTCATTGCAGTTGTAGATAAGGCGGTATTAGATTTAGCGAAAGTTGATCATAATAAAGACTTGGCAGATTATATGACCGATTCGTTTTGGACAGATTGGGGATTAGATGTAGAAACAGCTTCAAACCTATCAATTTATGAAAATAAGTTAATGGCAGAAAAGAAATGGGGAAATAAAGGTGGTTCTGGTGGTGGTTCAAGAGCTTCTGATTTTGACTTGCAATCTGAAGATATTAGAAAAGATTTCAAAGATGTCGCTCTATGGCGTCCACACAATGTAACTGAGAATGGTAATTTTAATTTTAAGTTTGAATTACCAGATAACCTTACTACTTGGTCTATTATTGCAATTGGTATAACAAAAGATAGTTCGTTTGCTGTGGCAGAAAAAGAGATACTTGTATCAAAAGATGTAAATATTGTACCTCAAATACCTAGCTATCTTATCAAGGGAGATACCGTAAAAGTAGTTTACGATGCAGTCTTTGAACCAGATTTTTTGAGTGAGACGACAGTAAAATTAGAAGTTGATAATGGCACAGTCAAATGCAATGATGAGTATCTTCAAGTATGTTTGTATGAGGTATCAAAGGAGAATTTCCCTATTGAATATGAGTATATACCTGTAAACACAGGAGAGGCAACACTGAATTTTTCTATTCATAAAGATGAAAAAGTTTTAGATGCTGAAGAAAGGGTTATTGAGATTCAGTCTGATACTATAGAAAGAGAGAAGCTATTCTTTGGTGAAACTAAGAATGAACAATCGGTGAATTTTACTTTTCCAAAAGGCCATGAGATTTCAGAAAAAAACTTGAAGATACTGTTATCCGATAGAGTAGTAGGAGACCTAGATACAATGAAAAGCTATTTTATGAATTATGAAAATAAGTGCAGTGAGCAGACCTCCTCTACCCTTCTTGGCCTTATACCTTATGCAGATCAGCAGAAAGTTAAGGAAAATATTGATGAAGGAATTCAAAGATTATATGTTTTGCAAAACAATGATGGAGGTTGGGGAGTTTGGGAAAATAGTAAAAGTAATCCTTTTAATTCAATTTATTCTTATTATGCATTGAGAGAGTTAGAAAGAATTGATATTGAAGTTAATGATAAAAGATTAAAAAGAGCTCAAAACTATATGCAGAATAATATAAATGAAATGGGCTCAGAAAAGCTATTTGCATGGAGTATACTTTCTGAGGATGACTATTTTGATATAGGAGGAGTTAATAATTATTTCAATAAAAACAGAAATAATCTTACTTTGCTTTCAAGGGTTTATTTGTTAGAAACCTATTTCAATTATTTCCATTCTGATAAGATTGCAACCAAAGAGAGAGAGGAAATTAAGAACAAGATTGAATTATTAAGTTATTCAATTTTAGAGGAAAGAAAGTCTATAAAAGGGAAAACCTATTGGCAGGATGATAAAGTGCTTAATTCATATTTTTATAACAACGATCTAAAGACTACCGCAATCATATTGGAAACACTTGTTAAAATCTTCGGACCTGATCCTAGATTAATCCCAGTAATTAATTATCTAAAATACGAGGTTGAAAATAACCGCTATATGGGCACCCAATCAACTTTATATGTTGTGAAAGCTTTAAGGACTGCAAAAAAAGTTTATAGGTTGGATCTAGAATATGCAAGACCTGTAATTGAAGTGAATGGCAAAGAATATACTAAGTTTAAAAGAGAAGAAGAGGGATTGGTATTGGAGGTTACTCTTCCTAAGTCTGAATCGGATTTAAACATATATGTAGACAGTAAAAATGAGTCTTTGTTTTTTTACCAGGTAAAATTAGAATACCAAATTCCTATGCAGAATATATCTTCAAAAGATAATGGTGTAGCGGTGGCAACAAGATTCTATGATATGAATGATAATCAGTTATTTCCAGATGAAGGTAGAATAAATTTCAGACTAGGGAATTTATATAAGGTAAAGACATATGTTTTTACAAAAGAAGATTTGGGACAAAGTGAGATAAGAATACCTATTCCTGCTGGTTTAAAACCCGTAGACTTTAATTTAAATCTTACAAGTAATGAACTCTTTGAGAATTTAAAAGAGGAAAATGAGCAAAGGAGATTCTTAGCTAATCTTTCAATAAATCAAGATGATGTAGTGTTTTATACTGGCGATACTATATATAATACTCATATGAGACGTGGTGTCTATACTTTTGTATTTTATGCGAGAGCAGTTTTTGAAGGTAAATTTAGCTCCGGTGGTGTCTGGATGCAAGAAATGTATCTTCCTGGTAGAGGAAGTTGGCAGGAATTAAATGAAGTTAGGATAGATTAAAGAATTCCTTATTGAATATACTGGTGGGGAAGATCCCTTACCCAAAGTTCCTCATTGGTTTCTGGGCTTTGTAGACTTAGATTTTCAGGGAATTTTTTCTTTATGAATATTTGTGGATAGTAAAACCTCCATTCAGCAAGTTCAAAATGACAACCATCTTGAGAATCATAACCATATACCCAGTCAAACGGATCTGTTTTCAGAGGAATTTGATCTAAATGCTCATAGTCCATAACGAGAATTCGGACTTTTAGTCTGTCCTTTTTCTTTTGGGATTTACCACTGGGTATAGAAGCTAATGGGATATACCCTTCCTGAATCGCCATAGCAACAGCTTGGCCCTGCTCAAAGAGGAATTTATCAGTGCAGTATATTTTTCCAAAGCATGTAAATAGTAATTTAGTGCTCATTGCAATACTTTTTATAATCTGTCACAAAAATAAAGTGACATTTTTTATTATATATTATTGTTAAATAACATGTAAAGAATTATTATATATCGTTCTATATACTATTTATTTAGATAATTAACAATAGAATTGTAAATAGAATAAATACTTAAAAATTTGCCTGTGCTCTTGGATAAAAACAGTAACTAAGATACAATTTATTTTAAATATAATTGGTAAAATTAATATGTTTTTTGCAAAAAGTTTAGGTCTAACAGTTTATTCTCCAAATTTTTATAAAGAAGCTGTATCTAAAGGAATTCGTAAGGCTTTGAAAATTTATTTCTTATTCACTCTCTTAGTTTCTGTAATTTCCAGTTTTTATTTTATTTTTTCGTTTGGACAGGATTTAATCCGTTTACCACAAAACATCAAGAATTTTCCCGAAATTATAATAGACAAACAGGGCTTATTTATTGACTCCGAAGATATGCCTATTGTTTTTGTTAAACAGGATAAGTATTTCGCTTTAGATACAACTGCAAATTTAGATGAAATTCCCTCAGATTACAGAGAGGGGGTTTTACTTACAAAAGAATATATGCTAATTCGGTCAAGGGACGAAATTGAAGATATAAGTATTTCCTATGAGGATTTACTGCGAGAGCTAGAAATAGAAAGGATTAAAATCAATCAAGAGCTTTTTGTATCGTTAATTCAAAAATTCGGGATTTTAATTCTTATAGCCTCCCCTATTTTCATATTTGTATTCAATTTTTTTATAAGACTTATACCTATTTTAGGAATTACTCTTATAGGAACTTTTATTTTTACAGTAATGAAAAAAGAACATTCATTCCGCCAAAGTTTGATCATTAGTTTATATGCATCTATACCAGTATTTTACCTAACATTCTTTCTGAGAATTTTTGCTGATTACTTATTTATCTATTCGGGTTTTAGGATTTCTACTTTATGCTGTTTTATGCCTCTGTTCATTGGTTTTTTAAAATGGATGCTTTTCTGGAGTATCGGTGCTTACGGTGTTAAATCGTTTTCTTAAAAAACAAATATCCTGGATTTAGAATATTTCGGTCATTTTTCTGTAATTCTTGTATATTCGATATATTACCAATCCTTGTATATATTAGGCATTTTCTATATATTTATGTTTGTTGTTTAATTTGTGGAAATTGTTGAGTATGGAACAAGAATTGGTGCACATTACACAATTAACGACAAATAATATTTGGCAAGCGTTAAATACCCCTCTTGGTCCATGTAAGGTTATGCCATTGGTTCCAGATACGCAAATAGGTCCAGGTGAAAATCAAGTCCAGGATTTTGAAGTTGGATGTGTTGATGATAGAAGAAATCAGCACGATTGTGGTAATTGTCCCCTTTTGAATCTTCCGCCCCTAAGCGGGGTATTAAAAAGTAGATTGGCTAATTGGGGGGAAGGCATTCAGCTTACACGAATTACATCAGACTAACTAACTATCTATTTTATTTGGTGTATTACAAAAGTTACTACTCCCCAAATTTCAAATTCACAGTCTTTGGTGATTTGTATTTTTCGAAATTTTCCATTAGAAGGTTTTAGAAAGATACTATGATTTTTTTTGACGAATTTTTTGACAGTAAATTCTCCATCAATGGAGGCTATTACAATTGAATTATTTGAAGGCTCCAGGGATTTATCTACCACTAAAATATCTCCAGAAAAGATACCAGAGTTAATCATTGAATTTCCTTCTGCCCTTACAAAATAAGTTGCAGCAGGATGTTTAATAAGAAATTCATTCATATCAATACTTTTATCTAGAAAATCATCGGCTGGACTAGGAAAACCTGCATGTACAGGTTCAAAAGCTAAAGGAATTAAATTGTTGTTTCTGTTTGTTTGAGTCATTAGTGGAAATAAATTAGTTTATAAATTTCGATATGCAGGATTTTCCAGTATTTTGATTACTTTTCCATTAATAATAAATTGCGAATCGGGCTTGAGGTAAATAGGTTTATGTATTTTATTTGTAGATTCGGGATATAAAATTACAGCATTATCGGATTTCTTATATGTTTTTATTGTAGCCTGATTTTCTACAATAGCTAGAATGACATCATTGTTTTCTACATGTGCATTTCGTTCTATTACTGCAATTTTTCCGTTTTCTAACCGGATTTTTCCTACTTTTCTTTTGTTCATAGAGTCTCCTTTTATTATTATGCTGAAGAGATTTTTGTTTTTAGGAATCAAATTTTTATCTATTTTAATTTCTCCGATAAATTCTTCCTCTGCTTCAGCAAGAGGTTCTCCAGCGTTGGCATATCCTAGTATCGGTATATTTATAAAAAGAAAATCACTATCCTCTTGATTTATAATCTGAATGCCTCTTGGTTTACTTGATCTTCTAATAAAACCTTTTTTCTCTAGGGCTGTTAGGTGATTTACAACTCCCCTTTTGGTACCTATATTTAATTCTTTTTTAAGTTCATTTAAAGTCGGTGCTTGATCTTGTTGTTTAAAATATTTTGCGATAATATCGAGGACTTCTTTTTGTCTGTTAGTAAGCAGTGTGGCCATAGTATACTATTTTTAAAAAGTGTAGTATACCCAGTATACTATATTTGAGGAAACTGTCAAGATTTAGTTATTAAATCTTTTTTTTTCTAAAGTTTGGATTCGTTTCTCCAGCTTACTATATTTCCTTTTTAAATTATCCAGGTCTGTAATACCTGAGGTTATGTAGCTGAGGTAAACAATTACAATAAGTCCTGCTAGAGAAAAAAGTGTAATAAAAAATCTATAAATAATGGTAACCAAATTAATCAATTTGGGATATAAATTTTTTTCAAAATAGCCAGTTTCCATTTCCTCTATTTCAGCTATTTCAGAGTCATCTATATCATCACCAAAAAAGTTTTCAATATCGTCCCATAAATCCTCAGCAGGTTCAGTTAGAGATTGTAGGCTAAGTTTATAGTCAATCTTTTGAATACTTTCATGTATCCCAAATTGTTTCAAAGTCATATCTGCCAGTTTTGAGTACATAGGTTTTATAAATAATGCAGAAAGTGTAAGCAATATAAAAAAAATGAAGCCAAATTTTAATCCTAGCGACATAATCGTAATAAGTTTTGAGCGTATTAGAAAGACAAGAGTAATGGCAAGCAGTAGTAGCAAGATTATAATAGTTAGGATATTCATGAGATCATAATAAAAAATTAATGTAATTCATTATATATTTTTAAATAGAAATGGTAAAAAAGCTATGATAGCCCCACCTCTTCCCAATTTCTTATAGCCGGATGATTATAAAGGTCTGAGATCGGTGGTTGATTTGGTGGATTTAGACCAGCTGTTTGATATATGAGATTGAATTTTTTTTGAGATACTGGGACATATCTATCAGCTCCAATTGCAAATTTAGAATCAGCAGGATGTGAAGGAACAAGGAAACATCTCTCAATTCCTGGAAAACCATCTGGATTGCAAATATCAAGTATTGTTTGTTCGTCGATTTGTTTTAATCTTTGTACAATGTTGAGTCTCTCTTGATCTGTCATGTCTGGATAGTAATTTGTACAGTCGTTAGAATGGAGAATCTTTCCATCAGGAGCTATACCTACTCCCCTGAGTGTAAAATCTGCAGGTATCTGAGGATTAAAAGAATCGTAGCTTTGTAAACAATACGCAACATCTGCATGGTCGAGAAGATCATGAATTTGTTGTAAAGGCTCTCCATTGAACCATGCTCCCAGTCCACTTGCTATGACAGAGATGCCCTGCTCATGAGCATACTGAACAAAGGCAATTAATTCTTCGCTTGATCCCAAAAAAGAGACTTCATCGAGTGCTGCTATTCCAGTTTCAAGTTCTTCCAAATATTCGTAAGCATCCTGAATTGTTTCTATAGGTGTTGCCTTCATAGGTCCGTTTCTTGTCCAAGCTTGTTGAATCTCGTCTCCTCTGGAGTCTGCGGAGAGTTTGAATATAATTGAAGCGAGTTCTTTTTTTTGCAGCTGTTGTGTAATGTCTTTTAAGAATGTACTTTTTCCACCAGCCATTGGTCCGTAAGCAACAATCAATAAGGGACGTTCCGTATTCTCTAGTAAATTAGAGCTTTCATCAACAGCAAATTGTATTCTTGCCTCACAAAGATTTTTAAAGTCCTTATGTGCAGTTTCGTGTGTACTTGTTGGATTTTCTAACATATGTTTTCTGGGAAATACTTCGGAGATTTTAGCAGAATAAAAATAAACTAGCAAAACACCATTATTAATTAGTTGATTTTACTTTTATATATACTCTATTATTAGTAGTAATTAACTTAACTAGTTTAAAAGAGTTTCGACAAATCGATGAAAAAGAAAATTTTGATTATAGAAGATGAGCAATCAATGGCTAGAGTTTTGAGTCTTAAACTTGGAAATATGGGTTTTGAGTGTTTTATAGCAAAAAACGGGAATGATGCAGTTGATTTAATTCAAAAACAAAATTTTGATTTAATAGTTCTAGACTTAATGATGCCTCAGAAAGATGGTTTTGCCTTTTTAAGCGAAGTAAGGAAAGCTGGAAATAAAACCCCAGTAATCATTGCATCAAACTTAAGTCAACCCGAAGATATTAAAAGAGCAGAACAATATGATATTTTGAATTATTTTTCTAAAGCAGATACACCAATCTCAACGGTAGTCAACTACATATCTCAAATTTTAAATTCCAGTAAACAAACAAAATCTCCACAGGTTGACAATTCTCAGGCGCAGCAGACCCAGGAAGGGCAGCAAATTCAGCAATTACAGCAAAATCAGCAGAGCCAGCAAGAGCAACAAGTTAAACCAGATCAAAATATCCAAAATCAAGAAACGCAAGGCCCTCAAGTACAAGATTCTCCCCCCTCTACCCGACCTAACCAACCTCCACCGGTAGCCCAATAATACTTCTTAGGATTATATTTGTACTATATATAATATGTTTTCAGATTGTTATCTTTTAAAAATTTTCATATTATAGAGTAGTAATTAATCCACTTAAGTATTTTAAATGGCAAAGCGTAAAAAGGACGAAGTAGTACAACAATTCTATGAAGAACAATTAAAAAAGGACGAGAAGGCCTTGGCAGAGCTTGATCCGGAGATAGCTGAACAAAGAAGAAAGTTAGAGAAAAAAAGATTGAAGAAACAAAAGAAAAAAGATGCAACACCTGAGGAATTGGCTGCAAATATAGATATTAAATCTATATTATTGCAAGGTAATTATTTAACAGAAGAGGATTTAAAAAAAGGAGAAGAGCATGCTGCCAAAAATGATATTAGTCTAAAAGAATCATTACTGGGGACAGGTTTAATTAGTAAAGATATATTAGGTCAAGCAATTGCAGAGTATGTAAATCTTCCTTATATTGATTTAAATACCAAAATCCCTGACAGAGATCAAGTTTTAAAGCTTCCAGAATCCATTGCTAAAAAGCATTTAGCTGTAGTAGCGGATGAACCAGATAATCAAGTCTTAATCGCAACAGCTTTACCAGGTCAGCAGGATTTGGTAAATGAAGTCCAAAAAATTTTTAAAGATAAAACTATAGTAGTTGGATACTCACTTTTAGAGGATATTAAATCAGTATTCAAGTATTATCGGAAACCTCTCAAAACACGTTTTATGGAAATTATCCAATCTGAGGATAGAATTGCGGCTGGAATTATCGAAGCAATAATTGAAGATGCATTAGTTTATGAGTCATCAGATATACATTTAGAGCCTTACGAGAAAGACGTTATGATCAGGTTTAGAATAGATGGAGTTATGCAGGAGGTAGGAAGAATAACTAAAACACATTATATGAATATTTTAAATTGGATAAAGGTTCAAGCAAGATTGAGAATTGACGAACATTTTTCAGCTCAGGATGGAAGTATTAGATTCAAGACTAAAAGCGGACCAATTGATCTTAGAGTTTCTATTGTACCTGTATTGGATGGAGAAAAAATTGTCATGCGTTTGCTTGCAAGTTATGTGGGAGATTTGACTCTTGCAGAACTTGGGATGTCATACGAGCATCAAAAAATTCTAATGAAAGCAGCTAACAATCCATATGGAATGATTTTGGTTACTGGCCCGACTGGTTCGGGTAAAACTACTACATTGTACGCTGTTTTGAAAAATATTAATAACCCTGAAATTAATATTACAACTATCGAAGATCCTGTTGAATATAAGATTGGCGGTGTGAATCATATTCAGGTAAATACAGAAACCAATTTAACATTTGCTCGTGGTTTGAGATCCATAGTTAGGCAGGACCCAGATGTAATTCTTGTTGGGGAGATTAGAGATAGAGAAACTGCCGAAATTGCAATCAATGCAGCTCTAACTGGGCATCTTTTATTGTCTACATTTCATGCCAATGATGCTCCAACTTCCATACCGCGTCTGCTCGATATGGGGATTGAGCATTTTCTATTATCCTCTACTCTTGAAGTAATTGTGGCTCAAAGGCTTGTAAGAAAGATTTGTGAAAGATGTAGATATAGTATGTCAGTTACATTAAATGATATTGATGAATATATACCTAAACCAGAAAGATTTTTTTCGTCTAATAATGTAACAATTTATAAGGGAAAAGGTTGTAAAACCTGTAGTGGAACCGGATATAGAGGTAGGCTTGGGATTTTTGAATTTGTGCAAAATACTAGGGAAATGCAGGAGTTAATTTTGACGAATCCATCATCACAACAGATATGGAAGCTTGCTCGTAAACAAGGTACACGTTCGTTTTTTGAAGATGGTTTAGATAAAGTTAGAAGTGGTATCACAACTATTGAGGAATTAGTCCGTGTTGCTCATGTACCTTTAGAATAAATTGTTAATTAAATCTGTTCATGGTTGGAATGTCCCAAGATGAAAATTCAGGAGGAAATATAAAGCATGTTAAGCCATTATCTCCACTTGAAAGAATTGGTTTAGGAAAAGAGAAGCAATACTTCATGGAAAATCTAGCAATGCTTTTTGCAACTGACATGGATATTGTTTATGCGTTTGAAGCTATTAAGACAGGTATGAAATCAAAACCAATGAGGAGACTAATGGAAGGAGTGATTTATGAAATTAAATCAGGATCACCTATTTGGAAGACTCTTGAGAAGACAGGACTTTTTAAAGACTCCACAATTTCATTAATAAAAATTGGTGAACAGACTGGAAAGCTTCCAGAAAACTTAAAAGTAGTAGTTGACCAACAGGAAAAACAAAGAATCTTCGGATCAAAAATTCGTTCTGCAATGATGTATCCCCTACTAATTATGAGTGTAATGATTGTCGTGGGGACTGGGGTTTCATGGTTTATATTACCAAAGCTTGGTATGGTTTTCGAATCCTTAAATTTGGAACTCCCCTTGCCCACCCGTATTTTATTAGCAGTAGGACAGTTTCTTTCAGACTATGGATTTATTGCTGTTCCTGTATTTTTTACTTTATTGATATTTCTTTTTTATATAATCTTTGTTAATAAGAAAACAAAACATATTGGTCAGGCAATTTTAATAAGAATACCTGTTCTTAAAAAACTTATTCTAGCTGTTGAGCTTGCGCGATTTGCTTATGTTTTTAGTACATTATTAAGTTCTGGTATATCTATTTTATTAGCTCTGGATACACTGGCCGAGTCTGCAACATTTCCAAGATTCAGAAAACTTTATGAAGCGATGAGGATTGGTATAGAGAACGGAAAGTCTTTTGGAACAATTTTTCAGGAATATAAACACAGTAAGAAAGCAATTCCAAGCCATATTCAACATATGATTGC
>WJKM01000011.1 GCA_014729085.1 Candidatus Dojkabacteria bacterium | reverse complement strand
GACCTACAAGAGGAAATACTTAAAAATGTTCTTTGAAAAAATCGTTGTTGATAGAAGGGAAATTATTGACATAAAGTTCAATTCTGTAATTGAAGATTTGATAAAGATTCGCGAGGTCCGAATAAGTGACCAATGGCGGAGAGAGAGGGATTCGAACCCTCGCGCCGGAATGACCCGACCTACAGGTTTAGCAAACCCGCCCCTTCAGCCACTTGGGTATCTCTCCGTATTAATTTGCTATATTTTTTATATTACTTGGTTTAATTTTAATTCTAATTCTCTAAGATAGAGGCATCTATCTTTTGCCTTATTTACTTCAGCACATAATCCTCGCTACGCTCGGAATTATTTACCTTCATCCCGTAAAACAGGATTTCGGCAGCTTGTATGTAAAAATGTAAATTGTTAGAAAATTTCCAATTTCCGTAACAACAAAATATTACCAAACTTTGCCCATTATAACATTAAACATATTATTCTAAATATAAAATTTCATAAACACAATCTATGTTTTATTTAAACTTTGTACTAAAATATACACATTCTTAAGATTTTTATTTAGATGACTAAACAAGAAATAACTCAATTTTCTAAAACAGAGGGAGGATTATTTCATGAAGCAGCAAATTATAGAACTAAGCTTTTTCTGCCTCTGACTTTATTTTTAGCTAAAATTGGAGTGAAACCCGATATGTTAAGTTTTATCGGCCTATTATTTATGGCTGGTTTTTGGATATATGCAAAATCCAATCCCTTCCTTGCCTTAATCTTTCTAGCTATAAGTACTTTCTTTGACGGATTGGATGGTCCACTTGCAAGAGTTCTGAAAAAAGATCCAAATAAAGGGGCTTTTACGGACATACTTTGCGACCATACCAGACTAGCAATAGTTAGTATCAGTTTTATATATCACGATCTAATTAACCATACTCTGGGAAGCATATATCTTTATATATATACGATTTTGTTAATATTTGTTGTTATTAGAAACAAAATGGGCAAAAAACCAAAATTAGTTATGAGGTCAAAATATTTTTTGTATTTTGTATATACTCTCTACGCACTTTTTAATATAGATTTCTTAAATCAAAGCATAATAATTTTTACGCTACTTAAAATTCCTTCTCTTGTTTATAGTTTTTTTGTCATTAAGAAGAATTTATAATTTTCGATGAGTTTAAACTAACTAATTAGACAATCGATCCCCCCAAAAAACAACTTTGGAACCAAAAATAATATTCCTTAATCTTTCTATGTCTTTTTTACTAAATCCTGTTTCGGGCATAGATACAAAAGCGTCAGGGTCTAAGTTATAATACTGATCGTAGTCTTGTTTTTTCAATAATCTCATCTTCCTCTCCAATAATTTTAAATTCCTTTTATTTATTAATCCACCTAACAAAGGTTTGTTGTATAAAAAAGGTACGGTTGTATCCTTACCTATTCTTATTGAATCGACCAATCCTTTTGCGATTTCAAGGGGACACCCGCAAGCTGATAAATAAATTTTCGGAAAATGTTTTTTTATATATTTAAATAAGGTTTTAAGCTGCAAATCAGGTTGGGTGATAGTTTTAAACTTCGGGTTAAAGTATGGAGTATAAAGAAAATCCAACTTCAACAAATCAATTTTCCATTTTTTGACAAATATAGTTATACATTTAAAAATATACTCCTGTACTTCTTGCATTGAAAAATCCAACATATACCTTCCCCAACTAAAATATCTATCCCATGGAGTCAAACGAAGGGCATCTACGTATTTTCCATTATCACTAACTAACCAATCTGGGTGTTGACTTACAAGCTCTGCGTTTTTTGATGTCTGGAATGGCGACATCCACAAACCAATCTTAAAACCAAGCTTCCTAATTTGATCTATTATGCTTTCTAACCCTTCTGGAAATTTTGATTTATATGGCCTTCTCCAATCTCCAATCTCACACCAGCCACCGTCAATTAAAATATATTCTATTTCTAATTTTAACTCCTTAATCTTCTGTGCCTCAGCTAGTAACTTCTTTCCCGAAATATTCTTTCCATAAGCATACCACGAGCACCAACCAGTAATTTTTTGCTTCAACTTGTCGGATTTGTGTTTAAATACCATTGAAGAATTTTCTTTTACCGGACAATAATCATAAATTGGTAATCGTGGGAAACGGGGCTTAACTGGACTCCAGGATTGCCAAGGGAAATAATCTGAATCATCATCAGAAGAAGTAGATTTTTTGACATGAAACTCAATTTTCATTTTGAAATGAGATTATTGGTTAATGCAATTCTTACCTTCGTTGAAAATTACTCTTCCTCCTTTTCCAAATGTCTCTTTAACAAATCGAGGAGGGCCTTTCCATGCTCATAGGACATACCAACACTTGCCACAATATTATGATCGCTTTGGCTTAAAATTTGAGCAAAGTCTAGCACCAATCCAAATTTATTAGTTCTAATAAAAGCAGAATCAGTATAAACAGTTGGTTTACTCAAATCTTTCCTTATTTCTTGCTTTTGGATATTTTTTTCATTATCATCGTTTTTATCTTTTTTTAGTTTGATTGTACCTGGCATTTATATTGATTAAAATTTTAATTATACTTATTATAAGTCTATTATTTTTTCCCAAGAATAACAGGGTTTTCCAAAATGTCCATAAACTGCAGTATCTTTATAGATAGGTCTTTTTAAATCTAATACCTCAATAATTTCTGCAGGTTTAGTGGGAAATTTTTCTTTTATCATTTTTATCAACTCCAACTCACTGTATTTAGATGTCTCGAAAGTATCTATCGAAATCGCTACGGGTTCAGCTACTCCAATTGCATAAGCAAAGCTTACCTCACACTTTTCACAAATTCCATTGACTACCAAATTTTTAGCTATAAAACGTGTCGCATAAGTTGCACTTCTATCTACTTTTGATGGATCCTTCCCGGAGAAAGAGCCTCCGCCATGCTTAGCAAGACCACCGTATGTATCAACACCAGTTTTTTTACCAGATAGGCCCGAATCTGCAACTGGGCCCCCAATAACAAATCTTCCTGTAGGATTAATATGAAATATTGTATTCAGATCTAACCATTCACTACATACTGGTTCGATGATTTTAGCTTTCATGTCTTTTATTAAATCTTGTAATTCCACATCTTCGCTATGCTGAGAGGAAAGTACAACAGTATGCAACCTTTTAGGCTTACCTTTTTCATATTCAAATGTAACCTGGGTTTTGCCGTCAGGCCTTAAGTAATCGATTTTACCTTTTTTCCTTACTTCGGCCATTTTCACAGCTATCTTATGTGCAATTGTAATTGGAAGAGGCATAAAATCTGAAGTGTCCCGACAAGCATAACCGTACATAATTCCTTGATCTCCAGCTCCCTGTTCTTTTAATCCTTCTTTGTCTTCGCTAACACCTTGGGAGATATCTTCACTTTGCTTAGAAAGAAATTCCACTATCTTCAAATCATCAAGGCCAAAACCTAATGACTCTTTTGAGTATCCTGCATCTTTTAAAATTTTTTTCACCATAGGAGCTACATCTATTTTTGCCTTAGAAGTAACTTCCCCAAAAACAACGGCTTTATTTGATTTTAAAATTGCTTCAACTGCAACTCTAGATTCCGAGTCTTGTTCCAGACATTCGTCTAAGATAGTATCAACTATCTGATCACAAAGCTTGTCAGGATGACCTTCTGTTACGCTTTCGCTTGTATATAACTTCGGCATCTAATTACATAACTATATTAAAACTCTTTATTATAGTATATTTTACCAACACTTATTAGCAAATAAATGCAGATTTAACTGACAAAAATTAATAGTACCCACAAACCAATGCTCATAATTTTGACGAGCATACGTTATTCCAATAGACTATTTAAGTAATGATGTTTCTAGTTTGATATGGCAATCTTAGAAGTAAGGAATTTAAAAAAATTAAAGATTTTACAGCAGTTGATAATATTTCTTTTAAACTCGAGGAAGGAGAAATTCTCGGACTGCTTGGTCCTAATGGAGCTGGTAAAACCACAACTATCCAGATGCTCCTTGCCGTACTCACTCCCAGTTCAGGCGAAGTAACCTACTTTAGAAAAAGCATATTTGAACACGGAGTTGAAATCTTAGAAGAGTAAATTTTTCAAATTGTTCTTATTCTGGCCCTAGAGCACTTCTTAATGCGGCTCGATGTATATCATTTGTAAGGCATATTCCAACTTGCGGTCTCCTCCTCAATTCTTCTGGTGTATTTACAATACATAGTGCTGGAACCGCATTATCAACATGATCACTAACTTTGAATACCCCACATGCTCTACATCTATTATCTTCTGTCCTAGCAGGACAAGTTTCTGGATCAACAACCTCTACCCCTTGATAAAATTTATCATCTGGGGAAACTGGAATTCTATTACACCAAACAACAGAAGGCAGTATATATGGAGCAGTACTACGGCCTTCAAGCGTGGTAGAATAATAATGTCTTCCTCCATCTGGATCAGTAAATATTGACCCTCCCTCGGGTATAACCGAAAACCACCTTGTTTCATCCTCTTGCATATTTTTTGATTAAAAAGCTATAAAGTAACGTTATTTTGTGTTTTATGGAGACGAAATATTCAAAATCGCTTCTTTAATCCTTTGGTTTTGGGTGCTGATCAAAATAAAATCCCTTTGTCTTTGGTAAAACACGTTTATTATCTTTATCCATTATTTCAGCTGATGGTTTCAAACTTATTGATGTAACGTTCTGAGGAGCAACCTCGACTACATTATTATCCGAAGGTGGATTTTCTACTACCTGGGGTTCTAATACGTCACTCTCTTCTTCCACCTCAGGTTGTTTTTCAGGAATATTTGGATCCTGGTCATCAGGATCTTCAAATACATGGTATCCATCATGATCTTGGTCTAAATGAAATTCTCCATTCACTCCTTGATCGTGGCCCCGAAAATTCTCAGTGTATTCTCTAACCAATCTAGGGTCTAATAAATGATGATGCGGGTGATCAGGATTCCAGTATACATCTAAAAAATCAACTACACTATTACCATCAACATCGACACTTGTAGGACTTATTTCGTAAAAAGGATCATTTCCATCTAATATCCCATTAAGATTATTATCAGGTCTAGCTGGGTACTGATCTTCCTGATCGTGGAGTCCATCATGATCCTGGTCTGCATGGTAAATCCCATTCTCACCATTCTCATATCCCGTATATGCCCTTACTAAAGCTGGATCTAACAAATTTGCGTGTGCATGATATGGATGCTCAGGATTTTGTATATCTAAAAAATCAACAACACTGTTGCCATCAGTATCAAAATTTATACCATATCCCTCTATAAATGGATCTTGATCGTCCGGTATTCCATTTAAATTAATATCTGGAGGTAATTCCATAATTTATTATATAAAAACTTTAAATATATATAAATTATATAAGATGGATTGAAATATGTTTAATAGTTTGCAACTTTGCAAACAAAACGAAGTTCTATGATTTTATATATTTAAAGAACAGTATCTTGAGTTATTATATACTCATACTGCAATATTCTTTGTTCTATATCTCAGTTATTTCCTTTCAACGCGATTCATCTATAATAGATAAAAGCAAGGGTTTAATTCGACTAATTGCATAACTATATTAAACTCTTTTTTATAGTATATTTCACCAACACTTATGAGCAAATATTACGTTATTAATATTAGATGCAGATTTTAACTAACAAAAATTCATGCTACTCAAAAACCAATGCTCATAATTTTGACGAGCATACTTTATTCCAATAGACTATTTAAGTAATTATGTTTCTAGTTTGATATGGCAATCTTAGAAGTAAAGAATTTAACAAAAAAATTTAAAGATTTCACAGCAGTTGATAATATTTCTTTTAAACTCGAGGAAGGAGAAATTCTCGGACTGCTTGGTCCTAATGGAGCTGGTAAAACCACAACTATCCAGATGCTCCTTGCCGTACTCACTCCCAGTTCAGGCGAAGTAACATACTTTGGAAAAAGCATATTTGAACACAGAGTTGAAATCCTAGAAAGAGTAAATTTTTCTTCAACATATATCAACTTTCCTTGGGAGATGACTGTCAGAGAGAATCTCACCTATATTTCCTATCTGTACAAAATCAAAAATAGAAAAAAACGGATAAAAAAAATTAAAAATATATTTTCTTTGGATAAATTAATGAACAAGAAGATTCGTGAACTCTCAGACGGTCAGAAGACTAAAATCAATCTTGCCAAATCTTTTATTAATTTTCCAAAAGTACTGTTACTTGATGAACCGACCGCATCTCTTGATCCAGATATTGCAAATAAAATACGGAAAGTTTTGAAAAACCAACGAAAAGAATTTAATGTTTCAATGATTTTCACATCGCATAACATGGCAGAAATTGAAGAAGTTTGTGACAGAGTCATATTCATAGATAAAGGAAAGATAATTGCTAAAGATACACCACTCAATCTTGCGAAAAGTATAAAATCCGCCCATGTAGAATTTATGGGGGAGGAAATAGATAAAATTCAGCAATATTGTGAAAGAAACGAAATTAATTATGAACAGGAAGATAATTATATTAAAGTTGAAGTAAAAGAGGTGATGATACCACAACTGTTAAAACAACTTGCGGTAAATAATATAAATTATGATGAAATTAGTATAGAAAAACCTAGTCTCGAAGATTATTTTTTAGAAGTCGCAAAACAAGATGAAGAAAATAGGACTTAATAGAATATATGGAATAATCCTAAGACACACATTCCAATCAATGCACAGCATAACTAGAATGATGGATACGATCTTCTGGCCTGTAATTGATTTATTATTATGGGGACTTACTAGTAAATACATCGAAAGTAGTACTGTTAGTATCCCCAATATACTTTTAATGGTAGTGTCCGGTATTATATTTTGGATGCTGGTTTACAGAAACCAAAACATGATTACAGTATCCATGCTTGAAGATTTTTGGAATAGAAGTTTTATGCATTACTTTGTAGCTCCTGTGAAATTTTGGGAGTATATTTTAGGCACCTTGTTATTTGCATTATCTAAGTTAGGCTTAACTTTTGTCCTTTCAATATTTATCGCGTTTATTCTATACCAAACAAATTTATTTGTACTTGGGTTTTCTCTAATTCCCTTTATCTTAAATCTACTTCTAACAGGATGGTGGGTTGGATTTCTTGTTATGGGTATTATCTTACGCTATGGATCCAAGGTAGAAATTTTAGCTTGGAGTTTTGTTGCCATACTTTCTCCTTTTTCGGCTGTTTATTATCCCATCGAAATACTTCCTATGTGGGCACAAAATATTGCGACTCTTATTCCAACAAGCTACATTTTTGAAGGTATGAGAGAGGTAATTAACGAAGGGATATTAGATTGGAATAAAATAATCATAAGCTTTATGCTTAATACTGGCTATCTAATCCTGACACTGATATATTTAAAATATTGTTATAAAAAAGTACTAAATAAAGGATTAGTAAAAGTATTTTAGAATTATAAATATAGTTCAATATTGATTTAAATCAATCTAAGATAATATCATTTACAAAATCACTAAAGCGGTAAAACTAAACATAAGAGGTGTTCACAATCTTATTAGGTTAATAAAATATTTGTTTCGTTTTCTTGTTAGACTCTTTCCTCAAATCTGGCTATCGAATAAACTTCTGAAAAATGCTTTAAAAGCTAGAAATTCAAAAAACAAATTAGTATCAGATGTTATTTCCTTTTCAAGACTTCTCTCAATTATGATTCCGATAACTTTTATACATGACTATTTAGATTTCAAAAATCATAGATTAACTAGAAAGGAAAAAGAGCTAATAACCTTAATTGCGGCTTTAATCTCTCCATACGATAGTCTGATCGACGATATGAAAATATCTCCAAATCGCTTGGATTTAATGTTTAAGAAAACCTCTGACTTCGTACCTAAGACCACTCTTGAAACCATAACACTTGAGCTTTTCAAAGAAATTAAAGATAGAATCCCAGATGAAACTTATTCTTCATTTAACGCGGTTCTTCAAAAACTCCATAATACTCAACAAAAGAGTCGTTTCCAAAAAGATGAAAATATATCATTGGAGGAGTTACAATCAATAACGCGTAAAAAGGGTGGATATACAATGGTTATACTGATTCATCATTTAAAACCAAGTATGAAAAAAGCTGAATTCAACTCTTTATTTGAACTTGGTGCATATATCCAATATATGGATGATTGGGTTGATATGCAAGATGACATTCAAGCAGGTATCCACACACTCTTTACTCATCCCAAGCACAAAACTAAAGCCAAGAAGTTAATGAGAGAACAAAAGCAAAAAACATATAGAACAATTTTAAAGTGGGAATATCCGGAAATTAGTAGAAAAAAGTTATTGTATAAATATCACCTAGTGCTTACTATTCTGTACACTCTGCTCAGAATTAAAGAACAAAAAATGATAATACAAAAATTTTATGGATTCAGACTACGAAATATGATTCCATCTCTTTTATTTTCTCTGAAATATTCTCTAAGAGAAATATATACATTTAACTTTGACAACCCAGAAGATAATCTTGAATAATCTTCATGAATAAAATTTATATATCAAGATTCTTGATAAATTTACCCCCTGTATTCGACTTTTACTTTAAGCTTTTTGCCCTTTTTTCGTGCTTTTGTTCTTCTTCTTTTTTTTCTCGCTACTTTTTTTGACTTATTCATTGATTAAAAGTCTCTGTTAAAATTAAATAACGGTGAATATTATATCAAATTAATTTATTTAACTTATTTTGTAATAAAATGAATCAAAAATTAGTCAGAGATAAAATTCCTGAAATTATCAGGGGAGAAACGGGAAAAGAACCGAAAATTCATATCGCCAAAGAGCGTGAATTTAAAAATGAACTAAAGAAAAAACTTCTTGAGGAAGTAGATGAATTTTTTGAAGATTTCCAACCTGAAGAATTAGCCGATATCCTGGAAGTATTAATTAAATTTAGTAAAGTAATTGGAACCGATTTAAAAGATATTGAACGAATAAGAATGAACAAGAAGAAAAATAGAGGTGGATTTGAAAAAAGAATAATACTTGAACAATAATCTTTAATTACTGATTTTTTTGAATCTTTCTCTGCAGAAGAGCGACTCTAAAACCTAAGTATATGAAATAAATACCTAAAAATACTGCGACAACTAAAAGTCCCCCAATTATTGGTTCCTTAAGCAGAAATTGAATAATTGTGTCATACCCATTCATTTTCTCACTTGTAATTAAATTTAACCTCAATATAATACATGTTTTGACAAATTTTTCCAAATTCACACAATGTGTCTCTGCAGTCTTAATACTAAGTTCTAATCCCTAAGTCCTAGTCCCTAGACTTTAACATTAGGTATAATGACTTTGTATCTTTAATTTTTAACTTTTATTTCCTATGAAAGATCAACTTCAAACCATTGGATTTGGTATGTTTTTATATGGTGTACTATCAATGGTGCTATATTTTCTCAACATGAATTTTATAATTCTTATGTGGATGGATTTTTTTGGACCATTCATTGGTTGGGTTCTTAGAATCATAATGGTGATTCTTGGTATATGCCTCTATGTACTAGGAAAATTTATCATCAAAGACTAATCTGAAGGACTATTTTTTGAAAGAGTTTCGTAGTATTTTGCAAATCTCTGGTCTTGTTCTGCCCATTGTTTTAGACATACCATTGCTTTGCCAATACCGTTCACTGCTTTTATATTCTTTATCAATTCAATTACCGCCTCTGGAGGAAGACGATTCTCATCCGATTCCGGGATATAAGCTTCTACGTTTTTCAAAAGTAGATCTTGTTTCATTAATAACAATCTGAATTAATTGTTATTAATATACACAAAATCAATGAATATAAAAAGCCCTCAACTGTACTTTCCGCTTATTAACAAGGATATAATTTCAAAAAAGTGATCACATTCTTAGTATCACTCTCCTCTTCACAATATTCGACTTCTTCTAAGAGATCTCCCAGAGTTGTGTCCCATGGGACATATTCAATTTCGGTTCCTGAACGAAGCAATAAATCAGCAACCAGGGGTCCGATACTAGATGTTATTACCTTTGCAATGTTTCCTCTCCTTACTAAAAATTCGGCTGATTCTGGACTTGCCCCTCTCCTTGAATCCCAACCCCATCCTGTCCATACACCGTAAGATTGGGGGGTATTGTACCAAGGATTATCTTCAAAACGAATTCTAACGCTTCCTTCTGTTTCTGGAATGATAAAAGCATAACTTGGAGCTGTAGAAAAAGTACCTGCAATCGGAACGTTATAATTATTCGAATTAACTGGTACCACTGTCTCATATCTCAGAGATTGTAAGGATGTCAATTGTTCAGCTGTCATCGGATCTAGATGCTGAAATAATTTACTATCTCGTCAAATATATCCTGAAGTTCCTGTTCATTTTCTTTAGTTTTGCTTTGCACCTTCCAAAGTTTTCCATAATTATTATCTTTTATCTGTTCTCTGAGTATTCTGCTTTTCTCACTAGTGGTAAATTGGCTTACCAAACGTCTTTCAATTTGTTCTGAAGAAAAACCTCTTTCCTTTAATCTTTGCTTTTGTAATTCCTTTTCCGCTGACACTAGCACTATATTATTATTACAAAGATACAATATACCTGATTCTGCAAATAAGGCAGCATTAAGTAATATTAAACCCTGTTTATTATAAACTTCTCTCCTTACCCGCATTAAAATTGCTTCGTGCATAATATCATTTAATGTATTCAGATCTTCTGGATTTGCAAACACTATCTTTCCTAATTTCTTCCTATCAATAAAGCCATTGCGAGACTCTACCTCTTTCCCAAAATGCGACAAGATCTTTCCTCTTACTTCTATATACAATGGATCTTTTAAGTCTTCTAAAATCTGATGTCCTAATTTATCAAGTTCAATATTATGAACTTCAATTCTTTTCTTTTTTCCTATCTCCTTAAACTTCTCACAAACATAAGTTTTTCCAACCGCTATTTCACCAGTTACCCCAACAAAATATTGATTCGAAAGCTTCGCCTCAAGCTTTTGTTTTACAAAAGGAGTAACATAATCATGAACCATTCCATGCTCCTGCTGTAACGCTTTTACAGCACTCGAACTGATGTGGGTCTTATTCTGTTTGGCCGGAATAAAGAAAGTATCTATCCCCAATTTCTGGCTTTCCCCTATTTGATGAAGAGCAAGTTCATAGTTAAAATCCTGCTCATCTCTGATCCCTTTAATGACCAAAGATATGGAATTTTCGTAAGCATAATCCACCAAAGTTCCACTGAATGAAACAACTTTGACATTATCCAAATCGCCAACTGATTTCGTTGCCATTTCAACTCTTTCCTTAATGGAAAAAGTGTACTTCTTTTCTGGATTTGTACCAATTGCTACTACAAGCGCATCAAAAACCTTTGCTGCCCGTTTAATAATGTCGATATGTCCATATGTAATTGGATCTCCTGAAAATGCATATATTGCCTTTTGGGTCTGAGTCATATTGGTATCCATTAAAATCACCTAATTATACATCAAAATATAGCGAAATCTGGAATGAATCTAAGAAGAACAATTAAATAAAATCTATGCAATAAATCTAACCTAAAATAACCTCTAGATTAAGATATATTTTTTATTTCTCAACTATGAACTATCCTTTAGGGTAAATGACTCTCTTACCTCCAAATAAAGGCAAAACATTAGGAATCCCATCTACTCTCCCTACTCTTTCTAGAAGTTCAATCAATTCAAGTAAGTTAACCATCCTCTGTGGAGGTGTCCCTTCTGCAAAAGGAATGTTACCTTGAATCCATGTCTCCACTGGACATAGAGGGGGTAAGTTATCTATATCTGGCCTTGGGGGCAAAGTATCAGTACAACGACCATTGCATAAAGCTCTACAATTTAACTCTCCTACACAGTTATGGTTGGTTCTCTCCATTGAGTTGCGCCTTCTGGTTGCATTGCTGAATGGTTTGGATAACAATACAAAGGATAATTTTCCATTTATCTATTTTAAGAAATATTAAGTAATTATATAACTTTACAACAAAAGATTCAATATTATAGGTTTGTTGTGAATAAATCTACATAATTTGTTCTCCAAATAGGAACCCGGACTATGGAACCCTCTTGTTTTCTACCTGAATTAACTGTAAAGTATTAGTAGCTATTAATAAAACACTTTTGACAGAAACCGAACCAAACCAAAATGAATCTTCTTTATTAAAAACAGCCGAAAGCATCTTAAAAGTTGGTGCTGTTGGGGCCTGTGCATTAATGGGCTTGGATGTAATGGATGGTAGTTTGGATGGGGTAATCCTTGATATTGAAATGCCCTGGAAAGATGACGATGATCATTCTCCAGCAGGAACATATTCTCTACCTGGAATGCCCGGCAGGTCACCCGAATCGCAAACTTCCCTACCTGCAGAATGGAGCCCTATGCTACCTGGAGATATCGGTTTGATTGAAAATGAAGAAATATTTGGTGGTGGTACACATAATGTACAAGAGGGAGATACACTTTGGGATATCGCAAAACAATATTACGGCGACCAACATGCACTGTATTATACTGCTATTATGCAAGAAAATAATCTGGATACCAATGTAATACAGCCAGGTCAGACTCTAACAATCCCAAATGAACAAGCAGCACGAACTTCTGCATCCCAGATTCATGAACAACAAGCTTTAAATTCCATGGAAGAGGCTTCGTCTACCGGAGTATATGAAGTTGTTTCAGGAGATACACTTTCTTCTATTGCACAAAGGTCGGGAATGACTTTAGAAGCACTGTTAAACTTAAACCCACAATTCAGAGACAATCCGGATTTAATCTTTCCTGGGGAAAAAGTACACATTAGAAATCAATAACTTGTTAATAGGCGAATTCAGATTGTTCCTCCTCTAAATATCGGTTGAGAGCTTCAAATTCTCCAGGTTTATCTTTGTTAAACCGTTCCACAACCTGATTTAAATTACTATAAAATCCTGCAATATTCTCCTCCAATCCCTCTTCGAAGTTCATGGTCTCTTCACCCAAAGTCAGAAGACTAAATTGATGTACAAAATTCGTTAAAATTTCTAGAGATGGAGAGAATTCCAAATTACTTTCTAACTCATACATTATACGTTCGTATTCTTGTTTGTAATAATTTTCTGCTTTTAAAACAGATTCAGAATCTATACGATTCCGCCCACTTTCACGGGAAAGTCTATATGCTCTTGCATTAATTAAATTACCAAAAGGTGACTTCTCCCCTGTACCTTCAAGAAGTTCCTTTCTGTCCTTACCATGTGAACCAATTTCACAAAGATACCTAAAGGCTTTGCAAAGTTTGTAGACCGATTCGGATTCAGTAGATACATCAAAATGTTGATCCAATATATCGAAAATCACATGCAGAGATCCGGATATTATCATATTTTCCTCAAAGCTACTTAAATCAACATCTCCTCGTTCGGTCTCTCTAACAAAATAGTCCTCAAACAACATAGAATGAGCAGACAATTCAAGGCTATTTTTAAGATTGGGAACTTGTGTTTTTGGTTTATCTCCAAAATTTCTCAAAGAACTTGCTACGATAGTTTCGGGGTCTGGTATTATCCCTCTTTCAAGTTCTGATTCGATCAGCTCGTCAACGAGAAGTACCGCAAGGGTCGAGTCTATACATTCTTGTGTTATAAAATCAGGCGATTTTCGTAATGAATGAGTTGTTAAATAATCCTTACAAGCTTGCTTAAACATAATTGGTACCGCTAAAGTGTATAGAATGCTTGGTTCGCGGCCATGTGCATTTTTAGTCACAGTTTCATTCATATAACTGTACTGTCCTAAAACCCATTCTTTATTCTTTTCAGATAAAGTTTCTGTTAAAGACTCAACTCTACCTGGTACATTTGATACTTCCTCTTGCATGTAATTTGTAAATACTATAAAAAATTTCTAATTTATCAAACTAACTATCAATTTTATTAATTCACAACAATTATAACACACTATGGGACTTACTACGTATATAAACTGAATAAAAAACTTTGCTGTCAAAATTTAAACCCAACTTTACTATATTTTTACCAAATGCTAATCTGTAAAAGGATATAATTGTATAATCAATGCACAATAAAATATCTAGTTTAAAATATACTTACAATATAATTTAAAAGCCTTCATAATCTAGGATCATAAATAAAAATGAAAATACCATTCCTGAACAAAAAGAAATCGAAAAATCTTGATTTAGAAGAAGACCCCGTTTTTCTTGCATTAGACATTGGTACAGAATATGTAAAATCCGTTATATATAAAGTAGAGAATGACACAGCAAATGTCATTGGATATTCAAGGATTCCTCAACATAGTAAAGCTATGGAGGGTGCTATGGTTATCAACATAGATAATGTAGTCTCAACCTGCGATATTGGAATTGGCCGAGCCTTAGTGGTTGCAGATAAAGTACTCGGCTCCAAATGTCCTCTTCCGGATTATGTTACGTTGGGAATAGCTGGCGAAATTGTAAAAGGAGTTTGTATTGTGGCAAACTATGAACGAGAGGACCCGGAAATGCAAATAACAGATGAAGAAATACAAGAAGTTGTAAAAAACATTAAAGACCAAGCCTTCAGTGACTCTGTGGAAGATATTGCTGAGGAAATTGGCATCAATTCTAAAAAAATAAAGGAAATTAACAGTCATATAAATTCAACTTATATTGATGGAATAAAAGTAGATAATCCAATCGGCTTTACAGGTGAGGAAGTAACTTATCGAGTATACTCCACCTTTGCCCCTTCTCTGCATGTCAACTCTTTATACGAAGTTGCAAAACGACTTGAACTCAAAGTCTTGACAATAGATGTACAACCTTACGCAATTTCAAAATCATACAAGGGGGCGCACAAATCCGACTTTTCTTCTATATTCATTGATATTGGTGGAGGAACTACAGATATTGCCATTGTACAAGATGGGGGTATAGTTGGTACTAAAATGATCGCATTTGGCGGAAGGGTTTTTACCAGGAGACTAGCAAAAGATATGAACTTGGAGCTAGAAAAGGCAGAAAAAATGAAATTAGATTATTCAAACAAAAAGCTACAAGGAACAACTGAAAAAAAAATAAAAAAAATATTAGAGGATGACTCAAGACTTTGGGCAGAAGGCATAGAAATCTCGCTAGCAGAATTCGAAGAGGTAGAAGAGTTTCCGGCTGAAATTTTAATTAGCGGAGGGGGTTCTGAACTCCCCGAAATGTACGACGCCCTAATTTCATATCCTTGGCTAACTGTTTTACCGTTTGGGAAATTTCCGAATGTTAAACATATGTATCCAAAACAAATAGCCAATATTAATGATGAAACAGGCCTTATGCATACAACTCATGATGTCGTGCCAGCTGCGCTTACAAGTATTTCAATTAAGCCAGCTAAGGATTTACTGTTAAACAAATAATCAACTAAAACATGCCAGATAAAAAGCAAGAAAAAGCAAAAAAAGTTTTTGTCGACCTCAATGAGGAGATAGTATTCACCATTGAAAACGTATTAAAAGAGGAAAAAGAAAAAATAATTCTAACTATTCCAGAGCATGCAATTCTTACAAGCAGCTTAACGAATATGAAGCTGCTTGCAAGAGAAATTGCCGCTTCAAATAAGCTAGTTATTCTCGTAACCAAAAATCAATTGGCTCTAAGCAAATCTGAACTCACTAATCTAAAGGCTGTAAAGAAAGTTGAGGAAATAGATGAAAACACCTGGGATGAAGCTGAAAGTCTCATCCAGGAGCTTAAGAACCGAAGAGAACAAATTAAAGAAAAACTAATTTCCGCTCGGCAAGAATCTACAAAAATACCTAACGAAAAAAAGTTGCTGGAACAAGACAAAGAAAAAACTCTTGTTCCTCAGGAGTATGATGCAGAGGAAAAAGAAACGCAGGCATTAATCAAAAAACCTGTAAGGCTCAAACCTAAACTAGTTAGCATTGGTGGTTTCGAGGTCATGGCTGGAGGAGATATAAAAGAAGAAACCAAATTTGCATCACAAAAACCGAAAAAAAAGCCTCGTAGAAGAACTAAATTGACATCCAAGGACAAATCTCATACCTCGTTTATTGGAAAGGATATGAGATCAGTCAGGAGTGACTTTCCTTTAAGAAAAACAAAATCACATCCGCATAAATCTTTTAAAAAAAAAGGGATAGGGATAAGTAAAACTCTAAGATCATTTATAAAAAAAATAACTACTGGAGGGCTAATTAAACCAATCATAATTGGTATCTTAGGCCTTGTTATTTTATTCTTTCTTTTGAAAACCCTTACCAAAGCTAATGTATCGGTTACACCAAGAACAGAATCAGTATCGGTATCCGAGACTATTTCAGCCTCTGAAGATATATCCGAAGTAAACCTGGACCAAAAACAAATCCCTTTACGTAAACTTACTAAAAGCAGATCAACTTCTGACACATTTACAACTACTCAAACCAAGGAAACCGGAGAAAGAGCTAGGGGCGTTGTGGATTTTTACAATAAAACAGAAAATGAAATTACCCTGCAACAGGGACACATAATAACTACAATAAATTCCAATTTGAATTTCAAGCTTGATGATACAGTTACTATTCCCCCAAGGATAAGCGAATTTACCCCGAGTACTTACGAAAATGCACCAATAGTCGCAGAAAGCCATGGTGAACAATACAATATTTCGGCAACAGATGTAAAAATCAGTGGTTATAATACAATACAAGAATTATCCGGGCGAATATACAGAAGTACAGAAGGTGGAAGCTCGAAACAAATAAATTTCGTTTCAGAAGAGGATGTAAATAAAGCTAAAGCATCAATGGATGAAACCTTAAGAACACTACTTAAAAGTGATATTAACAACCTACTTTCGGGAGATGATGTTTTGATTCCCGGTAGCGAGAACTTCAATGAAATTGCATTTACCGTAAACCCAGAAGTCGGAACTGAAGCTGAAAGTTTCGACGTTGTTAATTATGAACTAGAAATATCTGTACTAATAGTAGACCAAAAGGATCTAGACCAGTTTGCCGACCTCTTGATCACATCGCAGCTTGGAATCGAAGAGGATGAGAATATCCACTCTGATGTCGCCGCAAGTATAGAAAATGTTCAACTACACGAAAATGGTTCTGTAACCTTTGATTTAAAAAAGTCTACCGATGTCAAAGTAGATTTAGATTCAAATTCAATTTTTAACTCAATTAAAGGAAAAAATCTGGACCAAGCACGAACTACCCTTTCTTCTAATGAAAAGGTAGAAAACTATGAAATTCAATTTTCTCCTTTTTTCCTACCAAAGTTTATGAAAAAAGTTCCAGAAAAAGATAGCAAGATTGAAATAAATATTGAGGATTAACTATACTTTTTGTTCTCTACTCCTTTCACCTAATTTTATATAAAAATTTTTCCTCCCAATATTTTTGTACGCAAAATTACTGATTAAGTTCAGAAATGACAGCGGAGTGATAATATATCTTTAGTTATACCTTAGGAGTCCGCCTGTTCAAAATTTTTAAACTATATAATATTAAATTTAGATTTTACAAGTAAATTGGTAAACAGTGTTGACAATACTCAAGTTCAATTGGTATGATTTTATCAGTCTCTGCTTAAAAGTGCTAAACAGTACTTTTTTCATTTTTACAAATTAAAAATGTCCTATTTTGGATAATAACAGTATGTAGTTATTTTCCACAGAGACATATTATTACTTTATATCTTATATTCCTCTACATATGGCAAAACCTAAGATCAAACCAATTGGTGGAAATATCCTAGTAGAACCTGTAACAGAAGAAAAAACTACTTCTGCAGGTATTGTTCTTCCTGATACAGTAGACAAAGAAAAACCTCAAAAAGGTAAAGTCGTGGCCCTCGGAACTGGGCGAATCGGTGAAGACGGCAAAAAAATCTCATTCAATGTTAAAGTTGGAGATAAAGTTATTTTCAAAAAATATTCTCCTGATGAAATTGAAATTGATGATAAAGAATATTTAATCATGGATGAAGATGCAATTCTAGCAGTCATTAGTTAATCTGCTTTAATTGTGTTTAAAGCACAATTCTGACTATTTATATTTATTTTATTAATTATTAAATTACACAAAATGGCAAAAGACATTAAATATGACGAGAAAGCCAGAAAAATTCTCAAACAGGGAGTTGACAAACTGGCTGATGCTGTCAAAGTAACTCTTGGTCCCAAGGGTCGAAATGTAGCCTTAGAAAAATCTTTTGGTGTCCCTCAAATTACGAAAGATGGGGTTACAATAGCAAAAGAAATCGAACTTAAAGACAATTTAGAAAACGTTGGTGCACAACTTGTAAAAGAAGCTGCCACTAAAACAGTTGATACAGCTGGTGATGGAACCACAACTGCAGTTGTTCTTGCACAATCAATCGTTCATGCAGGATTCAAGAATATCGCAGCCGGTGCTAACCCAATGGAAATTCGACTTGGTATCGAAAAAGGAGTCAGAAAAGTAGTAGAAGAATTAAAGAAAAGCGCGAAAGACGTAAAAAATGATGAAGATATTAAAAGAGTTGCTACAATTTCTGCAAACGGAGACGAAGCAATTGGATCAGCTATAGCCGATGCTATGAAAAAAGTTGGAAAAGATGGAGTTATTACTGTTGAAGAAGGTCAAACTTTTGGAATCAATATTGAGACTGTTGAAGGAATGCAATTTGACAAAGGATATGTATCTCCTTATTTTGTAACAGATACTGACAATCTAACAGCAGAAATTGAAGATCCATATATTCTTCTCACAGATGGAAAAATCTCAAATGTGAAGGAATTCGTTCCAATCATCGAAAAAATTGCTCAAAGCGGTAAGAAAGATATTGTTGTAATTGCAGAAGACATAGAAGGCGAGGCACTTGCAACTTTGGTAGTCAATAAATTAAAAGGTGTTTTGAATGTTGTTGCAATAAAGGCTCCTGCATTTGGAGATAGACGAAAGGCAATGCTTGAAGACATTGCAGTACTTACAGGTGGTACAGTAATTTCTGAAGACCTGGGTAAAAAACTTGAAAATGTTGAGATTGGAGATCTTGGTAAGGCAGAAAAAGTAATTGCTGGTAAAGAAGAAACAACAATTGTTGGAGGAAAAGGAGATAAGGATCTTCTTGATGCTCGAGTAGAAACAATTAAGAAAGAAATGGCTGCTACAGACAGCGACTACGACCAAGAGAAATTGCAAGAAAGACTTGCAAAACTTTCCGGTGGAGTTGCAGTTATCGAAGTTGGAGCAGCAACGGAAGTTGAGCTTAAAGAGAGAAAGGATAGAATAGATGATGCACTGCATGCAACAAGAGCTGCAGTTGAAGAAGGAGTTGTTGCCGGAGGAGGAATTGCACTTCTTGATGCATCTCCTACCCTAGATAAGGTAAAGGTTGTAAGAGACGAAAAGATCGGTATTGATATTTTAAAAGAAGCTCTACAGGCACCATTCAGACAAATCTTGATTAATGCTGGAAAAGAACCGGCAGCTCTTCTAAGAGATGTTGGAAAAGGCAAGGGATATGATGCCAGGAAAGACAAACTTGTAGACATGTTTGAGAAAGGAATTATTGATCCAGTTAAAGTAACAAGATTGGCTCTTGAAAACGGAGCTTCAGTTGGAATGCTGCTTCTAACAACAGAAGCTGTTGTAACTGAAATACCGGAAGAAGATGACGAACCAGCAGGTATGCCAGCCGGTGCAGGTGGAATGGGTGGAATGGGCGGAATGGGCGGAATGATGTAAATGAAACTTAAGAAGCCAAGAGCCTCTGGCTCTTGGCTTCTTTTTTTGTTGAATTTATCCCGGAAATAGTGAGTATACGAACTATTATCCGGGATAATGCTGTCAATCTCAGATTTCTTTCTTAATACGTCAAGATCTTATCTATAATCTCAATGATTCAACCAATTGTTATTAATCTGAATTTGAATCCCCTTCTATTAAAATCTTTTGCTTCTTCCATTGAGGCTTCTATCCAACTTGTTATGGCTTGCCTCACCCTTTGTTCTATTGTAGTAGCAATACTAATTCCATATCTTCAAAGATATATTAAAAAAACAGATAAGAAAAAAAATATAATCGATAATCTTGCTGCTGAATTGTATATAAATGCAATATCTACTCTAAATAAGGATTTCCAGGAAACTACCTTCTTTACAGAGCAATACGAAAGCTTTCGTTCTAATGCAACACTATTCAAGAGCAATAGACTTATTGATGAATTGTTTCTTATTTATGAATATATCTATCTCCATAAATATTTCCTTGAAAAAAAACTTGATCGTGCATACTTTCTATTGGAGCTTAAGTTTAGGATACTGATCAGATACATACAATATTTTAAACTCGAAAAAAATAATGAGCTTGATCAACTTATTAAGATTCTTAGTTATTACATAGGGGATTGCGAATGGAACAAATGTGTCAAATACACTTGGAATGATTTTAATAACCCACTATATAACGAAAAGGGGAAACATATCTTTTGTAGAGATGAATCTCGAATAAAAGAAATTCTCAAAATTATGAATGAATATAAGAATATAGGAACTAAGGATCGCGATCCTGGGAAACAAAAAATCATTAAGATCTTTATAAGATTTATAATTAAGGAGTATTCTGAGATTAGAGTCCATAATACAAGAGATAAACATAGAAAATATATTGAAAAAATACTAAATGAGTAAATGTTATTAGATACAACAAAAGTATTCTAGATCTCCCAAGGATTGTTGGCTAGAATGCAGGAGCAGGTTTCAAAACCTGCTCCTACATCTGATACTTCCCTATACTTTCCGATGTTAAATTTTGAAATCTAGCGATCTTGTTTTGCAAGAATTGCACAGCTGCTATTATACTCTGTAAGAACACACTAATAATATTTGAGTTTAAATCAGATCTCTTCCATTAAATTACAGGGGGTAAAGAGAATTGAAATATACAAAATACCTCAAAATTTTGATATAATCACTCAATAATGAAAACTTCTAAAATAACACATTATGGAACAAGAAATTAATTTAAAAAAGTTGATAGTACCTTCGATCTTGTGTGGTTTAGTGATAGCCTCTAGCGGTTGTGATCTAGATACACAAGAAGCAACAGAGACAATGACACCAACTGATACACCTATGCCTACTTCAAACCCATTACCAGAATC
This sequence comes from Candidatus Dojkabacteria bacterium, assembly GCA_014729085.1. Lineage (GTDB taxonomy): Bacteria > Patescibacteriota > Dojkabacteria > B142 > WJKM01 > WJKM01. Next base: position 280,475 of record WJKM01000011.1, on the reverse strand, counting down.
TACTCCAACTCTACCCCCAACACCGATCCCAACAGAAAGCCTAGACGCAATAGATCATGGTTGTGCATACCGTGACCAGCTACCGGAGCATATTCTTTTGGATACTCTAGATCAAATTGATCCCGAAGGTGATGGCTGGGATGCAACTGACGAAGAACGATGGGACCTGGCAATATGGGACTATGCAAATCAAGTAACCGAACTGTGGGATGAAAACTGTAGACATTCAGTCCAAAACTTTGATTTAGATGGCGATCCAATAGAGATAGTCACCGGTTTTGAAGGATACAGATTAACAGATGACTTTGTAACAGCCATTGATAGATCCTTTGAAATTTTTTATCAGGATGACTCAGGAAACCCAAATATTACGATAGATCACGGTGACCAAACCTTATACTTAATGCATGCCGACGACTATATTCTATATGACGAAGGAGAAATCGTCGATGGCGAGGCTGTTCCATACAGAATTTACTTAAATCCACTTGGTCCTTGGATGAGTGCCCAAGCTGCAACTGTCTTCGACAATCCCAACGGTGAAATCCCAAGCTATGTAAGGGTAAACCCTGATTTCCAGGCAGACTCAAGTGAGTTTGCGAGTCTCTTTGCAACCGAATTCGCTCAACCACCTGTACACGAAAATCTTTACGGGGATATTGAAAACCAATACGAACTAACCGATAATGAATCTGGACGGCTATTCATTGAAAATGAACGAGTACCAAACTCATTTCGTTTAATTGTTGAAGAGGCAATACAAGGGAATTCTTATGACGAATATATTGCTAATCAATTTGCTGCATATGGCACCCCAACCCTCAGAGCTTTTAGAGCCGGCCAATATGAAGTACAAGTCAGACCTGTTTCACGCACAATTTATGAACAAATATCGCAGGAACTTCAAGGAATAGCAGTATTTGAAGAAAGTGATTAAATATAATCAAAAGAATTGTTTAATATTTGATATACTATCCTCCACTTCTTTCTACGAAAAATCTTTCAGAAATACAATAAATAAATTATATACATCCTAACAGTCATTTCGGTTGGAGTCTAGCGGACTCTTTTCAAACTTTTTCAATCGGTATGTTTCAAAAATTGATATCCCCTACTCGTGTCGCCTAACTCTCTCTTTTGTTATTTCTCATCACTTATATTTGACATTTTATCTTCATAATATCTAGATTGAAGTCTATTCATCTGGCTTGTTTTTTTCAACTTCGCCAAAAAGAATTCGGATGGATCTCTGTGCAATAACATCAAGGATGAACACAATAATAAGTAATATTAAAGTACTCAACTCTATTACGCCCCCAAAATCTTCAAACTTGAGATCTCCCAAAAACTCGCTTGAAGGTCTGTGAATAAAATTCGAGAGTGTATAGATAATCCTTACAAAAATACTATTGTGTGATGCACTAGAAAGTTTTAACAAAAATCTTGTAGCAAATTCTAATTCAACTAGTTTAAAGAGAGTGTCTACAATCGAGGCAAATACTTTCTGAAATTTTTTGTATTTAACGACCCTTAGTGATCTTTGGAAAATAAAGCCCGTAGTGGCATAAAACAGAATGGCGACTAAGGAAGAGATTTCAAGTATCGACTTTCCTTTTTCGATATCAGGATAAATACCTTCCCAGGGCTTAATAAACAACGAAGTAAAATCCAACCAAGTTTTAATAATGCCCGTTGTATGATCCATCGGAAGGTAAAGAATTAGAACTCTCGTACTTACAAGTACTATCAAAACGATAAAAATAATGACAAGTGCCTGCTTTATTTTATTAAACATATCTTTCCGTAACCAAAATTATTTATAGAAAATTTTAGATTACTTTAACATATATGTCTAGTATTTGATCTATTTCAGATCTCTTGTTTTCTTAAAGCCAGAAATACCATAACCAGATTAATAACAAAAATGTATACAGGAAAAAGAACTTCACTAAATGTGTAATTACTTACAACCAACAGATTCAATAAGGCAGCTATTGTATCCAAGGCAAAGAATAACCAAACCTCGGTTTCAGGTTGTCTATATGTTTTTAGGATAGCTGGAACCATACCTATAAAATCTGCAAATACAGAAAAAACTAAACCGAATATAGGATTTCGAGTTACCTGCCATAAAATAATTCCAAGAAAGGCAATTAACAAACACAGAATATCAAAACCTGACTTGCCCCCCATTCCATATTTCAAACTTAACAGAAAAATAACTGTAGATTGAAGCATAGATGCAAATGCAAGCCATACAGCAGTCTTATTTCCCTGCGCAAGAAGAGAAACTGTAGAAAGACTTGTAATAATGAGTAGAACTAGTCTAGTTGTTCTATGTGGCCGGGCATTTCCTCGAATAATTTCGATTGAATAGATTATAGGAGAAATCAATGCCAAGCACGTACTGATTGTAAGCAACATTAAATTAAACATAGTCAGAAATTTAAAATGTTATACTATTCTAAACATATTTTAGTTTATAAACAAAGCAATCCCAAAAGTGTTGTCCGATCAAACAGACAGATCCTTTAATCAAATAAAACAAAAACTTCTTAAGTTTGGACTAAACAGAGACGAAATTTCTGTATATCTGTTTCTTATCCAAAACGATCTTCAGTCTGCTTTGCAAATAAGCAGGAAAACCAGAATTGGAAGGACTAAAGTATATAGACTGTTAAAAAACCTAATTGGAAAAGGACTTGTCAAGGAAGTTTTAGCCTCAAGAGGTAAAAAATTTCAAATTGAATCCTTGAAAAATCTAGACCTTATCTTAATTGAAAAGGAGAATGAACTAGCTGAACTTAAAACCAGTAAGCAAGAACTCCTGAAAAAACTGGAAGAGATAAAATTAGGCTCCTCAAAATCATCTAAAACTTTTTATTACGAAGGTCCAGAAGGACTAAAGCAAATAACCTGGAACTCACTTGAAGCAAAAGATGAAATCTGCATTTTCGAGATTTCCGAAGGTATGCATCCTTTTACGGGTGAAGAATTTGCAGAAAAGATGAGGCTGGAAATTGTTAAAAGGGGTATTGTTACACGTCAACTTACTAACATACAGCACTTTGATCCCTACACAAATATCCAGGCATACATAGATAAACATCATAAACTTAGATACATAGACCCTGATGATCTGAAAATGGACTTTGAACTACTTATTTATAACAACGTGGTTGCAATCTATACATATATAGATGAGGCATTCGGAGTTGAACTGCATAATGAAAATTTAGCCCGTATGCAGAAGCAGCTCTTTAATTTTGTATGGAAAAAAGCTCAAAAAATGAAATTAAGAAAAGGAGGGCGTGCCGATTTACAAAAACAATAAGCTTGGATTTTTTCTGTTAAAAATCTAATGACTACCTCTTGGAGAACTAGTCCGAGTAATCATTTTGACTTAAATCTCTAAAAGTTAGACAATACTTGAACATAGTTACATCCAGGAATTAAGTAAATCCTCCGAATTTTTATTCTTCCTCCCTACTCTTCTTAATTCTTGCCCTTATATCCTGAGGTTTGTACCTCCCGAAGGTATTACCTAGAAGTTCAATCCCCTCATGCACTAAAGTATGCTTATCGGGACATTCAAAATCAAACTCATCTCCCCCTATCTTAACTCTGAGTTTGTAAATTTCCTTATTACACGAATCTTGTCTTGCCACTTCCTGATTTTTGTTCATGATATACAGATATTATTTTAGATATTTATTTTGAGTTTATTTTAAAGTAAGCTAGCGTGTCAAACACATAGGAAAGAAAAATCTTCCTCGCATTTGGTATAATCCATATTGTTATTCATTATCTTAAATGTATGGAAGCAAATCTTATAGGAGCAGGCTCTCTTCACTTTGGTAACGAAATTCAAGGTGCTGTATACCTACAACCAGGCTTAGGAGAAATACATCTCATAAACCAAGGCGGGACAAGGCTTCCCCTTCCTCCAGAAATTGCCAGATGCTGTGATCGTAGGGATGGTTGCCCGGTTTTGCAAAAAGGACTTTGTACAGGATGGCAGAAGACAGAGCAAGGAGGACACTTATTTTCAATTGTACACGGAGAACCAGACTTACTATTAAATTCAGTCTGGTATCAAAAAAATGTAGTTGATCCAGCTTTTTGTAATATGCCGCCATTACCAGAAGCAACCACGATAGAAATTTTAACCGGACAAGCTTAAAACATAAAAAGAGAAGACAAATCATCTTCTCTTTTCTACATTACAGAATTATTTAATCCGTTCCGACAATAGGTGAAACTCCTACAACTCTTCTTCTAGTCTCTCCTTGTTCTCTCATCTCATCCCAGATCGGATTCCCTTCCCAGCCTCCAGTTGTAAAATTAGGTTGAGAAGGATTTACTTGTGGTAGAACCTCTGCTCCTATTTCTTGTGCTGCTTGTTGTAGCATACCAGCAACATTTTCTACACACTCTGGGCAATTACCACCCACATCTACTCTAACTCCATCTGGTTTTGGGGTAGCAGACACAATGGTTATTGCAGGATCTTTGTCTTCCATTTAAATTTAATAATAATTAATATAGGTATATTGGATTATATGAAAAAACTTACTTATTTTCAATACACAAAGCCATTACTATCGATTTAGCCCAATACTATACACCAAATCCAGTTAAATGATATAATCCAAATATATTATTCTAACTCACTCTCACTATGGAAAAACTAATAACAATCCAGCCACCCTGTGGTATACCTTTATAAGAAGTACAGAGATCTGACCAGGGTGTTCTACCTGAATGTATATACTTAAAGCCAGATATAAGAGAAGAACAAGGTATCTTTACGTGTTTACAATGCCTAGCAACAGAACGTGCTAAGTCGCAAGCAAATTAGAAGCTCAATACTTTTCAATTTAATGAAACATCCGAGCCATGGATCACGAAAATCCTTTTGATAATACCCCACTTTCTGAGATAACCGCTTGGAACTCGGAAACAGAAAGAAGTTTCTGGACTCATAGCTTGGACCAAAGATACATTCCTGATTTTGAAACTGAGGAGATGATGTGTGAGTTATATCAAGACGGTCCCTTTGATCGGGATGACGGAGTTGATAAAATTGTCTGCTTAAATCCCACAACAATGGATCTAATATTTCAAATTACTGAACAGGATATCTTGGGAAGAACCAGAATCCAAATAGGCGATGAATACAATGAGATCGGGGAATCTGCTTATTTCACAGAAGAAAGTATAGAGGATTTAATTGAACTAAGCCTTACCGTAGAAGACGTGCTATCAAACAACTTCTAGCATAAAAATTCACAAATAAAAAATCTCCCTTGTATTATCAAAATAGACAATGTAGAGTTTTTGTTTGCAAATCTGCAAAACCATTGTTTTTAAACTACAAACTCAATATAATATAGGATATACTTAAATTTATTAACAAATACTGATGGGGCTTATTGAAAGAATAGCAGCAAACGCAGCTACAAAAGCAGTAAACAGCCAAAAAACACAAAAAGATAAGAATAAAATGGCACTGATTATAGTCGGTGTCTGTATGGCAATATTGGTTGGAATTATTGGACTGGTTGTTGTATTAGATGCTGTAGCCTAATAATTTTAATAAGAAAGAGAATTTTAGACTTCTTTTAAGCTTCGGAAGTTTGGTTTTTTCTATTCCCTTTCTTTTCTTTTTGTTCTAAGACACCTATTCTATCGATAACTTCGTCAAAGCTTATTGCTATTTCCTCTCCAAATCTTCATAGCCGAAAATTTCATCGTCAATATCATCTTGTATCTCATGTAAAAATAAAGCTCCTGCAATTCCAATGAAAACGGGCCTCAGTTTTTTTAGTTCTGTAATTCCCACTATCCTTTAAAAATTTTTGCCTCAAAGCTTCTATTTCTTATCACTGCCATTACGAATATTGGTTTAAAAAGCTTGAATCAAAAACTTTTCAATTGATATAATTACAACTACCGATTATTATGGGATAGATATGGAAATAAAACCTTACTCAAAAATACAAATAGAATTCTGCGACCCAAGAGCATTGTTACACTGTTCTGGTTTAAATGAATTAGCTCGTATAGTAGGCGTAAGTGGATTGATGGCTGATGGATTCTCAGATCAAGGTCTGCCAATTGCATCCGCCCTCTCGCAAGTAGAACCGCACATTCTACAAAGCATCTTAAAAATCAATGAACCACTATCTTTAGACGTCAAACTTGGAGAGGTAAAAGCTGTACAACTTAGTGGATTCGATGCTTTACTAAATGCTCTATCTCCAGGTACTTATCCATGTGCACATGGTTCGTGGACTTGTCCTGAAGGATATAAGTTTAGAATTGAAGCTATTGGTATTGATCCAAACAAAGAAACTTAAAAACAGAAGTTTTATATCTTAAACAACCATTTGCCCACAATTTGCAATACGGCATGCTTGTAAATGAACACATCCCCCTTGCATACCGGGCCCTCGAGGACCTTTTTCATCAACTACCTTAGGTCTACATTCACGGGATAAACCACATTCTCCACATCTTAGCTCCATTGCCATTCTAATAGCCGCAACAGGCCACGAATCAGAGGATTCTCCCATTACGATTGAAGGGTAAACTATATTTCTCGCCTCGGCTTCCATATAAATAGAGTTGAATTTTATTCTCTTTCCACATGTAAAGTAAATGCAGGTAAATCCATGAATCCTATTGGGTGCATAGCAACTTTAGGTTTAGGAGTCCATGCAGCCAATACTTCCGTAGCTGGTAACCATTCCTCTTCATTTAATTGCCTGGTAGCCTCTATCTCCGCTCCTTGCCTATTGCCCACTCCCATACCATATACACGGTCAACCTGCCCCTCTTCTTTGCTCCGGCTTACAGTAAGATCGAAATCAATTCCAAATCCGCTTAATCTACGTATTATCTGATCTTTAGCTTCTTGACCTTGGCCAGAAGGCGCAATTGCCTGCAAAAACACTGGTTGTTCCATAATTTAATACATTTAGAAGTAAATATAGTGGATTATATCATTGATATTCAAAATCTCAAAACAATTTACTATAAGAGATCAAAATTAAAAAAGTATCAGCCAGATTATTCCTGCAAAACTTAAAAGAGAACTAATAATCCACTCTATTTTTGTACCTTGAGGAAAAATACCGTACTTATAAAATTTCTTTGAAAAGGGATAAAAAGGACGCTTTTTCGATTTTAGTATTATATGGTCTGTGAATATATGAACAAACCAAAATAAAATTGGTATATAGGAGTTTAAAAGCCAGGAAAAAATTGCTGTTGGTATTACACCTAGCGGCTCATGAACAAAAGTATGAAAACTCTTTTCTGTATCAAATAAGTCGGAAAACTGCGCTTTTTCTTTTGTATATTCTTTTAAAAAAGGGAATAAATGATCAACATCAATAAAAGTTCCAAAAACGTAAGCAAGTATTAAATCAGAACCTGTAAGGTCTAGTTGACTCGCAGCTAATGTACTTATCCAAAAATGAGTAGGAAGAAGCATAAAACTAGTTGTAAAATTTATAATTAAGTATTGACAAATCTTCTTAACTATTCCTGAGATAGTATATACTTTTAAAAAAAGGGAGAAAATCCCGCTTCTTTCCAGATAGAAATTGTTTTGTAACATAATCTTTAATGCTAAAATGTAACTATCTACTCAGAAGATAAAATTTAAGAAAAGTATTATGAAAAATACAGCCTCAGTTTTAATAGTACTTATAATTATCTTTGCCTCAATAGCCTTTTATTTTCTAGCCATAGCTTCTCCTGACCAAAGCCGGGATCCAGAACCAACCCCTGTAGGAAATGAACACAATAAAGAGCCAATCAAGGAATCTACTTTATCTATTACACCAAAAATCACTATGCAGATTAAAAGCCCTGAATTTAACCACAACGAAAATATACCTTCCAAGTACACCTGCGAAGGGGAAAATATTAGCCCTCCTTTGACTTTTTCTGAAGTACCTGAAAATGCTCAAACCTTAGCTCTAATTGTAGACGACCCAGATGCTCCAGACCCAGACGCCCCAAAAATGACCTGGGTGCATTGGGTGGTATTTAATATAGACCCAAAAACAACCGAAGTTGGAGAAAACACCATCCCGAACGGAGGAACCCAAGGAACGAATAATTTTGATGAACTGGATTACGGAGGACCATGTCCGCCAATTGGAGAACACAGATACTTCTTCAAACTCTATGCTTTAGATACAAAATTAGGTCTTGATACAAATGCTACAAAGGATGATCTAATAGAAGCTATGGACGGACACGTGTTAGACGAAGCTGAATTAATCGGGCTTTATGAAAAACAAACAAAATAAATTATTTTAACTCAAAAAAACAAAATCTTTTATGCAGATAGATACTATTGTGTTCGAGATAATCCACAAAGCTCAAAAAATACTTCTGGACAATCCTTTCGACTTAGGCCATGACCTAACCCATCATTACAAAGTCTGGGAAAACTGTCTAAAAATAATTCTAAACGAAAATCTTTCAAAAAAAGTAGACAAGGAATTGATTACCATTGCTGCATGGTGGCATGATGTAGACCGCAAAAACCACAAGAATAAGAAACTGATAAAAGTGCTTCAAGAATACGGATATCCCAACTCTAAATCTAATGAAGTTCTTAAAGTAATCGACGAGATAGACGGTCCAGCCTCAAAGGAGGAACTAAGTTCAATCGAAAGCAAGGTTTTATGCGATGCTGACAAAATCGAATATATAAACATTACAAGATGGGAATATATCAAGCTTGCTTTTAAAGCAGGCAAGTTTCCCGAAAAAGCAATTATCCACTATGGAAACGAACTTGAAAAAAGAATAGAGTTTGTATTCAACAATCTAGTTTTTAAGTATTCAAGGAAAAGGTTCATACAAAACTTAAAAGAGTTTATTCAAAAATATAAACAAACAGAGGATAGTGAAATTAGTAAAAGTCATATCGACATAAGCCCTCTGCAAAATATTCTCAGATCCTATCAATCTTAAACCTAAATTTATTAGTACTACCTTTTAATTTGCTACTGATACCTATACGTTCTGTTGAAACAATTCGATCAGGAGAAATTTTAATATCGGTGTTTTCAATAAAAATCTCATCTGTTGTCAAATCAAGACCATAATGTTCTTTATTGATACTAAAAGATTTGCATAGATTACCTGGAGATCCAGTTAATCTTCTTATATTTCTCACTTCCCTTGCAAAATTTTCTTTCATTAAATCTATTCCTTCTTTTGGAATCACGCTCCTTACAAATACTACCTCTGGAACTTCCTTCTTATTGACAACAACTGCAAATTGGTGGTGGACACCATAGATCAAGTAAACATAGGCATATCCTCCTGATTTGTATAATACTTCAGTCCTCTTTGTTCTCTGATTTCCATGGGAGACTTCGTCCACATGAGCGGGATAAGCTTCCACTTCATTAATTATCCCAGAAATTCTTCCTTTTTCAGTTTCATGCACCAATTTCTTGCCCAGAAATTTTGGAGCAAGCTCTATGGCTGATTCTTGGTAGAAATCTTTGCCCAGTTTCACCATCATAAGCAGTTAGTATTTTTTAAGTAAACATAAACTATAACTCAAAAAGAATAAAAGGTATCTCCATTTCTTGTTTTGTAAGTCCTCCATGGCCTCCCAGTTTATCGACTTCAAACTTATCTTGCTCATACCACCACACTGTTTCACCAACATAAGGCAAGATTACAACATTCCCAACTATATTTTTGAATTCTTTATTAACCGGTCCAAATAATCCTTTCTTTATTAATTCACTTGTTTTGTACACCTCGGCTTTACCAAATAATTCGTCAGAGAGCATTCTTACGGCTTCCTCTACTCTGCTTTTCTTAATATGTAAAAAGAAATCTCTTGGAGACCCTGCAGGAATCAGTATTTCTCCTCTATTATTTCGTTCAATATATTCCTCTATACCCGGTATTTTCTGATTTAAATAAATTGTAGTTTCAGGATTAGTTGCTACCTGACCATGATCTGAAGTTATAATAAATAACGTTTCCCTTCTTTCGTTGTTCAATTTAGATAAAAGCAAATTTTCAAGTAGAGTGAAATATGATTCAATCTCAGCGTCTACATAAGATGTATCAGGACCATACATATGGACAAGCGAGTCAACATTTGCAAGATATAGGTAAATAAATGAATTGACCTTTATAGTCTTAATTAAATCCCTAATCTTTACTAAAGCTTCAGAATAAGTGTTATATCTTAGATTTTCAGTATCTTTATTAACTACTTGATTAAATGGAGAATCTGCATACCCAGAATAGTTTAAAGTAAAGGGTATAACTCCAGAATCTTTTAATTTCTTATAAAAATTACTTCTAGGAAAAATATCTTCTGGATCAATGCCATCTTCTAGAATTGTGTATTTTTCCTTATCTCCCAAATAACAATATTTCAGCGGAAGAATAATACGATCGAGTTTAGGAGAATATTGTCTCCACTCGTAAATTCCGCTTTCACCCACTGATAAACCTGTATTCAGAGTCGTAATCTGTGCAGAAGTCGTCGAGGGAAACTGAGAAGTCAATTTTGAAATTCGTGAAATCACAGCTATATTTTTTAGGGATTTTATTCTCTCAAAATTTCTCTCAAACATATTCCATCCAAAAGCGTCAATTAAAATGAATACAACTTTTTTATATTTTTTATCGAATCCTTCAAATACATCGCTTGGTAAACCTGTTTCTTCTGCTTTCCCAAAAATTTTAAGAATTGAACCGGTAATATTGTTAAAAGAATAAGAGTTATAGAGTGGTTTTTTGAAAACTTTATTCAGGTTAGATTGGTCTACTGTCTGGACCGAAGATTTATTAATCATCAAAAGAATATACTTTTATTAAATAATTGCGTAATTATCTCAGATACAAGGGAACATATAAATCTACTATTTATTTAACTTCACTTTCTCTTCATATTTAGTTAGTTATACTATAACAAATCAAGGACTTTTTCCTTTTAGTTTTTATTCAAAATTATCATGGATAAACAAAGCAAAGAGAAAATACTGTCTAAAATCAAATATTTGAAAGAAAAAATTTCTGAAATTATTAAACTGATTGAACAAGAAAGACTGGAAAATAATTCCGAAGATAGAGTTATACTACAACATCTAGAAGATAAAAAAGAGCTACTCACCAAAAAGATTGATAGTTTGCAAGAAAATTTAGCCCAACTTGATGAATCGGATTTCCAACAAAAATCCTTTACATTAAAGCATAAAGGTAGAAAAAAAGAGTTTACAATTGTTTTACCTTCACTTACAAATCCAGGTAAAGGATATATATCTATGAATTCTCCCCTGGCTCAAGCTCTAGATGGAAAACAAAAGGGAGAGAAAATTAAAGTCACTACGCCTTTCGGGGAACAAGAGTTTTTAATCCTGGAGTCCAGGTAGTTCCCATATCTACAAATCAATGAAAATTACTGCTCATAATCTGTTTACAGAAGATTGTAAACTCAAAACATAGTATTAACTATTTTTGTATTCAATAAGTTCTTTTTCCAATTCCTGATATATTTTATTAAATTTCTCAATAAGAACGGGTATCTGCTTTATACCATTTTGGGACTTTGCTATCTTCTCTACATTTATAATTAAGTCATGCAATTCTTCTGCTCCAAAATACTGCAACGAGGATTTAATTCTATGACTAATATCTGCAATGCCCTCATACTCCTCATTCTGTAAAAAAATTTCTATCCCCTTTATTCCTTCGGTTATCTCCTCTTTAAATTTTTCAATCAATTCTTGAATTATAGCTTTATCCTTTCCGAAATATTCATAGATTTTGTTGAGATCAAAATGTTGATACATTTTTTACGTCTCAATTAAATTAATTATTTTCGAATAGAGTTCCGAACTCTTAAAAGGTTTAGTAATATAATCATCCATGCCGGAACTTAGAACTTTTTCCTTCACCTGAAGAAAGGCATGGGCTGTCATTGCAATAATCGGCACTTGCGCAGTATTTTCATCCTTACTATCTCGGATTCTTTCCGTTGCCTCATACCCCCCCATACCTGGCATATTTAAATCCATAAGAACAAGATCAAACTTCCTTTTCTTCATATAATCCAAGGCTTCCTTGCCATCACCTGCTTTCTCAACTTCAGCTCCCCATTGTTCTAGCAGTCTCCCGACAATAACCTGGTTCATAACATTATCCTCTACAACCAGAATCTTTTTCTTTTTCAGGCTATCTTTCTTTTCGACTTTGTTGGTATCTTTTTTTCTTTGTTCTTTCTTTGAAATTTTTCTAAACTTCATATTGAAACTAAACGTTGAACCTTTCCCCACCTTACTCTTTACTTCTACATCTCCGCCCTGCATTTCAACCAATCTTTTGACTATCGCAAGGCCTAGTCCAGTTCCTTCAGTCTTTTTATCTTTTTGATTTTTAACCTGAGTAAAACTATCGAATATATATCTCTGTTTGCTTTGCGGAATGCCCACCCCAGTGTCTTTAACCTTAAATAGCAATTCCACTTCCGTTTCCTTGCTTCTTATTAAATCCACTTGCAATGTCACTTTACCCTTGTAAGTAAATTTAATTGCATTATTTAGTAAATTCAAAAGTATTTGATTGAGTCTAACCTCATCACCCAAAAGCTTTTTCGGAATTTTGGAATCAACTATTATTCCAACTTTCAGGTTTTTTTCTTGTGCTTTATACATCTGGGTTTTTAATGTATTGTCTAATAGCTTTCTAATATTAAAAACATTATCAGAAAAAACCATCTGCCCTGCTTCAATTTTAGAAATATCTAATATATCATTAATGATCATAAGCAAATTATCAGAAGAGAGTTTAATGGCCTCAACAAAATCTTTTTGTTCATTAGAAAGTTCAGTTTGAAGTAATACTTCGGACATACCAGTTACCGTATTTAAAGGTGTTCTGATCTCATGACTCATGTTTGCTAAAAATTCTTCTTTTGCTTTTGAAGAAGACTCAGCTAATTGTTTTGCTTTTTCGAGCTCCTCCCTGGCTTTTTTCTGATTAGTTATATCCCATAATGCAGTTTGTATTGCAGGTTTTCCAGAATATTCAATAACTGTTGAATATCCTTCTACCCACCTTATCTCCCCATCTGTTCTTATTATTCTCATCTCATAATTCGGTGTCACTTTCTTACCCTTGAATCTATTTAGAGCATTATCTCTAATCTGCTCTCGATCGTCAGGATGAATATATTCCCAAATCTCTTCTAAAGAAAACTGAGGTTCAATTTTTTCTGATTCCGGTATACCAACAATCTCTGCAAGTGCAGAATTTAGAAAGATTACGCCTTCCTGACTATAAAGTAAAATCCCCTGCTTCAAATTCTCAACCAAAGATCTATACTTATTCTCAGATTCACGTAACGCCAGATTCATCTCCCTTTCCTCAGTAATATCTCTACCTGTGGACTGTATTTCTGCTAATTTGCCTGTTTCGTCAAATATTGCCCGGTTAGTCCAGCTTATCCAGCGCATCTTGCCGTTCTTGTCAACATTCCTGTTTAGACCTTTATTTAGCTGCTTATTTTTATTTAATAAGCTAAACCTCCCCCTAACCTTTTGTCTGTCCTCTTTAAATACGGTAGCTTTAATATCTGAACCTATTATTATCTGGCCATCTTTTGCAAAAAATTTCAAAAAGGCTTCATTTGCAAAAGTTATTTCACCATCAGGTTTAAACCTGCAGATAAGTTCTGATTGGTCCTCTATGATTGCCTTATATCTCTTTCGACTGGCTTTTAAATCCCTTTCCGCTCTTTTTCTTTTTGTAATATCGTACGCTGTACAAAAAGACCTTACAAATTTTCCATTCTCATCGTAACTTGCCTTTCCTTCAAAACTTGCGATGATTTTCTCCCCACTTTTTTTCTTAATCTCAAACTCCACATTGTGAATCTCTTTTATCTTCTTAAAATCATTAAATTTACCTTTAAATTTACTTCTATACTTTTTAGTAAGAAATTCAGTAAAACTTTTTCCTATAACCTCGTCTTTCTTTTGATATCCAAGCATTGTAAGCCAGGCCTTATTGACTTCTAATATTCTGCCCTTGTCATCTAAAGATTGGTAAGCGATAGGAGCATTTTCGTATAAAACTCTAAACCTTTGTTCTGATTCTTTAATAATTTTCTCCGCCTCTTTTTGTTTAGTCATATCAAAAAGCGTTCCCACAATACCTGTATTTTCACCTTTTGAATTTGTAACAGGTACTAAGGAAGAAATTATGTCAATTTGCCTCCCATCCTTATGCTCTAATACTCCCTCTGCAATAATTTTGTTACCTTCCTTTAATACTCTCTTTTCAAGTTTGTTATATTTTTTTGCGATATTTTTAGGAAAAACTTCAAATAATCCTTTTCCTGCAGGATCTTTATTGATATAGGGCATTAAATCTATATAAGCTTGGTTAACGGCCACAAACTTACCCTTAGTATCTTTTAAAAAAACACCCTCGGAAATATTTTCAAGCAAGATATTCTGTTGACTTATTAACTGATTTTTTTCTTCCTCTGCTCTTTTCAATTCAGTTATGTCATCATAAATTGCAATTATTTGTCCTGAAGAAATTTTAAAAACATAATTCCTTCGCCATCCCTGTATTCTGCCATCCTTATAAAATTTTACTGGATGATGTTTAGGTTCTCCAGTCTTATAAACGTCTCTTAAAACATCTAATAAACCAAATTCCTTAATACCAGGAAAAACCTTTGATACTCTTGTACCAATTAAATCATCTCTAGAAAGCCCCTCTATCCACTCACCTGCTTTATTGAAATCAGTGAAAATAAAATCTTCTCCTCCGTCTACGGGATCGTAAATAGCCACACCACTGCTCATATTTTCAAATAATTCAAAAAATTTTTGTTTGCTTTCTTCCAAAGCTAATTTCGTCTTATGTTCGTCCGTAATATTTCTTGCTAATACAATAATTCCGCCTTCTACTTTGGATATTAAGATATCAAAAGCTCTTTCTTTTTCATCAGGGAGAATGAGCAGACTTTCAACTCGTGTTGTCTCTCCTGTTTGCAGGGCTCTCTTGAAGGCTTTGTATATCGCTATAGGTTTTCGATCTGGGATTATCTTGGTTAACTTCTTGCCTATAAATTCCTCGGGATCAATCTGCAACAACTTACATGCTGCATTATTTATAAAGTCCAATCTTAAGTTTTCATCAATTACAAAACAGCTATCCGGAAGATTAGAGAGAAAACCTAAATATTTCTTTTCCGACTTTTGCACTTGATCTTCAATCTCCTTTTCTTCGGTAATATCCCAAAAAGTCATATAAATAAGCCCTTCTTCCTTGGAATTAAAACACATCTGCCTAATTTTCCTTTTCGAGGAATTGGAAATTATTTCATATTCAAAGTTTAATGACTCTAAATCTCCTTGGTTCTTAACTTTGCAACTTTTCTTTAATTTATCAATTACCTCATTTCTCTTTTTCTTATTTGAAATTGAACTAAAAACGTTTGTTATATTCCTTTTAACATCTGGAAGTTCTATTGATAATAGTTTTTCTAGTAGTTTGTTTAAGTAAATAACTTCTCTTGTTTTTGTGCTGTAAATTAATATTCCAACGGGAAGCCTATCAAATATAACTTTACTACATAACAAAAGATTTGTTTTTTTTGAAGTATCTTTATTCTGCTTTTTTTTAACTGAAGACATTTGAGATTACAAATAGATAGAAAACAGAACAACTTATGTTCAGAGGTATTCACTCAGGTTTTATTGAATATCCAATACCTCTTATAGTTTTTAGTAGATCTTTTTGTTTTCCTGTAAAGACTTTCTTTCTTAAGTTTTTAATATGAACACTGATTGAATTAGACAACATTTTCTCCCCGCGTCTATCCCATACTTGGTCTAAAATACCCGCTCTACTTACTGCCTGCCCTTTATTTTTCATAAGGACGTACAAGAGTCTGAACTCGAGATTTGTTAATTCAACCAAATTACCTTCTTTCCTTACCTCATGTGCATTCGGGTTGATCGTTAGTCCTTCAATAGATATAACTTCTTCTGTCTCTACTTCATTACGTCTACTAAGGGCTCTAATTCTTGCAAGAAGTTCGGAAATCTTGAAGGGTTTCGTCAAGTAATCATCTCCCCCTATGTTTAGACCTTCAACTTTTTGTTCGGTTTTGTCGCGGCTTGATAATATTAGAATTGGTGTTTTATCCTCTTCTTTTCTCAATATTTCAATAATTTTTAAACCATTAACTTCCGGAAGGATTATGTCTACAACAATTACAGTATAACTCCCTTTATTTACACGTGCTAATTCGAGGCCTTCTTTACCATCAGCGGTCCAGTCTATAGCGTAACCTTTATCTTTGAGATTTCGCATGATAAACGTAGCAATAAATTTATCATCCTCCATCAATAGGATTTTCATTGCAAAAAATAAGAAAGTAATGTAGACACTCACGAATTATATAACATATACAATTTTAGGCTCAATTGTTATGTCATGATTATATAGCCAGAATTTAAGCTAGTAGTTGTAGATAATAGCTTCTATTCCTTTATTTGCTTTATTTCAAGCTCAATTGATTCCAATTCGTTTTTTATTTCTTTTATAATTTTTTTCCCTTTCTTAAAATGCTCTACGCCTTCTTCAAGCCCAACTTCACCGCTTTCAAACATTTCTATTATTTGATCCAAATCTTTAATTTTTTCTTCAATCTTTTTCTTTTTAGCCATATTAATTAATTAAAATTTAATTTAATATTTTACTAACTTCCGCTTCTAAATCCCCGTCTTGTAAGGATATTTGAATGTTATCTGATTTTTTTAATTTATTAACTGTAGTTACAATATCTCCTTTTTTCTTCACAATGGCAAAACCCCTTTGCAAAACTGTTGCTACATCAAATGAATTTAAAATTCTTTCGAAAGACAAGACCTTCTCCCTAACTTGTGTTATCTTTGCATTCAAGACATTCTCAATGTTTACCTCCACTTTTATTAATTCATTAAAAAGATTCACTTTCTTATTTAACAAATATTCAGCGATAAAAACAAACTTCTCGTCTAGCTTGTCATTAAATTTCTTGTTCTGATTAACTAAATAGTATGCACATTGAGAGGGGGTGGAAGCTCTTACATCTGCAACAAAATCACATATACTTTCATCTTTCTCATGTCCTACTCCAACTATGTAAGGTATCTTGGAAGAAAAAATTGTTTTCGCTATCTTTTCACTATTAAAACTTTTCAAATCTTCCAAACTCCCTCCACCTCTGGTTAAAACGATGGTATCATATTGTTTCATAGATAACTTCTCCATAGCATCCAAAATGCTCTTCTCACTTTTTTGTCCCTGTACAGTTACAGGATAAAAGTCAACCTCAATTCCTGCTTTTTTCTCTTGTAGAATTTTTACAAAATCTGAATATGCTGCAGACTTTTTCGCTGTAAGTAAGGCAATTTTGGTAATAAATTGGGGTAAACTTATTTTATTTTCTTCATCAAAAAGACCATTTTTTTTCAACTTTGCTTTCAGTTTCTCATATGCTATTGCCAGAGCTCCTGCTCCTTCTGGTTCAATAGAATGTATAGATAGAGAAAACTTACCATAAGGAACATATATATCAGAAACACCCTCAACTATCACATTCATATCTTTTTCAACCATATCAAGCCCCTTAATCTTAGGAGCATACCCACTTATATTCAAATTTGACTTGCCATCAGACAGAGTCATGTAAACCCCTTTCCGGCTTGTTATTGTAAGTTCTGTAATTTCTCCCTTCACCCTAAAAATACCCAGCTCCTGTATGAAACTTTTTATTACTGTATTAAATTGTGTAACGGATAGTATTTCCTTCATTGTAAGTATTAAACTAAGGAATCGGTAAATTCACCTTTTTGAAACTTTCTAATATTTACTATCGTTGTATCTAAAATTCTCTCCAAGGCCTCCTGACTATAAAAAGCAATATGAGGAGTAAAAACTACATTCTCATTATGCAGAATCATCTGGTCTTTAACAATCTGGGCCCACACTTCGGATTCTTCGTCGTCACGAATCATTTGCTTGTCTTCAATTATATATTCCTCTCCTTCAATAACATCCAGACCAACACCGGAAAGTATCTCTTTTTTTAGTCCGGTTAGCAATGCTTCAGTTTCTATTAAACCTCCTCTTGAAGTATTGATCAATATTGCACCTTTTTTGAATTTGTTTATATTATTCTGATTAATCATGTGATGGGTATGCTTATTATATGGAACATGGAGCGTCACAACATCAGAATTTTTCAAAATCTCATCTAGACCTACATATTCAAACCCTAAAACTTCAGCTAGAAATCCATCCTGATTAATATCATAAGCTAAAATATCCATTCCGAAACCCCCTGCCATTCTAATTACATGTAGTCCGATCCTTCCTGTCCCAATTACTCCAATGGTCTTATCCTTTAAATCAAATCCTTTCAACCCTTCAGTTGAAAAGTTATTTCTCTGAACTCTTACATATGATTTATGGATATTTCTTGATAAAGACAATATCAATCCAAAAGTATGCTCTGCAACCGTATTCTCACCATAATAAGGAACATTTCCTACCTGAATATTATTATCTCTGCAAGCTTCCAGGTCTATATGGTCAAAGCCTGTGGATCTTGTTGTAATAAATTTTAGATTTGGAAGTTGATGAATCATCTGTCTCGTAATCTTCGAATAGATGAAAACTGAAAGAATATCAGTGGCCTTTAGCTTTTCAATACTATGTTGAGTTAGAGGTTCTTTAAAGAATTCAAGCTCCAAATCTGGAAATTGCCTTTGAATAATTTCTTTTTCCCAGTCCTGGATCTCAAAAAAAACTATTTTCATGAATTTGAATTATAATTTTATTTAGTAAACTTTGGTGTGTTTAAAGTATAATGTAATTTGAAAAAATAAAGTAGTTTGTCAATTGTAATAAATAATATATAAACACAGTAGCATGAAAAAGCTTGTGCTGATTTTTTTTCTTTTTGTAGGTTTACTATTTTCTTTTACTTGGGTAGAAGCACAGGAAAATACGACGGAATCGAAAAGCATAGACCTTCATTTCTTTTGGTCAAATTCTTGCACTCATTGCCATAAAGCAAAGCCATTCCTGGAAAATTTAGCTGAGAAATATGACCATGTAGAACTGAAAAGTTATGAGATCTCAGAAAACGATAACGAAAAACTTGCCAAGCAATCACTTAAAAAAATTGGAGAAAGATATCGCGGAGTTCCTATCGTCATAATCGGCCCCAAGGCTATTGTTGGTTACGACACAGATGCAATCAAAGGACAGGAAATTGAAAATCTGCTAGAAGAAACCCTGAATCTTTCCCAATACCGTGATCCTGTAGAAGAAATCAAGGATGGAAATTATGAAAAAATTCAAACACAAGAAGAAATAAGAAGACTTAAAGACATAAGGTTCCATGTTCCTTTAATTGGGGAAGTAAACGCTGGTCAGTTTTCTCTTCCAGTACTCACTGTAATACTCGGAGTATTAGATGGTTTCAACCCCTGCGCAATGTGGGCATTAATGTTTCTAATAAGTCTTCTGCTTGGTATGAAAGATAAAAAGAGAATGTGGACGCTTGGAACGGTATTTATAGTAGTTTCGGCTGTAATGTACTATATACTCATGTTCCTGTGGCTCTCCTTTTTCGAGGTTATTGGATATCAAGGATGGCTTCAAAAAATCATAGGTATTGTTGCTTTAGGAGCTGCTATATACAGTTTCTACGATTTCTATACTAACAAGGAGGGTGCTTGTAAAGTATCTAACAATAAAAAAAGAAAGACTTTCTTTGAAAAACTTAAAAAGATCACAAAGAAACAGAATCTACTTATTGCCTTAATTGGTATTTCTGCATTAGCAGTTTCTGTAAATCTTGTTGAGGTTGTATGTTCAGCAGGACTTCCTGCAATTTATACACAAGTTCTAACTCTTAGCGATTTATCAAAATTACAGTATCATGCCTATCTATTGATCTACATATTTTTCTTTATGATTGATGATCTATTTGTCTTTTTCAGCGCGATGGTCACTTTGCATATGGTTGGTATACACGGAAAGTATTCCCGTGTTTCCCGGTTTGTCGGTGGTATAATTATGTTAGTACTTGGAATCCTTCTGATATTCAAACCCGAATGGCTAATGTTCACATAAAAAATCTTCTCAATTATAATAGCTCATTTAGATTTGGGCATATTGAAGAAAAAGTAGCTCATAAAAGGGGTTCCTTCTTTCGTACACTAGAATCCAAAAGCTTAATCGACACACCTCTTGAAATAACCCGTGAAGCAAATAAGGATATTTTAAGCAATAATTCAATTAGACTTGAAGTTCAGAGACATTCCCAAAAAATCGAATTAATTCCTCACAAAGTAAAAAAAGATATCAATTTTTTTTCCTTAAAATTGAAAGCCAAGAAGAATGAAATTATTTTAGGAGGGGGTGAGCAATACTCTCGCTTAAACCTTAAAGGGAAGAAAGTTCCTGTATTTTCAGAAGAACAAGGGATTGGGAGAAGTAATGATTTCACTAGTAAAGTGTTCAAATTATTTAGATCCTCTGGAAATAATTTTACAACCTACTTACCCCTCCCCATATTTATATCTTCACTTGGTTATTGCTGTTTGGTTGATACATTGTGCTATGTTGAATTTCAGTTTAGAAAAGAAAAAACGGTAATCAATATACATGGAGAGTTTAATAAAATCATAATTGCAAAAACAAAATTTCCAACTCTTCCCAAATTTTTACTTAAAAAATACTTAAAAGCTGAAATAGACCCACCAGACTGGGCTCTTGATGGATGTATACTCGGTATTCAAGGTGGCACAAAGAAAGTGAATAAAAAGATTAACAAACTAACGAAGCACGATGCCAAGATTAATGCTGTTTGGATTCAAGATTGGAGCGGACAGACTAAGGCGCCTTTTATTCAACAAGTTAATTGGACATGGACTCCGGATAACAAACTTTACCCTGATATCAAACAATTCATCAATAAAATCAATAATAAGAATTTAAAAGTACTTGGATATATCAATCCATTTATAAAAGCAAATACAAGAATTTACCAATATGCGCATGATGCAAACTACTTAATTTCGGATCACAATAATAAGACAGACATATTCTGCCCGACTTTTTTTAAATCAGCTATGGTGGATCTTACTAATCTAAGAGCTTATGAATGGTTCAAAAATGTAATTAAAGAAAACATGATCGAAAATGGTTTTTCGGGTTGGATGGCTGACTTTGGGGAGCACATGTCAGGAAATTTAAATTATTATGACAAAAATATTTCTTATTCAAAAATTCATCACAGATATATTTACCTCTGGAATAAATTGAATTATGAGATCGCAGTTGAGAATCCAGAACTATTTATTTTCCAAAGATCCGCAACTATCAACTCATTAAAATATGTAATGTCTCTTTGGACTGGCGACCAATTTCCCGACCTCCATCTTCATGATGGTCTACCCTCCTCTACCTTAGCAATGATTACAAGCTCAATAAGTGGTATTTCAAACATACACGTAGATATTGGTGGTTATACAACACTTCCCTGGAAAACTAGATCTAAAATTCTAATGAAAAGATGGCTGGAATTAGGAGTATTCACACACACCATGCGAACCCACGAAGGCAGCTTTCCAAAAGCTAACGTTCAAACTTATGATAAAAATATGATTCATTACTTTACAAAAATTACACGGATTAGGAAAGTGATTACTCCTTATATTAAATCTAATATTAGTAAACTTATTAATCTGCCTAATTTTATTCTTGACAACTCACAAAATCTAGAAAGATTTAAATATCAATACTTATTTGGTTCAGATATCTTAGTATGTCCGCCATACAAGAAGAATTTTAAATATAAAATCCCTGACAATACTGAATGGACAAGTCTCTGGACAGGAAAAACTAAAAAGCCCGGAGTGTATCATTCTAGCTTCAAAACTCAAGTCCCAGTTTTTTACAAAAAACATTCCAAGTACGACGACGTCTTTACAAAAATAATAAAAATATTTAAAGAGTAATAAAAAGAGGTGCTTTTCAGCACCTCTTCATTCATATAGATTCAATTATATTTATTGAGCCTTTGGCATAATAGGTTGAAATGACTTTCTAATCGAAATGTCATTATCATTGTCGTAAGTTTTTATCCCATATTTATCCGTAGCTATAAGCTCGTCGATGCCATAATTATCTATATCACTTGCAAGCACCGGTCTATTGCCAGGTCCGCCTTCAAGTATCTGATTATTTAGGATCCCTTCTTGGGGTCTTGAAAATACAGTTGCATATTGTGGTGGTGGATCCCCTACACCTGATGTTCCACTATACCAAGATCCTACTATATCATTTGGTCCTTCTCCGTCTGCATCAACAATATTGTAATGATAAAAAGCAACTTTAGGATCTTCTCCGGCGTCCAATAACCCTTGCTCAGAAAGTGTAACCGTACTCCAGGTTGTTGGATCTCCAGTTACATCATTATCTGGAGTTACATCATAATAAGATAAAGACCATTCACCCGCATCAGCATGATCTAGTCTTCCTTTTATAAATTCGGGCTCAGGATCTGTATCCAGGTTTCCAACATCCCCGATAAATTCTCGGCTTGGAAATTCCGACTCGAAAGACTGCGCATTATCCCATTGAATCATACCACTACTATCTTCTCTTCCATATACAACTACATTATCATCATAATAATTTGGGTTGTTTACCAATCCGCTTCTTAAGACTATATCTTCTATACCGTTTCCATCAATATCATCTATCCAAATTTTACCTTCCTCAATTGTAACTCCAGGCTCAATAAGATGTGGTAGCTGAATAAATTCTCCTTTATCCGGATCGAAATCACTAAGCCATATTTCTCCATCATCTTGTATAAAAGTGACATCCGCGAATCCGTTTTGATTTATATCTCCAACCTCCATTGAATTTATATCATAACCCGGACCAACATTATCCCTCATGACCAACTCACCGTCGACATTCTCATAATATAATCCAGGACTATCTTCTAATCCCACTACGAGGTCAAGATCTCCATCAAGGTCGAAATCAGCAAACTCCATAGCTTCTACATGTGCATCAAGATCCCATAAAACGCCTGAATCAACAAACACTCTTTGAAAGTACTCATCAGGAGATGCCTGGTTTTCAAAGAGCCTCAGAGTCGATGCGTCGGAAGACGAATGGTCACTAGCAACAATTAATTCGGGATATCCATCCCCATCTATATCCCCGCTTGCTACAAGCGAAGGTGGATTGTCATCAAAAGCTATGAACTGGTTTTCCTGAAAGAGAGTTGCTTCCTCCATAGGATTTGACCCGTCTGGGTCTATATTGTATTCACCTAAATATTCCATAATTTACTAAAATTTAATAATTTAAATTAGGCAGTTTGCAAATTCAATATAAAAAGTTTATTACATACATATTCAATAATAATTAATATTAGAATAAAATATTTAATTTACTTATATAGATATTATATAGCCACTCATTTAAAAAACTAACCTGTGTGCAAATTTGCAAACAAAATAAATTTTGGGAGAATATTAAGTTTAAGTCTTGAATACCAATTGATATACTTAACTAGAAATATTATGAAACGAAAAAATATAAAAATTATAAAAATTCTGGGATTGTTTCTATTAATATATGGTTTAGTTGCCTTAATCTTTTCGCTTACTGTTAAATTAAAACAAGAAGATACGGCACCGGACGAATCAAGCGCTATTTATGGAGGTCAAATTGCAAATAATGAATATCCATATGCAGGCTATTTAATTGCATACAATAATGACGAAATGGCAAGTATTTGCGGTACTGTTTATATTTCAAATACCACAGCAATATCAGCAGCTCATTGTTTCGATGACAAAATCACTGCGTATTTGGGGTACTCCCTGTTCAACTTCGACTTAGACCAGAATTTCCTTGCTCAAGATACGGTCATAAATCCACTTTGGAATGGACAAAACGTCGACTCCGACCTTGCGGTAATAAAACTTCCACGTGATTTTTATGAAGTTGAAGAATATGCGACAGTAGGAAGTCCTAAAATTGGCTGTGACTTCGAAGTGCTGGGATATGGCAAGACAGAAAATGACAA
This sequence comes from Candidatus Dojkabacteria bacterium, assembly GCA_014729085.1. Lineage (GTDB taxonomy): Bacteria > Patescibacteriota > Dojkabacteria > B142 > WJKM01 > WJKM01. The sequence continues at coordinate 256,282 of WJKM01000011.1, read as the reverse complement.
CGAAAGAAGCCAGCTTGACAAACTCAGAAAAAAAGCACAATTTTGTGTAGAGGATATAAATAGCAAAACCTTCACCCTCAAAGGGAAAGACGGAGGAATATGTTTCGGTGACAGCGGAAGCCCAATTTTCGAAAAAGGAACGAACAAAGTGGTTGGGATTATCAGTTCTATAACAACAACAAGAAGCCAGGCAAATGAAAACCCCTGCAGTATTGGGAATAGAGCAGTAGCAGTTAGAATAGATCAAAATATTAAATTTATAAACGAAGTTGAACAAGGGGTATTTACAAAATCAAATATTGCACAATGTGGAGAATCCTGTACAGAAAACCGATGCGCGTTCGGTCTTGTTTGTGACGAAGGTTACATCTGCCATGGATTAAATGGATCTTGCAAAGCACCAGCCGAACAGTACTGTTCAACCTCCATCAACTTAGATTGCGAGGAAGGAGCTACCTGTACTCTAAGCAGATGCAAACCGGTTGAAGAAGTAGATAAATTTATATCTGTGCTGGAATCCGATTTGAATATCAATAGCTATACCTCAGCACAAAAAACACAAGAGGATATATATAAAAAAATTAGTAAAGTAATTTATTATCCGATTCTGGGTATTTTAGGAGTAATAGTGCTGGTGGTGGTGGTGGATAGGATCAAAAGCTCATATTTAAACAATTAAATCTATGATTCCAGATCCTGTTTAAATCCTTCCAGTCCTTCACGCCTTTGAGTATATCTATTCAATTTAGTTGTTTCTCCTTCGATATTCACTTGCGTTCTATCAATAGCATGTCCTATTCTTGTTACTTCCTGATCTAATCTTCTTTGTAATTGCGTCACTACATAGTCAAAATCTTCCTCCCCCTGCCTAATTAATCTGTCTATAGCTCGTCCTTGTCCCAACCCAAAAAATCGAGCTTGTCTAGCCAAAATATCCCTATTGATTTCACTTATATGACTTAATTTTCCCCAGAGATATGTACTTTGTTCATTAATTCCTAGTGCACCGACTGCTAGGTTGAGTTCATCAAATTCGGATTCCAATGTTAAAGCCTCAAGACTTATAGAAGTAAACCTCTGTTCTTCTATTTGTTGCTGTTCTAGCTTTTCTTGTAAATTCTCTAATTCTTCTTCAACTGATTCGATATTCACTTCAGCCTCTTTAAGATCCTCTTCGATTACTGCTAAAGCATTTAATTCTCCCTCTGCTGTTGTCTCTTGTGCGACTTGACTTGTTCTAGTTTCTAATTGTTCTCTAATTCGGGATAATGAATCCCTATCTGCTTGTACAAATTCTGTCGATCTGACAAATGGAGCTTCTAAAGCACCAATTGCTTCTTGCGTAGAAGTTTCCATCTCTTCTATTTGTGCATATAGTTTCGCAACTCCATCTTCAGATCCTCGTAATTCTTCAATCGAAACGTTCAATTGTCTTGCTAATATTGGACCTAAAGTCTCATCTTCGGCAACAGCGCCTAAATATTCAAGTCCCGGTATTAACTTTTCTCCAAGATTACGAAAAACAGTCGTTGATTCAATTCTTTCACTTTCCTGTCGCAAATCCCTATTACGCCTTACAATTGCCTCTCTAAGAGAATAAATATAACTATCGGGATATCTGAGTAATTGTCTAAGATCTGATAGATTGATTGAATCCGGATCATATAATCTTTCTTCATAATCCCTATCGTAAAGCATTGTTGAAACCTGATTTTCTCTTAAACCACTAATTTTTCTGCGAGGAGATGTATCTGGAGATATAGCTTCTTGAAATCTTCTGTCAGCTGAATCCTGAGGATTTATTCTATATTCTAGTTCTCTCATCAATAAATTTACAACTTCTGCATTAGCCATTTCTCTGCCCTTAGTTTCTAGAAATTGACGTAACTCTTCAGGATCCTTATCTTCCTGTAATAAACCATTCATTCTTTCACGTAAATTACGTTGATTTATTTCGAAGTGAATAGAGGAAGTGCTTATAAAATTTCTGGATTGATTTAGCTCTATCCTTTCTCTAGCATGATTTGCTTTAAACCTTTCCTCTGCATGTTCAGATATTCCAGCTAATCCAGTACCTTGCAAACGTTCTGCATAATTATGCATTACAACATCGAAATTACGTCTTGCAGTGTGACTATATACTTGGAATGCATTTTCAAAAGTAGAAGACAATCTGTGGGTAGAAGAAGGAACTGATATCTGTTCTGCTCCCCTAGGTGGCGCGAATAGGTCTGCCCTTAATACCATCTCTAGTGCACTTCGGACGTCTCCCATACCCAATAAAAATATTACTATAGTATCAAATGTATTTTGTTCTACTCCACCAAGTTCATTTAATTCCCTAGCAAGACGTTCCATATTTATTGGTCGTCTATTGACTAAGTCTCCATGATAACCATAAGGTTTAATTTCACTCAAAATTATTTCTCTCGCCTTATTATATATCTGAAATTGACGTCCATTTAATCCCTCGCGAAATCCGAATTGCTCAATAAGATAAACAGTGTTTTCTACCTCAACAGGGTAATCATCCTCCCCTCCTCTCAAACCAAAAGCATTATGTTCTCCCTGCCATAATCCCCAACCAAAAAACATATTACGCGCTTGTGGATTATTTCCTACAATTTGATTAACATCTATTTCTGGTCGTGAATTAGAATTTGCATAAACATCATCTGGATCAAGTTCCGGTCCATGGTAATCATCTACGTGGCGCCACTCTGGATCTATCGGTACTCTTCCATCGTATACTTCTTCTGCTTTCGACTCCGGCTCTACATTTCTTTCAACAGGCCTTCCATCCTCATGCAATGACAATAAACTATGGACAGGAATTGGCCTCCCTTCTCTATCACGAGAAAGTTGCCGTCCAAATTGCTCAATAAATGATGTTAACTCTGGGATGGCCATTATTGCCCGTTTCACTTCCGGAGGTTGATTTGCCATCTCCTGGAGCAACATACGTATACCTGCCTCATTTCCTGCTTTTTGTGCAGCACTTAATTGCTCTAAATAAGCTTGTGCAACCTGTTGGTCTTCTAAAGCCATAAATCAACAAATTTTATTTTAGTTAATTAATTCTAAACTATATTTGAAAACTTTGAAAGAGGATACGACTAACCGATTGAAAGCTTCTCGTTCACCTTATCAATTATATCTTTTAATTTCATATCGCTTTTGACAAGATAGTCAATTACATTGTATTGAAGAGCAGTAGCTACATCGTCGGAGTTATTTAGATTTGTAATCAAAATGATATGAGCATCTTTGCCCCAGTCGCTTTCCCGAATATTTTTAATCATGTTAAGACCATCCATATCCGGCATTACAATATCTGTTATTATTAAATCCGGCTTTTCTGCAGAAGCTTTGTTCAATCCGTCTTTTCCGTTCTCTGCCTCGGTTACCAGATAGCCTTCCTGCGTAAGTTTCCTGGTTAATGCCTTTCTAAGAGGTATTTCGTCTTCAACGATTAAAATCTTTTTTCCCTTAGCTGCCGTTGGTGTTACCTGAGCTTGTGCTGCAGGAGCTTGAGGTTGTTCCTCGGCTGTTTGCGGTTTAGGTGGGAAATCAACTTCGATTGGTTTAGGCGTTTGTGCACCAAGGCCTGCCTCATCTTCTTCTCCAGTACCTTGTTGCGCTGGTATTGCATTAGGCTGGGAAGCTTGTTGCGGTACCTGTGCTTGTGTTGATGGAGTAACCTGCGGGGTACTCTCAGGAGATGGACTTTGTTGAGGTACAGATTGTTGTTGATTTTGATTTACTTGTTGAGGTGCTGTTGTGCTAGGCTGTGTTGGCTGAACAGGTTGGTTTGTTTGCTGTACATTAGGTTGTGTTTGGCCAGGTTGGGGTTGCTGTCCAGGTTGAGCTGGCACAGATGATTGGTTAGCACCAGTCTGATTTGATTGATTTTGTTCCTGCTCAGAATCTTGTGTTGTGTTCTGCATTAGTTTTTGTATAAATATTTCTCATTTAGTATAACAAAATTAACAACTTTTTAAACAATAATCAAATAAAATAGAAATAAATACCTACTCCATTGATTTAATATGCTTTAACAAGATAGTAAATGCTGTATAATAAATCGCTTAAGTTGATTAATTTTTCAACTTTATTGATTGTATGCCCTGCCTGAAGCAGAAAGGCTTTCAAACTTATTAAATTTTAATTAAAAAAATTATGCTACCTAAAGGTCCCTATGATCCTAATAAAACTGAAAAAGAAATACTTGATTACTGGTTAGAAAACGATTATTTCAAACCAGAATTTCGTTCCGAACAAAAACTCTCTACTGCATATGTGGAGGGTGCAGATAAGAGAGAAACCTATACAAACATTTTACCTCCTCCAAATGCAAACGGTAATCTGCACCTAGGACATATGTCCGGTTATGCTTACCAGGATCTTATGGGCAGGTACAACAGAATGAAGGGGAAAGCAGTTCTACTTCTTCCTGGAAAAGATCATGCAGGAATCCAAACGGAAGTTGTGTTTGAAAAAGTACTTGAGAAAGAGGGGAAAACTAAAAAAGACATGGGTAGAAAAAAATTCTATGAAGAATGTTACAAATTCTGTATGGAGAACTCAGAAACTGCACGCGAGCAGGAAAAAAATCTGGGTCTTTCTGCTGATTTCGACAGAGAGCTTTTTACTCTTGATCCTAAAATCGTAAAAGAAGTCCTCCAGACTTTTATTGATCTTTATGATGATGGGCTTGTATACAGAGACAAACGGCTTATTAACTGGTGTGTCAGATGCCAGACAGCACTTGCAGATATAGATACCGAATACAAAGAATCAACCGGAAAGTTGTTTTATTTCAAATACGGATTCACAGAACCAGATCCCTATGCAGTAGAGATTAAAAATAAATATGCGGGGGAGGAAATCGAGGTTCTAGTCGAAAGGAATAAAGGAATGAAATACAAAAATAAAGAGGGTGAAGAGTTTAAATGGGAATTTGATTACTATGGAAGCATTCCTAATGAGACAAATCCTGCTGATAATTCAGATTTGGATGTTATTCTAATAGGTTTTGATGATCTGGAAGTTGGAGACAAGGTTAAAGGAAAAACTATTGGACTTATGCTTAGATTGGACAAAGATTTTAAACTGATAGTTATCAATCCAGATAATTCAGAAGTAAAACTGGATGAGGAATTGGATAAACATTTCCATAGATTCAGTAAATACTTTGCTGGGGTTCATATTCGACTGTTTGATGAGTATCCGGATGACAAATACTACAATCTTGGATTTATCCTGGCAACAACGAGACCGGAGACAAAATTTGGAGATACAGCTTTATGTGTCAATCCTAAAGACGAACGGTACAAAGACTGGGTAGGAAAAGAAATTGAAGTTCAAACACTTATTGGCAATGCAAAACTCAACATTATTGCTGATGAAATCATAGATCCTGAATTCGGGACAGGGATTATGAAAGTTACACCTGCTCATGCACCCGATGACTGGGATATCGCAATGAAACACCCAGAAGTTCTGCCTGAAAAACAATGTATTGGGTTTGACGGTAAGTTGAATCATATATGCGGAAAGTATGAAGGTATGAAAGCTTTAGAATCAAGACAAAAGCTCGAAGAAGATATGAAAAAACAAGGCATTTTAGTCAACCTGAATGGAAAATATAAAAACCGAATCCAAATCTGCGAAAGATGTAAAAACCAGATAGAACCCTTAATTTCGCATCAGTGGTTTGTAGATACCGACCCTTTAAAAGAAAAGGCTAAACAACTTGTCAAAGATGACTTTACGAATATAATGCCAGAAGGCAAGGAGAATGTATACCTTAATTGGATGGATACCCCCGAAGATTGGTGCATTACGAGACAGCTTTGGTGGGGATACCGTGTTCCAGTTTGGTATAAAATTCAACCTAAAGAATTTGTAACTGAAACCGGAGAAGTGAAAGAAAGATTTGGTGAAGACATAATGCATTCTATGAAAGATTACAAGGAGTATATGAAAGTCCAAGTTGATGATCCAGGAGACAAATGGGTGCAGGATGAAGATGTTTTCGACACCTGGTTTTCATCAGGTCAGTGGCCTGTCGTTACATTACTCGCTAAAGACGGTGATTTTGAAAAATTCTACCCAACTCAGATTATGGAAACCGGCTGGGATATCTTGATTTTTTGGGTAACTAGAATGATGCTTCTCTGCCCTTATAAAGCAAAAAGCTACCTACTCAGAGATGATAAAAACCTTGATCTAACCGATAAAGAAATAACACCTTTTCAAAATGTCTATCTCCATGGACTGGTTTTAGATCGAGAAGGTGTGAAAATGAGTAAATCAAAAGGCAATGGGATAGACCCATTTAAAATGATGCATGAATTTGGTACAGATGCACTCCGTCTAAGTTTTGTAATTGGTAATAAAGTGGGCCAGAATTATAGACTATATGAAGAAAAAATTGAGAGTTTTAGAAACTACTGCAATAAAATTTGGAATATCTCAAAATTCACACTAATGAATATTGGAGATGAACAAGTCCAAAATTTCGATCCTGATGAAATAGGAAATAATATGGAAAAGGACGATAAGAAGATGATAAAGCATATAGATAAATTAATCGAGAATTCTACCAGAAACATGGATAACTTTAATTTTGGTGTAGTTGCCCAGGAACTATATGAATCAATCTGGCATGAATTTGCAGATGTCTATCTTGAAACAATAAAACCTAGAATCTATACAAAAGACAGAAAAGGAAATCCAATAAATACTAGTGATGAAGCTCAGGATTCAAGAAAAGCTGCTCTTTGGACTCTTTGGTATTGCCTTGATAAATATTTGAGACTTTTACATCCATTTATTCCGTTTATAACAGAAAAAATCTGGCAGGAATTTCCAAAAAAAGAGGAAGAGTCTGAGACTTTAATGTATGCAAAGTGGCCTAATTAGTTTCAAGACCATACTTAACTATTAAAGCTTGTAGAAATTCAACATCTTAACATGTTGAATTTGAAATTTAATACTTTTTGTAAACACTGTAGTATAATCAACCTATTATAGATTTTTTAGGTCATTGTTATTTTCAATTTTAATTTTAATTCAATTCGAAAAATGGAAGATCTTAAGCCACTTACATTTTGTACTCGGACAGATAATCCAATAAAAGGTTTAGCAAGAGGTCATAACGAAAAAACTTATAGGATATATACAAGGCTGGTGGACTGTTCTGGGGGGCAACGTCCAGCTAACATACCTTTTTACACTAACGATGATACACTGAAGGTCTCCCCAGATTCGGCAGATTGGGAAAAATACAATCCTGTATGCCATGGATGCGAAATGCCTGCTTCGAAGCTATGTGTCAACGGTCCCCATGCAAGAGATGTCATTCAAAGTTGCCCTTTGATAGGAGATATACCTTTAATTCCCTACAATTCAAAAGTCATTAATATTGAAGATCCACTTTAAATTCCATAACAATGAGTATAAAAAGAATGTTGGGATGGGAAAATGTTCCTCCTTATTTCTCCAACTCTTAACTAAGTGGGAAATTACAAAATATATATTAGATCAAGGTATTTTACCCCTATATAAATTCCCAAAGTTTCACAAAACATATATACTCTACCTGAAAGTATTTCATATCAATTCATATTTCCTTGGAGACTCTTCATATCAATCAAGAATCGCTCTGCGATGTGATTGACGGTCTCTTTGGTATGGAAAGGAATGATTAGAGACATAGATTGCTTCTAGATATCCTGCTGCATCCCCAAACCAATATCGACTCCCTTTTGGATAGAGTTAATCTGCTAGATTTACGCGAGGGAAATCAGGTGATTTCCAATACCCTTATTCGAACAATAGACGTTTTATCAGACCAAATAGCAATTTTCCAAGAGGATGTAAAGAATAAAATATTGTCGGAGTACAATAAAGTACAGGGATTCGAAAACTACAGAAAACTATTTCTCGATCTCTGCAATGAATATGAGACGGATATAATCAACATTATTTCAGTTGGTTGCGGGCAAGGTTCAATTGAACCTGATATGGACCGCGACCTTAGTGTATTTGGAATAATGACACACTGGATTGGGATTGATAATTTTATGGAATTAAAAGAAGAGTCTTTCTTTAATAATGAAGATAATTTTTACCTAGAAACCCCCGAGAATATCGAAAATTACGTTAATTTTGCCAATCAAAACTTACCCGTGACTTTTCTTACAGCAAATCCCACTTTGGTCATGTTTAATCTGTCTGCCCACCATATCCCTCTTAATCCTCAAGAAATTCTGGATACCACCCGAGGAGCTCAGGCTATAGTGTATGAAGAACTTGTCGACAGGGAAGTATATAAAGCACCGCTCAACAGACTTGCCTTAATCGGTTACGATTTGTTAGCTAATTGTTCTTTTAATCCCGAATGGATTGAAACAGCAGTTTTAAATCCTGATCAATATACAATTCAGCACCTTTCCACTCAAGAAATGCTGGAAACTGGTTTCGATATTAGACACACGATAGATGTCCCTTTACAGGCACATATTGCCGTTGGCCCTAAATCTATGTACTAGAACTTTTCTCGGAAATAATTAGTCTAGTTATACAAATATTTCATGTATACTGCTATCAAGAACTGGGATTATAGGCTCAAATGCCTAGCAGTCTTGATTGGAATATTTACTGTTCATTAAGGGCACTCTTCTTCGCAGCAGTAGATAGGAAGACATTAAGTTTTCGTCCAAGTGAAAAACTGGGCTGCCCCCATGGCGGGGTCAAAGAATACTTTCGTTACTATTTGAAATAATCTGTTAAATTACTCTTAAAATATAAACAGCAATAAGATACAATTCCTCTTTAAAGATTTCGTATCTGTCCAAAGCCAATTCCAGAATCTAAATGTGGTGTGCTAGGATCAGTTAGGGCTAGTAATGAAGTGTCATAGAGGTCACGATCTCGTTCCCGGATATACATTGCAACTCTATTATGAACCGAATCTCCCCCGGCCTCAACTATTCTTTGTAAACCTGGATCTCCTAAGCCAGAAGCTAATTCTGGCCTGCATATAGCTGCCACAAGCTTATGTTCATATCCAAAAGGATCCTCTACCCATTCAGGTGTTCTTCCTGAGAATAAATCTGCTTGTGTCCTTTCATATAGTTCCACACGTTCATCTGCTCTAATTCCTCCCTCCCTAAGTAGAGCACGAGCTTGTCTCAAAGGCAAGTCACGGTCGCAAGGGAGAGCACCTTTCTCCATCAGTGCTGCTTCAGAAAATGTTCTGGCAGGATTAAGATGAAGCATAGAACCTAGGTCTACATGTGGATTCCAGTACCTACTTCCAGTCCCAGTAAATGGTAATACTACGCCACCCTTGCTTACAACTTTTGCTAAATCTTGCCATCTTCTTCGTATCGAGTCAAATGTAGACTGTTGGCATTCTGGGGGAATCATAGATCCAGCACCAAACCATAATTGGGGTTTTTCTGGTCGAACTTCTTCCATTTGAAAAAGATAATATATAAAATCTTGGGCACAGATTTGTATTTAGAATTATATTAAAAACCCTATTTTCATAAGAATGTATATCTTTTTTAAAATACCCTATAATGATATAATAGAACTATCAAATATACTGGACATAAAATAGACATGGGAAAATTTCTCTTAAATTTCAAAGATTCAAACCAAACACAAATAAAAGCCCTTATTGCAAGTTTAAAATTCCTCGCTCAGGGAAACCATATTAAGTTTGGATTTATCCCCTGTACAGATTATTACCGGAAAGACCCTAAAACCTTTGTATATCCCGATATTCACTATTCGAATTATAAGAATATATGGATGGAGGTCAAAAATTTTGATGAGCAGAATTTAAAAGGATGTGAGAAAATCGAAGAATTTCTAAATACCGAGCTCGATGAATCAAAAGTTAATAAAAAACTAACCTCAGACATGAAAGATTTTTGGAGAAAAATTAAATCTAAATTTACCAGATACATCTACACACTTTATCCAAAACTCGAAAGCAAAGACATAAATATAGATGTGTATGTAAAAAATTTTTCTTCTTACTGCTCCTTCTGTTCTCCAATTCATCAAGGAAAAAAGGAAATACATGGAAAAATCTTTGTGAGAACAGATATGCAGGAAACTGTACTTATAGAGGGGATATTTTCCGTTCTATTTCACTCAGAGCTTTTAGAAAACTATTCCTGGGAACAAAAAGAGGTCATCATAGATCACATGACTAAAAGCTTCTTAAGATCTGTAGATTATAAAGGTAAAATCCCCCAAACCATAAAAACTTTATCAAAAAAAATAATTAATAAGAAATTAGCTCAAAATTCATCTGTTTTTTTGAGAAAAAATAAATTAGAAAATAAAAGAACTATATCCCTCAATGAAAAGAACAAGATTGAAATCTCTAATAAACCTCTCACCAAAGATTTTTTTGAAAGAGATCGGAAAATTCTTAAACATTTTCTAGACAAAGAAAACCGTGTACTAACTTATGATGAGCTTGCAGATATTATGTGGGGTAATAAATCAACACAAAAATTTTCTCTCTCTGCAATTAATAGGCATTTAAGCAGACTCAGAAAAAAACTTGAAAAACTTGGGCTTCCCTCTTCTTGTATTCTTTCCGTCAGGGGTGTCGGTTATTACCTTCAATCCTAAGAAATTATATTTTTAACAAAATCGTAAATGATTTTGATATTAGCAGGTTCATTACGTTCTCCCCTTTTTCCTTGCGGTGAAAGCCAAGGTCCATCAGTTTCAAAAACAAAACCAGCATTATAAAAATCCAAGGGCCCGATCTGAGAACTTTTCTTTATCCTTTCTTTCAATACTTTAATAAAAACCGATCTTAATAATTCTGCATTTTTAAAAGTAATAATACCGTTAAGGCCAATCATAAAATCAACTTCTAATACTTGATTAACCTTATTGTAAAAATCTTCTTCAGTATCACCTGATTCAGGTGTTAAAGAATGAAAAACCCCTTTTTTGCTTCCCTTATAGGAAGCAATATTAAAAGTAGATCTCAGAACTTCAATACAATCTAAAATTGCATTCCTTGAATGAATAGTAAGGGGCAAACCATAGTCCATCGAAAATGACACATGTTTTCTAAATAATTCTATTTGATTTTGCTTACTTTCGTTCTCCTCTTCAGGACTTAAATCCCCTTTTTTAGTCCAGTGAAAATCCAGTCCTGTCTCCCCGATCATAATAATCCTATTTTCCTCAGAAGACGTACCCTTGCATTCAACTAGTAGTTGCTTGCACGCCTCAAATTCATTAACTATTCTCTCGAAGTTATTAATATATAAATCACTTCCTTTTATACAAGTCTCGGGATGAACTCCGACAGTTGCAAAAACCTCCTTATATTTTCTCGCATGCTTTAAAGCTTTTTTGCTCTCTTCAAAATTTACACCTACATCGATAACTGTACCTATCTCACTCCTAACAGATTCGTTTAATACTTCATCTCTGTCTTTATCATAGTTATTAAAATGCAGGTGACAATGCGAATCAAAAAGTTGATTTTTTGAAATTAAATCATTAAACATTTTTTTGTAAATTAACTTATAAATAGTAAATATTCTACAATCATTAAATTTCTATAACTTCTCCTTTGGTAATTTTTACAAGTTCATCTGATTTAATCTTAAAAACAGTATTAGAACTACCAGCTGCTGCCCATATTTCCTCGAATTCTAGCAGGTCTTTATCTATAAAAGTCTTAATTTTTTCCGTATGTCCAACAGGCGGTACCCCTCCTATTGAAAAACCCGTTTTACTTCTCACAAAGTCAGCATCTGCAATTTTTATATTTAAAGACATCTTTTGATTTAATTTTTCAACGTTTACTCTGTTTTTTCCACTCGCTATAATTAGTACAGCTTCATTATTTTTCTGATTTTGAAAAACCAGCGACTTTGCAATTTGTCCAACCTCACACTCTATTGCCTCTGCAGCTTCCACCGCTGTACGTGTGGTTTTAGAAAAATTTCTGATATTTACATCCATGTTTAATTCTTCAAGATTATCTTTAACCTTTCGGGAATATTTGTCCAAGGATTCTCTGCTAAGATCTTCTTGAAATTCTATTTTATTTATAACTGACTTCAGGAACTCTTGCTCCTCTTTAAAAGCCATGTTTTTTAAAGCTTTCTTGGGCTCCACCCATAGATATTCACTGTCTGCCTCTTTATGATTACAATCAGCCGACTTAACCAAATATATGTGAATATCTTTTTGTGGACATCCTTCTGATTTGTCCAATGATTTTCGGCTCACTACACCTAATTTGCTAGAGATTGATAGTTTCTGCAATCCCGTTTCTTCTCTGATCTCGCGAAGGGCAGTTTCCTCTATACTCTCTGCATTTTGAACATGTCCTTTTGGAAAAGAAAGTCCCTTCGCATGTTCATGATTAATAAAAAGAATTTGTCTTTTCCCACTTAATCTCCTAGCTACAATACCTCCCGCACTTATAACCTTTCCCTGCACTTTCTTATTTTTACCTTCTTTTATGATTTTTCCAGAATTATAAAACTGTAAAAAGAGGTACTCAATAATGCTAAAAATAAAAAGAGTTAAAATAAAAGTAAATATATTTAAAAAAGCAAAAAGTTTAATGAAAATAACAGAAATGCAAAATGAAGAAAACAACAATCCTCTTCTTACCCCTTTAAACATATCTGGTTGTTCATAAAATTTCCTAAAAAAAAGTTTGTCAATAAACAAATGAACCGTAAGAAATGTAAATAACAAAAAAAGAAATAATATAAACACTAAGGAAAAAAAATGCTTTTTATTAATATAGTTATAAACTAGTCCTACTTCTTTTAAATCCTCAAATAGAACATCAAACTCTTCCTGAGTTGATACTTCAAATGTATTCTGAATTTGATTAATACCTCGTTGATCAATAACTGATAGGCTATTAAGCATATAGTTCAACAGGCCAAAAAAGAGCAGACTGATCAAAAATGTTAAAAAAATTTTTCTCACTTCTTCAGATTTACGAATAAATTAACTTTTTCTAATATTATTTTATACTAATATTAATTATTTAAGTGCTACTATGTCTAGGAGTAATAAATATATAATTGTTTAAAGTGTAGTCTGTATGTTAAAATCACATACGTTAATTATTTAGGAAAGAAAATAAATCATGCCAAAGAGGACATATCAACCATCAAAAAAAAGAAGGGCTAGAAAGCTGGGGTATCGTGCTAGAAAAAAAACTTCTGGCGGGAAAAGGGTTCTTAAAAGAAGAAGAAAAAAGGGAAGATCAAAGCTTAGTACCTCCGACGACGTGAGAAGAGATAAGAATAAAAGAATCAGTCGTAGGAGATAAGATAGCAAAAGTCTACTTTCAAACTCCGATAATATGCTACCCAAATCATATAGAATAAGAAAACAAAAAGAGTTTGACCTTATTTACAAAGAGCATAAAAGTCTCAATTCCCAAAATCTTCAAATCTACCTCAGATATGTTAATTCTAAAGAAAGAGTTATATATCCTGAGCGTACATACCCGCGTTTTGGTTTCGTTCTATCAAAAAAGATTGGAAATGCTGTAGAACGGAATAGAGTGAAAAGACTGCTTAGAGAAATCATCCGACTTACACTTCCAAAATTAAAAGATAACTTTGAAGCACTAGTCATACCATTTCCTCAAATAGTAAATGCAACTTACTATGAATTAGAAACCGAAATAATAAACACTCTGAAAAGCTATAACCTTTATAAATAAAAGGCTTTAGTTTTAGTTGTAGGAAAAGAACTCTATAGAATACTAAAAAGTTTGGAAATAACCTTTTACCTAATCAATCTCTCAATACTAATTACTCAATAGGGAAAGCCATTAGACTCCGTGTTAGAAGAAACTTATATGCACCTTTCCTCTATTGTGATATCTCAATCTCTGCTCAAGATTTCCCGTATAACCGTAATAGTGAAACATTGGATTTCTCTTGGATGTGCACATAACTCTCGCTGTGCTCGGAATTATTTGCCTTTATCCCGTAAAACGGGATTTCGGCAGCTTGTACGGAAAAATGTAAATTTAAAAAATTTTCAATTTCCGTAATAATAAACAATATATGAAGTATTTCATCTGAAGATTTCCCAAAACTGGTTGCGGGAGTACCTGCCTGAATGACTCATGTCAGGCACGGCGATTCGAACGTACCTGCCACCTACGGTTGTCAGGCACGCGACCTTCAGGTTACCTGCCTGACGATTCTCATTTAATTCTTTAATAAATTTCTTTCTTGCACTTGCACTCTTTTTTAATTTCTTCTCAAACTCTAATGCTTCTTCCTTTGTTTCAAATTCACGGTAACCTAACAATTCAACAGGTTTAAATCTATTTGTGGTTCGCACCTTTCCTCTATTGTGATACCTCAATCTCTGCTCAAGATTTCCTGTATAACCGTAATAGTGAAACTTTGGATTTCTCTTGGATGTGCACATAATTCTCGCTGTGCTCGGAATTATTTGCCTTTATCCCGTAAAACGGGATTTCGGCAGCTTGTACGGAAAAATGTAAATTTAAAAAATTTCCAATTTCCGTAATAATAAACAATATATGAAGTATTTCATCTGAAGATTTCCCAAAACTGGTTGCGGGAGTACGATTCGAACGTACGACCTTCAGGTTATGAGCCTGACGAGCTACCACTGCTCCATCCCGCGTTAACAATATTATCGAGAAGAATATATATATATTAGCAGAAACACCCTATAAAATCAATCGTATCCACCACATCTTGAAATTTTGCAAGTCTATTTTTTCTCCTATATCTGTCATTTTGTCATAGTCGTAAATGTTTCTCCTCTCTATATAAAAAATTTCCTGATCTGGTTCTGCCATATTTAAGGCTTCTCTTGAGTATAATCTTTGATAATATTTCGAATTGTAAAAATCTCGTTTCTGAATTAAATCGTAATTTTCTTCCTTCAATGAATCTAATTTTCGTCTCTCTTGGTTCAAAATTCGGTATTTTTCTATGTCCTTGATACTTGAATATATATTCGTCAATAAAAGAGTAGTTATAAATCCCGCAGTAACAATAAGCGCAACTAACCGCCAAGAAATATTAAAGTGAAGATGGGATTGAAAATTATTGATTAAATTTAGAACTTTTCTGATCTTGTATTTAAACTTCGGAACAAACATTTGAAAAAATAGTTAATAATGCAAATTTTTATTATACTTATTATATCCCCTAGTATTGAATTTTTCAAATTTAAATGATAAAATTACACTATTAACTCATATTTTTAATTATATTGCAAAATTCTGCCTCACGAAAAGCGTAGTTTCTAGTTCATTCACAATCGTAAAGCAATGTAGATTAATCTAAACTACGCAAAATATTATTTTAAGTTATATACTACTATGACACTAACACATTCAGAGGCTCTTGAAAAATTCATTGATAACCTGAAAGAAAAAGATAGATCACCTTCCACCATAATTGCCTACAAAAAAGATATTGAACAATTATTTGATTTTTATAAGGATGAGCATTCTAAGGTCTCAGATTATAAAACAAAGCACATAAAAGTTTGGATAGAGCATCTTATCAAAGAAAAAAAATTTACTCTTAAAACTGTCTCCAGAAAAATAAATAGTTATAAAACTTTGTTTAAATTCCTTCATCGAGAAAACTATATTGAGTCCGACGTTGCACATCCAATTTCTCATCCCACTTTCAAACCGAAAGACCCAAGAATTCTTTCCAGTCTTGAATATAAAGCATTAAGAGATACCGCAAGAAACAACGAAAGACTTTATGCAATGATAGAAATACTATTACAAACAGGTATGAGAATAGGAGAACTTTCAAGACTCAAACGTGATAATGTTGACCTTGAATCCTCTCCCGCAACAGCCAAGATTCAAGCTTACGCAAGTAATCCAGAGAGAGTGATCCCTCTTAATAAAAATGCTGTGGAGGCAATTCAGGAATATTTGAAAGTTCGTCCAAATACCGAAAAAGATCAAGGTTACCTTTTTATAACCAAAACCGGCAGACAGGTGCTTGTACGTAATATCAGAACCATGATAAACAACGCTTTTGAAAAATCAGGTATTGAAGATGCAACAGTTAATGACATACGAAACACATTTATAGTTTATCAACTTGAAAGAGGAATACCTATCGAAAGAGTAGCAGAAATTGTAGGCCACCAAAGACTTACAAGTACGGAAAAATACTTGAATCTTATAGAAGATCGTAAGAAAAAGAAATCAGCAAAAGTTATCCCTCTATAGAAATTGAAATAACAAGGAGCTGCCCCTTGCTACTTTCTTAAATTATATATCCATTTCAAATATATCTATTTATAATTGACTGGATCGTTGTCAAGATTTATAATTTCAGGTACGAACTTATAAGTAAGTGACTTTCACTTCAAGGTAAGCAAATAAATTTTCGTAAACCTGCTCCAGTAGCTCAGGGGTTAGAGCACCGTTCTTATAAAGCGGGGGTCGGTGGTTCAATTCCACCCTGGAGCATTTTCCTTTCTTATTTTAATGGTGGTTTAAAAGTTGGCTGTGTAGGTTTAGGGGTTACATTATTTGAAGGGTCGACTCCGGAAATACTCCCTTCTTCTCGAGCCTTAATTTCTGCCTCTACAAGATTTTTGTCACGTCCGTATTTAAATCTCGAAAGCTGCTTAACTAGATCACCCATTTGTTTATCGCCAGGAGTCTTAAATACAAGATCTGTATCCAATGCCATTGAAAAAGGCTTGTGATATTCTCCTTTCGAAAGCAACTTAACATACATATTGAGATTTTCTAGGTTGATTAAATCATTTTGATCAAATACAGGGTCGAATTCGTTGGCCAAATATTGGGCATCATTAACACCAACCTTGAAACTTCCTATTGAACCCGCATTACCAAAAACTGCATCTCTAATTTCGTCGCTCATCTGTGCAATATACTGATTCGCAACTACCAAGTTTAACCTATACTTTCTAGCCTCAGATAAAATCTGCGCAAAGTCTGGTGTTGCAAAATTCTGAAACTCGTCAACATACAGATAGAAATCACGCCTTTGATCTTGAGGTACATCTGCCCTGCTCATAGCAGCCTGAAGCATTTTTGGTATAAGCAACAGACCTAAAAATTGTGAGTTTTCCTCCCCAATTAATCCTTTTGATAAATTAACTAATACAATTTTTCCTTCGTCCATAGCTTTCCTAAAATCGAAACCCGACGAACTCTGAGAAATTATATTTCTCATTAATTTATTTGTAATAAAACGATCAAACTTAGAAACAATATATCCCAGAATTTCCGATTTGTGGAAATCCTGAGTTTTTGCAATTTGATCAGTCCAGTATCTTTTTACAACTTCATCATCTAAGTAAGGAAAATAAGATTTTGCATATTCGTCATTTTGTAGTACTCTCATAACCTCAACTAAGCTTGTCCCCTTCCTAGACATTACAGTCAACATGCTGTTTCTAACTGCCTGTTCAAATCTCGGTCCGGTTATTCCCTGATTATGAGGGTCAAAAATTTTGCTTAACAATCCAAGGAATCCATTTACAATTATATGCTTATCTTGTTCCGTATACCACTCCATGATATTCATACCAATAGGCCTATCTACATCTGCAGGATTGAAGTATATTACATCTTCCGCTCGTTCTGGGGGTATTCTCTCAAGCAACCACTCAACTGCGTCTCCGTGGGGGTCAAGAAAAGCTAGCCCCTGTCCATTATGAATATCTTGATATATCATATGCTGTAGTAGAACAGTTTTCCCAGCACCAGTTTTACCAACATAGTAGAAATGTCTTCTTCTATCTTTTAGTGAAAGATAAATTTTCTTTTTTAAACCTCTATATTGATTAATACCCAAATAAATAGATCCAGGTTCGAAAGTACTTGGAATTTCTCCTGATGCAGGTGCCCTCTTTGCTGTTAGCCAATGTATATGGGGTGTATTGACATTCTGATTTGGGAAATGATAGATGGAGGCAATCTCAGCTGTATTCAATACCATTGTTTCGGTAGGCATTCTATAAATGAACTTTTTGATGAATTTGCGCTGATTTCTTTTGCTAAATTTATATTTTACCTTCTTAAATTTGTTTGCCCCCTGTTTACTGAATTGATCAAAAACATATACTAAATTATCAAGGTTTGTTTTAGCTATTTGTTCTTCCTTTGCAACACTAACTAATCTAATATCTGTAGCAAAGCCTGCTTTCTCTGCCTTTTTTTCAATCGCTGTAAGGGTGTCCTCATCAACTTCGATCTTGGATTTTTCTGGGTCTGAATTATTATCTCTTACTTTTTTGACATATTTCTTAGCATCCTTTCGCCATGAATGTCCCGGCGGTACGATTACAAGCTGTACTGCCATTGCCTGACCCGCTTGAAGTTTACTCATAACTGCTGTAATACTGCTTAAAACATCCTGAGGTAGTTCTTCGTAAGTTCGAATTGGCTGAGATTCTTTTTCTTCAAGTTCTAAGCTACAAAATTCCACCTTCTGTTTAGGCATAAACATATTATATTCTTCGGTTACTATGATTTCTGCATCGGGATAAGCACCATTAATCTGTTTTTCTACCAAAGTAGAAATCTGTTTTGGGCAGTTAACATAGAATCTTATTGATTCCGGAAAAGCAACTATTTCAAAACTAATATAATATCCCGCTCCAAAAAGCTTATCCATAAGTCCAACCTCTCTTTTGATTCCTAAAAAGCCTGACAACATTTGATCTGCAGCTTGAATTTCTATCTCATTACTTTGAGGAAGCCTAATCTCAAATAAAACAGAATTAAGCGATTTTTTTTCTAATGATGCATTTTTTACACCTTTAGCAAATAATTTGAAAAGAAGCCTGATAACCAGAAGACCTACTGCAAAACCTATGATTGAAAATAGCAAAAGCATTGGTTCCTCCTCAACAAGCTCCATAATATCAACGCCTCTGGAGCCACCTGAACTTCTAACGATTCTGGTAGCAGCCTGGCTGGAAAAAATAAAGCCTAAGTTTAAAAATTGTCGAAATTGAAACATGCTATTGTAAAAATAAACCAATCAACTATCTTTCTCAAATTGTCGAACGAGAATCTAAATAATGTATACTCTATAATGATACACTATCATGAAGTAGTATCAAAGAGGGATAATTAACTGTACATTCAGAAAATTGTGGAGAATAAAATATTGCGAGCTACAACCCATGGTTTCGATGCGGAATCCTCTGAAGCAGAAACTTAGTATTCATTCTTCACCAAAAAACGTGTATTTTCTGCATAAGGAGAATAATAACTTTATGATCTATTCATTCTGAGAAGCCTATCTAAGAATACGTATAGGCAAGCAAGTCCGGTTTTTGGATCTCCCTTTCCTTTCATTTTGGAAATTCTATGTAGATTGTTCGAAATCTTCGAAGGTATCTTATATCCATATACCTTTGGACCTTCAATTTTTTTTGATTTCCTTTTAGCCTTAACTTTTTGTTTCTTCGAAGCCTTCTTTTGAGCCTTTTTTTCCTTCTGTACTATTGCCTCAGCTTGTTTTTCTGCTGTCGATTCAATCTGTTTGAGAACCTCCCCTACTTCTGCTTGTGCTTGAGGACTTCTTTCGACCGATATTGGCTGTCCTTCCGGACCTCCTACGCTTGCGCTCTTTCCTCCTTGCTCTTCACTTTTCTTTGCATCATCGTCAACTGCGGATGTTTGATTTGGATCTTGTGTCATGTCTAGATAAAAAAATGATTTGAAATCTTAGAAACTTTTAAAGTATTCACTTTAAAAACCCCTAATTATAATTAGTAAAGCTTTTATTATATTATCAAATAACCTCATTATTATATCATGAGGATAGATTTTCGCATTCATAACAACACTAATACCCCAAACTCTTTAAATCCCTTTCTATTCGCCTTTTTTGATCCCTTTCTTTAATCTTTTTCCTTTTATCATACTGCTTCTTCCCTTTAGCTAGAGCAATTTCAATTTTAATAAAGCCTCTTTCCAAATAAACACTTAAAGGTATAATAGTCAGGCCCTTTCGTTGCTCACTCCCAATCAAGTATTCAATCTCTTTTTTGTGTAACAATAATTTTTTGGGACGTTGTTCATCCATTTCTTCTAAACTTCCACCAAATTTCCATGATGAAACATGCATACCATAAATCCACATCTCTCCGTGTCGTTGTGACACATGACTTTCTTTTAAACTAAAATTTCGGCTCTTAATGGATTTAACTTCCCAACCCTCCAAAACCATACCCGCCTCAAATCTCTTTATGATTTCATAATCGCGAAATGCCTTTTTATTTTTTCCCAAAATTTTCATAACTTCTATCTTCGTTTCTTATATATTGTTACTGATATTCCAAATTCTAATAGTCGAAGTTTTGTACTTCGGATAAATCTATCTTAAATAATTTTGGTCCGGCCAGAACAAATAAACTATTACTTTCTAAATCAGCAACAATGTCGATTATATCACTACCTCCCAAAATCTGGGAAAGGTCGTACTGCAGCAAAAAATCAATAATAGTAACATCATTTCCGCGACTTTGATTAAAAATCATTACTCTGTCTTGTTCATTATCCCCAACATAAAGATATTTTTTATCAACGTAAATGCATGAGGCGTTATTCCAATTATCTTGATTAATAATCCCTCTCACCGAAGTCTCCATCTCGTCTCCGTAAAATCTTCTCACACCCTGACCTTTTGAAATCACATATATCTTTCCTGCATAGATATCAATATCCAATAAATCTGAAAAGTCTTCCTCCTTCAAACGTACATTTGGCAAACCATAGCTATCAGTACTTCTTTTCGTCTGAATAACCTCCTTTTTATCTTCTCTTACACCATATACTCTATTATCTCCCGGAACAACTTCATAAGCATCTATTTCAGTCACATTACCAAGCCTTTCTTGAGTAATACCTGGAAATAACGTAACTATGTTTCCTTCTAAATTCACCTTTCCTAAAGCCCTTTCATTATTTTGAACAACAAAAATTAATTCGTTTAATGTAGAGGCAGATATTGTACTTGGGCTTTGCAAATCATCTGCAATTCTTTGCATATCGCCACCTTGTAAATCAATTGAGTAGATAATTCCATTACCTTTGTCGCTTACGTATAATCTTTCATTATAAATATCAATATCCGAAGGGACAGTTCCTTCTATAACACCAAAATCTTTAATAATTTGGGGATCTGTAATTCTTACTCTTCTATTGATTTTGTCGGCCAATTCATTTAATTGCCCAAGAAGTTGATCTCTCCTCTCCTCAAAGACATCGACCTTGCTCAGTTCTGTTTTAGATGACTCTACTTGCTCAAATAATTCTGTCTTTTCATCTTCTCTATCAAAGGTATTAACTACGCTACTTATTCTATTACTCAGTTGATCCTTATCCTGCTCTATTTCATTCAATTTCTGTTCCATATTAAACTTATGTTCGGCAAGCTCTCTATTCCTCTTTACAGAAACAAATATAAAGTAGGAAACAAGAATGAAAATAACCGAAAGTAGTATTATTGGTCTCCAATTAATATTTCCATTTTGCTCCCTTATATATAAACTTCCTCTCCCCTTCTTTTTCATTCCTAGAACTTTGTACCATAAAAATTCACCAATATTTTTCAGTCCCTTAGTGATAGAATCTATAGTCCGTATTACAATTACTTTGTAGGTCTTACCATTTCTATTGTATCTATTATCTGTAAATGATTTAAAAATATTATCAAAATACTTTTTAATTTGTATATTTTTGATTTGTGCACTAAAAGCACTTTCCTTTTCGAAAACTTGTTCATCAGCTTCTCCTTTTAATACCTCTTCTTCGTACATCTTTTCTTCCTCAATGACGTCTTCGAATGGGATCTCTTCTTTCTTCGAAATCTTGGATTGAAGAGTTTTTTTAGAATCTATGCTTGTTTCTGTCTCTTCAAGTCCAACAAGCATAGCTCCAACTAAAGATTCATTCGCAATCTTTTTTCCTTTTAGATACCTTAGAGAAAATTTATCAATAATTTTTTCTCTTTCCTCTCTTTTTATCTCAAAATCCCCTTCCGGTGATAATAGTAAAAACCTATCTCCTTCCTTCACAACAAGACTTCCAACTTTCATAATTCTCTTGCCGTCAGGATCTTTTAATACAGAACTTAGATCTGATATCTTTCCTTCTCTGCTCCCATATACTTTAGATTCACCCATGGAAGCTATATAAACAAATCTACCTTTCTTAACTAGGACACTTAAATTTAATTCTATTCCTTTTTCAGAACTGATTTCGTCATTTTCTAAAAGTTCCAGTAGTCTTTTTTGTACTCCATAGATTGCAGACTCTAAGCATTCCAATACTCCATCTTTCTCAGAATCAAAATATAATTCATGCAATCTGTCTAAAAGCAAATTCCCTCCTTTTTCTGAATCAAATGTAGGCGGGCTGGACAATGATATAACAGCGAAGATCTCACCTTTTTCCTCGATCTCAGCTGGACTTTGAGGAGAATAATAATAAACACTAGTCCATTCTGTTGGCTTAGTATTTCCTACAAAATATTTAATTTTAATTTCATTCTCATCCATGTCGTATAAATAATACTATTTATTTTATTACAGAAAACCTCTCTTGAAAAATTATAAGTATATAAATAATAAGTCTCGATAAAATTGAAGGGAATTCAGGCTTTTTAAGAATGTTAGAAGAATATTTAATATTCACAAAAAGATAATAGGCAAATTAAAAATGCACTCCTACACCTTTATAATCTCATTTTCATATAAATAAAGTCAACTTTGGATACAAATTTATTTAACCTTCATATAGTAAGTCAAACTATAAATATAATCTTCTTCACCAGAAGGTTTTTCATTTCCTATCCAAATATTCCACAAAGATTTGAATAGCCATCCGGCCATATATCTTGATTTGCTTGATCCGATTAATTTAACTTTATTTACTCTACCAGATGGATCGCGTTCAAACTCGAGCCCCTTCAATTCCCCAATAGAACTTTTGAGATCTGTAATGAATGTTCTATATTTATCAGATGCTTGGTTAGAGCTCATGCTCCAATTCAACATTCCGTCGATATCTTCTATCGAATAGCCGTTTGTTCTCCAGGTCCATTCCGTATAAGTATATTTATACGCTATGGCTTTATCATTTACAGCTCTCAAATAAGGCTCTGGTACACCTTCACCCTCGAAATTACTCCATACTGTGTCATTGTTTGCAGTCCCCCATCCATTATGATTATCAGAGCTATAAAAAGCGCTTATTGGTTCTCCCCCATAAACTACAACCATACTCTCTGTTTCCTCCGCTGCCCACCTTTTATTCTCTCCACCTTTGTAAACTTGACATCTAGCAGTTGTACAAATACTGGATCCTCCTTTTGTCTTATTCAAACCGTAGGTTCTAAATGCTACAACCTGTGCTTTAATTGCCTCTTTAGGCCAACATTTCCAAATGTTATTGTGATCAAATTCAATCTCAAGATCTTCACAAGAATAATCAGGTATTTCCCCAGCTCCTGCCACATAATTTTCTATTGACATAGATCCATATCCATCTACATTTAGTGTTTGCACTTCAGTATATTTCACAACCTTTGCACCTGGATAATAGAACTCCAGTATTTTCTTGTAATCCCAGCCTTTCAGTGCAGCACCCAATGCTCCAAACTGTGACATTCCGACTCCATGGCCTTGATATATTTCCCTCCCTACCCCCTGAAAATACAAATCCCCTGTTTCCAACTCCTGTGTTCCTCCGTTTGAAGCATCTTTGGCAAGAAGGGAGTTTTCATATTCTTGAATTGCTTTTTGCTCGGCTGTTAACTGTTCTATCTCGGACTGCAGAACAGCAATTTTTGCCCGATAGTTACTTATATCATTCGTATTTGAGGCAATTTTCTCTTCCAGTTCTTTAAGTAGTCTTTCTATTTCCTGTGCTTGATTGGCCAAGGTATTTAGTCTAGTCTCATAATCGTGGCGCTGAACCTCCGCTTTTTCATATTCCTTTTGAATTTCTAATAATTCCTGCTCTATTAATTGGATATTTTCTTGTTCATCCAATGTAACTGCATTTTGATAGACAGCAACTTTCATCATATTGGTAGCACCAGAACTTAGAATGCTTCGAACTATATTTGTCTGTTTCCAGTCTGTATAAAAGCCTTGAACCATCTTATTCTGTTTAGTCATTCTTTTCTCTTTTTCAAGATCTTTAAGTTTCTGTTTTTCTTCTAAATCCTGCATTTTTCTTTTAATAATTTCTGCTTCTTTTTTGTTTAATTCTATTTCTCCACGCAGTTTCACTCTTCTATCAGTAACCTCGGCAAGCTTTTGTTTTTGGGATTCTAAATCTTCTTCCAACTTCTGTATTTCAGAATCGACGTTTGTTAGTTCTTCCTTTCTATTATCAATTTCCTCTTGAATTTCTGAGACAGTCCTGGAAAACACAACGGGGGAAAATATTGAGAAAGATAACAAAATCAATACAAGCATTAAACTTATAAACTTTTTGTTTTTGTTTTTGTTTTTCTTTATCTGTATCATTTTCGATATAGTTTCTTTGAATATTAAGTCTTCTTCCTATTAGAATGCTGCTTTGATTCTACTAATACTAATATATTTGAGTTACTTTTCCATATTTTTTATACCTTGTCTCGTGAGTTAACAATAAAATCTGAAACTGCTGCTGTTCTTTATCAAGTATATTAAAAACGTTCTCCAATCTGTCTTCATCATAACTTGCAAATGGATCGTCAAGGATCAATATTGTTTTTTTATTTTTTACTAATAATTTTACAAAAGCTAACCTAAATAAGAAATAAATCTGATCTATTGTTCCAATAGAAAGGTTATCAACCGGATCTAACCAATCGTCCAATTTATTTGAATAAATCTCTAGATTAAATTTCTTATCTATCCTGACTTTATTATAATTCTGCTTAGTTAGTTTTGGGAAGTATTGTTCGATATCTTTGCGTAAAATGTTGATTGCAAGACTTGAAGTATCTTCCAAAGCTTTTTGTAAATATTTTTCTACTCCAATAAGTACCTTTAGTCTGTAATTATAATATTTTAAGTTTTTTTCCAACTCTTCTATTTCTGCTTTCAAATTACGTAAGTTATCCAAAGAAGTACCACTTTCATTAAGTTTGCCTTCTAGGTTCAAAATTTCTTCATGTACTTCTTTAAATTCTTTAGTAAATCTTTCTAAATCTATTTTTTTTCTATTGTATTCTTCGGGATCAAGTTGAGAGTTAAGTATCTCGTTGGTTAAATCATTGATTTCAATATCTTTTTTCATAGTCAGTAAATCAATCTGTTCGTCTTTTAATCTCTCCAGGGTTTTCCCTCCAAGAATTCCAAGCTTATTTGCTTTCGCCTTTTCGATTTCTAGGTTTAAGGAATTAATTTCCGATTTGATTGATAAAAACTGTTCTTTTGTAGAAATATTATATTCTGACATAATCGATTCAAGTTTCTTTTCGTCTCTTTCGGCAATTTCATTTAAGTCCTCCTGTTTTTGTTTTAGTGTTTTTCTTTTTCGTGCTTTTTTATTAATCACGAAAAAATCAAATAATATAACTGCTGTTGCTATTGCACAATCAACAATAAACAGAAAGACACTTTTTCGATATATTGAAACTCCCATAAGGATTAAAAAAACACTCATTGTGATACCCAGAATTGGCTTTCTGTATTTATGCGTTCCTTCTTTTCCGATTCGTTCCATGTTTTGCTCTATCTGTTTGATTGTTTCTTTACGAAGTCTTATATCATTATGAATATTCGCAAAATTTAATAATAAGTCATCTAGATCTACACCTTCTAGTTTTTCATATTTTTTCAATTTGAAGTTCATCTGGTCAATTTCCTTATCTAGTTCTTCAATATTCTTTATGTCTTTCGACAGTACTTTAATTTTTTTTATTGTTTCTTCTAAATTAATCCTTGCTGTTTTATATTTTTCGTGGTTTTTCAATACTTTTTCTAATACCTCAATCTTATTTTTTAATTTTTTTCTCTTATGTCTCTTCTTTTCCAGATTTGTTATTTTCTTTTTAATCTGCTTCCACTTTTCATCCAATTCAGAGAGTTCAAACCTCTTTTTTTCCAATGCATCTTTAGTTTGCTTGATTGGACCTGGAGATTTAGAGGGGCTTTTGAGTCCTTTTTGAAGTTGTCTTATTTCTTTATCAATCTCACTTATTACATACTGAATATCGCCATCCCTTCCCTCTCCTGAAGAGGCATTTTGGACAGCTGTAATAAAATCGTCAGACTTTTGTACTTTAAGTATATCCTTTTGTCCTATAAACCCAGTTGATCTGTAAATATCTTCAGAAGGAAATCCAAGAGATTTTTCGATGAAATTCGCAACTTTTGTTTTACCAGTGATACTTTTATTCTTATGTATCTCTTTTAAAAGTACTTCCCTTTCGGAAAAATTCTTTCTTAATATATATTCCCCCTCTCCTTCAATAAACTCCAGCTCAAAGATAGGTTTGTCTTCTTTTCTTTTACCCCAAGGTCTCGAATTATTAAAAAATTTCTTTGATCTTGTTGTAGGATCGGTAAATAGACAGGTGATCAAAGCTTCTGCAAGTGAAGATTTACCAGCTTCGTTCGGTCCAAGAATAATATTCAGACCTTCGGAAAATTCAAAGGTTTCATTTCTAAATTTTTTAAAATTTTTTATTGAGAATGTTTTTATTATCATTGAAATTTGATAAATCGTTCGTTAATTTCTACAATCACTTTTATCTCTTAGTACTAAGTTATCGATTAAAATCTTTTATTTTGTGATCAACCTATTTACACCTTCCTGTAAAATATCTTTTAAAAGTTCTTTTTTAGCAGTATTATCCTCTTTTTGAATTGCACTCCGTACATCCCTGATATACCTCCCAATCACCATCTCCTCAGGATATTTGGATAATTCCTTATCCTCCACTTCTAATTGTGTTTCATCCTCAACTTTCAGATAGAAATATTTATCTTTAAGTAGATATTCTAAGTCATCAGCGTCTATCTGCCAATCGATTTTCTTTTTTCCTATTATTTTTACTAGAGCGATTGTATCTTCATCCGCTTCTTCAGACAATTCCTGCATTATTTTTTTCTCAATATACTTCTTAGTTGATTCTTCATTATGCGATATTTTGTTTAGATTAATTTCCTTTTCCCGTATTTTCTTCTGACCGACCCGTAAGGACTCGACCTTTACCTCCTCTCCTATTTCAACATAAATCACAAATCCCGATTTTTTTTGATCCTTGGCGATTATCTCCGGAGATCCTGGATACCAAGCTTTCGTATCCCCTTGAGAAACATCTAAATTTCCATGCCAATCTCCTAAAGCAATATAATCAAATTCTGATTCCTCAATCTCATCTTTGCTAATTGGGTAATTCTTTGAAATCTGTGCGTGAATACCAACCGAACCATGTACCATAGCTATAGAATAATTATTATTTTCCGTACTTTTTTTCTTTTCAATCAAAGGTTTAAGAGGAGACTCATCAGAAAACTGATCATATGTTCCTTGTCCAAATATTTTAACTCCCAATTCTTTCAAATTAATTACTTTAGCTCCCTTACTGTTAATTACAAAACAATAATCACTATCTGTAAACCTTTTTGTCCAGATAGACTCAGGTTCTAATCTATCGTGGTTTCCAGGAATAATAATTGTATAAATTCTCTCATCACTTAATCTCCTGATTTGGCCTTGAACCGCTGATACAAGAGTTCCATTTGGGTACGAAATATCGAAAAGATCGCCGGAAATTAATAATATATCGATCTTCTTCTCAATAGCTAAATCGATAATCTCGGAAAATGTTGAAAGGAGTTGCTTCTGTTGAATAACTGCTTTGTTGCCAAGCCACGATAACTTAGCTCCTAAGTGAACATCGGCTGTATGCAAAATTTTTAACATACTTAATATGATTAATTTATTAAATTCATTTTATAGTATAGAAGAATATTACTCCAAACATATAAATCTCCTTACGAATTAGAAATTTTAGAAAAATAATCAGATGGTTCAGAAAGCTGTTTTTCCGGAGTATTATCTTCTTCTGCTAGTACCCATTTACTCTTCTATTGAATATTCTCCAGTACATACATCTTTGAAGAAAAAAGTAAATCCAGGTAAAGTTAAATCATAACCTTTTTCTTCGTCACTGTAATAAAAACATTTCGTATGACGAATATCTAAAGAATTATATACGAAATGTAGTGCAGGAATTGCAAGAAAAAAGCCGATTAAGCCAACTACCCAATATGCGAGTTTGGAATATTCTTTACCCAGACGTTCCGGACTAAAGCCAGAAACCATAATTTGGAAACCAATATATAGTAGCTGAAACGCTGCAAAAGTTCCAACAAAAGCCCAAATTAGATAAACAAAGTCCAAAAAATAATTTTCCAACTGCTGCAACGCTGGCGGTATGAAGTTCGCCATAGCAATGTTTGGATTAGTTACAGCTAAATCACTTACGCCTGCTGTATTTTCTATAACTTTACCTATATCGCTTGGTCCGCACTGACCAGAATCATCTGTTTCTATAGTTATTCGGTCTAACGTATTATCATTAGGATCACATAGATAAGCATCGACCACACCTTCACCTGCACATACCTTATACCATGCATTTGGTGAACTACATTTAACCCCTGAATATCCAGCCCAGCAAATAATTTTTCCTTCATACTCTTCTAAAATACCATAAGTTTCTGCATCCTCATCTGAAACATACATAGGACCTAAAAGAAGTCTATCGTTATCTTCTGTTCTAAATGGATCATTTGCTGTCCCCTTATGATCTATATGCTGTTTTTCTAAGTCAAGTATATTCTCATCACTTTTGAAAATATAAAAGGTATAAGCCCATTTTCTATCAAGAGGTCCATCCAAAAATTTTCTGTACACACCTTTTACATTAGACGGCCAAGCCAAATTTGAACAATCATAGTTGTAATTTGCAAATACCTGATCTTCCTTACTGGCATCATAGAGAGGATTGACATCTTCCTGAGATTGGGAAAAAACTGGTGAAACAATGTTTGTAAAAAAGAGAAGTGAAACTAAAGGTACATATACAACATACCTTAAAGTATATTTAAAATTTTTGATTCTCATTAACTTAAAAAATTAATATACTAATCGAAAACGAATTTGTGCAATAATCATGTTATCAATTTGCGGTCAAAAATTGCACGATCCCTTGTGCCGAGTCTAAATCAAAAGTACGATTAACTGACCGGAGGGAGAGACAATCGGATATTCTGATCTAGGAGAGGTATAATCCCCTGCAATTTTTTAATTAAATTTATATTTATTCTTAGGTTATTCCCAAATCTTCTTCTATCTCTGCATCTGTTAGAGATTCTCCTTCCTTATCTGGTGCATCTGCCCCTATAGATCTTCTGCACTCTATATCATTCGGTGGAATCAGCCCATCATCGGGATGACTATTACATTCTGCACAGGCATCTTCAGCCGATACTCCAGCACTAGAATCAAAATTGACCTTCCCTTTATTTTGACAAACCCAGCAACCATAACTGTCAGGAAATTCAATACAAACAGGTTCAGGTTGAATAATTGTTGAACCAAAAAACACTAACACAACTGCTAATCCAAGGACAGCAACAAATACACCTCCCACAGCAACAAATTGCTTCTGCATGACTTTTCCTGCGTCACTTATCTCTTGAGCTTCATCTCTTGAAAAGTCCATTAAACCTTTAATAATCATGAATACAACCAAAATGAGGAAAGCTCCAATCATAAGAACAAAAAAAACTTTTATTCTGTTCTGTGCTTTAAAAATCACATTGCCCTCAAGCATATCCTGTAGAAATGGCGGTAACCATTGTGCATATGTCTCTTGCAAAGTCATCGCAAACAAAAAAAGCGACAACATAGAAGTGTAAAATATCGATCTTTTTTTCATAGGCAGAAAATTTTAAATTTTAAATAAATTATCGCTAAGTTCATAATAGCTCAATATTCATATTAGTTCAAACAGTAAACTCTTCACATCCCTGTGAACTCTTTACATCTGAAGGGATAACATTAGGACCTGTTCCTTCAGGGTCAGCTATAAAGAGCCATCCCCCGTCTTCTTTAGTTCCCACACCGACTGCTTCCAAATCCCTGGAATATGTATAAGAATGCCAACTTGAAATGCTAAGTCTGCCTTCACCTCTCTCATCTTCGGGGATATTTACACGTTCAAGATTACTGCAACAATATATCATTACTTCGTCCTTGAATAAATCTGGATTAATAACCGCTGCTCTGTATTCAGCTCTAAATAGAATTTCAGTGTTGCATTGATAAAGCTTTGATGCCCAATTAAACATATTGCCTGTCCCTAAAAAAATGGATATCCCTGCATATGCTATGAAAGAACCTAATGCCCATCCTACTCCTTGCCATAGGTTTTGCGTAGATTTGAATGCATCTTCTATCTCTTTTGCTTCGTCTGTTGAGAATTCCATTGCTGTCTTAATAATGACAAAAATTGTTTCGAGAAGAAGAACCGCCACAATAATAACCCCCAAATAACCGGCGAATCTCAATATTCCATACTTCCTTAAATCAGCTATTGTTGAAGGCGGGAAAATATGAAGAAATATTTTTCTCGAGTCATCATCTCCAGTAGAAATAGAAACTCCATCATCCTGGGCCAATACATTTGTAAATATAAGAGAAAAAATAAAAACAAGGAAAAATGAATAGTATCCAAATTTTCTAATTAGCTTTTTTAGATTCATAAAACTATTAAATAAAAAATACCCTAATCACAATTTCTTTCTAGAGGGCCTCCCATTCCTGTTATTCCCCAGCATGTTACTGCACTCTCGACTGTCTCTACCTCCTCTTTGCTAGTACATGTAAATTCGCAAGTTCCTGGTTCTTCCCTCTCCGATTGGTCACATTCTTCAGCCGTTCTATGTGAACTGGTAATAGATAAATCACAACTTAAGTCATAATGTTCACATTCAACAGCACTGTCTCTAATCCCAACACAGTCAACATCTAAAAGTCTATCTATATCCGGATCAAAATTAAACGGTTCGTCATATCCACCTAATTTAAAAATTAGAGTAGTAAGTAAAACTCCTGCAACACCAATTGCCGAACCCAGCATTGCATGAGTAAAATGATTCTTTGCCTTTTCTGCATCTTCTCCCGAGTTAGCCGCTTGAAGCCAATAATCAAATCCTTTAATAGCATCCCAGAATTTATATATCACCCATGCAGCAAAAATTACTGTTAATACCATCCTTATAATTATGGGCAGAGTTTTCTTATTAAGAATAAAGTCAGTTCTAAAAAAATTTACTCCTCCCTCCCCAAGACTACTGGTAGCTTCATTTCCAGCGGGATAATTCAGTTCCAAACAAACTAACTGCGCTTGAGTATTATTTTCCACACAACAACTATTTGCATAACAATACTTCAAATGTTCCCAACAGGGGTCTTCTTCTTCATATCCTTCAAAACCTTTTTCGCATACATCAGACAAAGAATCACCACAGGTTTCTCCTTCCTCTTCCTGCCTCTTTATTAGCT
This sequence comes from Candidatus Dojkabacteria bacterium, assembly GCA_014729085.1. Classification (GTDB taxonomy): domain Bacteria; phylum Patescibacteriota; class Dojkabacteria; order B142; family WJKM01; genus WJKM01. The sequence goes on along the minus strand of WJKM01000011.1, from coordinate 224,649 downwards.
GATTTCTGTCTGAATCACTTCTAAATAACTGTTCCCTGCTGCAACGCCAGTCAATTAATGGAGCCTCCTGAGCTTTAACTTTAATAGAAAATACCGAAAAAGCACAGGTTAATATGAAAAAATATTTTGTGAACTTAATAAATAGCCCTTGTGGATTCTTTGTCATCATTATACTTATATCCAATATTTGGAATATTTAATAATCAAAAATCAATCAATCCTTCCGTCCCAAAAATCATAGCTATAAAATCAGGAAGAGAAGGTGCTATAATCATTACTACAAAACCAATAATTCCAGCTAATATAATTTTCCATCCCTTAGACATCTTATCTGCATTGTCGCCAGCTGTTTCTATAGTAAAGCCTCCCCACAAAACAACTCCTAAGAAGCTCAGCACGGTTGCGGGTCTAATTACACTCGTAATCCTTGTAAAATTATCAAGGAAATCGCCGGCAAAAGGATTTGGTATAGTAACAGCCATTACTCTGTATCTAAAACCGACAATCATGGATAATAAAAATAATGAATAAATCAATTTTTTTATATTCATAATTTTCTTGAATTAAAAGTTAGACTTCAAAGATTAATTTAACTACTCCACTTCTATTGTACCAGGAGGTAAAACTTTAAGTACATTTATGCCCAAGAAACGTAAACCAATAGCCCCACAAAGTAACATAATCAAAGCCATGAATGCGGAAACAATCATATCTACTCCTTCTTTCTTTTTCTCAGGGTTATCAGCCGACATTATCTTTGTTAGAGCTTGGCCTATTCTAAGAAGTATCATTGCCCCCGAAATTCCTAGCCCTATTTGTAGTATTCTGGTTATAGTGCCGGAATAAGTGGGATCCCAACATCCAAATGCAGTATATACATTATTGGTATAAATTGCATCCTGAGATTCAAATGATGTTACAACTTCTTCTACACTGGTAAAGGGGTCACCATTTGCTTTTCTGGCAATGCAATTTGCACAAGTTAAGTCGTACCCTGTACTTACTGCGCATCCTTCGAGTCCCTCGTTGGAAATTGATACATATTTCATTGGCGCTACGACAGCATGTGAGCCTCCTTTTCTTATTCTGATAATGATGATCTGATTATGCTCTGTAACCTCTACCTCTCCTTCATAATTTTCGGTTACTTCCTCGTCCCCATCAGTATAAACAGCACGTGCAGTATAAGGATGATTTCCAAAAGCCACATTCTCAAATACTTCTGTCCCGCTTTCTTCAGTAAAATTCCTTCTTTCATTGTTGAAAGCGAGTTGAATTTCATAAGTATCGCCTAGATCTACCGTTTCGATTTCAATAGATACATCAGTTATTTCCTCGGATTCCTTATATATCGTAAAATTCCTTTGTCCTCTGTTAGTCTCGCTTCCACAATCAGCATATGCTGTTAACCTGAACTCTTGATTGCTGCAAGCATCAGTTGAGATGCACCAAGGAGGATCTCTCAAGAGGTCAAATGATTGGGATATTGAATATTCTCCATCATCTATCTCGTCGTTATCAATGTTCTGAAAAAAAATATTTGTTGTTCGTGCCCCTGAAATATCCGTTATGTCAACACGAAAGGAATAGTCATCGTCACAATTTATATCTTCTAAACTTACCTCAAGCGGTATAGCTCCAGCATTTGTTACTGATGAAACAGGCGAGATGAAATTAATAGTTCCTGGGTTATTGCCTGGACTTGTTGTTGGAGTAAGAGTTGTAGTACCCGTAGTAGGTGGTGTCGAAGTTGCAGAGCTTGGCGGATCAAATGTAAGCTCTACATAATGCCATGTACCCCCCATTCCATCTGATGAAGCAACAGGTGTTGCAGTTACCATCTCGTCATCTATTTCCTCTCCGCTTTCAAATTCCCCAGTTAAATGAAAAGTATATTCCATCTCGGCAGGACCATTAAACCATTGGAAAAACTGCCCTCCATCAGGAGCTGAGGGACAGTATGCACCGAGTATTCCGCTAGTCATTATTGGTTCAAGATCAGATCCTTCTACCTCAAAACTATCTATACTTTTTAATTGATTCGGTTCCCTTGGACAAGTATTATTGATCCTCACATAAATCACATCAGTGGCATAAACATAAGTTCTATTAAACTTTATATCTAGAACGAAAACTAAGATAAAAATACATAGAAAAAATGGTATTCTCTTAAATAACTTCAAGACAACGTTCATAGTATTTTTTAAGCTTTTGTTAATAATATATCTCCTGCATTCATTCTATTTCTATTGTACCAGGAGGTAAGACTTTAAGTACATTTATTCCTAAAAACCTTAGCCCTATCGCTCCAAACAATAACATCAACAATGCCATAAATGCAGAAACTATCATATCGATTCCTTCTTTTTTCTTTTCAGGATTATCAGCTGACATTATCTTGGTTAAGGCCTGCCCCATTCTAACAAGTATTAATGCTCCCGAAATCCCTAACCCTATCTGTAATACTCTTGTAAGAGTTCCTTCATATGTAGTATCCCAACAACCCAGTGCTGTATAAACATTATTTGTATAAGCTGCATCCCCCGTTTGGAAAGATGCAACAACCTCTTCTATACTTGTAAAGGGGTCACCATTAGCTTTTCTGGCAATACAATTTGCACAAGTTAGGTCATATCCTGTACTTATAGCACAACCCTCAAGTCCTTCATTAGATAAACTTATTCCTAAATAACCTGCCTCTATATCAGACAAAGATAGTTTTCCATCTTCAAGATGAACTATAATCATTCTTTGCTCCCCTTCTCCTATCTCAATTTCATCTTCATCTTCTGCATCGGTGCTACCTGAACGAAAAACTCTTATCTTGTACTTACCTGGTTCGGCTGGATCAACTGCATATTCAGCCAGCTCTCCTCTTGCACATGCATTTATTTCTTCGCATGTTGTTACCTCATAACGAGACATTGAAGAACCTTTGCTTATTTCTAAAAAAACCTGTTCCTCCTCTAATTCTGCTGATTTATAAAATCCAATAGCACCGGAAGCTTCTTCATCATCCCCTATATCAGTCCTACTACGAGTAACGCAAGTTCCCAAAGCCCCAACTGCCCCACCAATATCACTAGCTTCACAGGTATAGGGAGAATATCTTGTATATGCACATTCCTGAGCTCCAACAGTACATCTCTCACCTTCTCCCTGACTTCTAAACCTGTGTACACATATTAAGTTTCCCCCTATGTCTCGACATTCAAGCCCACCTCCACAAGTTCCTGTAGCGGAACAATCAGCTTGATATTCACCAGATCCGGACTCTCCTGTTATACAAGGAACGCATACAGTATCCTCACCTAGATCCCCTCCCAAACATTTCGGATCCTCATAATATCCATCACTAGTATTGCAATATGTTTCAGAAACACCTGGACTTACAGTCCGACCACTTCGTCCTCTAACCATTGTACAGGTAAAGTAATTCTCTAGGTATTTTGGATCAGATTCTCCTAACTCCGAACATCTACCCTCGACTACTGTTGGTGCAGGCCTCGATGTTGGTTGTTCGCCAGGCTCAGGACCAGTACCTGACTGATAAAATTCAATTGGGTCATCAGGAGGTTCCTCGGTAGTCCCACCTCCCCACCATACATCATAATCATCACTACCTGCATTAAGAAAAGTAAGTTCATAATTATTGCTCTGATCCGAAACAGTAAATTCATTCCCTGTTGTGTCTTCTCCTACCAAGGTCAAGGTTAAATTTAAAGGGAGATTAGCTGTGTCTATGAGTACTTTAAAAGTTAGACCTTGTTCCCAGTTGCATTCTAAAGGATCTATGTAGATATTTAAATTCTCTCCTTCTGAAGCGTTGTATGGATAATTTCTATGTATAAAATCATATCTTTGTCCAGTAGCATCTTCCAAAATAAACTTTTTCCAATATCCTTCTCCTAAACCTCCTTCGTCTGCTCTTTCACAAAAACTGTCTTCAATTGGAAAAGCTAGTAAAAACTCATCTGCATGTACAGTACTAAAACCAACTAAATTGAAAACAAAAAAAACCGAAAAGAAAATAATGAGTTTTAAAAATGGATTCACAAAAATATTTTTCATCTAATTATTAGCTTAATAAAGTACTTCCTTTTCTTATATAATTTAAACCATATAACATTATTTATCAATTTATGAAAATTAATATACAACTCTTCAGCAAAGTAAGTGATAAAAATTTAATGAACCTACAAAACTATTATTTGAAGCTTATATCCCGATACACAAAAATAGAAGTCAAAATAAGGAAAACACGGAAGGATAAAAAAATCAACTACAATGACATTAAAAAATATTTTGGAAAAGGAATGAATATAGTATTAACTGAGCACGGTAAGCTTTATAAAACTAAAACCTTCTCTAAATATCTAAAAGATCTGAAACTCATTGAAACAAATCTGAATTTTTTTATCGGAAATGCTTTTGGATTTACTAAAGAGGTGGAAAATAAAGCGGACTTACAACTTTCTTTATCTCCTCTAACTTTTTCACATGAACTCGCTCATATAGTTTTATTGGAACAACTTTTCAGATGTTTGAACCTAGCAGCTGGAGGCAAATATCATAAATAAGAAAAAATTTGAAATATTTATTGAAATACTATTAAGTCCTTACTACTTTAAATAAAACAATCTCATCTCCTTCCTCCAGTTCAATTTGGGGTTCAATTAAAATTCCGCATTCAGATCCTTTTGCAGATTCTTTTACCTCATTCTTAATATGCTTTAAAGAAATAATTTTTCCTCTTCCTATTTCTTCACCATTTCTTTCTACCCATACGTTGTAACCCTTAATTACATTACCATTCGTTACAACACAACCGGCTACAATAGACCCATCTGTTAATACAAAAGTTTTTTTGACTAATGCTCTTGCAATTTCTTCCTCTACCTCTGGTGGTTGAAGCATACCCTCCATGGCATCGGACACCTCATCAATCAGTTCGTATATAACATCATATAATCTTACTATAACCTTTTCCTGTTTTATTATTTTTGACAACTCTGAAGGAATTGATACCTGAAAACCAATCACAATGCCACGGGCGTTCTTTGCTGTTAGAATATCTTTACGTGTAATTTCTCCTGTACCTTCGGACAAAACATTCACCTCTACTTCCGGAGTATTAAGCTTCTTTAATTCAGACAGTACTACCTGAAGTGTTCCTTGAGTGTCTGTCTTTACAACTACATTTAGTTTCTTAATATCTTCGTTTTGTTGTTCCTCAGCAAGCATTCCTGCCAAGACATTCAAATCATAAGACTCTTCGTCATCTAAAGATCCTGTATCTACTTCTTCCATATCTTCTTCTTGTGTTTGCTTCTCAACTTCTAATTGATCTTTTTCTTCTTCTTTTTGTTGCTTCGCAATTTCCTTTGCTTTTTCCTCACCAGGAGCGAAATAAATTCTTTCACCTGTCTGGATTACATCGCGACAACCAAGAACCCATACAGGGGAAGATTCTTTTGCTTTCTCTATATCACTCTGGCATTCATCAAGTAATGCTCTTACTGGAGATAATTTTCCATTATAAATTATAAAATCCCCAATTTTTATATCTCCAACTTTTACGAGAACAAATGAAACTGCACCAAGATTTTTATCTAACTTAGATTCCAGCACTACAGCTTCTGAAACGTCGTATTTGTTTTTCCCCTTTTGTAGTTCTAGAATTTCGGCTTGTACCAAAATCCCTTCAAGCATCTCTTCCAAACCTTTATTGTTTTCAGCCGATACCTCAAATACCTGTGTTTCTCCACCATACTCCTCTACTAACACATTGTTTTGGGAAAGTTCATTTTTTATTTTGCTCACGTCAGTATTAGGTAGATCAATTTTGTTAATAGCGACAATAATGGGTACGCCTGCTTCTTTTGCATATTTTATTGATTCTTTTGTCTGAGGCTTGACTCCATCATCTGCTGCTACTACCAATAAAACAATGTCCGTAATATTAGCACCTCTTGCTCTCATTTCAGAAAAGGCCTCATGTCCTGGGGTATCAATAAAAGTGATTTGTTGTCCTTGAAATTTAATTTCATGCGCTCGAGTATTTTGTGTAATTCCACCTACCTCACATTTTTGAACCTGGGTCCCTCTAATTGAATCAAGAAGAGACGTTTTTCCATGATCAACATGTCCCAGCACTGCAACAACAGGTGTGCGTTTAAGTTTATATTTATTTTTCTTCTCTTTTTTATCAGCCATTTATAGTTTAATTCAAATAAAAAAATAGGCTAAAAGCCAAATTCTCTTTCTTCTGATTTATAACTAACTATTATGAAATACGCTTCAAATCATTATCGATTTTTTCTTTCGTAATATAAATCTATAGTTAATAAAATGAAATAGACCAATCTTTAATGTCCTATTTCATCTTTTAAGAATTCTACTTATGATTTTAACATAAATCATATCAGAACTTGTAAATTCTGGTTTAATTTCAATTAAAAATTATCAGTTTATATTAATTTATATTACAATTTTATGGTTAAAAATTGATATAATAACTAGCACTTGTTTAGTTTGTTTGCTAAAATCATATTTAGATTTCTTTATTTTGGCTTATTGTGAATAGATTGAAAAATTACAATTTTAAATAAATTATAAAAAAATATAATTATCGAAAATTATGGAAAAAAATGACTACTATGAAACTTTAGGTGTTGATAAAAATGCAACAAAAAAAGATATTAAAAAAGCTTATAGACGATTAGTCAAAAAATATCATCCTGATAAAAACCAATCCCCTGAAGCTGAAGACAAATTTAAAGAGGTACAGGAAGCATATGAAGTGCTTAATGATGACCAAAAAAGAAAAGCATATGATCAATATGGACATGCCGGAACGCAAGGCTTTAGCGGTTTTGGACAATCAGGTGGATATAATTACGGGGGTAATTATGAAGATTTAAATGATATATTAAATCAATTTTTTGGAGGATTTAATAACTTTGGAGGTTTCAGTGGATTTAGTGGCTCCCCTTTCCAAAAACAAAGAAGAAAAGCAGGAATTAGAGGTAGCGATGTTGAAGTAACACTAAATATTGATTTTCTTGAAGCTGTCTTTGGTTCAGAAAAAAATATTGTATATCAAAGAAAGATACAATGTGATAAATGTAAGGGAACGGGAGCTAAAGAAGGAACAAGTAAAAAAACATGTGATACTTGCCAAGGAAAGGGAGTTGTAACGAACGTAAAGAATACTTTCATTGGTCAGATCCGAACACAGTCCATATGTCCAGAATGTAACGGAGCTAGGGAAATCATCGATGAACCATGCGAAAAATGCAACGGACAGGGAATTGAACAAGTAAAGGAAGACTTCAAAATTAAGATTCCTCCTGGAATTCCAGATGGTGTCGTTCTAAAATTTAGAGAAAAAGGAAATGCCGGGAAAAATGGAGGAAATTCTGGTGATTTATATATCAACATTGAGGTCTCCCCTCATGAAATTTTCGAACGGAGAGGTGATGATATATATATAGAACAAGAGATTGACGTCATGACTGCAATCCTCGGAGGAAGCATAGAGGTACCTACTGTACACGGAGATATTGAGATGAAAATCCCCGCTGGTACCCAACCAAATAAAGTATTTAAACTATCTGAAAGAGGCGGAATTAGATTTAAAAATGGTGGAAAAGGAGACCAATATGTCAAAATTGTAGTAAATATTCCAAAAAATTTAAACAAAAAACAAAAAAAGAAGCTCGAGGAATTTAAAAAGATATAATCTTTTGATACATAAAAAGGGGAAACTATGTTTGAAGCTTATATATTCTCGGATCTTATAACATTTATTATCAACTCCGAAGTAACGCCGTACTGATTTTTAGTACTAATTTGAAAAATATTTTCGCCTTGAAATACTTCCTGAGGAGGAGTTTCAAATTCATCCCGTCCAAATGTTTCAATTCTCTCATTATTCACATGTAAACTGTTTCCTATGCCAATATTTCCTTTAAAAATTACTTCCTGTTTTGTTGTGTCAAATTTATATTCAATATTTTCTGCGCTATTTGCATATAAAGGTTCTTGTAAAATTAAGACAGGTTTTTTGGAATATAAATATAAACGTACTCCAAAATAACCTATGGTTATTATTATGAGAGCTACCACCATTCCTATCATCCCCTTCTTATAACTCAGCTTTAAATTAAAACTCATTTCCTTTTTGCCTTTTTCACGTAAATTCCCTAATGAAGAAGAGTTCTTCACCTTTTCTCTGTCTCTTCTATAAAGCTTCAATAATCTTTCTGAGTCCATCCCTAAAAATTCAGAATAATTTTTAAGGAAACCTTTTATATAAACTTCGGAAGGAAATATTTCATATTCACCAGACTCAAGAGCTTTTAAAAACTTCTCCCTGATTTTCAATTCTTTTGCAATCTGTTTTAAAGATATGCCTCTTTTCAACCTTCGCTCTTGCAGCTTCTCTCCTACTTTTTGAAATGTGTAATAATTTTTTTTCATATAAAAATAATAAATTTATTTGAAGAAATTCACCAATAATGATTATAATCCAAATGCCTATCATCTATATTATATACTAGAGTAATTTATTGGTACCGAATAGTTTTATCTTTCTGTTAATCAATTTTACTTTTGGTTTATCAAAAAAAGGATATAAAATAGAAATGTACAGTTATGATAGACAAAGTGATTTAAATTCATTGGAAATAAAAATGGTACAACCGTTAACAAAAAGACAAAAAGAAATCTTCGATTTTATTAAATTGTCTATCTCTAAAAACGGTTATGCCCCTTCACTCCTCGAAATAAGAAACCACTTTAAGCTTAAAGCCGTCTCAACAGTTCACGAACATCTTGAAAATTTAAAAAGCAAAGGTTATATAAAAAAAGAGATGAACCAAGCAAGAGGTATTCAAATACAGCATCATGAGGAACAAGAGAATTTCACTAAAATAAAAATAAAAGGATCTATCCAAAATTGTAAACTATCACTTAAGTTTCAGGAGGAGAAAACTCTGATATTAGATAACGACCTATTAAAATCCACCGAACAGATCTACGCCTGTATCGTTAAAGACAAGAGTTTAAATGATTTAGATATTAATAAAGGAGATATATTGATTATCTCCAAAAATACAAAACCCAAGAAAGGTGATTTAATTGTTGAAAACAGTAAAAATAAATTAACTATTACCAAATACAACGGCTTCTCGAAAAAAAAGATAGAAGGTCATCTTACTTCTTTAATCAGGAAATATATAGAATAAAACCTATTTTTCTATATTTTCTTCGCTTTTAGTATTAGCTCTTATAGAAAATCTGTCGGGGACTTTGTCTATTCTATTTTTACATAGAGGAGTGCATCTCAATATTCGAAAAATTGCCATAATACCTCCTTTAAATATGCCGAATTTATCGATTGCCTCATAAGCATACTGCGAGCAACTTGGATAATGCACACATACTCTCAAAACTTCTGGCTTTGCCCAAAAACTGTGATCGAATGATAAGAAATACTGGTATATCTTAATCAACAATTTTGCCATCTCTTTTGGAATATTTTTTATTTTATTAAACATTTAATTTTTTTTCATAAAAATTTTTTTCGGAATATTTTCGAGAAACAAATCTTGTAAATTTTAAAATGAAACATCCTTCTCGCTATATTATAACAATTCAAAACGTTGCAAAATTTTATCCATTTGAAAGTTATCCACATTTTGTAGTATTGTTTATTATAGTCTTCAAGTTAAAAAATTCTGCCCTATTTTTAGAAATAGCATGAGATGTAAATTCACTATTTACTTTCGTAATAACGGGCAATAAACATTTCTAAATATTGGAACAATTTTTATTTAAGATTACAAAATTTAATGCCACCTTTTTAAAATACTTGCGCGTAATTTTAAACTTATCTACTTTGTTTTCGTTTTATCTTAATTTTTCTATCCAAAAATGAAGAAAATCTTGACCCAAGAAGTATGGAAAACAACACTTGCCCAGATAGAAATAAAGCTTGATTCTCCTGCACACTACAAAACTTGGTTTCAACCAACTGAACTTATTGAAATAAAAGGAAAAAAAGCGGTTATTGGAGTTAAGAATAGTTATGCTTCCGATTGGCTCCAAAAAAAACATAACAATTTAATTAAAGAAACAATATCTCATGTTGCAGGAACAGAACTTGAACCCACATATGTTGTCTCCAAGAAGCTTGCAAACGAAGATATTCCTAAAATAAGTAAAGAAGAAAGACAATCAACCCTGTTCAGTGTAGAAAAAGGAGAAAATACTGACTTCAGTCGAATTCTAAAAGATGCAAATTTAGTAAGCGCTTTTAATTTTAAAAGTTTCATAACAGGTCCCTCAAACAGATTAGTTCATGCCGCAGCTTTGGCTGTATGTGAAAATCCGGGAAAAATATACAACCCCTTATTCATATATGGCAAAACAGGTCTTGGAAAAACTCATATAGCTCAAGCAATAGGACAAAAAATATTAGAGAAAAACCAAAGTAAGGAGATATTGTATATACCCAGTGAGAATTTTTTGAACGAGATGGTGAAAGCAATTCAAACAGGAAAGACTAGAAATTTTAGAAATAAATACAGATATTTGGATCTTCTCATAATTGATGATATCCAATTAATTTCTAAATGGGAGCAAACTCAGGATGAACTTTTCAATACTTTCAATGCTCTTTATAACAAAAACAAACAGATAATCTTGGTTTCAGATCGATCCCCAGAAAAAATCCACAACCTTGAAGCTAGACTAAAATCACGCTTCCAGGGAGGAATGGTTGCACAAATCGAAAAACCCGACTTTGAAACAAGGCTTGCTATTGTTGAATATAAGACAAAAATGCTGGGAATAGATTTGGATAAAAACATACTTAGTTATATTGCAAAAAATTCGACAAATAATGTCAGGCAACTAGAAGGAAATTTACAACAAATTGCCCTTTTCAATCAAATTAATTCTCACAAAATGACTTTGGGAGAAGTAGCAAATTTACTTGGAACAGATAAAAAAAGTAAAAGAGAAAAAATAAAACCTCGTGAAATTATTAGACATGTATCAAAAGAATTTCAAGTTACTGCAAAAGACATACTCAGTAGATCAAGGAAAGCTGATATTGCTTTCGCAAGACAAGTCGTTATGTACATTTTAAGAAAAGACTTAGGCTATAAATTAGAGGATGTTGCAAAGAATTTAAATCGCAAAGACCATACAACTGTAATGCATGCTGTAGATAAAGTTCAAAGTAAAATAGAAGTAGACAAAGGCTTTGCGGAACAAATTGAAGTATTAAGAGAAAGTATTTTTTAAATAGAATTCAAATAGGGAAATAAACTCGTAAGATTATCCCGAGTTATTCACATACTTTTTATTTCCCAAACACGCTATAATTAATGAGAAAAATGTAGTTTTCCACATATCTACACTTACTACTTAAACTACTATCTTAAAAATTAATTTAATAATAGAAAAATATGAAAATTGAAGTTATCCAAAAAAAATTCGCTAAGGCATTAATTCACATAAATAAAGCAATAAGTACAACCCCAAATATCCCGGTTCTTGCAAATGTATATATTGAAGCAGACAAAGACAGTATAAAACTTTCAAGTACAAATTTAGAGATTGGTATAAATGCTACTATTGGGGCAAATATTCAGAAAAAAGGAAAAGTTACAGTTTCGGCAAAACTTCTTTCAGAATTCATTGGAACAATTAAACCAGGTAAGTTAAATATTTATTTAGAGGGACAAAAATTAGTCGTTGAATCTACGGATAATAGCGCAGAATTCTTTATAATTCCTGCAGATGACTTCCCTTCTGTTCCCGAAGCAAAAGGAAAGCCCTTAGTGAAAATAAATGCACTTGAATTTTCCAAAGCTCTTGATAAAACAACATTCTCTGCATCAACAGATAACTCAAGGCCTGTCCTTACCGGTCTACTAACAAAAATTACCAAGAGAAAATTAACCATGGTTGGAGTTGATGGTTATAGACTTTCGAGAAAAATTATGAAAATAAAAGACGGCCCGGAAAAAGATTTTCTTGAGATTATTCCTGCAAAGTCTTTAATGGAGATTAATAAAATAATCAAGGATGTCGCTGGAGAAAAAGACGAAGTAGAAATTTATAAATTAAAGGATAATAATCAAGTAGTTTTTAAAATAGATGATATCGAGCTTGTTAGTAGGCTAATAGAAGGGGAGTTTCCATCTTTTGAGGATATATTACCCGAAAAGAAAGATTTCAGTTTCTCGGTATTAAAAGCAGAATTATCCGAAGCACTTAAAGTAGTAAGCATATTTGCACGTAATGTTGTGGGAAACAAAACAAAATTTGCAGTAAATGCAGAAAAGGCAAAACTTCTGATGAAAGTTTTAGTTGTAGACATTGGAAAGAACGAGACATTTGTGGATATAGCAAAGGTAGAAGGAGATGACCTTGAAACGGCATATAATGCACGTTTTTTGCAAGATATGATAACTGCTATGGAAGGGGAAGAAATAATCTATGAAACAACAGGAGCCACTTCTCCTGGGGTGTTTAAAGATAAGAAGGATAAGGACTATCTTCATATCATAATGCCTATGAGGCTGGAATAAATCCAACAGGGAGAATTCAATTTAATTAGCATTATTGAAAATATATGAAAAAAAAATTAAAAGTTATATTTTTGATCTTTTTAGTTTTTTTTCTTTTAGCTTTAAGTTTAGGTATCTCCTCACTTCTTCGCGAACAGCAAGATCAAAGTCCAGAAAAGTCTGAAGCCTCGGCAACAAATACAGTCGTTGTATGTCCTGCGTCCGATCCAAATAATGATTGTGATTTTGATGGAGCAGACTATCCAAACGATAATGGAAAAGCAATACAATTAGCTATCGATAGTGCAGAAAATGGTAGTATAGTACTTATTAAACAGGGTGAGTACCGAAGGTCAAATTTCGAAGTTTCCTCGTATATTAATGATGATGATCCCAATACAAGATATGAAAAAACATTTCTTCATATTAAACAGAAGCAATTAAACATTAAAGCTGAAGACGATACAATACTATCTGGAAATACTTCCAATCCTATGTCAGCAATTATAATAAAACAAAATAGTAATATAGAAATTTCTAATTTAAAAATTATTGGATTTAAAAAGGATGCAGATAATCCTGAAGAATGTAGATATAATCAGGAAAATCCTTGCTCATGGGGAGATGGGATATATGTTTCAGGAGAATCTATAGTTGATTTATATAATATGGAGTTATCGGAAAATAATAGAGGTATTGTAATTACTCAAGAATCAACCACGAAAATGTATAATAATCAAATTACTAAAAATAGAGCTAGAGGAGCAACAATTGGGACGGATTCTTCTGGTAGTATAATTAACAATATATTTTATAGAAATGGTCATCAGGGATTTGATTGCTCTAAGAATGCTCGATGTGTAGTCAAGAATAACATATCTTTAAATAATAAAGAGGTTGGGATTATAGCCAAAGGTGAAGAGAATTTTGTTGAATTGAAGTATAACCTTTCTTACGGTAATGAATCTGGAGATTGGAATGATTTTCTTACTAAGGATGACTTAACTGCCTGGGGAAATAAAAGTCTTGATCCTCAATTTATTAACGAAACCGATTTTCACCTTAAATTAAATTCACCAGCAATTGATGCTGGAGATCCAGATTCTAAATATAACGATTTAGATGGAACTCGGAATGATATGGGAATTTATGGAGGTCAATTTGGGAGATGCCCTAGAGGTCAATGTAAGTTGGAAAGTAAGTGTTACGAGCAAGGTACTGTTTTTTCCGAAGGAAGAATATGCTGGGAGGAAGAGATTAAACAACCTCGAGATGAAGCTGGTTGTACTCAGGTTGAAGGATGCTGGGATTCTTCTGTAGATAGATGCTTTTTTTCAGGTACCACAAGATCTGATGATAAAATATGCCAAAATTCCGTATGGATTGATGGAACAGTAACGCCCACTATAACTCAGACATCAACACCACAAGCTGGAGATCTGCAGAAACCAACAGTTTATTCGTATCTAACAACTACCTATGAGGAAACTCAGAAAGTATCTGGTTCTAAACAGGAAGAAACAGGCATCATAGTAGATGATGAGTTAGTTGTCGATATAAATGGTGCAAGCAGCTGGAGCCACGTTTTTTCTCTTGACAATCTCGGTTTGAATACTTTCTTGATCAAATCAAGAAATCAAGATTTAGAAGAAAGCTCTCCACTGACACTGGAAATCAAAAGATGCGTCTTAGCAGATATGAATTGTGAAGATCAAAGAGTTGATATAAGTGATTTATCGTTATTCATCAAATCAATAAAATCCAACTGCAAGGGCGGTTTGCACTTAGGCGATCTTAATCAAGACGGCAGCTGTGATGTGTCCGACTTTGAGTTATTTAAGGAAGAGTATTTGAAATATAATTAAATCACATTGATAAAAGCTTCCTATGATTAGTATTAAATTTAAACTGACATTTCAAGATTACTTAAAATTTTTTCTTAAAAGATATATCTCGAACTATAAATCCCATTTCCTTATCTTTACCTTCTCTTTTATATTATCTTCGGCTATTGTCTTTCCAAAAATCTTAGAAAGAAGATATGCCTCATCGTCTTTGGTAATTCCAATATTTTCTTTTCTATTAAGTGCAGGAATATTAGTTTTTTTTATGAATATTTTTTTTCACCTATTGGTTCTTGTAATTTATCTAGTAAAACTTTTTTGGTCAATACAAATAAAAAAAGAACCATTACTGCTTTCGGAAAAGACTTATAAATTCATGGATAAAAAATTCGAGGCATCAATCTTATCATCAAAGACCCAGACAGGTTGGGAAATGATTAGAAAATATCAAGAACAGAAAGATTATTTCGTACTATATTTAAGCGATAGAGTATGTCATTTAGTGCCCAAAAAAGCGTTTCGGAATGATCAACAGATTGAGAAGTTAAGAAATATTTTAAAAGAGAACATTAAATCATGAAGAAAATTTCAATTTCGTGGGCTCCAAATGCTCAAAAAGATGATATTGTTTTAGCTTTATCTTTGTTGTTTCGACCTTGGAAATGGTTTGGAAATAAAGCTGTAGAACATCTTGAAAAAAAGGTAGGAGACTTTCTAGATACAAAAGCATATGCTTTTGATAGCGCTCGTTCTTCCCTGTACGCAATTTTAAAAGCTTTTGGAATTGGAAAAGGTGACGAAGTTCTCCTTCAAGCTTTTACCTGTGTTGCTTTACCGAATCCAATTTTATGGGTAGGGGCAAAACCAATTTATGTGGATATTGATCTGGATAACTTTAATATTGATGTGGATGATTTAGAGAAAAAAATTACATTAAAAACAAAAGCGGTAATTGTGCAGTATACTTTTGGTATAGTTCCCAATCTTTCAAGAATCAAGGATATTTGCAGTAAACATAATCTAATTCTAATAGAAGACAACTGTCACAATTTCGGACAAGTATTTCAAGTAGATGGGAAAAGATACAAGGCCGGAACTTTTGGCGATGCTGCGATGATCTCATTAGGGCAGGAGAAAATTATTTCGGCAACAAGAGGGGGTTTCGCTGTTGTTCATAATAAAAGAGCTCGAATACCCTTGGAGGATGAATATGAATATCTTAAGAAACCTAGAATAAGAGATATTATCCGTGGAATATTAAATCCTTGTATTTGGAAAGTAAGAGAAAAGTTTGGATTTATTGGAGACTTAATTTATAAATTTCTTGTGAAAATCAGACTTCATGAATTGGGATTGACAAAAGAAGAGCTTACAGGGAAAAAAGCAAACCATCTACCCTACTCTATGCCCAATTCTAATGCGATACTGGGATTGAAGCAATTTGGTAAACTGGAGAAATTTATTCAACATCGTAAAAGGGTTGCCTCAAATTATTTTAAGGTTTTATCTAATTACATAACTGTCCAACAAGATAATAATATGAAAGTATCTATACTTTCTAATGAAGACGCAAGAAAACCAGTACGGGGAATAAAAATCGTGAAAAGAAATGAGGCCTCAAGATACGCGCCTCCGACATGGTTAAGGTTTCCTATTGTTATGGAAGATGCAGAAAATGTAAGGAGAGATGCAGAGACAAAAGGAATAATTCTTGGAAATTGGTATACAGAGGTTATTCATTGCCAGGGAGTAGATATGTGTGCTCTGAATTATAAAGAAGGTTCCTGCCCAAAGGCTGAATGGCTTGTTCAGAGATCTATCAATTTACCAACACATCAGGGTATAGGAACAGATGAAATTAGGAAAATTCTAGAATTTATTATGCAGTATTAAAATTGGGGACTTTTTAGAGTTTATATTTTTTCCATTCTTGCATATTCCAATGCAAGTTCTTTTTTTCCCTTCCCAATTCCAAAATCTATAACAACAGTTGAATCATCTATTTCAATAACTTTACCCTTTCCAAAGATTTCATGTTTAACTTTGTCCCCTGGTTTTAAATTTATTTGTATTTCTTTTTCATCTTCATCTTCAAAATAATCTTCGAATATTTCTTCATCACTCATGGAAATTACTGAAGAAGAAATTTCGGTAAGCTTTTTTGGTATATCCTCTATAAACCTTGAAGGTGAATTATTTTGGATTTTGCCATAATATCTTCTAGACTCACAATGCGTTATATGAATTTTTTGTTTTGCTCTTGTAATTGCGACATAAGCTAATCTCCTTTCTTCTTCAATTTCTTTTGGGTTATAAAGAGAGTTTTGATGAGGGAAAAGTGTTTCCTCCATTCCAATGAGAAAAATATATTTGAATTCCAAACCCTTAGAGGCATGTACGGTCATCAGAGTAACTGCATCTTGTTTTTCTTTTTTTGAATGCTCCTCTATTAATGCAACATCCTCAAGGAATTGGGGCAACGCATCATCGGAGTTCATTTCATCGTATCTACTGGCAACACTAATGAGTTCTTTCAGATTTTCCATTCTTGATTGGTTCTCAATCGTTCCATCATTGAGAAAATCCCAGTATCCTGATCTATCCAGTATAAATTTAATCAATTCTGTAAGGGTGGCTTCCTTTTTATGATTCAATATATCGCGTAATATGTCAGATAGATTTTTTATTGTAGAATTATCGATAGAATCGGACTCATTAACTAAAAATTCCGTCAAGCTTAATCCTAATTCTCTTGCTGTATTCTCAATAAGTTTTTGGGTTTTTTCTCCGATTCCTCTTCTAGGGGTATTAACAATTCTTAGGAGACTATGATTATCCTCAGGATTGACAAGAATTCTTAAGTAAGAAATGATGTCTTTAATTTCTTTACGATCGTAAAATCTAATACTGCCAACAATTTTATAAGGAATTTCATTATTAATGCACGCTTCTTCCATTGCACGAGATTGGGCATTGGTTCTGTAAAGAATAGCGATTTGATTTGGATCTACCTTTTTATCATTCAGGAGATGAAGACACTCTCCGGCAACCCAGTCGGCTTCGTCTGATTCATCTAAACATTTGTGAATCCTAATTTTGTCTCCCCCACTCTGTTCAGTCCAAAGTTTTTTCTTTCTTCTATTTGTATTTTTCGTAACTACATGATGAGCTGCATCTAATATATTTTGTGTAGACCGGTAGTTTTGTTCTAATTTGATTACTTTTGCATCTTCAAAATCATTCTCAAAACTTAAAATATTTTGAATATTGGCTCCTCTGAATCCATAAATGCTTTGATCATCATCTCCAACTACGCAAATATTTTTTTCAGTAAGTTGTTTTATAAGGTAGTATTGTGCATGGTTCGTATCTTGATATTCATCTACATTTACATACTTAAAGATCTGTTTGTATTTTTTGAGAACATCATCATATTGATCAAAAAGTTGTGATGTTCTCATTATCAGGTCGTCGAAATCTAGTGCCTGATTATTTCGTAAAATTTCTTGATATTTGGGATAAATTTTAGCTACAGTTTCTTGAAAGTAGCCGTCAGCATGCTTAGTGAATTGTTGTGCGGTAATAAGCTCGTTTTTTGAAGAAGATATCACCGAACGTATAGCATATGGATTAAAATCTTTCTTGCTAATAGAAAGTCGATCCATAGATTCTTTAATTACATTTAATGAATCAGTAGAGTCATATATTGTAAAAGAATTGTTTATTCCAATTTTTTCACCATTGTTTCTCAATATTCTTACACAAATAGAATGGAAGGTTCCGCACCAAGGGATAGATCTATGATAAGAATGAGAATTTTGGCCGAGGAGGGAAGATATTCTCTCTTTCATTTCATTTGCAGCTTTGTTTGTAAAAGTAACAGCAAGTATTTCCTCTGTCTTTGCTTTATTTTGAGAGAGAATATAAGCAATACGATGAGTCAGAACTCTTGTTTTTCCAGATCCTGCACCCGCCAGTACAAGTACTGGTCCTTCAGTAGTTTCAACAGCTTCACGCTGAGGAGCGTTGAGTCCTTCGAGTAATTTCATGTAAAGTTTCAAATAATAAAAATGATATTATACATAATTCAAACAAAACATATTATTTTGTAAAATAGCACTAAATTTTACCTTAACAGCACAATAACTTACTATATAATATAAGGGTTATGAAAAAACAATGTTTTCAATTACAAAAAATACTTGCTTTTATTCCCTTGTTCCTCTTTCTTAGTATAACAAGCACCTCAGCAAAAATTAGAGTGAACATAGAAAGGACATATGAAGTCACAGATGATTTAGAAATGAAAGTTACAGAAAAACAGTCTATAAGGAATAATTTAGAGAAACTATATATTCCTGGGGAAGAGACAGTAGATTTTTCAATACTAGCCTTCCGGATAGATGATCCCAATACACTGAAAATTTTAGAAGAAGCTCTTGAAACGGTAAAAGTAACCGAGAATGGCGAAGCAAAAGATTTTAACAGCAAGATTGAAGATAGTATTGCAAAGATAAGTTTTCCTTATGGAAGAGATCTTTATTTCGGAGAAAGTCGAGAGTTTACGTTAGAGTATACACATCCTTCGTTGGTTTATCAAAATGGGGCATTGATTGATGTTTACATCCATGGCTTTGAGAAAAACTTTGAGTTTGAGACCTCAAATACAAAGATGATTTACTCCACAAAATTAATAATCCCCTCTTCTATTGATAAAGAGGTTAATTTTATTAATCCAGAGCCAAAAAACACAGAGAGAGCATTAGATTATACTCTTTACAGTTTTGATCAGGAGTCTTTGGTAGATGCATATATCTGGCTACAACTTGGAACTTATCAGATCTATGATTTTAAAATTACTCAATATGCAGATGCTACAGAAGAAAAATTAACAGGTTTGAAAAATAGATTTGAATTGGTAATACCTAAAGATTTTTCAGTAGGAGAAATAAAACAGGAGGTTTTTTTAAGTAGCATCGATCCGGAGCCAACAGCCATCTTTGAAGATGAAGAAGGAAATTTATTTGCCGAATTTGAATTTTTATCAAATGAAAATCATGAGATTATTATTGACGGCTATGCATATATTGAAAAAACTGAGGAGTTTGATTTCGAAAAAGAAGTTGGTTCTCTAGGTGACATAGAAGATGGATTGGTACAAAAATATACTAAACCTGCAGAATATTGGGAAGTTAATAGCGAACCAATTCAAGTTAAAGCTGAAAAACTCAAAAAGGATTCAGACAATACATTTCAAATTGTAAAAAATATATATGAATATATTGTTGATACTATAGACTATGATGAAGTTAAAAGGTTTGGTTTAAATGAGAGGCAAGGAGCTTTAAAAACTCTTCTTGGAGGTTCTGCAGTATGTATGGAATATTCAGATCTTTTTATCAGTCTTGCTCGCGCAAGTAATATACCAGCCCGGGCTGTGTTTGGTTATGGATATGATTCCAGGATGTCAAGTGATAAACAAGAACCGCATCAATGGGTACAGGTTTATATGCCCGGAGTTGATGAGTGGATAGACGTAGATGTTACTTGGGGTGAATCAGGAGAGATCATAATAGGAGGAGATTTGAATCATTTCTATAGCCATACTGCGTATAAAAATCCTAATGAACCTTCTTTAATATCGAGATATGCCTATGGGGCAAATCAAGAACTAGACCCTCCAAAATTTGAAATTCAAACTGTTGCTAAGATGGATAAGAAAAAAAGTCAATTGACATCTATCAAACAGTTTATGAAAAAATATCCTAAAAAAGAAAAGGAAACGGCTGAAGTTATGTTTGATCAAATGAAAAATAGACTAAAAGCTGGAGTTGTTTCTTTACAATATGGATTGGATCTTGAGAATACATCACAGATAATGGTGTTAAGTCTTTTTGTTCTATTTGTTGTGATTTTCATTGGGGGTGTTTCAAGAATACTACGGAAAAGATAAAGCCCTGTATTGGAATACAGGGCTTTCTTAAGTGTTTAGATCACAAAGATCCTATTTATAGGCAAGAACCGATACTTTATCTGTCATATCTGCTTGTGCAACATGAACCTCACCTCTTGAGTTAATTGAAAGATCATTATGAAATCCACTAACAAAGTTTGGTTCACCTAAAAATTCCCAATTTTCACCATCAAAATATTTCACACTTAGACTATTTGAGCCCCTATATGAAATAGTTGGTTTTCCTGATAAGCTCATCTCAAAATGTACATTGTCTCCGTATCCACTGGTAATATGAGGATCACATGTAGATGGATCTGAACATACATATTCCCAGGTTGAGTCATTTAATGTCATTACTACTGGCTTATATTCAATAGGAACCCAGCTTGTTACATGTAAGAAAGCAACATAAGGCTGATGTGTTGTTGGGCTGAATTTAACAGGATTTATATCACGAGGACTTGAAAAACCAAATTCGGAATTTCCTACAGTGCTCCAGTTTGAACCATCAAATTTTTTCACTTCAAGCTTGCCTGAACTTGTAGCGTAAACTAAGTAAGGTTCACTTGTATATGGATTGATAGAAAATTCTGCATGGCTGCTAACTCCTGGATCAGGAAGGTTTTCCCATGTTGTACCATTAAATTTTTCAACAATGACTTTATTTGTTGAGTTGTAGTCAAAGTAGGCTACATATGGTTCTCCAGTAGTTGGATTGATATCAATGTTAATATACCACCCATATCCATTACTAAACCCTGGAGTCCCTACATATTCCCAAGTAGACCCATTAAACTTCATAACGCTTGCTTTATGGCCGTTGGAATTATCACCAAATGCAACATATAGATCTCCATTTACTGGATTAATTGCAAGGTTTAGTTCGTTAGCTCTGTCTGGTGTAAAAGCTGGTGAACCGACGTATTTCCAAGATGTGCCATTAAACTTCATAACACTTGCCTTGCTTCCATTATCTGTTTCAACAAAAGCTACATAAGTCTCATCGGTTTGCATATTAGTCTCAATAGAAAGATCCCAGACATTGCTGTTGCTAAAATCTGTATTACCTACATACTGCCATTCACCTGTCATATTCTCAACACTCTCAAATTGTAAAGAGAAGTTGACATTATTTTTCTCACCAGGTAGGAACATATGATCAGTTTTCATCTCGAAAACGTATTCGTATTGAGCTCCAAAAGGAACATGGTCAAAGACTACATCATTATTTTCTCCAGATAATTTATCAAGAGTTGTAATATAGTATCCATCGGCTGTTCCATCTTGATCTCCAAAATTTGGATCAGGGTTTCCTTCTTCATTTAATTTAGAAATTCTGACATCAAAGTATGCAGCTGTTGCTCTATCGGTTCCTTCTGAATCATCATCATTGCCTAGAAAGTGAACTAGAAGATCAAGATCTTCCTGAGTACTTGAAGCGTTTAAGACACCTATGGTAGCAGCCTCTACGTAATCAGAACCGAGGTTTTGTAAATTAAAAGTTCCTTCTATCTCAGATTGCATTGTTTCGTCATCATCTGTTAGAAGAAAACCTTCGGTGGCAGTAGCGGTAACGGTGTTACCTGTACTTGTTGCGAGAATTGTAGCAAGAACAACCATGCTAGCAGTAGCAAAGAGTATCAAAGCTCCTAGCAGCAGGGTTGATGCTGTTAATCTGTTTTTTCTCATCTATATATAAAATAAAAAATAAATTTGGACAGTATAACTAAAATATTGATATTACTTTTCTATCATCCATGTATTAAATGCAACGTCAAGTTCGTTTTCCCAGGAATCACTTAGGCTTAATCTTCCTTCGGTATATTCCGATTTAGGTGGGAATGCAATTGAATATATATCATTTTCCGGTACGAACCTGAGTGTGTATATTTTTGTAAAATTTCCTTCTTGATCTTCTTCGGTGTCTAAAATGGTCGATTGGTCAAAATAAATTTTCTTTTTTGTAAAATTTTCGTAATCACTGCAGATTTCTCCGGTGTCTTCTGTTTCTATGGATTTACTTATATATTTTATTTTTAAATTTTGTATTTCTTCTTCAAGAGCCTCGCCTTCATAAATTTCGATTGATACATTCCTTACAGTACAAATCTCAATGTAAGACAGTTGTCCTTCTATATGAGGTTTGAATGTTTGAACTACTGGAAGCCTTTCTTCGCTTACATTATGATAAGAATTAAGATCAGACCAATTCGATGAAGAGATATCAAGGATAGGTTCTTTTTTCTCTTTATCTTTATCTTCAATAGTCACCCCTTCAATTTCCAGAGAAAAACTCACATCGTTTTTTTTATTTTCTTTAAAACTATCTTTCAGAGTCACTTCAAATATGTATTCAACCTCTCCTTCTTTTTCGATAACGTCGAAAAGATCATTTCCGATTTTGTCCAAAGTACCCTCATATATTGGTTTTGAAAAGTTATTATTTCTAGTTACTCTATAATTGTTTTCATCAAGATAAGTAGCCTCCCCTCGATAAACACGGAATATAAAATTGGAAGCTGTTTTCTTATCTTCTGGTGATTTAGGTCTAAAGTGGATGTATATTTCTCTCAGACTGTCTGAAGCGTTGTATATTTTCATCATACCAGCCTCTTTATATTCATTAATTTTTACGTCGTAAACTTCAAAAGTATTATGAATTACTTCTAGATTTTCTTCATCATCATCAGACAAAAGTAATGATTCATCTTGAGAGTTGGCTGAAATATAATTATTATCGCTTTGAGCGAGAAGTGATGCTGTGGCAACTACAATCAAGCCTCCTGCACTTAATATCAAAACTAAACTGAAAAGAAGGATTGATAGAAAGTTAATGAAGGGTTTCATGAACTAAATTTTAAAAAAAGTTAAAATTATGGGTTATGTTGTTAGGGATTATATCTTCCATATATAGATATGTCAAGCAAGTCTAGGTGGAGATCAAAGCTATGTTAGTAATTGATTACATGCTTTCGACAGTTTTTATTCCAAGTGTATTTAATCCATGTTTTAGTACATTAGCAACAGCATGAGTGATTAGTAACCTCTTATTTTTTAATGTCTCCTTTTCATTGAGAATGGGACAGTTTTGATAGAAGTTATTGAACCTTTGTGCTAATTCATACAAAAAGGTAGCAATTAGATGAGGAGAATAACATCTTCCAGCTTCTAATACTGTTTCCTGGTAGTGTACTAAACTTCGTACAATTGAAAGTTCATGTGGATTGAAATTCTGACTCTCATTTATATCAATTTCTTGATCATTCTTATTTAAAATGGATTTACATCTTGCGTAAGTATACTGAAGATAGGGTCCGCTATTGCCTTCGAAACTTACTGATTCTCCAAAATCAAAAACTATGTCTCCTCCTATCTTAGGTTTTAAAAAGGCATATTTGATTGCACCCACGGCAAGAATCTCAGCTACTTCTGCCATTTCGCTCTTCTCTATTCTATTAGTATCTTTAATTATTTCCCTTACCCTTTTCTTGGTTTCTTCTATTAACCATTTTCCGGTTATAATTTTTCCTGTTCTGGAAGACATTTTTCCTTCTGGAAGTTTAACCATGCCGTGACTTATATGCTTTGTTTTTTCCGCCAACTCTGGTTTTATTAGGCTGAGTGCTTTATGTACAACCTTGTAGTACTCATCAATTTCATTTGCTGTAACAATTATAGATTTGTCGTATTTAAAATCTTTAAACTTTGTTATTGGAAGGCCTATATCCTTTGTTTCATAAGTTGGTAGTCCAAGAGAATTAATAAATACTCTCGTATGCAGTCCATATTTTTCCCCTTCAAAAACAACAGCGTTATCACTTTTAGTGAAAACACCTTTCTCTAGATATTCTTTAACAATGGGAAGTCCATATTCTCCTGCAATACTTTCCGGATAATAATAGTCAAATTCAGTCCCTAAGATTTCGTATATTGTTTCAAAATAATTCATACTCCAAGTTTTACCTTGAAAATAGACTTTTTTTACCCATCTTAAATCATCCTCATCATATTCAACATATTGTTTATAATTTACTTGGGGTTCCCAATTGAATTTTTCCTTCATATATTCCTGACCAACAATGTACACTAAATAGTTAAGGTCTTTTATCTCTTCACGTGAATCTTTACTTACTTTAAATGCTGTTGCTCCTAATGCATAGGCTTCCCCTAAAAATTTTATTCTTTCGTCCAGAGGATATTCCTCCAACTTTTCAAATTCAATGTCTTCCTCATCCAGTTTTTTTCTTATACCCCACAAAGATTTTGCAACATGCATTCCAACATCGCCAAAAAAATTTCCTCTCTTCACTTCAGCTCCCAAAGCTTCAAAGATTCGAGCAATTGATTCTCCTACTGTATTGCTGTATGCATGACCTATATGAAATTCTTTGAAAGGATTTGGGTCTGTAAATTCAACCATAATTTTTTCATCCTTAAAGAAATCGAGTTGATAAAAATCATTGTCGGAAAATTTAATAAGATTTTTTATCAATGATTTTTGGGAAAGTTCAAAGTTTATGAAGCCTGGCCCAGCAATTTTGATACCGTCTTTTGAGATAAAGATTGAATCACCAGTGATTAGTCTCATACCTTCAGAAAATGCATTAGAATCTAGAATTTTTGCGTGAAGTACTTTTGCTATTTCGAATGGCTTTTTATTTAAATTTTTTGATAACTGCAATGCAATAGTTGAAGCATAATCACCGTGGGCAGATTCATTAGGCCTTTCAAGATGTATTTCGTCTGTTGCAATCTTCATGTCGAATTCTTTATTAATTGTTTCGGATAAAGCATTTTGTATTTGTTTAGGAATAGACCCTTCTGGGAAAATATACTTCTGTTTTTTTGTATTTTTGGCTTTATTTATTTTCTTTGATTTCATAGTTTCTGATATTAATATAGATATCTTAAAATAAAAATAGTGCAGTATTTGACCATAATTTCGCTTTAATAAATGCGGAAAAAGGCTGAATATAAAACTAAAAACTCTCTTCTTTTAACCAAGATGATAAAAATTGGTTAAAGGACGAGAGTTTTTAAGATAAAACTACGTGGTACCACCTACTTTTTTAAATTATTTCATTTTTATAAATCAAATAATTCCTCAAAATAATTATTTACTTGTATGCGTTTTATTTTGGATTATAAATTTTGTGGAACTTTCAGCTTATTTTTTTTTCAAGAGTAATTGTCTTGAATATTACCCACTTGCTTGCATTATTATAACACTCTTGAAATTATAATGTGAAAATAAACAAATATTGTATAAGTAGCATTTGTATAAAATCTACCTACCTAAATGTATTAATAGGTAGTGGATAGCAGGATCGATAACCTAATACCAGATAAAAGAGGCTTATTGACAGAAATTCCTTAAAGGGTCTATATTATTAAAGATTCCAAATTATTCTTCTTTTAGAATTAATTATTAATAGAAAGAATATATGCTAAGCCTCCATGATATATGCGATCTTCCTATCCAGTATGATGATTTTGAGGATGAAGTTAGAATACCTATAGAAAATATTTGTTGTCAGAAAAGGACGATCAACTTATCAAGCATGTCCCCTACCCTACTTAATAAATCAATTTCTTATCCAGAAAAAGTGTATGAAGAATATTCAATCTCTGTTGACGAAAAAGTTGAAGAGGACAAGGACCTTAAATATGATATTTTAGTTTTGCCTTCTGGACTCTTAGGAATTGAGTTTATAAAATCGCATGTTTTTTACACCCCTAATGTCAAGGAGGATGAACAGTTGAAATTTGCAACAATAGTTGAGGGTATAAACGGAATTACAACAATAATTATGCAGAAGAACGCTTTTGGAATTGGAAGTTGTAGGAAACCTAGGGTGAAAGAAGGGGTCATGATGGAAATTAAACCTCGTGAAAAAGTTGCAATACCTTCCGGATATTATTATACATTTATCAACACAAGAGACAAGTGCGCTGTAGTTTCCAGAGTCTATAAATCTTACGACCTTTTGGATTATAAAGAATTAAAAACCAAGGGGCTTGCTTATTTCTGTATAAGGAAAAATGCAAAACAAGAATTAGTATATAATCCAATGTTTGACCATATACCATCGATTAAAAAAACAACTCCAGAAGAGAATCACTTACCGACTTTAGGGTTTAATTTAGAGGAATCTCTTTATAATCTGGTTAAATCTAATACCGAAATATTATTGAATATTTTGGCATAGAAAATTTAATCGCTCCAGAATTCAATCCTTTTTCCAGTAAAAGTTCAGCATACCCGAAATGAACTATAAGTATACTTTTGTCTACACTAATTATCATTGACCAATATTCGTCTCGTTGTTAATATTACATTAACAAAATATGCGAATTGGAACTCAAATAAAATCCAAATCGTAAGACAAAAAATTAGACCGAACCAACAGAGAAGCTGCCCATTATGCCCTGAGATTGAAAGATCGGGGCTTTTTTTATGATATAATTCTGCACGATGTTAAAAAAGAATTTTTTAGGAATACAATTAGTTTTTTCTTCATCCTCTCGGTTTTAGAGAGGAATATCACTATATTTAAAAACCCCAAAACAAGTTATCCAAAAAAATATATAATCTACTTAGTAATTTTTAAATTCCAAAAATGCAGAATATAAAAAAAATAATAAAGCAACCAGATTACTTTAAAAATTTGGTCAAAGATAAAGGTCTAGATTTAGACATTGATTTATTGATTTCTATATATAAAAAAAGAAGTGATTTACTGAAGGAGGTTGAAAAAATAAGACAACGGCGAAATGAAAATGTTGAAGAAATAAAAAAAATTAAAGGTAAACCACCTAAAGAGCTCATTGTAAAAGGTAGAAAAATCAAAGCAGAGTTAGGTGAAGTTGAAGAAGAAATGGCTGTTGTTGAAGAACAATATCAAAATTTAATGTGGAAAACCCCTCAAATAGTTTCTGAAGATACACCTGTAGGCAAAGACGACTCGGAGAATGTGGAAAGATGGAGGTGGTCTCCTGAAACAGGAAAAGGTGGCGATCCAAAAAAATTTGATTTCAAATTTAAGGATCATATAGAACTTGGAGAATCATTGAATCTATTAGACTTGGAAAAAGGAGTTCAAACAAGTGGGTTTAGAGGATATTATTTGAAGAACGAAGCAGTCTTAATGCATATGGGGCTTATGATGTATGGATTAAAGTTTATACAATCCAAAGGATTTCAGACCTTTGTGCCTCCTACAATTGTTAGAGATGAGGCACTGTGGGGAAGCGGGCATTTCCCTTTTGACGAAGAGAACATCTATATGGTTGACAGTCTAAAACACTTTGAAGAAGCCGACGAAGTAGAAGGGAAAGAAAAAAAATATTTAATTGGGACTGCAGAACCAAGTATTTTAAATTATTCTCGAGACGAGGTTTTTGAAGAAGAAGATCTTCCTAGGAAATATGCCGGCTTTTCTCAATGTTACAGAAGTGAAGTGGGAAGTTATGGAAAAGATACTAAAGGTATTTATAGGATTCATGAATTTATGAAAATTGAGCAGGTAGTAATTTGTGATGGAAAATATGATGTGTCAGAAGAATGGCATAAAAAAATGTTGGGTTATTCAGAAGAGCTTCTCCAAAAATTAGAGTTACCATATAGGGTGATACAAGTTTGTACAGGTGACATGGGTGCAGGAAAATATAAAATGTATGATATAGAAACCTGGATGCCATCACGTGATAGTTACGGAGAAACTCACAGTGCATCTAATCTTGGAGATTGGCAAGCAAGGAGACTTAATATTAAAGTAAAAGGTAAAGACGGAAAGAAGTATTATGCTCATGCTCTGAATAATACAGTAATAGCATCACCCAGAATTCTTATTGCAATTTGGGAGAATTATCAAAATCCCGATGGAAGTATTACTGTTCCAGAAGTTCTCCGTGAATTTGTGGGAAAAGATATAATCGAACCAAGGTAAGGGGGAGAAAATATATTATTTCTGTCATTCGATGGAATAGGTTTATGAGTAAGTAATTAATCATATTAAAACGTCTCGGTTTGGTACAGTGAGTTTATTACCATTCCCCTTTTCAATGGAGATTCCTAATTGAGGAGAAAAGGTTTCGGTTGCAATCTAATACTTTTGAAAATATAATTTCAACAGATTTCTATATAGTGCATATTGATTATTATCTTGTATTAGCTACGAGTCGAATTTTCAGGTTTAATGGAATCTTTACTAAGAGAAACTCAAAAAAAAGTTTATGATAATAAGGTTGAAAAAGGTTTCAACTTAACAGATGTCCCCCTTGAGTTTAGTAGATTATATGGAGAGGTAGGAGAGGCTTTTGAAGCCTATGAGAAAAAAATGGATACTTTTGGAGAAGAGTTGGCTGATGTATTGATATTCCTACTCGGGATTTCAGAGATAGCAGGAATTGATCTGGAAACAGAACTTGTAAATAAAGTAGAAAAAAACGGAAGGAGAATATATATAAAAAACGGAAATGGAGTTTTGGAAAAGGTATATGATGGATAGAGACCAAAATTATATAAATATATGAAAGATATTTAATCCCCTACCCTATAAATTCTATGCAAAACCCTGTACCGTACGATACAGGGTTTTAAGTCGACATAAACTTAAGCTTATGTCCTGACTATTTTACTGCTTCTCTTAGAGCCTTACCTGGCTTGAATTTAGGAACAGTTGTTGCAGGAATTCGAATTTTTTCACCTGTTTGTGGGTTTCGGCCATCTCTTGCCTTTCGGTCAACGGTTGAGTATGTACCAAATCCAGTTAGGGTGACTCGCTTTCCTGAGCTTAGAGCATCACGAACTGCATCCATAAAAGCTTCCAATGCAGCAGCTGAGTCTTTCTTTGTTAGACCAGTTGCGGCTGCAATTTGGTTTACAAGATCTGCTTTGTTCATAGAACGTTTACCTCCTTTCTTTTGGATTTACTCATCCTGAGTTAACAAGATTGAGTAGTAATTGGATTTAAGCTAAGAATAAATATATCCTTCTGAAATGTCAAGACCATTGCATGTTTTCATATAGTTAAAGTTATTAATATGGGATATATCAAACAGGTCTTAAAGTGCTTGTCTTATAACAACTGTCGATATAATCGGAAAATTGGACGAATCTTAAACTGATGGAAACACGTAATACATATAATTTTAGAATATTATTATATATGAGAATTCTTTAATAACAAGGGCTTTGGGGGATTGCCCTGTAAATACTGGGATTACTTTAATTTTTTTCCGATAACAACAGAAAAATTTGATAGAAATTTATTAAAATGATTATCCCAAATAATAGTTTTATATAGGCTAAATTACGAAATTTCAGTTTTCTGTTTATTTTTGGGTGGAAAATTAGGATGATTTTATAAAAATGGACGTAAATTATTATTTTATTATAGAATCTACACGTTCAATTGAATTGGGAAGAGATTTTTGGAAAGTAATAAGAACAGAATGAAATTCTTTTTTTCCACCTTTCTTCATTTTAAAACTTTTATTTGTAGGAAATCGAAAATTATTAATCACATTTTCGAAATCGACCCATAGAGAAGCTTCGTGAGGACCGCACATTCCAACGTCTGTAACATATGCAACTTTATTATCTAAAATTCTTGCATCAGCTGTTGGTACATGTGTATGAGTTCCAATTACTGCGGATACCCTTTCACGTACGTACCATGCAAAACATAATTTTTCTGATGTTGCCTCTGCATGAAAGTCGATGAGTATAATTGGATTATCTTCTTTGTTTTGAGTTACCTCTCCCCTATTTTTAAGATCTTCCCAGAGTTCATCAAAAATCCAAAAAGGGCTTCTAGGGGGATTTTTTATGAAAACTTGCCCAAGTAAATTTATTAAAATAATTTTTTGTTTACCTAGGTCAATAATACGCAAACCGTCACCAGGCAGATGCTCGTTCCCTTCGTAATTTAAAGGTCTAACGATTGGTATATTTTGATCTCTTAATGAATCCCACATTTCTTTTTGATCCCAAATATGTTCTCCACTTGTAAAGTAGTCTATACCATAAGATTGTAGTTCAGAAAGTACTTTATCCGTTGTCCCTCTACCACCGGCAGAGTTTTCAGCGTTGGCAATAACGAAATCAATAGCATATTTATTTTTAATTTGGGGTAACAGATCGCGAACGGCATGTCTTCCAGGTCTTCCCGATATATCACCAATAAAAAGTATTTTCATATTAAAATTGGAATTGTTAATAATTCTGATGATATTATATCTTACGTTAACTTCATTTATAAATTTAGATTTTCACTATGCCAAGAAAAAAAGTAGGGTTAGCCTTGGGAAGTGGGGGAACGAGGGGAATTTCCCATATTGGGGTAATAAAAAGTCTTGTTGAAAATAACATACCAATTGATTACATTTCAGGTACGAGTATCGGCGCTGTGGTAGGTGGAGCATATGCTTGTCTGGGTGATATCTATGAAGTTGAAAAGATTTGCCTCGAATTCAATTTCCGTGAATTCATTGAGGCGTTTACCGACCCTACAATAAGATCAGGAATATTTAAGGGAGATAGAGTCATACAGTTACTTACTAAATATATAGGAGATGCAGAGATTCAAGATCTTAATATACCTTTTAGAGCAGTCGCTGCTGATCTAGTTTCAGGGGAGATTTTTGAATTCGATAAGGGAGATCTAGCAAGTGCGATACGAGCAAGTTCTTCTGTTCCGTTCCTATTTAAACCTTTCGAAAAACAGAAAAAATTTTTAATAGATGGAGGTGCTGCAGAACCGGTTCCTGCAAGAACAGCCAGAGAAATGGGGGCAGATTATGTTATTGCAGTTAATCTTGATTCTGTATTTTTTCCTCTTAAAAAAAATTTGAAAGATGGAAGGACACATTCTTCTTTGTCCATTCTTAGAAGGACATTGGAATTATTTCGGTATCATCTGGCTGAGGAGAATGTGAAAGTAGCGGACATTGTTATAGAGCCCAATGTTCCAGATCAAAGACTAATTAGACTTATTCATAAAAGAAGGATTCGAAAAGTTATTAAAAAAGGTGAAAAAGTAACAAAGAAAAAAATAAGGCAAATTAAAAGAGATATTTATGGAGATAATTAGTACAAATTTTTACTTTAGATGCAACTTTTTGTACCACTTCGGCATCGCAAGAAAAATTTCTATTTGTTTTTGAATTCCCTCTTCTATCTTGGTTTTAGGATCGTATCCCAAAACTTTATTTGCTTTTCTAATGTCAGCATAGGTAATGGGTACTTCTGTTGGTGGAGCCTTGACATTGGTTATACTTCCCGCTCCCATATTTTCTTTGATTAAATCGGTAAGTTTTATGAGATCTATTGATGAATTATTTCCAAGATTAAAAATTTTATATCCTTTATTTTTTTGAATGGCTTTTAAGATACCATCTGTTATATCTTCAATGTAGGTATAGTCCCTTGACATTGAACCATCACCATATATAGTCATTTTTTGTTTATTATATGTTTGTTTGATAAATTTTTGTATAGCCATTCCATAGGGTCTCTGCAAGGGACCGTATACTGTGAAGAAACGTAGATTTGAAATGTTTAGATTGTATAGATGGTGATAAGTATAGTTTAGAATTTCACCCATCCTTTTAGTAGCTGCATACGGGGATATTGGGAAATCGACGTCCAGTTCTTCCTTGAAGGGGACTTCCTCGCAATTTCCATATACAGAGGAAGAGGAAGCAAAAATAATATTTTTTATTGAATATTTAACGCACAATTCTAGGAGGTTTTGAGTACCCTTTATATTTACATTAGTATATTTAATTGGGAGTTTGATTGAATGAGGTACACCTGCCATAGCAGCAAGATGGATTACGGCATCAAAGTCGTTTTCACTAAATAAATTCTCCAATTTATCCTGATGAAGGATATCTAGATTATAAAATTTATAAGTACCCTCCCCTCTTTTTCTATGCAGAAGATTTAAGATATTCTGAACTTCTTTCAAATCAAAATAACTGGTCTGTTTCTTGGCATAGAGATTTATCAAATCAATATTGAATTTTTTGGCTTTAATGGAGTAAAAAGGATCAAAATTGTCTATACCTACTACATCGTGGCTATGTTTAATTAATTTTCTGCAGGTGAAAGAACCAATAAAGCCTGCAGCTCCTGTTACAAGTATTTTCATAGAATAATTATGAATAATTTACGTAACAGAGTTTATCATATCTGAAGTTACCTTTCTTGTTTTATTATGTTATTTTCAGAAAAGCTCAAATGTCAGGATAAGGACGGTCTTCTACAAGGTGTTGAATTCTAGAGGCAATTTCCATACCTCTTTTTACCGGAGAATTGTGCCCTCCCCATACTTCCATAACTGCAATATTGGTTTGCCCCTTTTCTTCTCTCTCTTGATTTAGTTGTTCAACACATTCATATACCTTATCTTTTGAAATTACACGACCGTCTTCAGCAAGTATGATCGAAATTTTGTTTTCTACATGAGGACTGACATCGTTTAGTATTGGGCTCATACATCTTGTTACACTTTTCAACCAATCTTTGTTATTCCACGGTTGGGTTTCTGCATCCCCTATATTGAGCAGCCATTCATCTCGATCAATAAAAGGAAGAGCTCTTGAAGCTTCAATTCCAAATCCTCCTATGAGTTTCCCTATATTGAGAAATTTTTTAAATCCCCGATATTCCTTCGGAAGATAAGTACCGATAGAGTCGATTAAAAGAACATTTTCCAATTGTTCTTCTAATTCGGGATAATTTTTTGCAATATCGTGAGCAACTCTCATCCAAACTCCACCTCCTGCAGAGTGGCCTACAAGATGAAGGTTCCCATTGATTTGTCCGTTTCGTCGAAGAATATCAAGAATTTCAGAAATAAACTTTCCATCTGGAGTATATGCACCATTTTGTTGATCATATTCATAATATTTCTCTGTAAACGTATGATGGTCGCATCCAACCGGTTCGACTGAATGATTTAGAATGTGTGGAACCATCATTACTCTATTACCAAGTGCTGCTAAAGGAGCTCCTAAAGTTCTCAAAGCAGGAGAAAGAGCACCTCCCATTACTACATACATATCTTTGTCTGGATTTTGATCCAGGTCCAGGATAGATACTTGCATGGAAATCTCCCCAATACCTTCAACCTTAGCCTGAATTTTTTGTGAAAGATCTTCTTTATTTCTCTCATGTTGAGCAAAAACAGTTGAGATAGAATCGGATGACAAAGGAAGATCCGGTTCTTCCAAATCATAGCCATCAATAGACGTTGGTAATTTGTTAAAATCCCCATGAAGCTGTAATCCTTCTGAAAGCTTTATACTGACAAGTGCTCTTAAATATTGTGCCTTAACTTTATCTAGATAATTTTGTTTATACTCCTCTGTAGTATTAGGCACATTTTCCATGTGTTAATTATTGAAAATTAATATGAGGATATATATTTTACCATTTAATCCTATAGTTGACCAAATAAATTGTTGTAGATTTCTCAAACATGAAACCATGAAAAGGTACTGTCCATATAGCTCATTAGTATACTTTGTATAGACTAGTAAACATGTTAAAATTTATTCTAATTTTTTAAGTTTATATAATTTTCATAAATATGAAGTTATCGAAAGTCAGATTGTACTATAAATTATTAAAAAAACGACATTCAATATTTTTTTTTGAAGTATTGTTAGGAGCGCTTTTTGCCTTAAACTTTACTGTTTCGCAAGAATTTTTATTAAAGTCAGTTTTAATTTTTTGTATTTTCCAACCTTTCTATTGGGCTTTATATATAATAAATGATATTTTTGATGTAGAGGATGACAGAAAACATCCCATAAAGAAAAAAAGGGTTATTGCATCAGGAAAGGTCTCAAAAAAAGAGGCATCAATCTTGGCTTTAACTATAATATTCTTTTCGTTCATTTTCGCAACAATAATCTCTCCCCTCTTTTTATTTCTTGAAATACTTTTTCTTATTCTTAACTTATTTTATACAAAAGTTTTTAAACATATTGCATATATTGATTCGATTTGGAACTCCTTAACTCACCCTCTTAGATTTATACTGGGAGTATTATTGTTTAATGGAAATGTTGAGTTTTATCCCGTTATATTTCTTTTTGTTATTGCTTTAGCCTTAGCATATATAAGAAGGTATAAAGAATTAAGCGCACATGAAGAAGGAAGAAAAAGTTTAAAAAGATATAAATTGGATCATATCCCTGTTTTTGTAAGTTTATTGCTCGTATTAATGTTTATACTTGCTTTGTCTGATGAAAGCCAGTATCAAAATCTATATTTATACCTATCAATTTTTGGGGGCTTTTTTTCTGTTAACTATTTTGGAAATGAAAAGTTTCAAAATGGTTTTAATAAAATTTTTGAATTTTAATTAATTCAAGAATCCTTCTCCTCATAATAGGAATGATTCACCCAGCCAAGTATCCATTTTACTAAGCCTTTGATCCCGCCCTCTTCTGTTCTCCTTATACTATGATATATGAATAAATCCTTATCAAACTTTATAGATAAACGTTTCTTATGAATTTGCTTCGCAATGTATATGTCCTCAGGAATGTTTTCAGTATTTTTAAGGTATCCTCCAATTTTAACGAGCGTATCCTTCTTGAAAAAAACAGTAGCTCCGAGAAACTTCTGATATCCAGTAAGATACTTTGAATACTTTAGAAAGAATCTATTAATGATTCCTGAGAATTTTCTGAAAAATTTATTATTAAATTCAAAATCACACCAGCCTGCAATTACATCGTACTTTGAATCAAAAATTCTGGAACCGACAGCTAACCAATCTTTAGGAAATAAAGCATCGGCATCTGTCATTGCAATTACTTCTCCCCTACTCTCCTCAAACCCTTTTTGCCTGGCATACTTTATCCCTTTCTTTGCCTCCTCCACTATTCGTATGTTTAAAGACGAGCACTTATTTCTAAAGTTTATGGCTTTATCTTTTGTGTTGTCGGTTGAACAATTGTTTACGATGATAACTTCTTTGGGAAGAAGGGTTTGTTTACTAAGGGAGTCAAGGCAGGATAAGATTACTTTCTCTTCATTAAAAACCGGTATGACAACGCTTATTTCTCTATTTTGATCCATTGTACAATTTGTAATTTCTAATATAAACTCATAACGGTTTCACGTGAAAACGTGGTTCATTTTTCACTATTAATATTGTTGGAATTTGGAAAAGATATAAGATAGTTTCATATTTATATTTTATTTCTAATATGGTTATTTAGATAAAAAGGTTGATGTTCTTGGTATAATTAAGTGAATATATCAAATTTTGAATTGAAAGGCTATAGATGATACGCAAAATATATCAAATAGGAGAACCTCTTCTCTACGAGAAGACAAAACCTGTAAAAGATTTCAATAGTGATGAAGTAAAAAGTATTATAAAAGATTTGATAGACACTTCTGTCGAAGAGGAAGAAAGATCTGCCGGTTTGTCGGCTAATCAGATAGGAGCATCGTTAAGCATTTGTGTATGCAGAAGGATGGATCTCGAAGAGGAGGGTAGAAAAAAACATGGGAAAGATTTTAATTTATCCCGAGATAAATTATGGAAAGTCTTTATTAATCCTAAGATCATAAATTCAACAAAAGACAAATCAGTATTTTGGGAGGGGTGCTTGTCAGTAGGTGAAAAAGAGGAGGATACATTGTATGGACCAGTTTGGAGGCCAGAGGATGTAGAAGTTGAATATTATGATGAGAAGGGGGTTAAGAAAACCATAGAAGCTAGGGGATTTTTTTCCCATCTTGTTCAACATGAAATTGACCATCTAAATGGGAAGTTATTTGTGAGCCAAGTCCCAAATCCCGAGAAAAACCTTTGGAGGTCAACTGAATTGGAGGAATACATTAAAAGAGAAGGGGAGCATCCAGAGATTTATAAATAACTTAGACATTTCCATTTGTTAAACGATAAGATAAGGCTTCAGCAACATGCGTTCGCTTAACTTTCGAAGAATTATACAAGTCGGCAATAGTTCTGCTGAGTCTTAATATCCTAAAGTAACTTCTAGCAGATAAATGTAGCTTTTCAAGCGCATTTGAGAGCAAATCTTTTGACCTTGTACCGAGTGTAATGAACTTTTTCAAGTCTTTCTGCCTTAGTTCTGCATTTGCAACGATATTGAGAGCTTTATAACGCTTAATTTGAATATTACGGGCTTTTTGCACTCTTTGCCGAATCTTCTCTGATGACTCTGAATCTTTGTCTGAAATTAAGTTTTTATATTTAACTTTTGGGACATATATTTGCAAGTCTATTCGATCTAAAATCGGTCCGCTGATTTTTCTTTGATACTTAAAGTATTCGGATTGAGTACAAGTACACTCCCTATCTGGGTCTCCTTTCCAACCGCACTTACATGGATTCATAGCAGCAATAAGCATGAAATTTGCAGGGAATTGTAGAGTTCCTAAGGCTCTTGAAATAGTAACAATATTATCTTCCATAGGTTGGCGTAGTGCTTCTAAGGCAGAACGTGAAAATTCAGGAAATTCATCCAGAAATAAAATCCCTCGATGGGCCAGTGATATTTCACCAGGTTTGGGAAAAGTTCCTCCTCCAACTAATGCAACATCAGAACTTGTATGATGCGGATTTCGAAAAGGTCTTTTTCTAACTAGTGGATTATTGTGTGATACAAGGCCGGCAATACTATAGATACGGGTGATTTCTAAACTTTCAGTTATTGTAATTGAAGGTAATATGGAGGGTATACTTTTCGCAAGAAGTGTTTTTCCTGAACCTGGTGTTCCAGTCAACAAGATATTATGTGCACCTGCTGCAGCAATTTCTAGTGCACGTTTAGCAACTTTTTGACCTTGTACGTGCTTCATGTCATATAGATAATTTTTGTCAGGTACTATTTTAACCTCTTCTTTTTCTAAAGGTTTGAAAGAGTTCTTATATGATGAATTTGTAATAAACTGACTTAATGTTTTCACGGGAAACACTTTAATATTTTTTATTAAATTTGCTTCCTTTGAATTCGAGTAGGGGAGAAATATATTTTCAAAACCTTCATTTTTTGCACCATCAGCGATAGATAATATACCATTTAAATTTCTGAGATTTCCCTCAAGGGATAGTTCTCCCAGTAACAAACTTTTATCAGGATTAAAATGAATCTGTTTTGATGCTAAAAGGATACCAACTGCAATAGGAAAGTCATAAGTGGGTCCAGTCTTTGGAAGCCCTCCTGGAGCCAAATTAACTGTAATTTTTTTATAGACAAAATCACAGGTTGAGTTTTTAATTGCCGAGATCACTCTTTCTTTTGATTCTTGAACAGCTTTATCTCCTAATCCAACAATATTGAATTTGAACAGTCCTTTTTGTATATCAATTTCGACTTCAACTATTTGAGGATTCAGACCTATTAAAGCAGCAGTATAAACTTTTGCCAACATAGAATAAAGATAATCTTATTAAATCAGTTGAAGTCTAACAAAAAAGAGTGAAAGGGCGCATTGTACTGAAATACAAAAAAAGCTCGGAAAGACCGAGCTTTTATATGGATTATTAAAATTTTGATTAAGGATTATGATTTTCTTGTTCACCTGGGTCTCTTGGACCGATTACTGCATCTCCATCCATATCATAAGGTCTCACACCTGTATATAAGCCACCTTCTATATTTACTGGTTCAACTTCCTCTCCGTCAGTTAATCCATCACCATCGGTATCTGGATTAAGTGGATCTGTTCCTAGCATCATACCTTCTCCCCAATCTTGAAGTTCAAGTGTGTTAACAATTAAGTCTCCATCGACATCCTCGTCAATACCATCCCAGTCATCATCTCCATCCATATTAGGTAGATTATCCATATCTTCATCTGATAATTCATTCTTTACTTCATCTTTATAGTAGTTAAAAGGATTTCCACCATCATTTAAGTTCTGCCAGTCAGTTAACCCATCGTTATTGGTATCAGGATCTAGAAAATCAGTTCCGAGTTGGTTTTCTAATTCATCGGAAAGTCCATCGCCATCGGTGTCTTTGTAGTGTCTAAAGTTTGTTATATCCACTGTATCAATGTGTCCGTCAAGGCCGTCTATTGCAAGGCCTGCTAGACCAAGACCACCAGCTAAGGCTAATAGGTTCTTAGCTGTATTCCCCCAATTAACTTTCTCTTGGGTATCTCTTGAAATTATTTCCATTTATAGATTTTATAATAGTTTAAGCCTATAATATTGTACTACTATATAAATAATTTTGTCAATAGATATACAAAAAGCGCCCTTTACTGGACGCTTTTTGTAAACAGTGTAGTATTATAGTTTTAACTTTTCTTTGTGTTCCTTCTCTTTTTTTTAAGAAGTTTAATAAGTAAAACAATTCCTATTACTACTGGTAGGAAGAAGGCTAGAGGAACCAGACTCCATAAAGCAACGTTGATCCAGAATTGTACTATATATTCCAAAGTCCTCAAGACTTCACTAAAAGTATTGGAAATTGACCATTCATCTTCTTTAATATCTTCTGTACGCATGTATACACTAATAGTTGAGAATTCTGTCTCTTCAAGTATTTCCTTCTGTTCTTTTTTGTCAGATTCAAGCTCTCTTTCTAGTCTAGCTAGTTTTTCTTTCTCCTCGTTTGTAAGATAGTCCTTATCTTTTAGGGTTTTAATTTGGGCTTCATTATCCTCAATCTTTTTAGAGACATGAGTTAGTTCGTTTTGTTTATCTGTAATTGTAATATTTTCACTATTTATAGAAACACCCAAATTTCTGAGGAAATCCATCATTTCATCAAATTTTGCGACCGGAACGCGGATTGTAAAGTTTCCGTAACTATAATCTTCATATGAGTTAGTTTCGCTAGTTTGAATATAACCGCCTATTGATGATATTTTCCCTGTAAATTCTGTATAGCGGTTATTAAAGTCATCAACAGTGATATCTATATAAGCCTCTCTTTTTTGAGCTCTTTCGTACATAGGTGTTTTGGTATCTTCAGGTACATCAGTTCCATCTCTCTCATAATCAAAGTCAGGCATTATGTCAGTTTCAGTACCATAGTATCCCGAGACAGATTCTTGTTCTTCCATTTCTATAAAGTCGGAAGAATCGGGTTCATTCAGCGTCTCTTTATTTTTATACTCCTGTGTCATTTCATCTTCCATCACCTCATTTTGCGATTCTGAATGTATCCTTTCCGGAGGTGAAGGGGGGAGGGCATTTTGCTTTGTCATTTGCATTTTGCCCATAAAAATCAAGGGGAGGGAAACGAATATACATAGTCCAAAAAGTCCGGCAACTCCCCAGAGAGCCTTGTGTTTATTTTTCATAGAAAATAGATTTAAAAATTTAGATAAAGTACTTTCTTTTTTGGAATTTTCAAAATTATTAGAAAAGATCGCGTTTCTAACCCTTTGTTCTTGTTGTTTTGAAGGACTAAGATCCTCAGAATATCTTTGAAACTTTTTGATTGTATCGTTGAAGTTTGTATCCATAATTTTAGGTTTTCTAAATATTTTACTAAGTCTTTTCAAATACAATTTTCTTGCACTTTTTTAAAGCACGGTGAGTAATGACTTTCACATTTGACTCACTAAGGTTTAAAGCATCGGCTGTATCTTTTACACTCATACTAAATAAATATCTGTATTCAATTACTTTTCGTTCTTTTTCATTTAGATTGGACAATAGTTCCGCAACTTCTTTTTCTGCATCACTTTTTTTATTTGTTTGGTTTTGATCGTTTTGATCATAGTCTTTTAATAAATACTCTCTTTCTGTCAGGGAATACTTTTTTGATTTTGTTTGATAATGTTTAATTATTAAGTTCCGTGCTATTGCATAGACATAAGTTTTAAATGATGATTTACCTCTAAATCTTTCAATAGTTTCAAATGCACGTGTAAAACTTTCTGCACAAATATCTTCAGTTATTTCATCAGAATCTACCTTGTATTTTACATACTTGAATAATGAGGTAAAATTTTGGCTATACAGCTTTTCCAAAGCTTCTTTCTTGCCTTTTTTCGCTTTTTTAATTAGTTGCTTCTCATTCACATGTAATTTGATGACAGATAGTAACACTTAGTGACAAGCTGAGACACTTTCCTAAGATCTAACTAAATAATGTTACCACCTGTCTCAATCCGTCACAATTGATTCGTTCATATATTTAGATAGGGGAGGTTACAAAAAGGAATATTTGAATTAAGCAAGCCGTTTAAACAACTTGAACAAGAAGTGAATCAATAATTAATCTTTGTTTTTGACCGTTTTCGCAAGTTTGGATACGAAGAAGAGGTTCGTCAGATATTGAAGTGTATTCTTGAACATGGGATTTTTCGACTACACGCTTGGTCTCCACTTGGTAAAGATAAATATCACCATGGTAAAAAATTTCAACTAGATCACCTTTGTTTAATTGATCGATTTGATCGAATATGGCAAATTCACCAGCTCTGTGAGCAAATATATAGGTGATTCCTGAATTTTGTTCAGCCACTTCATTTGGGGTGAGTGTCCATTTTCCATGAGCTACATCTTGTTTAATAACATCCATATAAATGCTCTCATTAATTGGGTTCACATTAGGGATGACGTTCTTTGTAAGGTCAATTTTTGGTATATGAAGTATGAATTCGTTAGATGAATCTACTTGTGCTGTTAATTGTACAGTCAAGCTATCACTTTTTGAAAATTCTAGGGGAGGAGATCTGTAGTATTGATTATCCTCAATTAAGCTTTTTCCAAGGACAATACTTCCGCCTAGTGTAAAAAGCATGATAAAAATAAAGATAATAAATACACCTAAAAGGCCAAGAAATATTAAAACAATTAACTTTTTTAAATTCATCTTATTATAGAATATTAGTTAATACATTATAGTTGAAAAAAATAAACCCTAGGAATTGTTCTTTTCATTTGAAATAACGGTTTTTTGTGATATAATAATTGTACTTCAATTTAATCTTATAGTCAATTATTATTTATGAATAAAATAATTGATAAAAATATCAACAATATACTTTTAGTTACTCCTGACCAATTAAATCCAGATTCAGTAGCTTCCACAATAGTTTTAGCACAATTATTGGATAAAGTTGGTAAAGATGTAACTATTTTAACAAACTTAGATAAATACCAAGAGGTGTTTGAGAAGAATTTTCCTGCGGAAGGTTTGAATATGGTTAATTCGGTCCAGAGTAGAAGGTTTTACGCAAAGTTGCCAACAGATAAGGAAATTGAAGATATTGACATTCAAAAATCTGAAAATGAATTCAAGTTGGTTATAACTACCAAATCAGGAAATTTAAACAAACAGGCTATAAGCTTTTCAAGAGATAAGATTAAATTTGACCAAATATTGCTTTTGGGGTTTTCTCAGCTTGAAAACTCAAATGAATTTAGACAAAGCTTCGGAGAATCAGTAATAACAGACGAGACAAAATTAGTTCATTATTATGATTCTGGTGTTGTCACCGATTCAAAGTATATTATTCCTTCCAGCTCGTTATCTGAATTAGTCAAGATGTTTTCGAGACAGTTAAATATTCCTCTAAGTCAGGAACAAGCAACTCATTTACTTACTGGAATATTTTTTAACACCCAGAATTTAAAGATAAACGCTAATAGACAGACAGTAAAAAACCTATATTTACTTGTCAATAAGGACAAGGCAGATATAGATACAGCAAATAGCAGAATTTATAAAAAATTGACCAAAAAGCATGTTTACTGGTTTAACGCTGTTTTCCAGAACTTAAAAGTAAAAGATAATTTCTGTTTCGCATATGTAGACGACGAAAATATTACCAGTGATGTGGTAGGGAGCTTAAGCAATGAAGATCGTATACCAATTGCCAAGATCAAGGAATGCGATGTTGCAGTAGTAATGGTTAAGTTGGAAGATAATATTCATGGATTTATGCAGGTTTCATCCAATAAATATTCTGCGTTGGAGTTAACTAAGGAATTTTATAGACTTGGGGATAAGAACTATGTGTATTTTTGGTCGAAGCAAAGAGCAGGGGCTATTTTTGAAAAATTTTTTAAAAAAATGGAAATGGAGCCGGAAGGAGAAATAGAGACACAAAAGGAGACTGAACAAGAAA
The DNA here is from genome assembly GCA_014729085.1 of Candidatus Dojkabacteria bacterium. Taxonomy (GTDB): domain Bacteria; phylum Patescibacteriota; class Dojkabacteria; order B142; family WJKM01; genus WJKM01. The sequence continues at coordinate 182,163 of WJKM01000011.1, read as the reverse complement.
AAGAAGTAATCAAATCTGAGAAGGAAAAGATTCCAGCTATCTCGAAGGATAGGGAGTTGCCTGAAGAAGCTGAGGTTGTAGAAAAAGATACAGCGATTAAAGAGACTCAACAGGTCGAAACAGTTGTAGCTGATAAAGAGCAACAAAGCGATGAAGAAAAAGATGTCACCGAAGATGATATGAAATATGTAACCAAAATGATAGAACCAAAAGTTAAAGAAGAAGAAAAAGAAACTGAAGAGAAGATAACCACAAAAGAAGATGATGAGCAAGAAGAAAAGGACACGGCCAAATCAAAAGAAGAAGAGACTAAAGAGGAAGTTGTAGAAACGGTTCAACAAAATAAAAAGACACCTCAATCCAAATCAAGCTTTGTACCAAGCAATTACGATCCACTACCCCCAGCTGGGGGTGGAGAGTGACCCCCCCACAAAATTCCGCTTGTTAGTTTTTGTTATTCATCTTTTTGATGAAATACGATATGATTTTGGCTTTCAACGTAATCTCTTACAACCTGTGCATCATCATCGGTGTAGTGAAGTTCACCAGCTGTTACAACAACAGTATAACCTTGATCAATATAATCTTGGATAGTATCTGCTAGGCTTTGATTTCTTGTTTCAGAAAGTGAATCTTCAGTTTGATTAAGCTCTACCCACCTTCCTACGATGGGAGAACCTGTACTTTCTTCTGTTTCTAGGATTCCATAGCCTTCTTCCCATAAAGGGTTAAGTAATTCAGCTTTTTCCTCTAATACTTGAAAAGTCATTTCATTACTAATCCTATCATCCCACCCAGCAGTTATAGCTGTATCTTCATCTGCCTGATAATTAAATGTTAATCTATCTCTATTAGATGGAGGAACAACTTCACCTCTAGGAATACCTTCTAACAAAAATACTAAGGGTTTATCAGGATAAAGCCCATGATATGTCTCTAGAAAATCCTGGGATATTTCACGTTCAGTTTCCATTCCTGCAGTTCTTGCAGTTCGCTGATCTCCATGTCGGAATGGGAAAAAAATTACATCCGCTTCTCCTGGATTCTCTACGTTAGAGGTAAATATTTCAAAAGAAGATAAGTTGAGTTCAGAAGGCATGTTTATATAAACTGGATTATAGCTTTCTGGGTCATTAGGATCAGTTCCAGTATTAGCTTCTAAGTAATCTCCTGCACCATCGTTATCTGTATCCCAAGCGTATGGAGAACCTATTTCTTGGTCATCCGGAATCAAATCTCCATCATCGTCTGGATCATGTCCATCAATATATAAATCTCCATCGAAATTTTTATAGGGAGCAATTAATTCCGAAGCATTTGCGTGTTGTATGAATTGATTATTTTCATCATAAAAAATGTCCAGAATATCAGCTCTATCATTATTGTCGAGATCGTAACTTTTCAGACTTTGCATTATGTCCATCGCATCTTCAGGGGGCAATCCAAGTGTAAGCAGATAATTTCCGAACATATTCATAAATTCCTGTCTATTTTCATTAACGTGAATCCAACCATTACCATCATAGTCTGGGTAGAATGGAAGGTTTCCAGGAGCTGGCGTAGTTGCTACAGGTCCGATGAAATCGTCATCTCGAGGTTCTGGTATTGTACCAGGAACCTGAGTAAGTGAAATAGTTGGATTATCATCATTTGGGTTATCTTCAGTAAACCCACCTGCTTCTGGACTACCTCCGCATCCTGTAGCGCCTAGAGCTGTTAGGAGTCCTAATGCTAAAAGACCAGCACCAGCTTTAACCTTGCTTTCTTGTTCCATAAGTAAATAAATAACAAATAAGGTAACATATATCTGGGATATATGTGCCTTTCAGACGAGATAAGTCTGACTTTTGTTGCACTTTTAAAATAAAAAATGAATTTAAAGCGAAAGAATTCCAATAAATTGGTGATGAGGAAATATTGTTAGCTGTAAAAGTAAATTTATTCTGTTGTATAGAATATTTACAAATGAAATACTGTAGAGTAATTTTTCCTTCGACCAAAGTAGTCCTCGGAAGACAAGAATCCACGGTTTAAATGCAGAATTCTTCGAAGAAGAAAATCTGTATTCATCCATCGCCTAAAAGGGGAGGGGTCTGGGGGAGGATAGATTTCTATATACTTCCTGTATTTGTAGGATTTGTATTTTATTCGTCTTTGTGTCTGTATAAACTTACTATTGGTGCATCAAAAAGGTTAGCTAGCTCATGTATATCGTATGATCTAACATAATCAAGTTCCCCTATTTTGTTTATAAAAGAAATGGTGCCATCCTCTGGGTCAACATCGATTTCGGCCGCATGGGGAAAGCTACCAAATTGAAAGCCATCTATCTCATCGTCACTATCCCAATCTATGCCTTCAACACCTCTAAACACCAGTATGTCTCCGTCTTGAGCTTCTGACAACATAAGTTCGACTGTATAGAAGGGGTCAAGTTCCAAGCTTGAATAAAATAATTCAGAATATTCTGTTTCTGTTGGTATTAAAGCAGTTCCTTCCTCGTATAGTCCTGAATCCGGATCAGCAAGGGCTTGTCTGAAAATTTTGTCATGTATCCAGCCTCTATCTATACCTAGGACATCAGCAAAACAGTTTGTCATGTAGTTTCCTTCCTGTATGATTTCATAACCAGAGCTGAAGTGTTCATCATAAAACTCACTACGGTCTAATCCTTCATAAAGTTCGGGATTCATACTCTGTAATTTGAACGCAGTAAGCAAATCAAGTTCGGGATATTTCGGGGAAGTCCTGTTTTCCGTCGGACTAAAAACTCCTTCGGGTTGCTCGTAGGTTATGGTATTTGCTGTATGTGGGTCTGTTCCTAAAAGATTTTCTGTTTCATCTGAAAACCCGTCTTGGTCTGAATCAATTGGGTTTTCAGGCATCACTGTGGTCAAGCTGTTTGGTTCCTCAGTCGCCGCCTTACAAGCTCCCGCTCCCATTAGCGTGGCACCAATTATAAATAGAGCTGGAGACCATCCAAATCTTTCCTGTTCCATAAGAAAAAATTTTAATATATTATTATGAATTATATATACCTATATAATTTTAGTCAATGTTTGTGATAAGTCTTATGTGTAAAGGTTAAAGGGGGGATATAAATCTAAATTGGGAATTTGTTTTCAATATCTTATAAGAAACAAATCAATCTTCAGCGGAACTTGGGTCTTCAGCTTGGCCACCGCCTTGCAAAAAGGCCTCGATATCAGTTATTAAAATATCTCTTGGTTTACTTCCCTTGGAAGGGCCTACAATACCGTATTTGTGGTATTCATCTATAAGCCTAGCTGCACGATTATACCCGATGCTGAGTTTGCGTTGGAGTAGGGAAGAAGAGCCCTTTCGAGCATTAACGATAATTCTTGCTCCTTTTGCAAACAGTTCATCATCAGAAAATTTAATTGATTCTGCAGTACCTGGAGGTGCATCCGGGGGTACCTGCTTTTGTGTAATTTCTTCTGTGTATTCAACCTCATCAGGTGTTTGTCGTTTTATAAAGTTCACGACTCTTAAAACTTCATCTTGAGAAATAAAAGTTCCCTGAATTCTCTCAAGTCTATTTTTCCCGGGATCTTTGTAAAGCAGATCACCACGACCGAGAAGAGACTCAGCTCCAATTTGATCGAGAATAACCCGGGAATCTATTTGTGTAGTTACGCTTAAACCTAAGCGTCCAGGAATATTTGCTTTTATAAGTCCGGTTATAACATCAACAGAAGGTCTCTGGGTGGCTAAGATTAAATGAATGCCTGTTGCTCTTGCCTTCTGGGCAAGTTTAACAATAGAAGATTCGATCTCAGCGCCAGCTTGACCCATCATCATATCAGCCATCTCATCTATTACAATTACGATATAGGGAAGGGCAGAGAAGCCTAATTTTTCATTGTACATTTCTATATTTCTAACTTTATTTTCCTTAAATTCAGTGTAGCGGTTTTCCATTTCCACAATAGCCCATTTTAGTGCATTGTTCACCTTGTTCATATTTGTGATAACTGGTGTGAGTAGATGAGGAATGCCATTATAGTCGGAAAATTCAACTTGTTTTGGGTCAACGAGTATCATTCGGACTTCATCCGGCGTCTTTTTCATAAGCATAGACATTATGAATGAATTGGTCACAACTGATTTACCAGAACCTGTTGCTCCCGCAATAAGAAGATGAGGCATTTTCTGAATATCGATAAAGATTTTTTTACCGCCAACATCTTCTCCAAGCGTAACTGTCAGTCTGCCTTTTTCCATCTCTTTCTCACCTACTGAGTCCCCAAAGAGAATCATCTGTCTCTTTTTATTAGGAACTTCAATACCGACAAAGCTGGTTCCTGGGATAGGTGCTTCTATTCGAACTGCATTAGATGAGGTTGCCAATGCAAGAGCAAGGTCATTTTTTAGGTTTGCAATTTTTGAAACTTTTGTTCCTAAAGCAATGTTCAAGGCATATTGTGTAACTGAAGGCCCAACCGAAACATCAACAACTTGTGCTTTGACATTGAAACTTTTAAGCGTTTGCTCAATAATTTTGGAATTTTTCTCAATGTCTGATTTAATTGATTTTCTTTTTCCGTCTCTTTTTAAAAGATCAAGAGGAGGAAGTTCCCAATCTGGAAACTGTAATTCGTCGTGGAGGAGTAGGTCTTCGTTTTCTTCAGACTTTTTGTATTTTATTTTAGGATTCTTTACACTTTTCTCTGTTTTCTCGTCGTCTGCTACACCCTCGAATTCGGGTCCTTTGTTAGCCACACTTTCCTCATTTTTGTCTTGCTCCTCCTGTTTTCTCTCAGAATACTTTTGTGAAGAGAGAAAATCTCCAACCATAGTAGGTTCAGTCTGATTTTCGTGGGTGACGGATTCTTGTTTTTCAGGGTTTATATTTTGAGTTTTAGCCACAGCCTCTTTAAGTTTATTCAATTGTTTAAAAATCCAACCAAATACACTTCCAATCATATCCAGATACTCTCCTAATCTCATTGAAAGAACTAGAGGAACAGAAAAGAAGATTATGAAAATCATCAGAGGTCTAATAGCATCACGAAAAAGAAAAGTACTTATTTTTTCTGCAAGTTCGAAACCAACAATTCCTCCGTATTGACCCTGATAGGCTAAGTTTTTGACATCCACAGGCAGCCCTGTTTTGCCAGATAAAAAGATAGCCCAAGAAATAGAAATTATTAACATCCCTATTACAGAGCGTGTGGTAATTCTATCTGGTTTAATTTGGAAAAGTTTGAGAGCCAATACTAGAAAAAATCCTGCAACTGGATAGACTGCTCCCCCAAATAGTTTCAATGCAAGTTCGAATGCAACCCCATCAGTAAAATTACTGAGTACACAGATAACTGCAAAAAGAAGAGAAATAAGACCAAGTACGATCTTGCTTTCCCTGCTGTCGTATGTGATTTTTCTTCTACGTCTTCTTCGTCCCATACAGCAAGTAAATAGTAAATAAGTAGGATTTGTTTTAAAGCCATTGGCTTCATATTCTCGATTTTATTATAGAGGAGGGGAGGGGATATTAGCAATTTTTAGAAGAGGAAGGCGTAGAATACTAGTAATAGGGTTGGGATTGTAAGTTAGAATCTCCAGAGAATATAGAAAACGTCAACGAGAGAAAAGTTGAATCAATATACAAATCATAGCAAGAGAAAAAACTTATTTACTTACTCTTGCTATTTTGTATAATTGTCATTAGGGTGTTGAGAATTGTGCTGTAGGTTGAATTATGTAAAACCCAACAATATCCTTTCCTGTATTATCATAATGATTTTTTATAGCTTCCGGTCCACCATAACCAGTAGGACTTTCAATACTGAATTTCTGATAAAAAGTTTCTTGCCCCGTGTTTGGATATAAGGCTGGAACCGCCATATGATACCCATCTTCGGATGTATCAAAGTTTCCAACATCCCGTGTAACAATGAATATAAGATCATCAGAGTCGATAAGATCATAAATTTGATCAACATTTCCTTCTTCAACTAGCCTATCAAATTCTAGTCCATCAATATAACCATCTTCTTTTAAATATCCTAAACCCGCACCTCTCTCCAATCCAGCGTCTGGATCTCCTATCAACATATCAAGTAGTTCATAAGTATTATTTGTAGTTAATATTCCTCCTAGACCCCCTTGTTCTGTTATCGGTAATGGAAGGTTTGGGAAAGTCCTATCTAGCGCTAGAGTGGCACAATTATAATCTAAATGGGAAGGGGAATCCCATAGAAATATATCGGATCTATCATGATCTGGCCCACCTATTTCTGCTGTGAACCAATTATTTCTTGGTTGCGCACCTACGAATTGCTGAAATTGTAGTTCCCAATCTTGGTTACCTGGACAGTCTATAACTAATTCATGTAAATCTATTGGTAGATTGGGGTTACCATTTTGATAAGTTCTTCCTTCAGAATGTACTTCTGCTGAACATTGCATACCTACCAGTGGATTGTTGTCATCGATATCATATATACTTGCAACTAAATCTTCGTCATTATCTACTAAAGTTTGTATTGGCATTTCTATGGTCTCTCCACCACTTACTTCTCCGGCTTGTATTCCCGGAGATGTTGGAGTTCCATCAGGAGGTAAGGGATTATCGTCAGGATCGGATATTGGTGTTTGAGTTGGAATTTCTTCCTGACCAAATCCACCTGTACAAGCGGCCGTTCCCAGTCCTATTAAGAGAAGAGGCAAATAATTTATTAATCGTTCTTGTTCCATTTTAAATATTATAAGATAATAAAGTATGTCGTGATCATATCAGGCTTCTCTTTAATTTTTCAATAGATAAGATATAACATGATTAAAAATATAATAGTTATCAATAGGGACTAATTTCTCCATTCTGGAAATTCCTCATCAAAATATTGTTCTGTTTGTTGGATCATATCATCTCGAAACCAAGGCCAGCTTTCTATTTGGGTTCTGATATACGCTGGGTCAAACATTTCAATCGTTGTAGTATCAAATAAAGGCTCGATACGACCTTCTAAAACGTCTCTAAAAACTCGCCTTTTAAAATCTAGTGAATGAGCATCAGCATCTTCTTGTGAAGTGAAACTTGGGTAGTCACCGGATGTACATTCAAATATTTCTTCAGAAAATATTGCTGTGGTTCCCGCCTCCACCAATTGTTCATAGGAATAGTTTGAGTAGTCATCGTCTACGACTCCTAAAGAATCTAGTGTCTGTCTGATTCTCAGCCCTTCTACTGGATCGTAACTTTTATCATCGTAAAGGAATTGAAGCGGGAACAAGTCATGGAAAAAGTCTTGATTCATATAAATTACTCTTTCGTTGTAATCTTCAGGCCTGAAATTAAAGGCATTAGGTATACCCGTATTTTGAAGCTCAGGATTAGCGCCTAGGTATTGGTTCCAAATTTGAGAGCTAAAGTCAAATTGAGGGGTTATTTTATCACCAAAATCGGGGTTTTCTAGATCAGACAAGATGCTAGATAGTGTCTCTGGATTAATTTGAATATAGGGATCATAATTATCTCCGTCAAAATATACAAATTGATCCCCATTAATCCTTAAGTGAAACTGGAATCGACCTTCAGGAAGATCTATCATTTCATCATGTACACCTGGTGTCATTCCAAGAAAAGCCTCATCACTATCGTTTACATAATCGCCATCATCATCTGTGAATATGTCTTCAGGTGTTGCAGTAAGAGCAGGTAGAGCAGTAGCTGTAGGATCTGGATCAGGAATGGGTGATTCGGTAGGATCTGGGACTACATTTGTCTCATTTCCACAGGCTGTTAGACCTCCTAAAGCTAATGCACTTATCAATAAAAAAGGCATGTGATCTCTAAATCTTTCTTGTTCCATGAAGAATAATGTAAAAAAGTGATTTAAAAATATTATATTTATCTGATTATTTGATTTTATAAATCTGATAGGTTAGATAAGTACTCCTATTGACTAATCGAAATAATCTACTCTTGTTTCTTGGATTGCTTGTTCGGCATTTAACCATGCTTCTATAGTATTTATTTGTTCTGGTGTATATGATTGTGAATTCCTAAGAACTGCAAGCATGGTATCTTTATCAAAGTCATGTATTAAGAAAGGTAAACTTACTCCTTCTGTCATAGCTTCTACATATGCTGAGGTTATAGGTAAACTTAAATGGTCACAATAATTATCTATCCAGTAATTTAATTCATCAGGTTGTTCAGCTGGAAGCGTAAATCCTGTTTCAGGATATGCTGTATCCTCGTGCTGTCCAATCGTGGTTGCTAAACTTTGTACGTCAGTAATGTCTGTATTATATGTGTCTTCAAGAAGAGGTATTTGTTGATTTAATAAAGGAAGTTCTATAGTCTCTTCTAATGCTATTTTTGATATCACCATATCGAAGAGATCATCGAGATCTCCTTGAAGAAGGTCATTTTCTGAAAAACCCTGATTAATAAGCCAGTCGTGAACGGCATCTGTATAAGAACCTTCCTCATAGTCATAATGCCTCATTTGTAAGATACTTGGTAAAATATCTATATACACATAAGGTAAGCTGACAGCCAACCTATCATGTTCTAATGTTGGGTTGCCTTCCTCGTCGGTAGTTAATTCAGGCCAGATGGCCTTTCCTCCATATTCGTTGTAATCGATAAAATTCATTATTAAAGGATAACGACTGTCTTCTCTTGCGTCTATATCCATCCCGCAGGAGTTTATAACTTGAGTAACTACATCCTCAAAGTTATCTTCTGCAAAAGACAATTCCCAACCGGCATGGTTCTCAAGCCCTATGCGCATCTGTGTGTCTGCAAATTCTCCATTCAATGTAGTCGCTCCTGTCCATTCGGTATAGTCTGCATCTAAACCGACATTATTAAAGGAAATACTGCATCTTTCGTCGGAATTTAATTCTGTGCCTGGAGTTGATGTAGGTTCAGAGACAGGCAAGGGTGTTGCGGTAGCTGTAGGTACAGGAGTAGAAGTAGCTGTAGGATCTGGATCAGGAATGGGTGATTCGGTAGGATCTGGGACTACATTTGTCTCATTTCCACAGGCTGTTAGACCTCCTAAAGCTAATGCACTTATCAATAAAAAAGGTAAGTAATCTCTAAATCTTTCTTGTTCCATAATTATGCAAGTAAAAAAATATATCCCGATTATATCAGCTTATAGTAAGAATTTCTAGTATTTTAAAAGAAATTCTGAATTTAATTTGGAGGTTCTATTGGGGAAGTCAGGTATTTTTTTGGTTTTTCAGTTGTTTAATAATCTGGTTTTGTTCTTTTAAAAGTTTTGAAACGTCTTTGTTTTCAGATTCGAGTTGTTTCATTTTTCTTTTGATTTCTCCTAACTGTTTTTTCAGAAATTGTTTTTCAAGGTACTTAGACTCTTTCAAAAAATTGTTTTTTAATTCGTGCTCAGATTCAAAACTTCCTATATCCATCATGAGAAGTTCTGTTGCTAATTTCTGGCCTTGTGAATTCAGTTTATTTACCTTTTTTTTAATATTTTTTTCATCTTTTAGCTGTAAATACATACTGGTTAATTTTTCATCTTGAATGTAATCCATATTGAATTCCAATTTACGTAAAAAGGGATTTTGTAGAAGCATCGCGATTATGTATTGTTCTTTTAGCGAAGGTTCGTCCTTTTCTCTTTTTATGTTTTCCGATTCGTTTTTCTTTTTTGAAGTAGAAGTTTTACCAAGCTTATCCCAGATAAGCTTTTCATCTACACTGACAAGAGAGGAAATTTGTTGCACATAATGGGCTTGTTCAATCCTGTCTTCAACTTGAGAAAGAGGTGGAAGAATGAGTTTTACAAAAGTTGACTTTCCTTTGGCTTCTCCGAGATTTAATCTTTTCGAAAATCTTTTGATTAGATTTTCAATGATTGGTTCCGCTTTATTAATTTTCTTATGAGCAAGATCTGGATCTGAGGAGATCAGGTCATCTAGGTCTGTGTACTCCCCAAGATAAATTACTTTAGAGCTTAGACCAATTTTTTCAGCCTCCTTATGACTTCTAATAAGTGCTGCTTCTCCTGCAGAATCACTATCGAATGCAAAATATACCGTCTCTGTATACCTCTTGAGCAATCTTAATTGCTTTTCTGTAAGTGCCGTTCCCATAGGAGCAACTGTATTTTCCAATCCGATCTTATGTGCAATTGGAACATCAACATTCCCTTCGGCAATAACCGAGAATTTCTTTTTTCTAATATGGTCCTTTGCTTGAAAAAGCCCGTATAGAATTTCAGATTTTTTGTAGACTAGAGTAGCTGACGAATTCAAGTATTTTGGGATATCTTCTTTATCTATTACTCGACCACTAAAGCCTGTAATATCTCCAATATGGTTGAATATGGGAAAGATTAAACGTTTTCGGAATTTATCATATACTTTATTGTTTTTGGAAACAAGAAGGCTCCAGTCTACAAGATCTTTTGTTTCATATCCTTTTTTAGTTAGAAAATTTTTTAAATTTTCATATCCTTCTGGTGCATATCCAATCATAAATTTTTTTAGCAATTCATTCGTCAGACCTCTTTTCTTTGCGTAATCCAAACCTTCTTTCCCTTTATCGTGTTTGGTTAAAACATAGTGAAAAAATTCAGCAGTAATTTGATTTACCTCATATATTTTTTGTTTAGTTTTATACTCTTTAGATTCTCCGGGATGTCTAAAGTTTTTCGGAAGCGAAACCCCAGCCTTTTTTGCAGCAATTTCCAAAGCCTTTGGAAATTCAATACCTTCAATTTTTTCAATAAAACTAATTACATCGCCGGATTCTCCGCATCCAAAACATTTAAAACGTTGAATATCTTCGTTTACTGCACAAGATGGTGTCTTTTCGTGGTGAAAAGGGCAGAGGATAAAATAATTTTTTCCGCTTCTTTTCATGTTTGGAACATATTCGCGAATAGTTGAAACGATATCAAGTTTGCTTTTAATCTCTTCTATTTTTGATCTTTCTGCCATATTATTTTACGTTGATGATTTTTAGCAAGGTTGATTAAGCATTGGATTAGACTGTAAAGGTCAATGTTGAATACAATGAGCAACATATTCAGATATAACTTGTTCTCATTATATCTCATATTTGATAACTTATAGATCACGAATTTATATACTTGATTATACTGTATAAAAAGTTGATATAATACTAGTTGGTTATATTATAACTATAGATCATGAAAATAAAATCCTTAATTTATGTTTTGATAGCAAGCTTTGTCTGGGCAAGCATTGGTGCGGTATTGCGAACAATAAATATAGGACCACTTGGATTCTTTTTTATTTCTAGTTTTTTCAGTCTTTGTACTGCATTATTGTATTTGGGAGGGATAAAAAAGTTGGGTGAATTGAAAGAAACTGAATTTACAATGGATATGTTTATCTTTGCAGTCCTACAAACTATTCTTGTTTCAGCTTCGTTTTATGCATTTTCCGATCCAGAGATCTCAACTTCGGCAGTCATTTTGATCACTAATGCTACACCTTTATTGATAGCTTTAATTGCGCCTATATTGATTAAGGAAAAGTCAACAAAAGCGGAAGTTATTTTTGCAATTATTGGGTTTTTTGGACTAATAATTTTTGTATATGGGCAAAGTACTCAGGGATTGGAATTCAATTTTTCATACGGATTAATTTTGGCTTTCTTAGCATTTGTATTAAATGCATTTGTTTCAATAATGAATAGACAAGTATCCCAAAAAAATCCAGATATTTTAATCCCAGTAATTCTTTCAACTGGAAATTTCATTATTACTCTCCCTTTGGTTTTGTTTCTAAGGATAGATATATTTTCTATCTCTTTAAACGATTTTCTAGTTACAGCCGTGATGGGAGTTTTTGGGGGAATGCTTTGTTTTCTGTTCATGGCCAAAGCTTACAAAGTTTTGAAAGTTCAGTTGGTCTCAATAATTCTTCTTTCCCAAGTAATCTTTGCAGGAATACTAGGTTTTTTCTTTTTAGGTGAAATCTTTAATTTTCTAATGATACTCGGTACGATTATTGTTTTAGGAGCTAATATTGGTGTAGTCTTAAGTCAAAAAAATCGAGTAAGGGAATAAAGTGAAATTTTCGAAAAGTTATGCTAAAGCATAAAATAGGATTTGACAATATTTTGCTTCTTCTTTAGTCTTGATGCTATTTGGAGATACTTGTATCTTTCGGCATCAACCTCTGGATCCAGTTCTGACAATTCCTCCTTCAAGTCACTCTCCCGTAAATCGATATCACATGAGTCATGATCAGAGGGAGGATCAATAACCCAGTCTTTTAAATCTTCTCTACTTAATTTGATCTCCTCAGGTAAGAATTTGGGATGTTCAGGTAAAAGAATGTCCACACCCCAATCTACGTGTTTTCTCATAGTCTCTGGACTTGCAGTCATACCGCTAAAAACTTTAAAACCTTCAAGTTTAGCTTGATCAGTATAATTTTTTAAGCGTCTGTCTCTTCTTTCTCTTAAGAACCTTATAGAAGGAAGCGTCATGACATCTTCATGAAATTCACTATCTGTACTTAGAGCTACTTCGCCATGTTTGACTAGATCGGTAAATATGGATTTTAATAGTCCCTCTGAGTTCCAAAACTGGACAGTATCTGGTTTCAGATCCTGAAAAAAATTTGGATCGAAAGCATCCTTTAGACCAATTACAGTCAAAAGCTCTTTAACTTGTTCTATGGCGGTTTGTGGAAAAAGCGGTTCAGGAGTTTGATAAACAATTTGGGTATCAGTACCCAGAATTTCCCTTGCAAGCAAAAGTTTAAATACAGTGGTTGGATCCATAGCCATAATACTTCCTCTATCGCCAAGGTCCTTTACCAGAGCTATTAGTTTGTAAGGATCTTCTTCTTGGCCTTTGAGGTCAATATAAAGTTTTTTTCGGAAAGTTGATCCGTTTTAAACCAATTAACCCATGATTCCAGCGTGGCATGGTTGGGATACTGCTCTTTGAATTCAGCAAAAGTTAATTTACCTATACGATCGTGAGTTACTACGCCAACACCTTCTGAGGTGAATTGAAGGTCTATCTCACAGCCGTCTGATAAAGGTAGTGTTTCAATAGCTCGTGGAATGGTATTTTCTTCTATTGTTGAGCCATCCTCGGCTGTTTCTGGCCTAGAAAAACCAGCTCTATGAACTATTATTTCTACCTCTTTAAAGGGATCAAATTGCTCGAATTGGTCATCAGGTATTTCGAGTCCTGCAAGGGCTGGACCCTCTGGTTTTGTAGTTATCACTTCTTTGGATGGTGCAAGGGGAGCTTGTATCTGGTTATCTACTAATTGTTTAGTTGTATTTTCTTTATTAGTGGTATTCTCTAGTTCCATAATCTGATTATATTGCATAATTTTTATTTGTCAAAGGTCGCAAAAAAAAGAGAGACCAAATGGCCTCTCTTGTGTTCTGTTATTATTTGTTTTTTAATTTAACTTTACTACAGCCCCAGTGAACATTACAGTTTTTGTTTCATCATCACGAATTATATAGAAGAATGGTCTGTTTACATTCATATGAAATTGTGGTGCTGGTGGCATAGATGTTGTTCCTACCCCCACACTGGTAACGGCAGCAGCTATCGTTCCATCTTCATTCACTTCGATGTACGTTTTGTGTTTTACCTCATCTATTTGAATATCAATTTGATTATTCATATTAGAAAAATTTGCAACTCCAGGCTGAAAAGCAATTCCCATACCAAGTGTTGTCAAAACATCTTTAAGCCCTTTTTCATATTCAAGTGTGTATTTGGGTAATTCAAGAGATCCATAAAGATATTCAAATTCATCGATCCATTTATCTATTTTTGATGAATTAGTTGAATTTATGAATTCTTGGAATGAATCTTTTGGCATAAACACATACATACTCCATCTTCCTCCTGATTTATATGGGATTTTAATTGCTTGAAACTCATTGTTTTCTAAATAATTGTAATACCCTTCGTTGTGCATTATGTCCTGTTGGGTTGAGCCTCCGTCGATATTGTAGAAAGTATCAGGAGCGGTTGCATACTCGTTAAATTTAGAAGACCACTCAGCCTTGAAGTAGATTGCATTAATAAGATACATAATTTTATATGGATCGATTGGTGATTGGACAATTTCTGTAATCTTTCCTTGAGTTTGTTGGTTAACCCAATCGTTAATCAGATTTACAGTATTTGGATCTGAAAAATCTACATTATTTACATCAGCGTTGTAATAAATCTCATTTGTTTGAAGAAATTGGTCATTAAAGGGAATTTCCTGTTTTGCCCAGATCGAATTCGCGATAGTAAGCTCAACATCTGATGAGGAGTTTACAAGATTATCTATGAGGTTTTTACTAGCCTGATTGACATCTTCAATATCGTATTCCCAGAGATTGAGCGTATGGGCCATTGCTTGTTTGGTCTCGCTACTTGCACCATTGTAGGTCATAGAAAGTGCAAGCTCAATACTCGACGGGGAAATAAAGATATTCTTGCTAGGCTCCTGAGCATACAGCTCCTTGAAGACATTTATTCCGAACCTATTGTGAGAGATTGGTAGATTGCTGATATTTGCAGTTGTTATATTTTCATAGTTTGTAAAAGGTCTAGTCGTAATATTGTTTTTGATTCTATATATAATCTCAACCATTTCTCCTCTTGTCATTTCTTTATTTAGTCCAATAATTGTAGTTGGAATTGCATTTTTTTCAGCTAATTTGTCTATATAAACCTTAAATGGCTTTTCGGGATCGACTACTGTTGCATAGCTTGTAAAGTTAAACCCGTTAGAAATTATTTTCATACCTTCAGCGCTAGTTATACTTTGGTAAGGCCTATATGTCCCGTCCGTAAATCCATTCACGATACTGTATTCTTTGGCAACACAAATAAATCCTCCAAATGAATTTAAAGCGTCTCCAGTTACATCCGGAAAATAGTTTGAGGTGCAGTAGACAACATCATCCGGAAAAAGATAATTCACAATAATTTTTGTATATTCTGCTCTTGAGATTTGTCTGTCAGGCTTAAAAGTTCCATCTGTAAAGCCACTTACAATTCCATTTTCTTGTGCGTAGATTATTGCGTCATAATTGGGATGTGAAGAATCCACATCTGGAAAACCTTGCGCGTGGACCTTTGGTGTTACTACAATAGTTCCTGCGAAAAATAATATGAGAGCTGCAAATAATCTTTTCATTTATTAATTTTAAAAATTAAAGTGAAATTATTAGTATAAATTAACTCTATTTTTCTCTGTTACACTATTCCAATCAAGTGCTTTAACCATATCTTGAGAAATAGAATAGAAATTATTTCCGATATATACAATCCTATCTATATTTCTTCCATCTCCATAGTAATTGTAATAGAGGTAATTTTCGAATCCATTCTCAAAGTGGGTAACTTTACCACGAAGTCTGAATCCATTATTTAAATCAATATCATAGACATAAGCCCCAGAGAAAATCACTTCTCCGTAAGTGTTAGGAGGCACCTGGCTTTTATTTTCAACCTCTGCAACAGTTATCGGGAAAGCCATAATATTTTTTTCTTTATCAAATAACAAAGCTTTATGGTCATAGATGACTGGAGTTTCACTTCCTCTGTCTCCAATTATTTCTGAAAATATTTCTCTAGGACTATTTATATTTGAAACATCAAACATTGAGATCTTCACTCCCTGATACCAGGCATCTGGTCCATATGTATCGTTATTTGGAATTGCATCTTTTCCGAAACCAATAATATGGTTTTCATCATAAGGATGAAGATAGTCACTGTACCCAGGGATCTTCAACTCACCTAGAATTTTTGGATTATAAGGATCGGATAAATCTACTACAAAGAAAGGATCTATATTTAGAAAGGTAACAAGATAACCCCGATTTCCCATAAATCTTGCAGAATGCATATTTTCCCCAGGAGCAATGCCTTCAACAGATCCTACTAGGTTAAGGTTTTCATCATAAACATAAATATTGCTTTGAGAATTAGAGAGACCCCACGAATTACCTTTTTGCGTTGCAACCCGGAAGAAACCTGCATGTTCGCTCATAGCGAATTGATTTAAAATTCTGCCTTCGGCTGTTCCTCTTGTTTTGAAGTTTACATCATTTCCATCTAATCCAAATTTGTATATTTCTGTATATTGGCTGTCATACCAGGAATCTCTCACCAATATTTCGTTCCAAGTCGTACGTGTAAGATACATATTTTGTTTGGAAGCATAAATTTCATGGCTGGATCCGAGTACGGTTTCACGATCAATAGATTCGTGCACATTTCTTGTATTAATTGAAGATACAGTCATGTAACTTGCTTCCTGGAAGTTTGGGAAATAATAAATATCTCCACATCTTGCGATATAATTCTCTTCTGGATGAGTAGAATCAGATAATTTCGGTAAATCTGTATTTTCAAGTGCTACAGGTTCAGGATAATAATTCCATTTGTTTGTAACTAAATATACATAATCCCCAATTTTTCTTGAATTTGTATAGTCACCTTCAATAATTACACTTCTAACTTGTCTTGGATATGAACGATTAGATACATTATAAACATATACCTCGGTTGAATTTGTCTGATACGATGGGTAGTACATATCTGTTTCTGTCAGAGACAGGGGTTCATCATATACAGGATAACTGCTACCGATTATTGTAAGAATATTACCATCAAGATACATTTCCTTTGGACGGAATGAATCATTATTGATTCTGATAATAGAAGATTGAGATAAATATTCGGGCGGATAAGCTTTTATAATTCTGACTGTCTGATCTTTAATCATAAAAATATGTGACCCATCATTTTTTACAATGTCTGCTTCGTCTACTCCTAATTCTTGAATATTTGTGGTTGAATAATCCCCAGCACCATCTGCCTGAGCCGAGGCTACTTTCTCTTCCTCGGAAGTTGTTGCTGAGGTATCCACACTTATTCCATCTATCATATACATTCTGTTTCTTTGATTCATTCTTTTGTTGTACTTGTTCATCTGGGTTGAGAGTTCAACACATGAGTTGAGTTTTGGCAAAGGGCCTCTTTTTGAATTTTCTACCTCATAACCTGTCCTTACACCCCAAAGAATCTGTGCTACTTCTCCTCGAGTAAGGTCTTGGTCTCCTGATTCAATAGTAGACGGTACAACTCTTTCTCTTTCCATGGCACTAAGGAATCCCGAAAACCAGTCAGGCCCTGCATCTGTTGGCACGGATATCTTTTCCACATTAGATACAATCTTGGAGGCCTCGATATAGTTGATAGGATCATTAGGCCTAAAATATCCATCCTGGTACCCATGTACAAAGTCATTGTTAACTGCAGAGCATATATATGTAAAAAAATGGAAGTCATGGGGAACGTCAGGAAAGTTAATCTTCGAGTCTAAACAGTTTGGATCATAAAAACTCTTGCCATTTAAAACCATTTTTAGAAACTCTGCCCGAGTTATCTGTCGTTCAGCATGAAAAAGGCCATCTGTAAAGCCATTCACAATACCTTCATCCTTAAGATATTTAATAGCTTCAGCTGATTCTATGCCATGACTATCAGGAAAAGTGGCCTCAATTGCATTTACATTAGAAAATGAGAGACTTAATGCTAAGAAGATAGTCGTTAGAATGATTCTAGTAATTTTGCTTTTCATAAAAATAAATTTAAAATAATTAAGTTATATAAAATTAGATGTATTAAGTTACAGTAAAACATATAAATTATTCACAGTTGTTAGTTTCAAAACACTCCGTAGGTGTTGGAGTAGGGCAAGCTCCCCTTGTTGCTCCTTTATCTAGATATTTCTCTAATTCAATGGATTCAATAGTAATTGTTTCTTCCTTATTGTTTTCATTCAAGATACAAATTTCTATATTTTCAGCAGTTAATTCGCCTCCTCCGTCCAGGGCAGGATAGGTTGGTTCGGGGGTTGCACTGATTTGTTCTTCATCCGTTGTAGGTAGAGGTTTCAGGGTAGGAGACAAAATAATATTTTTTGTTTCGGGTGTTTGAGTCGGCTCTTTGTTAGGTATACTTGTAATTTCTTCTTCCTTAATAACATCTTCTTCCGTAGGATTCTGTACTGGTTTCGTTTGTAGTTCATCTTTTTCAAGATCTTCGTCTATTCCGTCAAATGTATCAATAAATTTATCAAAAATGGGTTTATCTTCTGACTTGGTAAGAGGAAAGAAGATAATACTCGCAATTACTAAAAATGAAAACATCATGGTCAAAAAAGCAATTTGTTTTGTTTGGAAAAGAAATTTCCAGAACCGGTATATCTTCCTTTCTTGTCCATTACTCTGTGAAGAGTTGATTTCAACTAAAAGTTCATTTAGGGCCTTTTTTTGCCAGTTAACGTCAGGCTTTCTCGAAAGGTTTTTTAGTTGATCTTCAATTTTTGTTTTTTTGTTTTTGTTCACTAATAATTTTTTTTAATCTTTTAAGTGCTCTGTGTATTGCAACTTTTGTTGCTGTATTAGATTTCTTAATAACTTTTGATATTTCTTTTATGGATAATTGATTGATATATTTTAAAGTAATTAATTCCTGATCCTTATTTGATAATTTAGACATTTGTTTTGTTAAATAGTCAAAGAGAATTGGATCGTCCTTCGAAACATTCTCAGCTTCCAGAAAATCATAATAATTTAAATCGTCCAAAGATGTAGTTTTTTTATTTGTTCTATAAAAATCAATGACTGTATTTCTTGCAATTGTAAAAATCCAGGCTCTCAATGATTTATTCTTTTTAATTGTTTTCCGTTTTTTCCAGATTTTTAAAAAGACATCTTGGGTAATATCTTCTGCCTTTTCTTTTTGTAACCCGGTGCGAAAATATACGTAATTAAATACAGGACTGTTAAACTCTTTATACACAAGAGTAAAATCATTTTCGTCTTTTATTTGGTCGACCATCAAATATAATGACGATGAAATTTAAATAAGGTTACATAATTCTTTAAAAAGATACAGATTATATATATCATAAATTAAATATCTTTTCGTTTTAAGTAATTACATTATCTTTAATTTACAATATAAAATATCATGATATACAAAAAAAATAAGACAAGGTTCATCAAAATCCTTTTCATAGCACTTTTACTTTGTATGAGTGTTGGTAAAGTAAAAGCTGCAGGAAAAGTTTACTATGTAGCTAAGAACGGAAATGACAGTAATTCAGGTTCAGAAAGTGAACCATGGCTTTCCATTCAGCATGCTGTAGATCATTTGGAGGCGGGAGATACAGTTTTTATTAAAGAAGGAACTTATAATGAAAGGGTGACTGTTAGTAAAACAGGTTCTACAAATCAGTATATTACAGTAAGTGTCAATCCAGGTGATGAAGGAAAGGTAGTTGTAGATGGAGCGGGAATTGATATTGGATGGTGGGGAGGTTTGCTTGAAGTGAAAGATGCAGCTTATGTAAAGGTCAAAGGATTTAAGGTCGTTAACAGTGATTTTACTGGTATTTTTGTAAATAGAGGTAATAATATTATTGTGCAAGATAATGAGACAGTCCATACAGCTTCCTCAGGTATTTATGTTTTTGATTCTTCCTATGTTTGGGTCGATAGTAACAATGTAAGATTTTCAAATGAATCAAAATACCAGGAATGTATAAGTGTAGTAAATACAAATAATTTTGAAGTTAAGAATAATGAAGTTCATGATGGTGTAGGATTAGCCCAGGGAGGGGAGGGGATTGATGTGAAAACAAGTGGCGATGGGGGTATTTCATATTCTGGCAAGGTTTATGGAAATTATGTACATGATTTACCAGACGATGTTGGTATTTATGTCGGGGCATATGAAGATGGAGAGGAGGTTTATGATATGGAAGTATATAACAATATTGTAACTACAGATGTAGGAATTGCAGTTGCCTCAGAACAAGGAGGACTGAGTAGAGATATCAAAATATTTAACAATATAACATACAACAATGAGGCTAGGGGCATTAAGATTTCCAGCTGTTGCGGAACTGACCAAGGGCCAAAGCAGAATATAAAGATATTTAACAATACGGTTTATAATACAGGTAATTATAATCAAGGATACGCATCTGGAGGAGGAATTTTAATAGAAGGGGAGCATCCCCAGGATTCAAATTTCGTAGTTGCCAACAATATCGTAAGTCAAGGGGCGAATTACCAAATTCTTATATATCCCGGAGCAGAGGACAATACAATTATTACCAACAATCTAATAGATGGCTTTAGGGATATAGATACAAGAGAGACTTATGGAGACAATCATCAAGAGGGGGATCCGCTATTTAAAAATCCAAGTAATGCAGAGTTTTCTATATTGGCAGGATCTCCAGCTATAGATAATGCATCGGCTTCGTACACAACAACTCTCGATTTTGAAGGCAATACTAGGCCACAGGGAACAGGTTATGATATTGGAGCTTATGAATATATAGGTGGTGAATCAATCCTTGTTTTCCCGGATGTCCCAGAGTCAAATCAGTTTTATCAGTATATTATGAACTTATATGAAGATGAGATCATATCTGGTTATAGTAACGGATTGTATGGGCCAAAAGACCCTGTTAAAAGAGACCAAATGGCAAAGTTCATTGTAAGGGCTTTTAATTTGGAAGTGGACACTACTGGAGAAAAATTTCCAGATGTTACTAATATGCAAAGTGAGTTAAATCAGTATGTTCAAACATTAAAGAATCTGGGAATTGTTTCAGGATATAGTGATGGAAATTATTATCCTGGAAATCCAGTAACAAGGGGGCAGGTAAGTAAATTTGTAGTGGAGACAATGAGGGTAAAAGGTATAGACATTGATTTAAACATGAGTCATGAATTTCCAGACATCATAGGCTCTACGTTTGAAGGATATATTGCATACCTTACAAATCAAGAAGTAGGAGGAGAGAGAATAGTGCGAGGATATTCAGACGGTACCTACAAGCAAGACCTGGATTTAAATAGAGAACAGATGGCAAAAATAATTGATTTGAGCAGAAAATATTCTTAGATAGAAATATTAAAATAGACAATATTGTGTAATAAAAAAGCTATATAGATAGTCATATATATAAATAATTTGAATTCATACTTTGACTTAAAATTGTGAAGCCAATGAAAATGAACCAGTCATGGGAGCAAATAGTAATAGTAAGTTCAAACCAATTTAGAGATTATACTTCGTAATTATTTCTATATTTCAAAAATATTTTATGCAAAATTTCAAATCCAAAAATTACATGAATATAAAAATACTTGCTTTTTTTGTATTCAGTTTATTCATTAGTTTAATAATTTTTAGAACTAGTGTAATTAAAGCCCAGGAAGAAATTCCAGGCTATGCTTTTCCAGATAGACCCTATACTCCAGATGAGAGCGTAGAATACAATAGTGCTACTTATTATTTTTCTGAAGAGAATGACATTCGTGGACTCAGAAAAGCCAATGGTCAAGAAAGCGAACTTTTGTTCGAACTGGAAAAGATTGAAGGCGGAGGGTTTGTGGGTATTATTAATGACACATTATATTTTTATCGGCAGGTCGCCCAGGATGCATATTATTACCAAATGTTTTTTTATAAGTTGGATAACAATGATGTTATTACTCAAATAGAGCACAATGACTTTTTTGGTCACGGAACAATACTCGGTGAAGATCAACATCTCACAAAATTCAGAATTGTCGAAAACGAAATGTTTTTTATTGGCAAGGACAGCATGGACTCTTGTGTGAAAATATGGAGCATGGATACACAGGGAAATGTAAGTGGTGCTTATACTGATTGCATAGACTCGTTTTACACTCAAATTTTCCCGGTTGGACAGCATGTCTATTTATTTCTAGCTGATACTCAAGATAGAAAAGTTCACTCTATTGCAGTAATTGAGCCTGATAAACAGGTAAGAGGTCTATATTCTACAGAAAACAATATTGATGCACGTTATAGTGAGTATAATAGTTTTAGAGTAGAAGACAATGGAATATATTTCCGTGAATATAATATCCCTCAAGAGCTGGAAAAAATTATGTACATCAATATTGAGGGGGAGGTAAAAACAATCAAAATTTTTGATGATTACTTCTACTCAGAATCATTCCTAATGGTTAGAGATAAATTCTATGCAGTTGCTATAAATAGAAGTGTGGACACACTTCATGTTTATGAATTGAATAATGAAGGAATTGAATCCGTACATTCAAAATCAATTGAAGATCCCAGCTCTAGAAGTTATATTGAGGTTAACGGGAATCGACTTGAATATAATGACGGAAGTCATAAAGAATTAATCGATGAGTATGAATACGAAGGCTTTTCAGGTTATATTTTCAATTTACTTGAATTGGGAATAATAAATGGTTATAACGATGGAGTCTTTTATTCTGAGAAGCCCGTAACACGAGCACAGATGGCAAAGTTTATTGTGAAGGCATTTGGTTTCGAGATAGATACAACCGGGGAGAAGTTTCCAGATATAGATGAGAATCACAGCTTATTTCCATACGTACAGACATTAAAAAACAGTGGAATAATAGGAGGATACTCAGATGGAACATTTAAGCCGGATAAAACTCTAGAAAGACAGGAAGCAACGAAATTTATGGTAAACTCATTGCTGCTATCTGATATTTTAACTTCGTTTCCTGAATTAACTAAAGTTCAATTAAGCACCCAAGGTTATATGTTCGCTCTAAAAGCTGAGGGGCCTGAATTAATACTGGGTGAGCTTGAAATTTATTTACAAGAAAAATTTGCATATGATGAAAGCCAAGCGTTGGAAATCAAGGATGATAACTTCTCTATTCTTTTTGATGGTCGACAATTTTGGAAGAAGTATATCGGGGTCAAAGAATATCCAGATGTTGAGAAAGATAGCTGGGGATTTGAACATTATATTGGTTTTGTATCTACCCTGGAATCAAATGGAGAGGCGATTATGAGCGGTTACAGTGACGGTACCTTCAAACCAGCCGAGGAAATGACGAGGGGCCAAATGGCTAAGGTAATTTGGTTAAGTAGAGAATACAGTACACAATAAAACAGAAAATTTATAGATAACTTGAAAAATTTCCTTTTCTTCAAACGCGGTTTTGTTAAAATAATTTTATACCAACTAAATGAGTTAATGACTCAAAACTCTATTTCTGCCCATTGGTTAGATTTATAAATTATTTGGATTTCGGGATTTATTATGCTTGAAAGCGAATCTGGACAAATTATGGCTGCAGAATCCTTAGTTTTGGAAACGCCTCCATCCTTCGACCAGGAGGTTTATAAAGGTAACAACTTAGTTCCCGTCTTAGACAATCTTGTATCAGGGCTAAATACAGAAATTTGGTTCACTGAGGGCGTTAATTTTGATGAATGGAAGGATAAACAAAAAGAAAGTTGGGAGAACCTACGTTTGGAGAAAGGCTCCGAGACGCTTTCCAGGCATGAAATCGACTACTTACTGACAGGGCTTTTAGATGCTTATGATTTATCGAGGTATATAGCACCTGCCTGGAGTGATAATAAACTCATGATCAATTTTGAGGGTACGATTGCAGTTGGCAAGACAAGTGCAATAAAACGACTTCTTAATTTCTATGATTTCCATGTGATTCAAGAAGATTTGGTTAACCCTTGGCTTTCAGCTTCAATAGAGAATGTCGATAGATCTGAGGAGGATCAAGCTCAAGTTAGAAAAGAAACAGCATTCGGAGCCCAGCTTTTTTATCGAGTTACTAAAATTAAAGCAATGCTTGAAACTCTTGCTAAACTTAAGCAGGAAGAAGGATTAATATGTATGGACAGATCATACTTTGTTGGAGATGATGTCTTTATAAACATGCACAAAGAGAATGGAAATATAGACGAACGTGAATATGGTTTATTAGAGGACATAAAGGATTTATTCGATAGATACGTTCCTCCTAAAATGTTTTTTTTCCTGGAAGCTTCGCCCGAGGAGCTAGAATGGAGGAAAAGACAACGTGGTAGAGATTTTGAAGAAGGTTTAGATGTTGATTTTCTGTATTGGCTTCAAGAAGAAACAAGACAAAAGATCCGAGAATATACAGATAGAACAGGTGATATTCTGATTGAAATTGAGACAAGCCAGTTAGATGAAAAGAGCACAAGCAGAGAGATTTCTCACGAGATTGAGCATATTTACAATGGAGCTTAATAAGTAGTAGAAAGAACCCTCATGGAAAATTCTATCAGATAACTGTGTTAATTTATGTAATTATATATATGAGGGAGCTGACATAAAAATTCTTCCACAGGTATAACTAGGGAATAAGGAGGTAGAAGAGCAATTTCGAATTCAGTATTAATAATTACGGAACGATATTTTACTCAAGGTTTTCTAGCAGTTCAGAACACACTTTTCCTATAGTTGCAGTCTTTCCTTAGTACGTAAGTATACAGGTTATAATTTATATACCAGCGCTACCTTTATACAGAAGACTTACTTACCTTTTTTCGGGCTCATATTTGAGCTAGAATCTTGTTTAGATCAATTTATTAGTATATAATATTATAAGATATTTATTCATTTACTAAAAATGTCTCAAGAAATCCAAGAATGCAAACCACCTGGACTTAGGTCGCAACGACACCTCAGGGAATTTCGAAAGTCTCCTGGGTCTTTCTTACTACATGAAAGTGGTGCCAAAGACCCAAGCGTATGTCCTAATATTGACCTACAAACCGGACATTGTGGACATTTTTGTAGCGAAAATCCTTTGTGTACTTTATTACGTGATCAAGAAAATGTCTTTCGCTTACGTCAGTTACCCAAAGATGAGGGTATGCCTTTCTTAAACGTTCTTGATTATGGCTATTTCATGCCTCATACGGCAGTATATCTATAGTATGGATTTAAGTAACCAAAGAGTACTAAATAGAAAGCAGATGAAGTTTCTAGAGATACTAAAAATAACTATAACACTTCAATTATCGCTCCGGTACAGATCTCTCATCTAAATATAATCAAATGTTATTTCAAGACTATATTCGGGTTTTTAAAAGCATGTATTCCGTTAAATATGGAAAACGAGACAGAAAGGGTATAATTACAATACATTTTAACTCTGTTTCCTAAAAATTTTTTACCAACCATGGATATCAGCAAATATAAAGCAATTTTCTTTGATTTTGATGGGACGTTGTCTCCAGGACCCCTTGGTGGATATATTCCAAAGGCTGTATTACAGTCCAATTTCAAACTAAATAATGCACAAATTCAAAAGGCTAAACTGTTTGAGAAAGAAAATATTAAAAACTACTTTTTTTATTCTAAGGAAAATGTAATTAAAGATATAGAAGAGGAAAAGAAAGTTCACCAAAAGTTCTACACCGAAATGGCTAAGTTTATTCAAATTAAAGATTTAGGCCAATTTGTGAATTTTATGGTGGACAGAAGGCTAACTCAAGAATTCGAGCTATATCCGGATGTAAAAAGTATCCTCGAGAATATAGGTGGTAAGTATAGTTTGGGAATTATTACTGAAGGATTACCATCTAGAATCCAAGAATGCAGAAGACTTGGGTTTTATAATATTTTTGAAACAGTTTTAAACTCACATACTCTTGGAATTTCAAAGAGTGATCCAGAAATATATGTTTTGGCACTCCAGAGATTTGGGATGAATCCGGAGGAGAGTGTTTTAATAGATGATTCTGTTATTTTTTTAAAAATCGCAAAAGAAGTAGGACTTTTTACAATCTACTTGGATAGAAAACAACAACAAGATTCTCTCGAATTCCAAACCATTTCTTCCCTTAAAGAACTTCAGTTCTAGGTTTTTGTATCTCATCACAATGAAACGAATTTTGTTATTTGCTATATAACTGATTGTATTAGAATTAAATTCAGCAATCTGTGATTTTTGAAGATAAACAAGATAATACAAGGAGTAAAAGAGAGGTGTTTAGATTTTTTGTTCCCGATACAATGTATTAACTGCAGAAAGTATTGTAGTTATTTGTGTCAACGATGCATGAATAAGTACATAGAATTTCAGGATAAAAATATTTGCCACGTCTGTAAAAATGAGGTTTTTAGCAAAGTAAACGGATTGAATATTCATCGAAACTGTATTCCTAAATCCAATTTGGATGAGGTTTCAGCATGCGTCCGATATTCTAAGCTTGTGGAAGAAATAATCAAAGAAATTAAATATAAATATCATTATGATATTGTGAGCTTAATTGCAGATTTAATGTTAAAAAATCTTGACATATCAAAACTCAGGAATTCCATTTTAGTTCCAGTGCCTTTACACAGAGCGAAAAAAAGAGTCAGGGGATTTAATCAGGCGGAACTTATTGCCCTGGAAATTTCTTCTAAGATTAAAAAATATGGAATCAGTACTCAAGTTATAGAATTGATCCGAAGAGTTAGAAACACAAAAACCCAGGTGGGTATGACAAGGCAGCAACGTGTGCACAATCTAACTGATGCTTTTATTATCCATAAGGATAACTCTATCTCAAAAAGTTCAAAAATTGTTTTAGTTGATGATGTTATGACAACAGGTAGTACTCTGGAAGAATGTGCCAAAGTACTTAGGAAGGATGGATTGAAGGAAATAAAAGCTATGGTATTTTCACAGGCATAAAAATTATTAGAGAAAAATTTACTTTTGGTAAAGTATTTTTTTGGTCAAATCCCCAATTTCATTTAATCTTGGTATAATTCTTTAATTATTGTATTTTTATAATCAAGTATATGATTCCTTTATTAAGATACTTTTTATTTATATGGATATTTATCAATATACTCTTTGTATCTCTATCTTTTTATAGAGTACGAAATAGCGGTAAAAAAGTCGGGTGGATTTGGTGGTGGGCTGGAATTCTGGGTGCATTTGTCTGGGAAGATCTGCTTGTATTTTCTTTCTACAATATAATTGCAGCTAATTTAGTTTTGGTTTTAGATGACTTTAGGTATGCAGTCGTATTAACACTTGTTTTTTGGGTTGTGAGATCTTTAGGGGAGGCATTATATAATTTTCTGCAGCAGTTTAATCAACCTACCATGTATCCCCACAACCAATTTTTATGGGATGATTTAAAAATATTTAAGAAAGTTTTTGGAAATATTAGTAATCAGAAAGTATTTTTCATTTTACAAATCACAATGCAGATAACAACAGTATTTTCGCTATTCTTCCTTATTTACACCTTCTTACATTGGGAAGCAATCGGGAATATTGTAAACATATAATAGTTCTAATTTTTACTGTTTATATTATGATTTGCCAAAATTGCGGAGTTAAAGCTCAAACCAAACATGTTAAGTTTGAACAGAATATTGGATTTTAGTGATGAGAAATCGTAAAACCGTTGAGGGGGATTATTGCAAAACATGTATTAAAAAACTTTATTGGAAGGTTAATACCCCCAATTTAATAGGTTGGGCTGGTACTATTTCCTTGGTCTTAGCTCCTATATTTTTTATTTCCAATACCATACAATATCTTTCTTCATTAGGACTGGATGATGTCCCAGAAGGCGCTCAAAAACCAAAGCTTAAAAAAGAAGAAATTAATAAGATTAGTAAGTTCTCGAAAGAAGTGATTGAACTCTATAGAAAGACGAAATCAGTAAGTGAGACTGCAAATGAATTGGCACCTAAAGTCGGAGTTGCTCCCGAAAAGATTGCTTTGTATATTGACATGGTTCTACGTTTGGCAGCGGCAAAGAGAAAGAAAAAGTAAGAATTAAAAACTGTAAAATTTCGCATTATATATTCTCCATTTATTTGTATAGTTGAAACAAATGATATATTTGTAATATAATTCATTTTATAGCCCATATTTTAACTTATCATACGTCTGAGAATTTTATTCTTATATATTATTATTTACTATTATGCCTCCAGAGCAAGATATAAATTTAACAGGTATTATCGATACCAATTTAGAATTTTATGATGATGCTAGTGAAAGAGATTTGTTCTCTAATCCCACGATAGTAGAAGATCCAGTTAATCCTGGTAGTCAGATAGATTTAGGAAGTTTAAGATTGAGGAATTATGAGACATATTTGGAAGACCAGGGAGTTGGTCTTGCTGAATATGCAGGTATGCATAGTAGCAGCTGGTTTAAGGGGGCTTTTAATCGAGATTCAGATGGTGACGGTTTAACTAACAGAATGGAGAGATTATTAGGACTTAAGGTTAGAGATCCAGATAGCGATGGCGATGGGATTAGTGACTTGGAAGAGATACTTGCCGGCTCCAATCCTTTAAAATTAGATAGCGATGGTGACGGTTTAATGGACTGGGTAGAATTTGATGAACAATATCAAGAGCTTTATAGGCTGAATCCTAGTGTTAGGAACATGGAAGTATACGAAAATTATTTCGAAGCTTTGTTTCCTGAGGGGAATCATGGAAATCAATTATTTGTAGATTTCATATCGGAAATGAATGGTATTTTATGGGGGCATGAGCGAGATTCAGATAGTGATGGTTTGAGCAATAGTGTATAAAAAGCACTAAGGAGAGTCTTTCTTGCAAACTTTATAAAAGGTAACGACGATTTAGAGGTGTTCAGACCAATCGTAAGGAATAATCATAAAAACATCGACGGTGATGCAGATAATATGACAGATTTAGAAGAAATTTTTGGATATCATACGGGTTTTCCTACACTATTTTTTAACCACGACAGCGACGGTGATGGTGTGAGAGACGATGTAGATCCAGATTTGGGTAGTATTTATTACAGTAATGAAGAGTAGTATATTTTATGATCTGGTTGTATTATTATAGGTTTGTATGCTACACTATATTAGGTTAGATTTGCTCTTTTACAACCCATGTCGATATTTCCCCCGTGGAATTAAATCTATGATTTTACGGGGGGGATGCACAGGCATCGACAGGGAAATACCCTAGTTCGCTGGCAAGTCGGAGATTTGCCCCGCAAAGCAGGGGCTCGAACTTTACTCCGTTATCAAAGTTCAAGCCAAAATTTAACTGGCAAAAACAAACTAGTAGCTATGCTATCTAGCGCATTCGGTAAGATCCGAAATGGCCTTATGGCTCTTTCAGACTCAATTGCCGGTCTTGTCGCTCAGCCAGCATATGCTTTCGCAGTAAGCTAGTCTTTTAAGACTCTTCTGTGAAGACTTTGGGAATAACTGGCCTAATCGAGTTATCCTAAGTCCATTAAATAGATTAGGCGCAAAGTTTTGTTTTAGTTTAGGACAAAACTCCAAGTATTTCTAAACTGGGAGCTTATTGTTTTTTGTTTATTTTTGATAATAAGCTGACCTTAAAAGCAAAATAAACCAAACTTGTGGAAACTAGCCTTCTAGTAATTCCATTGGACGCGGGTTCGATTCCCGCCATCTCCACCATTTTGGACACTTTTCGTGATTTTCCCCATAAACCATTAATTTCCATGGCATTCTAAATTTCCAACGCAATACACCATTTTCAAGAGTTAAGTTCTTACCGAGTACTCTTACAAGTTCTCTACGACATTCAATACTCCCATTATCAAAGATCATTTCAGCATATACGCAGACTTCAAAAAAATTCATTAGATTATCTACCCAGTTTTTTTGATTAAAATCATTATCAATGTATACCTCGTTTAATTTTTCTTTTTCTTTATCCAGCTTTAATTTTTTAGTCTCAAAGGCATCTTGAGTTATCTGTTTTTTCAGCCTCATGTCTATCAGTTCATTTGTCATTTGGTCCAGCTCATCTTTATGCTTTTCAAAATTTCTCTTTCGTTCTCTGTGGTCCTTAGTCTCGTTTTTAGCAATGGTTTGCAATTTTTCCCTGCATTCTTCTAGAAAGCCATCTTCAAATTGTAATTTAGATATATGCTCATAAAACTGGTCTTCAAGTTCACTTTCCTTGATATATGGTTGTGGGCATTTACCGCGTCTTTTTGTACAGTGATAGTAAATATAGCTTTTACCGTTTTTGACTTTATGAGTGCATGTAATAGAACATCCGCAATGAGCACACATAACAAGCCCTTTGTAAGCTGTAGAGTGAGAATAAAATTGAGGCTTTCTTCTGATACTTAACACATCTTGGAGTTTTCTAAATTTCTTTTTACAGATTAGAGCCTCCCAGGTTCCCTGTTTTCTGGGATAATCTCCAAATTGTAATACTCCGCAGTAAACTGGATTTTTAAGCATTCTGTGGACCGTGCTAGTTTGAAAATCTTTTCCTTTGTTAGTCTTTACACCTCGTTTATTTAGCCACTCACAAGCTTGCCTCAGGCTTGCTTTTTCTTTGATTATGTAGTTTACCCACGGTTTAAAGTATTCTGAATTATCTGGATTTGGAGCAATATTTTTGTCAAATTTGCTTATTCCAACATTCTGGTAAAAATTAGGAGCTCGGAAAGGGTATTGTCCACGGACATATTTTTCTCTAAAGCCTCGTTTAATATTTTTGCTGAGTTCTTTGGAATACTGAGAAGACTGTCCAAACTCAACTCCGAGAACAATGTCGTTCGTATTATCTCGAGTTATTTTTTTATCTGGTGTGATAATTTCTTTAATAGTGTTTTCTGTTAGAAGTTGCATTATTTCCCCACCTTCTTCCCAATTTCTAGATAATCTATTTAGAGCCCAGCAGATTATCCCCTCGGCTTCACCTTTTTTGATTCTGTTTAACATCTCTTTAAAGATTGTTCTTTTACCTGGTATTCTAGCTGATTTTGATTCCTGGAAAGTCTCTACAATATTCAGATTTTCTTTTATGGCTAGCTGTTTTAATTCCCTTTGTTGGGCTGGTAAAGATAAAGCTTGTCTCTCGTCACTCTCTGTACTTTTCCTGCAGTATATGAAGTATTTCATATGAATAAGAAGTAAAAAATAAAGCGGGCGTCCCTTGGTGTAACACAGACTAGAAGTCGTGTTAGAGACGCCCACTTCAAGACTCTAGTCATATATTGTGTTACACCGAGATTATTATAACTATTTAGATAGTAAATATAAAATAATATTTGTATAGAAAAGAAGATAATAAATAATTGTATATATATAATTACTATTATTTCCCATAAAGTTTCTGTATTTAACATAACTATAAATAGTTAATATATGGCTAAAATGGTATATCATCCGGATCTATAGTCATATCATCTTCGTCATCCTTATAATCTTTTGCTGCATTTTTATATTCCTCTTTTATTAGGTTTTGTAATTCACTCCATTTAAGCTGATCGTCAATCCTTACTAGCCATAACCATTTCCCGTTCTGAGCTTTAACCGATGGGGGTTGTATAAAAAGCCCATCTCCATGATCGGATTTCATTACTCTATAACCGTATAGTTTAAGTGATCCATAAGTGAGTTCAACTTGTGCTAACATTGAGCCTTTTTTGTTGATTTTGATATTTACTTCTAGATTATCAAGATCAAAGGTATCGTAATCCATTATTGTTGTATAATATTTAAAATAAGCAGTATTTAATTCCCTAGTAGGTTTTAATATTGTTTAGGTGGGCCTCGTATCCGCGGGGTCCTATTTATTTTTTCTGGTGGTCCCATTGTTTGTTAATTCTTTAAAATTAAAATCTTGTTCGGTCAGTTCCTTTACAAATTTACAGACTAACTTGAGATAATCATTTATAGATTGCTCAATATCGTTATCAAGGTTTTTAAGTTCGTTTTCCTTAGTCATTGCTTTCCTTTAAGAATTTATTCCATTCTTTGGATACATAAGCTTGCTTTCTTCCCTCATCTTTATAAAATTCTGAAATTCTTACTGCTCTGAGTACTTGATTTCTATTCCAGAGGTATTGTGGAGTTCTAGAATGCCCATAACGGATAATAAAACTTAAAAGGGGATAGTCACCTATTAAATCTATACGCGGTTGTTTTCTGAGTGATTTAAAAATTCCAGAGAGGGAGCGGTTAGGATTTGAAGATAAGAGTTTTTCTAGTATTGGAACTATGGAGTTTAAAGATTGAATAAACATAAAAATAAATTAGTAAATTTAACTAATTTATTTTCTCAGTAAATCTATCGGGTATTTGAAGCTTGTTCAGACTTGTGACATTTTTTATTTATTTTTCCTGCTTTTTCTTTTACGTAAAACCTCCCTCTGTTTATAACAATTCGGATTATCTTCTTTAGGGCAGTATTTACCACGATAATCCTTTTTTAAGAAGTGTCCGCAATTGTCACAAGTTTTTTTGTTTTTTGCAATGTGGTTACAGTATTCCCAAACTAAGAGATCTCTTGTCCTTTCAAAGAGAAGGATATTTTTTTCGGAGATCTTTGCAGTATTGTCCGGAGCGCATGAAAAACCATCTTCAGAATCCCATACGTTAACACCTTCGTATTTGATTTTTTTATATGTTGCTGATTTTGCATTTAAGAGATTTGGTGCTTTATCATATTCAGAAACAATTTTCTTTACTTCACTAATCAAACGATTGCTTTGATTATATATAAAATAATAACACCTATTCAGATCTTCATACTGCTTTAGTTTGGTGAAATGAAAGACTTCTGCAATCTCATTTGCCCTTGATATTTCATATGGTTGGAGTAATTGGTTTAAATATCCTAATTCAATTTCAGTGTGGCTGTTTTTTTCGGATTGAAGATGTTTGGATTTGATATTGTAAATTTTCTCAAAAGTTAATTCAATAAGCTTCGCGTAGTTTATGTAAATGGGAATTATATATTTTTCAAATGGGATGAGCTCGGGGAATGTTTCGTGTTCATTATTGATATTTGAGACCACAATTTCATAAGATAGCTTGCCAAATGTTCTTCGCGTCTCAGGAACTCTTTTTGCTTTTGTTAGAATCAATTGATCCCCTCTTTTAATAAAGGCTTTATTATTGTTGACTAGAATAGTTTCAAATCCTTGGTTTCCATCAGAATATTTTTTTCTTATCTCACCTATTTTGAAGATGTTGTCTTTATGAATATCAAATTTTCCTTTCGATAAAAATTCAAGGAAAAAGCGATAACAATGTTTTAAGCTTTCCTGATTTTTAAAAGAAGAACTCTCGAGATTATGGATTAGAAGGATGGCTTTATTTTCAGGTAAATCAAGAATGTTCATATGTTAAATCACTCACGCCTAACAGGACCGTAAAGCGTGAGTGATCTGGTCCCGTTAATATTTTAAATTTTAAGAAATTATATCAAGTGTAATAAAATATTATTAAATATTTCTATGTTAATAAAAGTTAATATTTCAATTTATATGAAAAACTTGACAGTAAAACAGAAAAGATTTTGTGAAGAATACTCGATAGATTTTAACGGTAAGAAGGCTGCAATACGTGCAGGTTATAGTACAAAGACAGCCACAGAACAAGCTTCTCGGCTTTTGAGTAAAAAGTCTATACAAGAGTATTTAAGACAGATACAAAAGCAGACAAGAGAGAAAATGGAAATGAAAAAAGAGACTTACCTAAACCGGTTAAATGAGATACAAAAGACCACAAATAATAATAATGAGGCTATAAGAGCAATAAGGCTAATAGGCAAGTGGTTAGGATTTGATAAAGCAGACGATACAGTTAAACAAGAACAGAATATTAAAGTAATTATTAGTGACTTTGCAGACAAGATTGATGGGAAAACAGGAGGCACGAACGCCATTAAGCACTGAATTAATATTTTACTTTGTGCTCTTAGGTATCAAAGAGCTAAAGAGACTATTAGAAAAGATATCTCAGCCATAAGAAGTAATATGTATTTGAAATAAGAGAAGGGTTTATTTCCTGGGTAAAAGTTAAATTAATTTTTGAAATGTTATCCACGAGGGTGGTCTATACCCCAGAACGGAGATGTATTTATATGTCTAGTCTTGCCCCTTTATTGTATAGGATATATATCTTAGCTTTCGAAAAATAAATTTGCTAATATTTAATTAGACAATCATATATCTTTAAATATCTAATCTTCTATCAAGTATGAAAAAGGATGTAACCGTCTTGGAAGTTTTAAGGTACTATAATAATCAGGTCGATAAAGACGAAAAAGGCTATTATAAATATCAACATCTAGCTACCGATAAAAATATTAGGGATATTTGTGTCTTTCTGAAGTTCGCCTTTGCAATCATAGGTGTGATTTATGGAGTTGGTGCAGTTATGGTTCTCTTGCGTGAACCTGCTCTTATTATATTGAATTGTCCTGTTACCCTAATCATCCTCTCACTAGCTATGCTATTTCAATATTTTGCAGGAATTAAAAAAGAGTACTTTACTCAGGCTGAAATTGATTCTCTTATCAAAAAATACAGGGAAGATTATATTAACACTTAATCTAAGTAGTCAGATGGAATAATAATATTAATTTTATTTTGTTATATCTTATAAATGGCAGTTAAAAAATGTCCTTTTTGTGGTGAAGAAATAAAAGCAGAGGCAATTAAATGTAGGTATTGTAAGGAATTTTTAGATCAGAAGGAACAACCAAAAGAAACCCAAACAAACAAAAGTAAAGAAAAAAGTTCAACAATTGTTATTATCTTGAGTCTTATATGCCTTGTCCCTGCAGGTTATTATTTTGGTATAGTTGGTGGTCTAATTGTAGGAACATTAGCATGGTTAATTGATAAGTATGGAGAGACTAAAACTACGAAGATTGTAGTTTTGATAATACTCTGGATATTAACGTCATTTATTGGGTACAATACCTCAGATAATAGTTCAGATGATACTATCCCAGTCACTTTGCCATCCACCACCCCAGTTATATCTGATGAACAAAAGTTGCAAGACTGTCTTCAGAAAGCTGAGATCACATATTTAGATCGTTGGAATGCAAATTGTCCTGAAGGAACAACTGGATGTAAGTTACCTCATACAACAATTGAGTGGTTAGATAAACAAAAAAATGAAGATAGAGAAATCTGCTTCCGATTGTATGATTAAAATTGTATTAGTGAAGATCAATAAAAAGATAAGCAAAGTTTCCAACATCATCCACTATCCGATGTTCTTTTTTCTAAATCGAATGATTTTGTACAGTAGGAACTCTGGATAAAACTGTCAGGTCTGGAAACTCATTGAAAGTGAAGTAATTTCGAACTTTTTGAATAATGCTCCATTTACTTAAACAAATTCCTCACAAACATTATCTCTCTAATTTCAAGAAGAATTGTTCTGGAGGATTCTCTTAGCTATAATTTAAGGTATTTATCTATTATTTATAACATATGGAAAATCCTTTTAGCTTAGACAAAGATAAATTGATACAGTTACTTAAGTCCTACAAGAATTGGTTAGATTCACGTGAAGAGGAAAAAGAATATCATAGGAAAAAAAGGCAAAGAGACAAAGAGATTGAGAATAGCATTCTAAATATCGATAACTTAAATGAGTTGGATGATAATGAGTTTTTTAAAATAATATATGAATACTCAAGGAGTTTGGATGGACCAGCTTATATAAATCTAGGGGAATCCAGGATAAGAGGAAGTATTAAAGATCTCAAAGAAATCTTGATATACCTTATACAATCAGATGATTCACCATTTCGAAAGGCGGAAAGGATACTTGAGGGTGATTTAAAACTTAGGTACTATGCTAAGGCATTCTGGACCCCTCTATTTGGTGTACAATTTCCTGATACACTCCCTAACTGGAATAACAAAACGGAAACATTTTTTAAGTTATTAGGGATAAATTTAAACACCTCAAAGTTATCAGTGAAAGAGAAATACAAAAAGTTATCAGACGGTTATAAATATTTGCAGAGCTTAGATAAGTCTCTAGATTTTTTGGTTATTGATAGTATTATGCACTTTGGAACAGAGATTAAAGAAGGTATAGATCTTATGACTTATTTCGACCTAGATTTGGAAGAGTTAACGACCAATGAGAAATGGGTCGCATGGATAAGACAATATGCAGATGATAGGAACAACATAAATACTGAGGTCTGGAAAGAAGAGTATAAATGGAAAGAATTACCAAAAATAAGAAAAGAAATATTTAAGGATGAATTTACCGAAGATAATATTCAGGAGATAGTAGAGAAATTAATTCAAGGAAATCCACAAAACGGAAGCTGGGTTCATTGGAGTGAACTTGATAATCTCAAGAAGTTTGCACTCGAATATCCTTCCGAATTGGTATTGATATTAAAAGACCTATTCGATGAATCTGAGGACTTAGCGGTAAGGGTAAACACTTTCCGAGAAAAAGTTAAGGAATTTTATTCAAAAGCAAGCTGGGGAACAGCGTTAATTGGGTATTTGTTAGCTCTCTATGATTATTCAAAATATCCATTGTTTAAAGATCAGGTATACCAGAAATTGAAGAGCGTCTTGCAAATGGATGAGGAATGGAAATCTATATCTATCGGGATGAAATATAAGGTATTTGCAGAGTGTTGTCTTTTGGTTGGAAAATACTTGGAAGAGGAGAAGTTGCTTAAGGTGATCGAACTAAAAAATATAAAAGTTAAACCTGGTGTAACAGCCCTAGACGGTCAGGACTTCTTTTTTGTTTGGAAAGAATCGTATATAGAAGGTAGCCAGAAATACTGGATTATCTCAGCTGGACCATCAGGAAGCTTACTTAATGATTTCAAAGAAAACAATGTAATAGCAATAAACTTTCATGAAGAGTTAGGTGATTTACGGAATTACAGAAGCAAAGAAGAATTGAGAAAAAAAATGATAGAGATCGAAAGTTTGAAAGACAATGGATCAAGCAAGATGAATGATTCTCTTGCTTGTTGGGAATTTGTCAACGAAATTGATAAAGGTGATTTGGTTTTTATTAAATCCGGAGCTGAAAAAATAAATGGATTAGTTAAAGTAGCCTCTGATTATTACTATGATGAATCAAGGGAAGAATATCCTCATTTACGCAAGGTGGAATGGATTGATGAAAAAACAATTGATATTTCAGACAATAAAATTAATCTTGTTGTAAAGACATTGACTAACTTAACAAAGTATTCTGAGTATGTTAAAGAATTGCTACAAGCAATAAAGGAGAAACAGCAAAAAGTATGGATAGAGAAGACTATTATTTCAAATAGACCCACACGGAAAGAGGGAGAAAAATATGGATTAGGATCTTACCTTTGGTCCCCTAAAGAAAGTAGAGACGGTAAGGACATATATTCGGATATGAGGGAACTGAATAAAGGAGATTATGTTTTACATCTAATTGATAATAAAGAGATTGTTGGTATATCAAAGGTAAAAAACAGATTTCAGGAATTTACGAGTAATAATGAATTGAAAAATACTGAGTGGGGAGGACTGCCTTGTTATAAAGTGAAACTTGAAAAATTTACACGTTTTGAAAAACCCATCAGTATTTATGGAGATTTGTTAGAAAATAAAAAGTTTAAAAAAACACTTAAGGAATTGAATAAAAACAATAGTGTGTTTTATACAAAGGATTTAAAGCTTGCTCAGGGCAAATACATTACAAAACTTCCGCCTGAACTAGTTTCTATATTGAGTTCAATATCTGAAGAGTTAGGTCGTAACCTTAATTTGAATACAAGTGTTGCTAAGACAGAAATAATGGTTGATAGATATACGTTAACTGATGCTATTGAAGATTTATTTATGGAAGAGAATGATTTCCAGAATATTTTAAACGCATTAGAATACAAGAAAAATATTATCTTGCAAGGACCCCCAGGTGTTGGAAAAAGTTTTATTGCAAAAAGACTCGCTTATTGTCATATGGGAATGAAAGATCCAAAAAAGATCCGTTTGGTTCAGTTTCATCAATCTTATTCCTATGAGGATTTTATTCAAGGATATCGTCCGACAGAAGATGGGGGTTTTATTCTCAGGAATGGTACTTTTTACAAGATGTGCAAAGATGCTAAAGAAGATCCAGAGCATGATTATTTTATGATTATTGATGAAATAAACAGAGGGAATCTAAGTAAGATACTTGGAGAGTTAATGCTGCTTATAGAAGCTGACAAGAGAGGAAAAGATTTTGAGGTAATCCTTCCTTATTCTGGTGAAAAGTTTTATATACCTGAAAATATCTTTCTGATCGGGACCATGAATACAGCAGATAGATCCCTAGCAATGGTCGATTATGCGTTGAGGAGGAGGTTTAGTTTCATTAGTTTAAGACCTGCTTTCAATGATAACTTTCGTGATTATCTTGATAAATTTGGTATCTCAAAGGAAAGAATTGAAAAAATAATTGAAAAGATTAAGGGATTAAATGAGGAAATTGAAAGAGATAATACAAGGCTCGGAGAAGGATTTCTGATAGGTCATAGTTTTTTCACACCAACTAAAGCTGTAAAAGATGAATCAGAATGGTACACAAGTATTGTAGAACTTGAGGTTAAACCATTGTTGCAAGAATACTTCTTTGATGATTTGGAAAGGTATGATGAATTACAGGAAAGTCTAGATTAAAGTATGGAAACGAAGATTACAACAATACCAATAAAAAATATATACTTCATGCTTTCATACGCATGGAAAAAACTGCCTGAATCTGAAATTGCCTCGATTAGTTCGTATGAAAATACCGATTTGATAAATCTCTTCGCTAAAGTTTTAGCAAATGGGTTAAATTATCTGTATAAGAAGGGGTTTCAAAAAAATTATATTTTAAATAATCAGGAGATTAAAGGTGTAAAAGGAAAGATTATTTTCAATGAAACATTTAACTCGCTAAGCTTTATAAAGGCATCTCTACATTGTGAATTTGATGAGTTTAGTATTAATATCTTACCTAATAAAATTATCAAATCTACAATAAGAAAGTTATTAAGTTCAAAGGAAATTGATACTGAGATAAAAGCAAGTTTAGTGGGGTATTATAGGTATCTTCGGGAAGTTGATGAAATCGAAATCCAGAAGAAACATTTCAAAATGGTCCGTATAGATAGAAATAATAGTTTCTATGAGTTTTTATTAAACATTTGTGAAGTAATTCTAAAAAATTTATTTTTAGATGAGGAAGATGGAAAGATTAAATTCAGGAATTTCGTGAAAGAGGAATCTACAATGGCTATGGTTTTTGAGAATTTCGTAAGAAATTTCTATGAAATTGAACTTTATAAGAAATTTCCAGATTCAAATGTGCGTTCTGAGGCTATTGAATGGATTCTTGATGAACCTGTTTTTGGTTTTTCTAAGCAGTATCTCCCAAAGATGAAAACAGATATTTCGATTAGTTGTGGGGAAATAAAGTACATAATCGATACTAAGTTTTATAAGACTACTTTAAAAAAACACTACGACAAAATGATTATTGATTCAAATAATCTATATCAAATTTTTGCTTATATTAAGAATTATAAAGAAGAATTTCCCGGACAAGAAGTCCAAGGGATGTTGTTATACCCTACAATAGATAGGGAATTGAATTTGGAGTATAAGATTCAGGGACAAAAGGTAAGTATAAAGACAGTCGATTTAAATAAAGATTGGCATGTTATTCATGAAAGATTATTAGCATTGGTAAATGATTAGAATGATTAAAATTTACCGTTCCATGTCCTCTTCTCGCTTTAGCTTAGAAAAGCACTTCTTTTTTCGATTAGTCCTATATCAGTAGAAAGTTTAATGTATTTGGTAATTTTCAACATATTTCCAACATCGTTCACTATTCTCCACCAATTTTTTGTTGACAAAAAATTTCCCCAACTACAAATTACACACACAAATTACAAATTCGAAGATTAAAGTTTAAATCCGCAAAAAATTTGAGTAATTTATAATTCGTAATTTGTTTTTGTAATCTTTCTTCACCGAATTTATAAATCCATCTAATATCTTCTTAGTTAAAATCATTCAAATTTGCGTTACGATAGAGTGCAAGTATATTTATGAATTTAGATACTTTTGGAGTTTACTTATTATCGAATTATTTATATTCGATTTCCACAATCTCGAAGTATATACAAAAACAAAATGCCTCAACAAAGAAATTCTTAACTTCTTTAAACAAAATAAACGCATAGATCCTTACATCAAAAACCAACTCAAATGTGCTTCAATTAGTACTGTAATTAACATAACGTTGATATTCGCGAAGAACAAAAGATGAAGCCTATATCTGCTTTATTTAGAGCTGATTTAGCACTTCCGCCCTCTCCCCCAACGAAATTTTTGACTGATGATTCTGCATTTCCTCATGGGGTATGTGATTGTAGGTTTTATTGAAGACAGCTGGTATGGAGTAACAAGTCGGTTGCCCAGTTAGTGAGTTTTCAGTGTAAGTGTAATTTTTTTCTCTTAATTAAAATCATTGCGATTGAATTGATTTAGAGGCATAATATATTTATAGATATTTAATTTCTAGTATAATATACTGATGCAATATAAAAAATTTTTTATTTTCTTCTTTTCTATAGTTCTCTTGTTTATTTTTTTTCATATAAGCTCAATTAAAGCACAGGAAGATCAAGCTTATCTTGATTGTGTATGCAAATGTTCTTGCCTTGGAATTGGTAAAGATGTTTCTTCCACATATGATACTGAAAATTATTCAGGATCGCCATCGTGTGCAGATCCTGCAAACGGTCCTTGCAAATGTTCAGGTTTCGGATGCTATAGAACTCAATTTGATGATACAAGTGAATGTGCACAAAAATGTTCTCAACCAAATTGTGCATCAAATGAAACTCCTAATGCAGGAAATGTATGTGTGTGTGCAACAGATAGCTGCTGCACCTCAAAGTATGGTGAATCCTATTATGATTCATCATATCTAAGCACTAACGAAGATACTTGTAGACCTAAGGAAGGTGCTGTATGGGATGCTAGTTTGCAAAAATTTGTATATCCTCCTTGTGGGGGCGATTATACAAGGCACTCAAATGGTATATGCATATGTGCAGATGAGTCTTGCTGTGATAGACTTTTTGGTGCAAACTCTACTTGGAATGGTGATGGGGACGATGGATGTGGATGTGCGGGAGGATCAGTGTGGACAGGGTCAAAATGTCTTTGTCAATCAGATTCCTGTTGTCAGGCTCTTTGGGGTGACGCTATACATAATTCTAATGAAACCAACAGTGGCTGCAGTTGTATGGCGGGAGCGGTAGTTCAGAATGATCTTTGTGTTTGTGGTTTAGACTATACTGCAAGTTTTGAACAAAGAGAATGTATCTGTGGGGACGATGGATGTTGTCAAAGAATTTTTGGAGCGGCTCATTACAACTATGGTGCAGATGATGGATGTGAATGTAATTCCAATGCTAGCTGGGTTGGTTCAAAGTGCGTAGTTACAGATGATATTGATGTAGATGATTCGGAAGACGAACCCACTATGACTCCACCTGATGACCCTTGTACAAACGGAGATAAAGATGAAGGAGAAGAGGGGGTTGATTGTGGTGGAATTTGTGAAGCTAGTTGTGAATGGTCAATCACATTGAATCCACAAGAAATTGAGATGACTGCAGATGGAGTAACAAAACAAGAATTTATTGTTAGAGTTATTGTAAATGGAGAAACTTCTGAAAACGAAGAATTGAAAGTTTCCATTGAAGATGAAAATAATAAGATTGAAGATGATAAGGAAGGAAGTGTTGATCCAAAATCGGGAAAAACAAATTCAAAAGGAGAATTTAGATTCACATATAAAACTGATGAACAGTACATTGATTTTGAGGGTGGCTATGTATTTATTAAAGTCGAGCATAAGAATGGGAGCAAATCCTCTAAAATTAAACTCATCCCTTCTGTCAGTGTTAATTGTGGAAACTGGGAATGCGAAGAAAGGGAAACAAATGCAAACTGTCCATCTGACTGTGCAAGGAATGTGAGCTATCAACAAGCACTAGAGGAAATTCGTTATAGATATTCAAACCACATTAAATTAAATCCATATTATCCTGAGGGTACAGCGAGCTTTCAATTATATTTTACTGGTATGCGAAATAATGCCCCAAAAGGTTTTGCCGATGCATATAGCTGGTTCTTCCAAAAATTGGAATCTGGAGGTGGTTGGATTGGAGAAAAATTAAATCTCGGTAAACCAGATTTAACAGCTGTAAAAAATGTGTATGACAAAATTAGCCAACAGTATGATCCATATACATGTGGTTCTTTTCAAACAAAAATCACCCATATGTTTAATTCAATGAGATGGAGTAATGATGCAACTGAAAGAAAAATAATAAGCTACTTTGATTATTCACCCGTAACGACAAATATTCCAGCTCATGAGGCTGTGATGATTTATCCTAAGGGAACAAATTGGGAAGAAAATGGTATGGTTCTTGATCCTTGGCTTATGAATAATCATAATGTGTACCCTATGAAAGTTTGGTCAGGGTGGGGGATAGTGGCAGATGTTGCCTGTGCCCAACATCCATACTACCCTGCATGTAATAAAGAATATAGAATGCCCGATAAAATGGTCAATAAATTGAATTCTTCCGAACAAAAATTTTACGACAGCTTAAGTAGCGAAATGAGAAATAGAATTGATTCAAGCCTTTCAAGCATTCAGAATAAAATTAATAAATCAAAACAGGAAAGAAATTTTGAACTTGCCTCTAAATACGAAAATGAACTTATCAAT
Source organism: Candidatus Dojkabacteria bacterium (assembly GCA_014729085.1). GTDB lineage: Bacteria > Patescibacteriota > Dojkabacteria > B142 > WJKM01 > WJKM01. The sequence continues at coordinate 139,738 of WJKM01000011.1, read as the reverse complement.
CATAAAAGTTATATAATTCAGGAACTAATTTATAGTCGAAGATTTAATAAAGTTGAAGTTATAGTTGATTGTCCTGTTAGAGTTTTAGTCACAGATAATACAACTGGTAAAAAAGTTGGAATTGATAAAGAAGGTAATTTAATTAATGAAATCCCAGAGTTATTACCAGATCTTAGACTTTTAAATGAGCAAGAGATATTCTCTTACTTTACTTTGCCTAAGGATGGTGATTATACAGTGGAAATGTTTGGAATTGACTCAGGCAAAGCTGAAATTCATAAATCGATACCGAATGGAGAAAATCAATTTGAGACTTATTCATACACAGATATCCCAATATCAACTGAAACATCTGCAAATTTCGACTTCTCTAGTACTGAGAAAGGTGCCGATATAAAAATTGGGGAGAAAACATATAAGGCTGAAAAAGAAGTTGTTGATTCTAAGCTAGGCTCGGTAGATGCAACACTTAATTTCATATCTGATTTTACGGAAAGGAGAGATGAAGGAGTTGGTGGATATATCCAGTGCACAGACAGTAGTCTCGGTATTTGGGGAGTATTCTTAATTTGTGGAGGATTACTAGTCTTATCAGGGGGTATTGTTCTCTTTATAATACTTCGGAAAGATAAAAAGACGAGAATTATAGGCATAATATTTCTGATTTTAGGAGTATGTATTGGCTGCTCATTAAGTTCGATATCCATATTTAGCTGGCTTATTGGAGATGGTGGTGTATGTCCGGCTGATTCATCTAATGAATTTTATGGTGATACATCGGAATCTAGTCCAACAATAGAAACTCAGAACGATGAGGGCAATAATTCTAATACATATGAGCAAACTGAAGATCCGGCTAATATACCAGATCCTGAAGTTATGGGGTTTGTGGAAAATTCAGAATATAATTATTCAGTTTTTCTAGGTGAATTTGCTCCTAATGTGGAGTTGAAGGAAACTAATCCCGAATGGGCTTTGGCATCTTTTGATTATTGTATTCAACTAGAAGAAGCACGAAACTCTGAGGATATAAATTGCGGGAAGGGTGAATATGGCCTTTTTAACATCTCTGTACTAAACGACGAACAATATCAAATAGAAGTAACTGACAGCCCAATGGGAGATCTCTATGAAACACTTTATCAAGGAAACAATCAAAACATAGTTTTTTCACATCCAAATGGAGCAATTCCACAAGAGCTTTCTCTACCCGAAGATTTTTACGAAGAGGTGATAGACAGTTTTACCATAATTAGCAATACAAGTAGCAATGGTGTAGGTTAGAGGCACCAGACTCAGTTAGTTATAAAACATAAAAAATTGTCAACTCAAGGAAAGAATCTTTGCTGATTACACTCCATTGATAGGCTGAACTTCGGTTACATATCTCCTAGCTGTTTTGTCTCACCATGGATTTGATCAGCAATCTTGTTTCTTTTTACAAGATCATAAAGCATAGCAATCACTTTTCATTATAATGATGATTAGTTTGATCTTTTGCATTAACTCACTAACTATCTTTCTATGCCCTGAGCAGATAATAGCGGTATCAAATCATAACCTTGATTTTCAGATTTTTGGAAATATTTTTCTGCAAGTTTATCATCTTGTGTAAGTCCACTGCCTTTTTTGTACATCACGCCGAGGATGGCACTGGCTTTACCATGTCCCAGTTCTGATGCTTTCTTATAGTATTCAACGGCCTTCTCCATACTCATTTCTACTCCTTGTCCGGTAGCATGAAACGCTCCCATGTTAAAAACAGCTCTTACCTGATTTTGTTCAGCAGCTTTTCTGCACCATTTTATTCTATTATTGACAAAATTAAAGGAGAATATGCCAGAAGGAGCAAAACAAGTCAATATACCAGGACAGGAATCAGGATGGATTCATCTAGACTATCTCGTCCCCAATATACCCCTTAACCCAAACCCCATACATGTAACCATGTCTTCTCCGGAAGTAGAAACACACTTGTGCAGAGAATGTGGATTTTCCCAGGGAGATTTGCAGTCATTGAATAGAAATCTCTATAAAACGTGCATGATACCGGATGGAGAAACTCCTCCGTGTATGATTTTATCTTAGGGTGTATCTATGCAATTCACAAGTTATTTTTTTTATTTTTCTTCACCTAATCTCAAAACTAACGCAACATAATAAGCAGTTGCATTTGCAAGTGAGCTGATTGGGCACCATTCATTTTCACGGTGAGCCTGCTCCTCAACACCCGAGCCTAGCCCCATATATTCAATGTTTTGAGTTTTCTTTCCTTTCTTAGCCTTTCTCCTCAGCTGGGCAATTGCTGTTAAATCAGTTGAAAAATTATAAAAATCTCTGATTGTTAAATCTCCCTCTTCAGGGCTATACTCATCTTTGTCTGGTAGATTTGTATTTGGCTTATCGTAGGGAGGATCTATTTCAAATAGGTCTTTATAAACCTCTAATGCAAGTTTTCTTAGATTACTTGTTAAAGGAAGCCAGGGCCCTGGAAGCTCTTGAAGTCCAGTAAATATGAAACCGGTATATGTTTTATATTTAGGACTTACTATTTCAAATCCAATTTGCGGTACTTTCTCCAACTCAACATTTTTTTCTTCAGCAATCTCTTTTCTGGTTTCCAGTATACATTTCTGCATGTCCTTGAGAATACTTTCCGGTGTGGATGTAGGAGCAATTCTAAAGTCAATATTCCATTTTGCAATTTCTGTATGTGCATTAAAACTTGGGGATGTAATTTCTCCGGTTGTAAAAGCATAGGTGTCTTTTCCAAATTTAGGGGAATCAAAGCCTTTAACTTTTTTGAAAATATTTGCGACTGATTTGGTTAGAACCTCAGCAGCAGGTACTTCTACTGGAATTGACGCGTGTCCTGTTTCTCCTTTTATACCCATCTGATATAAATATCTGCCTCTATGACCAAAGTATGGTCTCGGTAGGCCATTTTTAGTTGAAGTTGGTTCCGTAGTTACGATGGTGTCAGGCAGTCCTTTTAACCAGAATGGAATTTTACTGGCATTATCTTTTACCTCTTTCAATAGAAATTTAATGCTTTCTCCTTCGCAGTCTTCTTCATGGGGGTTACCCATTACAACGACTTTCAGGCCTTTACTTTTCAAGTGTTTTTCTTCATCTTTAAGTATCTTTAGAGCCCCTACTGACGAAACAACACCAGCAAGCTGGTCTGAGGAACCTCTTCCATATAGTTTGCCGTCTTCAATTTTAGGTACAAAAGCATCTTCCCAAGCACCTTTGGCTACGGTATCTATATGGCCTATAAACCAAATGATTTGGTTCGGACTTTCCAATTCGCCAATAGCTCCACAAACATTTCCAAATTTATCTATGTGTACATTCTTTGTAATTTCAAGTAGTTTCTGTTCTAAAAGTTTGGCTCTATCTCTTTCTCTCCCACTTGTACCACCTTCAGACTTTCCAGCCTTAATCATGTCTGATAAAAAGGAAATCATATAGTCAGTCAGGTTTTCTGACTTTTCGATTTGATTTTGATTTTTCATACTTGATTAAATTTAAGCTTAATAATTAAGATATTTTTTAGGCGTAGGATAAACCCCATCCCATACTACATGTTGATAGTTTACTGGGTCTGTGTCTCCTTCAGTGCTGATAATTAAAACCTGAGAGTCCTTATTTAGCTGTAGTTCTTTTTTCAGATCTTGAAGCTGTTCGGATTTTTGAATAAATGAAAGCAGTCCTAGACCAACAACGGCAGATTCTCCTGCTATAAAGCTTGGATCATTTCCTGCGGGGGCTGCTGCAATGCGCATACCTTTTGCTGCAACAAAGTCTGAACACCTTACTGAATAGTCACCTAAATTCCATAGAACTTCATAGGCGATGGGGTTAGGTCTTCCACAAGAGAGGCCTGCCATAATTGTCTGTAAATCCCCTCCAATTTGATGGATTTTTCCATCTTTTTGTTCAAGAGAAGAGAATATACAGTCGGCATTTTCAGGTTCAACAATAACAGTTATTGGCATTTCTTCTTTTAGAAGAGATGAATAGTATCCAACCACACCCGAGGCTAACGAACCAACACCTGCCTGGATAAAGATGTGCGTTGGTTTATCTATTCCCTTTTTATTGAGCTGTTCTTGTGCTTCATTAGTTAAAGTTGTATAACCTTGAATTACCCATTTGGGAATTTCTTCATAGCCTTCCCAGGCAGTATCTGAGATTATCGTCCACCCATTTTCTTTAGCATCACTGAATGCTTTTTCCACTGCTATATCATAGTTATCAGGAACAACAATTACATCTGCGCCTAAACTCCTTACTCTGTCTAATCTTGCCTTTACTGTTTCTTGAGGAAAATAAATTTTGGCTTTTTGGTTGAGTTTTTGTGCGGCCCACGCGACACCTGCCCCATGGTTACCATCTGTAGCAGTACAAAATACAATATCTTTGTTTTTCTCTTTTAATAATCTCCCAAGCTCATCAAAACCGATTTCTCGATCTTCTGGAATTCCCAAACATTTTTTTAGATGTTGAAAGATTGCCCAAGAACCTCCAAGAGCTTTAAAAGATTTTAATTCATTTCTTTTTCCTTCATCTTTTACCCATACTCCACCTACTCCGAGTTCTTTCGATAAATCGGAAAGATGGAGAAGAGGTGTTTGTTTAAAACCCTCAAGTTTTTGGTGAAAATTTCTTACTTGATCTGAGATTTCTACAGTTAGAAAGTCGTGTACGTAATTACCGGATTTACGTGAGTTCTCATTTTTCAACCAATGAATTATTGTATCTTTCATTTTGAAAAATTTATGAATTTAGATATTAACTACTATTTCTTTATTGGGCGGTTTTCTTTAAGTATTTGTCCTAGAACTTTGTGTGTATCTTTACCATATTGGCCAAGTAGAATCATGGCAGCTATTACAAAAGGCTTGAATCCAGCTTCCAGATAAGTTCCCTTTCTGCTTACTTTGAAAACCTCAGCAGATACCTCTCCATGTTCACAGCTAACATCAGTTATGTCAGCTGGTAGGCAATGCATATACAAAGCATTTTTATCTTTAGTTACATCTTTCATTTCTTGGTTGTATTCCCAGTCAATATATTTTCTGTTATTTTCAAGAGCTCGTTTTTCGAGCTTTTGTAGGCCTTTTGAGTTGTTTTCTTTCAGAAGTTTTGTTCTTTCCTGCATTACTGAGTATGGTGCCCAGGATTTAGGATAAACAATATCTGCATCCTTCATAGCTTCTTTCATATCGCCAACTATTTCAAACTTACCGCCGCTAGCTTCAGCATTTTTTGCAGCTGTTTGTTCGATTTCTGGTATAAGGTTATAGCCTTCTGGATATGCGAGCGTAACATCCATTCCAAACCTTGTCATTAAAGCAATTACACCCTGTGGAACAGATAAAGGCTTTCCATAGCTAGGTGAATATGCCCAGCTCATAACAATCTTTTTACTTTTTAGATTTTGGAGTCCATTGAAGTGTTCAATTAAAAAGGATAAGTCTGACATAGATTGGGTAGGATGATCTTCGTCACACTGCAGGTTTATAACGGATGGTCGTTGATTTAGAGAACCTTCCTTGTATCCTTCTTCGACCGACTTCGCTACTTGCTTCATGTAATTGTGTCCGACTCCAAGATAGATATCATCTCTAATTCCTATTGTTCTGGTTAGGAAAGAAATCATATTGGCTGTTTCTTTGACTGTTTCTCCATGGGCAACTTGGGATTTGCCCATATCTAATTCTTGATTTAGGAGTCCAAGTAAATTAGTAGAGGAGGCATAACTGTACCTTGTTCGGGTTGAATTATCTTTAAAAATCGAAATTGCAATACCTGAATCAAAAACTTTGGGAGAAATATTATTTGAATAGAGTGTCTTTACTAATTTTATGACATCTAATGTAGCTAGAATTGAATCTTCATCTTTATCCCATGTTCTTAGAAAATCGTATCCGTAATTTTTTAAATCGTACTTCTGGAGCTGTTTGAGGAGGTTCTGGGCAGATTCTTGGAAAGTTTTATCCATAGATATTTTAAGATAAAAAATAATATAGAATATATGGTGACTATATCACATTTGTTTGATATATGGAAGATATAACTACTTTTGTTTATAAAAAGTTGCAGTGGTAGGTTTTACTCCATAAAATATATTTGGATCCTACAATGAAATTTTAATACATACATCCATGACAAATTCTTCGCAAAAAAACAAAACTGGAAGCAAAAGCAAAGCTTTAATAATCACACTAGTAATTATCATTTTAGTATTATGTATATGCGCTTTCTGCTGTATGGTTTCTGTTTTTATACCAACCGAGCCAGAGACAAGTACTTCCATTACTGAAATACAGGATGTGACTCAAGCCCCAGAACAGTATGGAGAAGAATATACGGGTTTCAAAGAGATTATGTATGAATTCCAAAGTAATCTTTCATATATGATTGATTTGGATAGAAATATGATTTATGCAGCAAGCGTAGAAGACCCCGATGCGTTCTTTGAAAATTATAATGAGTTCCAAGATGTGGCAGATGAGACAATGATTATAGCGAGAGTTCTTGCCCAGCAATCTGCGCAAGATGAAGGGGCATATGGACTCGTCTTAGATGGACGTTTGATAAATCAGGCCTACGCAAAGGAAAGAAGTAGCTGGATGTATTATATCCCCATAATTGGTTCGTTAATTAAAGCAAAACACCAATCGATAGAGACTTCAAGGGCAGGAATATACCAATACCTAAAAAATGCCAAGCAAAATGATCTGGAACCAGTGGACGTACAGAGAATTCTTAACCAATTTAATTTAAACGACGTGGAGGATATTCGTAATGCAAATGATGATTTAGTAGAAAGAATGGCACGCGACCATGAACTTAGAACAAGCATTGATTGGACTAAAGTTACTACAGATCTTGGAAAAACAGCTGTTGAAACAGTAGTTGATGCGAATACAGCACTTATAAAAAGGGAGAATCCGATTACTGTATCAGGTTTTTCGGAAAATGTCGTAAAAGATGCAATAGATGATGGGAAGTTAGACAGTATAAAAGATCCATTACCAAAATCTAAAATAACAATGAAGGATTTGGAAAAAAGAGTTCCAAAAGTCACCATAGGAATAAGTAATAGAATAAAAGGATTAATTGACTCCATGAATCCCTGGGATGAAAATTGGGGTTGGGAAAATGTGTCTGAAGAAACTAAGAAAGAGGTCACAAAAACTGTTATTGAAGAAAGTAAAGCAGGCCCTTTAGTTGTCGCACACAATCATGAAGCAGAAGATGCGAACAATTTTTACATTCCTACAGGAAATTGGGATTTAACTATTCTTGGAGAGAAAATCTTGTCTTTTACAGAGAATTTTTTCATTGAAGAAAACAGAGAGAATATTATAAATCCGTCCGAATTTGGACTACCGAAGGATTTTGATCCAGCAGTCATAAAAGGAATAGTTAGTATGGAAATAGGTCCGGACGAGACGGGGAAGACAAATGAAATTACTGCTACAATTGAACCAACAGTGACACAATTAGTGACAGAACAAGAAACTCCAAATATTACAGAAGAGTCCGGGTGTTCTCTAAGCGGAACCTGGGATACAGATTGGGGAAAAATGACTTTAACACAATCCGAAAATTCAGTAACCGGCAATTATGAACATGATCAAGGCAAGATAGAAGGAACGTTTGATGGATCATTTGCAAGCGGTACTTGGAGTGAGGCCCCTTCATATTCTCCGCCAACAGATGCAGGAAAATTTGAATGGACATTTACAGGATGTGACCATTTTGAAGGTAAATGGGGTTATGGGGATGATGAACCAACAGGAACATGGTGGGGAACTAAATCAAATACATAAATTATTGATAGTAAATATTTAAATGCACATTCATTTTGTTTGTACTGGGAATACTTTTAGAAGCAGACTTGCAGAAGCTTATCTTAAATCCAAAAAAGTTGATGGATTAATAGTATCTTCAAGCGGAGTGGAAGCCGATCAGAATAATAATGGCTGCATCACATGGTATGCCCAAAGAATCGCTAAAAATAGTGATTTAATACCGTTTATAACAGAGTCTTGGAGACAGACTACCAAAGAACTTTTGGAAGATGTTGATCTGGTAATATTTATGAGAAAAGATCATCTTAAAAAGTGTAAATCTGATTTAAATTTTTCTCCTGAAAGTTATAAAGTATGGGAAATTCCTGATTTATGTGATGCGGAGTTGATATTAGACGGAGATAGATTTCAAAATGATGTCGAGAGAATTAAAGCAACAGAGAAAATTTTTAGAGCAATAAAACAGAAAGGTGACGAATTATTGAAGGATCTGGATCTTGTACGTCCTTAATAATCAAATATCAATTTTTTGAATAAATTTGGATTTGATTTTATCTGGTAGGATATATTTTAATCCATCTATGCCATCTGCATCTAGCTTCTCAAGCAGACCAAATAAAAATTTTGCTGAATTAAAAGTCAGTTGTTTCTCTTTTAATAAATATTTAATTATTAGTATTTTATATAAATCGGATTTAGAGAATAACCTACGGTTATTTGCTGTGCGGTGTGCATCAGAAAGGCCGGCGTTTTCATAGTTAATGATTGTTTTAGGATTAATTCCGGTCAATTTTGATGCCATTCCAGTCGTGAATACTGGTTTAGTTTGATCTAAAAAATTCATTGTATTGGCTATATATTAAAAATTTTCTAGAAATTATATTACAACTTTAGATCAAAAGTCAATGATCAATTATATTCAATATATTTTATTCGTAATATACAATGTCTTGAAAAGATATACATTTTATGTTATATTGAAATTGGAGGATTAATTAAACTGAAGTTGTTTTAACATGAAATTTAACATAATAGAAGACAATTTAAATCTAACAGATAAGGACAAAAAATTAGTTGATAAGAAGGTAATGGAAAAGTTAGATAAGTATTTACAAGATTTTTCTGAAGATATAAAGAATGCAAACGTAAGAGTTAAGAAAATCAATAGAACGGGAGAATATAAGGTAAATTTTGACATGTGGCTTCCAGGCAAGGAGCATATTTATGCAGATGAAATCAATCATGAGTATGAGACAGCTTTAACAAGTTTGAGAAATCAAGTCGAAAGACAGATTAAAGAATACAAAGCAGAATTAAGTTCTTAAATTGAACCCATGGCTAACATTAAAACAACTCAGGATCTTAAAACAATTGAAGAATGGGCTAAGGTAAGAGGGGGAATTCCATGCAAAGTAAAAGGAACTGATGATTTAATACGAATTCGCTTTGACCCTTTGGAAGAAAATTTAGAAGAAATTACCTGGGCAGAGTTTTTTGAGATCCTAGAAGATCAGGAATTGCAATTTCTGTACGATGAATCAGAAGAGAACAGATTTTATAAATTGATTGAAAAAGATAAGAATGAATAAATTAGGTGTTTTGCTGATTAGTAACAATAAAAGCCTGGCAGAGTTGTTGGTGAAGTATTTATCAGAAAATAATATTAAATGCATTCATGCAACAGAAGAGAATTTTTTAAACCAAGCTCAAAGTAAACAACCCGATATTTTTTTAGTGGATGATGAGTTAGAACAAATAGATAGTTTGTTTGTTTGCAAACGCTTATCAAAGAAATTTCCTTATATTCCTCAGATTCTTGTAACAAGTAAGAAAGATGTTGGATATATTAATAAATATTTAAAAGCAGGAGTAAAGGATTTTGAAGCAAAACCAGTTAATCCCGAAACACTCTTGTTGCGTATAAATAAGAATACAAAAAAGAGTACTTCTGTTAGAGATAGTCTTGAAAATGGGGATCTATTTGTCAAGGGAAAAAAGAAAAAAATTTTATACAAACAGCAGGAAATAAAGTTTACTCCTAAAGAATACAGATTGGTTAGATATTTCATTCAAAATAGAGGAAAGGTTCTGTCAAGAAATAAAATTTTAAACCATGTATGGGGTTTTGATACGCACGTGATAGATCGTAATGTTGATGTATATGTTGGATATGTTAGAAAAAAGTTAGACAAAGTAGCAGGGAAAAAATTTATAAAAACTATACCTTCTTTTGGATATATGATGATTAATTATGATTAACTTGGTGAAGTATACTTTCTTTCTTACAAGATTTTTATCCTAAATTTATATTATCTTAAATCTCGGATTGTACTATAAAAATAGTATTTAATTTTTTATCTTACATTTTAATGAAAAACAAAGAATTAAAAGGATTTTTAGCTGGGCTTGGAATCGGTTCGGTATTAGCAGGGGTAGGAGTTTATTTAATCGATCCGGATAATAGAGCCGAAATAAAGAAAAAGGCAAATGAATTTAAGGGCAATGTAGAAGAAATGCTTTCGAAACTTCAGAACGCTATTGAAGAGGCAAAGATGAGTGGGAAACAAACGATGGTCGAAGAACTTGAACAAGCTCAGAAGACATTAGAAAAGGCCCAGAAGAAAATTAAGTAAATTAAGTTTCATTTAATTGTTCATGAATAATTCGACAGACAAAATCAAAGTAAAAAAAATTGTTAGTAAAGGGGGAGAGGATAATACGGCTGGTTTTTGGAAAGCGGTTACAGTCTTTATCGTAATTTTATTAATTGGATGGATAGTCTTTTATTATGCACAGCAAAGTAAGACGTTGTCTGAAAAGGATATTTCACAGACCGTATCTGAAATTACTGATGAAGAGAAAAATGTTGATGTCCAGATTAAGGAGGATATCGAGAATCAATTGATATGGGATCCTAGGGTATTTTCCGATAATGTTGCAATTTCAGTTAACGAAGGAAAGGTTACGCTTTCCGGAACGGTACCTTCGTTTGAAGCTAAAAAAGGTGCGGGTGAAAGCACATTAGATGTTGAAGGTGTTGTCTCTGTGGATAATGAGCTTACAGTTCAATATGCAGATGCTTCCAAAATCCCTGAGAATGAAATTTTGTGGGAAAGAGTGAATGATGCTTTGAGATGGAATACAGATCTTGAACAGTACGATATCGAAGCGACTGTAGATGAAGGAGTAGTTACTTTAGAAGGTACGGTTGATACATTGCAAAAGAAAACCAAAGCACAGGAGATTGTTTATGCTATCTCTGGAGTCCATGATGTTGATAATCAGTTAGCTATCGTTTTTACAGAGTATTTTTCAGATGAACGTATTGCTGAAGATATTGTTGATACTTTAGAGCGGAATCTATGGATAGACGAAGAGGATGTTGATGTAAAAGTAACTAGTGGATTTGTTACGTTAACAGGCAAGGTGAGTTCATATAGAGAATATGACAAAGCTGAAGAGATTGCCAGTTTTACAATGGGAGTTGTAGAGGTAGAGAATAATTTGGAAGTTAGTTTGTATTAGTTTAAAAAGCAATGAAGGAGATTAGTAATGAGAATTTAATAACACGTGCAAAAGAAGCACTTTCGGATCCCAACATTATATCCTCCACAGAGTTTGATTTTCCTGTGACAGATGTTGAGGGTGGAAAGCTGGGTAGTCTACGTGAGTTTCTCATAGACTTAGTTAGCGGAGAGATTTCGTATGGAATTTTAGCAATCGGAGAACAGACTGATTTTACAAAAACTGTCAATTATGCAATTCCATGGGAATTATTTGATTATAACTCAGAAAAAGGCGAGTATTTACTGCGATATGACCAGGAATATGGAGATTACGCGGATTACCCTGTTTATCAAGGGACTCACCCTGTGCCTCAGACAGGGATTAAGGCAGTATAAATACTTCTGAGTTCCGTTTTTTTATTTTTAAAGAATTATTATGAGAAGTAAATTAGAAAAGTTATTGTCAGAAAACAGAAAAACAAAGCTTAGTCGATTTATAAGATTATCTACAGTTAAGAAGGATAAGAATATCTTAAAGTTAAAAAAGGGAACAGAAGACCTAGAACTTTCGGATGATTTAAATAGCAAGTTAGAAGATTATTTAGATCAAACTCACAAAGTAAGTAGTATTGGTATTTTTGCAGAAGGGCAAGAGGTTGAAACCGTAGAAAGTATGAGTTTTCCGTACCAAGGGGATTATCAGGATATCTTATATTTCCTTCTTCCATTTTTTGACTATAGAAACAAAATTTTTGATAATTTATATTTTTTGTTCATATCAAAAACCCAAACTAGTTTTTATGAACTTGGATTCAATAATATTTCAAAGGTTAAGTTGCAAGAGATAGAAGATTTTGAAAAGAAAATGAAAAGAAGGGAAGAAAATAAGTCTATCCAACATTTCGGAAAGAAAGACATGCCCGGGGAACCAAGCGTCTCTATGCATGGACAAAATGCGCCTTCGGCAAAAGATCGGGAATCGTATCTAGTAAAAAAGTACATCAGGTCAATAACTAATAAAGTGGAGGATATAGTAGATCAAAATAATGCAAAATTAATAATTGCAGGAACCAGAGAAAATATAGATTTAGTCAGGAAAAACATAGATGATCGATTTCTATCTCCAATTCAGCTTACTGGTAACATCAAACATTTTGATAAGGATTTAATACTTAGCAAGGTAAAGCAAAAAATAGATAAATACCCAAAAAAGTTTATAGAGGAATTGAGAACAAGAATAGATTTCGACAGAGGTACTAAATTACAATATGCCGATTTTATACACATATTATCTGTTGTATACGAAGCTAAGGTTGAAGAAGTTTATTTTGGAAAGCTAGGTGTATATGAAAAAGGATACGAAAACCCGATTTCTCCTCTAGGAGCAAATTATATTGCGCAGGAGGTACTTAGATTAGGAGGAAGTATCCATTTCTATCCTGATACTGAGTTTGAGTTTAGCGAGAACAATATTTTATTTAAATTTCGAAAAGACGGTTAAATTTTTAAAATCCTTAGTATATGAACAAACAAGTTGAAAAGAAAAAATTAAATCATAGATCTAAAATACCAGTTCTAGGATTTGGTACTTGGAAGTTAAAAGGAACAGAGTGTCAAAATGCAGTTTTCAATGCTCTAAAGGTAGGATATAGGCATATAGACACCGCAGATGCTTATAAAAATCATCAGGAGGTAGGGAAAGCAATCAATGGTTCTGGAATTAAAAGAGATGAAATATTTCTGACTTCAAAAGTATGGCGGACTAGTTTGAATCCCGAAGATCTTAAAAAAGACACCAAAAGATTTTTAGATGAACTTGATACCGACTATTTAGATTTATTATTAGTGCATTGGCCGAATGATGATGTTCCAATCTCAGATACAATTGGAGCTATGAAAGAATTAAAAACAGAAGGATTAGTTAATCACATTGGAGTAAGCAACTTTACAGCTTTGCAGTTAAAAATCCTTTTGAATAGTAGCCAGCATATTCTTGGGAAAGATATCTCAATTGCAAATCATCAGTTTGAATTTCATCCTACCCTACAACAGAAAGAACTCGTAAAATTTTCTCATCAGAATGATATTTCCGTAACAGCTTATTCACCTCTAGGCCATGGTCAGGATTTAGAGATTAAGAAAATTAAAGATATTGCTGGAGCAAGAGGTTGCACAGAAGCTCAGGTTATATTGGCGTGGATAAGGCAGAAAGGGATTATAGCAATTCCGAGAAGCAGCGATCCGAAACATATCCAAGAAAATTTCGAAAGCCTGAACGTTGAATTAAGTGATGAAGATTTGGGAAAAATTGATACCCTTGATAATAATAATAGAATAGTAAACCCAAGCTTCTCTCCCTTTGGTAAATAATTAGATTGTATATAAATATTTAAGTTTTTATAAATAGATTTATTCGTTGGTATTATCAGCTTGAATACATATGTTCTGTTTTGTAAAGAATATCAGAGCAGATACGATCTGTCTTGGAAGTAGAAATTTTTTCTATGTTGCGCCCTTCCAATCAATTAAGTTAATAGTTCGCTTCAAAAGCTCACACAAACAATAGGACAAATCTTAAATATTGGATTTGATTTTAGTATTTAATTGCTAGGTTATTATTGACCTCCCTGACGCCCAATGTATAGTAAGCAGAGCTTTCTGCTGCATTAAAAGCATTCCGATTATTAACAGTACCTGATAGAGTTACGTTGCCATTTTTAACTTTAATATTTATATTATCAATATCGACATTCGTATTTCTGTCAATAGCATTTGTAACATCCTTGGCTATATCTTTATCGAGTACACTTTGTGTTGGTGTTACTGTCAGTTTATTTATAATATCTATTACACCTACTATATCAGCTTTTCGTTCTACTTTTTTTATCTTCCAGTATTCGTTTACATTGCCCTCCAAAGTAACTTTTCCATTCTCGACAGATACATTAATATTTTTTGAGTCTATAAAAGGATCCCAAAGTAAAGATTTCTCGATATTCTTTTCGAGTTCACTGTCTGATGGAAGTGTATCGGTTGTTGGATACTTAATGTTTAATTTGCTTTCAACATCTAGAACTCCAAATACCGACCAAGCATCGTTAACAGCAGCTATCTTAGAAGAATAAGAATTAATTGTCCCTTTGAGTGTTGCTTTCTCTTTTTCTACTTCTACTTCAATCTTTGTGGAATCAACTCTAGGATCCCAGTAAAGCGTTTCCTCAATATCGGTTTTAATTTTTTGTGAGTCCATAATTTAGTTTTACTGATATTTTAAATAATAAATACATTATAAGAATAAATAGTAAGAAACAGATAAATAGCATGTTAAAAATTTATAAATATGATAAAAAATTTAATTTTTACATAATTTTTATAGTCATCTTATAACCATCTCATAAGTTAATAGTATTATTTTTATAATTTAATTTATTAAATAATTAATATGACAAAGAGAAAACAAACAACTAAAAAATCAGTCGGAGTAAATGATAACTCTGGTATATGGCAATTTATTTCTGTAATTCTTTTTATTATTTTAGTAGGATGGATAGGGTTTTATTTTAGGAAAACCCCGACAGAGCCGGAAGTGAGTGATGTAAATATTTCTGTCGTTGAACCGACAGACGAGGAGATACAGGAAACCATTGTTTCTCAATTAGTTTGGGATTCGAGAGTATTTTCAGACAATGTAGATGTGTCAGTAACGGATGGTGAGGTAACATTGACGGGAGCTGTTCCAAACTATGAATCTAAAAAAGCAGCTGCTCAAAGTGCACTAGATGTGGAAGGTGTGATTTCTGTGGATAATGAAATTATTGTAGAATTTCCAGATATTTCTGAAATACCTGAGGACGAGATTTTACAAGAGCGGGTTAGTAATCTACTCGCTTGGGATTCTGATCTTGAATCATATGATATTGATGTAAGTGTAGAAGATGGGAATGTTACATTAACCGGTACTGTAGATTCTTTTTGGAGAAAGAATCAGGCTGAAGAACAAGCGTATAGCAGCTATGGAGTTCATAATGTTGATAACCAATTAGCGATAGTTTTTACAGAAGACTATACAGACGAGAATATTGCCGAGGATATTATGGAAGCACTTGAAAGAAATGCGATAATTGATGAAGAAGATGTTGTTGTAAAAGTGACAGACGGGCATGTAACTTTAACTGGTAAAGTTGATACTGCATACGAATCTAGTGTATCCACTGATATAGCTTTTTATACATTAGGAGTTAAAAGCGTTACAAATCGATTGGAGGTTCTCTAATTTCGATATACATACTTACTAGGGAGAGAAACTCTCCCTAGTACAATCTAAATTATTATTATTGGTGTTATGAAAAAATATAAGCTTCCTGATTTAATTTATAGTTATAATTCATTAGAACCTGTAATTTCAGAAGAGATAATGCAGCTGCACCATCGAAAACATCATGCAGGATACGTTAAAAAAGCAAATAAAGCTTTGGAGGTCCTGGATGCTGGAGACTATAGTAATATTAAGCATGTGCTTAGAGATTTAAGTTTCAATCTTAATGGACATAAATTACATTCTGTTTTTTGGAAAAGTATGAGAGCTCCAGACGAGAGTAACTCATCCTCTCCAAAAGTTAAGAAGAAAATCGAAGAGAAATTTAAAAGTTTCAAACGATTCAAAGAACTTTTCGCAAATACAGCAAAGTCAGTTGAAGGATCAGGCTGGGCAGTTCTACTTGGTAATGAAAGAAATGATAATTTCGAAATTATGCAAATAGAAAATCATAATAAATTATATTTAACGAATTATAAACTGCTTTTAGCATTAGATGTTTGGGAGCATGCATATTATTTGGATTACAAAAATGATCGGAATGAATATGTTGATAGATGGTGGAATGTTGTGAATTGGGATGAAGTAGAGCAGAAACTGATTTAATATTTATTCGAGCTCACTACTATTTTGAAAAACTGAATTGTGACAATTAAGTGATTAGTCAATATAGTAATTTATTTTTAAATTTAGTTATATGATTTCAAAATATCCAATAGACTTATCTGGCTTGAGTACAGAACAAAGAAATTTAGCTTTGCTTAGAATTGGGATTATGGCGGAGTTGGATGCAATTAACCTCTATGAGCAACTTGCAGCCTCTACTGAGGATGAGAAATTAAAGAAAGTTTTTTTAGACGTAGCAAGAGAGGAGAAAGAACATGTAGGTGAATTTGAAACTTTATTATTGGCTGGAGATCAAGAACAGGTTGAGATGATGAAAGAGGGTAAAAAAGAAGTAGAGGATATTATTAAAGATAAGTAAAAATTAACCAATTACAAAAATTTTGACCTGGAAAGTGTAGGGGATAGATTTACAGAAACAGCAAAATCAATACGTCTACTTTTTTAATGCCTTTTTAAATTTTTCTACAGATTTTGTGTTAATAACATCCTCTTTTTCCAGCCAACCTCTCCTCGCTTGCCAGACTCCATACTTCATGTAGTTTAATTCGTTGATGCTATGGGCATCTGTTGAAATAACCATCTTAACTCCTATTTCTTTAGCTCGTTTTGAATGGATATCGTTAAGATCGAGTCGAGCAGGGGAGGCATTTATTTCCATTATAATATTGTTTGCTTTGGCTCTTTTTAGTATTTTTTCAATATCGTAGCTGTAAGGATCTCTTTTACCTATTTTTCTTCCAGTAGGATGTGCAAAAATATTCACATAAGGATTATCCATGGCCTTTAGGATCCTATCTGTTTGTTTTTTACTGGAAAGATTAAAGTGGGAATGTATGGAGAATAAAACGACATCTAGTTTTTTCAGTACTTCATCTGAGAGATCTAGTTTTCCATCTTCTAAAACATCGACCTCCATACCAGATAAAATTTCTATATTTTCAAAATTTTCGTTAATTTTTGTAATCCTTTCGATTTGTTCAGGTATTTCATCATCTTTTAGGCCCTGGGTAACACCTATATACCCAGAATGATCCGTGACAGCAATATATTCATAACCCAGCTTTCTGCATTTTTTCGCCATTTCTGTAATGGTATTTTCTGCATCGCTTTGGGTTGTATGCATTTGTACGTCTCCTTTTATATCCTTAAGCTGTATTAATTTAGGTAAGTTGTTGTTTTTAGAGGCTTCAAATTCTCCCCGGTTTTCCCTTAGTTCAGGTGGAATGTATTCAAATCCGAACATTTGATAAATTTCTGATTCGTTTGATTTGTTTATTCTTTTATTATTTTGGAAAATTCCATATTCATTGATTTTGTATCCATCGTCTTGGGCAATTTTTCTTAAAGTTACATTGTGCGACTTGGATCCCGTAAAGTATAGTAAGGCAGCACCCTCACTTTTTTCTTTGATTACCCTGAGATCAACAAGAATACCAGTCTTAAGTTTTACCGTAGACCTTGTTTCACCTTTGGATATGATTTTCTCTACTTCTTCGTAATCAGTAAAGTGATCTATTACTATTTGTCTTTTAGAACTTAAAATTAAGATGTCTATATCTCCAACAGTTTCTTTTTTCCGTCTGTAACTGCCGGCCAAATGCAATTTCTGAACTTCGTTAAGTCGTTCTAAGTATTCACAAAAAGGCAGAATGAGATTCCTTGCTTGTTTCAGAATGGTTCTTTTATTATTACTTTCCTCTTTTTTTAGATTTGTTTTGAGATTTTTGGTTGTCTTTTTTCCAAAACCATTAATGTTTTTAACTTTACCTTTATTCAATGCTTTTTCTAATTCCTTTTTGGATTTTATATCCAGTTCATCATATAATTTTTGAACTCTTTTTGGTCCCATACCTTTAATTTCTAATATGTCAAGCAGATCGGGAGGGATTTTCTCCTTCAATGATGATAGAAATGAAGATTCACCTGTATTTACGATTTCTTTTATTTTTTCTGCTATACTTTCTCCAATGTTGGATAGTTGTGTTAAATCCTTATCTTCTTCAAGCATATTCTGAATTCTTCTAGATTGCCTTCGAACTGTTAAAGCTGCATTTCGGTAGGATCTGACTCTATACTCATTTGCACCTTTGATACCAAGAAGATTTGCCATCTCTTCCAGTTTTTCAGCTATTTCTTTATTGTGTATGATCACTTTAAAATATTTAAAACTAAAGTTCTTTTTCTCGGCCCATTAAACTCAATGAGAACTACGTTCTGCCAAGTTCCTAAAATCAAGCTTGAATTCTGATAGGGTACTATAAGAGAAGTTCCAATAAGGGATGAAAGTATATGATCTTCTACATGAGAAGGATCATGAGGATGACGGAATTTAAGTTCCGGTACTAATTCATTAAAGGCATCAAGCATATCAAGATCCGTTCCGGGATCCAGGTCTGCTGTAGTTATCGAAGCTGTAGTATGGCTTAAAAAAATTGTGCATACGCCGGAATCAGAAGGGAGTACCTTTTCTATATCTGATGTGATATTAATTACCTGCTTTTCCTTTTTGCTGTTGACTGTAATTTTTTTCATTGGAATTTTAATTAAGATTATTTTTTGACTTTTTCAGAAGTTTAATTACCTGCTCATCGCTTGTCTGAGTAAATTTTCTATACCATTGTCCTACAGCACTGAAATTCGGGGGAATGCTTGGACATATGAAATCATCCACTTCTTCCTGCAATTTATCAGCAGAATCGCCTGCCGAAACAGGAACCGCAATAATTGTCCGTTCAGGCTTCAGTTTTTTGACAAACTTTACAGCCGCGTGCATAGTAGCACCTGTTGCAATTCCGTCATCAATTATTATTGCCGTATTTTCTGCAAGGTTTGGATAGTCAAGGTTTTTTCTGTACACCTTTGTCCTTCTTTCCATTTCTTCTATCTCTTCGCTTTTTACTCTCTCGATCTGTTCCTTTGTTAAGTTTAGTCTGTCAACTACATCTTCATGTATTACTTTAACACCATCTGGTGCTATTGCTCCAAATGCAAACTCAGGATGCCATGGAACCCCAAGTTTTCTTACTGTAATTATATCCAGGGGGCACTTAAGCTTTTCTGAGACTTGATAAGCCACCGGAACCCCTCCTCTTGGGAGAGCAAATATATATGGATTATTATCTTTGTAGTTAATTAATTCGTCTGCAAGACCTTCGCCGGCATCCTGCCTGTCTTCATAAACGATCATTATTTATTTTTTAAAATTTGAATTAGACTTGTATATTATAGCTTTACAAAAAAGAGGGGATAACCCCCTCTTTTTGAAAAATCTATGTCTGCACTTGTTTAATAACTGACAATAAGCTGATTGTCAACATCAGTTACTCCCAAAGTGAAGTAGGCAGAATTCTCGGCAGCTGTTGATGCAGTTGAGGTTGGAACTGTACCAGTTAATGTAACCTTACCATCTTTAACCTTAACATTTACATCATCTACATTAACGCTAATATTTCTGCTTAATGCATTTACAACATCTTCTGCTATATCTTTATCCACAATACTTTCGGTTGGAACAACTGCAAGCTTATTAACAATATCTATTACACCCGTTAAGTCAGCATCGCTTTCTGCTCTATATAGCTTCCAGAATGAATCGACTTCTCCTTCCAGGGTTACGATTCCACCTGAGACTGAAACATCAATCTTGGTTGAGTCGATATCCGTATCCCATAAGAGTGAGCTTTCAACATTATCCTTAATATCACTATCTGAAGGAACGGTAACTGCAGAAGGATACTCTACAGTCAGGTTGTTAACCACGCTTGTTACATCACGTATCGAAAGTGCATTGGAAGCTGCCGCACTTCTTGCACTGTATGAAGGTACTGTTCCTTTAAGTGTTACTTGTCCTTTCTCTATTTCAACTTCAATATCTGAAGCATCAATTCTGGTATCCCAGTATAGATTATCTACGACATCTTTCTTTATTTTCTCTTGTGTTGCCATATAAATAAATTAATAAATTAAATAACGAGTTATAAACTCATAAGTATTATATTTATTATTGATTAAAGGCTTATAAGGATACTGTAAAAAGTTGGTAAATTTTAAAAATATTTGAGTAGTATGTTTTTAATAACGATTGAATATACTGATAAAAAAATTATAAGGCTTCTTTCTGGATGAGTTTCAATTAATACGTTATTCGACCTATTTAAAGGTAAATTTGTGGATATTAATATATCTATATAAAGAAAAGCGGACGTTGACCGCCAATCTTCAGATTTCAAGTAAAAATAATTAAAAGTTTCCAATTTGTCGAGTTAAATATTTCTAATTCGTTCAGTCTGGGACCATTCAAATACAATCCAAAGTACAAGGTATATAGCAAAAAACCACATAAATCCTGCGATGGAATTAGCCGGAAATATAAAGATTAAAATAGATAGGAAAATCGATAAAATTCCACTTATAATAAGGAAAATCTCTGTTGGTTTTTCACGTTTTATTATAAATCCTTCAATTATATTCAAAAAACCTGATATTAAAACCCATCCGGCTAGTACATATCCAAGAATTGTTATCGAAGTGATAGGATAGTAAATAATTCCAAATCCCGCAATTAATGATAAAATACCGAACAGTAGGTACCAGATTGAACCAATATACAAACCGAAGTTCGTAATTGCTTCAATCATAGAAAAAACTCCCTGAATTATTAGTAATACTGCAAACATTAGGGTAACACTTTGAATAGTCACCCATGGAAAAAGTATTGCTAGTAATAAGACAACACTTAGTAATAATATCTGTATTCCAAAAATAATGTAGTTACGAGTTTTCATTTGATTATTTTAAAATTTAATAAGTATTTTTTAGGAGGGAAAAACATGAACTTTCCCCTCCTTCAAGTATTTCATTACTAATACTCGATCGAAATTAGATTGTCAACGTCTTTAACTCCGCTTGTGAAATAGGTGCTTCTTTCTGCTGCCCTAAATGTATTCCAGCTTGTAACTTCTCCGTTTAAGGTAACTTTTCCATTTTTTACTTTCACCTCTATTTTTTCAGGATCTACATTTACATTTCTTGTAAGAGCATTTATAACATCCTCTGCAATTTGTTCATCTGCTATATCTTCTGTTGGAACTACTGCCAACTTGTTTACAATGCTGTGAACTCCAGAAAGATCAGATAGAGTTTCTGCCCGATATTTTTTCCAGTACGCATCAACTGTACCTTCTAAAGTAACTTCATTATCATCTACAGATACATCTATTTTGGTTGAATCGATATCTGCACTCCAAAGAAGTGCACTCTCAACATTAGATTTTATATCAGTATCCGATGGTACTTTGAGAGCAGTTGGATATTCAACACCCAGTTCGTTTACAACTCTTGTGACACCGTTGACATCCCATGCACATGTTGTAGCAGAGGTTTTTGCAGTATATGAGGGAACCGTGCCCTTCAGTTTAACTTTTCCTCCTCTATCAACTTGTACTTTAATATCGGATGCATCTATTCGCGAGTCCCAATATAAGTTATCTACAACATCTTTTTTTATTTTCTCGTTTGCCATTTTTATTTTTTAATAATTAAAATATTTACTTAAACACAAATTTTTATTTAACCGAAATCTTAATCGATTCTGGTTTCGCTTCTTCCGATTTTGGTAAGATTAATTTCAGAACTCCATCGGACAACTCTGCATCTGCATTTTGTGCTTCAATAGCAAAAGGAAGATCTACTCTTCTCGTAAATGAACTAGTTTGAATTTCTCTTCTGTAGTAATTCCGTGTTTTCTGTTTTTCTTCCTTTTTGTTACCAGTTATGATTGCTGCTCCTGACGCGATTTTTATATCTATTTCGTCTTGTTTAAATCCAGGAACTTTTAGTTCGATAACTAAGCTGTCATCTTCTTCGTACATATCCAACTCATTCCCTGGATAATCAAGCCATCCCCAATCTTGACCTGGGAACTCAGAAAATTGCGATAAAAATCGTCTTGGATTCCAAATAGATAATTTATTCATAAACACCTCCTTATTTCTAAAATTAAATTAATTAGTTAAATTATAATTTTTAAAAATTAAAGAGATATAAAGTTTATGTAAAAAATTAGTAAGTAATAGTTATGAACTATTTTCTGGACTTAAAATTTATGATATTTTTAATTAACTAAATAATTTTTAAGTGAAATTCTACATATGATTAAGAATCTAAAGATTACAAGGCGGATTACATCTCAAGTTCTAGCAATAATATCCATACTTCTGGGTATCGCCTTTTCTGTCAGTTTTTTATATGCGAGATCAAGAGTTAAGGTATTAACGGATAAAATAGACGACTCTTTGATCGAATTCATGGAAAAAGATATTGAGCTGGAAATAAACATAGAGGAAGAAATTCCAGTTGAACTGGAGATTCCGGTTGAGGATATTATAGACATGAATGCAGTAATTCCTGACTCGGTGAAAATAAACGATATTATCCCAATAAACACTACAGTCAATATTAGTAAAACAGTAAGTCAAAATATTAATATTCCACTTACTGGCACTGTTACAGTTTCGATTCCGATAAATACAGATGTTCCAGTTAAAGCAAATGTTCCAATAAATGAGGAAATAAGTATAGACAAAGAACAATTCATTAGTTCAAGCCTTGAGACAATCAAAGTTAACCAGGATATTCCAGTAGATCTAACTGTTCCAGTTGAGATTTCACCTTCTGAATTAAACATCAATGACGAGATAATGGCTGTGCATGAAATGGCAAATATCTTAAGAGCTTCTGTTTTATTAGAACCTAGAGTGCTTGAATTCTAGCTTTTTAACTCAGCTTTAGGCAAATATTGTCAAAGTTAAGTCAGAGTAAAAGATATATTTTGTGAATATATCGTTTTTTGATACAATTCTAATTCTAAAATATTAATTACTTGGAAATGGAAATTGATTTTATTTGCAAAAAACAAGGTACAGATAATGTATGCTTAACCAGGACGATAGAGGACGCACTTATGTGTTGGAAAGACCAGCTAATAGGTGTGCAATTACTGGAAGATGTTTAGTTGGTGGTGGTGGTGGATTGGTTGCTATAGGAGGTGTAAAAGGAAATGGTGAACGGTTTAAACCGCCTATATTGCCAAAAAAGATTTAACTTACTAAATTTTCAAGTTGTTTATAACCAGGACTGCCTTCTTCAAACCTAATCTGTTGATTACGAACTGCAGGTGGAAAGGGCATATTGTTCCACTCTCCATCATTTTTACATATTTGAAGTATGGGTGGCGAATCAGTATCTGTTCTTGGTGCGAAAGACATCCCATCCGCAAAGTTTATAAGTTCAACTTGGTCTTGATTAACCATTGTAGCAAAGAAAGGTCCATGCTCTGGATGCCAAACAATTCCATCTACTCTTCTGCTAACTGTATCCGGAGGATGAGGATGTATACCCAATCTTTCTAAAATAGGTCCTCTTGCTGGAATAGTAAAATGGGTTTCCATGATTGACAGATGATATATTAATATACTAATTATATCATAGATGAGTAAATTTTAGTTAAGTGTACAGACTAGTTTTAATCTTATTCCCTCCCACATCTAAATACTTTATAATTTAGAGATAAATTTTTAAATTTTAATTATGTCTCAAACTAATACACAAACTGAGGTCCATACCTCTCAGACATCGCAGGTGCCTAATACAAATAGTACACCAACTTCAAATAAGCCCAAAAAGAAGTCCAAGGGATTATATATATTTCTTGGGTGCCTAATCCTTGTTATTTGTTCTCTTGTAACTTGCTGTATAACGTTTTTTGTAATGACTACTTATATGCCTGGAAAACTGCTCAGTATGTTTGTTTCCGATGAACCTCTGGACATTGTGCAGCCGGCTCCTTGGAGTGAGCAGGAAATGGAGGATCTTATGGTGAGATTTGATTCTGCGATGCAGGCAGGGGAACCGGTAAGACTAAGCGGAGAAGAAGCAACCCAGTTATTATCCGGCTCAGATCCGAATTTAGAAGTATTTAAAATAGATGTAAATGAGGAAGACCAGGCAGTTGTTGATCTGTCTTACAAATTAGAAGATACGGATAAGTATTTAAATGCACATGTAGTAGGAGATATAGAGATAGAAGATGGAGAGTTTTCTACATTCTTAGTTGAGGAATTTATGATTGGCAACTTCAACATGGGTCAGTTTTTACAAGGAAATGATATGGCTGCAGATATAAACACAGATATGCAGTCTGAAATGGAGCCAGGCCAGGAAAATCCAATTGAGGGAATTGAGTATTTCGGTGTAGAGGATGGAGAATTTTTGATTCAATTGGACTCTTCATTTTTCGAAGAGACTGATACATCGACAAATTACTACCCAAATGCAGCACCAACGGAGTATATGAATTATTATGAATAAGCATTTTAAAATTAGTTGATGTTGTTGGTCAGAAAGTAAATTTATAATAGAAGGAGCAGGTTTAATAACTTGCTCCTCTTTTTAGATAATTGTGGGCGCCATTTCTTCTGCTATTCCCCCTTGTTATTCTTGTTCTGTTCGTAAATTTTCCAATGTATTTAGCTCTACAGCCCACCTATGACAAAATTTTTCTGCTAATATAAATTGTATCCTAAATTTAATTTCATCATTTTTTTATATGTCCACGAAATCAGAATCTATGCAGAAGTTTATAAAATTTTTTAAAGACAAAAAAGTAATAATTACCTTAATAAGTTCCGTAATTTTCCTTTGTTGCATTCTATCTTCATGTGTCTTATTTTCTAGTGGGAGTTCAAATGCTGAACTTGGAGAAGCATATTACCAAGAACCAGATTTGGATAATGTTATACAAACAGAAGAATACGGTGAAGTAATAGCGGATGAAATTTTAGTAGTTCTAAAAGAGGATGCTTCCAAACGAGATGCAAATAAGTTGGCGAAATCTATTGGAGGTAAAGTTGTTGGGGAAGTTGAGTTTATCAATCTGTTCCAAATTAAAACTAGTGTAAAATCGGAAGAACAGTTGAACTCCTTAATTAGCGAAATTCAAAAGTATGATTATGTAGAAATAGTAGGTCCTGAAAGTTTCCTTTTCTTAAAAGAAATACAAGGAACAGCTTGTACATTATATGAAGATATGTATACGGTTGGAGAGAATAGTAAAGTTTACCAGATGGTAAGGCTAGAGGAGGCATGGAGATATATAAAGGCAAGTGGAGTTAAGCTTAATAAAGTGCATGTTGGTGTAACGGATAGTGGTCTCAATACAACATCAGAGGAGTTAGATGGAAATGTGAAAATATCTGCCCTAAGTAAAGACGACGAAAACAACGTACCTGATGTTAATAAAAAGGGAAAATGGGACACAGGAGGTTATAACCATGGAACTGCAGTGACTAATATGATAGGAGCTGACTGGTCTAACGGTGGGACAATTGGTGTAGCAGGCGGTCTGGGGGAAAATTTGGAAATAACAGTTTCGAACTTGGAAACTGGAGGAAGAGAATACACAGCAATACCTGTTTCTAATGTTGATGAAGAAGATTTAACAGAAGTGGCTTATTATGGGAGAGGATATATGGTTAAGACATTTTCTAAAATGGTTAAACAGATAGAAAATGGTGCAACGATCATAAATTATTCCTGGGGTTCGGAAAAACCGGATCTTTATAATTCGTTTGATAATGCGGTTTTCAGAAAGTTTTTAAACAAAGTTGCCCAAAAATACCCCAAAGTCTTATTTGTTGCAGCTGCCGGTAATGAGGCTGATAAGGGAGTTGCTTTAAATGGAACAAATTACGATTTGGGAGGTACTCCGGCACCTAACGTAATAACAGTTGGATCGGTTGATAATCAGGGTAATAGATCGTGGTTTTCAAATAAAGTAACTGGAGGAGGAGAAATATCGCTTGTAGCTGTTGGGTCTAACGTTCCAGCCGTAATTCATAAAAAAACCGGAGAAGCTGTGAATATAAATGGGACAAGTTTTGCCACACCTCAAGTAACAGCAACCGCAGCAATGCTTAGATCAATTAATCCAGATCTAACAGCAGCAGAAATAAAAGATATATTGGTCAGTACTGCTGTAACCGAAGTAAAGATGGGAGGCAAGGAAAAGACAATTGATTCAGAAGCTGGAGGTCCATTATTGCAGATTCACAAAGCAGTTCTTAAAGTTATAAACGATACAAGAAAAGCCCAGAAACTTCCAGAATTAAAAGAAGAAGATCTAAGAAAAATGGGGACTATTAAGGCATATGCACAGCAGGATGAGGAAAATCCTCTGGAGTATAAAATTATTGCTGAGTTGGAGAAAGTCTCGAAAGGTGGGACTGATGTAAAAGTTGAAATGTCAGGAAATGGCGCCTTTTTTGGAAGTTCAAGCAAGACTTTACGAACACCTGGGAAATTAAACTGGGGATTTGGTTTTACCAGCCCGGATGATCAAGCCACATTGACCTTAACCCGGATGGACACAAATGCTTGTTCAAAAATTCCAATCAGTGCAATTCCATTTTATCAGGGAAAGTTTGAAGGACATATGTATTATCAGATTGATCAGGTAGAATCACAGTTTAGTACATTCTACGGCAATGATGATTTTTACGTTGACTTGAAAGCTGAGGTAAAAGAGGATAAGAGTGTGGATATTAAGATGTCTAGCGATACTTCCTATAATACCACTCTCGAAGGTTTTCCAGTTACGGCTTCAATTAAGATATCTGGGAATATGGCCGGAACTTACAACGAAGAAGAAAATATAATAACAGCCAGCGGAAACTATAATGCTGATGCATTCGTGCAAAAGCCAAAGGAGATAGGAGGCAATGATTCAATTTCATTTAAAGATCTTGAGGGGTTTTCACTAAATGGTTCGCATACGGGTGATAAATTTGAAGGAACATGCATAATGATCGATCATGGATATACTCTAAATGGAACATTTGTACTAGAAAGGGTGGGGTATTAATTATTCAAAGGTATAGACAATTCAAATAAAAATAGGCTGCTATATGGCTCTTGTTACGGAAATTGGAAATTTTCTAAAAATTTACATTTTTACATACAAGTTGCCGAAATCCTGTTTTACGGGATGAAGGCAAATAATTCCGAGCGTAGCGAGGATTATGTGCTAATTTCAATACAGAAGGACTAATCAATCATTAGGCATCTTATGTTTGAATTGAAGGCTCTATAGTACAAGAGCTGGATGTTGAGGTCTAGTTGATGTTAGGGAGCAGGTTGAAAAACCTGCTCCTGCCTTGCGTTCCTTCTTTACAGACGATTGCAGGAGCAAGTTTTGCAACTTGCTCCTAAACCAAATACAAATTTTCATCATGATTGAACTTTCAGCAGTTGATCAATTCTTGTGGTATATAAATTTGATTTTTTTGTCTGGTTCATCCTCCACCGTTGTTTCGTTCCTTGGGATGCTATTTTGAGAGTATTACGTCCCCAAGTTTGATTCACTTCATCGAGCATTTTCATCATCTCGTTCCTTTTTCGTGTAAGCCTTGGATTATCCGGATCTACCATGTCCATTTGGATTAAATCTTCAGACTGTATCCCAAAAAGCAAAATGCCTGCTTTCTTGTATCGGTATCCTCCTTTAAAGATTCTAGATAGACCTTGGAGTGCATAGTCGATAAGTTCGGGTGTATATGCCGTTGGTTTTTGCAGTTTGATAGTTAAGGAATTACAGTATTGAGAATGGTTTTTATTATGAGTATTGGTAAGTATAAATACCTGTAAAACATTTGCTGTAGATTTTTGTTTCCTGAGTTTCTCAGCTGCTCTTGCCACAAAAGAAGAGACAGCTTCCTGCATTTCCGAAAGCGTAGTAACATAACGACCAAAGGAGCGTGTTGCTGCTATTGCTTTCTTAGCAGGAGGATTTTGTTCTAGAGGATAGCAGGAGATTCCGTTAAGCTCCAAAATTGTTCTTTCTCCCTGAACTGTCATTCTTTTGTTCGAAGAGCTCCTATCAGCATACTTTAAGTCTTTGGCTGTATTAATGCCTTTACGTTTTAGGTATTTTGTATACTTTCTGCCAACTCCCCAAACATCTTTCACGTCAATTTTCTCAAGATATTGGTCTATACTTTTTGTATTTACTAAATCTACAACCCCATTGTAATCTGGATAAAGCTTACCTATTTCATTAGCTAACTTAGCAAGAGTTTTAGTAGGCGCTATTCCGACAGAGACTGGAATTCCTGTCCATTTTTTGACTGTTTTTTTTATTTTTTGACCTAATTTTGCTAGATTCTCACAATGTAGATCGGTAAGTCCAATGAAGGCTTCATCTATTGAGTAAATCTCAACCTCTGGAGAAAATTCCTGAAGGGTCATCATGACTCTATTAGACATATCGCCGTAAAGGGCGTAGTTAGAAGAAAAAATATGGACATTATTTTTTTTGATTACTTCTTTCCATTTAAAAACTGGTGCTCCCATAGGAATTCCAAGCTTCTTTACTTCATTTGATCTAGCAATTATTATCCCATCGTTATTGGATAAGATAGCCACTGGTTTTCCTGCTAAATTAGGATTAAAAACCCTTTCACAGGAAGCATAAAAGTTATTGCAATCAATTAGAGCAAAGATTTTGTTTTTTTGTGGTGCGTTTTTTTTAATAATCAAACCACTTTTGTAATTGATAAATATTTGTAACCTTATACTATCAAGCAATTGACTTAATACTCTATTATTTATTAATGAGGTATTCTAAACTGATTTTAATAAGGCGGTTAGCTAGTTAATTGGGTATGTAGTCAAAGTCACATTATTACAAAGTTTGTCTTTATCTTCTTCTGGGATGTCAGTGAGGGAATTGATTTTTTCTAATGATTCGGGTGAACCAATTTCTGGAACGTAATAATTACAGTCTTGTTTTATCCAAGTTTTTCCATCTATTGTTGAATAAAGTTTTAAGATTCCTTCTCCACTTCCTGCGCCGTTTTGATCAACAATAGTCAGAAAGAGTTTGTTATCTTCCAGCCAAAGTGCATAGGGATTGTTTTTATCTGTTTCATTTGAGTCCTGGATAAGAAGCAGTTTTTCCCATAACTTATCAATATTATCCCCTATTAATAAACCTGAATAGGTAGCATTAGGAGCATTAATTGGTATGTTTACTGAGGGTTTTTGGGTCAGGGTTATATATAATTCACCTAGCTTGTAGACCTCTTTTAGTTGGTCTGGATGAATATCTTCATCCAGAGTAAATCCGGGATTATCTGTTTTAGTAATCGAGCTTGATTTTGAAATTTGTTCCTCTAAGTTTAATTCTTCATTTGAGATTTCTGTTGGAACAGGTGCGGTGGTAATAGTAATAGTTTCAGTAGGGTTGGGCTGTATATCACTGCTCTTGGAGTCTGTATCATTTGATTTGTTGACACACCCTGAAATAGTTAATGAGATCGCAAATACCAAAAGTAAACGGAGCAATATTTTCTTTTTCATTAAGTCAGTTATTAAAAATTTACTATAATTAAACATTAGATTAAATTATAATACCAAATTCGGTCGGTTATGTGCGGACGCTTTGTACTCGATATAGATAATCAGTTTTACCCAAGATTTAGAATCAAAGAGGCTGTTTATGGCATAAAACCGCGTTTTAATATCGCACCCTCTCAGGAAGTTCCAGTTATTACAAATAATAATGGGAAGAATGAATTAGTAATTATGCAATGGGGTTTGGTCCCTTTCTGGGCAAAGGATAGTTCAATTGGAAGCAAAATGATTAATGCACGCTCAGAAACAATAGACGAAAAACCTTCATTTAAAAAGGCCTTTAGATCTCAAAGATGTCTTGTTCCGGCAACTGGTTTTTATGAATGGAAAACAGAGGGCGGTAAAAAAATTCCTCATTATGTTCATCTTAAAAAAGAGAAATATTTTGCAATGGCTGGAATTTATGACCGATGGAAAGGACATGACGATGAGTCGATTACTACTTTTACAATCATCACGACAGAACCCAATGAGATAGTTGCCAAACTGCATCATAGAATGCCTGCTGTATTGGAAAAGGAAGACGAGCAAACCTGGCTTCAAGAAGAAGATGGACCAAAGTTAAAAAAATTACTGACACCATTTAGAGGAAATATGGAAGAATATGCGGTTACTACTGATGTAAATAATCCTGAAAATGACACAAGAGGCCTCACTGAACCAACTCAACAAACTTTATTTAGTTAATATAATAAAAAACAAATGGTAAATACTATTATTTGGTGTGCAGTGGCAGTATTTATTTATATGAATTGTGTTTTTTCCCTGTCACTTTATAGAAAAGATGCAAGTATAGTAGATATTGGCTGGGGTTTTGGATTTATTTTGGTAACTTTCGCAAGTTTTTTAGTGAACAGAAATTTTGAAACTGTGCATATTATTACAGCGGTACTGGTCGTAAATTGGGGGTCTAGACTTGGCTGGCATATTTACAGAAGAAACAAGGGAAAAGAAGAAGATTGGAGATACAGACAATGGAGAGAAGACTGGGGAAAGAATTATCTAATAAGGTCTTATTTTCAGATCTTTATGCTTCAGGGTTTTCTTATGCTCATCATTAGCCTTCCTATTATGTCAATAAGTAGAGTAAATCAATATAGTTTTAAATTCTGGAATTATTTAGGGATAATTACATGGATTACAGGATTCTTTTTTGAGCTAGTAGGCGATTATCAACTTTCGAAGTTCATCTCTAATTCCAAAAACAAAGGTAAAATAATGGATAAAGGTTTATGGAGGTATACAAGACACCCAAATTATTTCGGCGAAGTGGTTCTATGGTGGGGTATTTTTTTAGTTTGTTTAGTAGGACAATCAAATTTATATATTATAATTAGTCCAATTACTATCACATATTTAATTTTGTTTGTTTCCGGTATACCATTGCTTGAAAAGAAATATGAAAATAATAAAAAGTACCAGGTGTATAAAAAAAGGACAAGTATTTTTTTCCCATGGTTTCCAGGAAAGGAGGTTGAATAGGACATGAGACTGTGGAGTATATCCTTAAAATATTTGGATTCAAAGGGTTTAGTGGCTTTATGGCGGGAAGCTCTTCTCGCAAAAAAGGTACTTGAAGGGGGAACAGTCGGATACAGAAAGCATCCACAGCTTAGAAGATTCAGATATACTTCAGACCCGGAAGCCGCAATTAATACTTATTTATCCTATGTTTATAAGGAAAGTAAAAAACGAAAATTTAAGTTTGATAAAACAAAGGTAAATGACGAAATATATGAAAAATCTATTCCTGTAAGAAAAGGTCAGGTTGATTTTGAGTTTCAACATCTTCTTAAAAAACTTAAAAAAAGAGATAAGAAAAAATTCGAAAAGATTAAAGGTACAAGAAATATTGAGGTTATTCCTCTCTTTGAAATTTTCCCTGGAGGTATTGAGGCATGGGAGAAAGGTAAATTGATTTAAAACTGGGATTAACTTCATTGGCCCTGATTCCAAGCAGAAGCTGTATATGCAGCGTCCTGGGATACTACTCTTAAAAGCTCATCCTCATTACTCTGCAAAAAATCTCTTAACTCCCATAAACTGTCCACGCCCATATCAGCTAGGGTGCGAGCAGCATAGTGTTTAAATTGGTTAATATAAAAAGTCATAGAGTTGGCTTTTTCCTTGTAGAAAATATATCCTGATGTTCCTTCTACATTTTTAGTACGACCACTATAGAAAAGTTTTTTCTCTGCATTTTCTTTATTAAAAGATTCGATAATCATTGTCGGCGCACTAGCACTTCCATGATAGGGTTGGCAAAGTCTGCCGTCTTGATACTCAAAATAAGTATCTCCTTGTTCAATAACACAATTTGCAAATTGAGCATTGCGTAGGATACAGTCTACGCCCATTACTAGTAGACCACCTACATAAGAACCTATCCCTCCTTCAACCAATAAAGATGTATTATTAAATTTTTTATCAGTTGTAATACTGTAGATTTCCTCAAGAGTAGAGAGGGCCATCCCGTTAGTTGCCGAGGTACACTGCCTTCCGCCTCCATGCCCAAATATTAGTCCATCTACATTAATGTCTGATTGTATTAATTGTTTGCACTGCTTCTTGTCTACCAGTTGCCCGACAAAGATTTCTATTTCATCGCCAAAATATTTTCTCAATGCATGAGCAGTTTCAATTACACGGGGATCGGAGTTAATAGTGTAAATTCTAAAAAGCTTGATACCAGCTTCCTTATAAAGTCTCTTGGCTCTTTCTAAGTCTCTCATTGGATGGCATCCAATTGCGGCGCCAATATTTTGGTATGCTCTTCTAATTCCTTTCTTCGAAAGTTTAAGTTTGGCGATAACCTTTTTGCTCTCTTTAATCAAATCTATCTGATTTCGAAAATCTATAGCATTAATATTATTTCTATGGACAAAGACGGGAATATGTCCAATGGCGGAAGTTACAATGACATCTCTCCATCCAGAAACCCATGGGAGACAACCCACTCCATAAATACTCCTTGCATACTTCCCAACAATATTGAAGAGCCCATATTTTGCGCTTTTAGTACGGCTAACATATTTATCAGCTGATATTTTCTTGTATCCAATTTCTCTCAAGGACAAAGCTTTTGTGATAGATGTAGCGCCGGCCACCTCAAGTGCTTTATCGATTGTGGGAGATCGCAAATTGTTTCTTTTAGGGAAATTTGATTTTCTATTTTCTAGGTCATCAAGGATTTCATGTATTTCTTCATTTTGGTTATGCATAAAATATTCTGTTCGCTGTGCTAAAGCTAGGAAACGTCTTTCTGGTCCCATCTGCCATAAAACAGGATCTCCATTTTTATAAAATTTTAATCTTTTTCTGTCTACATCTGTAAGTATTAGGCCTATACTTTTTGTATTTGGTTTTGTTAGAAATCTCGTAAAGTATGGATTTTGTGTGGTTACCAATGATGTATATTTATCAGCCTTAAAACTTTTGTTTGGACTGTTTTTTTGTTCAAGGCATTCTAACTGAAAAGCAAATTCTATTGCTTTGGACTGTTGCAGTTTATCAGGTTGAACTCTTTTCATTTCCTGCTCATAAGGCTCTGGAATTCTAAATACTGGATAATTCATTTCCACTGGATTTGAAAGGAACTTATTTAAAGCTTTCTTTCTCATGGAATATTTATCTTTTTCTTTATCTTGCATTTCAGCAAAAGTTCTTGCTTTTCTTGTTTTTTGGCCTTTGGGAATAAATATATCATCCCAGCCAAAACCATTTGTTCCTCTGAGTTTTTTAGCGATTCTTCCCTGAGTTTTTCCTTCCCAGATATGCACTTCCATACCATCGAAAAGTCCTAATAAAACCCTTGCCACAGCAGAGCGATCTTTATTCTTTAGCCATTCCTCAACTATTATTTTCCTCATCCCAGCTTCAGCACAAAAATCCTTTACATAAGTTCCAGGTCGGCCATGCAAGCCTTTAATCTCAAGAGAGGTATCCTCAACTAGGATAGGATTGAACTTGTTTTGTTCATAAGCTCCTTTAGCCTTTTGTTTGATAACTTTAATTGGATCATTGGATTGTATCTCTTCTATATCAAAATTTTTGCCTATAATTTCATAATCAGTTAAAACCCTGCTGAACTCTTTAAGCTTCTTTTTATTACTAGTTGCAACCTCAAGATATTTACTTCCAGTTCTTTTTTTTGTCCTCTCAATCTGATTTATGACCGTGGGTTCAGTACGATAAAGATTTCTTGGCATCTGAATGGATTCAAAATTAAGTAAAAATACTTATGAGGTAACTTATTGTAGCAAATGTTTTTAGTCTTAATAAAGTTATGAAGTCGCTATATATCGGAGATTTCCGGAATTGGGAACCCATTGAAAGTTTATATTTTAAAGTATAAAATGTAACATTAATTTAGATCTATTTACATTATGACTAACAGCGAAGTAAAAACCAAAAGTAAGTCTAAGATGGGACTAATTATTATCTTGATAGTTATAGTTTTAGTATTGTGTATTTGTATATCTTGTGGTGCAATATTGTGGTTGTCAGATTCAAATCCAGATAACGATGGCACTGATACTTTTAATAGTAGCAACGGTTCTTCCGGTGTCTCAGAAGGAGATTACCAGCCTTCGGATTTTGAAGGTGTTAATGCATTGCTTTTTGATTATCATGAAAATTTAGCTACACTGATCCAGTATGACAGGAATATGATTTATGCAGCCTCAGTTGAGGATGCAGATAGTTTCTTTGATAATTATGATCAGTTCAATATGGTAGCTGAAGAGACATTGATGCAGGCTGAAACTTTGTCTATGATGTTTGATTTGTATAGCGAACCAGTAGGTATGAATACTGAAAATCTACTTATCCAAAAAGTCTATGCAAAAGAGAGATACAGCTGGTGGTATCACGTACCAATAATTGGCTCTCTTGTTAAAGCAAAGCATCAGTCAATTGAGACAAGCAGATCTGGGATCTATGATTATATGAAAAATGATCTTGAACAAGTTGATAGGCAAGCATTTTTAGATGCATATAATTTGAATAGTGTTGAGGATTTAAGAGATGCAAGCGACAGTACGGTAGAAAAATTAGCACGAGACCCAGAATTGAATGCTGCAGTTGATTGGAAAAAAGTAACAACTGATTTGGGAAAGACTGCCGTAGAGACAGTAGTAGAGGCAAATCAAGCAGTACTTGGGGGTGAGAATCCATTTACTCCAAGCGGATATGCAGAAAATGTAGTGAAGGATATAATAGAGAAAGGCAAGCTCGATACAGTGTCAGATGAAATGCCTAAAGCCAAAGTTAAGACTACCAATTCAAACCAAACCAATCCAGCTTTGTCTCAAAAAGTTACTATTGCAACTAGTAATAAAGTTCAAACTACTATTGAATCGACTGTTTCAAATAGTGTTGGGAGGAGCTGGTCTCAAATTCCTACAGATATACAGAACAAAGTTACAAAAGCAATTATTGATGAGAGCCACAATGGCCCTGTTATTGTATCTCATGATTCTGAGGGAGTGGGAGGAGAGACTTTTGATATACCTGTTGGAGACTGGGATATGGTCGTAGCAGATGAGATTGATATACCAGCTTTTGCAGATGATTTCCAGGTACAAACAGGCGAGATAAATATTATAGATGCTGCAGATTATGGATTGCCTCCCAATTTTGATCCAGATTTTTGGGGAAGTGGCTGGGATACAGAAATTACAGACCCTGGAGATTACGGTTTACCACCAAATTACGACCCGAATACTGATACTACGGATGGTACATGGGATGGTGACGAAGTCTATCATGATCCCGACGGTTATGACCCAAGTGTCTTTGAAGACCCTGAAGATACAGGAGGTGAGGATTACCAAGATCATATGGAAAAATTAAAAGATGAATTAGGGGTGGAGGATGGAGAAAACTCTGGAGATAGTGGAGATGACGGCACCACAGGAGGAGACCCTGAAGATACGGGGTGTACTGATCCATTAACTTGTCTGGATTCAGATGTATAGATAAGATATAAAAATATAACAAAAATGGATTTCAATTTTTGTATTCCCTATGTAGGGGGGATAATTGAGCGCGAAAAAAATGAAAGAATCGAATTGCTTATCCAGACCCGGTGGAAACCTGAGAGAGATGAACTTTACTCGGGTACTCTTGAATTTCCTGCTGGTTGTTTAGATAGAGTATATGAAAATGTTTATGATACTTTAGAAAGAGAAATCAAAGAAGAAACTGGACTTCAGCTGAAATCAGTAAAAAACGATTCTAGAACAAAGGTGTTCAAGCCACAGAGTACAGATGAGGCATTCGGATTCCGCCCCTTTTGTTGCACACAGCAATTAAAGGAAGGATATCCGTGGATAGGGTTTATTTTTATTTGTGAGGTTGAAGACGGGGAATTTGTACCACAAAAGGATGAGGTGAAAGATATTGTTTGGATGGATAAAGAAGAAGCGAGAGAACTTTATTATAATTCACCAGAAAAATTTTTTACTTTAGAAATTCCCGCCTTAGAGTATTATTTCCAAGATAACTAATTGGGTCTTGGCTTTATTTATCGCTTAGCAAAACTTACTTTGATCTCTGTTAAACTAGTTTTAGTAGTAGTTCGTAAACGCTTACATTTAAATCAGCTGGTTTTGGTGGTACTTCATAAACAAAGCAATGGTCCGAATTTAATTGGTACATACAGCTAATGGTCTGGCTGGTAGTTAAATAATCCATTCTAGAAGTTTTTCAGCGTTTTCCTAGTCTACTTTTTCATGTTTAAGATCGTAGAGCTTATTATTCAAACTTTAGAGAGTTTTAGCAATCTTATGGATACAAGGTTGTTTTACTTTCCTTACATATTTGGTCACCACAAGTTGAAACTTATGTGGGTTGTATTATTTCTGATTCAGAGTTTCTGAATTTTAAAACTCAAATAAAAGAGGAATAATAGAAGGAAAAGTATACTAATAATCACTAAAATGAATATAAAAATTCTCCATGGAAATGTCGAGTTTTTATTCTATTGGGAAGGGAGTTCATTTAACTTACATCCATAATAAAAACTGCAAACAAACAACAGGAGTTAGAATGAATTTTGTATTAAACTGTGTAATATTTTCACTTTAATGTGCGTCTTAGATATAGAAAGGCGCAATATTAACTTGATACTATTGCTAATACAAAATACAATAAAGATATATCTAACCTTTTTTAATACTCAAATGAAAAAACAAAGCCAGGAACAGGAGGTTGAATCAAATAGTTCCGTAAATAAAAAAAATGAATCGACGGAAAGTCAGGATGTACAAAAAATTAAAAAGAAATCTAGCTTATTGACAAAGATAAAAGAACAAAAAAAAGTTGTTTTTGGGATTGGAATCTTTTTAGTCTTAGGCTTGATCGGGTTTATATTAATAATACTTGGATGGAGTTATTTTAAGGTAGAACGGACTTCCCCTAAACCGGAATCCCAGGAACAGGAGGAAAGGCCAAGATTACATATATCGCCTTCGGAAATAAATGTAAAAGCCACGGAGGAGGACCCAACAGGTATTGAAAAAGATTCAGATTTCATTATTGAGACCGAGAAGGAAATAGAACAAAATGATCTTGAAGATAGTTTAATGGTAATTCCAGAAACTGATTATACTGTTACCAAAGTGGAAGATAATATTTTCAAGGTTTCTATGAAAGAAGAATTGAAGGTAAACTCTGTAAACAATTTAGATATTGCAATTATAGAAGACCCAGAAGACGAAGAGACTAAAAAAGATTTGTCTTGGGCGTTTCAAGTTAAAAATCCATTTAGAATTATTCAGACGCATCCTGCTGACAAGTCGAGTTCGGCACCGGCAAATTCGGGGGTAGAAATTACCTTCAGCCATGAGAATTTCGAAGATATACAACCTTATTTCGAAATTTCACCTTCAGTTTCTGGAAGATTTGAAAGAGCAAGGCGAACAGCTGTATTTGTTCCAAATGGAGGCTTTCAAGCAGGACAATTATATACTGTGAGGATCAAAAAAGGACTTAAGCTGAATGAAACAGATGAAAAACTTGAAGAAGATTATACTTTCCAATTTGAAACTAAAATTGAAAGGGCATCAAGGCCAAGTTTCAGAAAAGACAGCTTTGAATTTCCAACTACAAGAAAACCTACCTTCACATATTGGGGTGAAAGAAATCAAAATACAATACTAGTCGATGTATTCCAATTTAAAGACATTGAGCAATATGCAAATACATTAAATGAAAAATTACAAGTACCTGTGTGGGCATATAATACTAAAGCGACCTATATGCAAGACATAAGCAGTTTAGAGAAAGTCTTGACTGCTGAAGTTCCGATTCAGTATTCAAATGAAGGATCTACTGGATACATAGTACTACCCGATGTTCTTCCAGGGGGGTTTTATTTAATAGATGCTCATTATGCAGAAGGGGAGAAAATTCAGGCATGGTTTCAGGTAACTGATACAACCGTATTTTTAACCACATCTGAGAAAAAGAGTATTGCATGGATAATGAATCATCAAACTAAAAAGCCTGATTCAAATGCGACAATCCAACTGCAAATGTCTGGATCAAGTGTTCATAAAACAAATGAGCAGGGAATAGCTGAGTTCGATACACCTAAAGAATTAAAAGACACTTATAGATCCTATGTATTTAAAATTAAGGGGGAGGCAGGACAGGTAGTTATACCAACGACAGATTCATATTATGGATACTATGGAGGGTACAATTATTATTATGATGAAGATTATTACTATTATGGAAATGAGTCTCAGGATTATTGGTCATATGTATATACAGACAGGGATTTATATAAACCTACGGATACGGTTAGCTTTTGGGGACTTGCTAAAAAGAGGTATGGTTCGGATAATACCGAATTAACAGTCAAAGTAACAAAATCGGGTTACTTTGATTATTACTATAATCCTGTTAGTATTTATTCTAAACGCATTGAGGTTAGTGAGAATGGTACTTTTACAGACCAGGTTCCTCTGATGAATCTCCAGACAGGATATTACACTATTTCGATATATGATGAAAATGAACAGTTAATTATTGAAGACGGTTTCAGGGTGGAGACTTACACAAAACCAGCATATAAAATCTCTCTTGATTCTAACAAGGAAGCTTATTTCTGGGATGAAGAAATTAAGATTGATGGGAAAACTGAGTTCTTTGAAGGAACTCCTGTAGCGAATATTCCTTTAGAATATACAATTTACGATGCGCCTGATGGCGAAGTTACGTCAAGTGAGGATGGTAAATTCGCTATTAGTTATAAGCAGCCAAGAGGAATGGAGGATCATATATATCCTCAACATTCTTCTGTTTATGTGCACCCAAAGCGTTCCGAAGAAGGAGAAATAGAAGGTACAAAGCATGTCAGAGTATTTAATTTTCGGACTAATATGAAAGTTGAAACAGAAAGAACAGCAAAAAATAAAAGGAAAGCTACAGTAAAATTGAATAAAATTACTTTAGAGAGACTCAATAATGGTACTGCAAAGAATACAGAGGATTATCTTGCAGATCCTATTGTGAATAAAGAAATAAAAGTCAATCTAACTGAAGAATGGTATGAAAGAATAGAGGTTGGTGAGTATTATGATTATATTGATAAAGTAAATCGTAAGAAATATGATTATAAAAGAAGAAGCCGGGCTTTAGGCGAAAGCGTTATAACTACTAATGCAAAGGGAGAAGCTATATTCGAATTCGATACTACTGAGGATAAATATTATTATATCGACTTTTGGACAACTGATGTAGATGGACATGGAATGGAAAAAAGGAGCTATATTTATGGTAGGTCATTTGATTACGAGTCAAGAGATCATTATTATTTAGAAGTTACATCCAAAAAAGATAGAGAGAATGGTTCGGGTTATAAACTAAATGAAAGAGTGGATATGGCGTTCATGAATAATGCTGAGCAAATTCCTTCTGGGGAGAACACCTCATTTCTTTACCTATATGCTCAACAGGGTATAGATGAATATAAAGTTCAAGATAATTCAAGATTCTCCATGACGTTTAAAAAGGAACATATACCAAATATTTTCATAAAAGGAGTTTATTTTGACGGACAGACATTCAAGGAAACTGGAAATTATAATATTGATTATTATCAGAACGAAAGGGAGCTCGATATTAAACTAACCCCTGAAAAGACAAATTACAAACCAAGAGACGAGATTAAAATTGATGTCAGTGTGAAAGATCAAAGCGGGAAGGGAAAAAAGAGTGATGTGAATTTCAGCATTATTGATGAAGCAATGTTTCAACTGATGGATAAAAAGCCTTATCCATTAAATTCTTTATACAAAAATGTTACTTCCGGGATACTGCAAACGTACGGATCTCACATAATGCCAGAGCCTGCTGCTGGTGGTAAAGGCGATACATGTTTTCTTCCTGGGACAAAAATTTTAATGAAAGGTTTTAAGTTGAAAAATATTGAAGATGTAGAAATTGGGGATATTGTACTCACTAAAGAGAGTGAGGAGTCGAGTAATTTCGTGGAAGCTAAGGTGTTAGAAACAATGCATCATAAAGGAGAAGAGTATCTTTATATTAATAGAAAGTTGCGAGTAACTCCAATTCATTTTATGTATATAAATGGTCAATGGAAGCAGGCAAGAGATATAAGAGCTGGAGATTTTATGTTAAATGATAAGAATGAATGGGTAGAAATAGAGACTATTGAGAGTAGGACAGGAGATTTCGATATTTATAATTTAGAAATTGATGAATACCACACCTACTTTGCAGACGGAATTTTTGTACATAACAAAGAAGCCCGGCAATGGTTTGTGGATACAGCTTTATTTACAACAGTGAAAACAGACGAAAGTGGAAAGGGAAGTGTCGAGTTTGTAGCACCGGACAATATCACATCATGGCATGTTACATCGCAGGCAATATCTCCGGACCTATATGCAGGAGATAACGAAACAAATGTGGATGTTTCCTTACCGTTTTTTGTTGACTTGGTTATGAACGATGTATACCTAGAAGGCGATAAACCAATAATCAAGGCAAGAGCTTATGGGGACGAACTAAAGTCGGATTGGGATGTTGAGTATACTATCGAAGCAAAGACCCTAGGTATTGAAGGAAAGAAAGTTAAGGCTAAAGCTTTCGAATCTATAGAGTTCGAATTAAACGAATTGAAGCAGGGAACTCACAAAATAATAGTAGGAGCAAAAGTAGGAGATTATGAGGATAAGATACAAAAAGAGATCAATATAAAGTCATCATTCTTGAAAATTCAAGAGGTTAATTTTTATGAATATTCTCCGGATACAAAACTGGAAGGGAGTAAAGATTCTCCGACGACTCTTACCTTCTTAGATGAAAATCGTGGCAAATATTATGATGATGTATTGTATTTGCAGTTTACCTGGGGAGATAGGGTTGATCAAAAGATAGTAAGGCTTTTATCCAAAGAAATGTTTGAAGAACATTTTGATGTAGAAGAATTTTCGGAAGAGTATTGGAGACCGGAAAACTATCAAACCGAGAGTGGGGGGATTTCTCTATTCCCATACAGTGACAAAGATTTAGAATTGTCTGCAAAAGTAGCTGCGATTGCTAGTGAAAAATTTGATCAGCTGGCTCTAGCAGATTATTTTTACTCAATTTTGGATAATAAAGAAGAAGGACGGGAAAGAGGTATACAAGCCGTTTATGGATTGGCCGCTCTAAAAGAACCGGTTTTGACTTATATTAAGATGCTTAAGCAACAGAATGATTTAAGCGTCAAGGAAGAAATATATCTTGCACTTGCATCCGCAGAAATTGGTAATAAAGAGTATGCAAGAGATGTATATAAAGACATCATTCAAGAGTATAGAACAAATTCGGAAGGTTCAATTCTTATTAAGGTCAGCGATGATCAAAATGAGAATGTAGAAATAACAGCTCTGGTCACCATGCTTGCAGGAATCTTAAATGAAGAAGAAGGAGAGGATCTTTATGAATACATAGACACTCATAATTCTAAATATAATCTTACCGGATTGGAGGAGGCAAGATATTTGCAGGCAGTACTACCATTGTTGCCAAAAGCCCCTGTAACATTCGAATATGAAGCTGGGAGCAAAAATGAGAAGATAGAGTTGGAAAAAGGTGAGGTTTATAAAGTT
The DNA here is from genome assembly GCA_014729085.1 of Candidatus Dojkabacteria bacterium. GTDB lineage: Bacteria > Patescibacteriota > Dojkabacteria > B142 > WJKM01 > WJKM01. The sequence goes on along the minus strand of WJKM01000011.1, from coordinate 97,866 downwards.
CAGTTATCTCCTTCTGAGTTGAAGAAATTCAAATTTAATTCTGTTGATGGAAACTTAGGGATAATTTCAACATTTGACAAAGCAGTCAATCCAGAAATTTTACCAAAGGATGAAGATCTTTCCTTAACAAGGAAGTATACAATCGGCGGGGTGGAAAGTACAACATTTAAGGATACTGATTTGGTTAGAGTTGAGATAAAATTTGATATTGGTGGGAATGCACCAAAGGGTAAGTGTTATCAAGTAAGCGATATACTACCTGCCGGATTAAAGGCAGTAAGCAGTCCTTATAAAAGAGGTTATCATTACGAAGAGATGTACTCTTACAAGCACCCATATTCGATAGAGGGACAGAGAAGTAGTTTCTGTGTGTATAAAAACTCCAGATATAAGACAATTGAGTACTATGCAAGAGTTGTTTCAAAGGGAACTTTCAAGGCAGAAACACCTATCATTCAATCTATGGATGATCCCACTATGGTAAATTATTTGGATAAGTCACAAGAGATTGTTATTGAATAGATACAAATGAATTATTCAACTATTGTTTGAATTAAAGCAGGAGCGGGTTTCAAAACCCGCTCCTGCTTAATAGTCCTAATTATAGAAATAGAATATTTCCGAGAAATAAGCTTTAGAACGCCCACTGCAGATAGATAAGAAAGATTATTTTTAAAACTCTAGGGAAATCTGTTAAATATATGTGATATAATCGGTTTGATTAATATTATTTATCCATAATTATGGAAGAATTAATTGGAGTAAACGATCCAAGCCAAAGGAAAGTCCTTGAATTTTTAGATTTTCAAAGTGGAGACCCGCGTAAGCATGCATTTGAACTTGGTAGACAAGCAGCTTTAAATTGGTTACCCTATGGTCTTGGAAGATGTGCTGTTATGCCGGATTTACTAAACGCGAGAGGTCCAGAAGATGCCGAAGTTTTAAGGCGTTATAATCAAGGTTTTATGACAGAAAGTGTAATAATAAATTAGGATTTAAGTAGACTACTTTTCTTTAATTGATTCAACTCTCTTCTTGGAATATAATCAGTGAGCAATTTAAAATTTTTATTTATTATTTATTTTAGATGAACGTTAAAAAAGATGATAGTAATTCTGCAGAGCCGGAAACGACGAATCTTCCCTTGTTTATTATTTTAATATTTGTATTTATTGTTGGAGGTTTTTTGTTGTTAGCATATTTTAACCCAAAAGAACCCGAACCCGAGGATACAGCAGAAAATTTAATTGAGGAAACTGAAGTAGCTGAGGAAAAACCGCCTAGTGAGGAGCAGGATGAACACGGGTGTCTTATTGCTAAAGGTTTCGTATGGTGTGCCTCTACAGAAAAATGTTTTGACCCAAAGCAAGAAGAATGCCCGAAAGCTCAGGAAGGTTCGCTTGCTGAATTGGATGTTGAAAAACAACAAATAGTAGATAAAGCCAAAGAATATGTATTTAATATGGAAGAATTTATTGGTTTTACCGAAGCAGATCTCCAATATCAAGATATTATTCAGCTTAGATGCCCTGGTTGTTGGGAGGTTGATCTTGTAATGATTGTAGGAGATAAAAAGCAAGATATTAAAGTGACCTTGGAAGAAAATGAGGTTATCAAGGCTGTTTTCGAGGAGGATATTGCGGAAATAAAGGAGACAACTGATGATGACTCCGAGGAAAAATAATAGTTTTCAAGTATTCAAAAATTCTCATAAAGATGGTATAAAAATTACCATCTTTTTTGTTTATAATATGTTATTACATGTTACTCATATTTCTTGATGATTGAGGTAATTGTTTTTGATATTGGTGGCACATTCATGCAGGGGAGTTTCATAGATTTCGTAAATAAAGCTTATACACTACTTCAGATTCCGAAAAGTTTTAAGAAGGGTTCGGAGGTTGTATTTGATACTGATTATAATAGAGGAAGAATAGAGATTGAAGAATGCTTCCGTAAGTTTTTTCAAGTTCCGATAAATAATGAAGAAATGAGTAAGTTAATCGATCTTTGGACTAATACCTGGAAGCCGACAGATGAAATGATTGATTTGGTTGAAAGTCTTAAGAGAAATTATCAGCTTGCAGTACTTTCTAATTCTGATCCAGTAAATTCTAAAAAATATCATGAAAAAGGATGGTACTCGTATTTCAATCCAATTGTCTTATCCCATGAGGAAGGTTTTCTAAAGCCTGAAAAAGAAATTTATCAAATTCTTCTTGAAAAAATCAATCTGCCAGCTTCTCAGCTTTTATTTATTGACGATCAGGAGGAAGTCTTGGTTACAGCCCAAAAATTAGGAATGGGAACCCTTCTCTTTAAATCTATCAAAGAATTGAAAAACGATCTTAGAAAGCTGAATATTCATTTTTAGACCCTCAAAATAAAAAAGCAAGAATTATCAAAACAAATTTTGTCTATTTTAATATACTTAGTTAGTTTGATTCCGGATCAAATTTTAGGCATTAAAGTAAATTCTTTAGTTCCAAGAACTAAGTTCTTAGTACTATCTCTATGTCCTATCAGAAAAATTTAAACAAAGCAGTTAAATACATTGAGGATAAACTTTGCGAGCCTTTATCTCTGGATAAAATAGCAGATATAGCTTGTTTATCTCCTTATCACTTACTACGCGTATTTAAAGCTGTTACAGGTGAAACTCCCGGTGAGTACATTCGGATACGCAGATTAACGCTTGCATCAAAAGATTTAGTCTGTAGTAACGATAGGATTATAGATATTGCGTTGAAGTATCAATTTAGTTCACAGGAAGCTTTTACCAGATCATTTAGGAATTACTTTGATTTTACGCCGGCAAAGTATCGGGTAAGAGGTAAAGATCTGGTTATGATGCACAAAAAAGCATTAAATGAAGAGAAAATATCTTATTTCTTAAATAAATTGATTACTATGAAACCTAAAATTATCACCAAAGATGAATTTAAGATAGTAGGCATAAAGTGTAAGACTACTCTTAAGGACAATGAAGAAAATAAAACCATACCTAAAATGTGGCAGGAGTTTATCCCCAGAATGAAAGAAATTGAAAATAGAACTGACCATTATGTTTCTTATGGAGTTTGTTTGAATAATGAAGAAATTGATGTAGAGGATTTTGAAAGTGATACTGAATATGAATATATGTGTGCAGTTGAGGTGGAAAATTTTGATGATATACCAGAAGATATGCTTACAAGAACAATACCAAAACAAAAGTATGCAGTATTTACACATAGAGGGTCTTTATCAAACCTAAGTAAAACTTATGACTATATTTATGGTACATGGGCCAGTAAATCTGAATACCAATTAGCAGGAGGCGATGATTTTGAGCTCTATGATGACAGGTTCACACCTCAGTTTCCTCAAAAATCCGAGATGGATATTTACGTTCCAATTAAGTAGATTTTAAAATTATTGTAAAGTCGTAAACAGCAGAAAGTTTTTCTGCTGTTTTGACAAATATGGAGAATAGTAGTAAAATAGTTCAATCTAGATTGAACTGATTTTGTTATGGTAAAAAATTTGTGGCTTTTTGAAAAAAACAGATTATTGATTTTGCATGCTCTCTATAAATGCTTAGAAAACGGGCAATGTGGATGTGAACTTATTGAGAAATTAGAAATTCCTAAAAATTTACTTTCTTATCATGTTAAAAAATTAAGAGAAGAAGGCTTTATAGATGAAGTGAAATGCGGTAAAAAAAAGGAGTATACTTTATCTGCACGTAAGCGAGATTTTGTTGAGAAAATCTTAAAAATCGTAGAGTTAATTTAAAAATTAAAATTTTATGGAGGTACCAATGCCAAATCAAGAAAAAAAATCCCACAAAGAGTCTTTACACGATCCATTTACTAATGCAGTAAAGCAACTCGAGAAAGTTGGAGAGATATTAAACTTAGAATCTGAGATTGTAGAAACGTTGTCTTCTCCGGATAATTTAATTAAAGTTGATGTGCCTGTAGAGATGGATGATGGATCTGTTAAGACTTTCAAAGGCTTTCGTTCTCAGCATAATGATGCTCGTGGGCCATACAAGGGGGGAATACGTTTCAGCCCTCAAGTCAATGAATCTGAGGTAAAAGCTTTATCTATGTGGATGACTTGGAAATGTGCAGTAGCTGATATCCCATTTGGAGGAGGTAAAGGAGGAGTAGAAGTGAACACCAAAGAATTATCAAAAGAAGAAATTGAACGTTTATCCAGATCTTATATCAGACAGATTCATAAACATATAGGCCCTGATCAGGACGTACCAGCACCGGATATGTATACAACTCCAGAAATTATGGCTTGGATGGTGGAAGAATATTCCGACCTAGTTGGTAAAGAGTCACCTGCAGTCATTACCGGAAAACCAATTGAGGCAGGCGGTTCTCAGGGTAGAACAGAAGCTACTGGACAAGGTGGAGTATATGTATTGAACAGGTTAAGTGAGAAAAGGAATCTAGATCCAGAAAATACCTCTGTTGCTGTTCAGGGGTCAGGCAATGTTGGATATTATTTTGCTACGCTAGCAGCACAAGAGGGTTATAAAGTTGTAGCACTCAGTGATTCTAAAAGTGCCATATACAATAAAGATGGTCTGAATGTCAAAAAAGCCTTAGATTATAAAAATGAAAAAGGAAGTTATGAAGGTTTCAACGGAGGTAAACAAATCAATAATAATGAACTTATAGAGCTTGATGTGAATGTCTTAGTTCCAGCTGCAGTTGAGAATGTAATTACTGAAGATAATGCTGATAAAGTAAAAGCTGAATATGTAATAGAAATGGCTAATGGACCAGTTACTCCAGAAGCAGATGAAATTTTAAGAAGAAAGAAAACTTTAGTTGTGCCGGATGTACTTGCTAATTCTGGCGGTGTTACGGTTTCGTATTTTGAGTGGGTTCAAAACAAGGAGGGAAAAGAGTGGAGTAAAGAAGAAGTCCTAGGGAAACTCAAAGATAAAATTGTTCCTGCATTTGATAAAGTTTGGGACACTATGGAAAGTTATGATACAGATATGCGTATGGGAGCCTATATTTTGGCGGTAAGCAAGGTAGTTGATGCAATGAAGTAGGTAGTTCAATTTTTAATTTATTATTGATATGGAAGAAATTCAGAAAGACAATACCGAATCACCTCATAAAGACAATTCTGCAGATGCATCTTTGCTTGCGGGTGGGGCGTTAGGTGCCGTTGCTGCTGGTGAACTTGTTTTGCTAGGAACAGCTTGTCCTTTGTGTGTTGTCGGGGCCCCATTGCTACTTGGTTATGGAGCATATAAAAAATATAAGGAGAAGAAAAATATGAAGTCTAATAAGGACTCTCAAGAGAAATAAATTTATATTTACGCAAAATGCGGTATGATTTTAAATGTAAAAAATGTCATGTTATCAGCGAGTTTGACCTTCCTATGGGCTTTGAGAATGGTTCCAAATTAGAGTGTCCAGAATGTGAGTCAAAAGAAATGGACAGAATTTTTTCCGTCCCGAATATTGCCGGTGATTCCAATGCAAAGAAAGCCAAGCAACCACCTTGTGCGACCGGGAAATGTCCTTTTGTAAAACAATGAAAATTTAATGACATATCGTTTTTGAGTATATTTTTATATTTAATGAGTTGAGTGGAAACATAATGAAGTAGATTCTCTGATTTGTTTAAGCAGAAGAATGAGTTTTCTCAAAATCCCCAAATAAATTCCTGTATAATTTAATAGTTCAAGTATAAGTTTTTATATTATAAATATGTCGGAATTAAATCTTTCTACTGTAAAAGTTCAAAGACCGGAAGGGGATATGAGTGTAAATGTAATTATTGGAATGACCCATTTTATAAAATCTGTTGAAGATATTCATGAAGCATTGGTAGGATCGGTTCCGGGGATAAAGTTCGGTTTGGCTTTTTGCGAGGCAAGTGGCCCTAAGTTAATTAGATATTCAAGCACGGATAAAGAGATGGAGAAACTTGCAATTGAAAATGCAAAAAAAATCAAAGCTGGACATAGCTTTGTGATTTTTCTGAAAGATACATTTCCAATAAGCATATTGAAAGATGTAAGGCACGTCCCAGAGGTATGTCGAATTTTTTGTGCTACAGCTAATCCTGTACAGGTTGTTATAGCAGAAACGGAGCAGGGGCGGGCTATTCTAGGTGTAGTAGACGGAGAAGCAACCGATAAGGTGGAGAAAACAAAAGATAAAAAAGAAAGAAACCAATTTTTAAGGACAATAGGATATAAATTCTAAAAATCATTTTATGAAGCAATTGAAGGAGATAGGTATCAAAAAGATAATAATTTTGTGCGTTCCAGTTTTCCTGATTTATTTATTAATGACAGTGTATATAAATTGGAGAATAGCATCAAATTTTGGAGTAGAGACAAATTTTGATATAAGTTTTTTTGTTATCAAAACTATAATTATTAGCTTTTTTAATACCATAATTTTCGTACTCCCCTTTATTGTCGTGAGATCTGTTTTCCAGCCAAAATTTTGGATCGCAGGCTTTCTATATGCCTTATTTTTTTGGATTATCCAATATGGCGTTAAATTCGCAGGTAGTGTAATTGACTATATATATGGTAAATTTTTTGTCAATCCTTTTGGAGAAATGTTTACCTTACAATACTTATCATCCATTACTTTAGGCCAAATTTTTTATGCAACTATTCTACCTCTGCTCATCTTTCTTATTCTAGGGGTAATTACTTCAGGATTTTATTCTTTTTTAAAGGGTGAAGATTTATAGATAAAGTTAATCTATTCTTCGTCTTCTGTATTTGATTCTCCACATCCGCATGAATCACACATATGTTTCAGGTAATAAGTTATCTACGGTTAAGTATACTCATTACATTAATGAATATCAAGGTAATGCTAAGTTAGTATCTTTTATGTAGACAATACCATAAATTTAGATATAATGAGACACGGAAGTTTATTTTATATGTCAGGAGTCTTTGTTATGACATATGAGAAAGGATGGGGAGGCGAAGATCTAGATATAAAAGGAGAGGATTTATATGCAGAAGGAGATGAACAGGAGATGGACCAGAATTGGGATATATCAAAAAAGGAGGAAGGCCTTGAAAAAAGAGAATAGTTGTAAATCCAAAAACTACTTCAGGATTAATTCAATTGGTCGGTGATCAGAGACTACAACATCAATATTTTTCACTTTAGTTTTATATTGACCGTACGAATTCAGATCTATATAGAATTTGTCGGTTTTAAATGATACATATATATTTAACTTTCCAAGATAACCGTAGATTTTATACATCAGGCTTGTGTCTTCTAGATATTTACTACTAAAAGAGCCAGACTGGTAATCTGAAAAACGTTTAAATTCAGGCTTTAGTATTTTGTCTTGGAACAGAATATCTTCAAACCAGCCAGTATTAAAATCTCCACCAATGATTTTAATCGTAGATTTTATTTCTTCAAGTGTCCTCAGTAAAACCATTGTATTTTTAAGAGCCTTTATTCTTTGAAAAATTTTGATACCGGCAGGTAAGTGTATTGATCCTATCCAAAAGGTTTTATCTTTATATTTGAATACCCCATACAACAGTCCATGTGCCTTTGAATCTTTATGTTGTTTTTTTAGAAAAGAAAGCACTCCTTGATCGCGAATTTTATATTTATTTAAATATATTATTGCGGATTCGGTAATCTTCCCATTTTGAACATCCTTACTATCGAGGAGTTGATATTTTTTTGAAGATTGAATTAATTGTTTTAATATTGCTCTCATCTCCGAATTTACCTCCTGCAAACAGATAAAATCATGTTCTGTTTTTTCTATAACACTCTGTAGATATTTCGAGATACTCTTTTTCCGATAAGCCCGTTGGCAGTTTAGTGTGATTAGTTTCATCATTACTGAATTTATTTTAATTGTAAACTTGTAAATATAATAAACAATAAACTTATCAATCCTAAAATGAATCCAGCTATCTGCTTTTTATTAAGTTTTTTTCCTTCCTTGAAAATTTGCATACCGGCAAGGGTAGAGAAAATTATTAATAAAGGTTTTCTAAATGTTTGATAGATGCTGAGTGGGGATAGAACGACAGCAGTTCTATGTGTGGATGCTGAAAAAATTATAAGTGATCCGTTTAAAAAACCTTTACCTAAAAATTTGGGCGTTCTTTCCCACTTTTCTTTCTTCATTAACATAAATAGAGAAGATACTATGAAAGTCACAATCCTTGTATAAACTATATTTTTCCAAATATTATTAAAATCAAGATAGTATTTATTTAAAAAAGTCGTCAAACCATGAAAAACTAGCTGTAAAAGGATATTAATAATCCAGAATGCATTTGTTTTTCCTTTCCTTCCCAGTTTATTCGATTTTAGAAGCAATATTACAATTGGGAGAAGGATTAATGTAAATATTCTAATTAATCCTTCTAATGACCTAGGATTGAAGTAAACAAATTCGTTTAGGAAAATAAAGGCAAGTATTATTGGAAAGATGGGTGAGAATGAGTTCACAATGGATGTGGCAGACATATTGACATCTATTGCATTGGCTTTGCCAATGGATCCAATTGATTGTAAGAGTGCTATAAGGCAGAATATTAATCCTTCTCTGTCTAGAGTAAGACTTATTCCAAGAAATAGCGCAATTATTAAGCTGATTATAAGAGAGAAGAAATTTTGTACAGATAATATTGAATAGACACCATTTTTTTTAGCTATCTTTTTTTGTAAAATGTCTTTTGTTGCAAGGGAGGAGACACTTGCAAAAGCATAAGTTATCCAATTAAACATCTTGATTATTGATAAAGCAGATTATACCTTTTTAAGAGAAGCAGGTTAAGTCAAGAAATAATAATCTTTGACTAAATATTTGAAAATATTTTATACTTAGATTATCTAATATTTAGGTAGATTAATAATTTGGTTAGTTAATATATATGTCTCCGAATGATGTTGATCAAAAAATAATGATGGCTTTTTTTAAAGTATCGCGTCGTATTTCGATGATTGGTAGGACTTGTGATGAGGAATGGGACTTGACAATTTTGCAGACAAGGATTTTGTATCATATTTCCCATTCAAATGGTTTAAAGATGAGTGATTTAGCTAAGCAGTTTATGGTTAAACCTGCTTCAATGACTCAGCAAATTACTGTTCTTAAGAAAAAAGGATTAGTTGAAAGATATAACGATATAAATGACAGAAGAGTAGTAAAGGTGAGATTATCAAAAGAAGCAAACAAAATGATAAAAAGATTTTTCAAAGATAAGATGAATACATTCAAAAGTATAATTAGTTCTCTTTCGGAAAAAGAAAAAAAGAATTTGATTACAATAGCTGAAAAAATGGCTAATGCTGCTCAGGAAAAATTAAATAATATGAAGCAAAAATGAAATTAATTGAATTACAGGACTTAAAAAAAACATATATCACCGGCGACACATCTTATGAAGCATTGAAGGGGATTGATTTAATTGTTCGTAAAGGAGATTTTATTTCAATAATGGGACCTTCAGGCAGTGGTAAATCTACGATGCTCCATATTTTAGGTTGTTTGGATGTACCGACCGAAGGTAAATATCTTTTGGATGGAATAGATATTCGAAAATTAGATGATGATGAATTATCCGGAATTAGGAATGAGAGGATAGGATTTGTTTTTCAAGCATTTAACTTGTTGCCTAAGATTTCTGTTCTTGATAATGTGATGCTACCTTTTCTATATTCGCATGTATCTAAAAAAGAATGGAAGCACAGGGCTATTGATGTACTTAAGAAAGTCGGATTGGAAGATAAATTAAAAAATAAACCAAACCAACTTTCAGGTGGGCAAGTACAGAGAGTAGCTATAGCTCGAAGTTTAGTTATGGATCCATCCATCATTTTGGCAGATGAACCTACTGGCAATCTTGATACTAAAACAGGAGGCCAAGTTATGGAAATATTTGAGACAATTCATGACGAGGGTAAAACGATAGTAATAATTACACATGAAAATCATATAGCAAAATATGCAAATGAAACCGTATACTTAAAGGACGGTTTAATTGAGGACAGGTTTATTAACAAGAAGGAGATGGATTTAGAAAAAATTAAATAATTTATGATCTTTAATTTACAATTATGCAGTATTTCTGGGGTTACGTAAAAATAGCACTAGATTCACTTTGGTCTAACAAGACGAGGACTTTGTTGACTACTTTAGGTATTATTATAGGTGTTGCATCCATCCTTACATTACTTGGAGTGGGTAAAGCAGCACAAGATTGGATTGAATCCAGTTTTGAATCATTTGGTTCGGATAATATATATATCCTGCCTGGAAATAGAGAGGGTAGCTTTAGTGGTCCTCCAGGCCTTACAGATAATTTTACTTTAAACGAAATCGAGCAATTTGAAAGATATTCAAAAAGATATATTGATAAGGCCACAGCTGGGGCTTTTGGGATGTATAATGCTAAGTATCTAACAAAAGATAAGTTTATAGAATTAAATTCATACACAAGTGGAAGTTATATAGATTTGATGGAGTATAAAGCTGATATTGGAAGAATGGTTAATCAGCAGGACATGGATCAGTATAAAAAAGTTACCACAATAGGGCCGAAGGTGGCAGATACCCTATTTGAAGATGAGGATCCAATTGGAAAAGATATCAAAGTTGGAAATGTAAATTTTCAAGTTGTTGGAGTATTTGAATCTAAAGGGTCTTCATCTTTTCAAGATCAGGATGATGTGATAATAGTACCATATAGTGCTTTTTATAGATATTTATTAAAGAAAGATAAGATTGCATATATAATTGCTTCTGCAAAAGATCCTGAACTTGTGGAGTATGCTAAGACAGAAGCAGATGAAATTTTTAGTAAAATAAGGAGGATTAGAGAAGGAGATGATAAAACTTTTTCAATAAGCGATGCGGGTGAATTTCTGGAAACTATACAGCAGGTGACTGGGATTTTTACTATTTTTTTAGCCGCAATTGCAGCTATCTCTTTATTGGTTGGGGGTATAGGGGTTATGAATATAATGTTTGTAAGTATTACAGAGAGAACCAAAGAGATCGGTTTAAGAAAATCACTTGGAGCGAGAAATAGAGATATTTTATTTCAGTTTTTAACAGAATCAATAATTGTTACAATGTTAGGAGGGTTAGGGGGTATGGCCTTGGGTGTCGGACTATCTACAATACTTAGTAAGCTTGCGAGTTTGGGTTCGAGTATTTATATAGATTCTATTATACTTGCAGTGGTATTTTCAATTATAATTGGACTTGTCTTTGGTATTTATCCAGCAAAAAAAGCATCAAAGTTAAACCCTATTGATGCTTTAAGATACGAATAATTTTTAATTTAATGTAATTAATGCGGAAAAAGTTTAAGAGAATTTGGAAAAAAAGAAAAAAAATGATTATTGGAACTTTAATTGTTCTTATAATTCTTGGAGTTATAATTAAAGTGGCTGGTGCTCAAAAAAATGAAGACTTTGAAGAAATTGAGGTGCAAAGAGGTAATATTCAAGAAACTATTGAAACAAATGGAACGATACAGCCTGTTAAACATAAAGATTTGTTCTTTATTCCCTCAGGTATTGTTGAGAAAATCGAAGTGGAAGAAGGACAAGAAGTTGCAGAAGGACAAATTATCGCTCAGCTTGATACAACAGTACTTGAAGCTCAGATTAAAAATTCACAGGGGCAAGTTCGTTCAGTATCCTCAACGCTTTCTAGATCTCAAGATCCTAAACTAATTGATTTGCAAGAAGAGAAGCTCGCATTAAGCGGTATAGACCTTGATCAGGCAAGACATGATTACGAAAGTAGTCAAGAACTAAACGACGCGACTCTTGATCAGGCAGGACTTGCATATGAATCGGCAACCATAGCTGAAGATAACTTAGAAACAACTTATTCAAATACTAAGAAAGAAACTGACCAGGCAATTGAGGTTTCTGAGGAATATGAAGAAACAGTGCCACCAGGCTCTGAAGATTGGGCAGAGGAGCAGACTGAGATGACTGAAATATCTCAAGATAGTCAGCTGGATTCTCTAGAAGGTCAAATTGAATTACAGGAAATTCAAACTGAACAAGCAGCGCTTGAATATGAAATGGCGAAGATCAGGGCTGAGGATTCAACTGAATTATCACAAACTATGCTTGAGAAAGCTGAGAAAGCTTACAAAATGGAGGAGTTACAATTAGAACAGTTAAAATCGGGTTTATATTATGATGGAGGAACGTATGGTGGGCAATTAGACCAAGCACAAGCGAGTTTAGAGATTGCGCAATATAATCTAGATAATGCGCAAATTATTGCTCCTTTTACTGGAACTATTATAGATATCCCATTTAAAGAAGGAGATATATATATGGGTGGTGAAATGGGGGCACGACCTGTAAGACTTGTAGATATGGATAAATTTAAGGTTGAAGCAGAGGTAAATGAGCTTGATATTGTAGATATGTATGTTGGACAAAAAGCAATTGTTGAATTTGATGGGTTGCCTGATGAAAGTTTTGAAGGAGAAGTGACTAAGATTTCTCTTAATCCCCTTGTTAAAGACGGTGTAGTAATTTATATCGTGGATGTTACATTTGAGAGGCCAGATAATGTATATCTTGGAATGACTGCGAACGTAGAGTTTGTTATTAAAGAGGAGGAAAATGCTTTATACATTCCTATATCAGCATTTGATATTGAGGATGGGAAATATTATGTACAGGTTAAGACCGAGGAAAATAAGATAGAAAGACGTAAAATTGAAATTGGTATTCAAAGTGATACAGACGCACAAATATTGGAGGGACTTAAAGAGGGGGATATTGTTGTATATTGATTAAACGAATAACCTATGAAATCAACACAACTTTTTCGGGTTGGCCAAGTCCCAAATTTCCTTTATTGTAAACAATACCGCTCCTTTATGAGGTAACCCATTATTCTCACTCATTTCATCGACCATTTTTTTCCATTTGCCTTTCGAAAAATACTGTGCTTCGCCTTTAAATTGGTATCCTTCTTCCCAATCTTCGCTCCAAACTGCAATTGAGGTTTCTTTATTATTCAATAAATTTTTTCTGGTTTTGTTCATAAAATTATCTGTTATAAGGATTTTATTGCCTTCAACCAACTTACAACATGCCACAGCTACAACGTTAGGTGCTCCATTTGCATCTACAGAGGCTAGAGCAAGGACTTTTTCTTCGATGAATTGCTTTTGTTTTTTATTAATTTTTATCATTTAATTCAAGTAAAAAATAACATCTTGATTTAGGCACTGAACCAAGCTATTAGAGCCATACCGGTTAGAACTGAGATAATGCCGATCCACTGATTTAAAGCAAGTTTTTCTTTTAAAAATATTCTAGAAAGCACTAATGTAGGTAAAGAGAAAGTAGCTGCTAATACAGAAACAACACTAGTTTGGGTTGTTGCCTCAAAAGCCCAAGTTAATGAAAAAAAGGCCATAGCATCCAGAGCCGCAATAATAAAAACCCATTTCCAAACCTTTTTGGATTTAAAAAATAATTTTATTTTTTTAAATTTCGCATAGATATATAGAAGTATTGTAACCGAAAGCCTCATACCAATTAGTAAAATTATCCAGTTTGATTCTCCAACAAAATCATCCCATAAAGGGAACCAGAAACCAAAAAGCACTGCTGAAAGTACGGCATATAAAACACCTTTACTTACATTATTTTTATCTTGCAGGTCTATTTTTAGTTGTTTAAAACTAAAAGAAAGGAGCAGGATGCCTATAAACACTAAACCTAGAAGCCAATATACTGTTGTAGAAATTTTTTCATTAAGAAAGAGGGCCGAAATTATTACGCTAAAAGCCGCATAAGAGGCATTGATTGGACTTACTATGCTTAGCTTCCCTTTTTCTATTGCTTTATAGTAAAGAAGGTAGGGTGTCATATTTAGGAGCCCAAAAAAGACTATACCGGTTGTATTATTGAGATTAATCCCTGAAAAATCTTGTGTAAACAGAAGATATATTAATAAAGGGATAATCCCCAAAAATTGCATCCAAAAAAGTGCAACAGTGTTACCTACTTTATCAATTGATTTTCTGGCAAAAAAGTCTCCGCTTCCCCATCCAAGCATAGAACCAAGGCCACCTAGAATCGCAATTAAAGTTTCCTTTTGCATATAAAAATTTTAAGGATTTATATAACCTATAATATTGAAGACTGGTATTTAAATTGATATAATAGCAATATATTATACTATGCTTTTATTCGCGAATAGAATTATAACATGGAATCTGAATTGAACTATCCGGTATTTAATTTTGGTATGGAGCAACCGTTGAAAGCCACCAATATGGCTCTCGCGGGATATGATTGGGTAAAAGATAACTATCCTGGATGTGAATGGCTTTTTGACATTAATAGAATACCAGTTTTGTTTACAAGATGGGGGGAACGGGATTTCAGAATGGTTGCAAGTGAAAAGGAGCCAGAAATTGTAACAGGTTATCGAAGGATTGATGGAATTATGCAACCAGTTCAGACTATCGCAAATGTAGGAGATTATGTTTATGGAAGTATTGATATTATGGCAAAACTTTTAGACCCTGATCCAGACTCAGGTGGTGTCGAGATCATAGATATTGGAAATTTTAGTTATCATTATTGAGGATTACGAATACTGTAAATGGCTAGTATGACTTTGTTAGATGAAAAGTCAATATCCTACAAATAAATTTTGTTGAAATGCAAAGCCTTATGGAATTCCTAAATCATTTCTATCTGTTGGATGCCTTAGGAAGGGAATTTTACAGGGGCTTGTTGTGGTTGTCCTATACTAATCATAATCGTGAAAAGCACACTGGAAAATATTTTTTAATATTTCCCTAACTATGCAATTGGATTATAATTAAGTAGTTAAGTTAATACAAATATAGACATGAATAAGAATATGCTAAAAACAGTCAGTGTTATAGTATTAATTTTAGGGTTAATATCAATACCAGTATATTTTTTCTTAATTAAACCTCCGGCAATTATGTGTTGGGACGGAGTTGATGAATTGGGCAATCCAATAGGTGCATGCGAACCAGATTATTCAGTATCTGTAATGTTTACTTTGGTTTGCTCATGTCTTTGGATTTTTTCTGGAGCTTTATTTTTTGTTGTATTTTATTTTCTAAAGAAGAAAAAGGAAAAATGAAAGCTATAATAATGGCAGCAGGTCTTGGAACTCGACTTGCTCCTTTTACAGATCAACTACCTAAACCTCTTATGCCTGTAAACGGTAAACCAGTTATTGTATATCAACTTGAATGGTTAGCTCAGAATAATATAAAGGAAGTGGGTATTAACTTATTTCATTTGGGAGAAAAGATTGAAAAGTTTTTAGGAGATGGGTCTGATTACGAGATTCGAATCACTTATAATAAGCAGGAAGAGCTTTCAGGTACAGGGGGAGATTTAAAAAAGTTTGAGGATTTTATAGAAGACGAAAATTTTATACTTATAAATGGAGACAATCTTTTTGTAGTGGATTTCAATGATTTTCAAGAAGTTCATGATAATAAAGGTGGTATTGGAACTTTGTATGCGAGGGAATGGGAAGATCCAACAAGAAGGGCGATAATTGATATTGATCATGATAATAAAATACGCAAGTTTAAGGAGAAGCCCAAACCAGATGAGGTTTTTTCGAACATCGCGGTTTCGGGACTTTATATTTTTGAGAATAAAATTTTGGAATATATACCAGAAGGAGAGTTCACGAATCTTTCATATGATATTATCCCAAAGGTATTAGCCTCAGGTGAAGAAATCTATGCCTATATCGACGACGGATATTTTGCAGATATTGGAAACCCTTCAGGTTATATTCAAGCTCAGATTGATATGTTTAGGAAAAGTCATGAAGTTTAAAGTCCATACCAGGTTAGCTATTTAGGAAGTGGAAGGGGGAAACTCTAGAAAATCAAGATGTTCAAAAAGAATAGATTTACATTGGTAGGATTTGTCGGTAGAATATTTTTAGAAATATACCTAACTATATATTTTTATATCATGAAGCACGTATCTTTCCATAACAAATCCAAAAAGAAACTACTTTTGACTTTGCTAGGTTTCTTCATTTTGTTTGTTTTGGCAGTGTTTACTGGATTTTATATACGAAATACGAAGGAAGTAGATGTGAAGGAGACAGAAGCAAGTGCCAACGATTACGCAAAATATCCACTGGATCTTACAATGACACCAAGTGTAATACCGCAGGGTAAGACATACTCAATAGAAGTTAACTACAAAGATGGAAGTCCTTATAATGGTTATTTGGATGTGAAATCGGTATTTTGTAACAGCGATACAAATCAATGTACAGCATATCCGGTTACTAAATGGGATGTTTATGTAAGAAATGGTAAGGGAGAAGTTGAAACAGATTCGAATATTCCTGTTGGACATTATATTGCTTCTATTAAACCTGTAGGAGAAAACCAGCCTTTTAGTACAGAGAAATTAATATCTGTGGAAGATAAGGAAGTATATAAATCTTCATTGTCTTCTTATAATACTCAAGATAACATTAACTATCCAATCCCTAAACCTGTTCCAGGAGCCTACGCCATATACAAAAATCAATACTTAGATTATTCTAATACAGATTCATCAGGAAAGCCACAGAGATTTTTTACTGGTTTTACGAAGATTGAGTATGAAGACGATATTTGCCCAGGAGAAGCTGGAGTGGGGACAAATTCAACAATTATGAGAATCAGTAAAACAACTCCGACCTCATATTGGAATCCTGCGTACTGGGAGAATCCAAAGAGTAATGACCATCCTTTTGGAAAATCGAACAGAATAGACGTATTACGGTTTTGTATTGTTGAAGAAGATTCGCTTAATTGGAAGGCAACAGCTCATATCAAATATACATATGACAAGCTAGTAGACCACTCTGGATCATTGCGGTTTTCAGACTATACAACGATCCCAACACATCCAGATAGTGAAGATCAAAAATTGCTTGGAAGACTTGGAAAACAAAAAATTTATTATGTAGACCCAACAGGATGGAAGTCGAAACCCACGAATACTTACGAAGGTGGAGTTGCCAAGCACTCTTCTTATTCTATGGAAAAATATTTTTATAGTTTAGTCCCTGCTAAATTGCTACCTTCTGAACTTAGTAACGAATTTACCATTATTGGTAATAAAATGATTGGATGGGGTAGAGATCCTGCAGATGTTTCAACTTATAATCTTGTTACAACTTGGCACATGGCTGCAAGGAAAAGTCAGAGACCAGACTTGGGAGGTCTCTATCAGATAAGATATTCTGAGGATCAACATTTCTATGGTTTTGTTGATACGAAATTCAAAACACTGGGTTTAGGTAAATTAATTGAGGATTGGGATCTTGATGCAGTCGGTCTACCGATTTCAATTAGGCAATATCCTATGAAAATTAATAATTGTATGTTGAAAAATAACTGTGAGGATCCAAATAATAGAAAGGATGGAATTATAATAGAACGCTTTAAAAAATATGTTCCTGATCCATCAAAGCCTTTAGAAATCAATTTTGGTAACAATGCTTCAGGGGCGCCAATTTTATTACAAAATGTTAACAAAGATAAAAGTTTTATAGATTTACATGTTTACACAGAGTCAGGTCCATATGATGGATTTTTACAAGTTGAGGTGGCAGTTTGGACTGGTATAGGTATGGCGTATAGGGAAGGGTTTATTTTCAATCTTGAAGGTTACCCAATCTATATTAGTGATGGTTATGTGAAAATACCTACGAGCATATTGAAAGGCTCAAATTATCCAGTAATTGGAGATAATAAACTTGTTTTTAGAGTTAGACAACAGCTTTTGAATAGAAATATATCAGCAGATCAACTGTTAACTGATATATACCAGCCTAATAACTCAGACCAACAATATTCAAAACCAGTAACTATTATTTGGGAGTAGATATGTTTAATATTAAAACCCGAAAGTCCAAACCCGGTTTCCTCTTTATCTCTACAAGGAGGCAAAAATAAAGTCTAGTGGTTTTTTCTTTTAGCTTCTAAACTTTCCTGCTAAACTCCCAGTACTCCAGCACATCTGTAGATTATAACCACCTGTAGGTCCATCAATATCCAAAATTTCTCCAGCTAAATACAGGTTGTCTATGATTTTTGATTTCATTGTTTTAGAATCGATTTCTGTTAGTTCAATCCCGCCGGCTGTTACTATTGCTTTTTCGAAACCTTCAGTTTTGGTCACTGTAAGTTCAAACTCTTTTAATAAATGTAGGAGCCTGCTTCTTTCATTACGTGTAATTTGGTTTACTCTTTTTTCTGGATTAATTTTTGAAAGCTCAATTATTAGGGGAATAATTTTACTCGGCAGAAGTTGGTTAAGAGAATTTTTGAACATTTTTTTATCAAATTCTTGAAAATCGTTGAGAAGCCTCTTGTCAAGTTGAGTAAAGTCGAGGGCTGGTTTAAAATCAATGACCAATTTACAAGGACCGTACTGTAAAAGCCCCCCGATTTTTTTGCTCATGTCTAAAATTATTGGACCGCTCATTCCAACATTTGTAAATAAAGCTTCTCCAAATTTTTCGTCAAGTTTTTTATAACTGCTGGGATGCAAATGATCAGGGTCTGACGGTTGATGTAAGGTTATCTTTACATTTTTTAGGCTTAATCCCTGTAATTGCTTAATCCATTTTTCCTTTACAATAACTCCTACGAGAGCAGGCCTTGGCAATATTAGTTTATGTCCCAATTTTTCTGCCCACTTATATCCATCACCGGTTGATCCTGTTTCCGGATAAGACAGCCCCCCGGTTGCTACTACATAGTTTTTTGAGATAATATCACCTTTATCAGTATTAATTTTCTTAATAGTATTATTCTTTGAAATTATTGATACAACTTTAGTATTCAGGAGTATCTCTACGTTTTGCTTATTAAGCATTTTAACTAAACCTCTTAAAACATCTGAAGCTTTGTCGCTTTGAGGAAAAACCCTGTTTCCTCTTTCGATTTTAGTATTAATACCACATTGCATAAAAAAATGGAGAGTATCTTGGGGCGTAAAATTGTATAAAGCAGGTAAAAGAAAATGTGCATTTTTTCCATACTCTTTAGCAAATTTTTTTATATCATTTTCTGCATTGGTAATATTGCATCTTCCTTTTCCAGTTAAGAGTAGTTTTTGTCCTAGTCTTCTATTTTTTTCAATTAGAGCAACATCTTTTCCTTTTGAAGCAGCAGAAATAGCTGTCATCATTCCTGCCGGTCCACCGCCAATCACTGTTAAATCATAGTTTTGATTTTGTGTAATATTTTTGTTCATAAGCTCGTCCTATTATAAGTGATATAAATCAATTAAATTTGTATAATATTTCATATTATTAAATATACAATATGGCAAAAATTTCCCCAATATATAATAAGCTTCTCGGAATTTATCAAAAATCAATTATAAATAAATTAATTAAAAATCTAACCTTCGAGAAAATTATCAAAGTGCTCTTTATTGGATTTGCTACAGTTGTATTTATCACCTTATCTATCAATAAATATATTAATAGTTTCAGCAGGGAATATGTTTATTCTTCAATAGATAAAGTACCTCAAGCCCAAACAGCTGTTATTCTTGGAGCTTTAGTATATTCTGATGGATCTCTCAGCGACATTCTTGCAGATAGAGCCGAGACAGCAATAGATTTATACGAAGCCAAAAAGGTTGAAAAGATACTAATAAGCGGAGATCATGGAAGAAAAGAATATGATGAAGTGAATTCAATTAAAACCTATCTTGTAGAACAGGGAATTCCGCCAGAAGATATTTTTATGGATCATGCTGGATTCGATACATATGACAGTATGTATCGAGCAAAAGAAATTTTTGAGGTTGATTCGATAATAATTGTCACTCAAAAATTTCACTTGCCTAGATCGATATATATTGCACGAAATTTAGATCTAGATGCAGTTGGAATAGAATCGGATAAACATGTATATATGAATGCAAAAAGAATTGAATTTAGGGAGAAGTTAGCCAAAGTAAAGGCATTTTTTGATATTTTGGTTGATTCCTCACCAAAATATGGTGGACCCAAGATACCAATAACTGGCGACAGTAAGTTAAGCTGGGATTAAGATTTATTTAAGGACAGCCGAAAATGAACAATTTAAAAAAATCAATATGGTTTTTTGATATTGATGATACTTTAATAGATACAGCTGGAGTTAATGAGATTGCATCAGAAGGAATTGTAGAAGCTCTCGAAGAGAAGTATGGAAACGAAAAGTCTGAAAGAATAAAAGTTCAATTTAATAAGATATTTAATACTATTTTGGCTGGATACAGACTCAATAAGGATTCTGCCAATGCTAATAATCAAGAGTTGCTTGATGAATCAAATTCCTTACTTGAAAAAGTTGCGAATTCTCAGAAATTAGTTATAAAAGAATGGGGCAAGTATAAGAAATGGAGCAGGGAAGTGTTTATAAAACTTGCAATGGATAAAGTAGGAGTGGAACCAAGAAAAGCCTATGTTGAGGGTGCAGCAGAAAGTTACTGGAAGGAGTTAACTGCAAAAGTTTCTTTTTTTTCAGGAGCTATAGATCTAAATACAAGACTTGTAAAGAATAATAGACCAATTTTTCTAATTACGAGTAGTGACGCACGTCTACAAATGAGAGATGATGGTCAATTTTTGTATAAACCAGAATATTCAAAGAAAATGAAAACTAAACGTATTGAACAACTGCGTAGAAGAGGTTTAGAATACCAAGGTCTTTCAATTGGAGATCCTGAGGATAAACCAACTATTGAATTTTTTAAAAAGGCGATCAGTCTAGCGGAAAATTGTTTAAGTAAAAATCTCGATTTGAAAAACTCTGTGATTGTTGGGGATTCTTACGAGGGAGATCTGGAAACTCCCTTTACAAAAATGGGATTCGGGATGGCAATACTTGTCAGAAAAAATCAAACGAAGTTGATAAAAGAAAGCGATAATTTATATTCAGTTGGAAATTTGATGGATATTTTAAAAATTTTTAGTGAATCTTGAAGATAAACCTTGTAACCTTTTTTATCTAAATTAATGAGTTAAATTTTTAAGTTATCTAAATGAAGAAATATAAGGCAGTTTTTGTAATTGCGGGACTTCTAGTAACAGTGATATGTATTGTAGTTCCTACTGTATACTTAATACAGGACCAGGAAGAAGATCAACCTGAAGATGACCCAGTTTTTGCATTCAGTGAAGATTCTCCTGTATTGGAAAGATTTCAAGTAGGTGAGGATAAAGTGTTAGAACTTAAAGATAAGGAAGAATACAAGGAAAGAAGAGGAGAAGATGGTTACTCGGGTATACCAGGTTCTGAAGAAGATTCTGTTGTATCCTCCTTCTCAAGATTTTTGGGCCGTTCAAGTAAAGATTCATTAGAAGTCGAATCTGCTATAGAAGAGTCTTTTGATTACGAGGAATCAAATTCACCACAACAGGCCGCGAATTTGAAGGGAGGAGAGATAGATGATAACGAATTGTTTCAGCAGTATCTAGAATACATACAAACAGCCAATAAGGGAAACGGATATGATATAGATTTGTCTCATAGATATTTGATTAAAGTGGAAGATCTGGAAGGGAAAGGGGTACTGGGACATAAGCTTGTAATGGAGGATGGTATGGGACAAGAGTATAGAATTAGGACAGACACAGACGGACAAATTTATTTCTATCCTTCCAGTTATATAGTTCCCAATAATCAAGTAAGAGGCAATAATGAGTATCCTGGTGAATACAAGATTTATTATTCAGATAATAGATATGTTGAATTTTCTGAACTTGAAGATGAGTGGGTGATTGATTTGGATTATGCAGTTAATAATAAAAGTAATTTAACTTTAGACCTTGCGTTTATTATAGATACAACAGGATCAATGTCAGATCAAATCAATAAACTGAAAGATACGATTCAAAGTATCTCAAACCGTGTTAAATCCCTATCAGTTCAGCCAAAGATCAGATATGGAATGGTAATTTATAGAGATCAGCAAGATGAATATCTAACCAGGGTTTATGACTTCACTGAGGATCTGAATGAATTCCAGGCAAATCTTAACAAGGTTCGAGCTTCAGGAGGGGGGGATTACGAAGAAGATGTTAATACAGCCCTTGCTGACAGTTTGGAAGAGCTATCATGGGGTAAGGACAAAAATACAGTAAGAATAAGCTTTCTTGTTGCTGATGCACCACCGCATATGGATTATGGACAAAATTATGACTATAGAACTGCAATGCTTCGGGCTTTAGAGTTGGGGGTCAAGATTTATCCTTTAGCATCAAGCGGACTGGATAATTCCGAGGGTGAGTATATGTTTAGACAGATAGCACTAATAACAAATGCTAAATATGTTTTCATCACAAATGCACAGGGAGGTACAGATTATCATGTTTCGGAAAACGACTACAGTGTTGAAAAATTAGATGATTTAATAGTCGCCTTGATTAGTGGAGAACTGGAAAGTGTCGAATAGTCAAATGCTTGGAGCAACTTTAGTTACCAGCCTCCATGAAGGTACTAAGTTGCTCCAATATTTTAAAGTCGTATTATACTTCTAAGTTAAACGCCTGGTTATGCATATCAGGTTGGGAGGGATTGCCTTTATCATTCATAGGTCCAAAGCCTCTATTTTTAGGTTCATGATTCAACATCATTTCTGCTCTTTCTTCAGCATTTTCATAAATCTTGTCATGCTTTTCTTGATCTATTGTTCCGTCTTCCAAAGCTTTGTCTGCAGCTTCTTTGATTTCTGATATCACAAAACTTTTTAATTCCTCGTAAGATACACCTTTTTCTTCTGCAATTTCAGCAGGTGTTTTCCCCTCGTGTCTGTATTGCATTGCTTCTTCAAAATCTATTCCGAGAAAATCCATGACATCCTTGATACCTGGCTTTACATATTCTCTTCGTCCTTTTCTTTTTCTATGTTGACCAAAACCAAAGAATTCAGAATTTTCTATTCGTTCAATAATTTCTGCTGCTTTGTCTGCATCTAATTCTCCAGATTCAACTTTGGAATTAACTTCATCTATTTTTGCCTGTTTGAAAGCATTTGTAAGATCTTCCTCACTGATATTGAGAATTTGTGCTACTTTTGACAGTATGGAAGATGTGTCAGCCTCTTGCGCAGATACTACACTATAACCTAGAAATGCTGTACCAAGAACGATGACTGAAGCTGTTACAGCTAATATTGTGGCTTTTGTTCTCATTTGAATTAAGTAAAAAATAAATTATTTTCAAAACTTAAACTTGAGCTCTAAAATATAAATTTAAGCTTTGTTGATAAAATCATAAAAAGAAAATATGAAGGTAATATGAAAATCAAAAGAATATTGGGAGAAAATGCAGATTACTAATTTGGGCTAGTATACAACTTTTATATGTCTGTTACATAACCGGTTGTGTTGCTCTCTAAATTGACACCTAGCTTCAAATTATTTGGATCATAACAGACGTTTATTACATTTTCATTTGTTTCTTCCTGCATTGAATCGCATGCACCGCTCTGACTCCTTACGGTTGCTGTATTAAAGGCCTTGATTTCATACTCTCCGACATTGGCTCCGTCTCCAAGTTTGAATGAGAGTTTGGTACCTGTTTGTCCTGAAGGAGGCTTAGTCTCTACTGGTTGAGGAACATCACTTGATGAAGGTTTAGTCTTGGGAGGTACTGTGCCAATTATTGGATCTATAGGATTAATGTGTTCGGGAGGCCTGGTATAGATATCGACTCTGGCAATTGTGTCTTGTTTTTCCTTAGCGTTTACCGAATAATAATCTGCAATATAATTTAAGAGGTTATTGTTATTAGTCTTATAAAAAGAAACAGTAAGGCTTTCTGGGTATAAAAAATAGTTTGTTTGAATATCTGCGACTGTAAGTGCTAAGTCTTCAACTACTTTTCTTCTTTTTGTATTACGTGCATTTCTTTGTATAATTTGAATTCCATATGCGGCAATCGATATCAGTACCGCTATTATTGCCATTGTAACTAGAAGTTCGACTAATGAGAATCCTTTCTTTTTTTTATACCGATAATTTGTAATAGTTTGTGTTATTTAAAATAACATAAATAAGGTAAAAGCAAAACTAACCTGCTATTCACTTAGTTTTTTAGGTGGATGATAAAGCGGACTCCATTATTATTTTTCACCCGTTCTGCATGTATTTCCCATCCATGAGCTTCAACAATTTCTTTTACAATAGATAGGCCAAGACCCAAACCCCCCGTTTTCCTACTTCTTGATTTTTCAACTCGATAAAATCTTTCAAAAATTAAATCCAGATGCTTTTCATCAATTCCAATACCGTTATCTTCTATTACTATTTTTTCTTTATCCGCTTTGCATATAATTTCATTTCCACCAGAGTATTTAATTGCGTTGTCAATAAGGTTAGTTATAACTCTCAACAACAATAGTTTATCTGTTCGAATTGTAAGATCTGTGTCGATATTACACACAAATCGTATATTTTTATTCTTGAGTTGTTGGCTATACATGTTTTCTACCTCACTAAAGATTTTATGAATTTTGATATTTTGAAGTTTTAAGTCAGCTGTTTTAGATCTAATTCGAGTATAATCCTGAAGCTTTTCCACCATTTCGGAAAGTCTTTCGACCTGTTTTTTTATAGTTTTTATACGTTTGGGATCAGGATCAAAAAGCTGATCTAGGATACCTTCCAATTGTCCGAGAATGGAAGTCAACGGAGTTTTAAGTTCGTGGGATACATCAGAAACAAGATCCTGCCTTAGTTTTTCAACTCTATCAAGTTCCTTTATCAGATTATTAAATTCATCTATTACAATATCAAACTCTTCGACATCTGTATGTTTTAGTTTAAATTTATACTTATTCTTCTTTAATTTTTTTATGCCTTTTTCCAGTTCAGAAAGGGGTTTTGTAATTTGCTTTGCTATTATTGTGCCTGCAATTACTGCAAGTCCAAAACCTAGAATATTGGCAAAGGTAATTGTTGTATATAGATTTCTTTTAAACTCTCTTTCTAGCTTGACTGCAGCTGGATCAGGGGCTTTGCGTAGTATTTTAAATAGAATAGGCCTGTTCTCTATAAATCTTCCCAATTCTTTTTCAGTTCTATAGATAGTGACTGTACTTACAAACATCAAAATAGCTGATGTTACAGCAACTATACCAAGTATTATTTTTGAGGAGGTTGATTTGAACATTGTCAGTTAAAAAGTCTGAAATATATAAATTTGTTAGTGTAACAATTATACAATGTTGGTGTGAAATTGGAATGAAGTATAGAAGAATGAAAGACAAAATTCGTCATGTTGTTAATCAAACTTCCTCACTAAATTTGTAGCCTTTTCCTATTACAGTCAGAATGTATTTTGGTTTACGGGTATTTTCCTCGATTTTTTTCCTAATTGCTTTAATATGTGCATCAATGGTTCTATCTAAGATATCGGGGGGGAGGGAAGAATCATATGCACTATCTAAAAGTTTGTCCCTAGTAAAAACTTTTCCTGGTTCTTTTGCAAGAGTATAAAGAATATTAAATTGGGTAGTTGTAAATTCAAGAGAATCCTCATTTTTTTTGATTTTCATTTTTTCAGGATCAATTATTAGTTCTCCAACCTTAATCTTTTCTTCTGAACTTTTAGTTCTTCTAAGAAGGGCTTTTATTCTGGCTACTAAAACAGATGGCTTAAATGGTTTTTTGACGTAGTCATCTGCTCCAGATTCTAAGCCAATAAGTTCATCAATTTCTTCTACCCTAGCAGTTAGCATTATAATTGGAATCTTTGAAGTTTTTCTGACAGTTTTACATACCTCAATTCCATCAACCTTTGGTAGGTTTAGATCAAGAACAATTAAATCGAAACTGTTCTTATCTAATAATTCTAAAGCTTTTTCACCATCCTCTGCCTCCATAGTTGTAAAGCCTGCTTGGTTTAAGTAGGCAGCGACCACTTCCCTGATTGTATCCTCATCCTCAACAACTAGAATTTTCATGTAGCTAATTTAATAATTATCACTTAGTATTATAATGTAATTATATCTTAAACTTACTTTCATGAAAGAGCAACGTAAGAATACGAGTATCAGGACAATAATAAATATTGCTCTTTTTTTCTTCATAGCAATTATTGTTTCAGTATTTTTTGTTTTTATAAAATTGACTGAGAATAAGACAGAGGTTAATAGTAACGATATAGACTTTATAACCCCCCAAAATATACCGCAAATAACAAGTAAGTTATCTAAGCAGTTAGATTATGACAATCCTCAAATTACAGAAGAAGTACAGCAAGAAGTAACTATATTATTTGCCGGAGATACCATGCTTGCAAGATCGATAGGAGATATGATTATAACTGGAGAGAATCCTTTCAAATATGTAAAAGATGAATTTATTAAATATGATTTTGTTATCTTGAACCTGGAGTGTGTAGTTTCAGATAGAGGTGCTCCTTTTGCGGGAAAGAAATTCACATTTCAAGCACCAGTTAGGGCGATTAGTACACTCGAACTTTCAGGAGTAGACATAGTTTCTCTTTCTAATAATCATACGATGGACTATGGCAATAACGCATTTTTGGATATGATCCAAAGACTTGATAATTCAGAGATAAGGTATTTTGGAGGCGGAAGGGACCGGAAAGCAGCATTTGCTCCATTGATAATTCAAAGGAATGGAATTTCCATTGCATTACTTGCTTTTAATGAGCCGGAATCGTGGGTGACTAAAGCAGGAGAAGATTCTGCTGGAACTGCATGGTATCAGGAGGATTATTTATTCGATTCAATTACAGAAGCCGAGGATACTGCTGATGTTACAATCGTTGTTACTCACTGGGGAACAGAATATAGCAGAGAGTTTTCAGGTGACCAACAAATAAAAGCCCAGAAAATGATCGATGCAGGGGCCGACTTAATAGTTGGCGCTCATCCCCATGTAATACAAGGATTTGAGGTCTATGAAGGGAAGTATATTTATTATTCTTTAGGTAACTTTGCTTTTGATCAAATGCCGCATAGAGGAGATGGTTCGGGCAAGGGTAATATGCTTGAAATGAGTATCGAAGGTAATGGAAATTATCAAACACGACTGATTCCAATTCAACTTACTAATGAAGGCTTGCCAAGTTTATCTGAATTTTGAAATGTAACAATGTTTTTCAACTAACGTCTTATTAGATAGAAGAAGTTAATTTTTAAATATATAAGATGGAACACTGGGTGTTTGGTGAAGTCGATTCAGTCAGTACTTGGCCTGATGGAAGTGGAAATCAATATGCCACTATTCAAACAGAAGAAGGGGAGGTAATATTTAATATGCCGAAAGGATGCGGGCTTTTACCTAGAGGAACTTTGCTTGTAGACATAATTCCCGATGGAGGAGTTTGGGATGTGGAAAAAATAATTGGTTTACCTTGTATGGGTTGTCCAGTTAGGGGAAATTGTGCATGGTAAAGGTAATTGTGGCCTTGTAAATCAATTATAAAATTATCAAGACAATACCTACAAATATTATAAGAATCGAAAACAATTTTAACCAGTTTAGATCCTCTTTAAAGATATATTTTCCTGCAAGCACACTTAATACTATACCAGATCTTTTTATGGCAGATGCATAAGGAACCGGTCCGTATTGTAAAGCTAGGTTTGAACTCACAGAATCCAAAAAGTTAGCAAAGCCAATTAGAGACAAGCCCTTAACGTTCTTTATTTTTATTCTTTCTATTTTTGAGCTATTTCTTTTTTTAAGAATAAATATAGACGCTGTTGATAAAACACCAATCAAACCACTTATAAAGATTGAGAATACCAAATTAGAGCCTTCAATTCTCATTTTCCCAAAATGGGCACTTAAACTCCAAATGAAGGCAACTCCCAGCATCGCTTGAGCTCCCTTATCCTTAAGAAGATATTTTAAGGGCTCGAAGATGCTTTTTTTGAGCATTGAGATTTTAAAATTAATTAAATATAATCCCAAGCTAATTAGAATTATTCCTAGCCACCCACTGGTGTCTATTGGTTCCCTTTTAAAGAAATGATTAAGCAGAGCAGTAAAAATTGGATTAAAAGCCATCATCGGCTGAGACACAGATAAAGGCGAATCTTTCAGTGCTTTCATAAATAAAATCGAAGATAAAGGAGTGAGGAATAAGAATGCCAGATTACTAATCCAAAAATTGGTTGTCAAAACTGGTATTCCCAGTATTAGAACTAGAGGCAGAATCAGAATTGCTTTGAAAATATGTAGAAAAATAGCAGAAATGTATTCATTAGATGATTTTAAACCGAATTTACCAAAAATATTGGTTAATGTTCGAGAAATTGCAGCAGCAAATGTAAATAAAATCCACATACTAATTACGAGAATACAAAATTAATCTATATTCGAGGATTCATAGATTATAGCAAGTCTATATGAGATTTATTTTTCTTCATAAATAATCATTGCTAAAAATTTTTCAATTTCACCTGAATTTTCCATTTCAATTTTAATATCTTTCACTTTAATATCTTTATGTTCTTCAAGCCACTTATTGATAATGTCTTGGAAAGTAGGCCTGTCAGCAGTTTCTTGGTAAAAAATCTCGACTTTCATGAACTAGTTATAAAAATTTAAATTGTTGCTATTTTAATATTATGATTTTTTTCATGACATGTAAACTTGTCATCTTTTATGTTTATTCATATTATTAAGATATATTTCAGATTAACAAAATTTTGTATGGAGAAAATAATCAATACTGAGCAGATTCCAATTAAAATGTGGCTTACAGAGATTGAAGAAGGTGCGTTGCAGCAGACTAAAAATCTAGCTAATCATCCATTTGCTTTTCATCATATTGCTATTATGTCTGATGCTCATGTAGGTTATGGAATGCCTATCGGCGGGGTAATGGCAACTGAAGACGTGATCATCCCAAATGCAGTAGGAGTTGATATAGGATGTGGAATGTGTGCTGTAAAAACCTCTAAAAAACAGATAGATAATAATACACTGAAAAAGATAATGAGCGGTATTAGGGCAAGAGTTCCACTTGGTTTTAAACATCACAAGCAAAAACAGGCTGAACACCGGATGCCGAGAGGACCTGAAGGGACAGAAATCGTTAAAAGGGAGTATCAAAAAGCTTTGAAACAAATCGGTACTTTGGGAGGCGGTAATCATTTTATTGAAATACAAAAAGGAGATGATGGCTATATTTGGCTGATGGTGCACTCTGGTAGCAGAAATATAGGTCTTCAGGTGGCTGAACACTATAATAAAGTTGCTAAAAGAAATAGAGGTAAGTACAAAAGTAAAGTACCTATTAAGTGGCAACTAGACTATCTTCCAGTCGACTCCAAAGAAGGTATGAAGTATTATGACGAAATGAAGTTTTGCGTGAATTTTGCTCTTGGCAATCGGAAACTCATGATGGAAAGAATAAAAGAAATATTTTCTGAGGAAACTGGAGGTTGTGATTTTGATGAACTTATCAATATAGCCCACAACTATGCAGCTAACGAAAATCATTTTGGAAAGAGTGTGTGGGTTCATAGAAAAGGGGCAACTCAAGCAAAAATGGATCAGCTTGGGATTATACCGGGATCTCAAGGAGCTAATAGTTATATTGTAAAAGGCAAAGGGAATCCAGAAAGTTTTAGGTCTTGTTCTCATGGTTCTGGAAGAAAGATGGGAAGAAGAGAGGCAAGAAGGAAATTAAATTTAAGTCGGGAAGTGAAGAAACTTGAGGAGAAAGGCGTGTTGCATAGTATTAGGGGTAGTCGGGATTTGGATGAAGCACCCGGTGCATATAAAAACATAAGTATGGTTATGAAGCAACAAAAAGATCTCGTTGAAATTCTAGTTGAATTAGAACCTTTAGCCGTCATTAAAGGTTGAAATCAATTCAGAAATATTTCTTTCTTTATAAATCTTAGGTAGATAATTGGTGACATTCTAATGAAATATTCATA
The DNA here is from genome assembly GCA_014729085.1 of Candidatus Dojkabacteria bacterium. Lineage (GTDB taxonomy): Bacteria > Patescibacteriota > Dojkabacteria > B142 > WJKM01 > WJKM01. The sequence continues at coordinate 67,885 of WJKM01000011.1, read as the reverse complement.
CGGTTAAAGTTCATCCTCCAGTCCTTATTTTTAATGAGGTTTTAACGATGAGAGTACGACGGATATTTATAGATGGAGTGAATTTCTTGAAGGATATGTTGGACAGGAGGAGGATTTCCGAAGTACAACTTGGGTTGATAATTGGACGGGAGGAGTCGGGGATTTCAATAATGATGGCTTTCTGGATTATGTTGTACTAAGTTCATATGATACATTGAATCAACCTGGTGGTGTTGAGATTTTTTGGGGCGAGCAGAAGATTTTACTTCTGAGGCTATTATAGAGGATTTAAATCCCTATGGGTTTGCTTTTTTTGATATTTTGTTTGCAAATGAAAGTCTTGGAATATATGTTGCATATCAAGAACCCCTAAGTTTATATCTTCCTATACTTTTAAAAGATTGCGAATAACAGATACAGGTAAATCCGGGAGAGAAGTTTGTCAGAATTAAATGTTGTTAAGTTAAAGTTTGTGTTTGGTTAGTCTTTGTTATTACCCCAAAAATATATTCTTCATGTTATTATAACTCGTGTTATTATTTATTTATAGTAAACTTTTGTGATCAAATTATCAGCGGATAAAAAACCGATTCTTAAAAAACTACTTAAGTGGGTGGATTCTGAAAAACCGAAGAAGGCTTACATTACTCTGGGTGGATATGCTGGAACTGGTAAAACAACTTTAATTTCTGTATTCCGAAAGATTCTATATAAAAAAAAGAAGAAAGTAAAGGTAGCATTTGTAAGTTTTACCGGTAAAGCTGCAAGAGTACTGAAATACAAAATCAAGAAAGCAGAAGCGAATTATAAAGGAGATTTTATTGGTACGATACATTCTCTAATATATTCTCCCGTTTTGAATTCCAGAGAAGAGATTGTAGGCTGGGACAAGAAGGATGATGTGGAAGCAGACTTAATAATTATAGACGAAGCTTCAATGGTTGACAGGAAGATTTGGAATGATCTTCTTTCATATAAGATTCCAATTCTAGCAGTAGGTGATCATGGCCAGCTTCCTCCAATTAGCGGAAACTTTAATTTGATGGAGGATCCCATGCTCAGACTTGAAAAAATTCATAGACAAATTCAGGATAATCCGATCATTAAGCTTTCGATATTAGCACGAGAGAAAGGGGAAATTCCCTTTAATGAATTTAGCCCCACAGTAAAAAAGATTAAAAGACATAGCTCAATTGCAAGGGAGGAAATAGAGGAATTACTTGCAGCTTATAACGAAGATACGTTGATACTTTCAGGTTATAATAATACGCGGATCAAGCTAAATAAATTTGTGCGTCAAGCTTTGGAATTTCAGAGTCCAACACCTGAAATTAGAGATAGGGTGATCTGCCTTCGAAATAATCCTACTAAGGAGATATACAATGGGATGCTTGGTACTATTGTCAGTATGGAGAATGTAGATCAAGACTGGTATTTTGCAGAAATTGAAATGGATGGAGAAGAAAAGTTATATAAAGGATTGATCTCTGTAAAACAATTCAATAATAAAGAACAAATTAATTTCACAAAAAAAAGGTCCAAAGTTAATAAGGGAGATCTTTTTGATTTCGGATATGCTCTGACAGTTCACAAAGCACAGGGAAGTCAGGCAAAAAGAGTAATACTTTTCGAAGAGCGTTTTAAACAAATGGATGATGAGATGTGGAAAAGATGGCTTTATACAGCAGTCACTAGAGCTGAAAAAGAGCTGTATATTATTGCCTAATCAAAACTAATTTTGATGAAAATAAAGATATGTTAAAAATTTTATGCAGAATCATACTTTTTTCATTTATTTGCTGTCTTGTATTGTTAAGTCCAGTAAAAGTAGTCCGAGCTGTAACATATCCCCCTAAAGACTTGAAGATTGCCTTTATAGGCGATACAACAATTACACAAAGATTTAGAAATATTCTGAGACTTGTTCAAGATGAGAATACCGACATATTAATTATTTCAGGAGATTTTGATTATAATGTTCCTGCAAATCCTAAACTATATGAGCAAATTATTTCTGAGGAACTGGGAGAGAACTTTCCAGTTTTTGTTGCAAAGGGGAATCATGATGTGTTTTGGGATGAGAATTGTCAAACTGAGACAGGTTGTTACAAAGAAATATTTTTTTCTCGCTACTTAAGATATGAGGATTTATATATTAATAAATCACAAAATGACCCAAATGGGACTACATATTCGGTTGAGTATAAAGGTGTAAAATTTATTTTTGCTGGTTTAGACGGAGTAGGAAAAAATTCCAATGATGACGAAGATCGGACTTATTCTCAAAGTGTTTATGAGCCCTTTTTTGAGTACGAATTGGAGTACAATAGCAATTTGTGGACTTTCTGTGGATGGCATCAAACGCAGCATGTGCTTCAATTAGGAGGTAAGGGAAATGAAATGGAGTGGAATTTATACGAAATGTGTAGAGAGTCTGGGGCTATTGTTGCAAATGCTCATGAACATTCTTACCATAGGACAAAGTCACTAGTGAATTTTTCCGGAACTGAAGTAGACAGTTGGTACTCAGATATGGATATGGATGAACAATCCGATATCCGCTTGTTTAATGGATCAACCTTTTCTTTTATATCTGGAATTGGCGGCTCCTGGATTCGACAACAAAAAAGATGTTTAGATTTTTTAGGTGAAACGTGCGATATTTGGGCTTCCAAGTATACTTACGAAGATACAGTAGAAGGTGAAGAGGTTGGTAATGGAGTTTTGTTTTTTGAACTTAATGTAAGTGATCCAAGAAAGGGTAGGGGTTATTTCAAAATAGTCGAAGGGGAGTTAATTGACGAGTTTGATATATATAATGAAGTTCAAGTTATCTCAGGTTGGAGAGGTATATATGGTAAGTAGGAATTTCTTTAGCTTTTCTGATTATCTTTTTTCACTCCTTGCTTCTCTCCCTTTTTCTCTTTTCTTTTTTTGAAGTACTCTATTACATTTTTTCGGATTATAAGAAAGAGTATGAATCCAATTGGAAAGCTTATTAAGCTAATTATAATTACAATCAGAACTTTGAAGAAAATTTTCTTTTTTTTCTCTTCTCTTTCTTTTTTGGTATTTTTTTTAGACTTTTTATTTTTTTTAACCATATCTGCAAAATAATATCTATTTGAAATTCAAATATATTATACAAGGTTTTGATTGATTCACAAATTTTAAAAATAATTATTACGTAATGTCTTGTCACTGAAGGTAATGGAGGAAATTAATAGAATTAGTGTTTGGTACCAAGTTGGTCAGAAAGTTGAGAAAGAATTGATTCAACTGCTTCTAATCTTTTTGTTAACTCTTGCCTTGGACCAAGTGATATTAGACTTCGAGGATCTCTTGGTTTGAGCAGGTCGCAATTGAGGGGGCTACGATTCAGAGTACACTGAACGCTGCTTGGTCCAGCTTCCCTGCTATGTGGGCAGTCTCTGCATGTATTATATAGCCATCCAGTTTCCAATTTTGGGAGGATTTTAATTAAATATAATACTCAATTATAACGAGAACGTTGACGTTTAGTCTAATCAGTAGTTTTAAAGGGTCTGAGTAGGTTATTATTTTATAACTAGAGTTTCAATAATATTTATCTGTAAATCAACATTATTATTTGTTTGTGTTTGTATAGCTTGGATTATTCTATTTTGTCTATTTGAGGAAATGTTTATTTCTCCTGGAACATGAACTGTAGCAGTAATTTTAATTTCCTCATGTTCCAGATTGGTTGGAAGTTGAATCCGAATATCATCAATTTCGATATCCGAAGAGATCTGATGTATTTCAGTTGTAAGTGTGTTAGTAATATCTGTTTTCAAATTAGTTTCTTGAACAGTATCGTAGAGATAAAAACCTAGAGGTATAGATAAAAAGAACAGAAAAACTCCTGACATAAAAAGACCAAGTCTGAAAGTTTTAACCTCTTCTTTTTTATGAGGGCGAAACTTGAGGAGGAAAAGGGTTAAAACCCCAGCAAAGATTATTGCTCCTACATTACCAGCAAATAGTATTAGCGAATTGGAAAACACCTCTAAATTTCCAAGCGCTGAACCTATGCCTACTACACACAAGGGTGGAATTAATGAGATAGACAAAGCAACCCCAGTAGAAGAGGAGGAAATTCCAGGGTAGTACATTGCAGCAACTCCAATAACACTTGTAGCCAGAGCAATAATTATATCTATCAAAGTAGGATTGGTTCTAATTAATATTTCATTGGTTAAAGTTTTTATTGGAAAGACAAAGGTTACTATTGCACTTATAAATATAGTAATTACAAAACTGGCAATAAAAGAAAAGAAAGCCTTTCGAATCAAACGTTTCTTTGATGTAATTATTGCTAAGACTATACCCAGAATAGGCCAAAAAAGCGGAGAAATTATCATTGCCCCGATAACTACAACGGAATTATTATTAAGAATTCCGAGAGTTGCAATAATTGTCGCAGTAACTAAAAGAAGCATGTACTCTAGATTTAGTTGAATTTCTATTTCAACTTTGGAAACCAACTCATCTTGGAGTTTCTTCCTTTCTTTTTTGGATAATTTTCCTAATGGATGCATTTTATTCAAAACAAAAATATTGCATCTTATTCTAATAATGAATGCAAAATACTACAAGTGATAAATTAAAGTAATAATGAATATTTATACTAGCAGATTAATACAATTGCTTTCTTACAGGATAATCAGAAATTTTAATGCATTTTGAACATTGATTTTTTTTATTCTGCACAAAAATCAAATTAAGCTGTTAATTTAAAAAATGTATAATTAAACGATTAAATTTATTTATTTAAATTGATGAAACTTGAATTTAAGAAGACAGCTCTTTTTTTAATATTAATTCTTTTTGTATTAATATTTTTTAATCATAAAGTCTATGCACAGAGTGGCGAAGATTTGATTTCCAGAACTAGGGCCAAAATCATTAAAGTTGAGCAAGTCCCCTGTGAACATGATTCAGAAAAAATGTGTGATAAATACACCTTAGAAATCTCGGAGGGAGGTAGAGAGGGGACAGAGGTAGAAGCTTTTTCAGATCCTTTTGTTTTGTCGACTTTAAATCATGATGTGGGTGACGAGGTTTTCCTTGAAGTTATGCGGACTTATGAAGGTGAGAGCTATTCGATAGTAGGAGTAGTGAGGGAAAATGCAATTTTGATGTTATTGATTCTTTTTGTATTGATCACAATAGCTATTGCTCGTCTTCAAGGTCTTGGATCAATTGTTGGTTTATTGATAAGTGTCTTAGTCCTTTTTTTAATTACAATTCCAATGATTCTTAAGGGGTGGAATCCAATTGTGGCAGGGTATATTGGTGCTGGACTAGTTTTAATTTCTTCTGTTTATCTCTCCCATGGGTTCAATCCCAAGACTACAACAGCATTAATATCGACTTTTATAGGCTTAATTATTACCTCAATATTAGCATTGTTTTTCATTGAATTAACTGAACTTACCGGCTTTGGACAGGATGAGGCATTCTTTCTCATGACTGATATAAAAGAGGATATAAATACTAAGGGTATTCTTTTTGTGAGCATTATAATTGGAGGTATTGGATTAATAGATGATGTAACGGTGAACCAAATTTCTGCTATGCAGCAAATTTTTACAGCAAACCCTGGGATTTCCAGAAAGGATTTATTCAAAAAGGCAATGTTTATGGGAAGAGATCATATAGCTTCTATGGTCAATACATTGTTTATAGCGTATGCTGGTGCAAGTATGCCTCTTATCATGATTTTGCGTGCTCGAAATGTTTCTTTCGGAGATATCATTAATGAAGAAGTATTTGCCGAAGAAATAGTCAGGACTGTTGTTGGTAGTATAGGATTAATCTTGATTGTGCCTATTACCTCTTATATTGCTTCAGTTTTAATTACGAGAGAAGGGGCGAGTTCCAAATGGGCTTTAGATGAAAGGAAATGATATAAAACAAACCATAGATAAATTGTGTTTATGCCAAATTATTACTCAGATTTTGTTTTTATTCTTATATCCCTTCGTCAATTTCTTCTGTTATAGCCCACACAGCGCCTGTTGACTCTAATTTATATAAAATCCCACCAGCATTAGGAGGTCCTACAACTACTTCTGCATAACTTCCAGTATTTTCTTTTTCCACTATCCAGTAAGTATAATTTGTCCCATCAGCCGTAAATGTGATTTCAATTTTTCCAGAACTTTTTACTGGTGATCCAATTTGTACACTGTCCCCGTATTGTTCGTGGAGATTATTCATTATATGTTGGTATACAGTTTCTAGAGCAGTAAAATCTTTGCTAGCATCTGGATCTACAATTATTGCATCCTCAGCTTGGTTAGTCGGAGTTTCTACTACCTGGGGAGGTGGTGGGTTCAAAGGTTCTATTGTTGGTTCAACTTCTGGAGGTACAGGAGTTCGAGTATAAGAATCTTCTACCCAGCTCCAATCTTGGCGGTCAAATTCATTTTGCAACTCGTCTGGTAGTCTGTCAGATGAGCCAAAGAATATAAAGAAAAAAATTGAACAGCATATACAAAGCAGTAGCAGGATTACTATGATTAAAAGAATAATTACAAAGGATTGACCGGATTTTTTTTGTGTCATTGTTAATTTTTTAATAAATTACGTCAATTTTATTTTAAAGCAGAAAGTATAATATGAAAAGAAAATCATAAAAAAAGACTGTAAATATATTGAGTAAACAATAAATTTACAGTCTGTTTAATATTAAGAAAGTATATATCCTATCTTTCTTCTCGAGGTCTTGCTTCAGCAACCTTAAGTGTTCTGCCGTCAAGTTCTTGTTCGTTTAGTTCTTCAATGGCTTTTTGTGCCTCTTCTTCTGTTGCCATAGTAACAAATCCAAATCCTCGTGATTTGCCTGTGTCTCTATGGACAATGATTTTTACCTCTTTAACTTCTCCAACTTGCTCGAAGAAAGTTCTTAGACCTTCTTCAGTAGTATCCCAAGAAAGCCCGCCGACAAATAGTTTACTATTTTGGTCGTTGTTTTCATTCATGTCATTCATGAAAATATAAAAATGTGACAAATTAAATACCGCTACTTAAATGGAAATATCCGACCGATAACTGCAAGTATTAGGAAAGCGTGCCTGATGCTTGGAGCTCTGGTGTAGCCATGATATTATATCACAGGTTTCAATTTTTAAGGCAAATTCTTCTTATCTTTTTGTACACACGATTTTTTAAAATAGTTTATTATTTAGTAAGTAATTATATTAAAATATTTAAAATTCTTTAATTTTTAAAATCATAATATGGATACAACCAAACCTTATCTTAAGGCTGGGTTAATTGGAGGCGGGATAGCCGTTAGTTTAAGTATTATTGGTATGATTCCTATAATAAATTGTCTTGCTTTGCCAGTTCAATGTATTGCTTTCTTTGCATTGCCAATGGGAGTAGGATATTTTTCAGCACATTTGGCACATATTAAAAGAGAAGATTATCTTGAGGGAGCAAAACAAGGCGTTTTAGGAAGTGTTATTGCAGGCTTAATAGGATCAGTTGTTAGTATCTTAATAACAGGGCTATTCATCGTGCTTGGGTTTGGGATGACAAGCGGGATAAACTGGACTCAAAATATGAACTTCGGAGAAATTACATCAGATACCGTAATGGGAGCTAGAGATTTTACAGCTTTTGTTTTTGGAAGTGTGTGTGGAACAACTGTTCATGTATTATTGTATTCAGTATTTGGTGCTATTGGTGGTTTACTAAAAGTACTAACGATTTCTGAGACACAAGCCTCAAATCCTGCTCCTAAGCAGGACAAATAGTCAATTCTTTTAAAAAACAGATTTTCTTTCAAATTTTGTATTGCATCACAATGCATCAATTTTTTTCTAATGTTACAAATTATTAGGAATAATTATTTTCTTCGAATTTTTGATTTTGAATAAAATCCGTATTGGATATTTATAACTATAGTTAATTTGTTTTTATTAAATCATATAAAGTACAAATAGAGGTTCGTTGTAAAAGAAATTGAAAATTTGCACTTTCCCGTACAAGCTGGCGTTCTGTTCTACCGGATGGGACAACTAATTACGAATGCAACGAGGGTTATATTCTGCGTATTTTAAGGAGGATAATTATTCCTGATTATCTAAACTGATTTTTAAAAGATATGAGAAAAGTAAATTTTAAGCGTATATTTTGTTTATTAATGTGCCTGTATTTCTTTTTACAACCATTGTTTATTTTAAATTCAATATCTTATGCACAGTCGGGAGAAGATTTAAATTCAGATGAACAAGTATCTGCTTCTGGTAGATTATTAGTTAGTTCAGGAGAGATATTTGAGGAGGAAAATTTAACTTTAACTGAGAATTTAGAATTTACTTCAGGTGTATTTACAACAGGAAAAACAGGAAAAATCTTAACTGATTTCGTTTTTGATGGCGGTGGATATAAAGGAGAACTTGCTATTTTTTCTTTAAATGGGATGAGATCATTAAGCAATCCCGAAGAATTCATTGAGGAGGCAGCAAAAAGAGCTCTGTCTGAATCGGAAGGTTTTGTAATTATTTCGGATATACAGGAGGGAGCTAGGTTTGATGGACCGCTAAATGGTGATGGTAATCACAATTCAGGGCCCTATATGGGATTTAAGAGCTTTTGGATGCAGCCGTATGAAGAATTTGGAGTTATGCTTGTACCCGATGGAACAGTTCAAGAAGTTTATGAAAATCCTGATATTGGTGGTAAAAAAAGACCCCTTTTCTCAATGGCAACTTCAAATCCTGAGGATATCTTTTACTACGGCCAGATAGGAGATATAACGGGAGGAGGAAAAGGTTTCGCAATCGAGGACCAGAGAATGGATGAAGGACATAGAAGTGACAAAGATTACAACGATATAATTTTCAAATTTAATGGAGCGTCTGGGGAAGCACCTCAAATCTCAGAACTTCTAGATCCCAAAAAGGATTGGACAGGTACAGAACTTGGCAATGAAATAATTGAATATGTGGACGAGTCTAATAATGAATTGCCAATACCGGCGTCAGGTAATATCCTTTTTAAGAGCGATCAAGAGAGTGGAATTGAATTCACTAGCAATTTGAACAATTTGAATGCCGTATATTCAGCAACTAAGAACACGTACGAAATAAAAGGAGCAAGATTTTCAAATGATGGGTTTAATTGGTTTACATTTGATTTTCTTCCTAATACTAATTGCCCTCGAATAATGGGAATGGATTCGCAAAATAATTCTGTAGTATGCAATAAATGGGATGGATCTGAACTTACAATTCCAATACTTGAACATAAACCATTGTTACAGGCAGAAGGTAGACATTCCAAATATATCGAGATAACTGATGAAAAAGGCAATGTTTCCATAGCATCTGAGAGTTTTGTTTATGATATAACACCTCCCGATTCCACGCAGTTTTCAAAAAGTATTGACTTTCGAGATATTTTGATTGGGCATTTTGAGTATGATTTATCAAATCCTGAATATACAGGGAAATTAAAAAATTATATTTCATTTATAAGTACAGATAGTTTATCTCCTGTTACGATTCCAGGTTTTGAATTTAATAAAAATCAAGTATCCGGAGTCGAAAAGATTCGATTTTCATTTGATAATAGTGCATTTTCAGGTTGGCAAGTATATGAAGAAGGAGAAGTTTTTTCTGATATATTAAGTTGGGATAATGGAATAGACGGAGAGGTTTTGAAAGTATTTATGCAAACTCAAGATAGGGCAGGTAATGTTTCTGAAGTTTTTTCAGATGAGATAGTATTGAAGCATTTAGTACCTCAAGTTTCAATTATAATAAATAATAATGAAGAATATACTTCTGAAAGTACAGTGGCACTTTCTATAGCGGTAGATTCAGAGCTGGAAGCAAAATATATGAGGTTTAAGTACTGTAATGATACTTGTGAAGCTGAGGAATATAGTTCTTGGATACCTTTTTCCAAGGGAGTTATAGATTCCCTCAAAGATCCTTTAGTAAATGGAGAGAAAAATATTTGTATTCAAATTAAGGATTCGGCTGAAAATATTTCAGATGAATCTTGTGACAATATTATTTTAGATGCCAGGTCTCCTAATGGAAGTATAAAAATTAACAACGATTCATATAAAACAAATTCTACTAGTGTTAATTTGGCGCTTACAGCTGAAGACCCAGATTTGTGTAATCAGGAGGGAGTAAACTGTGTACCTGGATCAGGTTTTATATCCTACTCCCTAAGTTCTGATCAAAACAATTGGAGTGATTGGGAGACATGCCAAGGAGATGACCCAACTTATTTAAGCTGCGAAATTAATTATAATCTAGCTTCAGAGACCGGTCATTCCTTCGTCTTTGTTAAATATCGAGATAAAGCCGGCAATGTATCTGAAGTTAAGAGCGATTCAATAATTCTTGACAATACAACAAAAAGAAGTTCGTCCCCTGATGAAGCTTTGTTTGGTGGGGATATTATCATAAACAATGATGATGTCTTTACAAATAGTCAAGTAGTTGCATTAGACATTTCAGCTTTTGGAAGCCCAACAGAGATGAAAATTTGGAATTCAAATGAAAATCCTGACGAAATAGAAAGGAAACCTTTCCAAAGTCTAGTATATTGGAAATTAGATTCTACAAAAGGAATTAAGAGAGTCAATATTCAGTTTTATAAAAATGGAAATGCAAGTGGTATTTACTTTGATGAAATACTTTTGGCTCAGAAATATTCAGCTGACTATAATTTAAGAGAACAGGTTAATAATGAAATTCTAGCTTACGAGTCTTTTATAATACCTGTAGATATCGAAAACACTGGAAGCCTTACATGGCAAAACGCGGGAGAAAATCCCGTGAGAGCATCTTATCATTGGTATAAGAAATGTGAACTCGATAGTGAAGTCTGTACAGAAGAAAGCCTTTATGAGTGGGATGGTAAAAGAACAAATTTTTCTAAATTTTTATACTTTAATTCGGTAGAGCAGGGTTTGGCTTTAGAAGTAGTTCCTCCTACACAGCCAGGCGAATATAGTTTAGAAATAGATCTGGTGCATGAAGGAATAACTTGGTTTTCAGAGAAAGGAGTAGAAACTCTTAGATTAGATTTTTCTGTCAGTGCAAACCCCAATATCCCAGATGAATATATCGATTCAGATTCGAGTGAGGAATTACCTGCTTATGAAGGTGAGTATGGTATAGGCTCTGATACTTTAGATCCGCTTGTGGAAAACGTAAGCTATTCTGGAGGAATGGAGATTAATGGAATTGTTTATACAAATAATATCTGGGAATTATATTTTCACGCAAAATATGTTGATCCTCAACCCTATCCATCAGGGCCGGAACAGGCGGTGTTTTATATTGAAGAATTGAATAGCTTACCAATAGATGGACAACCCGAACCAGTACGTAAGAGAATTCTCTGTGCTCCAATTTTTACAAGTAGCTCAAGTTACAATACAATTAATGAGAGAACTAATAGAAGAGCGCTTCAGTATAATAATCCTGCTTTTTGGGGTACTTCTTTTAGTAGGTGTGTGGAGCACGATAGAGTAGAGAGATATTTTACAGATGGAGTTTATCGGATTGGTCATCAGGTAATGGATAAAGAACATAATAAATCTTACCCGAGTTTCCATAAAGTATTTGTTTTAGATAGTAATTTCGATCCTGAGAATCCTCCGGTTACAGAAGAAGTGGTAATAAACATAAATAATTCATATCTTACACCCATTGTTCCAGGTACTGCCTGTGGTGTTGGAGATGCTGTAGATAATGATGGGCTTCATGTAGAAGTCGAGAATTGGCAGAATGGATTCAGATTACAGGGGAGATTAAGATTGGCAGGCGGAGATTTTAGCAATTGGATCGAGTTGGAAGATGGAATTTTGGGGCGCGGTATCTTTGAAATAATTGATAATACTGCTTCCTTTCTTTTAACTCATGAAGATGATTATCCAGAAGGTCCAGCAGAATGGGAAGTTAGAGTTTTGTCAGAAAATGGAGATCTAATTGGGCAAATTGAAAGTCTTCAATTTGATGTTATCCGCAATCTAGCCAATACAGCATGCGGATACTCAATTGTATCTGATTTAGTAGAGGAGAATATGGGGGCTCTAATATCTGAATTACCAATTTCAGTTAGGATGGGACCTTCATTCGAATTTTCTGAAATTACAAGGATAGGATTTGGAGAAATATTTGAGATTCTTCAGAAAACACCAGAGAAAACTGACCCTTGGTACTATATAAGACTTTCTGATGGAACAAGAGGATGGATCCCTGGAGTTTTTGTAGACAAGAATCCGGATTACAATATACCTGTCCAAAGTCCAGAAGAGCCACTCTACCAAAATGCAAAAGTATGTAATTTAGATCATGAAATTCCTCTAAAAATGGCCTCTGACTGGAATAGTAGGGATATGTATACCGGGTTTTCAGTATCTAATACTAAACTAATAAATAATGGCGACAAGATTTTAATTATTAAAGAACTTGACGACTGGTATAAAGTTATTGCTTCGGATGATCTTACTATTGGTTTTATTCACAAAGCATATGTATGTAGATTAGGATCTTTGGACTTAGAAGAAATAGCTCAGCTTGATTTTGAAATGCCTTTTGGCGATGCTTCTGAGCTGACTTTTCCTTTCGCTCCAAGACAAGAGGATTTTCACTATGCAGATGATTTTGGAATTCCCTGCAACACTCCTGTTAAGGCAGTCTATGGAGGAACTGTAAAAGAGACCGGAACCGAGGGTATTGTTATGGGAAATGATAGTACTTCCCAAACTCCTGCAAATTATGTCATCCTTTCGCATTCGTTGTTCGATAGTTCTGGCGAAACCCTTGAAAGCCATTATTGGCATTTAAATGAGGTTTGGGTAAATGAAGGTGACCAAGTAGCAAAAGGACAGCTCATTGGGCTTTCTGGCAATACTGGTTATGTGAGAGGCAACCCTGATCATAATCTTGATAAGCAAGGCTGTCATTTACATCTGGAGATACACGAAACTCAGGATGATTTTGCTAGAAATCCTTTACATGTTCTTGGGGAAAATATTGCACAAGAGAGAATTGACGAGCTGAAGTCAAAGTATTTGAAAGATTTGAATGATAAGGAAATAGTGAATAATTTGGAGTATGGGACAGGGTCAGAGGTAGCTGTTTCTGATACGCTTGAAGTAGAAGTCGGTGTGGAATTTGATAAAAACGGACAGTTGAAACTTCAGTATTTCTATGGTAAACCAAGTCCCCCTATTATCACCGAAGTACAGGTAAATCCTAAAAAAGATACAGCGTGGATATATGGAGTATCTACCTATAAACAAGCTCAGTTTAATTTAAAGGTGACATATTTTGACCAAACAGTTCGCGAGTTTAGATTCTATCAGCAGCTTGATCATGTTGGAATTCAGCTTTATAAAAATAGAATTGGTAGGGACTTAGAATTGAACAATGCTTTTACTTGGGCCGAAAAAGACGGTAATTGGGCAAAAAAGTTGGTACTTGGAGATGAGTTGAATGTGGGGGATACTATTTACGCTAGGACGAAAGTATGGGATAGTATTAATAATTTAGCAGAGGGAGACGAACTTTTCCGAAATTTTATTTACAATATAAGGTATGCTGAAGAAAATGAGTACATGGTTTCCGGAAAGAGTAATAAAGAAAAGATATTGACGCTAGAAGATCGCGAAATAGAAAGAAAAATCGAGCAGGCAGAGGCAGAATCAGCAGAAGAATGTCAACCAAGAAAGGGCATGCTAGATGTATGCGGGAATAAATATTGGGAGCATATAGAAGAACTAATAGAAAGAAATATAATTCATGGATATAGCGATGGGAATTTCTATCCGAAAAGATTAGTAACAAGAGGCCAGACAGCAAAATTTATAGTGAATGCTTTTAATTTAAAGATAGATACGGAAGGTAAGAGATTTCCGGATGTACCGGAAGACCATGTATTTTTCGAACATATTTATACATTGAGAAATAAGAAAATTATACAAGGATATTCAGATGGCACCTTTAAACCGGATGAGTATATAACAAAAGGACAACTTGCAAAGATACTGATTGAAGCTACAAATTTATACAGCTGTAAAAATAACAGCCCATTGTTTCAAGATGTACCTAGAAATTATATGTTCTATAAATATATACAAAGTCTTGGAAATTATGGAGTAAAAGAGGAGGGATCTATGTTTTATCCAGACCAGCAAGTACAAAGAGATCTTATGGCATTTTATGTGAATATGACAAGAAGAGAATTTGAGGACTGGACATTTGAAGATGATGTGGAGCAGGGCTGTATATCGACAGAGTCGCCTGTAAGTTTTGATGTTTTCGAGTCTGTTCTAAAAGAAACTTACATAAATAAATTCGAACAGAAAACTAAGAATTGGACGGAAGAACGTAAATTGAGTGAGCTCACGAAATGGATTAATTCCCCTGAAGAATATCAGCTAAATTTTAATTTATTTCAGGACTGGTTATGTAATGCAACGGGTGGGTGTTTAAGCCATGGACGTAAGGCGGCAATAGATATAAGTATGCAGAATAATACACCACTGGTATCCACCATAAATGGCACTGCATATTTCAGGGGAAAGGATTCTCAGGGAGCATATTATGTAGATGTAATGAATGAAAAATATCAGATAAGGTATTTACATCTGGATCCTAATACGTCCAATCTATATAAGCAAAGTAAATATAAAGAAGTTCAGAAAGGCGAGTTGATAGCGTATTCTGACAATACGGGGAATACGGAGGGTTCACATCTACATTATGAAATTTTTATTAAAATCCCTGAAATTCAACAATATAAAAGTACATTTTCAAAAAAGTGTTTGTACGTGGGCGCACCAGACTGTGAAGAGTATAAGGGAGATATTGAAGAACTAAGTAAATTTTTAAGTTCAAAAGAAAATAGTGAAGATTACAAGAAATGGGAAGATGATGTAAGATTACAGAAGTTTGCTTATGATGTGTTTAAACCATTATTCGAGAAAGGAGGATATTATAGCAGGTATGATTTGGGCGTTAGCGCATATTATTTCAAAGATTGGTCTGACAGGGTTTTTACATCTGCAATGGCAGAAATTTCTAGTAGAATTTAATTATTATTTAGATTGTAGTGAAAGTAAAAATTAAATATATTCTTATAAGTATTTTTGTTCTAATTTTGTTTGTATCCAGCGGTATAATTATGGTTGGGAATATTCAAAAGAAAAGGAAGAGTATACCCAAACAGGAAAGGAGTATAACTAGAGGGGATATATTAAATGATATCGAGACTAAACTAGCAGAGTTAAGAAATGAGGAGGAAAAAGAGATTCCTTTCGTACCGAGTAAATCACAGCCATATCAAGAATATTTAGTCAAAACATATAAAAATTTTCAGATAAATATGGATAAATTTGAGGGTGTACCTGAAAGTGATGAGATACTTTACATACAATCATACGATATTTTTAAACAAGGTATGCCCAAAGATCAATTGGTGCGTATTGAGTCTGAAGTTAAAGATATAATTTCAAAGTGGGATTTTACAAGTAGATCCGAAGATTATATGTCTATTGAAGAAATTAAAGATAGGTATTTAGCAAAAGACGATTTTTTATTAACGCCGAAAAATATTAGATTGCCTAGAGCTGATCTTGAAAAAGCATATTATAATCAAAAACCTTTTGATCAAAGTTTAGATGAAAATGAAACAAAACTTTATAGGTTAGATTTGTATGTTTTTCCTACATATGAAGGTATACCAAACTTAACTTATCCTTCAGGGAAAGTAATATTAATTTCTGAATCATCAGAATCTAATATTTATTATTCAACTTATTATCCTTTATATCAAGTGAAAGATACAATTGAAGAGGATATAGTATTTGAAACTGTCAATGCAGCTTCAAAAGAAGAATTAAATAAAAGGATAAAGGACGGGATGATATTTCCTAAACATTTGTATAAACCAATAGAAAGTAATCCTCTCTATTTTAAGTATAAGCGACAGTTACATCCCATATTACAGAGCGTTGATAATACCTTAGATGACTACCAGACTATAGAGATTCAAATCTTTGATGCTATAAAAGTGATAGAAAATGATGAGTATCACTTACTATTAAGAAGTGAAGTTTACAGAGATGGAGAATTCTATAGTTGGATTCCATTTCTCGTGGATATCAAAGATTGGGGCACACAAAACTTAACCTACTCTGATTCGGAGTAAGTTCAAAGCTAGAGTTCAGTAAAATATAAAGTCCTGATTTTAGTATCATTTGGTTTGCAGATTATATTACACTTAAAAAACATCTACATACTGGTTATGTTCAGAGAATGTAATTTTTCCATCATAGTTGTTGAATATATCAAGGAATTCTCGAAATTGAGGAAATGGTTTCTTTATATAATTTTCTAGTTCCCTGAAGTCGACCCATTCATTTACTCCTTCTTTCAGATTTTTTAATATTCCTTTGATATTTGCCATTTTACATACAAACATTATTTTATCTTCCACAAGTTCTCCAGTATCATTTTTATAAACTCTATAATGTTTTATTCCTATTAATTCTGCCTCTGCTTGTAGATTTGTCTCTTCTCTTAAGGTCCTCTTTGTAGCTGAAATAACTTCTTCGCCATATCTCACTTTTCCTGATAAAAATCCCTGACAGCCTAAGAAAGGATGTTTTTGACGTGTGTATATTAAATACTTCAGATTATTTTTTTCTGTTTTTGCACAAACAGGAATGACAGACAATTTTGCTTGGAATTTTAGATTATTTGATTTTTCGTTTATTCTGTTTGCTAGTTCTTTGCCTTTCCTAGTAAGTTTGTATAACCTATTAATCTTTCGTACGAGTCGCGATTGGACTAAACTTTGTAAATGAAAAACAAATTGACTATTTTCTATTTCTGGATCAGGCTTTATGTCGCTAAACCTTAGAGATTCATTAAATAGAAGTTTTTTTAAGATTTCTAATTGTAGCGGATGAAAGCTATCTATTTTGTTCATATAGAGAAAATAGTTGTCTGGAATTTAAAAGTTTAGATTCTATTTGAAATGGATATACAGCAAACCAACTTTCGGATTCTATATTTCTTTCTGGATAACATCTTCTATAGAATTCTACCATAGAATCAAGACCCCCATCCCCATAAATTTCATGGCCTTGAAGGCCCATGGAAATAAGTTCAGATAAGGGAGCATGTAGAATATCTCTTTCATAAGATTCAACCTGTAAGCTAGGAAGTATTTGTGCAGTTGCGAAAGGTATCTTGGGCGATCCAGAACCAGCACTCCAGGTCATTAGAGCTAGATCTCCAGGAAATAAATCCTTGTCCCAAAATATAAAATTGGGAGGTTTACCGATATGTCTCCAAGATTGAGTTTTTTTGTCAATTTTACGTTCTCTGATGAGAGACTGCTGTAAAGGATTTTCCAAACAAGAGTCGGGTTCTCTTATGGTTAGCCAGCCAAGCTCATTGTAAAAATTTAGCGACCATGGATCTAGCGGTTTTTCTTTTGCATTTGCTAAAATACCTAACTGGTCAGCATTCGGTTTGCTTAGTATGTCTTGCGTTTCCTGTTTTTGTAAAGAATATGAAGGAATATAAAAAGTTTCCATATGTCGGAATTATAGAGGAATTGAAAAGGGTAATTCTAGTAAAGTGGAATTTACTAAATTGCGGTATAACAAGCCTAAGATAGGGAAAATGTTTAAATTGGATTTTATTCGAGTATATTAATAGGGTTTCCTTTTATATAGTTTTCTATGTTATCTATCATCATATCATTTGCAATCTTATCGGTAACATCAGTTCTTGATGCAATATGAGGAGTAGCAATAATCTTCGGATTATCTATCATTTGTTTGTAATATTCATCTTGAGCATTTCCTACATTAATATGGGCGCAGTCAGTTGCAATGCCTGCTAGGACACCCTTCTCTAAAGCATCTAGCATAGCATCTGTATCATATATATTTTTGCTTGTAACTGTAATGAAAAATGAATTTCTTTTTAAGGAATCAAAAAAATCTTTATTCAATAAATTCTTGGTTGTTTGATTAAGGCTTAAACAGTTAATAACAACATCTGAATTTTTTGTTTTTTCTTTAAGATTATCTCCCCGAGTAAAATATTCGACATTCATTCCAAGGCTTTTGGATATTTTCCCAACCTTCTTACCAATATTCCCCTTACCGAGTATGCAAATTTTTTTGTGATAAAGTCCCAAAGTCCTTACGTTTTGTCTGGTTGTCATGTCTTTTATTTTGTTTAAATGCATCATATTTCTAAAAAGGTTAATCATATTACCAATAACCCATTCCGAAACAGCATGTTTGTTACAACCAGGGCAGTATGTTACGGTAATATTTCTTTCTTTAATTTTATTTTTGTCTATCCAACCTACACCTACAAATGGTAGAGAAAGAACTACATCTTTAAGATCATAAATTTTTTTCTTGAGCCCGAATTTTCCCGAACAAATAAAATCAGCAACTTTTACTCTTTCAAACCACTCATCTTCATTTCTAGCAAAGTCATGGTAAATAGTTGTTTCGCCCAGAGCTTTAATCCTTCTTTCCTGCTCTGGAAGCAAATCTAATTCTTGAGCAATTACAATTTTAAAACTTTGATTCATGTCTAATTAAGGTCACAAAATTATTTATTCAGAATATAAATCGATATATTTAATAATGTTGCAAACATCACCCATAATAAATATGGAATTAGGAGAAATGAAGCAGTTCTATTTATCTTGTAAAAGATATAAATCAAATAGAATATAAAAATATTTAAAATTATAATAACTACCAGTCCTCCAAATAGATTTTGTAGGCCAAAAAATACAATAGACCACGCAGAATTAAATACTAGATGGATTACAAAAATGATTATTGCAGATTCAGCATTTTTATTTTTCTTAATCTTTTTAGAAATTAGATATAGAGAGATTCCCATTAATGTATAAAGAATTATCCAAACCGGTCCAAATATCCAGTTTGGAGGATTGAAAAAGGGTTTGTTTAAATTTGAATACCAGGGTTGTATATTAGGGGTTGTAAATATGGATCCAATGATTCCAGCTGTTTGACAAAGTATTATAAAAAATAATATTTTTATCAAATATTGAATTTTAGATTTTTTCATATCTTAGAAAAATTTTGATATATAGAATGCTGCAACCGCAGTTAATGAGGTAATAAATATCCCCCAGATTATGTCAATTATGGTCATAGTTAAAGGCCAATTCTTTAAAGTTGCAAGATTAGTTAGATCGTATGTAGCATATGTAAAAAATCCGAAAAGTGAGCCAAGTAATAACGCCTTTGTCCAGGAGTTTTCTTTATTTGCAGGATTTACTGCAAAGATTATAATACCTAAGATATATGCTAAATAGAAAAAAATTGCGGAAACCCAATTCACCTTATCAGCCATTAGGTGTCCAATGTATTTTTGATACATGTTTCTAGCTATTAATCCAAGCCAGATTAGATCAATTGCAAAAAAAATGGGTGTTGTTGCAAGGTAAGTGAAAATTGTTTGTTTTATTGACATCAGAGTTTTGAAAAATTTATATTTTAATTTTAACAGAGAAATATTTGTATTTCATTAATTATAAAAATTTTAAGTTTAATCTGTTGAACTAAATTCAAACCCTAACCTTTATTTTTATCTTAAGCTTACCCTTGTTTTTGTTTTAACGAATGGATAAATAAGAAGAATCTATATGTATGAAAGTTAAGGGGAATTTTGTGGAAGTATTAGGTTGGTCAAAATTCGGAAGGTGGGGGATTTGAACCCCCGTGGCGCTTGCGCACCCCAAGGTTTTCGAGACCTGGCCGTTAGACCGCTCCGGCAACCTTCCTATCAAATATTTCAATCATAACATAAGCTTTAAACGATTGGGTTTAATTTTGATATTTGTTAAATGATTATGAGATAAAAAGATTCAGAGAGAAGTGAATATTGAAAATGCATCCGACAGGATTCGAACCTGTGGCCTCAACTTCCGCAAAGTTGTGCTCTATCCAGCTGAGCTACGGATGCAATCCATGGGTTTTGCCAATATTAACCATACTGCCTTTTATGCCATGAGATTATAACATTCGAGGTATTATTGGGAAAATAATGAGACTATTTTGAGAATTCTGTTAGTTTTTTATGTTTTCCTTCTACTAAACGGCTTATTAGGCTTGCAAGTCCTTTAGGTTCGCGATAATCTTCATGCTTAACCATTTCGACTAGGATTTTATTGATATCTGCTTCTCCAACCAGAAGTATTACTCTACCTCCGTAGTTTTTCAGTTCAATATTTAAAAGAAGTTGATCATGTCTTTCGGTTACCCAGAAGTAGTCAATATCTTTCCATAGATACAATTCATCTCCAACCCTAACACCTTTGTTTGTAATATGATTTTGCATTTCCAGCGGAGGAACGACATTAATAGCATAGATTAAAAAGATAATTGCTAATATAGCTAGTATGAATAAAAAATTATATGTTAGTAAAGCATAAAAAATACCAATCACAGCAATGGTTACAACTATGGTGTACCAAGTTTTGCTATGTTCGACAACAATTCTATCTGGAGCTTTCCAACTATATAGATTATAGATAGGTTTCTTTTCATCCTCTTTAGCTTTTTTAGCAAGCTTTTTGTTCTCCTTGAGTTCCTTCTCCAGTTCTTCTACTTTTTTTTTGAGGGTTTCTATTTGTTTTTTTGTTTCTCCCATACAAGTAATTATAAAAATTGGGGTACTTTATATTTTGTAATATTTTGACAACTTATGCAACCTTAGATAAATAGATTACTTATTTTATATAATAAGATTTGTTAAATCTTGAAAATTATACTTATAAATTTTTTCGTACACTACACTTATCGGCCCAAATACTGCTTTTTGATACTCGAATCCTAGCTTTTCAACATACATTCTTACGCTATCTTCACTATCAGATTCTATTTCCAGGAGTGGATCAATTTTAGGCCAAGTATCTATATCAAAAATAACATTGTTAATTTTCCATTCTTCTCTCAAATTTTCCATATAATTTACTTTTACAAAACCTACTTTTTTAAGAAAGGAGTGAGTTTGGTTAAAATCCTGTACTGTAATTTCTTCCTCTTCTAAAGATTCAATATTTGAGCTTTCATTGAATTTTTTTATTGTGAGCGTAGTTTTTCCAGCTCCTTGTCTAAGCCTAATCCAGCTGTTTTGTAATTTCAGTGATGAATTTGAAAAAATCATCCGTTTAAATTTAGTTTCAGAAAATACAAGTTTCGCTCCTAGTTCTTTTAATTTATTTCTAATTATAGTCTTATCTATTTTTACAATTTTTGCCTCAAATTCTGTATGCACAATTTTAATTATTTATATTATCTAATAAGGCCTTCTTTTTTCATAAGAAGATAAACATAACCATTTTTATCAGGTTCTGAAGTCTCAACTCCTAGTTCTTTTGCTAAGTTAAAAAGTTCGCTACGAGTTTTTTGAATGTTGTCTGATCCTAGTAAGGCCTCGATTTCTATAAAATTCCCTAGTTTTTGTACAGTGTCTAAAGAAATTTTATACTTTTCCTGATAGATAAAATTAACTCTTTTTTTATCTATGGTAATTATTTTTTTAAATTTCAGAACTTTTAAAATTTTCTCTAACTCTTGGACATTTTTAATAACAGTTTCGTACTCATCACAATGGGTTGAAACTCCTTTTTTATTTGTATACCAATATTTGTAATTAAAACTATCACCTTTTTGGGATTTTCTAATTCTGAGATATTCAACGGGAGGATCAGGTTTAAAAAAGTTTTTGTGTGGAGGGGTATAGTAATCATCAATTTGTCTTGATGTCCCAATTTTTTTGGATGATTGGCCTAATTTTCTGATTAGTTCCTCCGATTGTTTTTTAGAGATAGGCAACTTGATCTCTATCTCAATATTATTGTTAGCCATATATTTTAGGTAATTACTAATATTTAGGTTCCTAAGCTCCAGCTTTCTAGATACTTTTTCTGTTCTTTTGTCAATTTATCAATTTCGACTCCCATTTCATCTAGTTTTATCGAAGCTATTTCTTTGTCAATTTTTTCTGAAATAGTAAAGACATCAGGTTCCAAATTAGATGCGTTTTCTACTAGATATTCGGCACTTAATGCCTGATTTGCAAAACTCATGTCCATAACACAGGCAGGGTGTCCTTCGGCAGCAGAAAGGTTGATAAGCCTTCCCCCTGCAAGTAGATATATTCTTTTATTTCCAAGATTATATTCAGATACGAAGTTTTTTAACTCTTTTTTGGATTTTGCAAGATTTTCAAGAGCTTCAATATTGATTTCTACATTAAAATGTCCGCTATTGCAAAGTATGCATTCGTTTTTCATTACCTTAAAGTGTTGTTTGTCAACCACATTAATATCACCAGTTGAAGTACAAACAAAATCAGCTTGCTTAGCTGCATCTATCATCTTCATTACTCTAAAGCCATCGAGTTTTGCTTCAAGAGCTTTAACTGGATCAACTTCTGTTACAATTACGTTTGCTCCTGATCCCCGAGCCTTGTTAGCAATTCCTCTTCCGCACCATCCATATCCGGCCATAACAAAAGTGGAGCCGGCAATAAGACGATTTGTCGCTCTTACAATACCATCAATTGTGGATTGACCTGTTCCATATCTATTATCGAAAAAATGCTTAGTCATCGCATCGTTTACGGCTATAATAGGATATTTTAGTTCATGATCCTTCGCCATAGCTTTTAATCTTATTACACCAGTAGTCGTTTCTTCTGTCCCCCCAATAATATTTTTAAGACAATTTTTTCTTTTTGTGTGTATAGTGGAGACAAGATCAGCACCATCATCCATTGTAATATCGGGTTTTGCATCTATGACTCTGTTTATGTGACTGTAATAGATCTTATTATCTTCACCCTTAATTGCAAAGACTGAAATTTTATGGTGTTTTACTAGAGAGGCGGCGACATCATCTTGGGTTGAAAGGGGATTGGATGCACATAAAAATAGTTTAGCCCCGCCTTTTTTTAAAGTTATTGCTAAATTTGCTGTTTCAGTAGTCACATGAAGGCATGCACCAATGATCAGACCCTGAAGAGGTTTTGTTTTTTCAAATCTTTGTCGGATTTTTCTAAGTACCGGCATATCTTTTTCTGCCCATTCAATTCTTTCTGAACCGGCTTTTGCTAAAGAAATATCTTTTATGTCATAACTATCCATTGGAATTTGTATATGTTAATTTATTTTTTCTTTTTTAAGCGAGCTTGTATTTTTTTACTTTGCAGTTCTTTGATTGCATCTTTTGCTATCCATTTTGCAGCTTTCGAGTCGAGAGTTTGTATTTCTTTTGCAAGTTTAATCATTTCTTTATTAAGACCAATATTCCTTTTTCCAATTTGTCTGATTGCCCAGTTGACGGCTTTTTTTACAAAATTTCTATCGTCAGTTGAGCCTTGCTTTATTACTTTTGTGTATTGTAGATATTTATTGTTTTTTATATCTTTATTTCCAACCGCAAGAGTTGCCATTAACGCAAAACCTGCTCTTTTTACAAATTCTTCTTTTCTTTCTGTCCATTCTTTTGCTTTATCCCATGCGAAGTCTGTATATTTATATAAGTTCATACATACCTGATCACAGAGATCCCAAGAGTTAAAGTCTTTAGTCCAAACTTCCATCTGTCTTTCTGAAACTTGCTCCGGATCATCTATCATACTGGCTAGAATTCTTGCTTCGTGAATTTTAGAATCCCAAAGTTTAAGGGCCAATTTGTGGTTTTTTCCGATTTCTTTTGCAAGTTTTCTTAATTCTGGAATCCTTATACCGAGTGCATTTTGAGGATTAATACCTGCTTTTGTCAAACCTTTTACATTCTTGGAATTATATTTGGATTTGAGCAGCTGGATCACTTCGGAGTATTCCATAGTTGAAGATGGTCAGAAATTAAGAAATTAGTTAATTATAACGAGAAAATAAGGTGATGTATATTCTTTAGGAGTTTACTATGTGAATATTCCAATACAATATTTAGAATTATAGGGAAAACATACCGTTAATAATGCCAATGGAGTAATGTTAAAATCTATATATTAAATTACAATACTAATTATGCAAAATCTAGCAATTATAGGCGGAGGAGCAGCAGGAATAATGGCTGCAATTTCTGCTAAAAGACAAAACCCAGATTTAAATGTCCAAATTTTTGAAGCACTGGAAGAAATCGGTAAAAAAATATTAGTCTCAGGTGCAGGACGATGCAATCTCACTAATAGCAGTATTGAATCAAAAAATTTTCATGGAGCAACACAAAAATTTATTGGAACTGTTATTAATCAATTTAAAAAAGATGAAATTATTCATTTTTTTAAAGATATTGGAGTTGAGATGTATGAAGAATTCAAAGAAGGTAAAAAGTCCGGGAAGATTTATCCAATTACGAACGAATCAAGAACAGTAGTTGAACTCCTGCTAAGTGAGCTTAATAAATTAGGTGTGGAATTGTTTCTGTCAACAAAAATCAAAGATGTAAAACAAAATGATAATACATTTGAATTAATATCAGAAGAAAAATCGTATAAAGCTGAGTTTATTGTAATAGCAACTGGGGGAATATCTTATCCGCAAATTGGAGCAAACGACTTTGGTTATCGTTTGGCATCCAGCTACAAGCATAATATCATTGAGCCAGTACCTGTTGCTGTACCATTGGAAACTAATCATTGGATTGTTAAAAGACTTGCAGGAATTAGAACGGAGGCCAAAGTAACTTCGTATATCAGAGAGAAGAAACCACAAACGAGTCAGGATGAAAT
This sequence comes from Candidatus Dojkabacteria bacterium, assembly GCA_014729085.1. Classification (GTDB taxonomy): domain Bacteria; phylum Patescibacteriota; class Dojkabacteria; order B142; family WJKM01; genus WJKM01. The sequence goes on along the minus strand of WJKM01000011.1, from coordinate 43,064 downwards.
ATTGTTTACTAGATATGGTTTGTCTGGTCCGGCAATATTACAAATTTCAAGGGAGATTTCAATCAGAATAAATAGAGAGAAAGGAAGTGCTTGTATCGTAACAATCGATCTCTTGCCTATGTATAGTAGAGATGAGCTTTATAATAAACTTATTAGAAGGTGGAGTAGAAGGCCAAATCAGGATGTTCTTTTTAGTTTATATGGGTTAGTGAAGAACAAGATCGCAAAAGTTTTACTTAAGTATTTAAAAATAAATGAAAAGAAGAAAAATAAGGATTTGAGTAAGAAAGAGGAAAAATTAATTGTCGATACTTTATCTTATTTGGAAATGAAAATTATTTCGACAAAAAGCTGGGATCAGGCAGAATTTACAGCAGGAGGAATCAACACTCATGAAATTTCGGAATATACCTTAGAATCCAAAAAAATTAGAGGGCTATACTTTGTCGGTGAGGTGTTGAATGTTGACGGTGATATCGGCGGTTACAATCTGTCATGGGCATGGAGTTCAGGTTGGGTCGCTGGGAAAAATATAGCAAAAGTCAGCAAAACATTAAATTGAGACTATTTCATATATACTGCTCTTAAATCAAAATGTCCGATTGTCTCTCCCTTTAGTCGGCCAATCGGACTTTTGATTTGGTCCCAGCACAAGGGTTTCATTAAGTTAATACATAATTTCAATCTTTCATTTACGATTAGTATAAAAAGAAAATTTAGCTAGAAAGTTTTCTAAGCTTATTTAAGGCATTGTTCCGATCTCTCGTTGCCAACTGTTACAAAATAAAGGGCCACTGCGCTAGACACAATTGTTTTTTGATCATTAATTTCTTGTACTTGAATACCAAACCAATATGTTTTTTTAATTGCTTTTGGTGGTATATCAATAATTACTCCAATTTCATTCTTACCGTTTTCTTTCCTACCTTGGTCCTCAAGAGATACCCAATTCCTGGCTGAATTGGAACTGGATTCTCCAATTATAGGAGTTCGATTATCACAATTTTGCCTATCAAGATCAAAGTCTATTACTTTTACCTCCCAGAAAGTATTTTTAGGAGCTTGAATTGTTAATGTTTCAATCAAGGTTTTACCAGGAATTTTATCATCCAAATATTCTACTGCGGGGGATATATTTAGAGTTTGGACATCATCTGGAATGTCAGGATTGGTAAAAGAGATTAAAAGTTCATCTTTTTTATTCTGAAGTGTTTGAATGGAATCGTATTCTTCATACTGGATTTCATCTGTTTGAGTAGGAATTGTATTAGTTTGGTTTAAGACATTGTCGTTTGTTTGGGAACATCCAGTCAAAGTACCCATAATAATTAGTAAGAATATGAGTTTTTGAATTTTTTTCATTTAAGTCGAGTAATAACAAATAATTTATTTTTCATTATGATTAATAAAAGCCTGTATTTTATCTACTTTTTTTTCTCGCCCGATTTTTTTATATGCAGACAGTTCCTTTTCCAAAGTGTTAACTGGAATTTTAGTCCCTATTAAATTAAAGTAAATTTTTCCTACAAATCCTCTAGTTTCATTCCAAAGATCGCCAATGGCTTTTTTATTTACCAGGTCTCCCATTATTTCAATTTCTATATCTTCAATTTTTAATATTCCATAATATGATCTAAATTTTTTATTTTCTGAATATTTAACTGGTTTGGTAACAAAATCTTGCAAAATTTTTTCAATTTCAAAGGCACCTTTTTTGTCGGTTAATATATCTATATCATTAGGTTCGATATCGACTCCCTGCATAGCTAGATTTGTACTTCCAACTACGATCCAATTGATATTAGTGTTATTAAGTTTTTCGGCAATGAATTTTAAAACTTTTGTATGTTTTTTAGGTAACATGATTAATCAAGGGATATATTATTAGAAGTAGCAATAATTTCCAAAATATCTGCATGTAAATGCGAATTAGTTGCAAGAATTCCATTCACTTCTTTGTCGTATTTTTGTGGTTTTCCTAAGATATCTGTTACTTTTCCCCCGGCTTCTTCGATTATTATTTTTTGTGTGGCTGTGTCATGTGCATTTTTTCCGGGAAATATATTTGCATCTAAAGATCCGGCTGCTACTAGAGAACCCATGTATATAGTTGATTGTACATTGATCGTAGATCTGAAATTATCAACAAATTTTAGGATATTAAAGCCGGATCCTTTCCAATGGCAAATTCCAATAAGACTTTTTTCTAAATCTTTGGTTGAAGATACCTTAATTCTTTTATTATTAAGATATGCGCCTTTGTCTTTTTCTGCGGTATAGAGACGATTTAGAAAAGGATCGAATATTACTCCAAGTATTGGTTCTCCTTCTTTAACTAATGCTAAAGAGAATACACAGGTGGGGACACCATATGAGAAAGGATAAGTACCATCAATCGGATCGCATACCCATAGAAATTCAGAATTTTCATGTAAGTCGCTTTCTTCTTCAGCTAGGATTGAATGGGTAGGATAGTTTTTATTTATTTCCCTAATAACTAACTTGTTGATCTCAAGATCAGCTTTTGTAACAGGCGACGTGTCTTTTTTCCAGCTAACCTCAATATCAGAACGGAAATTTTTAATGATGATTTTACCTGCCTTATATGCAAGGAGGATTGCTATTTTAAGATAATCAGAATTCATGTATAAAATATATCTAAATATAAATGTTGTTAATATAAATTTTTATCAGTTTAACAATTTGGATCAATCTCAGGATCACAGTAATATTGTATATCTTCTGTGGTATACAATTGACAATCAATATTTGGGTCCCCATATAAAGAGATGTAACAATTTCTGTAGTCTTCATATATAGGATCAGTTGAACACCACCATTCCTCGGGTGGATATTCAGGGTAATAGCAAGATTCTTGAGTTGGTTCTATTTGACACTGGATACCAGGATCGTTATTTGTCGTTAGGTAACAGTCTCTATACTCTTGATAAATTGCTTCTTCCATACACCACCATTCTTCTATCTGAATTTCGGGATAATAGCATGTTTGGTCTCCAAGTATACTTGCGCAGTCTATATCTGGAGCTCCATTCAGACTTTCATAACAGATTCTATATTCTTCATAGAGTTGGCCATCCTCGCACCACCAGTCCTCAAGAGGGGTTAGTGGATAATCACAAGCTTCTTGAGGAGTAGGTTCATTACATTGTATATCAGGGTCGCCATATAAAGAAATATAACACTTTCTAGCTTCTTCATATTCAATACTTTGAACGCACCACCAAACCTGTATATCTTCTGTAGGTTGTTCGCAAATAATTTCTTCATCTTCAGTAATTTCGGAATTTGTTTGTGAACTTGTTGTTCCTACGCTAGATTCTTCAATACATTCTTGGGGAGGCTGGTAAGTCTTTGAAATATGTTTAATTAATTCAATATTAGATAAGTTATCAAGCTCTTCGTCGTATAGTTTGTCAATAAACTTATTTTTTCTATACCAGCAGGAAGATTCGAATTTGGCCGACACATCAATAATTTCAGGATCTGTATATTGTTTTTTAATGAGAACTTTATTTTCATCTAGAGTTTGAGGTTCTGACCATTTCATATTATCTTTTGAACCTTCCATTGTTTTAACACTTACTTCATCTTCAATTACACCTATTAAAGTTGTTTGATTTGATTTCACGTTTAAACCAAATTTTGTACCTCTAACAGTTGCGTAGGTATTAGTTGTTTGAACGGTGTATTCTTCCTTGTCAGTCAGTTTTTGGATTCTATGCCAGGTATTACCAATGATTTGTTCTATAATTTTTTCCTCCTGTTCGTAACTAACAATTATTTCGGTATTTCTATCGATTGAAAGCATAGAATTATCTGAGAAAATAACATGCGCCTGACCATTTTCTGTTTTTATGGTAGTGTAGTTAGGTAAGGTAATTTCATCATTTTTTAGTTCTGAAAATTTTCCATCCTCCTTTTTATATAATACTTTCCCGCTTTCTTTGTAAAGTGTAAAAGTATTCTCTTTTTTAACAATTTCATCTAATTGATAGGTCTGAGAAATATTTTGTTTTTGATCATTAAAACTTGTTTGTATATCCTCAGGGAGGGAATTGGATAATCCAAGCAGGAAAAAACAGGAGGAACAAATGCAACAAATCAGTATTATCGTAAGTATAAGAAATAATATGTTCTTTTTATTCTGGAAAAAATTTTTCTTTCCCATGACTTAGGAAGATAAGAGTTTAATTTACAGGAAGTTGCTCTCAATTTTATCCAAAAGGATTTAAGTAGTAAAGCAGATCATTTAATCTATTTTGGATATAAATACAAAAAATATAAAAAAGTGTAATTTAAAATAAAGAAAGAAGATGTATTAATGTATGAAGAAAAAACTTCATAGCCTTATTTAATTTTTTATTTAATTTAATACAATGGTTAAAAAGATAACAACAGCATTTATGAGTATGATGCTCATCGGCCTTATTGTTTCTCCCACTGTACTTGCTACATATAACCCTCCAGAGTCTCAAGTAGATGAAATTCGGGTTTATACGACTGGTAATCCAGGCGAAGTAAGGTGGGAAGTAGATGGAACTCTCCAGAGTGGAGTTAAAGTAGTATGGTCTCAAAATCCATCTCCTGAATATCCAAATCGTTCTGGAGATAAATACCAATATATTACAGACTCATCAATTGATAGAGCTGTATTGACTCCTTTCTCCGGTGATGGTCAATATTATGTAAGAGTATGTGAATATCTAGGTGGAAGTTGCGGAACTTACAGTATGGAAAACAATGGTCAAGGTGTAACTATAAATTTAAACAGTACAAAGGATGAATATTTCAAGGACGTAGATAAATCAACCGATCTTTATGTTTACTTGGAAGAAGCTGCAGAAAAAGGAATATACAAAGAAAGGGAATATTTCAATCCTGAGAATGCAATAACAAGAGGGCAATTTGCCGCAGTAATTGTCAGGGCTTTTCAAATTCCTTACGATACTTCTGGCGAACAATTTCCTGATGTTCCCGAAACACATACGTTTTATAAAGAGATTATGACTCTTAGAAACCTTGGTGTTCTACAGGGAGATAATGGAAAATTTCTACCGGAAGCAAGTGTGACCCGTGGACAAGCTTTTAAGATTGTAATGAATACCTTAGAGAAACTAGGCCTTTATTATTTTTCAGATTCTAATCTTGATCTGGAAACCAAATTCCAGGATCCATACTTGAATAGCCATACTTTTTCTACTCATATGAAGAAAGTATTACAGGCAACAGAAGGATCTGATAAACCAATATTTTCTGGATATTCTGATGGTTACCTTCGCCCAGACAATTCAATAACCAGAATTCAATCGACAAAAGTAATTGTAAACACAATGTATCTTGGAGAAAAAGGCGAAACACCATCAGGGGAAGTAAATTCAATCACGGTTTCAGGTATTGGATCAGAAATCAATTGGGTGGTTGATGGATATTCCGAAAATGGATTTAAAGTAGTATGGTCAAAAAATGCCGGACCAGAATACCCAACCAGAGAGGGAGATAAATACCATTATTTATCTAGTCCGAGTGCAGATTCAGATGTATTAACAGCATTTTCAGGCACTGGAACATACCATGTAAGAGTATGTGAATATCTTGGTGGAACATGTGGAGTTTATTCAAATGAAATTACAGTTGAGCTTGAAGAAGGAAGTGGAAATGTAGAGAGTATTACATTGAGTGGTACAACTGCTGATATTTCTTGGGAAACCAGTGGATATTCCGAAAATGGATTTAAGGTAGTATGGTCAAAAAATGCTGGACCTGAATATCCAACCAGAGAAGGGGATAAATACCATTATCTATCTAGTCCGAGTGCAGATTCGGATACATTAACAGCATTTTCAGGCGCTGGAACATACTATGTGAGAGTATGTGAGTATCTAGGAGGAGCATGCGGAGTTTATTCAAATGAAATAGAGGTTGAATTATAGGTAATATTATTTTATTACTTTGAAAACCCCGTACCATCTGGTACGGGGTTTTGTTTGTAGTCTCTTTTTAAGTAGATTATAATTTGGTATTAAATATTAAGATGGTATATATGAAATTACGACCTCTTCGTAAAGTTAAATCAAATAATGTCAAATATATTGGTTTGTTTTCACTTGCTGCTCTTGCTTTGTTAGCGACAGGATTACTTGTTATGAGAATGCAATCTGGTTATCAAACTGGAGAAGAAAGTGAAGCATCCGAGGTTGTTACTCCTTGTGATTTTGCACCTGATATTTCAAGCTGCACCTATGATACAAAAACTGTCTATGAAGTCGATGGAGTGAAAGTTGAATCAATAACTGCATATGGCAGAATATTCAATTTTGATGTAAACGGAAACCCTTGGCCCAATAAACAGGAATATACAAAGTTATTAACCGCGATTCCAAGATATGCAAAAGGGCCTTGTAAAGGTAAGATAGATGACAAGTGCGTATTTGAAGGACGTATTGTTGAGGAGATTAGAGGAGAATTAATTGAGACTGTTGTGGCATATGGCAAAACGTATAAATTTGATGAACAGGGTAATGCATTTTAAAGATATATTCTAAATTAAAGTAAAAGCATACATTAGCCCAATCCCAGCACACATAATTCCAATTTGTTTTATCGAATTTGCTAAACAGGTTTCCTTATGCAATTGAGGAATCAAATCCGATGAGGCTATATATATAAATCCTCCTGCAGTAAAGGGCAGCAAGTAATAAGAATAGTTTTCTATTCTAACTCCCAAACCAAGAGATACCAGCATCCCGATAAATGCGCTTAGGGAAATAACAAGATTGGTAAATAAAGCTTTCTTTTTTGAGAAACCTCCGTGAATTAGCACACCAAAGTCTCCAATTTCTTGAGGAATTTCATGAAGTATGACAGCCAAAGTAGTGGATAATCCAAGTCCAGGATTCACAAGAAAACTTCCTCCAATAAGAAGTCCGTCTGTAAAATTATGTACCAAATCACCTATTAGATTCATGTATGCATAGGGATGCGGATGTTCCTCAGTGGTTGGTATATGGCAATGGCGCCAGTGTATAAATTTTTCAATAGTAAAAAAAACAAATATACCAAAAAGTAATAAGAAAGAAGTATCAACTCCATACCCATTGTTTTCTATACTTTCTGGAATAAGATGGAAGAAAGCTCCACCAAACAGACCTCCTGTTGAGAGTGATACTAAATACAAAAGTAGACTTTTTAGCTGTTTTTCTTTTATTGGTAATGTAAATACACCAACAAGTGAAACAAGGCTTGTTGCTAGTATTGCTAGAGTAGCGTAGAATAGGGTTTGCATAATGAATTGAAAGCTTATTTTTTAATTATTCTTTAGATCCTCCACCACTTGAAGCCCATTTAGCAACACTGGTTGTAATCATTATTGATGCAGAGGCAAGAAGTAAAGTGAGAATTTGATCGGCCTGTTTAATTATTTTTATTGGAAGAGAACCTCCATGTACAGCAAAATTAGGGATAAATAAACTTCCGAGATACAAAATGAAAAATGTAACCAAGGTACCGATAAAGAAAAAGAAAATCAGTTTGTCACCTTTAATTTTAGAAGCAATAGCTTCATTTAAAACCATGCCACCAAGAAGCAGTGCACTTAACCAAAGTACTGCCACCGCACTGGTTGGCTGGAAACCGCTGAATAATAATTTTGTAATCCAGATTGCAGAGATGTTTGTAATAAAGTAAAGAATAAATTTTTTCATATTATGATTTTAATAAATATTAACTCAAATTTTAATATTAATAATTATATCATCAGAATAATTTTGGAATTTTAAAAATGAAGTTAAATTTAATATGTGATTTGTGTAGATTATTTTATAAACTAAAGATTTAGTGCTTTAATAATTTGACCATTGTTAATTTTTGTAAGTTTTTCAGATGGAGTGGCTTTGATCCAGAAATCTGGACTTAAATAATTCTGATATGTATTTATCTCCGGTATCTCTAAATTCCCTTCTTCATCATGTTTTATTTTATTTACATTTGAATTTTCTATGTTTGGAAAAAATTTATAGGCTTTTTCTTCGTGGGTTTGGAAAGGATCAAAAAGAAGGGTCTGGAAACCAAGAGAAGTACCGATGAACAACATTTCATTGGGACGAGTTAAAAGCAGGGTAAGTTCTGGATTAGAAATTAGATCAGCCCAGTTTTGTAAATCATCTTCTCTTGTCGTTCCTTCTTCGCCTCCTACTAGATGCAACCTTGCGTCCGGATAATGTTTCTTTATTTCCTCTAATTGTTCTCTAAAGTCTAAATAGTATTCTCTATTATCTCCACACAGAATAGTAACTTCTATCCCTTGTTTAAGGAGTTCCTCAGCTGTTTGTAATGCCTGTGGCTTTTCAGGTCCTAGAGAGCCAGTCATTATTAGAGCATGATGTTGAGAATTGCCTTCGTGGATCTGTTTTTGTTTTTCTAATCGAGGATTAATGCTGGTATACATCTCTTCGGGAAAAGGAAATCCTGTTTCAATTATCTGACCTTCTTTAATTCCTAATGAAATTAAGTTTGGAGTCATTAGTTTTGTTGGAGCAAGTACAGTAAATCGATCCCCATATTCTTGGGCAATTTTTCCGACAGGTTTATGGACTGCTAAATCAAGAGGTAAATAAAGTCCTCTCAGATGTGTCCCATCTTGATTTTTCGGGAATGCCATATATTGAGAAGATACAATGGAATCACAACAAGAACCTGCCAAACGGGTAAGATAATTTTTAAGAAGAATTCTATTGAATAAATCACTGCTTCGAACAATCTCTGCTCCTTTATTGATCGTTTTGTTAATTACTTTACCAGCAAGTCCAAGTAAACCTCCCTTCATGTTTTCTTGAGAGGATTGCTGGGCTAATTTTTCCTTTCCTTTCTCTACTGTAGTTTCCCATATTTTGTGATTAAGCTTTTCGCCAAATCCGGATAATGGCTCTTGAGGTTTTAATGAAAGCGTATCTGTTTCCTCATCTGTTATTTCCTGAATCAGGTTCTCAAACAGAAAGCGAGCTCTTTCATGTCCTCCGCTTGTTCTTATGCCCGGCCTTACTATACCTATTTTTTCAAGTTCCATAGGAACATAAGTGAACTAATTTATGCTGAATTATATAATATTATATATTTCAAAGTAGAAATTTTTGACAAAATTAGGAGCTCAATATAAGATTGAAACGTTGTCAATAATTTAATCAAGGTTTAGAATTTTGGATCAACTATTAACAGAAACAATATCTTTGGTTGAAGAGGCAGGAGATGTTGTAATGGATATTTATAATAATGAATTTTCCCCTAAAGAAAAAAAGGATAAAACTCCAGTAACTGAAGCGGATTTAAAGGCTGAGAAAATTTTAATAAAGGGACTTAAGAAATACGACTGGCCAATTTTATCTGAGGAGACTGAACAAGAAAAGCTTTCAAGAGAAACAGAAAAATTCTGGGTAGTCGATCCATTGGATGGTACTCAGGATTTTATTGATAAAACTGACGAGTTTTCTATTATGATGGGTTTGGTTTTTAATAAAAGACCAGTTTTAGGAATAGTATACGAACCTGCTAAACAAAAATTAGCATATGCGCTAAAAGAAAATGGAGCATACATTTTGCATGGAGAGCAAAAGAATAGGTTAAAAGTTTCAAGCAATAAACAATTAAGGAAAGTCAGGGCTGTAATGAGTAGGAGTCATTTTAGTAAAGAGGACGAGCAGTTATTAGAAAAAATGAATACACAAAAAATTCTTCATCATGGAAGTAATGGATCTAAAATAAGAATAATAGCAGAAGCGAAGGCTGACTTATTTTATAATAGTTATAAAAGACTGGGACAATGGGATGCTTGTGCACCAGATGTTATTATTAATGAAGCAGGTGGGAAACTAACAGATTTTAAAGGAAATGTAATCAAATATACTTTTAATTCTGAGGACAAAGTAAAAGGAATGGTCGCAACAAATGCCCTATTACATAAAAAAGTAATAAATATATTAAATGATTGATTAATTTGTATAAAGTCTATTTAAATGGATAAAATCATCAACCCTCATGGTGGTAAACTAGTTTCACGAATCATTAATGAATCTAAGTTCAACGAAATACTTGAATCAATAGATAAGCTTGTCATGCTTGAGCTCGAAGATGAGGAAGTAAAGGATGTAAAGAATATTGGAAGAGGAGTTTTTTCTCCTTTAAATAAATTTATAGGGAAAGAAGATTTTAAGAGTGTAATACATGATATGAGGCTTAAAGATGGAACTGTATGGCCAATTCCAATTGTACTTGACATTACAGCAAAAGAAGCTGAAGAAATTACCGACAGTAAAATAGTAGTATTGGTAGATAAGAATAAAAGACCAATTGGTCTTTTAGAAGATCCAGAAATATACGAGGTCGATAAAAAAGAATATGCAGAAGGCGTATTTGGTACTTTAAGCGAAGAACACCCAGGAGTAAAAGAAGTTTTTGAAAGGGATAAATACATGCTTGGAGGTGATATATATTTAATAGAATCTAAGGAGGAATTATATCCAGAATACAATTTAAGTCCGGTAAAGACAAGGGAACGCTTTAATTTAAGGGCTTGGCAGAAGATTGTCGCTTTCCAGACGAGAAATGTCCCGCATAGGGGACATGAGTTTTTGCAGAAAGAAGCTTTAAAAAAAGTAGATGGCTTATTTGTTCAGCCGGTAATCGGAGAAAAAAAACTGAGGGATTTCAAAGATGAATATATTTTAGGAAGTTACGAGATTTTATTGGATAAATTTTATCCTAGGAATAAAGTTGTTTTAGGGATTTTGCCCTTGAGGATGAGATATGCAGGACCAAGAGAAGCAGTTCTGCATGCTATCATTAGACAGAATTATGGATGCAGCCATTTTATCGTAGGCCGGGATCATGCAGGAGTTAAAGACTTTTACAAAGCCTATGAGGCACAAGAAATTTTTGAAAATTTTTCAAAAGAAGAGTTGGCTATAGAAATATTGAAATTCCCTGAAGTTGTATACAATAAATCAAATAAAAAGCATTGTTTTGTTGACCAATGCCCAAATGAAAGTCAGGTAAAATTCAGCGGTTCAAAGATGAGGGAACATATTGAAAAAAAAGAAAAACCACCTGAATATATTTTAAGAAAAGAGATTTTCGATTTATTGACTAATAGCAGAGATACTATGGTAGATCCAGTTTATAAAAATAAAAATGGATTTCAGAAAGGTTTTGTTCTGTGGTTAACGGGACTTTCTCAATCTGGAAAAAGTACGCTTGCGGATAAAGTTTTTGAGAAGCTTCTTGAACGTAATATTCGAGTTGAGAGACTGGATGGAGATATCGTTCGAGAAAGCTTGACCAAAGATTTAGGTTTTACAAAAGAGGATAGAGATGAAAATATCAGAAGGGTTGGATTTGTAGCTAAAATGTTAGCGAGAAATAATATTGGGGTTATTGCTTCCTTTATTTCACCATACAAAAAACAACGAGACGAACTAAGAATGAAAATACATAATTTTATAGAGGTATATGTAAATACTCCTATAAAAATTTGTGAAAAAAGAGATAAAAAAGGATTGTATGCAAAAGCTAGAAAAGGTGAAATTAAAAACTTTACGGGCATTTCAGCTCCATATGAAGAACCACAAGATCCCGAGATAGAGATAAAAACTCAGGATTTAACTGTTGAGGAAAGTGTAGATATCATTGTAAAGTTCTTGGAGGAGAGGAGGTATATATAGACAGTTCGACAATTATTAAACATTGGTTATTAATCTTTTTCCCACCACCACCCATTCCATTCGAGCTTAATATTTTTTATGATTGTTGGAAATTCCTCATAAGTGGATTCGCCTGCACAGAGTACACTTGTGTCTTCCTTACATATTTGGAGATTGATAATTGGTTTAGGAAGAGAAGAGCTTCCCCATTTAAGGTGAATATAAGGTTCAAGTTCATAGATATTTATATGCTGGCTTAAGCTCTCGTCGCCTACAATAGGTTTCAAAAATGGCCTTTCTCCAAGGTAGTCGCCGTATCTCCAATAGACCACTAGGAGTTCTTTCTTCCCGTCATTATCATGATCGAAAAGTAAAACTTTATCAATTTTTTTGATATCGTCTTCTGATTCCCAGATTTTGTATTGCCGGTCTCTCTTGTATCTAAAGACCTCAATTCTATTTTGGTGTAACAAAAGTTCGTAATCATCCGTCTTAATTGTATAAAGGGTATTGTTGGGATTTAAACTTTTGTAATATATAGAATACAATAGTACCAAAATGAAAACCGTACAAAGACTAATTATTATGAATAATAAGAGTAAAGAGTTGTTTTTTGTTTTATCAAGTTTATGTATTTACAAGAAGTTAAATTATTATAATTTTAATTCAATAGAAAGAATAATGAAAAAATTTTCCTTAAGGTTTATCTTAATAGTTATGATCATTTTGGTTATTTTCTCTGCATTATTTCTTGTAATATATAAGATGAATTCAACTCAGGAAGAGAATCAAAACGATAAAAGCAATGTTACTACACAGGCTGTCCAAACAGCAGGCCCAAAAGAAGAGAGTACACCTCAACCGGTAGAAAAAGAAGAAAACGAGGGTGATGTTGATTCCGAAGAACAAGCTAATCAAACTCAAGACTTGTGGATAAAGAAAAGTTTGATTATTAATCCTCATGATATATGTAAAGATAAGGGAATTGAATTATATGCCACTATTCCCTCAGATAGTACTGTGGAATCAGTCAGGCATCCCGGTAGTGTTGTGGATTGTGAAAATATTGAACTCTACAATTCTGAATATAAAATGGCAATAAATCTATTTGAACCAGGGGCAGGTTGTATACCTTCTATGGATGAGATACAGAATGTTGGAAGCTTTTCTAATGGATTACAGATCTATAGGATTCCACTTGAAAATTCAAAGGGAGAGCGAACTTATACCTATCATACAAGATATGATAAAGAATCTACTGATTGTCAAGGCGAAACTTTGTTAACGTATCTTCCAGATTATGGTGCTTTGTCAGTTGAGTGTTATAAAAATGTGAATATATGTGATTCTATTGTAAAGTCCATTAGCGTTAATAACGAGATGAAACATCTCGCCAAGTCATGGTTATAAGAAAAGTTTTACCATGAAATTCTGTTTCATCAAGCGTAAACTGATATGAAATATGATAAATTTAATTGTCTTAGGAGGGGATTTTTATGAATTGAAAAGTTATTACCTAACTACAAGAAATAAAGAAATTTTTATAAAGGAATCTTTAAAATCTAAATAGATGAATGTAAAAACAACAAAAGGAGCATCAAGCAAAGTATTACTATTTATAAGTATTCTTGGCTTTTTCGTTGTCACTATTGTCATAGTCTGGGGAATCGGGTTTTTCAGACGAGAAGGGGAAAGTTCGGAAAAAATTATGCCTACGACAGAATTAGAACCTTCTCAAGCTGAGGTCAATGAGAAAGAAATTCAGACCGGTGAGGCTGACGATGAAGGCGCAACAATAGCAGGGTCTGTTAGTTATCCGTCTGAAAATTTGCCAGCCATGGAAGTCTGTGCAGTTAATACTGCCGATGAAGAGGAAATATGTACGCATACTGAAGAAGGAGAAAGCGAATATTCAATTACTGTAGATCCAGGTAAGTATTTAGTATATGCTGTTTATAAATATGAAGCGGATTGTAATGAAGAGGATAGTGCTTGTGGTAGTACGAAAGCATATTACACAAAATGTGATACATATGATGATAGTTTTATTCCCGAGTGCAATCCGAATGCAGGACCACCCGAGGATAATGGGAAGTGGAATAAAGTAGGATTTATTTGTTATGAAGATGCAGTATGTAAAGCCGCTTTTACACCTTTGGCTATTTCAGTCGAAAGCGGAGAAAGCATAAAACTGAAAAAGATAGTACAGGGATGGTATATACCATGCAACCATGATACTGAGATGTGTAGTGATCCGGAATTTGATGTATGGGCAGATTATTTAGAATAATTTTTGAATCATAAAGGCGGTATATAAGAAGATACCGCCTTTATCACTTTCAATAATACTTACAAATCGGTTCGCATTCTTTATCACAATCTTGATCATATTCCGGACACACATTTCCACATTCTACAAAGGTTCCAGCTGAATCAGCGCAATCTCTTTTAGCTTCGTCTGGAGTCATCCATTCATTGTCTATTGCTTCTTTGTAACTTTGAGGTACAGCTTTTACTCTAATCGTGTCTGTCTGAATTATGTATTGTTTCTTCCAATCAGCTAGTTCAGGAATTTCTTCATTTCTAACCATCTCCTGCCATTTTTCATCGGTGAGTCTTTGATCCATTGGCTGGGTAAATTCATACTGGCTCCAGACTGTGCCTCGTGCAACACGATAATAATCTTCTTTACCTCCAGAGACAGGAATAATCACAAAGATTTCCATAACTTCTCCTGTTGCTTCTTCAAGTACTAATCCATTTGGATCAGTTGCAACGTCTGCAACGAGCATTAAAGGATTTTTATTTAATGTGGTATGGATATCAGCATCTGTGTGGAATGTGGAATACCACATATGTTCTATTTCGCCTCCATATTCTCTGATGAAAGTATAATCGTCTTCAGTTAATTTTTTATTTTCAAGTTCTTTAATTGAAATATCTTTTAATTTGGAAGATAAGTCTCTGAGTCTAATTAGATTATCCTTTAATGTCTTACCTTCAAATTTATATTCCATCAAAGGACACATAAAAGGTTTATCTTCCTCGTTAACATCTTCAGGACAATCTGAATTTTCGGAATATTCAAAGTTAATGTTAAACATCCGCCGTTCATCAAGTCCTTTGATAGTAGCATCAGCTAGGGCTTCAAGACGAGCATAAACTTCTACTCTGGGTTCTACATAGCCTCTGTCATCTAGCTCTATTGGAACGGCACCGCCCCCAGCTCCCATCTCTGCATAAACCTGCTTAGCATATAAAATTGTATCGTGTTTTAGCTCTGTCCAGGATCCCTGATACGAGTTTAGGTCTTTGTAAGCCCAAGCCTTATTGGTCATGAATGCTGGATAGTTTTTTTCAAATTCTTCTGTAAATGGTCTAAGAGTATATAGCCATCCCCAGTATAGATTTTGAGTCCAAGTATCTTCTTCAAATTTGGTTATCTTAGATTTCAGTGTTTGTAAATTTTTATCATATCCTTCAAATTTAGTATCTCCTTGCGAGACTAAGAGTTCATATGCTTTTTCGGAACCCATAGCAGCTAGAATATCCAGGGATTTAGGAAGCATTCTTTGTTGCTGTTCTTCATTTTCTTTAACTTCTCGGTAAACCAATCGTTGAAAAATATCAGCGTCAAGCGTATACCTTTGTCCCATAAATCTAAACCCCTTTATTTTTTCTTCACGATCCTTATTTAAGGATTCATCAAAGATTGGAACGGAGTTGATTTGAGGAGCTTCAAGTTCCTTAATTTGCTCCATAAATTTTTCTAAATTTTCGTAATTATCAAAATCTTTAAGTTCTGGATTATCTCCAAAGACGATCTTCATAACATCGGAATATTCATAAACACCTAGGTCGTCGCTATTTCCTACAAAAAAGCTTGTAGCATCATAAACGTCAGCCCAGCTGTTAAAAGCTTCATTGTTTTTCAGTAATGCATGGGTCATTAACATAGCGCTTTTACTTTGAGATTCATCTGATTGTAAAAATGTAGCCCTACCATACCACATCATAACTTTAAAATATTTTTTTAGAAGTTCAGTTTTAGTGTAATGCCCCCTTGGAATATATTGTGTGTAATCTTCCTTTATATCTTCTACAAACTCTTCTAAGCTCGGGTCTGTATTAAGATTTAAAACTGGGGAAAGAGCAATTTTTTCATGTTTTTCAATTAACTTAATCTCTTCATCAACATATTCTTTAACATATTCGGGTATTTGTACGTCTTCTTCATACAATTCCATAGCTACTGCAAAATAGGCTACATTTCGAAGTGCTGCAGGCTCAAGTTCTTTGTTTCCCACCTTCTTAAAGTATTCATACTGATTTTTGGATTCCTCAAACATTGAATTAGTTACATCTTTCATTTTGTCATAAAATACTGCTTGTTCTAGAGTTTTAAGAGTATCGTTAAACATAAGATGGTAAGTATGCAAAGCTGAGTCTGTAGTAATAAAGTTAGGAATATCAGAGTATCTATTTTCTTCATATATAGGAAAAAATTCCTCGTGTTGACTATTACTTTTCTGATCATCTGCAACGATAAAATAATTAGTTTCTAATTTGTCTAACTCAGATTCTTGGAATCCAAATCTATCAAGGTTGACAACATTTACAAGATCTTCTCCGGTATTGTATTCGGGTACCTTTGGAGAATATATTTCTTCATCTATTTTTACTGTGGCAAAAGGTTTTCTTTGTGTAATTTTTATAGTTTCAGTTTCTTCAGCTGATTTCGATGATTTGTCATCTGATTTAGCAATTTGGTCTTTTCCCTCTTTGAGAAAATAAGTTATTCCAAGACCGATCAGTACTCCAAAACAAAGTAAAGATACGGTTACTACAAGAACTGTTGCTATGATTTTTTTATTATTTTCTTTCATTAGTATTTTTAAAAATATTAATTGTTCATAATATTTTGCAACAAAATTAAATCTATTACAACATGTTTTTAAGTATGTCACAAAAGAGGGGAAAAATGACTTTATTTAGTTATAAATACTATATAAAATGTATATGATAGTCCAAATATGTAAAAAATAATGGTAAAAAAGAAGGGAAAAATCATATTTATTTTTATTCTAACTTGTTTCATTTTTGTTGGATGCAAAACAAGTGACCAGATTGAATCGGGCATGTCTGCTGTAGGAGACTTAAATAATAGTACGGAAACTCTAAAAGTTAAAACTGAGTTGCAAAGTATTCAAAAACAAATAGAAACTTATTATCTTCAAAGCTCAAAGTATCCGCAAAGCCTTTCTACCATAGGAGTTGAAAACAATATTTTAGGTGAGGAGGTAATCTATAGACAGGATGAGCAAAAGGGATATATATTGAAGATTAAATTATCTAACGGAGAAGTTTATAGTCTCTCAGGAAAAAACGTGGAAAGTGATACCAAAATAAATGAAATTGAGGATGCTTCAAATCAGTTTGACAACTCTTTAACTAAGGATATCAAATAAAAAATCTAAAATGGAAGAAGGTATATCAGAGGATTTAAAGTCAAATAATTCGAAATTTCGAATTATATATCTATTCATAGGTATTGGTTGCGCACTGATTTGTGGAGTAAGTTTTATTATATTGAGTTTGTTTGTTACAGGTATACAGAAAGTCAACAAGCAGGCGGAAGTTACAAAAATGAAAGCCCAGATGCGTCAGATACAAATGGAGATAGAAACCTATTACATTGAGAATTTAGAATATCCTGAAGATTTAGAAAGTGCAGGTATAGAAAACAATATTCTAGGAAAAGAGGTCACATATTCTAAACTATCCCAGGATGCATATGAAGTTTCAGTTAATTTGCCGAATGGAGAGGAACATATTATTTATAATGATCTTGGTTTAGATTGAGCAGAAGTCAATTAAATTCGTACCTTACTTCCGATTATGAATATTTTAAAAAAAATAATGGGACAGAAAGAATGCTGTTATTGCGGTAAGAGTTTAAGATATAAATTCATAATTGATCCGGTAATTTCAGTTTATAGGAAGAAGGATAGAAAGATAAATGATCGGAAGTTTTATTGCAGAAATCACTTTTTTGACATATTTTTCAAAAAAATTAAGGAAGTCGACTTTGGATTTGTTTTCTGTGAACCTAATTACCAAAAACAAGGGATACCCTCAAACTCTCAGAATTTTTACTATGTTCCCGAAGACCTGAAAAACCATAAGTTTGATGAGGATGACAAGCAAGAAGTCGAAACCCTTTTAAATAAGATCTCTAATGATACAGTTCTGTGGTTGCCTTCGGGTTCCTACTTTAGCGCAAATGACCAGCCTTTAATCAAGAATTGGGAGTTTCAGATTGATTCCTTACCTAAAGATAGGTTTATTAATAAGTTGGAATCCATGTTTAATAGTATTCAAATACCCAAAAGAGGTAGTTATGTAATTAACTTACCTTACAAAAAGTCAGGTATTTATATATATTATGATTATAGGTAAAGAAGGGTATTCCTAGCATTGTTTGCAACTTATCAATCAAATTATTAAAATCATTTATTAACTTCAAGATAAAATTTATGAACATATTAGTAACAGGAGGAGCTGGTTTTATGGGATCTTCTTTTGTGAGATATTTGATTAAAAAAAAGCTCGTTGACAAAGTAATTAATCTGGATTTATTAACCTATGCTGGAAATTTAGATAATTTACGAGATGTAAAAGATTCCTCCAGATATAAATTTATTAAAGGGGATATTAAAGATAAAAGATTATTAGCAGATATAATTACGGAATTTGATGTAAAAAGGATTGTCAATTTTGCTGCGGAGACACACGTTGATAATTCAATAAAATCACCTCAGATATTTTTAGAGACAAATATTTTGGGAACTGCGGCTCTTTTAGATATAGCAACTGAATTTGATATAAGGTTTCATCAAGTTTCAACAGATGAGGTATTTGGCGCATTAGATGAGGATGATCCCCCTTTTCATGAAAAATCATTATACGATCCAAGAAGTCCATATAGTGCTTCAAAAGCAGCAGGGGATCATCTTGCAAAATCATATTTCAATACTTATGGAACTAAAATAACAATATCGAATTCCTCAAACAATTATGGTCCTTATCAATTCCCAGAAAAAATTATTCCTTTATTCATTACAAATTTGATGCAAGATAAGAAAGTGCCGGTTTATGGTGATGGTTTATACATAAGAGACTGGCTTTTTGTTGAGGACCATACACGTGCTATTTGGAGAATACTTGTTAAGGGGGAAATTGGACAATCCTATTGTATTGGAGCAGGAAATGAGATGACGAATTTAGAATTGACAAAAAAAATACTTGATCTATTAGACAAAGATGAGAGTTATATAGAATATGTCCAAGACCGTAAAGGCCATGATAGAAGGTATGCAACCGATACCACAAAGATACAAAAAGAGATTAAATGGAAATCTGAGATCAAATTTGATGAAGGTATTAGAAAAACAGTAGAGTGGTATAAAGCCAATAAATGGTGGTGGAGGAAATTAAAATAATGATTTGTGAAATACCTACTTTATTTATAAATATCATATGATATGAGATTTTTAATCTTCGGTTATGGATATCTAGCTCATAAATTTTTAGAACATATTGGTAAAGATAAAGCTGTTATCACGAAGGCTGATATTGCTAATATCTCCCAGGTTAAGGCGGCTGTTGATAAATATGAGCCAACAACCATATTAAATTGTGCAGGAAGGACGGGGCACCCAAATATTGACTGGTGCGAAGAACATAAAATGGAGACATTGTATTCCAATGTTGCTGGTCCGTTAATTCTAGCGAAAGTTGCAGATACTTATGATTTAAAAATGGTCCATCTCGGAAGCGGGTGTGTATATCAAGGGGGAACAGAGGTAGCATATAAAGAATCTGATAAACCTGATCCAAATAAAATTCCAAGCTACTATTCTAAAACAAAAGCATGGGCAGAAGAGATGCTTGCATATTTTCCTATACTTCAGCTTAGACTTAGAATGCCTTTGGATGGTGTGCCAAGTCCTAGAAATTTAATCTGGAAAATAACTCATTATGAAAAGGTAATTGATGTACCAAATTCAATTACTGTTATTCCTGATTTTATTAATGCAGCAATAGAGCTTATTAATAGAGAAAAGGTCGGAATATACAACGTGATTAATCCTGGTTTCATAAAACATTCCGAGATTTTAGATTTGTATAAAAAAATAGTCGATCCTGACTTTAAGTATAAGACATTCTCGGTTGAAGAGCTTGAAGAAATTACAAAAGCAGGAAGATCAAATTGTATCTTAGATACTGCCAAGCTTAAGGGAGAAGGAATAGAACTTCCCGAAATTCATGATAGACTCCCGCAAGTATTGAAGGAATATAAAGAAAACCTAAATTCTAAATAACACAGCTTACCAATGTTTACTTTTTTTATCTGCATTCATAAACTATAATTAACCATTATTATCTGTTAAATAGAATTTATGAAAGCACTCCTTCTAGCAGGCGGAAGAGGAACACGTATGAGACCTCTTACACATACTTGCAACAAACATTCAATTCCAATTGCAAATAAACCATTAATTCAGTATCCATTTGAGATGCTTGTTAAAGCAGGAATAAACGATATTGCTATCATTGTGAATGAAACAAGAGAGGAGATTGAGAAAATCTTTGGGAATGGATCTAAATGGGATGTGAATGTTACCTACATTTTTCAGGATCATCCTGGAGGTCTTGCACATGCTCTAGCTTTATCTGAAGAGTTTATGGCCGGTTCAAAATTTATAATGGTTCTCGGAGATAATATTTTGGAAAGAGGACTGGAAAAGTATGTAGAAAAATTTGATAACAGTTCTTTAAATGGTTTGATTTTGGGCGTAAAAGTACCTATAGAAAAACACGAAAGGTTTGGAATGGCAACTATTAAAAAGAAGACAAATGACTTAATTAGATATGTGGAAAAACCGGGAGTAGTTGATAAATCAGATTTATATGACCCTAAAAATTCTTATGCTGTACCGGGCTTTTATTTTTTTGATAAAAATATATTTCAATGTTTTAAAGGAAAGGACAAAATAAAACCATCTGCTAGAGGAGAGCTCGAGATAGCATCTCCTTATAATTGGTTAATAGAGCACGGATACAAAGTAAAACTTGAGATAGTAAAGGGTTGGTATAAAGATCCTGGAAACCCAGAAGATACCTTGGTAACAAACCAAATTATAATGGACAGTTTTATTGAATTTGATGTCAAAGGAGAGGTAGATGCAGAATCAAAACTAAGTGGAAAAGTTAAGATAGAAAAGGGAGCTACTATCACGAATTCAATTCTGAGAGGCCCCTTGGTTATAGGAAAGGACTGTGTAATTAAAGATTCTTATATTGGTCCTTATACAGCTATTTACGATAACAGCAAAATAATCAACTGTGAAATTGAGAACAGCATTATTTGGGGTAATGTATACATGCATGATGTAAAAACCCGTATAGATAGTTCATTAATTGGGTGGGATGCTGAAATTAGAGAAAAAGAAGAAATGCCGAGAGCATCAAAGCTGTTTATAGGGGATAATTCCTTAGTAGAATTGTAAGGGTAATACAACGAAAGCAAACAAATCAGTGTATTATTTCCTATTATTTGATTGATTCTGGAAATATTTAAGATTTTTGCAATTTATCCTCGTCTTCGCACATTTTTTCAACAAGTTTCTTCCCAGTATATTCTGGATTCCAATCGATGGCTTTTTGGGCTTTTGATGAATCGCCACAGAGATAATCTACTTCTGCAGGCCGATAAAATTTTGGATCTATTTTTACCAACAATTCTTTAGTTTTTGAATTATAAAACTTTTCCTCTTTCCCTTTACCTTCAGATCTAAGCTGAATATCGTAATATTCAGCAACTGTCAGAAGAAAATCTCTAACAGAAATAGCTTCTCCTGTAGATAATACAGAATCATCCGGTTCTTCGAGCTGCATTAGTTTCCACATACCTTCTACATATTCAGGTGAATATCCCCAGTCTCTCTTTGCTTCTAAATTACCAAGTCTAAGTGGTTGATCATAACCATCTTTATTCAGTTTTGAAAAGTATTTAACAATCTTCTTTGTGACGAAATTTTCTCCTCTTAGAACAGATTCATGGTTAAACAAAATTCCGTTAATGCAAAACATTCCATATCCCTCTCTAAAATTTACTGTCCACCAATACGCAAATAATTTTGAGATTCCATAAGGGCTACGTGGGTGAAAGGGAGTTTCTTCGTCTTGACTTTTATCCTTTGTTTTACCAAACATCTCAGAAGTTGAGGCTTGATAGAATTTACATTCGGGACATAATTGTCGAATACTGGTGAGCATATTTAGAACTGCCATGCCATTAATTTCGGCTGTGTAAATAGGTTGTTTAAACGAAGTTCCAACATGGCTCATGGCTCCAATATTATAAAATTCATCCGGTTTTGTATCCCGAATGACCGAAAAAATATTAGAGAAATCAGCAAGATCGAATTGAACAAGATTTACCTGGTCTTCTATGTCTAGATATTTTAATCGCCAAACATTATTAATTGAGCTTCTCCTTATGCCTCCATATACCTCGTATCCCTTATCAAGTAAGAGTTTTGCAAGATAGCTTCCGTCTTGTCCAGTTACCCCTGTTATAAATGCTTTTTTCATTATTAAGTTATATCTTGTAAAATATAAAAACACTTTGTAAACCATAGCATGTTTTTAATTTTATTGAAAAGTGTTTCGTGCTAACTATTCAAACTTACTATGAGCAACCCTGGAAACAGTACAGCAGAAAAATATTTTAAAGAAGCTAAAGAAAAAATAGCTCAAGGAGAAATAGATGAAGCTGTAGATATTTTTATCCAATCAATAAACGTAGATTATAAATTTGATCCAACATATTTAATTTTAAGAAACATAAAATTAAATTCAGCAATTATTAATAAGTTAAAAAAAGAATATATTGAAATTATTGAAAATTATCCTGAATTTGTACGGGCCCGTATTAATCTTGCTGATTTATATACAAGAGAGAAAGAGTTCCAGAAAGCCATAAGAGAATTTAACAAGGTATTAAATCTAAAATTATCAAGATCAAACCCTGAATTTATTCAAAAATACTGGGAAGATAAGAAAAAAGGTAGGCCTAATTTCATTATAATCGGAGCTGAAAAATCGGGTACTAGTTCGTTATTCCAATATATGATTAATCACCCAAAGATTTTAACACCTGTAGAGAAAGAAACTCATTTTTTTACAAAAAAATTTAAAAATGGTTTTGATTGGTATTCTGCGCATTTCGCATATATTCCAAATGATTCTAATTATATTACAGGAGAGGCAAGCACATCTTATCTTTGTGATTACCGCAATTCAGTTAGAAGAATAAAAAAATATCTTGATGATTCGGTATTCATTGCCGTTTTACGAAATCCAGTTGATCGTGCTGTTTCAAATTATTATCAAATGGCCAAACTTGGGAATGAAAAGAGAGATATAGAACAGGCATTTGAGGAAGAGATAAATATTCTAAATAAAACTAAGAACCCCTTGTCAAAATTTGTTTTATTAAAAACACATTCGTTTGGTCAGAGAGGGTATTTATGGAGAGGTTTATATTATTATTTCTTTAAAAGATGGTTTTCTGAATTCCCGAGAGAAAGGTTTTTAATTTTGAAGAGTAAGGATCTTTTTGAAAATACGACTGACACAATGAGTCAGGTATTTAGATTTTTAGATTTGGAAGATTATAAGGAAAAGCAATATAAAAAATATAATCCGGGAAGGTATAATCCAGTAGATGATAAATTAAGAAGAGAATTAACTAAGTTTTTCAAACCACATAACCAAAAATTAGATAACCTTCTTGCTAAAGATTTTGGATGGGAGTGAAAAAATAAAAGTTATTTATATTAATAAATCAATTTATGAAAAAAGGTATAGTTATCCTTGGAATGCATAGAAGTGGTACCTCTGCAGTTGCTGGAACATTAAGGATTTTAGGTTGCGATTTAGGGGAGAGTTTATTTCCTCCCACTTTTGATAACGAAAAAGGAAATTTCGAGAATGTAGACGTTCATAAGATCAATGAACAAATATTGAAAGAATTGAAAAGTAGGTATAGTGATGTTCAATTGTTTCCGAAAAACTGGTGGGAGAAAAAAGAACTGCAAAAATATAAAAATAATATTGAAACTTTTCTTAAACAAAATTTTCGTAATACGAGACTGTGGTGTATTAAAGATCCTCGTCTGTGTATTCTACTCCCAATTTGGGAATCAGTTTTTCAGAAATTAGATTTAGAAATTAAGTATATTTATGTATTACGAGATTTCCGGGAGGTAGCTAGTTCCCTTAATAATAGAGAAGGGTTTTCGATTAATAAATCTACATTGCTTTGGTTGAAATACAATCTGTTTGGTTTATTATATACACAAAAATTTGACAGGGGGTTCATCACATTTGATAAATTCCTACAAAATCCTTATCAAGTTTTACAAAAGGTTACTGACGAATTACAAATAAAATTTCCATCGGGATTAAGTAAGAATAAAGATAAAATAAATGAATTTTTAAATCCAGATTTAAGACATCAGCTCAAGAAGAATTTGAAACTGCCTATAGATAATAAAATAAATAGAATGGCTGAGAAATTAAAAGAGCAAATTTTTTCTAGTTCCTCTCTTGACAAGCAAGCTATGCTAAAGGAATATACTTCATTACTGAAAAAAAATGCAGGATGGATAGATACGTCTTTTAACAGAACTCAAGAATTTTTAGAAGATCAGATTAATACACTCAATTTTGAGAAAAAAGAATTACATAAGCAATTGAAAAATAAAGAACAGGAATCAGAAATTTATAAAAGAGAAGTGAAAGAAGTTAAAAGTTCAATATCCTGGAAAATAACTTCTCCTCTTAGACAGATTGTTGATTTGTTGAAAGTATTTGGCCAAGCAAAACAGGATTTTTTCTCAGGCCTTATACTTCTAAAAAGAGAGGGGGTAGTACAATTTATTAAAAGATGCATTTGGTATTTAAAAGGACATAGATTTATAACTAATACAGAGGATACAACCAGAAACTCTCAATTGCCTATATTTTTTAAGAAGTTTAGTGAAATAGAGCAAGGCGAATTGATTTTTCCCAAAAACGAGAATGTTGAAGTCTCTATTATCATTCCGGTCAGAAATAAATGGGAATATACTTTTGCTTGTCTATATTCAATTTTAGAAAATACAGAAGGTATTACATACGAAATCATCATTGCAGATGATGCTTCAACCGATAAAACAAAAGATATAACAGCTTATGTTAAAAACATCAAAGTTTCGAGGAATGAGAAAGCACTTGGCTTTTCTGGAAATTGTAATAAGGCAGTTGAAATGGCAGAGGGTGATTATGTTTTTTTACTGAATAATGATACTTATGTGCAAAAAGATTGGCTTTCTTCAGTTTTAGATTTATTCCAGAAACATCAGAACATTGGGCTTGTTGGATCGAAACTTATATATCCTAATGGACAGTTGCAAGAGGCAGGCGGGATTATCTGGCAGGATGGATCCGGTTGGAATTATGGAAGAGGGGATGAGCCTTCCAAGCCTGAATATAATTATGTAAAAGATGTAGATTATTGTTCCGGGGCTGCAATATGCATTCCTAAACTGATTTGGGATAAGCTTGAAGGGTTTGATGAGAGATATGCCCCAGCGTACTACGAAGATGTCGATCTTGCTTTTAGTGTTCGTAGCGAAGGATTACGTACGGTTTTTCAGCCACTCTCGAGAATTGTGCATTTCGAGGGAATATCTCATGGAACAAAGATTAATCAGGGAATTAAGAAATATCAGGTTGTAAATAAGCAAAAATTCAGAAATAAATGGAGGGAGGTATTAACAAAAGAAAATTTTAAAACAGGGGAGAATATTTTTCAGGCCAGAGACAGAACAATGGGAAAGCCTACGATTGTAATTATAGATCATTATGTTCCTCATTTTGATAAAGATACTGGTTCTAAAAGTATATTCATGTACATTAAACTATTTAGAAAAATGGGAATGAATGTGAAATTTGTTGGAGATAATTTTCTACTCTATGAACCGTATACAACCGAATTAGAACAACTTGGCGTGGAGGTTTTGGGAGGTAATTATTACAGAAAAAATTTTTCGAGGTGGATAAAAGCAAATAGAGAATATATAGATTATGTCTTGTTGAATCGACCCTATGTTTCTCAAAAGTATATTGAGTTAATACGGAAGTATACAACCGCGAAAATTTTGTATTACGGAATAGATCTGCATTATTTAAGGGAAAAAAGGGAATATGAACTGAATGGAGACAAAACTAGTTTAAAACAGTCTGAGAAGAGTAAAAAACTTGAGTATGAAATATTTAGGAAAAGTGATGTTATCTATTATCCATCATCTGTGGAGGTTGATATTATTAAATCGAAGTTTCCAGACAAAAAGGTAAGACAGATTCCGGTTATATTTTATGAAGATGAGTTTACACGGAAATCAAAATACGAAGATTGCAATGACCTTATGTATGTAGGAGGTTTTAAACATCCTCCAAACAAAGATGCTGTCTTGTGGTTTGTAGAGGAGATCTTTCCTTCAATTTTAGAAAAAATACCTGATGTAAAGTTTCATATTATAGGGGGTTCGCCACCGTCTGATATTGAGAATTTGCAGTCAGAAAGCATAAATGTTACTGGATATATTTCAGATGAAGAGTTGATTGAGTATTACAGGAAGATAAAAGTAGTTGTTATACCGCTTAGATATGGTGCAGGTGTCAAAGGAAAGCTTCTAGAAGCAATGTATTATCAGGTTCCTGTGGTTACAACCTCAATAGGCGCGGAAGGATTACGGGAAATACAGAAGTTTGTACCGATAGTCGACGATACGGCTAAGTTTGTAAAAAAAGTTACAGAAATATATCAAAGTAAGAGTGTATGGAATGATTTCAGTAAAAAGGGTAGTGAATATATTAAAAAATATTTTATGGAAGAAAATGCCAAGAGAGTGGTTATGAAGGATTTTATAGGTTTGGAATAATTCAATTTTTATACTTATCCTCATATCGTTTAACATTCATCTCAAGCAATTCAGTAGGTAAATCCTTGTAATAGTTGAAGTATTTCTTTATGATTCGTTTCTTGGTATAGATTTTATTCTTGATTTTATAAATACTATTATTTTCAAACTTGAGATTTAATGATTGAAACACGTTTTTGTATATTGGATAGGACGTAGAAGCTAAGGGATCTATGCGTTTGGAGAAAATAGTTGTATTAATGTTTAGTATTTTAAATACTTGCTTTGTAATATAAGTTAATAAATATTTACTAGGATGGTTGATTGTATAAAATAATCTTTGATCTTTGAACCTTGATTTAATAAATTGACTTATTGAGATATCAGTTTTAATCCCAGTACCAAATAAGTTATTTTCTCGAGACGCCAATTCCTTAATAGATTCGTTAGAAATTTCTTCCATTTGCTTTTCAGAGAATTGATTATTTTGAAGAACTCTCAATTTACTGTTTTGTTTAATAAATGCCTTTAAAATGTTGATATCGTGATAATCAATATCTGATGTTAGTTTATTATTATTCAAATCTTTTAAATAGAAAAGTTCTGGGTTATACCCCCTGAAAAAACAGACAGGAAAGAGAATACTTATACATTTTTTGGGAACGTTGTTCAGTATATTTTGAGTTGAGAATTGAGAGTTGCCTTTATAGTTTTGAGAAACTGGGATATGAATCAGAAGTTCTATTTTAGGAAGGATTTCATAGAACTTGTCCAAGTCTTCCTTATGCATTTTGTGCACTCTTTCAATCGGGATATATTCAAAATTTTTAGTAAATTCTTTACTTGAATCTAAAAATGGTTTAAGGGCAAGTGTCTGGCAGTTTCCGTAAAGAGTATATTTCTTCATTTGATCATAAAGTTTGTCGATTAAAATCACACGCCATTTTTTTCGAGATCTTTTCTGTATAGGTCTATCCCTTTCTCTACATCACCGAAAAATTGGATTTTACCTTCATTGAGGTATATAACCTTTTCACAGTTTTCAATTATTTGGTTTTCGCTGTGCGAAGTCATAACAACCGTACAATTTTGTGAAAGCAGAGACTTCATTTTATTCAGACTTTTTTCTTTAAACTTGGCATCACCAACCGCCATAATTTCATCAAGCAGATAAATATCTGCTTTTGATTGAACAGCAATGGAAAAGGCAAGTCTAATGCGCATACCGCTTGAGAAATGTTTTATTTGTTGATGGGCAAAGTCTTTCACACCTCCGAATTCCAAAATTTCTTCTATCTTAGTTTTTAAGAAAGACCGCGACATGCCTAAAATAACACCATTTAAAAAAATATTATCAATTGCATTTAAATCTGGTTTAAAACCTACTCCTAGTTCAAGAAAGGGAACAATCTTCCCATTTACTTGTATTTTACCGTTTGATGGTGGATAAACTCCGGCAATTAATCTCAATAATGTAGTTTTACCTGATCCATTTGGTCCAATTAGGCCAACAAAACTTCCTTTTTTGATTTCAAAGTTAATATCTTCAAAAACCTGTACTTTATCTTTTTTGTTCTGAAAACGTGAAGGTAAAAATCTATCCATCAGAAAACGTAAAGTATTCTGTGAAGTATAGAAACTTTTTGAAAGTGATTTTATTTTTATAGCTGTTTGTGTCACTTCTAATTTAATTTATAAATATTCAATAACTTTATCTATATTTCTTTTGAAAAAATATTGAGCGATCGGAATAGATAAAGCGACTATTAAAGAAAGAATCAGAATTAAATTTAAGTTAGCCACTTCTCCGCTAATTACGATCTTTTTGACAGAATCTATTACATAAGAAATTGGGTTAAGATATATTAATACCCTAAAACTGTATCTAACACTGTCTAAATCATAAAATATCCCTGAAAGCCAAAATAAACTTTGGAAAATGAGTTTCAACATGTTCCTTAAGTCTCTTACAATTATTAATATAATCGACAGAACAAGGGAAAGGGAATACACGAACCCAACAGCTAAGATAATAATATATAGGTAATAAAAAGAGCTTATTAAATTTAAATTAATTTTGCCAAAGACGGAAAATATCGTTGTAATAAGAATTATATTAAGCAGAAAGTCAATTATATTAATTAGTAGGTTTGCATGGATTATATTTATTCTTTTGAAATATACTTTGGTAATTATGCTTGAGTATTTTAGAAGGGCACTTGACCCCCCAATTACTCCATCGCGGAAAAAATTGAAAGTGATCAGAGCATACATTATTTTAGGTGCGAGGTTTTCATCTGGATTTGATCCTCTAAAAAATTTAAAAACAAAATAGAGTATTACAAAATGGA
This sequence comes from Candidatus Dojkabacteria bacterium, assembly GCA_014729085.1. Taxonomy (GTDB): domain Bacteria; phylum Patescibacteriota; class Dojkabacteria; order B142; family WJKM01; genus WJKM01. The sequence goes on along the minus strand of WJKM01000011.1, from coordinate 13,970 downwards.
AAAAGGGTTGAAGAAAAACCCATATAAAACCTAAGATTGAACCATTATTTTTAATTTTGAAATTAGTCCTAATTAATTCAATTAGGAGATCCTTTTTTGAGTAGTGTGCACTTCTTGCCATTAAGTTACTGGTTTTATTGATAAACTATTGATTCTAAAATGAATTAGCCGTGTTTTCAAGTATCTATCTACGAAATGTTTTTAATAACTTACCTATATATCTCAAGGGAGAAGTAATTTTCCAAGATAAAGAATTTTTCAGTTGTTCGTTTTCTCTATTTACTTTCAAGAGTTTTGTGTTGAAGTCCAATATATCCAGATAACTTTTTTTGAATTCTTCTGTCAATATAGCTCCCGACAGCAATTTGGTTTCCTGATCGTTAGGCAATCTACCTTTTGTTTTACTTAACAACCACCAGCTTTGTCTTGGATGATACCAGGGGATTTTTGTATATTTAAATTTACTATTATCAAGAAATTTTATTATTGTATCTGTATAGTATTGATAAATATCTGGATAAATCCAACCGTTATCATGTTTTTCCAAATTCTTGTCTTTAGTTTCAACAAAAGTTAATGCGACAATTCCTTCATTGGTGATGGAATTATATAGATTTGATAATCCTTTTTTTAACAAATCAGGTCCGGTATGAGAAAAAATAGATTGAGCAATAATAAAGTCAAATTTAATTTTAAATACTTCAGTATTAAAATTTTTATTGAAAGAAAAACTAGGTTTTTTTATACGGATAATATCATCTCCAATTTGATTATTCATAGCCTCTTTAATAAGCCATTTATTCGGTTCTATACCATAGTAGCAGTTTTTATCTAAATAACTTATGAATAGGCGTCCAGCACGGAGCGATCCACATCCAAGATCAAGTAGTTTATGATGTTCTCTTAGACCAAGAGTACACAGTAATCTGAATTGCGAAGCTCCGATTATATCGTATTGAGCTGGGGGACCTACAAAGGCCTTGTAGTGTTTTGCTCCTGGTTTTAGTTTTGATTTTTGTTTGTTTTGCAATATTATATTGTTATATTCAGAATATTGTGAACTTATAAATAGTCAATACTAAATTATAGTAAAATCAATCTAATAACAAAATTATTTCTCGCGCTTAATTATTCAAAATAAACATCTTCTATGTGCAGATTTCAAAAAGGGATAAAAGTAATTTTAATCAAAATATTTGATTTTTTTAAGCAATATTGCCCTCTCATAATCCTTTTAATATTTTTTAGTATTAATTATTTTTTGTACATAAGGAAAGCATGTGTAGATATTGTTTACATGGATCAAATAAGGTGGGTTAATAGTGATGTTGAAGATTTTTTGGAAAATGATTTTAATTATAGTAGCCTATGGGAGCCTATAAATGGTAGTCATAGGACTCCTATTAAAAGAATGATGTTCTTATTAAATGCAAAATATTTTCATCTAAATACTTTTGTGGAAAGGTATATTGGTCTTTTCATGCTCGTGTGTACCGGCATATTGTTGTATTATTATTATCGACAATCCTTACCAAAAGAAATTAAAAGTTTAAAGGCTCAAGTTGGATATGGTTTGTTGATTATGATACTTTTCAGTTTAAGCCAGTGGGCTTTGATTCATCTTTCTATGGGAGGGTTCACTATGTTTAAAAACTTCTTGTATATGATTTATTGGGGAATATTAAATTATTTTCTTAAGCAAAGAGTGAAAGGCTTTTATACTTTACTTATTTTAGTTCTCAGTATTATTTTATTGACTTCTATTTTGGGGTCTGGCAGCATTTTAAGTTTAATTGGTACAACGATTATAGTCTTTATTATTAATGCAATATTTCAAAAGAGAGTAGATAAGAATTTCATTATAAGTATGGTCGCGATAATATTTACAGGAATTATCTGTCTTGTGTTTTATTCTAGAGGTACTGATAGCGTAGGTGGACAAGGTGTTTTTGGAAGAATAGAATATTTGACGGGAAATTTTGTAAAGGTTTTGGAATTTATTGCCCTAACACTATCATCTTCGGTTCTTCATTCGAGACATGGAGAATTTAGGTTATTATGGTTTGAAATATTTATGGGTTTGGGTGTTTTTTTGCTTCATTTATATAGTTTATACACTTTTTTTAAACATAAGTTTTATAAAAAGAGTTATATACCAATATTCATTCAAATTTCTTCATGGATAACTATAATTGGTATTCTAGTTGTACGTTTTGCTGAATTTGGTGAATCAGTAGGTAAATCTCCAAGGTATATAACCCATCTGCAGTATGGAGTAATTGCAATTGTATGGATTTTATTAATAAAATTTTTCAGTGAAAAAATTTCTGATCATAATAGATTTGGTATTGAAAAAAGGTTGATTGCTTCAGTACTGATTTTAATCATGTCTTTTCAATTCATTACTTATATATATGAATGGAGAACATATAAAGATAAAAGAGCTTACTATGAAAAGAATAGAAAAGTAGCATTGAATTATCAGAGAATTGAACCTGAAAAGATAAAGTATCAATCTGGGGTCGAACCAGAGGAATTAGTTGAAGCATTTACAATTCTAGAAAAATATAAATTAAATATGTTTCATGATTACAATTCTGATTAAATAATTTATAAATAGACTTATGAATAAAAATAAAGTCGTAGCTATCATGCAGTCTAATTATGTCCCATGGAAAGGTTATTTCGATATGATCAATATGGTGGATGAGTTCATCCTCTTTGATTCTGTGCAATATGTTAAACGAACTTGGAGAAACAGGAATCGGATTAAAACACCAAACGGCCTTCAATGGCTTACTATTCCAGTAAAAGTTAAAGGGAGATATAAACAATCAATTAACGAGGTGGTAGTTAGTAACAATCATTGGAGAAAAAAGCATTGGCGTGCTTTAGAATTTAATTATCAGAAGGCAGAATTTTTTAAAAAATATGAAGATAAGATAAAAAGATTGTATTTGGATGATAATGAAGAAAATTTAAGCCAGATTAATTTTGAATATATAAAGGAAATAAATGACATATTAGGAATTAATACAAAAGTAGTTTTTTCAAGAGATTATAATTATGAACACCAAGAAGGTGATGTTGAATGTATTATTGAGCTTTTAAAGAAAGCAGGTGCGAAAGTATTTTTAAACGGACCGACTGCAAAGGAATACATGTCTAAAGATATGTTTTCTGAACACGGGATAGAACTCAGGTGGATGAATTATGGCGGCTATCCAGAGTATAGACAACTATTTCCGCCTTTTGAACACTCTGTAACTATTTTAGATTTAATTTTTAACCACGGAGCTAGGTCAACCAAATATATGAAGTCATTTTAATTAAACTTTATTTATTATGAATTATCATTTTTTACTATGTTCGGAACGTTCAGGAAGTAATTTCACGACGAAATTATTTAATGCACATCCAGCAATATGCGGACCATCCCCCTCACATGTAATTAGAGCATTTGCTCAGAATATCAATAATTATGGATCAATTAAAAAGTCAAAGAATTGGAATATTCTAATATCTGATATTCATGATTATCTAAATTTTCAGTTGGGTACATGGAAAACAAAAGTCAGCAAGGAGGAATTATTGCAAAACATCTCAGAAAAAAAGTTGTCTTCGATAATTAAGTATGTTTATAAGAAAGAAGCCAAAGCCAACTCAAAAGAGAATCTCTTTATCAAGGAAAATCGGCTTTATAATTATATTAGTTACATACTTTGCGCTTTTCCAGAAGCATCTTTTATATACGTGGTTAGAGATCCAAGAGATGTGGTGTTATCTTTTAAGAAATCACATAACAATCCATTTGGTGTAATAAGAGCAACTGAGATATGGAAAAGTGATCAGCTGAATTCTATTCAACAGTATGGCTATTTAAAGGATGAACAAAGAATTCTTATGATTAAATACGAAGATTTGGTTTCTAATACTGAAAATGAACTTAAAGATGCATGTAAGTTCTTAGGGCATAAATATTCAGATAAGATGCTTGAATTTTACAAAGATGATATTACTCAAAAAAATGCAGAAAAAATGAAAGAATGGTCTAATCTTTCTAAACCAGTAATAAAAAATAATTTCAATAAATATAGAAAAGAGCTCAAAGATTATGAAATTCAATATATAGAGTATAATTGCAAAAAGGAGATGGGATTTTTAGGATATGAATTGGAATATCCTGAACAGAGATACAATATTGATAGAATAACAACAAAATTAAAAAAAGAGGGAAAGAAACTCAAAGATAAACAAAATGAGGTTAGTAAAGAAGAAAGAGAACTAAGAGAAAAGAGATTAAAAATTATTGATCGAATCTTAAATAGGAATTTAAAATAAATGAAAAAATATTTTTTCATCACAGGAATGAGTAGGTCGGGAACTACATTGTTGGATAAGATTCTTTGTAATCACCCTCAACTGTCCGTGCTTTCACAGCCATTTCCATTTTTATTCATAGAAGCAAAGAAGAAATTTTTGGACTCAATTAACTATGGCGAGACTCCTTTTCCTTTATCTAATTATTTCCAGGAAGTTTATAGACCTAAAGATTTTAGTGAATTTTTGGAAACTGTATATTTTGATGCTGATGAATTAGGGCGTATTTTTAATGATATGAAGGAGTTTTCAGGACAGTATACAAAAAGGAGAGATATTAACAGGATTATTAGTGATTATAAGAGGGATAAGTTTATAGAGATATTTAAAAAGTTACTTATTGATATGGCATACAATCAAGATCGTTTATATTTTGGGTCTAAGGAATGCATATGCGAAGAGTTTGTTGGGTTTTTGAGTAGAAATGATTTTAAAAATATTTTATTGATACGTGATCCTCGGGATATTATAGTCTCTAGTTATTATGGCAGAGCATCAGAATATATAGGAAAATATCGTCCACTTTTATTTCATCTTCGTAATTGGAGAAAAAGTATTGCTTTTCTTATACATCATAAACATAACCCGAATTTAGCTTGGTTAAAATTTGAAGATATGGTGCAATCTCCTCAGCAAAGTTTGGAAAAGGTCACTAAATTTTTAAATATTGATCCGTTTTCAGCTGAATTTTTCAGTAGATCTATTTTGGATCAGAAAGGCAATGTTTGGTTGAGCAATTCGTCATTTAAAGGAGAAAAGACTATTTCGAATGCTTCCGTCGGTAGATATAAAAATAAGATATCTAGGAATATGTTAAATTACATAGAATATATATGTTATCCGGAAATGAGATATTTAGGTTATAAGTTACAAAACGCTAAAATACTTAAAAAGTATATATATGAATTTAAAGAACCTTTTAGGATAAAGCGTAAGGAGCATAAAGCGGACTTTAGTACATTAGAGGAAAATCTCTCGCAAGAAAAGAAACGGCTAAAGTTCTTAAAAGAAGGAAACTTAAGTAAAGAAAAAATAGAGAAATATTTCATTTTTCAAGATGTTTTTCTTAACTTGCAAGAAGCAATAAGCAATTAATTTTTTGTAATATTGATATGGTTATATATGAACCCAGAGCTTCCGCGATATTATATAATTTTTTGAAAACATACGATACCTCAAAAACCTTCATATTGCCTGCAAATATATGTCCAATTGTTCCTCTTACTTTATTAAAAGCAAGTAAGAAATTTGAGTTTATTGATATCACTTTACATGATTACTGTTTAGATAGGGAGAAAGTATTGTATGTTATTAATAAGCATCCTCAAAAATATGCAGGAATAATATTCGTTCATACCTACGGAGCTATCCAAGATACTGAAAATTTCTATGAAGATATTAAAAGAATAAATAAGGAAATATTGATTATTGACGATAGATGTTTATGCATTCCTGAGACGAATTATGATTACAAAGAGAGCTCTCAGGATCTAACTATATTTAGTACGGGATATGCAAAATATGTGGACTTTGGATATGGAGGATTCGGTTTTCTTAATAAAAAAATTAAATATCATAAATTTCATTTAGACTATGACGAGGAGGATCTTTTGAGAATTACTAAACAGTACAAAAAGTGCATAAAGGATAAAGAAAGATTTATATATAAGGATAATAATTGGCTCGACAATACTAAGTTTAAATTTTCAAAGGCAGAATATTTCCAAAGAATAAAAAATGGCATTGGGGAGGCCAGTAGAGTTAAAAAGGAAATAAATAAAATCTACCGGGAAAAACTTCCTCAAAGTATTTTTTTACCAGGTAAGTTTCAAAATTGGAGATTTAATATATTAATACCGAATAAAGAGAAAATAATAAAGGAGATATTCAATGCGGGTTTATTTGCTAGTTCCCATTACAACTCATTAGTACCTTTATTTTTTAACTCAGAAGCGGAAAAGGCAAGTTATCTGCAAAAGAGAATTATTAACTTGTTTAATGATAAGTATTTCTCTTCTGATAAGGCAAAAAAAATCTGTAAGATTATTAATAAATATATTATTTAATGTTGTACAATTTATGCAAAACCCTCAATATTCGGTAGTAATACCTGTTTATAATAGTTCAAAATCTTTAATTGAGCTTATTCCTAAAATAAAACAGGTCTTTGAGAATAGTATTAGAGAGAGTTATGAAATCATTTTAGTAAATGATTCACCCAATAATGAACAAACCAGAAAAACACTAGACAAATTAAATACGAAATTTGAAAGTTTAATTATTATTGAACTGTTTAGAAATTTTGGGAGGCCTGGAGCTCTTCTTGCTGGATTCAAGGAGTCTAGAGGCGATTATATTATTATGATGGATGACGATTTGGAGCATCCACCTGAGGTAATTCCAAAATTAATTGAAAACCAAGGACATGATATTGTTATAGCCTATTTTAGTAAAAAAACACATAATATATTTAGACGTATAGTAAGCAAGATTAAAGGATGGTTTGATTATAAATTATTAGGAAAACCAAAACATATAAAAAATAGTGGATTCAAATTGATCAATAGAAAAATTATTGATGCGGTCAATAAGCTTCATACTCCAAATCCTTTTATTTCAGCTCTACTTTTTTATGTTAGCAGAGATATTGTAAATGTCGAGATTCCTCATGGCAGAAGAAAATATGGAAAGTCTGGTTATTCTTTTGTTAAACTTTTATCGCAGTTTTCAAATCTATTGTTCAATAATTCTTCATTCATGCTAAAGATTATTTTTTATATTGGTATATTCTTTTTTTTCATTAGCATTGTTTTAATTACTTATTTTATTTATCTTCGGTTCATTAAAGAAGAGGTTGTCGCAGGCTGGACTTCTTTAATAGTCCTGGAATTATTTTTTGGTGGCTTGATCTTATTTTCCCTTGGTATTATTGGAGAGTATCTAATTAGAATTATAAGTGTAACGGAGAAAAGGCCTGCTTATATAATAAAAGAAAAAACTAGTTAGCATTATTTAAGTCTATAGATTACAAAAAAAACTATAAAAAAGAATATAAATAAAATAGGAATTGCAAGAAACAATAAACAGCCATGAATAAACCCAGTTAATATTAGTCCATACCAATCTCGTGCAAAAGCATAATTCATTTTTTTATATTTGTATTTTTTGGAGATTTTTATTCTTTTAGTTAGATAATTGGCTAAGATGAACCCTAGGTGGAAAGATGCGGCAGCTAAAATATTTGCAATTATAATATTGATTAATAAACCCGGATTATAACCGACTAAATCTTTAGTTAATAAGTAAAATGGAGAGAAGAGTTTTGAAGTTAAATTAAATCCGAAAGAGAGAAACGTAAGTATAAAAAAATACAAAAAATAGATAATTGCACTAAGAGTTTTGTTTGAGCTTTTTTTAAAAGCATTTGTTTTAATTATGCGATAAATTACAATAATTAAATTAAAAACAATAGTAATCAGACCTGATATCAAATAGTTGAGAATAATATTTTGTGCCTCAGAATTCATAGTATTTGTCTTAAAAATAAACGATATCATAAAATTATAAATTCATAAATGAAAGACATAAATCATAAGAGAAAAAGAGAACAAATTTTTCATATAGTAGGGCGAGGCAGATCTGGGAATACATTACTTTATAAAGTTTTAGATACTCATCCCGAAATTTCAGTTTTTCGGGAGACATTATTTATGTTCCATCTTTATTCAAGGTATAAACACCAAAAGCAATGGAATGAGGAAAATATTAATAATTTTGTAGACGATATGTATTTAGAAGACAGAATCAATACATGGGGTCTGCCGAAAGATAATTTGAAGACATGGTTGCATAAGCAAAAGAATATAACTACCTTTTCTGATATATGCCGTAGAGTTTATAAATTTCTAGCCTTGAAAGGTCGTAAAAATGAAGTAAGTGTCATTGGTACCAAAAATCCCCATTTTGCTCTATATATGAAACAGTTATTAAAAATTTTCCCTGAATCAAAATATATTTATATAGTTAGAGATTATAAGGATAATGTTTTGTCATATCAAGATGTGAAGTTTGATTTAAAAAATGTTTCCGCTTTGGCATATAGATGGAATATTTTTAATAAAAAGATACTTGATATTCAGGAGAAATTTCCGGAGATTTTTTATATCCTAAAATATGAGGATTTAGTAAGTAACCCTATATTATATCTAAAACAATTATGTGAGTTTTTAGGCATTGATTTTAGTAAGAAGATGCTGGATTTTTATAAGTCGGGTAGAAACCAAGCTTCAATAAAGAGACACCGAAACATTGCTAAACCGATAAATACAGAGAGAATTGCTAAATGGAAAAAAGATATGAGTCAAATCGACCAGAAGAAGGCAGATTTTATTTGCAACAAGCTTGCTAAAAAGTTGAATTACAAAGGTTCGAAAAAAACGGATGTAAATGTATTAACTTATGTAGATATTTTTATTGGTTTTATAATTGCTTACATCTTTACTTTAAGTGAAGTAGTAATTTTTTTATTACCACTGAGAATGCGAAACAGGCTAATCAATTTATTTAGAAGTAGATATTCACGAAAAACCAAGAAAAGCAATGATTAAGATAAGATGGCTTGAGAATGAACGACATCTTTGATTTCATGCATTTGTTCCGCACTAATATTTCCCTTTTCTTTTTCTGTCTGTAGATTGTGCATTAATACAGGCAGAGCTCTTTCCAGGAATATAGTTTTAGAACTGTCAAAATGGAATTCATGTATCCAAGCAAGATACATAATCCATAAGGAAGCTAAGGTATCAACTTTATGTTTATCAACTAATTCCATGTTGAGAAAGGATTGAAGTGCGACAGTATTAATATTACTATCTCTATATCTTCCAGTATTGAGTGCACGATTCCTTAAATTAGCTATTCCATCTTTTCCAAAAAGGTTAGCTAGTTTATCTATATCCCTAATTAAATATGAATACATCAATGCTTCAGAATCTGTTCTGAACATTTCATCACTATTATCGACTTCAATTTTATTATGATATTTTGTTGCAGCCTTGATTATTTGGATTTCATGATCATTAAATATTCTTTTTAGGTTGTTGTCATTTTCGATAATTCTTTCAGCTTCTTCTGCATGTTCAAATCCCCTATCATCCCATTCATCTGTAAGGTCTAATTGTTTAAAACGAGCAATATCGTGAAGCATAGTAATTGCAAATACAATTCTAGGATCAAAGTTATTAAATTCCGGATTTCTCTGCCTTCTATTGTCATATAATAAATTATAGGTGATTAACGGAATATCTATTGCACAATGTTTCCACTTAATATCAAAATCTTTTTTGGGATTATAATCTCCTTTTTCCAAGAATTTATTAGACCAGTTACTTGGTTCATCCTCGGGACCGGGGGAATATAACGCTACTTCTCTGGCAAATAAATTGAGTACTTCTTTAGGAGTATGACTATAAACAAAATCAATTTTGCTTGCCTGCTCTTCAGTTAATGAGACAGTATTTAACCTATTAACCAGGTTGTGAATCTTATATTCTCCTTTTGCGTTGTTTTCTAATGATAGATATTCTTTTAATACTTTATCTGCTGTAATTGTGTCTTCCAAATCACATTGTTCGTGTCGGGAGCAGTATAAATAGGATTCACTCTTGCTGTCAGATGAGTTTAGGTCATAGGATGTGGGCATTCCAGCAATGTATATTGAAACAGCATTTTGGGTTGTTTGAATTGTTTCTGAATTTAGCATAATGTTTACTATGAGTTATTATATCATTCTTAATCAACATTTATTATTTATTAGCAAAAGTAAAGCTAAATGCTATACTGTGCTTACTTTATCTTCAATAAACGATTAATATGGGTATAAATTTCAATAGACCAACTGTACTTGGAACAGAAGAAGCTTACCTTAAAAAAGTACTTGAAAAACAGAAGCTGTCTGGAGATGCTGAATTTACACAGAAATGCCACGAATGGTTTGAGATACAAATGAATTGCCCTAAAAGCCTACTTACAACTTCTTGCTCGACTGCTCTTGACATGTCAGCTATTCTGTCGGAAATAGAGCCTGGAGACGAAGTTATAATGTCATCATTCACTTTTGTTACAACAGCAAATTCCTTTGTTTTGCGAGGTGCCAAAGTAGTATTCGTCGATATACGTCCCGATACCATGAATTTAAATGAAGAATTAATAGAAGAAGCAATTACTGAAAAAACTAAAGTTATAGTACCGATGCATTACGCAGGAGTTGCTTGTGAAATGGATACTATACAAACGATTGCACAAAAACACGGCTTGATGATTGTTGAGGATGCTGCTCAAGCAGTTATGTCTAAGTACAAAGGAAAATATCTTGGAACAATAGGTGATTTGGCCACATATAGTTTCCATGAAACTAAAAATTATACTTGTGGAGAGGGAGGTCTTTTAATGATCAATAATGAACAATTAATAGAGAGAGCGGAAATTGTTAGAGAAAAAGGAACAGACAGGTCGAAGTTTTTTCGTGGGGAGATAGATAAATACAGTTGGGTGGATATAGGTTCTTCTTATTTACCAAGTGAGCTCAACGCTGCCTATCTTTATGCTCAATTACAAAAGGCCGAGGAAATCCTCAATGATCGATTAAAAACTTGGGATCTGTATCATGAAGGTTTAAAGGCACTTGAAGCAAAAGGGAAGATTGAATTACCGCATATCCCAAAAGAGTGCCAACATAATGGACACCTTTTTTATATTAAAGTAGAAGATATTGATGAAAGATCTGAAATAATCGAGTTTTTAAAGCTGAGAGACATTCATTCTGTGTTTCATTATGTTCCTCTACATAGTTCTAAGGCAGGAAAAAAGTATTCTCGTTTTGTAGGTAGGGATAAATATACTACAAAAGACAGTAACCGATTAATAAGGTTACCGCTATATTACAAAATGAGGGAGGAGGATGTAGAATATGTCATCGATAATATTGCACAATTCTTCGAATAAATCATTATTATAGAGATAATCAAGAATAAAAAGTATTAAATTCAAATCTTAGGCAATTTCAGTTTTTTCAATTTATAGATGTCATCTTTAATAAAAGAAATCAAAGGTAAGATAGGAATCATCATTCTAAACTGGAACGGACTTCAGGATACCATCGAATGTGTGGATTCGGTTTTGGATCAGACATATCAAAGATTCAAGATTTATCTTATTGACAATGGTTCTCAAAATAATGAAGCACATTTTTTGGAAGAAATGTATGCTGACAATAGCAGTATACAGATTATCAAATTTAAGAAAAATCTGGGTTTTACTGGAGCCCATAATTTGATATTTAAAAATTTTATACAGAAAAAGAACTTTGAATATATTGCGCTGCTGAATAATGATGCAGTAGTGGAACCAGGCTGGCTTGAAAACATGGTCAAATGCGCAGAAGAAGAGCAATGTGATATGGTTTCTTGTAAGATGCTTCAATATAAAAATAAAAAGTTTGTAGATACTTTGGGTTTTACCTTATTAAATACTGGAGATGTTGTCCCGACTTACAGATATGAGAGAGCAGATAATTTTCAAGAACGATTTAGAAATTGGGGACCAAGTGGAGGAGCTGCTTTAATTAGGATTTCGATGTTAGAAGAGATTGGATTTTTTGATGATTATTTCAATAATGGATATGAAGATTCAGAATTTTGTGTACGTGCTACTTTACTTGGATATAAGTGTATATTTGAACCCAATGCTGTTTTGTATCATAAAGGGAGTGTTTCAATAAATAAAATTCGAAACTATAAATATTCTTTAAAATTTCAAAAAAATATTCTATATACTATTTGCAAACTTCTTCCACTTACAGTACTGTTATTAAATTTCCCTTTTCTGTTATTAAGAAATATTAGTTTATTAATAGTCGGAGTTTTGACCTTAAATTTTCGGCTTAGTAAAATTATTGTTCATTCAACCTTTTCTTTTCTTGTTTCTGATTTATCCGAAGTATTAGTCAGACGAAGAAAGTTTCATTCTAAATACAAGTTAATTTCTACGTTCAAAATACTAAGGTTGCAAAAGCTATTTATCTCTTTTTATTGGACTTATTTGAAAAGATTATTTGTGGAAGGGAAAAAGGGGGTTGTTTTAACAAAGCTGACTGGAAAAAATTAAGAGTTGAATTTTTTTGCTTCTTTGAGTGCTTGTTTCCTCACTATTTTTGTTAATTTTTGTTGGTGTTCATCACTAACTGCAAGAAGATGCATTACTATATAAAATAAAATAGCAATACAAAGGAATAATATAGCGTTTATGTAATCTTTAAATCCTATAAGGGTTGCTATTTCTTTAAAAATTGTTGGATATAAAGCAAGAGATGCAATAGACCACCAGAAAACAGAAACAGCAAGGAGTTCCCTAAATGTCCTATCTCCTCGAATGAAATGAGAGAGCGTTTTAAAAATCATAATGACGCAGAAAAAAGGAACAATAATCTGATATATAAAAACGTTCATCTAATTAATGCCTTTATAAATAATTTAAAGACAATATTAATACCTGATGCAAAATTTTGGCCTTTATTTAAGGAATCTTGGGTGTAGGTTACGTCAATTGGAACTTCTTGAAATTCAAATTCTCTATTTCGAAGCTGGGTGATAAGTTCAGTACAAAACTCAAAACCGTTAGTAGTTAGATGGATATTCGATAGAGCTTTTTTATTTAATGCTTTAAATCCTGTTTGGCTATCTGTTAGCCATAAAGAAGATAAAAGCAATGTAATTATATTAGCAATAAAGTTGAATGTTTTCCTAATAAATGGAATTTGATTTCCTTTCTTTTTAATCCTGCTTCCAAATACAATGTCTGCCTCCTGATCTAAAATAGGTTGTACGAGCTTATGGATATCTTTAGGATTATGTTGTCCATCTGCATCTATGGTAACCACAATTGCAGCATTTTTGTTTAGAGCTGCAGTAAATCCTGTTTGGGTAGCAGCTCCTGGTCCAAGATTGATCATATGGGAAATAACATAAGCATCCAGCTTTTTGGCAATTAAAGAAGTTTGATCTGTACTTCCGTCATCTACTACAATAATATTTTTAAAACCTTCTTTTTTGATTTTTTTTATAACTTTTCCGATTCGAGTTGCTTCATTATATGCGGGCAGAATAATAAATATGTTATTTTTATTCATTGAGACAGAATTTTAAATGATTTGATTAATTATACAGTAAGAGTAAAGAAATTTTTAAATACGTCATAATTTTTACAAGTTATTGAATCTACTAAAAGTCTATTACCCCTAAATATTATGTCTGACAATGATCAGAAAGCTAGCATAAAAGCATAGGGACGAAGCAAGGGAAAAAGAGAAGAGATTCCTGCTTTCGCAGGAATGACAACGTTACGCAGGAATGACAAAGTGAGGGAGAGGTCATGCCTTATTCCTTTATGTCATTCCTGACTGTGATCAGGAATCTTGTATAAAAGTATAGGGGTGAAGTGAGGGAAAAAGAGAAGAGATTCCTGCTTTCGCAGGAATGACAACGTTACGCAGGAATGACAAAGTGAAGGAGAGGTCATGCCTTATTCCTTTATGT
>WJKM01000010.1 GCA_014729085.1 Candidatus Dojkabacteria bacterium | reverse complement strand
ATTCCTTCCTGAGGAGTCATTATCTAAACAAGCCCTAATTGCTGCACAACTATTTACAAAGATTATTGAACTTGATTATAAATCCACATTCAGAATTGGGGTTCAAGCAAATTGCCCAGAATTAATACCTTTTTATCCAGCATCCTACTATAAGGGTACTCAGCCAAAATATGCCCTCGGAATACAAACTCCTACAACTATAAACCAAATTGCTAATTTTAATCTGTCCTTTGACGAAATTTTCGACGACCTCTTTGATAAAATTAACGTAAAACTAATGGAGTTTGAAAACAAAATTACCGAAAAGAATGAAAAATATGAATATGAAGGTATTGATTCTTCTTTTGCTCCTATGGTTGAAGAAAAAGATAGTATAGGCGCAATTTACGAGAAAATATTAAAAGACAAAATAGGTAGTTACAAAACTTTAACTGCTACTGCCAAATTTACAGAAATAGCAAAAAATCTAAATATCAAAAAAACCGGATTCTGCGGAATGATGCTCCCTCCGCTGGAGGATTCCATACTCGCAAAACGATTTTCTGAAGGAGAATTAACTATCCAAAAACTTTTGTACTATTCGTCTGTTTGCGCATGTGGACTAGATACCATTCCGGTTAGTTCTAAAGTCTCTAAACAAAATATTGCAGATATTTATCTAGATATGGCAACTCTGGCATATAAACATAATAAGCCATTAAGTGTAAGACTGATGAGCATTCCAAATAGTAAACCAGGAGATATGACAACATTTGATTCTCCATATATTTGTAATACAAAATTGATTATTTAGATGAATAAAAATTTCAAAAGAAAAAAATTCAATATAAACTTTGTAACATCTGCCAAGGGTGCTGGTTGGTGCCTAACTCATAAGCCTCTACTAAAAGCGACTCAGAGGGATATTGTTACTTACTTATAATCATTTCTATAAATTATTTTTTAAATTAACCTAAAATGAATAAACATGCAACATTAGATAAAATTGTTTCCTGGGCTAAACGCCGTGGATTTATATTTCAAACTTCATCGATTTATGGGGGTCTTGCAAATAATTACGACTACGGACCAAATGGTGTTCTTCTAAAAAACAACATAAGAGATCATTGGTGGAAAAAATTTGTGGAACAGCGAAAAGATATAGTTGGATTAGATGGAGCAATTCTTATGCAAAAAGAAGTTTGGCAGGCTTCAGGCCACGTTGAGAACTTCAATGATCCTTTAGTTGAAGATAAAGTTACACATAAAAGATACAGAGCAGACCACTTAATTGAAGACTGGGCAGCTAAAAATGAAAAGGCCGTTGATGTAGAATCAATGAAAATAGAAGACATGGCTGAGTTTATTGCTAATCACAATATACCGAGTCCAGATGGCCATGACTTAACGGAACCCCAAAAATTTGGGTTAATGTTTGAAACTTCTGTTGGGGCAACTTCCAATAAGGATGATTCAAAAATCTATCTTCGTCCAGAAACTGCACAGTCTATTTTTATTAATTTCAAGAACGTAACTGATTCGATGAGAGTTAAAGTGCCATTTGGAATTGCTCAGGTCGGTAAAGCATTCCGAAACGAGATAACCAAAGGGCAGTTTATATTCAGAACAATAGAAACAGAACAGATGGAAATTGAATACTTTATACATCCAGAGGAAGAATGGGAAAAATTATATAAAAACTGGAAAAGAGACATTATAGATTTTTATATTGAGCTTGGTGTTCCAGAAAAAGATCTCCAATTTAGAAAACATACACCCGAAGAACTCTCGCACTACTCAAAAGTTACATATGATCTAGACTATGATTTTGATTTTGGCTTTAAGGAAATTGTTGGTTTTGCCCATAGGACAAATTATGATCTAACACAACATAAAAATAAAAGCCATGAAAAACTAGAATATAGAGATCCATATACCAATGAAAAGTATATTCCTCATGTCTTAGAACCATCTTTCGGACTATCCAGGGCTGTTTTAACTGCAATGTATGCTGCATACACAGAAGACGAGCTTGAAAATGGGAAGATTAGAACACTGCTTAAATTTCCAGCGAAAATCGCTCCTGTAAAAGCCGCAATCTTTCCGCTTCAAAAAGATGATAAACTGCAGAGATTAGCAAAAGATATTTACAATGACTTAAAAGGAAATTTTGTCTGTGACTTCGACAATGCGGGGAATATCGGAAAAATGTATAGGAGGCAAGATGAGATAGGAACGCCATACTGCATAACCATTGATTATGATTCAATCGACGACAAATGTGTCACAATTCGCGACAGAGATACTATGAAACAGGAAAGGATAGATATCGATAAACTACCAAAATGGTTAAAAGAAAAGATAAACCAAACAGTAGACTAGACAAAGTTGGTAATATTCATTTTGTCTGGAGGGAGCATATTGTACCAATATTATTATGGACAATATGCTCCTGATATTTGTTGATCGTTTTTTTTATGCTAAACTGTAATTAGATTAAATCCACTTCGTACTATTTAATAAAGATTTTATTTTTTAATAAAAAAAGCATGAAATCAAACTTCAAATTGATTTTTTCATCCTTAATTAGCATTATACTTTTAATATCAAGTATAAACACGATTTGCGCTGCTTCTTTCCCCGATGTACCAGACTACCATACCTATGCCAATGAAATTCAATATGTCAAAGAGCAGGGATTTGTTGATGGATTTACAGATGGGACATACAAACCTGAACAATCTATCACCAGAGCAGAGTTTACAAAGATTGTAATAAATGCAGGCTACCCAGAGGATCAAATCTTCTCATGTTTGGAAAACAATGGATACACTGATTTCGAAAATTCAGAAAACGATCCAATCAAACAAGATACTTTCCCGGATTTACCAACGGAAAATCAAGACAACAGTGAAGGGGGATTTGTACTAATAAATCCATTTGCACCATATGTCTGCCTTGCAAAACATAACAATGTTGTCTCAGGCTACTCAGATGGGACTTTTAAACCCGAAAACCATATTACCTATGGTGAAGCTCTAAAAATAGCTATGCGGACTTTAGATACAAATCACGATATAGATAAAGACGCACCTTTGACCGATTATCTGAATCGAATGGATGAAAAAAATAGCCGTCCCCAAACAATTGCTCAAGGAGATGTAAATCATATTATGAATAGGGGAGAAATTGCTCATATAACACAACGAATTCATGATGACTATAACGCCCTAGAACCTGAACCAGAACCTCCTGTAAGTTCCTTTATGATCAAACCCTACGGTACAGCAACAGTTGCCGAAAAAGGTCTATCTATAAGTGCTAGAAACTTTGGAATACATTGTACAACTACGAAGAATACATTTATTGATCTTGATGTTACTAAAGACGGACAAACTAACAGGATTCACCTGGAACGATCTTGTACAGGAATAAGCAACCATGTGATACAAGGAGTCAGCACCCAAGAAGCTGATCTTTACGGGTATCACTTTACACTTACTCAAGTTAAAGAAATGGAAGCATGGGATGTTAATTCATTTGAATACTATGTAGAAGTCAAATAAACTAGAAAATTAATTAGATTTATAAAGAAGCAGATAATTAATCTGCTTCTTTTACTTTATATCTTCTATTGATTAAGTTTTGTTGACAAACATCCTTGACATTCATATTTTGATAATATACTCTATATATAGGAACTATTTAACTATTTAAACGCTACTGCCTTGTAGGGAATTCTTCTTCTCTATTAAACTTCCCAAATGTAGCATTGAATAGAGAACTTTGACAACTAAATATTATTTGTTAACTATATTGTTATGGTTATTAGTAACGGGGCAATTATCCTTGTACTTTTAGCATCCGTTACTGCCTACTTACTTAAAGGCCTAGTTGGTTTTGGTCCTTCGTTAATAATTGTACCTATACTCTCATTTTTTATCGACTTTAAAAGCGCTGTTGTAGTAACAACGCTTGCAGATATATCCTCAAGTGGTTATCTTTTTATAAAAGGTCGGAAGAAAGTGAAAATCAAAAAAATTGGTATAATCATTGCTGGACTTTTAGTTGGAACAATCATCGGGGTCTTCCTATTTAAATTTCTTTCAGTCACCTCAATCAAAAAAATTTTTGGAATTATGATTATCATAGTTGTATTAAAAAATTTTTTAAGAAGAAATAAAAAAGTAATGAAGACCTTTAAAAAACCTATTGGCCTTGTAGTAGGTCTGATAGGTGGAATATTAGGAGGCCTAACTAATACAAATGGCCCACCTATTGTGTTGTACTTGAATAAGGTAATCAGAAATAAGAAAGCACTTAGAGCTAATTTAGCTGCCATTTTTATTACTGATGCGATTTGGAGAGGAGTGTTGTTTGGAGTAAATGGCTATATTGATGGGACCGTGTTATCTGTTTTTTCATTTATTGTACTTCCAGGACTAATTACAGGCCTTTCTCTTGGAAATGTATGTATAAAGAAATTAAACAATAAAACGATTTCAAACATGATCGAGTTCGTATTGTTAGTCATAGGCAGTGGTTTGTTACTTAAATAGTTTTAATAGTCCAAAAGGGTACCTTCTAGAGGTGCCCTTTAATTATTACTTGAAGCTTCTAACCCTATGCTTCGGTTAGAGGATAAACCCAATTCCAGGTTGGTTGGCCCTTCTTGAGATTTCTTAATGAATCAGGAATATAACCCTTAAAAACGGGACAAGCATTACATGTGGCACCTTGTGGTTTTGTGCATGCAAAATCAGAATCCCACGAAAGCATATCGTCTATTTTAATACCACAAAACCTTTGAACTAGATCAGAAGTTGCACATCCTGTGTTACTTAAATCCCTTAAACGCATATTAAATGCATTTTGATCACCTTCTTGCATAATATCTTGATTAAATATAATATCCAATTATACAGTTCTTAAGAAAAATATTCAAGCCTATAATAATTTTTAGTTTATAAATTAATTTTTTTTAAATGTCTAACATTCTTGTAATTAAATCCCTTTTACTCTCAAACTCGTTTACCGCATATTCCTTAAGTGTAGAGACTTTCGAAAGATCATCAAGTAAAATTTCTTTTTCTGACTTAAAATCTAACCGTAGATAATGTTCATCATCTAATATACCTTCGACAATCTTATGTATACTACGCGTTGGTACCGATAATAATAAATCAATAATTTTCTCATTCCATTTAATAAGTCCCCAGTTAGCATCCTCTTCATCTTTTATATCGAAAAAACCGGTTTTTTGACTGTCTCCTGTTCCCAAAGAGACTAGCTTTATATTTTCAACAGGTATATTCAACTTGCCCACAACTTCCATTAGTGCAATTAATGAAGGATTATTTGCCCAAACTCCCCCATCTACAAATAAACTTTCGTGAATTTTGATTGGATTAAAATATAAAGGTGCTGCTGTTGAAGCCAGTACTGCATCTACTAGACTTATAGCATTATTTTTTTGAGTAAAAACAAACCCTTTACCATTAGTGATATCTGTAGCCGGTATCATTATTTTACATTTTACATCGGACATTTTCATATCTCCCAGCTTCTCTCGCAGTAATGACTTCAAACTCGATGTTTTGTATCTACTTTTATAAATACTTTTTAACGAGAGATCATTTTTTTCAAATACTTGTTTACCTTTAGTTTCATAGAGATTAGCAATATCTTCAACAGAATAATCTACCGCTAAAGCTGCAGCAATAATTGCACCTGTACTTGTACCAGCTATTAAATCAAAGTCTTTGAAAAATACAGTATCAAAATTTTCTTTGATTTTATTCAGGATAGTGACTGGAAATATACCTTTAATACCGCCTCCGTCAATAGAAAGAATCTTAAAAAATTTCTTTTTCTTCTTAAATATAGGAATTTTATTTTTTATTTTTTTTAAAAAACCAGTCATGATATTTATTCATTATAACTAAAAAATTCATTGTCTTTTGAAATAAATT
>WJKM01000002.1 GCA_014729085.1 Candidatus Dojkabacteria bacterium | reverse complement strand
TCTAAAAATTATTTACCTACTTGGAAAAAAAGTTTCACTAAGATGGGAAGATATAATTTCCATATCTGTCAAACCTATCTACATCAAAAGCTCAAGATACAATATTGGACACTATTCCTATCCAGTTGAAATTACTCATACAAAAGGACGAATACTTCTACCCGAATACAGAATCAAGGAATTTGTTACCAACTCAGAGGAATTAACTGAGACCCTTTTATACATCAAAAGAAGACAAGTAACCTCTTCCTAAAAACATACCTTTTAAAAGAGCTTATTAAAAAATTTACAGCTGTCTTGTTTGCAGAATTGCAAAGCATTTAATAAACACTCCAAACATTGTTTATAATCCCTTTTTACGACTAGCACAAATGGAAACAGATTATAATCCAATACGAACAGTACTACAGCATTATTGTACAAGAGACGATCCTTCATACAATGAGGTTATTCTTGTAAATCCTAGATATTCACAAGTTGATATTCCTAAAGCTACTGAACTTATTCCAAGTTTTTCTTTAGAAACAAGTGAAGCAGGTCCCCCAAGTTACTTAGCTGTATTTTCTCCTGATAGATTTTCTTCATTATGGGATACAAGCTATCCTGAATGCACTAATTGTAGTTTGCAATGTACCCAAAGTGCATTCGGTCGGTATCCTGCCAATGCCCAATGTCCTATTTTACAAAATCCCGAATTACCAGTGCACATATTTGAGCAATCTGAGGAGAACAATCCATTTAGGAAAAAATAGAAAATTATAAATCTAATTGGAATAATACCTCTTCAAATTATGTTATAATAGTTTGACTACGAAAGAGACTAGTAGTTTTCAAATACAGCAAGTAGATCTAGCCTGAGAGTCTATAAAAGAAAGTGAACCTACTCTGGAGTCAATTTTTCGAAAGAAAAACGTAAATCTTGCGATATAAGATTGAGTATTGTAGAAATACGATGCAAAAAGTGCCATGAAATTATTAATAATTTCATGGAATTAAGGTGGTACCACGGAAAACCGTCCTTTATATAAAGAAAGCTTTATATTGAGGACGGTTTTTTGTTAGTTGTTTACTAACAATTCTTATTAATTTATTAAATAAATTCTATGAAATATTCACAACTTTTCGGAAAAACAAATAAAACCGCAAAAGAATATGATTCTAAAAATGCAACTTTATTGCAAAAAGCTGGTTTTATAGATCAAGTAATGTCTGGAGTTTACACCTATCTACCTCTAGGCAATAGAGTTCTTGCCAAAATAGAAAAAATTGTAAGAGAGGAAATGGATAAAATAGGCAACGAAATCTTTATGCCAGCAATTGTCCCAACAGATCTTTGGGAACAGACAGATCGCTTAGATAGTGTAGACGTCCTATTTAAAGCAGTTGGAGCAAACAAAGCCTCTAAGTTGAGAAATGATGCAGAATATGTATTGAACTCGACTCATGAGGAAGTGGTTACCCCACTTGCTAAAAAATTTAGTTTTAGTTACAAGGATTTCCCTTTTGCTGTGTATCAAATTCAGTCAAAATTTCGAAATGAACCAAGAGCAAAATCCGGCCTTATGAGAGGTAGAGAATTTAGAATGAAGGATTTGTATAGTTTCCATACAAGTGAGGATGATCTACTTGATTATTATTTCAATGTTGCAACTCCTGCATATGAAAAAGTATATAAGAGGCTTGGAATAGGAGAAGATACCGTAATTGCATTAGCTTCGGGGGGAGATTTTACCAAAGAATACTCTCATGAGTTTCAAACTCTTTGTGAAACTGGAGAAGATACTTTATTCTATGTTAAAAGTAAAGATGTCTATTACAACCAAGAAGTAGCCCCTTCTAAGGCTCCAATAATAGAACAAGACCAAGAAGAGAAAGAAATACAAGATGTTTTTGGAGAAGGGGTTGTTAGTATGGAAAAACTTGTTAAATTCTTAGATATTCCTGCTTATAAATGTGTCAAGACTCTTATCTATAAGGCTGATGAGAAAGTCATTGTAGCTGCAGTACGAGGAGATTACGAGATTAATGAAATCAAATTAAAAGAAATATTGAATTGTAAACATCTAGAGCTGGCAGATAAGGAGACTGTAAAAAAAATAACAGGAGCAGAAATTGGTTATGCTGGTATTATTAACTTACCAGATGACATCGATATTTATATAGACGATTCCATAGAACCAATGAAAAATTTTGAATGTGGTACAAACAAAACAAATTTCCATACTATAAATATTAATTGGGGAAGAGATATAGATAAACCCGATAAATTTTATGATTTCAAATTAGCAAAAGAAGGAGATTTGTATCCCGAAACCGACGAAGAATATAAAATTTATACAGCTGCGGAAGTTGGAAATATCTTTCCTTTAAATACAAAATTCTCAGATTCATTTGAATATACTTTCACCGATGAAAATGGAGACGAACAACCAGTTTACATGGGATGTTATGGTATTGGAACTAGTAGGATTATGGGTGTTATAGCAGAAAAATCAAACGATGAAAACGGCTTAATATGGCCTACACAAATTGCACCTTATCATGTCCATTTAATGCATATTGGAGAAGATGATCAAATTATTAAAATAACAGAAAAACTGTATAAAGAATTGCATGAGTCCAAGATTGAAGTTCTTTGGGATGATAGAGACACCCAAGCCGGAGAAAAATTTGCAGACGCGGATCTGATTGGAATACCTGTCAGATTAGTAATAAGTAAAAGGAGTTTAGAGAAGGGCGGAGTGGAAATGAAGTTAAGAAGTGAAACTGAAGCTGACATTGTTAAAATGGATGATATTTTGAAACATGTTCAAAATTGTCTTTAAACAATTGAATTATTCGAACAAGTAAGAATTTAAAACGGATAGACCTTATCCCCGACCAGATGTGTTTGGGGATAAGTTTATATCTAAAATAACTGTGGATTTGCTATCTTGAAATAAACTATTCAGAATGTTCTGGGTTCAGTCCCCATTCTTCAAAATCTATATCTTTCGTAAAATCTTCAGGAGGTTCCAGATCTTCCTCGGTATAATCTTTTGGTAAACCAGCTCCTAACACAAGGAACTCGGCATTAATATCGTCTGGAAGATTAAGAATTTCTCTTGCTTCTTGTTCTGTTATGCTTGGATCTTTTACTTCGATTATTTTATTTCCGTTTTCATTTATATAATAGGTTACTGAGCCACTGTTATTCTCTCCAAGTATTTGCTTAGTTGGAATTGGCTCTTCTGTCGATACAACTGTAGGGGCTGGAGTAGGTTCTACTGGAGATTTTTTCTCTGGTGTAGAAAGAAAATAAATAAGAACAATTATCATTACAATAAATATAATTACTGCTAATAATAGTACTTTATTTGTAGGGTTTCGAAAATCTATATTCATAATAAATTATAAAATATTTAATATATTAACCATAATTACCAGTCTTGCATGTATCTATTAAAAATTTCTGTAATGGTTGTTTGATTTCTTTATCAGCATTTTTTTTCTTATATTTTAATGACAGCTCTGTTCCAATATATCTTATATGCCAAGGTTCATATTTATAGCCTGTAATCTCAGTTGTATTTTCGGGGTAGGAAATTACAAACCCAAAATTATTTGCATTTTCCTCCAAAAAATTGTACACCTCTATATTTTTTTCACTGAATGTAAATGCCGTACAATCAACACATTTAATATCTACAGTAGTACCCAACTGATGCTCTGAGTGACCTGGTTTTGCAGAATAAATATTAGCTTTAATTACTGCATCTTCATAACCGAGATATGGATTTGCATTTAATTCTGAATTTACATATGAATTGAAAATATTCTCTTGAGTTTGATAAGATCTATAGCCGGATATGATTTGCAGATTGATCCCTTCTGATTTCGCTTTCTGAAAAAGTTTTTTAAGATATGGAATTATGCTTTCAGTTACTTCTTTACCACCAGTAAGATTGGTAGGTATAACTTTAGGTACATAATCTTGATCTAAACCTTCGTCTTTAGTGATAGGGTATAAAAAAGGATCAGAAGACTCTTTTGTACAGTTTTCAAAATATTTAAGTTTAATCTCAGTTATGCTCGGTTTTGGAGTTTCGGTAATGTGTATTTGATTATTGTCTAGATAGGAAGAATTATCATCGGGTAACCAAATACCTGTAACAAAGAACATACCAACTATAAAAGAGCTACCAATCATAAGAATAAGTATAAATATTAAAATTTTTGTAATTAATTTATATTCTTTCATGATATCTATTAACAGCTCTTTCACAATAATCATTATCTCCATCAATTTTACCATTGCAGGCTGCTGGAGCATCTGAACCATGACCATAATAATCCCATGCAACATTGTATACTTTTTCATCAGTCCATTCATCTGTTGATATCCTTCCTGAATCTGCCCATAATTTAATCGTTGTAGCACAAACTGCATGAGAAACTATATGTCTTGAAAATTTACCGGGTTGAACAGATTGATTATCATATCCAGGATATTTCTCTATACAATTTAATGAAACTTTATCTCTGCAAATATCCCCAACTGGCGGAACACTAATCTGTAACCTTTGATTTGTTGGTATATGTTCATGTAAAGCATCTACACATTGACTCATTACACTTTCATAAGCTCCAGAAATATATCCATTGAAAAAACTATTGGGGTGTTCAGACTCAGCAACAAACTGGGTGACACCACGAACATCCCAAGATGTCGAAAGATTGGGGGATGCAAAGGCAATTTGATCTGGATTTCCAGAACAAGCGGTGGTATCCTGAGCATCCCTGCTTGTAGAATTGTTTGTTAAAGATCTATCGGTTAGGTCAGTATTATCGTCGATCCCAGTAATCCCTCTCCATCCAGCCCAAGTCAAAGCACAATTTGATGTTTCATTACCTCTAATAGCATAAACAACAGCAGGTGGTATTCCAACTGTTACTGCCGCTCGGTCTATCAAATCATCAATTGAATTTGTTTCACTATCAAAATCGATTTGACTTGGATCGGTGGGGTTTTTTGGATCATTTCCTGGAATATCGTTGCATTCAACATCTACCTCTTCATTTTCTAACTTTTCAAGCCCAAAAAATATTACATTTGCTGGATCTCTTCTATTATATGAGGCTCCACCTTGCTCATTGAGACATGCTCCTGATTCGCCGAAACTTGTACACTCTATTGTCTCAAAGTGAATGTGCGGACCTGTACTCCAGCCAGTACTACCAACATAACCAATAATTTGTCCCGGTTTAACAAACTCACCTACTTCCACAAGAGGTTGATTTACCATATGAGCGTATCTAGTCTGAAATAAAGTTCCATTTTCGAATGTATGATTAATGACAACTAAATTTCCATATCCACCAAATCCTGTTTTTAT
Organism: Candidatus Dojkabacteria bacterium; assembly: GCA_014729085.1. Lineage (GTDB taxonomy): Bacteria > Patescibacteriota > Dojkabacteria > B142 > WJKM01 > WJKM01. The sequence goes on along the minus strand of WJKM01000002.1, from coordinate 4,285 downwards.
ATCTCTATACCAACCGGACATAACAACCTGTCCAAAATTTGAGGCAACTATAGGAGTACCTGTAACATAGCCAAAATCAATACCATAATGATTTCCGCCATAACTAGGATTAATAGTACCAGTTGGGTCATATGGTGCAGTAACCCTAACATCATCTAAACTCATAGGATTAGAATCTAATTGAAGTGGAAATAAAAATAAATTTCCATCGCTTGCAAATAATGCAATATTTTCATTGTCGGATAATACTTCACATATCTCTTCGTCAGGATATTCTGTTTCAGGATCCGTGTCAGTTGGATCCCCTTCCCCCCCTGGTGTTTGGGACTCAAGGTGAATTCCTTGAATTGATCTGTTCATACAAAAAGTTTCAGAAAGGAATCTCATATCTCCTCTGTGACTATCTTTATCGATCTCGCAAAGTTTGTCTTTAACTGGGTTATTTTCTGGTAAAGCAGCCTGGGAACAATATTGTAATTGAGTAGTAGTAGGATTCTCTGGTAGATCTTCACAATTATAAATTAGTAATGATTTATAAAGGTCCTGTAAATTTTGTCTTGTGGAGTCAGAAAAAGTCCCGTTAGAGTCATATACTAAATCCGGTTGTGGTCTAAAAGGCCATTCTTTTACCTCTTTTTCCTCTTCACTAATCTCGTTTAAAATTCTAGATTGTGGAAATTTCAGGTATACGCCTAAAAAGATAAGCGATATTATAAAAAATACTGCTATAAATTTTTTTGATTTAAATTTTACCTTCATAAAAAAAACTGTTAGCTTGTTTAGATTGAGAATATTGATAATAAATAGCCAATAAATTCATAGTGGGATCAAATGGAATAGCAAATTCAACGGTTTGTTCTGGCCAGGAATCAAACCCATAACCTTCAGGTGAAGCCAAAGGAGCTATTTCATCAAGTACAGGTGTAGTTTTAGCAATACGAATCAATTCAATATTTGGGTCGTCAGAATCAGGTATTATGTAATTTCCAACTCCGGTTTCTCCATATCTCCAGGGATCGCGATATCGAATTACAACATCGAAGACAGCTCCGTTTTCTGGGAAAATAAGATTATGCCCATCATTTGCAACAATTTGAGAGTATTCTAATAACCTTCCATATCCTGCATTTAAGCCGGGAATTTCGGCAATATGAGGAGTAGGTAATTGTTGTCTTAGAAATAAAGTTCTACTAGGAAGATCAGCGGGTAATGGCTCCTTTTGCTCCCATCCAATTATTTTATTTTCATAGCCAATTATATTTCCAGCTTCATCTCTAATTTCGATTCTTTCATATATTGGCTGGCATAAATAGTCTCTTACTGCATTTCCAAATGGAATTCCAACAACAATTAATATATCATCATTGAATTGTTCATTTTTACAATAATAATCAATAGAGAAGTTTATATGGATTTGTTGTGTAAGTTGTTCTCCTGTATCAACAGCATCGTCTTTATTTGCTTTACGATTAATATGCTTGACGTGATAACTTTTCGAATCATCCTCGCAATAGTCAACATCTTCATATTCAACCTTTGGTTCATTTGGAAAATAATCTCGTTCATATTCTGATGTATTACCAGAAAATAGATTTTTCAAAAAGTTGATAAATTCATCAGAAAGATTTTTTGCACTTCTAGATTGTTTATTTTCAATTTCCTGTATCCCTTTATTAATAAATGAATAGTAATCGGAACCGACAAATTGTCTACTAAAACCTATGTATTTACTCTGAATTTCGCCTGTTTCCTTTGATAGCGGATTTAACAACGAAAGTAGATTTAAGCAAGCTGTAGCGCTTCCCAGTTTAGGTACTGCTACTTGAGGTCCGAGTTTACCTTCGATTTTAAATTTAACAATACCTGCATGTTCATTCGTTGTAATTAAATTAGAGTTGTCAATCAATTTTGCTAAAGTAAAGCAAAGAGGTTCATATGGACTTGCATCAGTCCCTTCAGTTCGAATACCCTCGGAATCATCATCAACAAGTAATTCGCCGCTACCTAGATGATTCACATATGGGAAATTAGGGATTTGAGTTGTATACCATGCTAGTCCTTTATATAAACCCTCACCATATGGATGAAGTCTAAACCATCCAAGAACAAAAGGCCCTCCGGATATACGTTCACAACTTCGCATCGTATAATTTTCATATTGGGGACTATAGTAGTGAGCAGTTGGAACATAGACACCTCCTGAGTATTTTGCTGGGCGTCCACTAGTTTCTGTACCAGTAAGGGAACAACGTGCGATTTCTCTATAATCCTCAGGTCTTAAGAAATGTTTCTCAAAACAATCATCATGGTTAAACTTCCAAAATGGAACAAAAAAGTTGATTACGGCAACTTCAGGTCTTTCATCACTTGCTAAATCTCTATATGCTTTAATAACCTTCTGCTGCTGGTCTTCAGGCCAATCCATATATTTGAGACCATGACATCCATCAGCATCATTGTTTACAGCACCAAACTCTGTGAAATAAGTTTTAAACTCATGTGGGTCACGTTTTCGATAGCGACTTGATCTTGTATTTAGGATTGTTAATCGATTGTCTATCTTTTGTCTGAGTAAATCATAGCAACCAATGTCCCAAGTTCCCTCTCCAATATAAAAGTTTACAGTAAAACCATCTAATCTGCTCAATCCTTCATCACCCAATTGATTAAAAAAATGCTCAACTCTTGGTGCATTAACTCCACAGTTATGTAAATTAAACGCAGGAGATATAATAGTTGCTTTATCGTGATTTCGAATTTCCCATATTTTATTTAAAACTTCTTTAGTATAATTGCCGATCTGATCTTCAGGCACCCAGTTCTCTGTACCAGGTTCATTTGGGCCTGCAATCACAACAAAACTATCTCTACTTCTAGATCTCTCTATAAGCAAAGTCAGAAAATCTACCATTCCGTCAGGACTTTTAAAATCCGAACAGTGGTTAGGATCATCACTGTTGTAACAAAACCGGATTAATGGAGTGAGGCCTGAATCAACGGCATTTGCGATAAATTTTAAAACCGAATCTATCTGGCCTGCATGGGTAACAATAGTTACAACATAACTCATCCCGGGTTCACTTTGTTGAGCAGTTGTAAATGCATTGTCCTGAAATTGATTACTATTTGGATCATGAGCGAATGCTGGACCATCAACTATATAACCTGGGTTATAACCTGCAATACAGCGGTCAGCTACTTCTTCATCATCCGCTGCAGATAGAACTGTACCATAATTTGAATCAAGAGAACTATCCGATTGTGTTTTTAGGGGGATAGAGTTATTAGAATTATGGAATACAAATATAAAGGTACTCATTACAGCAAATATAAAAACAGCTAAAAGCATGTTTTTAGCGTATTTTTTGTTTTTCAAGTCATTGATACTCATAAATATTAGTATACAATTTTCAAATTTCAAGATCCAATATTCAATCAAAAGTTTACTTAATATTTAATCCGTAATAACAATATCCATTATTATGTCGTGGTGCTCAATAGGTAGATGGTTAACAATCTGCTCTTTAAAACATATTCCTACTTTTGTCCCTTTAAAATTTTGTAGATATATATCGAAAGTACCTCCTCCATATCCTAAACGGTTACCCTCTTTGGTAAAAAGAAGTCCAGGCACAATCGCTATGTCATCTTCTTTAAAAGAGGCTTTTGTAGGTGTATCGTAAAATTGATTGATTTTAGTTGGTTGAGGAATACCATGAGGTCCTTCGCCTAAACAGTCGGAGTTTTCATACTGACATATCCTCCATTTTTGATCCGTGTAAGTAGGAACATAAATTTTATAGCCAAGATGCCTAAAATCCCTAAAAACTGGACTGATTTCAACTTCTTTTTTTTTCTCTATATATGAAAAAATCTTATCACCTTTTGAGTAATCAGAAATAAAATCCAAAACTTTATTTTGGATAGCTCTAGATTTATTCTTAGTATTTTCAATCTCATTTCGTATTATTTTAGCTTTGATACGTAAATCATTTTTCATGTTTTACCTTATATCTAATGCAAATTTCTTACAAAGTAATTCAACTTCATTTGCAATTGTATTAATTTTTCTTGAATCCTTTACATTATCTTCAAATTCTTCAAATTTTAGATCTGCCCAAGGTTGAACTATTTTCATTACTTCATCCATCCATTTTGCAATTTGATTCATTTCAGATTCCTTCATTCCTCTGGTAGTTATCCATGGTGTACCAATTCTTAAAGCGGATGGATCGGCAGGGGGTCTTTGATCTTGGGGCATAGTATTCATATTTGCAATTATTCC
>WJKM01000009.1 GCA_014729085.1 Candidatus Dojkabacteria bacterium | reverse complement strand
ATGAGTAATTTCAACTGGATAGGAATAGTGTCCAATATTGTATCTTGAGCTTTTGATGTAGATAGGTTTGACAGATATGGAAATTATATCTTCCCATCTTAGTGAAACTTTTTTTCCAAGTAGGTAAATAATTTTTAGATGAAGTGATTTTGATTGGGTCCTTTAGCAGAGTAAAGACTACAGCAGCTGCTGTAATGAAAATAATAATAAAGCTCATAAATAATAAGATGGGAAGTGCTTGCGGACTTTCTCGGTAAGCAAAAAAAGTAAGTATACCCCAAAATACTATCAATATTACAAACAAAATTATATTTGTAATAATAGTTTTTTGTGAATATCTAAGATTGAATATTATATATATTATAAGTTAATTATACGTTATTTTGGAGTTTATTATTTCAATGTATTTCAAGGGATATTTACCAACTCAAAAGGCTCTTTTAATTCAACTTGCCTGTAATGATATAAGGTATTATTAGTAAGGTAGGGACAGCTTGGTGGTGGAAATCTCCCGCATTCAAGAACAGCACAATCTGGTGTACTATAAGATTCACATCTACTACATTCTGAAAAAGTGTCTAACCATAAACTACTTTCTGGAGATTGCACACAAAGGAAATTAGACTGTCCTTCCAAAGGAGTACCTTGGTATTTGAGTCCTCCAACTAGTAGATGAGGGGGTAACTTAGTAGGTATTTTCGTAGCATCTCCATTAAATAGATTTGTTGTTAGAAGTAACTCTCGTGTTGATCTATTTGGACCTGGATATTCAATCATTATAGGTATGAGATTATTTTCCAATCTAATTATTATAATAATCTATATAATTTATTTAGTTTTATATCAATTTAATAGCCTACATTAATTCCTTCTAGTCTGAGTCCATCAGTTATATTTCTTTGTAAAGAACCTATATTCAAGACTAAACCACTAGTATTAGCATTAGGTCTAATTGCACTTAATGCTGCTCCTATATTTCCGTATATACCTTCATCCACAAGTCTTTTTGCATGCCTATACATTACATCTTTATAGTGTTCCATATGTTGCGAAGATTGTAGTCTATTTTCCCAAATTGTTCTCATTTCTTGTGCACCTTTTAATAATGATAAATCTCCACTTACATTAGGTAAATCGCCACCCGTTAATAATAACAAGGCATCGCTTTGTTTAGGTGTCAATCCATGTTAAGAAGATAAATGATTCTCAACGAAAGGTGTTGCCATCTCCATAACGATATAGAATAACAATTTATATATATATTTGAGTTATATCATGCGTTCAATTTTAAATCTAGACACAAAGTAGACATCAAAAAATAGAGAAGAAAATGATAAAATATCTAAGTTTTAGATTTTAATCAAAAAAATGAAGGTTGAACATTTTCCATTAAACAAACTACCACAATATGTAATCGAGGTAGGTAGAAAACTTGTAGATGCTGGTTTTCAAGCTTATCTAGTTGGTGGAGGTATTAGAGATTTATTTATCGGTCGAAATCCGAAGGATTTTGATATATCAACAGATGCATTACCAGAACAAATTCAGCAGATATTCCCTAAAAGTGTCGCAACAGGTGCTAAGTTTGGAAATATTATTGTAGTTGCAGAAGATGAATATGGGGAGAGATTTGATGTTGACGTAACTACTTTTAGAGAGGAAGAAGATTACCAATCCGGAAGATGGCCTGCAAAGGTGGAGTTTACAAAAACAATTGAGGGAGATCTTTCAAGAAGAGATTTTACAATTAACGCTTTTGCAATTGATGTAAATATGATTGTAGATAACGACGATGAGTTTCTAGATCTTGATGAAGTTGTTGATCTATTTGACGGTCTTCAAGATCTCAGCAAAGAACTAATAAGATGTGTTGGAAATCCAATTGAAAGACTTAAAGAAGATGGACTTAGAGCTTTTAGAGCCTGTCGTTTAGCCTCAGAGCTTAGCTTTAGTATAGAAGAGGAAACAAAAGAAGCAATTAAACAAACTAACAATGTCGCAAAGCAAATTTCTGCAGAAAGAATTAGAGATGAACTTCTCAAAATAATAAAGCATTCCCCTAAACCTTCAATCGGTTTTAAGTTACTTGACGAAGTGGGATTACTTAAAATGGTCATTCCTGAATTAATAGAAAATAAGGGTATAACTCAACCTGAGTGGCATGATGATGATTCGTTCGAGCACTCCTTAAAATGCATGGATGTAGCCGAAGACTCTATAAAACTTGCGGCTCTATTCCATGATATTGGTAAAGCACGAACTAGAAGTGAAGATGAAAAAGGAGTACATTTTTACGGACATAATGTAAAGGGATCAGACATGGTTAAAGAAATCATGACACGATTGAGATTTAGCAATAAAAAAATAGAAAGGGTTGCAAATCTTGTCAGATGGCATATGTTTTATTATCCCTCAGCTGAATGGCGAAAAGAATATGATATAGAAGAGGCAGATAATATAAAACATACTGAAGAAGAACTAAGGCATGGGTGGTCTGATGCAGCTGTAAGGCGATTTATAAGAAGAGTTGGTGGACAAGAAGCTGTAGATGATCTTATTAAACTTCGAATTGCAGATGCTGCCTGTAATACAAAATCGGAATTTAACCCAAAAGAAATTAAAGTTTTAGAGGAAAGAATTGCAGAGGTTCGTCAGCAAGATATGGCACTTAAAGTAACAGATTTGGATATTAATGGAAACGATCTTATTAATATAGGAGTTCCAAAAGGACCCAAGATTGGTCAAATTCTCGATTTTTTGCTTGAAAAAGTAACAGATGATCCTACATTAAATGATAAAGAAAAACTACTTGAGATTGTTTGGAAAAAACGCAATAAATAGTTGACCCCATCTCTTACCTCATAGTATAATATCCTATAACTTTAAATTTACTAGTATGCAGGAAACAATACAAGAACCAACCTTTGAAAAAGAGACTTGGAAAAAAGCTCTTCCATATATTTTAGGAGTAGGACTCTTAGGAGTTGGAGCCGAAACATTTAATGTTACAAACTTAATAGAAGGAAACTTTATTCATGAAACATGGCCGGATTCATTTTTAGATAAGTTAGTATTAGATGAAGCCTTTATAGATCTTCATGATCAAAATTTTGATAATTCACCAGATAGCCCTTCATTACAATCCAACTCATTTCTAACCGAGGATGTAGTTAGAGAATATAGTTTGAGTATAGATGATGATGACTTTGATAATGATGGTATTCCAGATAGTGCAGAATTATTTACACCCGAACAATATTCTCAATTACTATCTTACAACCTCGGTAAGATGTTCTCGGAACTTTATGGTCAGGATGTTAGTAATATGACACGCGATGAATTGGAAGAAATGGATTTAAGCAATTTAAGTTTAGGTGATTTTCTTGAAGGCGAATTTGAAGGTATGAGTAATGATGAAATAATAGATGGAATAATGAGTGGGCAAATTAGTCAAGATGAGTTAAATCAAGCAGCTTTAGATAAAACGATTGAAATATTTGCAGTAGACATGAATACCATTGAACAACTTTTTGGAGATGATTTTGAACCTTTAGATTCAGATGGAGATGGTACACCCGATTACAAAGATACGGATAGCGATGATGATGGAACTCCTGATTCAGTGGAAGCACAAGCCCTTGAAGAGATAACAATGTTACAAGGTCTAACTGGATTATTCCAGACAGATTCAAGTACGAATGAATATGTTCCAAGTGCAGAAGCAATAGAGAATTTAGAAGAAATGGTTACTGAAATTGATAGTATGGCCTCTGATAGTACTATTGAAGATATGTTAGATGTAACATTTAACGGATTGATCAAAGCCTTATTTGATCAAAATGATGACAATAAATGGGATTGGGCTGATACATAAAATTACGCAATAGTATGGATTTCAAGAAGATACAAAATATGTATCTTCTTTTTTATATTAAATTTTTTCTAAATATCGATTTGAAATTGAATCTATATAGTAGTATAATATGCTATATTGATTATATATTAAGTTATGCATTGGAAAATTTTCGATATAGTTGGTCCAGTTATGATCGGACCATCTAGTTCACATACTTCAGGTGCCGTACGGCTGGGATTGCTGGCTAATAAAATTATTGGAGGAATACCAGACAAGGCTCTTATTTATTTACATGGATCATATGCGCAAGTTTATAAAGGCCATGGAACGGATATATCATTAGTTGCAGGACTTTTAGGAATTTCCCCAGATGATGAAAATATGATCAATGCGTTTAAATTGGCTTCTAAAGCAGGTTTAGATTTTCAAATAGCAACAATAGATCTTGGTGATGAATATCATTCTAATACAGTAAAATTCGTACTTACTAAAAACGAAAATGAGATTGAATTGATTGGAAGCTCGATCGGTGGAGGAAATGTCGAGATTGTAGAAATAAACGGTATTAAAACTGCTTCTTTAAATGGAAAAAGTAATGTTTTAATAACTTTTCAGGAAGATAAAGCCGGAGTTATTGCGAATATTGCAGGGATTTTAAGTAAATTTGAGATTAATATTGGAAGCATGAATACTACTAGAAATCATAAAGGAGGTGAAGCTTTGACTATCTATAATCTAGATAATCCCGTAAAGTCTGATATACAAAAACAAATAAACCACACCCAGAATATAAGATGGGTACGTACACTACCTAAACTCTACTAAACATTTTCAACATATTTTCTACTATGCAACATCTAGATTTTCTAACTACAAAAGAATTATTACAGGTTTGTAAAAAGCATAATATAACAATTGCCAAAGCCACTATTATAAAATCCTGCAATGATGAAAATCTTACTGAAAAACAATTAATAGAAAGAATGGAAGAACGAATAGAAATATCTAGGAATGCGATTTCCGATGGTTTAAAAAATACTAAAAGAACTAAGAGTGGATTATCAGGAGGAGATGCAAAAAGATTGGATAAATATGAATCAGAAAATAATCTGATTAGCAAAGCCTTATTTAAAGCTATAAAGTATTCGTTTTCGATAACTGAGCAAAACGCTAGATTTAAAAGAATCGTAGCACTTCCAACTGCAGGTTCATCTGGTACTGTACCAGGTGCATTAATTGCTGCTCAAGAGGAATTGGGTAAAACTGAAGAAGAACTCATAAATGCTTTTTTTTCGGCAGGGGCTGTTGGCTTGATTACAGCAGAGAATGCATCAATATCTGGTGCTGCTGGAGGTTGTCAGGCTGAAGTAGGCACTGCATCTGCAATGGCAGCTGCTGCTCTTACAGAAATGAGAGGTGGATCTCCCGAACAGGCGATGAATGCAGCTTCAATTGCCCTTAAAGGTTTATTAGGCTTAGTCTGCGATCCTATTGCAGGATTAGTCGAATGTCCCTGTGTTAAAAGAAATGCAACAGGTATTGCTAATGCATTTATGGCATCAGAGATTTCACTTGCTAACGTTAAATCCAACGTAGACTACGATGAGGTTTTAGTTGCTATGAACAATGTTTCCAAACATATGGCTACTGAACTGAGAGAGACAGCTAAAGGCGGCTTAGCTATAACCAAAACAGGAAAAAAGGTAGCAAAATTAATGGAAGATTAGATTAACCTAAGATCCTAAATTAGACTCCATCTATAATTCACACCTTGCAAAAAAGTACTAAATTATTTAAGACTAACTTATTTCTGCAACTTTGGTCTCTTATATTTCCCGTTTTTTGCTAATTTAGTGATTTCACCAAGTACATCAAGTGCTTTATCTATACTGCTTACTCTATTTTCTTTAGAAAAAATAACGTCCCCATAATGCATGCAAGCATATTTAAGCGAATCCTCACCAACTTTTGAAGCTATTCTTGGGTCTATCCATCTCATAGCCATTCCTCGGTGTAATAGTGATGCAGTGAAATAATTTACAAACTTAGGTTCATCTATAATATACGAATGATTTTCTTTTCTATAAGTTTCTAGATAAGCTTTTATTCCGTTGGTAATCATGAATTTATCATCTAAAAATCCTCCTATGTAAAACAACCCAAGATGGCCAAAAAGATTTGCAAGCATGAAATCAGGATCGCAAATAATACTTCTACCAAGATCAAAAATCATAACTTCACCTTTTTCATCTACAGCAAAATTTTTTTGATCTCCATCAGTCCAGACTAGGAAATTGGTTTCACTGTTTAAAAAGTCTTCTTCAATTTGGTTAAAAATATCCATCCTTGAATTATAAAGTAGAACTTTAAGTTCCAAGAATCGTTCATGAAACTGATTGTAAGAATTTTCTATTTGATTAAATTCACTCCCCTTCTCTTTTAATTCAATTCTGAGTTTTGCAAGAATCGTTCCTAATTGAATACCTATATCTTGAGAAATCTCCTCGTCTAATATTCTCGTTTGAAGAAGTTTATAACCAGAATCTGTGAAATTCTCCATTACAGTAATACTTTCATCAGCAAAATGCCTTATTATCTTCGGAGTATTAATCTCTATACATTTTTGAATGTTTATATCTAAGTTATGTACTTTTTGAATCTCTGAAAAACTATCTTTAAGATCTAAAGTGGAAAATATATTTTTTGAAGGGATTTTTTCTTTAGTATATTTTACTACTATATTTTTATCTTTTTCTTTATTTATTCTTAGTTTTGCAGAATAAACATCAGAAACAACTCCCCCTGCTAATAATTCTTCTATTTTAATTATGCCTAGATCTTTACATAATTGATTAACCTTCTTTTCAACTTGATTTTTAGTTAAATTCATGAATATGTTATATAACAAATATTTATCGATTATACAGCTTAAATATGCTATTTACAAATGAATAAGCACAAATCAATTGATTGTACACCTTTATTTATAATATAATTGATGAAGATAATATTAAAATAACTGTATAAAATGGTTCTAGAAACACTTACAGCAGCGGGAGCAATTACAGGAGGGCTTACTGGCGCCACAATCGCAGCAGATGAATACAACAAATTTTTAGAAAATACCTCAGAAACACCTACTCAAATTCAAAATAAACAAAAATTATCTGGTATTTTACAAGTTATTGCAGGTTCTGTATTAACAGGTTTAACGGCTGCTGCTGAAGGCGCTACTTTATTATCTCCTATTGGAACATTTTTGAGCGCTGGTACAATAGCGCTTGGAATTAGGGAATTTATTGAAGGGTATGTTTCTAATAAAGAAGAAGAGGCATAAATCTTTTTACTTTAACTTAAAGAAGTAGATCTATAATTACAAATTGTAATAATATTATAATATTTTATCCTCCAAATATAATGTCAAAAAAAATCATAATTACTATTATTCTAGTTTTATTCCTGTTATTTGGCCTTGTTACATTGATTGGCTTGCTTGGTTTGTATAAATATATTAAATCTCCAAATTATGTAGATTTGGATGATACTACATCTCATGAATGCTTAAATATTGATCCTACTCCAGTTGATATCCCGGATCCTTTTGAAAAATCAAATGCAATTTTCACAGTGAACAGACCTGAATATAATGAGAATATGCCAGAGTTAAAATGGACTTTTGAAGAATATCCAAAGGTGGACAGTTCAACATCAAACCAACACATAATCTATAAGTCATTTTGCGAAATTACAGGTTATAGCTGCCAAGAAGACGAGTTTGAAGGAGAAAAATGGATTTCGTTAGATTATCAAGATTTAGATAAGATTGGTACGCAAAAATTTGAAGATAAAATTAAAACTAGCAAAACACATAATTCCTATTTAAATCTGATTGACGGAACAGTTGATTTGATTCTTGTAGCGAGTCTTCCCTCTGAAGAAGAGCAAGAGTATGCAAAACAATCAGGTGTTCAAGTTGAACTTACTCCGATTGCTAAAGATGCATTTATTTTTTTGAAGCATAAAGAAAATCCAGTTGAAAGTTTAAGTCTTACAAATTTAAAAGAAATTTATAGTGGAAAAATTTCAAATTGGGAAGATCTATGTAGCAAAGAAAATAAAATCAACGCATATGTTAGAAATCCTAACTCAGGTAGTCAGGAAACTATGAAATTATTAATTATGCAGGGAGCTGAGTTAATAGAAATGGAGGAAATGATCAAACCGAGTATGATTGGTTTAATTAATAAACTAGATTCAGATCCAAATGGTCTCGGATATTCATTTTTTTACTATAAAAATGCCATGACATACGCAGACAATGTTGAACTATTGAAAATCAATAATATTTTACCAACTAAAGACACGATTTCTGCGGAAAAATATGAACTTACTACTTATGTATATATTGTAATGAGAAAAGATAATGAAAATGAACAAGCAAATATACTTAAAAATTGGCTTCTAAGCCCTCATGGGCAAGAGGTTATTGATGAGGTTGGCTATGTAAGATACTTCAAATAAAATTGTTTTTGTTGATATTTCGGAAGTAAAATATGATTTATGGTGTATAATAGATAGCAAGATTAGAAATATCTAACTATTTCTAATCTTAATTATTTAACTTGTAAGAAACCAAATATGGCAAAAGGTACTGTAAAAACAGTAACTGGACGAGGATTCGGCTTTATCGAAACAGAAGAAGCTGAAAAAGACGTTTTCTATCATGAAAACTCCTTAGAAGGTGAACTTGCCGTTAGAAAACTAAGAAAAGGTGACGTAGTTACCTTTGATATAGAAGAGACGGAAAAAGGCTTAAATGCTATAAATATTGAATTAGTTGACGAAGAGTAAACAAATCAATATATATCAAAAAAGGGAGGCACATAGCCTCCCTTTTTTTATTGAAAAATTTATCTACATCCTGGGACCCACTTTGCCCATGGGCCTAATTTATCACACCAAGCAGGTGCCATCTGTATTCCTTGTTCACCTGTTGTTGGTGAACTCGTTGGTCTTACTGTTGGTTCTGGTGTAGGAGTTGGTGATACTTCTTGTAAACCTCTCTCTGCAGTCTCTCGATTAAATGGGATAAAAGAAGATGGAGGATACCCCTGTGAATTAGTATCTCCTATTAAACAAGCTGTTTCCCCATAAGGCATACACCTTGCTGCTTGGCCATCAGTCAAACTTTCCCATTGTTCTGTTTCAACGTTATAGACTTGATCACCATTTGAATATGCGTCTAATGGATCCGCATCCCAATAAATATTAACTTCCCCTACTCGCTTAGCGTTTACTACTTCATCCCCATCAGATAAACCATCTCGATCTGTGTCATTATGAAAAGGGTCAGTTCCATAAACGTACTTTTCATCATAATCACTTAACCCATCCTTATCAGCATCTGATTTATGATAATTAACTTCATTTGGATCAGAATATGGTCCGTATTTAACTTCCCAGCCGTCTGAGAGACCATCTCCATCTGAATCCCATAGCGTTGGATCAGATGTAAAATACCTTGTATAATCTCCTACATTTACCCATCCAAGAACTTCTTGTGCATCGGAAAGACCATCTCCATCCGTATCCCATAGGTTTGGGTCAGTTCCGAAAGTTAACTCCTGATCATATGTAAGCCCGTCTTGATCAAAATCTGTATCCCCGCCTTGAAACAAGGGTGCTTCGAAATTTGACATATAATTTAAAATAATAAATAAAATAGTTTATATATTATAGGGTAGTTGATATATAACTATTCTATCAGATTTAATTCTTAACTATTAACTGTTTGCACAAGTACACACACCTTTAGATTTATTTGTAAAGAGTTGAAATGGAATATGCTTATATACTTATTTGGATTAATACGAATAGGAGGAAGTGGAAGTAAAGGTATTTATGCTAATAAATTATATAGTTTATACTTTCTAATAATAGAATTAATAAAAATTGATACTATAAATTATTCTGTTAAATTTGCATATCTTTAGCTTTTTTTTCTAATTTTAATGCTTGATAGAAATAATGCATACTATCTTGTTCGAATTTGTTATGGCATTCGGGACAACATAAAGAAAATTTATAAATGTTTTCATGAATTCTTCGCGTTGTATCTACATAGGATTCTTTATCGTTCATCTTTTTTCCACACACAGGATCGTAAGAGAAAGTTTTCATAATTTAATGTTAAAAATTAAATTCTATTTTTTGTTATATTTTTATTTTTTTCATATTTTCTTTTAAGTTCTTTAATATAAAATCGTTTTTTATCGATAAATTTAGTTTGACATTCGGGACAACAGAGTAAATACTCTTCGTCGTCAACTACTTCAAAATAATAAGCTTTACCCTTTGTAAGCCTTACTCCACAAACTGGATCATGATGAAATCTTTTCATATGTATAATGTTAATAATTTATCTAAACCATATCCTTAGGTATAGGTATATACTAAATTATATTTTATATCTTGTCAAATTTATCTACTTTTAATTAAGATAATGATTAGAATATAATTACATCATATTAATATTAAATCGAACATGAAACATAAACTAATAAGACAGATTGTTACCGCTAGATATGGAAATAAAGTAGAAGAGTATTTAAAAGAGTACTTCAAGCATTATAATATAGATGATGCAAATGAAATATTTATCTCTTTATCCAACCTTTTCAATAATCCGATTGGTTGGAAAGGATACAAAAACATTGAATTTCTTTTTGACAATAGAACTTTCTTCGTAAAAGTATTAGAATCGAAAATTAAAAAATTAAGAAACTCATCAAAATTGAACAAGAATTCAATTATTGAATTTTTTTCTGATAATAATCCTTATATAAAATACGCAACAAATATATGGTCTATTGCAAATCCTGGAATTGCCTTTGAAAACTTCATCATCTCTAAAGAAAAAGTAGCTCCTAAGTTTTTAAAACAATTGAATAAGATCGGGGTAACAGAAAGTTCTCAAGTCTTGCATCTTCACGTAATTTCCAACAATGAACGATATGAATTAACAAGGTTCGGGTATAGTGTTCCCCATGCTCATTGGGTTGTAGAATACTATGTAGATGCACTTATAAAAGCATCTCAGGTCTTAAATAGCAATCCAGACATAAAAGGATATTTTTGCGAAGATTCCTGGGTGTTTGATCCATTTGTATATAATAAAGCAAGCGATGGCAGACCGTATTGTCGTTTTACATTTTTAAAAGATAATTTACTCGTTGGTAGAAGGTATTTTGTTGGCGATGCACTTCCAAATGGAAAATATTGGAAACAATTTGAATTTTCTACAAGAAATAAACGTAGAAAGCATTTCTATAAAACTGGGGAATATAAACCTAAAACGTTTGGAATATTTTATCCAAGAGAAAATTTACTAAATAATCTAGATAAAATTAAAAATAAATATAAATAGTCCGTAATGAATCAGTCAATTCATCGTAAATTCATTAAAAAAGCAATTAAGCTTTCTAATGTATCACAGAAACAAGGAAGGTTTCCTGCTGGTGCTTTAGTAGTTTTAAATAACGATATACTTGCCGAAGAGATTAGTTCACCGTATCCAGATCATAGGCATGCAGATTCAAAAGCTATAGACAATTCTTTTGAAAAAATAAATGGTAAACTAACAGACGCTGTTTTATATTCCTCAATGATACCATGTCTAATGTGCATATCAAGAGCGTACTGGGCAGGGATTCGTAAGATAGTCTATGCTTGTTCTCAACTTAAGGTAAATTTAGAATATTTTGAGACTCATAGATCAATTCAAGCTATTGTAGATAATTTCGATCAAGAGATTGAATTAATCCATCTTTCTGAATTTGAAAAAGAAGCTTTAGAAATAATTAAGGAGTGGGAAGAAAATAGTTAGAAAACAAATGATAATATACGTTGGTGTTATAATTTCTGATAATTTTAATTTCCAATATGATGCAAGAATCACTAGATAATCGTAAACAAACTCACGTAGTTGAATTCAATTTTGATAACTTATTTGAATATATTGATGAAAAAAGCAAGGATTGGTTACCAAAGGAAGGAGAAATCCACTCTTGGTCGAACTATGAAAAACCAGGTATTGGGAAAACTTTATTATTTGCATTAGGTTCTTTATTAACAGTTTTTGCTGCAAGTGCTGTAGTTGGAGCTGGATGGGAGTTTGGAGAGCAGACAGTCGAAGAATTATTTGAAGATTAAGAACTTTTAAAGTATAAACTGTAAACTCCGAATCTATTCATAAATACTTTGCATCTATTTTCCTTTCTTCTCTTCCCTTTAATATAACTTATACAATTTGATCATCTTTCTTGTTCGTTCATTATTTTTTTATTCGTAAACTTTCGGGATTTTTTTTATATTGGGCCATTCTTTCTTTTGTGTATCCAACAGTAGCATGGGGTAATAATTTTTTAAAAACAGCAACTAACTTTTGTGCATCATCCGGAACTGTCTGGAACGCGAAGAGTTGTTTGCCATTATCAAGCATGAGTTTAACAAGGCTTTGTTTACCAACATTGGTCTTAACATTCTTAGTCGATCTATGAGATACTCTAACTTCATATATCCATACAACCTTATGAGGTTCATTTTTGAGAATATCTAAAACACGCGAATTATTAGGGTTTAGGAGTTTAATGCCCCTTATTATCATATATAAAGCTAAGATAAATATAAATATAGTAAATAATACTGCCAGAATAAGAGTTGCATTATTCATAGATTTATCAAGGAACAATACAACTACTAGGAACAAAGAAAATACGAATATAATTATACCTGCGAGGATACTTGATCTTGCGGATTTCGTATACGCGCTTTTAATGTATTTTTCTAGTTCTTGATTCATTCTGAAACAATAATAATTATGAAACTAAATTATATCACCAAGTTTGGAATACATAAAAAACAAAGTTTAATATTTATTTAATATAAAATTCCAAAAATATAGCCTGCAAAGGTCGTTAATACAACAATTGAAGATGCATAGATTAGGGTTTTCTTTATTCCAATCACTTTTGAAATAATTAACAATCCTTGTAGTGAAAGAACAGGATCAGAAAGTAAATACGCCATTAATGGACCTTCGTGCATGCCGAGTTTTAGAAAATTTTCTGCAATAGGTACTTCGACAAGAGCAGGGAAATAAGCAATAGCTCCAAAAATAACTGCTACAAAGTTAGTTAATATTGTATTCTGTCCTAAGAATTTTTGAAATTTTTCCTGAGGTATCAAATGAGTAATAGCTCCTGCTGCAAAAACCCCTATTAAAAGCAATGGGAAAATATCTGTTGTGAATTTAATTGTTTCTTTCCACCATGCTTTTCTTTCCTGTTTTGATAACCAAAAGAAAGTCATTAGAACTTGTGTAAATACCAGTACTGCTACAACTGAGTATTTGATAAAACTATCAATAGGAGCAGTACCCACAAGTAATATCGCTAAAAGCGATATCCAAAATATTTTACGTTTTCTACCTTGTATTGAAATTTTCTTCTCATCTCCAAAAACTATATCTCCTTGAACATTTTTTTCTTTCCTAAAAACGAATTCCATAATTAATCCAACAAGGATAGAAAATAGCACAGATAGAATTAAACGTACTATTCCTAAATCCCAGCCCAACCTCTGCCCTGTCAGTATGAATGTAACAATATTAATTGCTGGGCCTGCATAAAGAAAAGTTGTAGCAATACCAAGTCCGGCACCTTTTTTCCAGATACCAGCAAAAAGTGGGAGTATTGTACAGGAACAGACTTCCATAAAAAAACCTCCGACCGATGCAATTAGATATGCAAGCCATTTTTTGGTCTGACCGCTTAAGTATTTAAAAATTTTTTGAGAGTCTATGAGGGTGTTAATAGCTCCAGCTATAAAAAATGCAGGAATAAGACAGAATAAAACATGTGCAGATAGATAGTCGACAAGTCCAAGCCACCCTTGATAGATACTTTCTCCAACTATTTTTTGGGTACTTTCATTTCCTAAATACCCATCGATCTGATTTTGCCAAATAAAAATAACAAAATATGAACTAAACAGAAGTAATAATATCCAATTTTGTTTTAGTATTTTTTTTAATTTATTCATAGTTTTTTAAATTTTTTTAATTAACATCTGCCTCCACATGCACAACCTTGGTTTGTAAGACTATTTTTATCTGAAGGTTTCGTGATATATTCTTTGATCTCATCTTCTGAAGGTATTCTACCAGCACAAACAATTTTTCCATCAATTTTCAATACTGGACTTGTAGCAATACCTTCTTCTACTAATTTATTTATATCTGTAATGTATTCTACCTCATCAGCGGTTCCCATTTCTTTTGCTGACTTTTGAACCATCTCATAAAGAGACTTGCATGTAGAACACCCTGAACCTAAAACTTGAATTTTCATTGTTTGGACAATAATAAATTAACTAATTTTTACAAAATCAAAAAGGTGTTTGATTCGTGGCTTCCATACTTTTTTAATAAAATAAAAGAACTGATTTCCATCTCGTCTTTTGTCTAAAACACTTGCATCATATAATACTTTTAAATGATGTGAGATTAGATTATGAGAAACATTGAGTTTTTCAGCGAGTTCACAAACACAGATATCCATCTTAGAAAGAACACAAAGAATTCTGAGCCTGTTTGGTTCACTAACAGCATTTAGCAGATTTATTGATTTGTCTATCTGTGCAAAGTTTTGTGAATTTGTACTGCAACAATTATCCATAATAATTCTAATCTATGTAAACGGATATTGACATACTCTACCAGATAATAATATAAATGGCAATAGCCTACTTATCAAGATTTACATCAATTGGAATTCAATGAGATAAAAACTTTCCAGACTTAAAACTATATTCTTTTGAAACATCAGAATAAACATCAAAAAGTGTTTTCCCAGCACAAGGATTCACTTTTGAAAATTCTTTGTATTGACCACCATTACTTGATATCAAATCATGATATTCTCTATAAGATTGTGGATTTTGATTTTCTACATCATCTAAAAATTCATGCCAATCTTCTTTGTAATCATCCCAACCAATATAGTAACCAGATGTATACCCATACATGTCTATATAATTTACAGGAGAATTCTTTACATACATATACCTATGCAAACTCATTGGGTTTCGTATTTCTCCTCTATAATTATCCTGCCTCATCCATACTCCTGTATATGGATCATAAGCTCTTGCATAAAACTCATACATATTTAAATGGTCATCCCACTCCTGTCCTGTGTAGGTGTAGTGGTTATGTGGATCTGTAAATGTTCCTCCTGATGTGTTTCCAGATTTCCCAGTAACGGTTTCAATAAGTCCAAAATCTCCGTATCTATAGTTGTGGTGTGACTGTCCTGATTTTTAAAGAATATATTTATAATAATTTGTTAATTTTATTCAACAGGCTCGTAACATATTCTTTAGAATACCCAATTCTTGTATTAGATTCAGGGATTTCAATCCCATTTATGATTTCATTCAGAGCATTGTTTAGGATCAGAAGCTCACTGTAAGAAAGCTTTAAAGTCAATTCTTGATCCTTTTCGTCAATAATTTTCATATTTAAATTTTAATAAGTTATTAAATATTTATCTTAAATTGTCACAATAATCCTTCCCATTAATTGCCCTGAAAGAAGTTCCACCATAGACTGTATTTGGATTCTTAATGACTACAGTTTGGGTTATATCATCCCAGTAAGCAACTCTTCCATTAGACATGATTACTATTATTTCCGATACCTTCTATTAGTTTGGCAAATTCACTTTGTGTTGTAATATTGATACTATCAAATTTTTCGACAAAAAAAGATGACGGAAGATATGTTGAAAAATATTTGCCACAGAATAGTGACATTATTATGGATAGTTCAGCAACTGATAAAAAAATGTAAAATTGAAGAAACAACTTGGGGAATTGATGTTCCAATTAAGAGTAAAGGCGATCCCATAGAAATTTATGTGTCTGGTATAGGTACGAAAACAAAAACAATTTATTCAAAAAGCATAAATTAACATATCCATAAAAGAATATCCATCCCTTGATTTTTCTACAAACTTATAACTAAATTCAAGGTTAGTAGATACTAATTATTTTCTAATATCTAATTCCTTAATTAATTTCTTTGAATATTTAATAATATCTTCCCTGTAATAATCAATTTTTTTTAATTTCTCTCCTAAAGCATTTTTGTTCCATTGTGAATATTGCTCAGGAAGAGGAACATCATCTAGTTCAGAATCAAAACCTACAAAAATTTTAGGTATAAATTCCAGTCCTCTTTTTCTTAATTGAACTAACCTTCTACACCCAGATACTAAATCCTTTTGTCCATCTAACATCCCTTTTAATATATTATAAACTCTATACTTATCATATAACTCGGGTTCTAACGATTCAAATAACTCAACTAAGTATTTTTGTACTTTTTCTTTACTATCAGATTTAGTGTAATTCATTGATACAAGTGTGACGTAATTATCTTTACCAATTATCTTTTCTATAGTTTTATCTGTATAGATCCATTCTTCAAAATCTTTAATAGATATGTCAGAATTTATTAATTTATTAAAGTTACCCCATATATTTTGTTTTTTCATATTTAAAAGTTAAAATTTAGCCTTATAATCAATATTATAATATATCTTACCGGTATCCTTATTTTGATAATAATGAACTTGAAAATCTCCCGATGGACTAGGGTATGAATCAGTACTCATTTTCTCCCAACTATCTATCTTTGATCCATCTTTAGTCAATTCTTTAATTACACTAGGATTTTTCAAATCTTTTCCATCGATAATGCTATGACTATTACTAATCACGTTTGGTTTCAACTCCCCATTTTGAGTAAATACTGTAGCTGCTTGCTGCGATTTGAGCTGCTCCTTATACATCTCATACTGCACCACATCTTGTGCTGGTCTTCTACTTATAGAATTATTTCCAGGTATTCTCTTCATTAAAAAGTCATCTATTGCTGTAACCGTACTATACACCATATATCCCTCAAAACCCATATTTAATGTGTCATATGTCCATTGTGTTGAACCTACAGGCTGTGGATCTGTTAGTGAATTTACTGTTCCTTCAAATATGTTTGTTGCCAATCCATTATTTACTTGTTTGTGTGGATTTACTCCAAGAGAAAATGTAATCTTGTCATTAAACTCTCTCCAATCTTCTCTTGTTTTTCTTAAAGGATATCGTTCTGGATATAAAGCATTCTCTCTATATTCTTGATCGAAAATTCTTCTTGCAAAATCTTTCTGTGATTCTTGCATATATATAGTATTCTCAATTGAACCAAGAAACAATCCATCTGACATATTATAACCCATCCTATGTACAAATGCTGCTCCTCCAGCAAGAGATTCCAATTCGGTAGGTATTAAGAATCCTTTATCAAAAGTTTGTCGATTGCATGGATCATAACTTAGTCTGACAGACTCCATGATTTGTTGAGTAAGTACGGTAGGTTCATAATTAATACTTTTATTAATTTGATTACTTTTATGATTAATAGGACCCAAAATAGGAATATTATTTGTCTTGTAACCATATAAATCCCACCAATTAATAGGATTTTGATTCACATACATATACCTATGAAGTGACATTGGATCTGAGATATCCCCTCTATAATCATCCTGCCTCATCCAGCTGCCGGTATAGGGATCGTAAGTTCTTGAGTAGAATTCATATACATTCATATGGTCATCCCACTCCTGCCCTGTGTAGGTGTAGTGGTTATGTGGATCTGTAAATGTTCCTCCTGATGTGTTTCCAGATTTCCCAGTAATAGTCTCAATAAGTCCAAAATCTCCGTATCTATAGTTGTGGTGTGACTGTCCTGAGTGTTTTGTAAGTCCCACAGTTGAACCTAAAGCATCATAGTGGTACCAATAACGCTGACCCTGTGTCCCTGATTTGAAGTTTTGCATCATTACTATTCTATTCATGTCTCCTCTACCTGCCTGCCCTCTGGCACGGTAGAAGTTGTCGTGTTGAGAGTTCCATGTATTATATTCAGCTACTGGATCTAGATTGTCGTATACGTATTCTATGTTCTTAGCTCCTCCATCTACTCCATATGCTGGATCAAGTGGATTTGGATCTGCCCATTCCCCCAACGGACTTTTTGGATCAAATACCTTAACTAGTTTTCTTCCATCTCCATCGTAATTCATTGTTGTTACTCCTCTATCTACTCTGTTCCCTGTGTCATTTTGTTGATAGTTCATTGCAATTGTTAATCTATTTTCAGGATCATATCCAAAATCAAATCCTTGGTAGGCAGGTCCTGTTGATCCGGTCTGCCTGCCGTTAGGCATGGTCCATTGTTCGTTTATTCTATTTCCATTATTATCGTATCTAAATGTTGTTGTCTTCAGTAGATTCTTTTTTTGTGTATTTATCTCTTTCTTTTCTTTCCACTCAACTTCTCTGCCTTTCTCTTTTGCCTCTAGCTCTACATCATCTACTTTTGCAAGCAAGCTGTTTAATGTTCCTTCATGTACTACTTCGTCTTCTATTATTGTTATTACTTCTTCAATTATTAATATCGCATCCTCATAAAGAATTGTACTCTCTTCTCCTTCTAACATCTCTAACCTTTCCAATAAATCTAGAAGTTCTTCTGCTGTTTCTTCGGGTATATGTCCTCCTCGTTGAGCCTCAATTTCATTTACCAAATTGTGATATTTATTTCTTAAACCTAGAGTATTTTCTAAATAAATAAATGTCTGACTTCTTCCTTGTGTTCTTTTTTTCGTTATATCACTCACACCTTCTTCTATTATTTCTATTACCTGATTTATATTATTGTATTTATAGCCTTGTTTTATTCCGTCATATTGGTTTGGTGTTGTTTCATCGTCGTTAGTTTGCATCCGGGTTCTATTGCTTGCTCTGTCATAAAGATATTCGTAATACTTGTTTTCTGAATCTTCCGATTCCTTTAGTCTTCTTAGCTTGTCGTAAACGTACTCTGTTCTAACTACACTTGGTTTTCTCCACGCATATTCTGCTTCTACTTCTGTTTTAAGTCCTACTTCGTTGTATGTATATTCAAATCTGGAGTTTGTTTTTGCAGCCTGCTCTATTTGTTCATTGAGAATTTCTGTAGGTCTGTATACACGATCATAATCTATTGTTGTTTGTGTCTGATTTGGGTTATCTATAAATACTGTATTTCCTACATGGTCTTTATCGTATTTAACTACTCCTTGTTCTGGATCTGTGAATGTGTTTATCCAGTCATTTTTTAGGTAGGAATACTTTACTATTTTTCCGTCAGGATATTTCATACTTGTTCTGTTTCCAACTGGATCATATGTGTATGTGAGTTCTCTGTTCAATGCATCATTTACATAAGTATTTCTATTTAATGCATCATACGTCCAATCTGTTGTTCCAATTCTATCCTGCATATTTATCTTATTGTTATTTGGATCGTATTCATATGATGTGTTTGTCCCATCGTAATAACTGATATTTTGAAGTTGATCGTCTGCGTAATATCCATAAACTGTAGAATTACCGTTTGCATCTATTCTCTTTGTTTTATTTCCAACAGGATCATATTCAAATCTCCAAATATTTCCTTCTGCATCTATTTCCTTTATTTGTCTATTTAAAGCATCGTACTCAAAAGTTGTAGCATTTACTTTCGGATCTGTGATTTTAGTTAAATTCCCATTTGGATCATATTCGTAGCTTGTGTCTACATTTGTATCAAAGTCAGTAAAGTTTGTATCTTTGTAATTCAGAGTTACTTTAACAAGCTGATAAATCTTGTCGTAATCAAAGTGAGTAACAACACCATCCGGATCTATCTTATTTATCTTATTTTCCTCTTTATCGTAAGTATATTCTGTTGTCTCGTTTTCAGCATTTGTTACTTTGATAACGAGGTCTAGAGCGTCAACTTCATTCTCTGTTGAATTTCCATTCCCATCTATTATTTCTACTGTATTGCCATTTAGGTCGTAAACATATTTTGTTGTATTTCCTTCTGCGTCTGTGAGAACCGATAATCTGTACATATTATCGTATTCGTACGTGTCTGTGTGTTCGTTTGCATCTGTTTCAGATAGAAGATTTCCTACTGCATCGTATTCGTATAACCATTCTCCATCTTCCGCATCTATTTTTTTAACAAGTCTATCTAGTTCATCATATGTGAATGATGTTACATTTCCATTGTTGTCTTGCGTCTCAATGACATTCCCATTTTCATCGTATTTGAATTTTGAAAAATGTTCTTCTGCATTTGTTTGTTTTGTAGTCCTGTATACTTTGTCGTATTCGTACTTATTGGCATGTCCATTTGCATCTGTTTCTTTTAAAACATTCCCCACTGCATCGTATTCGGTTTTCCAAACTCCGCCCAGGGCGTCTATTGTCTGAGTTAATCTGTCTATTTTGTCGTACTCAAACTTTGTTGGATTTCCTCTTGGGTCTATTGTTGTTTTAATATTTCCTTTTGGATCATATCTATATTCTGTCTTATGGTTTTCTGCATTTATTTCCTTTACAATTCTTCTTAGTGCGTCATATTCCTTTGTAGAAACATTTCCATTTCTATCCGTTACTTGTACTACATTATCTACCTCATCGTATTTAAATTTTGTATAGTTCCCTTTTGCATCTGTAATTTTCGTTTGTCTGTATATCTTGTCGTATTCAAACTTTGTTGAATTTCCTTTTGGATTTACTACTTCAATAATATTTCCTTCTTTGTCGTATTTATATTGTGTTGTGACATTGGTATCAGCTTCTCCTCCACCTGCCTGCCCTCCGGAATCTTGATGAAGGAGGGATTCATGAGCTTCTATTTTAGTAATCAGTCTATCTAACTTATCATAGATGTGTTTTGTAGAAATCCCATTTGGGTCTATTGTTTTAACTACATTTGAGTTTTCATCATATTCAAATATTGTTTCTCCTTCTTTTGCATCGATAGTTTTAGTAAGTCTATTTAGAGCGTCGTATTCATATTTTGTTTCATATCCTCTTGGATTTGTCTTTTTAATCATATTTCCCATTACATCATATTCGTATTTTGTTACCTGATTTTCTGCATCTACTGTTTTAACTAGTCTATCGAGTTTGTCGTATGTATTTTGAGAAATATTTCCATTTTCGTCTTTTATTTCTACGATATTGCTATTTTTGTCATATTTTATTTCTTTTACTCCTCCTTCTGCATTGGTTGTTTTAATTAGTCTGTTTATTTTGTCATATTCATTGATTGTCTCATGACCATTCTGATCTATATCTTTTAAAACATTTCCAGCAGGATCGTATTCTTTTTTTGTTTCACCAGACAAAGGATCAATTTTTTGAATAAGTCTGTTTACTCCATCATATTTTAATGTTGTAATGTTGCCTTTTGCATCAGTTATGTTTGTTAAGTTATTTACTTTGTTGTATCCATAACTTGTTTTATTATTTTCTGCATTTATCTCTGCAACTATTCTATTAAGTTCGTCATATACATTTGTTGTTGAATTTCCATTTCTGTCTATTGTTTCAATCTTGTTTCCTACTTTATCGTATTTAAATTCAATAATGTTGCCATAGGCATCTATTATCTTTGTATTTTGATTCGCTGCATCGTACTCAAATTTTGTTTCAAAGCCTCTTGGATTTATTATTTTGGTTATGTTTCCATTTAAGTCATATTCATATCTTATTTGAATTAACAATTCATCTTCTTCTGAGTATTTTTCTTCTCTTACCATTCGATCAAGCTCATCGTAGATAAACTTGGTACTTGTTTCGTTTGGATTAACCTGTTTAACTAAATTCCCATTTCCGTCATATTCGTATTCTGTTTCTGCACCAATTGAATTGATTTGCTTTACAAGTTGGTTTAACTTATTGTATTCAAATTTTGTCTTAAAGCCTCTTGGATTGGTTGTGCTTATAATGTTTGAGTTCGGGTCGTATTCGTACTTTGTAATGTTTCCTTCGGCATCTTTTTGCTCGATTACTCTATCTAAATTATCTAAAGTATATTCAACTGCATTTCCGTTTGGATCGATTTGTTTAACAAGGGCTCCAACAGGATTGTACTTAAAACGTGTTTCAATTTCAATTCCGTTCACGTCTCCAATTTTTTTAACTATTCTATATAAATCATCATATACAAACTCGGTAATCTTTCCTTCTGCATCTATAATTCTTTTTTGAAGTTTTACGTTGTTATATTCAAAATTAGAAATAGCTTCTTTTGAGGTTCCAGCTGCCTGTCTAACTTGAGATATTTTGTACGTAGGATGATATGCATATTCAGTTATATGTCCCTCAGCATCTATTCCTTTTGCAAATTCGTTCATTGATCCGTACTCCATACTCGTAACAAATTGCAGTTGATTTGAGATGGAAGAAATATTTTCCGAATTGTCGTATGTATACGAAATCATTTCTTGTTTAGAGTCAGTCTCTTTAATAAGTCTGTTATTTTTGTCATATTCAAATGATTTTGTATATCCAAGAGGTCCCTCAATTTTAAGAAGATTGTCATTTACATCATAGGTGTATGTGTAGGTAATCCCACGTTTGTTTGTTTCAGTCAATATTCTTCCAAGTTCATCGTATGTATATACAATTTCATTTCCATCTGCATCTATTATCTTTTTAAGATCACCTTCAGCTGTATACTTGAAAACAGTTTTATTTCCATTAAAGTCTGTTTGCTCAATTAGTTGTCCATATTCGTTATAGCTGAATATTTTTTCGTTGCCATTTGAGTTAATTATTTTGACTAAATTTCCCTTTTTGTCATATTCCCATCTAGTTTCTTTTCCATTCTGGTTGATTTCTTTTACAGGTTTATTAAATTCATTGAATTCTCTTTCTATCTCATATCCCATTGGATCTTTTATATGTATCTGGTTGCCATTTTCATCATATGTGTATTCATATCGTTTCCCTTCAGCGTCGATTTCAGCTATTATCTGCTTTTTATTGTTGTATTCAAATGTCTTGGTATTCCCAACTTCATCTGTATTGCTGACCATTAAGTAATCCTCGTTATAACTATAGACAGCTTGTGAACCGTTAAGATTTTTAACTATTGTTTCATTGTCATTATAAATATATTCCTGCGTAAATGATGTACCTGCAACTTGTTTTATAACTCTTCTTTGATTATCGAAGATATTTTCGTAGTATGCATGTCCCTGTGGACTGATTTTTTTTGTAATGCTGTGATTATCGTATTCAAATATAATCCCTCTTTCTTTAGGTTTGATTATTTTAATTAAATCATCTGTGTCATTGTATTCGAATTTGATAATTTTATTCTCTGGTGCGTTTATTTGAGAAACTAAACCAACATCATTGTATTCAAATGTAATTTTTCTACCTGAATCTGCTGTTATCTTTGACAGCTTTGAAAAATTTACAAATTTAATCTGTTCTGAGTATTCAAAGTTTAGACCATTTCTATTAATATCTTCCCATCTAGAAATATCTCCATTTGAATCAAAATAGATTTTTGTCTGATCTTGAAGAGTAAGAAGATACCCATCTCCTATTTTTTCAAGTTTGTCTCTTACTCCATCTGGAGACTTGAAGTTTTCGAACATTGCATTGCTACCTGAAGGATATTGCACAAAAGCCCCACTGAAGTCAGCGTTATCCATCTCTGTTACATGGTAATTATAATCATAAAGCCAACTTTCACCGAAAATTGAGAGACCTGTACCTTGACTGTTATAGTAGATAGTAAGGTTAATTGAAGGACGTCCGGAAATATTTATTAAATTTACACTTTCCATTAAATTTCCGTTTACAGTATTTACAGGATCTCCTGTTGTCCATTCACATGGATCTGATCCTGGTGTTGCAGGTGGGACTGTATTATTAAACTCTTCTTTATAGCAAACAAAATCAACAGCCTCAGGTGGTACTCCTAAATTTAAACCTCCCCCTCTTGTTACATATCCACGCCCAGGTTCCCATATAGCTTCATTTCCTGCGTTGTCATATGTAAGAATATACCATTCCAAATCAGTTCCTGGAATATATGGAACAATCGCTGAATAAATATCTCCTTTTGCATTCATAGGGTAAATATTTCCCTGAATTGATACATAAGCATTCTTTACACCTGTCCCTTCATCTGTTATTTTTGACTGAACATGTAATTCTCCCATATAACTATGTCCTTTAACTTCTTCAATCCTTGGTGGAGTTATGTCACCTATTGAGCATCTACCAAAACAAACAGTATCTGCCACAACTACCTCACCACCAGATCCATATAAATCTATTGAAACTTCGGTTCCATCGAAATTATATATTCCAAGTGATACTATATCTCCTGCATTTTCTTTTTGATTTACAAAATAATCGCTTGTACCCTCACTATGTTTTATTTTGTACCAAGCAACTTCGGACAAATTTTCTCCCTCAATTCTTGGAATGGTTGCAAATACCTCAACCTGCCCTTTCAGGTTTTTATAATCTGGAACCCATGTAACAGAAGGCAAGAAAGTGTCTTTTGGAGAAAGTAATGATGTCCCTTTATTTCCTATTTTCTGTAGTTTCCAATTACCATATGCTTCTGAACAACCTGAATCTGAATCATCGATAACAAATCCACAATCTGAGTAATTATATTCGTCTGTCGTTTGAGCAAAAACAGGTGTAAATGTTAAAAGCAAAAAAGGCAAAATAAAAAAATACAGCTTTAAGTTTTTTAGCTGTACTCTTTTTACTGTATTGTGAATAATGTGGATAGTTTCAATCAAGACCTTTTTGAGCGGTTTGGTCATTAGAAGAAAATAATAAATAAATTGATTTTAATTAGAAATTTAATTGATAGTATCTAACCCTTTGTATATAAAAATTTCCTCTGATTGTTTTTTAATTATATTAGAATATTTTTAATTTGACTTTGTATTGCAATACAAATTTTGAATGAAAACTCTAAAAAATCACTTTCAATTATCATAAAAATTTATCTCAGATAAATAGACCTTTTCTTTCTTAGTCAACTTTAATGCATTCATAATCTTTTGATAGAAATCTGTAAATTCTAATTAAACTTGGAATTCTGTCCTCATTTACATTCTGCACCCAGAATAAAGGAACTATGAGTTGGTTGTATAATAAAAGTTTCCTACCTTAGCGTTTTCCGAAAAGTTATCAATTTCTGACGAAAAATGTAGAACCGTCCGTTTAATTTCAGAAGATTATAAAAAACAAAAAACCACCATAAAGGTGGATTTTATTTTTTGGTGACCCCAAGGAAATCATTTTACAACACTTTCCACGAAAGGCTTGTAGAGCTTGGTTACTTCATTAAGAATTTCAAACTTCAACCGCTTCTTGTTTGAATATATACCGCCGTGTAATACAAAAATACTTGGTTCATGATAAAAAGCTAGTTAATTATTTCTTAAACTAGCAATCATGAAGAAAAAAGAATCTTTAAAACTAACAGAATTAGAAATGCAAAGGTTAGTTAAATTCTTTGAAATCTTAATTAAAATTGATAAGAGAACTGATATAACTGGTTACCAGAGTAAAAATGCTAGATACAATAAAAATAAACACAACAAACTATCAAATAATTAAACCTATTCAAGTTCAAGATATTTATGGGAAAGTTTATAAAGTCCTTATGTTAAGAAAGCCCGAGATGGATATCAAGGAGAAACGATTTATAAAGCAAGGTCAGTTGATAGATACAACAGGTGAGTATTATCCAAGTTTAACTTTTCGAGGTAATGGCAAGCTTTACATTGAATTTTCTGCTCCTAAAATACTATTTGAAAATAATGTAGAAGAGTTATCAAATGAAGATTTCGATGACTTTATAGGTAACTTTACTAAAAAGCTTTATGATATGGGAATAAATATATCAAACGAAGCACTTAAAAATAGCTATGTGTCTTTTGCTACAGTATCGAAAAATATAATTCTAGATGGTCCAGTTGGAGCTACTGAGTTTATTGAATTTACAAGAAGATTATGGTGGAAATGGAGACACTCTTTAAAGTTTGAAAATTATAAAGAAAATGGTGTTTCCATTCGAGAATTTACAACTTCAACGGGAATTGGAATATATGCAAAAGCCCCCTCTTTAGTTGCGATTAATCATAAAACAGATAAAGAAAAAGGACTTGTTCAGAATTTAAAACAAAATAATATTCTAAGATTTGAATATCGCATGCAAAATTATCAGAGAACAAACGCAAAATATTCATGGGCATTAGGAAGGAAAGTTGAACGCCTTACACTTAAAGATATCTTTGATAGTGGTTTAAGCAAAAAGATACTACTCTATGATTTGAATAAGAGCTTGTTTTCTGATGAATTTAAGTTTATTCCTATGCGATTACCTACTATCAAAAGAATGTATGAATATATTTGGGACCAAGACATAAAACCAAGTGAGGAATGGGCAATTATTACTTGTTTTAGGTTATGTAGTGATTTAGGTATTCATAAGGCAAAAGAGATTTTTGAAAATAGATATAGCAACACTACTACTAAAAGAGTATGGAAATTATGTAAGAAAGTTTTAAAAGAATTTGATGATTATGAATATTCAAATATTCGAAATGAAATTAATGCACAAATTTCAGAGTTCAAATCCATTACTAATGAGTTGCTATCTGAAGAAAAAATGAATACAGAAAAATGTCAAATAAACCTTGTCTAAGGTAGTTTGCTATCTATAGCTAAGTGCTTTATTATAAAAATAGTAATTTCTTTATGTTTAAAAATATAATTCTCAAATGAGTAAAAATGAAAAAATAACTGACTTCTTTGTTGGTAAATTACTTGGCAAGGTGGGCATTAAATTTACACCAAATGGAAGTGGGATTAAAGAGATAGAAAATGCACTAAAAACTTCATCAAAGAAAGGTACAGGGAATGTAGGCTTTCCAGAATTTACAGCTAAATCAGATGAGTTTATTCTTGTAATGGAGGATAAAGCTGATTTAGACAAACAAGCAAGATATGAAGATGAGAGCAACTCTCATCTCGCAACAGATACAAAATCGATAACTGAATATGCAGAAAATGGGGCTTTGCACTATGCTAGGCAAATAGTACAGAAAACAAATTTCAAAAAGGTATTTGCTTTTGGTTGTTCTGGTGATGAGAAACATCACATGATTCGACCTATATATGTCAATGAAAACGAATATATATTATTAGAACCAGTTGAAAATTTTGAAAATTTTTCTAAAGAAAATATCGTACGATACTATAAAGAACAGGTACTTAATGAAACGCCACCCGAAACGGTTGAATTAGAAGTAATACTAAAGAAATCGAAAGCACTTCACGAAGATTTAAGAAACTATGGACAACTTGGAGATAAGGAAAAACCCCTTGTCGTATCTGCTATTCTCCTAGCTTTAAATGAGAATCCAGATATTCCAGACTTATTAAAAGGAGATAGCGTAAAAACAGATGGAAATATAATATTTGATGCTTTATCTACACACATGACACGTGTTGAGGTAAAGCCAGAAATCAAAAAGGAGCAAGTTTTGAGTCAATTTAATATTGTAATGGATAGAACTATACTTAATCAGGTAGATAAAAGACTAGAGAAAACACCGCTGAAATACTTTACTGAATATTTAAAAAAGAATGTTTTTGATAGCGTTGTAGCAAACTCTAAAGAGGATGTTCTAGGACGTTTTTATGGTGAATTTATTAGATATAGTGGTGGTGATGGTCAAACTTTGGGTGTTGTATTAACTCCTAGTCATATTACTGAATTATTTTGTGATTTATTGGATATAAAACCAAATGATATTGTCTTTGACCCCACATGTGGTACAGGAAGTTTTTTGATTACCGCAATGTATAAGATGTTAAAGAAGGCAGATAAGAATAAACAGAATAAAATTAAAAGAGAACAAATACACGGAATAGAAATTAGAGAAGATATGTTTGCCATTGCAACTACTAATATGATTTTACGTGGAGATGGAAAGAGTAATCTTTTAAAAGATGACTTTCTCAAGAGAAGTGCAGAAGAGATGAGGAAAAATAATTATACTGTAGGTTTAATGAATCCTCCTTATTCACAAGCCAAAGGAAAAGATACTGCACATTTATCAGAAATACATTTCATTGAACATTTACTTGATAGTCTAACTGACAAAGGACGAGCAGCTGTCATAATTCCTCAATCAACTATGGTAGGTAAAACAAAAGAAGATAGACAGGTTAAAAAAAGAATATTAGAAAAACATACTTTGGAAGGTGTAATTACACTAAATAAGGATACATTCTATGGTATTGGAACTAATCCATGCATAGCCATATTTACATCTCATAAACCACATAACCTCAAAAAGTATTGTAAATTTATTAACTTTGAAGATGATGGATTTGTGGTAAGTAAGCATATCGGACTTGTAGAAACTGAGAGAGCAAAAGAAAGAAAAGAACATTTACTAAGTTGTTGGCTACATGATGCACCAGCAGATACTAAATTTATGGTGAAAACAACCATAGAACCAGATGACGAATGGCTACATTCTTTCTATTACTTTAATGACGAAATACCAAAGCCAGAAGACTTTGAGCAAACTATAGGTGATTACCTTACCTTTGAGTTTAATATGATTATGCAAGGCAGAGATTATTTATTTGAAAATGACGATAAATAACTATGAAATTAAGTTTAGAAGATAAAAACTGGAAGGAATTTACTTTTGAAGATACTTTTGATATTGATTCTTCATCAAGTAGTATCGACCGTAACAAATTAAGTAATAAGACAGGTAATACACCTTATATAACTCGTTCTGAGAAAGATAACGGGTGGGATTCATTTATTGGTAAGCAAGCAGAAAAATTCAAATTAGATGAAGGGAATGTAATTACAATTGGACTTGATACACAAACCGTTTTCTACCAGCCTAAATCGTTTTACACAGGGCAGAATATCCAAGTTTTAAGAAGTGAGTTCCTTAACAAAGATATAGCACAATTTCTTATCCCCTTAATCATTCGACAAATGGATAAGTTCAATTGGGGCAGTAATGGTGCAACCCTAACCAGATTGAGAAGAAGCAAAATACTTTTACCAACCAACTCACAATGCAACCCAGACTATGAATTTATGGAAGCCTATATGAGGCAAAAAGAACAAAATAAGTTGGATAAATACAAAAAGGTTGTTTCAAAAAGATTAGCAGAATTGCAGGATTATAAAGATGTTGAGCCATTAGAAGATAAAGAATGGGGTGAGTTTTTTATTCAAGATGTAGCCACTATTGAATCTGGACGTGATATTTATGCAAAGGAAAGAATATCAGGTAATACGCCTTATGTATCATCAACTGCAAATAATAATGGTATCGGATATTTTGTAAGCAACGATAATAAAACGAAAGAAGCAGGTTGCCTTTCTGTAAATCGAAATGGGTCTGTTGGCTATTCTTTTTATCATTCATACGAGGCATTGTTTTCAAATGATTGTAGAAAATTACGGTTAAATAACCCATCTAAACATATAGGTATATTTATATCTCAACAGATAACAAGACAACGTGCTAAATATGGCTATGGTTACAAGATGGGTACAGCAAGATTAAAACGACAGAAAATAATGTTACCTATGAATAATCAAAATCAACCAGACTTCGAATATATGGAGAACTACATGAAGTGTTTAGAATATAATAAGATTAAGAAGTATTTGGATTATAAAAAGTGATAAAAGTGAATTGAAAAGTTGAAAATTACGTTTATAATAATGTTAAGTTCTTACTTTCTTTTTATGAATAAACCAAAAAAACAAAAAACGAAATCAGCATTAGATATCGCTAAATTTTTTATTTGGAAAGCGTCCAAAGAAGGTAAGAGTATTACAAATAAACAATTACAAAAGCTCTTGTACTATTCACAAGCTTGGCATCTGGTATACAAGGAAGAGCCAATATTCAAAGAAGAAATTGAAGCATGGGTACATGGTCCTGCAATTAAGGTAGTATACAACAAATATAAGAAATATGGATATAGACCAATTGAACTGAAAGTAAATGATGCAGAAATTTCAGATATACCTAATCAGGACTTACTAGAGGAGATATGGAGGGTATATGGGAAATATGATGGCGATTATTTAGAACAGTTGTCACATAACGAAGATCCATGGCAGAATGCAAGGGGGCAAATTCATGCATCTGTTAGCTCAAATAATGTTATTAGTTTGGAAGATATGAAGGCTTACTATTCTTCTTTAATT
Source organism: Candidatus Dojkabacteria bacterium (assembly GCA_014729085.1). GTDB lineage: Bacteria > Patescibacteriota > Dojkabacteria > B142 > WJKM01 > WJKM01. The sequence goes on along the minus strand of WJKM01000009.1, from coordinate 168,297 downwards.
AAAAAGTCTTCTTAATGCAAATACCCGATCCAAAGACAACAGCTACAAATAAATATATTCCCGAAAAAGTTGCTTTAAATCCATATAGAGGAGATCCTGAAGGGGAACCTTTTTTAATATCTTTTCAATTTTTTAATGATAAGATTAGTGAAATATCTTCATTGTCAGGTAGTGCATCCAAAAGGTTTGTTAAAGATATCAGAACAATAGGCGGGTGTAATAATACAACATTGGATAAAAATAATATTAAAAGACAAAGGGTATATTGTAGTGGAGAATATAAGAAGCTATTTAGGAAATTACCAGAAGATGTAGAAGAGTTGAGAGAGCATAAAGGGGCTCAAACTTCCAGATTATTTTATTTCTATGCTGGTAAGTACATGTATATTATTGCAATTACTCAAAATCATTTAGAAACTAAAAAGGTAAGAAAATGAAAGGTTATATTTTTAGATGCAACGACAAAACAAAAGATGAAGTATTTGAACGTATGCTTTTTGGTGAAGAAGAAGCAGTCAAAGCTAGTATGATGAAAATTACTCTTGAAGATTATCTCTTTTTGTACAACACATCAACATTCGAATTTTCAGGTCCCTACAAACCTACTACAGCTCCAAATATTAATATTGAAGGTAATGCTTGGCAAGGTAGGTTCCCTGTTCAAATTAGATTCGAGACAACGGACCAGACAAAGACTATTCCTTTCAACTTAATTGAAAGAATAATAACAGCTTACAGAAAAGGAATATACCCTCATCCAGAACTTACAAAAGAACAAACCACAAAGATACTTTCAATAATTGCAGCTTCATAGTTTTAAAACTCTTTAAATTATACTTGACTGTATAATTCTATTCATGTAAGATAAATTATACATTAACATATAATTCCATGATTTTACTTACACCAAACTTAATAGAACAATATAAGGGACTCAGAAAGAGAAAAGATTGTTCTGATTTCATCGAGTCATTTGAAGAGAGGGTTTATACTGTCAAAGATAGTGTACTCACTTACAGGCAGATAAATTCTTTAGATAATGATGAAATGTTAGTAGACTCAAGAGATAAATCAAAGGGGTGGAGAAAATTCAGCATAAAGGATCTAACCTATCTACAATGCATACATGAAGCTAGAAAATATAATCTAACAAACGAACAACTTCAAAATCTAAAACATATTTTTTATGATAAGGACTTTTATAAAAATCTAGAAAAACAGCACAGTGTAACAAACCCACCTCTAGATATACTTTTCTTAAGTGTAATAGGAACAGTTAAGATTTATCTAGTAATTACATCAGAAGGTTATGTATATTTTTCTGATATAAATTCTTTTGCATACTTAATGACTAAACATGACTCTTTTGTATATTTCAATTTTAATGAAATAGTTATAGAAGCAATAAAAAAATCAGGAATCGGAATAGAAGTTTCATATTATAAAGAGTTGAGTGAATATATTGAGGAAATGAACGAAAAGCTAACACAACAAGAAAAGGAAATCATAAATATTATTAGGGATAGTGCTTATAAGCAAATAAAAATTAAAAAAAATATTGATAAATCCTACACTGTATATGGTGAAGAAAATAATACAGATAAAGCATTAACAGAACTTGATTTAATCAACCAAATTAAAAGCAAAAATTACTCAAATGTGCAAATTACAAAAAGAGATGGAAAAATCGTAAATATGAAACTCGAAGATGTTTACAAAGTTTAGTATCTAAGCTAAAAAAAGCAGGATATTAAACTAATTTTAAATATTAATTAGACGCTGAGAGGCACTCAGGCTAAGACAGTATATTGTTTTAGCCTATGCAAAAAATTGATGAAAGCTATAAGGTATTATGTCAAAGGTTGAAAAACTTAGGTTTCAAAGATCAAGATCAAATCGATTCTTTGATAGAACAAATTAATGGCTTTTCGAATCTGATAATTGACTTATATTTACAAGAGAATAAAAAGTGAAAAAGGGAATAATCTACTGTAGGGTGTCCACAACCGAACAGGCTGAAGAGGGTATGAGTCTTCAATCACAGGAAAGGCTTTGTAAAGATTATGCTTCAAAAAATGATATAGAAGTTGAGAAGGTTTTTGTGGAAAGAGGTGAAAGTGCAAAAACTGTAGACAGAACGGAACTTCAGAAAATGATGAGGTTTTGTAAACTGAATGATAAGAAATATGATGCCTTATTGATATACAAGGTTGATAGACTTTCAAGAAATTCCACAGATTATGGACAGTTGAGAATCTTCTTTAGAAGTTGTGGAATCGAAGTTATTTCTATAACAGAGCCTTTTGAAGACAATCCAATAGGAAGATTTATGGAAAATACCATGGCAAATATCGCTCAGCTTGATAATGAAATCAGGGCGGATAGAACTAAAGCTGGAATGGTAGAGGCTCTTAAGCAAGGTAGGTATATTTTTAAGGCTCCATATGGATATAAGAATATAGGAGGACGTGGAAACTCAAACATTGTTCCAGTAAAAGAACTAAAACCTAAGATTAGAAAGGTATTTCAAGAGATATCTAAAGGATACAAAAGTCAAGAAGAGGTTAGGCAGTACGCTAATAAGATAGGAATGAAAAAGAAAAATGGTAAAAAGTTAAGTAAATCACACTTTTATAAAATGCTTAGAAATCCTGTTTATAAGGGATATATTGATGTGCCAAGTATGGGATTGAATTTAAAAGGTAGTTTTGAACCAATAGTTACTCCGAAACTTTTCAATATCGTGCAGTTAATTTTGGATGGGAAAGCAAAAAAGTTGCCAATTTATAAAAAGATTAATCCTGATTTTCCATTGAGAGGAGTATTGAGATGTGCAAAATGTGGAAATTACTTAACTTCTAACTGGTCTCAGGGGAAATATAAAAAATATGGTTATTATAGATGCACTAAGTGTAGTGGAATAAATTTAGGGAAGTATGATGTAGAAGAGAATTTTATAGAGTATCTAAAAGAGATAAAACTAAAGAAAGATGTTGGTAAATTGGTAAAAGAAGCAATTATCTTAAATTGGAAAAATCGGACCAAGGAAATACAAAGTAAAGTAAATCTACTTAAGAAAGAAAAAAGAACATTAAGAGCAAAACAAGATAAAGTTGTTGAGAAAAATTTAAATGGTATTTATAACGACAAGTTATCAAAAAGGTATATTGGAGATTTAGAAGAAAAGATTTCTAAAATTGATATTGAGCTAACTAGGTACTCAGACCCAGAGAAAGACGAGGAGAAATTAATAAAATTTAGCGTTGTTCTTTTAAAAAATATGAGTAAAGCATGGACAAAGATGGATGAATTTCAGCAAAATAAGTTCGAAAAATTCATATTTCCTCAAGGATTGATATACAAAAATGAAAATTTTACAACACCAACAAAACCATTGTCAGTTGAGTTAAATGAAGCATTTGAAGTGAAAAATTCTATGATGGTGACCCCAAGGGGAATCGAACCCCTATCGCCGGGATGAAAACCCGGTGTACTAGCCGTTATACTATGGGGCCATACCATAGTTTTATTTTAAGTTTTCAAACTTCAATATCTAAATTATATACTTTCTTGCCTCAAGGTGTCTACTATATATTTTGATACTTTGCTATCAATCAAGCTTTAGCATTATATCTAAATCACAGCTAACATACAATCTTTATATTTTTTTAAGATATTGGAATTTAAAAAAATACTTGATATACTTCAATAATTTAATCATTCGGATTATTATGTAATATTTTAAATTATATTTTAAATCTTTAATCAAAAATGAAAAAAATTGAGTTGAAGTTAATTTCAAATATAGTAATCATATTTTTCGCTTCGTTACTCCTAACGGGATGTGTACAACAACCAACCAAAAATAATTCTGCAGATCCCTCTCCATCTACTTATGACCAAGATCAAATCCGTTCAGATCTAGAACAATTCTGTATTTCGCAGGAAGGAATTGAAGAAGTAGCTAAATATGAGAGATCAGAAGGAAACATATCTTTAACAGCTACTTACGTATGGGATCAGTTGTCTAACGAATATACAGAACCAGATCCTCTTAATCATAAATGGGAATTACCTTATGAATGGCAAACTAAGTATAAAGAAGAAGAAAATACGCAACTTGTTTTATGCGTTAAACTACTTGATAAGACCGAATCAAACAGTGATGTGTGCGAATACGAAATAGATGATGATTCCTTGCCTGGGTTTGTGAATCTTTATGATGCTGAATACGAAATTAAGTTATATGAAGCTAGAACAGCTAATCTTATTTTTGAAGATACTGTTGAGATTACTCAAGAAGAATGTCCTGAATATTGGGAATTTGAAAGCGAGTTTTCATACAACGAAAACAAGCTTCCCTATGAAAAACTAGAGAAAAGATTAAAGGATATATTGGCTGATTACATTGCTCACTAGAAAACAACTATAGTTAGCCGTGATTATTAGAGTAATATTACTTGGAAACAGGGTTTCGAGAAAAAATTACTATTCAAACTTTGGCCCTTCAACTTCCGTTTGGGTTGTATAAGTAGATGAAGAGAAATCACCACTATATTCGCTGGTCAATTTTATGAAGATCCCTTTTGCGCATTCCATTCCGGGATATAAAATAATTGGGCTCTGGCTATTATTAATAATTTCTAATGTAATAATTGAATTAGAATGATCCGGCTCAATAAAACTTGATTCTTGGATAATTTCGATACCCATTCTAGCAAGTGTAGATCTACCCTCAATTATCATAGCTACATCTCGGGGTAAAGTTAATTTTTCCAATGTTTGTCCTAAAACAAGCTCACCTGGTTCTAAACCATATCCTATTTCATCCAAACTAATTTTCTTATACTCAGGAATTTGATTATTTTTAATATCTATGACTTTTGTTTGTAAAGGTTTCAGTAAGTTATTACCCAAAGTAAAGATGTAACTGGCGGGATGAATGTTATTTTTATCAAAAGGTTCAATTTTGATATCTTCCTTAATAATCTTTTGAAATATATCTTGATCTGAAAGTATCACTTGTAACTCTTTAAATATTAGCTTAATTTATTTTGCATGACAATGTTTATCTATTTACCGTTCTTCAAAATCATATCTATAGAGATAGCTACAGCAACCATTAAAATTTTATTTTCATCTTCTGCGACACTTGGGTTGATTTCAACTTTGTATCGATCTGCTGTTGTAAAAATTTCTTTCATAGCACCAGCCCATTTTTTATTTACAGTTCCTATTTGATTTCCATTTTGGTCTGTAATGGTGAAATCCCATCCTTTCCAATTACCATTTATTTCTCCGACTATATTTCCTTCCTCATCTTGTATTTCAAATTTAACTCCAAGTAATTTAAATTTTCCTCTAAAAGTACCAATTAATTTTTCATTTGCATCAAATACTTGCACTTTAGGCATTGCAAGTGTAAATCCTCTTTTGATTTTAGCAAGTAGATTTTGATTTTCGTCCATAATGCTCAACTCAAAAGGGAGTAATTGTTTATTAAGAAAAAAACGTGCGAACTTAGCCCAACCGGGAACTACTTCCTGTACAAACCCAATATCATTCTGTTGTTCGTCCTGAAGTTGATATTGATTTGCCATTTTAAATAGTCCGGCTTTTTGGTTTACAACAAAGGTATTTTGTTGAAAGAGTTTGGGAATAGGCATAGTGACTCTTTAAAAAATAATATATACCAAATACTTTATATTGAAAATTATATTATATATGTTTCAAAAAATATATTGAAAATTCTTCTTATTTTCTTTTTTTTATTCTGTCTAGTACTAATCTATAACCATCATAGCCATATTTTAAATATTCACTTACACGAGCAATAGTTGCGGAACTTAAACCGGTAAGTCTTTCGATTTCAATGTAAGGAATTTTTTTGTCTAACATACGAGCAGCTTTCCATCTAGAAGCCAATGATTCCATTTCTTTCATAGTCATTAGATCTCTCATGAATTTCATGACTTCGCTTTCATTTCTAAGCTTAAGAAAAGCTGAATATAGGTCTTTAAATTCCTGCGATTCTAGTTTTTGTCTCTCTTTATTAGACATAGATTTCTGTTTTATAAATTAAAATATTTATTCGAATTATTCATTCTTTGTTATTAAGTACTCTACTCTACTCCACTTTTTGCTTTATCAAAAACATAACCATGGTGTATTTCTTCTTTTGTATTATCTTTATCGACTCTGGTCACAGCTTTAAGCTCCAACTCGTGGGTTGGAATTACTAATTTTCCGCCTATTTTCAGTTGTTTAATCAACTCAGGAGGTATCTGTTTAAATGCAACCGAACTGATAATTCCATCATAAGGGGCCATATCGGGATAACCCTTTGATCCATCTTTAAATAGTATCTCAACTGTATTTGTTAAATCTTTATATTTACTTAAGTTGGAACGCATCTGTTCTACTAAATAAAGTATACGTTCGAGGGCAAAAACTTTACCTTTATTTTTAACAATTTCACCTAAAATAGCAGCAGTATAGCCGGATCCAGCACCTAGATCTAGATATCTTCCATTTTTTTGAGGACTAAGTAAATCTAACTGTTCGGCAATTAATGTAGGTTTATCTAATTTTTGACCAAAGCCTATATCAATTTCTGTATCATTGTAAGCAAATTTTCGTTGGTCTTCTGGAACAAAATCAGCTCTGTCGATGTTTTTAAAGGCTTGGCTTAATAGTTTATTTGAGATAATCTTATGTTTGCCGTGAAGTATAACGTCATTTAGATGTTGTCTTGTCCAGGAATATTGATTATAAAAATTTGTTTGTTTCATATATATCTAAATGATTTTCTTGAAGTTTATTAAGTATAACATTACTTTTAAAAAGTATAAAATCTTAAAATAATTTCAAAAAATTTTTTATAATATTGTATAATTCCAAACAATTAATTTATTTATAGGATTAGCAGCTATAAAAATAATGAAAAGAAAATTTTTATTAACTATTACTATTCCTCTTATTCTATTGAGTTTATTTCATAATGCATCTTATGCGGAAACCAATTGCAATACAAGGTTTGATGACATACCTCACCAAAACTCTATTTGTCTACATGTGAACTATCTAGATTATTTAAATGTAATAGACGATTCTAAATCTTCATTTGAACCGAACAAATTTATCACAAGAGGTGAATTGATTAGACAAATTGTTGAAGTTTTCAGTCTGAAAGCTGATATTTCAGGTTACGAAAACCTCCCATCGTTTTCAGATGTTAAAAAAAGAAATCCTTATTTTGATCCAATCTATACAGCTAAAGAATTAAATATCTTAGGATACAGAAATAAAAATAGCTTTAGACCTAATGACTATATTTCACGTGCAGAAGCAATCAAATATGTCGTTAAAGCCGGAAGAATTGATAACTATGATCTATTCTATCAAAGAGGAGAGCTCGATTATATTGATCTTCCTTATACGAACCCATTTTACTCTTATGTACAGTCTGCTTATCTATCTACAAAAGGTTTACCCACAGAAGAACAAATTCTTACTTTAACAAAAGCAAAAAAATTTAGACCTGCTAGTAATTTGACTAACTATGAAGCTACAAAAATTCTTACTAATTCACATAAATTAATTCAGAAAACAAAATATCCAAAATCGGGAACTCAGATCCCACCAACTTATACAATTTATGACAGCGGATATATTATTTATTATTATGAACATTTGGGTTTAACAATTATCTCTACGCACAAAGAATTCGATTTCTTGTATCATCCTTATATGGCCGCAAAAGTAGAAGAATATGCTAGATTTAATAATTTTACATATGTTGTAAACGGATCATTTTATGGGGGCAGTTGGAAATCTTGCTCGCATGCAGGTTTTTTAAATTATTACGGAACGCACTATTCTCATTTTAAACCACCCGAAGCCTCAAACCAATTAACTCATATTGTTAGGTTTATCAAATCAGAGAATAGGATGGAATTTATTGATAGAAATGATTTTGAAACAAATAATACAGATATAAATACTCTGGAATTTCAAACAGGCCCCATTGTAATGATTGACAGAAAAATACAATATCAATATGTTAATCCTTCAAAAAACGGTACTAAAAGCGCTTTAAGAACTATGCTTGGAACAACCGATGGGTATGAAAAATTTTTTATAATAACTCGAAAACCTGCTAAAATCCATGAAGTCGGGGATTTTCTATTATCTCTTGAACTATTTGAAGGCAAGTCACTTGATGTAATTAATTTAGATGGTGGATCATCAACAACTCTATATTCAAAAAATCATCCTGAAATCAATTTCTATCCGTATAAAAGACTCCCTATTCTAGTTGGACTTAGATAGTTGTTTATGAAAAGCATCTACTATATGTCCAAGTTCGTCTAGTTTAAATGCTGAAGTTACAATAATTGGAACCTTGAATTTTTCGAGTTGTTGTTTTTTCTTTTCTATCTCATTTTCCTCAAACATATCGGATTTTGTTAAAACTATAATTTCAGGTTTATTAAATAAATTTTTACTTAATTTCGATAACTCATCTCTCATTTTTTCGTAAGTTTGATCAATCTTTTCATTTTCAAGACTAACAAAATGTGCGACTAGCTCCGTCATTTCGGCATGTTGAATATGTTTTCTCCCAAGACCTTTACCTTCAAATGTTCCTTCAATAAGTCCCGGAAAATCCATAAGAATATAATCCTGGGCTATCCCTAAATGAGGTTCGACAGTTGTAAATGGATAAGCAGCAACAGCAACGCTTGCATTTGTTAATGCGTTTAGCATGCTTGATTTCCCGGCATTTGGAAAGCCAATAAAAACTACATCGGCCTTTAACCTAAGCTCTAAGAATGCTTTTAGTTTTTCCCCTGGTTTGCCTAACGTTATTTTTTTTCGACTAACTCTTTGTTTACGTCTAAATTCGTAATTACCTAGACCACCCTGGCCTCCTTCTAAAAGCAATTCTTTTTGACCGTCTTTTTCGATACTTAATATCTTTTTATTATCCAAAGAATAGACTATGGTGGTAAGAGGTACTTTTACGATTTCATCTCTTCCTTTAGAACCTTTTTTTAAATTACCTTGCCCATCTTCTCCATCTTCGGCATGAAATTTTCTAATATGAGCCAGAGGTCTTAAGTCATATAAATTTCTAGTACCTTGGAGGTATACATCACCACCGTCCCCTCCATTGCCTCCTGAGGGTTTTCTATTACGAAAAAAACGGGCAACACCGTTTCCACCTTTTCCGGATTTAAAATCCACGCGAATTTTATCTACTAACATTATAAATAGTCCTAATAAATCAAATTATTATAACAAGATATCAATCAGAATTAATATATAAGTCTTTCAGCACAGAATATTTCAATATATAGGCCTAAGTTTATGTTATCAAGCTTAATTCATTACAAAATAGTCTATGTTCAAGTTACAGGCTTTTTAACACAATCCGCAAAATTAAAATGATATAATTATAGGTCTTTAATAATCGTTATGGAACAGGAACTAGAACTTAAAAACTATATACCAATCATTCTCTTATTAACCCCCTTACTTTCAGGGTGTATGGATGTACAACCTGAACCTGATTACGATGAGGATGGTCTATCTACTGCACTAGAAAACAACAATTTCATGAACCCAACTGGTTTAACAACTCAAGATTATCTTACTCAGCATTTTGATGGAAACATAGATCTTACTCCCTCTGAAACAGGCTTTCAAAATCTTGAATTAATAGAAATAATTGAAAATGACCCCGAATTTTTTGAATTTGCTCCGGAAGTACATATCTACGAACTTCCTAACGGTCAAACAATACGGTTATGGGATAAAAATGATGCAGATTCTCCTGTATCAATTTATACTTTGGAATTCTATGATTCTATTGATGGTATTGAAGAAATAGTGGAAGGGCTCAATCCAGAACCATTTGACGATGCAATCATTCTGGAACCACCCAATCCTAATTATAATTGTCATAGTCATTCATTTGGATATTGGTTTCCATTTTATAAAAAATTGTGGTTAGAAAGTGGTACTATCTTTGATGGTGAAGATCATCATAATTCACTAAGTACTTTGATTGACAATTATTTTTCACGTAAAGATATCATAATTACTCCAGTTACTCTTGAAGGTAATCTTACAATTGATGAACTAAATGAAAGAGCCTATGCAGATCATTTAGAAGAAGGAGATATAATATCTTTCGAAGGAATGGCTTATTACCATTCAGCTAGAGTTGTAGAAAATATGGAGGGAGAATTAGTTTTTGAAACTAAATTAGGTGAGGGAGAACTTTATCAATTTCCCACTCTTGGGAAATTAATGGATATTTATGCATGGACATGGAGTGATTATGTATTCATTAATGTCTATGAATATGATCCGGAATAATATCAATTATTTAATAATTTTTCTTTTCCTCTTGGTATGAATGAATTTCTTCTTCGTACTATAAAAAACTTATCGTTTTTACGAACTTTTTCTGGTACTTTAAAAGTTAGATCATCTCCCTGCTTAGCTTTGTTAACTTCTTTATCATCAATCATCATCCCAGTTAACTTCCCACTTACAGCACCTGTGGTTGGGCCGGTAATTAAAAACTTGTCTTTATTATTTATTTCAATATCCGCATCTATTTTTACATGTGCAACTTTAATCTTATCATAATAGTGTTCAACATACCCTGCAATTGTTTTCTCCTCCGTTGATTTGCTTCCATGAGCTTTTGCCCATTCATCAATTTTTCTTCCCATATAAAAACCAGTGCAAAATCCTCTATTAAAAACTGTCCCTAATCTTTGATTCCACTTCTCTACTTTATCTTCTGTAAAAGTTTTATCTGCAATAGCATCCAATGCTTCTTTATAGCAGGTTACAACCGTCTTGACATATTCTGGAGGTCTTCCTCGACCTTCAAACTTTAAAATATCAACTCCAGTTTCTACAATCTCGGGAAGCATCCCAATTGTACATAAATCTGCTGAGCTCATTATATAATTATGGTCTACGTCTACTTCTTTATTTGTTTCTATATCCGTCAGTCTAAAACGTCTTCTACAAATTTGAGCACATCTACCTCTATTTGCAGAAGTATTATAATGATACAAACTCATAGCACATCTTCCAGACACCGCAACACATAAAGCGCCATGTGCAAATACCTCAATTTCAACCAAATTACCAGAGGGACCTTTTATCTCTTGTTTCTTAATATCATTGCAAATTTCTTGTACTTGATTTAATGTTAATTCACGAGCAAGTATGATTCTGTCCGCAAAATTTGAGTAAAATTTAACAGTTTCTGTGTTTGATACAGACACCTGAGTGGATATGTTTACCCTTAGTCCTTTTGAGTGACCATACTGTATTGCTGCTTGGTCAGCACATATTATTGCATCTATTCCAGAATCTTTAGCACTATCTATAATTCTCTTCATTTTCTCTATTTCTTGGTTGTATAGAACAGTATTCACTGTTAGATTTGTTTCTACATTATTTTTTTTGCACTGCTTAACAATTTTCCCAAGATTTTCTTTTTTAAAATTTCTTGCAGCAGAAGCTCTCATATTAAAGTCAGCAATTCCAAAATATACTGCATCTGCACCTGCTTTAATAGCAGCTGTCAATGAATCAAATGAACCGGCCGGGGCGAGAATTTTGGGTTGTTTAGAATTTTGCATATTTAAATTTTATCATTTTTACTTTGAATTTATAATAATTATCAAATTTATAACTTATATTAATATGATATAATTCAAGCAATTCAAAATTATAGGTTATATTATTCAAATAAAATGGAAGAAATCTTAAACCCTTTCCCTCCTGAAAAATCTCCGTGTGAAGGGGAGCAAATGTTCCTTCAAAGAAAACCCTTACCTTACGTACCTACTCAAATTGATGCTTTTACAACGGAATCAGCATTAATCCGCCCAAGTGGCCGAATTATTCATCCTGCTGAGATGAAAGACAAGTTGCGAGAAATTGGAGAGAGTAAACCACCAGTTGCAGTTTTTGAAGTAGGTGGAACAAACTGTTGGTTCCGTCCTGGTCAAATTAATGAAGAGGGATTATTTGTACCAACCGATGAATTATGCGAACAAAATGCATTCAGATTAAATGACCCAACTGGTAAAAGTTATGCTGATTTTATTGGAGGAATCTCTAGTGAACTAGATCCTGCTATTCCAATAGCATTTAACGCAGCTGGAAGGCATGATGGACACAAATATATACCAACAAATTCACCCGGCTTCAGACAATATTTACAACAACATGAATTTGATCTCAGATGTTTGTTCCCAGAAGGTACAACTGTAGTAAGTCTAAATGATGCAGAAGCTGGAGTTACTGGTTTAGTAGCAGAACACCCAGACCTCACAGAAAATGGTGCCATTTTACTAATTCAGGGTACAGGTCTTGGAGTTGCAGTATGGGATCCTATTTCTGGTAGAGTTATTCCTACTGAAGGTGGACATCCACGTCTAGATCCTAATTTGAATCCTCACGAACAAACCCTTCAGCACTGCTCAGTACATGATGATCAACGTACTTGCCTTGAATGGGTCGGTTCTGGAAAAGGAGTTGAAAGTTTAGCCCGGCGATTGTATGATAATCCAACACTTACTGGTCCAGATATTGGAAGATTATTCGGTGTTGGTTATGAAACAGCTGTTGATTTGTACGATAATGCTGCTAGAATTGGAGCTCATGCTGCATTAGGAATAGCACATGCTACCTCTCTCCCTGGTAATCTGGACGGAGTAGCAGTGGGTTTACATGGTTCTCTTTTTGATAAAATTCCAGGGTACCCTTGGAAAACAGATCAATATTTAACAAGTTATACTGATGCACGTCCCCAAGTAGTACTATCTGGAAATGTTCCAAGTGGAAATTTATCTAACAGCGGTGCAGCATATTTAGCAGCGCTTGAAGGATATTGACATATAGTGACTTAGTCTTCTTATAAAATATTTCTTAACTTAAGTGGAGTTAAGGGGACTCGAACCCCTGACCTTCTCGCTGCCAGCGAGACGTTCTAGCCAGCTGAACTATAACCCCATTTGTATGCTGCTCTGTATTATATATTATTTTTCATAATTTTATAAATTTCACTTTATTATATTAATTCAGCATATTATAATTTATTGATTTAAAATTACTAAGAAAAAAATGAAGAGACAATATAAAAATTTATGGGATATAGTCAAAAACAAGTTAAACGGGATAGGCAAAAAAGACTACGTTTTGCACAGTAAAATGGTAACAAGAGCCATGGAAGAAATCATTGAAGGTGAAGGAGGTAATCCTGATATACTAATTCCAGCTGCCATGCTTCATGATATTGGGTGGATTAATGTTCCCAGAAAATTTCAGTTTGCAAAAACACACAAGGATAAAATTGAAGCAGAAAAACAGCATTTAGAAAAAGCTGTCCCTCTAATTAAAAAAATTTTACAAGAATTGCAATATTCTAAAAGTAAAATATACCAGATTATTCATGTTGTTACAAATCATAAATCCAAAAAGCCTGGAGGAGATAAAAATATTGAATGTATGGTAGATGCAGATAATTTATCAGATACGTATAAAGAATCTTTCTACAGTGATGCTGTCGCATATAATGTAACACCACAGGAAGCTTTGGAATTCAGATCTAAAAATTCATTCTTTACCGAAACCGCAAATCAAATTTTTAGAAATCAGTTACAAATAAGAAAAGAAGAGATTGAGAACGGAAAGGCTTTTAAAATTATGGATGATTTAAAGAAATAAAAGAATTAGCAAATAAAAAAGTATATCTGTCTTTATTTTTGCATTTACTCCAAAAATCCTCTAATCTTATTACTAACAATCTCAATTATTAAGATCTTTGCTTATGAACCACAACAAACATTTTTTCGGAAAATTTCAGAAATTACAATTAAATAAAATTATTCAAACCTTAACTTACTCAGATAGTTTTGTTTGGGGAGGATATAACATGATGAATACTGTCGTGGCAATTTATCTGGAACACAAAATTGCTGTTAATCCCCTAGAAGCTATAGCGTTTGGATTTTCAATATTCATGTTTTCGAGATCTGTCTTTCAAATTCCAATTGCTCAATTCTTAGACAAACAAAAGTCTTATATAGATGAATCAGTTGCAATTTTTCTCGGTGCCTGCCTCATGTCTCTTGGAATCTTTTCTTTCCGTTTTATTATATTTCCGTGGCAATTATACTTTATACAGTTTTTGATTGGCTTGGGAACATCTATTAATCTTCCAGCCTGGAGAAAAACATTTGCTAATTTTGTAGATAAAGGTCATGAAGGAGTCGAATATAGTTTATATGATGTAATTATTTGCATTTCGATTGCATTCTTTTCATCAGCTGGAGGTTACATAGTTTCAAAAACTCAAAATTTTGAATTACTGTTTACTCTATCTGCAATATTAATATTTATTGGAGGAATTATTTCCCTATTCTTATTACGGAGTAGAAAGATTAGTAGCTAAGTACGTTTTCTGTATAGCCATTTCTATATAATTGAACCAATACAGGAATAGTTTTCATTGTTTCTAAGACAAGTTCCTTAACCCCTCTTCTTTCAGCCATGTCAAGGATCCTGTTTCTAAGAACATCTAAATAAATTACATCCTGCATCATGTAATATATTTGGTCATTAGACCAATTTTCTGGCCCAATCTCCCAATCATTTAATCCATTATCTGAATCTAGTTGGTGAAAATCAGGATCAGCGAACATTCTAATCAAGCTCTTCATTCCATGATTTTGAGTATTTGTCCATGCAATTTTGGCCGCTACTTTTGTGTCAAAAATTGATCCCTTAATTTTCGTTCCCAAATAATTCTCTATTCTAGGTACATCTGCAGAAAAGACATGGAAAATTTTCTCTATTTTTTTATTCGTAAATAATTTTATAAGTTCATCTGTTGGTTCCTGGTCAAACACATAAATTACTTCAACTCTTAAATTTTCAGCTTCTACATTTTCTTTAGATGCAATCTGAATCACACACAACTTATCCTGTAGCGGATTAAAAGATAAATACTCTGTATCAACTGAAATCCAAGGTGTATCTGAATAATCATAAACTAGATTTTGTGAGATACTGACTTCTTGTTTAATTTCCTGATCTGCTCTATATGGATTTTTAATTTTATATGAACGTAGATCTTGCATATCATTATTTATAAAATTTATTTTAATTCAACTTGATTCTCTTTCGTGTTGTTATCTATAAATATTTGCGCCATTAAAAACGGTTCGACGTATATATTAACAATCTGAAGTACAACAAGCATAATTGGAAAAAGAAACACACCTATGCACAATAATATTGAAAATGCTGAAATCATAAGACCAATCCCAAAGACCATACTAAATAGAAAGAGAATTAATCCAACCCTCATCATATCCGGAAAATTCAATTTAACCTCTTCAATAATTTTTTTAATTGACAATGCCTTTCTAAATCCATTTTGGGCAGCTACATGTGTTATTGCAGGTTTCAAAAAGAATTTCATTAACAAAGAATACAGTACAATACTTCCCCAGGAAATTACCGTAAGTATAAGATTCAACACTTCATTATTTATATTATTTACCTGATTAACTACCTGAAAAATACCGATCGATGTTGTTATGATCTGTAGGGGTAGTGAATAATAAAAGAACACAACATAAAACTTAATACCTTTTACAAATTTTTCTTTGAAATTATCAAAAGGGAATTCTAGAATAATGCTTTCATTAGAATTTAAAACCGAATCAAAATTCCTTAAATAATTTCCTAAAGGTACTGATTGTACCAATGCTTGGAATATTGGTATTACCAGGACAAAAACAATATATGAAACAACATACATTGTTTTATTGCCATCCATCATAAAAATTGAAGACAAAAATCCATAAACAAATCCAATTGGAAACATAATTGCAATACTTGCGACTAACCAAAGAGCCCACCAGGCACCTATTTTATACTTATTCTCGCTATTCCAAATATAATCGATAGCTTTATTTACGATTTCCATTCTATGATTTTTAGATTTTAATTAAGTTAATATTACAGTGTTTTCCGAACTATTTTTATCTCTAGTTGCAAGAAATATAATATGAGGTTCTATATATATTTTAATTATGTAGTATAAACCATAAACAAAAGGAATAACAAATATTCCAATACATAAATACATTAATATTGCACTAAGCATATACACTGCCATCCATACAGCATACGGGACTAATATAATGAAAGAATTATAGAGATACTGTTTTGGGGATCGTATAAATTCCTTTAAAGTATAAAAAATATTAAATGCCGCTAAATATCCTTTAGAATATATTGTTTCGAAAATAATAGGTTTGAGTACACAGCTGTAAAAAAACAAATAAATGAATTGTATTCCAACTAAAAGAAACATTGAGATAAAATATATTAAGATAAACGCTGCTTCTGGTTCCTCTGCTTCAAATCCACCCGATTCCATAGAAAAACTAACAACACTTATAAATACTATCCATAAAATTACAATAAAAATATAGGGTAGTAAATAAACAAAAGACACAAGTGCCATTTTCAATCCTTCAATAATGTTTACAATAAACGATCTTTTCTTTATATCCGAAAGCATAATATTTTCGTTATTTTTTTGTCGCATAAATTTATAATTGTTTATTCCAGCACCTTTCGCATAAAACCAAGAACCATAGATAGATAGAAGAAATACTAGATATCCTATACAGAACAAGCACATGAAAAGAAATGCAACCCCTTCTGAACCATCTTCACCCAAAAAAATAAAGGGAAGAAATATTCCAAAATAAGAAATTATAATAATTCCAAATGTAAAGATAACCAGAAGTCCCCATTTGATTATCACAGAATTTCTTTTTGGGTCTTTAATGAAGAAATTATACGTTTTTTCTAAATTAACCTTATTTAATTTCATTATTCATAAATTAACATCTAATGACAAATTATATCAGTTCCAAGTTTTGATGTGTATTAACTTAATCCAATTTCAATAAAAAATAATTTAAACTTCACAAATTAAGTTATAGGATGATATAATCATTCAATATTTTTCTTATTAGATATATTATTATGGAACAGGAAAATAAATTAGCTTGGAGTGTTCTACTTACTACATTATGAGTAGGAGCAACAGGATGTGCCTTAGATAATGCTGAAAACCCAACATCTACTCTTACAATCGAACCTATCTCTCCTACACCTCAAATTCCTGAAGAAATTGAGGTTACACCAACAGCTCTACCCACCTTTACACCTGAGGCCTCAGAGCTAGTCAATACCGGACTTGCATCAACTGTAACTGAAGAAGAGATGAGTTTCTTTGTCGATAAATTGGATCAAATCTTCACTAATTATTCAGATGAAGAAATAACATTTGTTGCCAATGGTTTTGCTGATTCAGACTTTAATCAGAATGGTATTTCTGATTTAATAGATATTATTTATGAACCGGATGGTACTTTAACAGAAGGTCTTGCACGATTTGGAGATCATGATACTGATGGCATCTTCGATCCAGTAGACCCTGATTTTACAGGAATTATTGAAGAAGATACAGATGGTGATGGCATTGCTGATAGTCAAGATCCGGATATCGATGGTGATTTCGTATCAAATGAAATCGAAACTGAATTAGGTCTTGATCCTAGAAATCCAGACTTTGATGGCGATGGACTAATTGATTATGCGGACTGGTTAACTGATGTTTGGCTCAACGAAGAAGAAGAACCTCAAAACGTTGTAAGTTTAGATTCTGATATCAGATTAGTTCAAGATCTTGGAGGTAGGGCTATGTCACTATGTGATAGTGAAGATGTCTGTAGCATTATTCATACAGAAATTCCAAGTCTAGATTATTTAAAGCAAGTATTCCTGAACCAGGGTTATAATGAACAAATTGCAACACAATCGGCTGTTTTTTATCAAAAGAATTTCTTGGATAAAGAAATTAGAAATACTGCTTTACGAATGGCTGAATTTCTCAGAAGACATTCCAATGAAGTTTCTGATTCAGCAGGGGGACAAGTACCAGTAGAAGAAATTGCTTTACTAGCAGATTATTTACCAGTCGCTGCCATGTCAACCGAGTGGAAAAATATTCAACCTCACCTTAATCCTAATATTACATGGGATTATACGCAAAACATAACACCTGAAATGCTTGCAGAAGCACTCCAATTAAAAAGCTTAGGACATATTAATGGTTATGGGGTTGGAGATAGTTTTAGTGAAAGTACTTTAGCATGGATTGAAGCTACAAACTCAGATCCAAGCTTTTGGGTGAATTTCGATGACAATCCAGATAATGATAAATAATCTGAGATAAGCTATCTAACGTAATCATTCTGTACAATCTTTACGATTAACTGGATTATGGTATCCTTATCTCTTGGATCACTGCTTGCTACAAGTAAAGCGAGCGCAATAAGTGCATTATCATTTATCTTTTGCTCCTTATTTACTTTCCATACAAAATCATTTCTCTTTAAAAAATAAATAAATAGCATAGATCCGATCCTTTTATTGCCATCTACAAACGGATGGTCTTTGATTGTCAGATATAAAATGTGTGCTGCTTTTTCCTCAATGCTTGGATACAGATCTTTTCCCCCCACAGCTTGATTAATATTTTCGATTACAGTACTTATTCCTCCATCTACTTCCTGGCCGAATATTTCTCTAGCTTCTTCTTTTTTAGTTAATTCACTTTTTAACTTGTTTATTACAAAGTATGTATCTTCAATTGTTAATTTATATTTCAAGTCATGGTGCAATCGGTCGTAAGTTAGAGTTTCTCTGTCCCAATGATGAAAAACATTCCAGGTTGTTGTGTAGTCTTCAATCAGTGCTAAAATATCATCTTCTTTACCGTCAAAAACAGGAAGTGTTACATTTTTTCTTAACATTTTTAATATATTGTGGAGTTCTTCTTGTTTACTTAATAGTTTCTTTTTATCTATTACAAATCCCTTGGTTAAATAATTTTTCAATATATTAAAAACCCATTGTTTAATTAAATGACTGTTTTCAGATTCTATCTCATAAGCAAGTAAAAACATGGCTTCTAAGCTGTAGAAAAATTCCGTTCCATTTTCAAGTCTTACTTGTTTTAATAGCTTTTCCTTTTTTATACTTTGTTTTTCTGTAATTATGTTCATACCTTTAACTAGTTTTTCTTCATCTAATCCAAGTAATTCTTTAACTTGTTGTTTAGTAAACCATAAATCTTCTGAATTGATGTCATCTTCAATTCTTAAACTTCCATTTTTATCAATTTTTACTTTTCTGTCTTTATTCATAAATAATGTCTTTTAACTAAAAGCTTCTATTTTTATAATACCAGAGTTTGAATAACTCAATAAGGCCAGTTGCTGATAAAACGCTCGATATTATGAAAATCCAGTCATCTAATTGAATTGGTACAGTTTTAAATAATGTATTCAATATTGGAATATAAACAGAGGCAATAATTAACAATAATGAAGATAAAACTGAATAAATAAGATATTTGTTCTTAAACATACTACCATTGAAGGCAAATCTCTTAGTACGAATAACAAATACAAGAACTAGTTCAAAAATAACTGCAGCAATAAAAACCATAGTTCGTGCTTTTGGTAAATTCTGATTGACAGTTAATGACTTCCACCAAGTGTATTCATATGAGAAAACTATTAACATCATTGTAAAAGCAATTAATCCAGCAACAATTATTATGGGAAATATTCCTGAAATTATAGACTGCTTAGGATCCCTAGGTTTTTCTTTCATAACTTCTTTATCCGGTTGATCCAAAGTTAATGCTGTTGCAGGTAAACCGTCGCTCAGCAGATTGATCCAAAGAATATGTATTGGAGCAAAAAACAAAGGTAAATTCATAAGAATTGATACAAGCACTACTAGAATTTCATCGAAATTTGAGGACAGGAGAAGCTTCAAATAATTTTTTATATTAGAATAAATTACTCGCCCTTCTTTAATAACTTTTGGTATTGTAGCAAAATTATCATCTAGTAGAACCATGTCAGATACTTCTTTGGTTAAGTCTGTCCCTGAGCCAACTGCAAAACCTACTTCTGCTTTTTTAAGAGCTGGAGCGTCATTAACACCATCACCACCCATTCCTACTACATGACCATTTCTTTGTAGGGCTTTTAATATTCGCAATTTATCTTCAGATGTTACTCTTGCATAAATCGAACACTTTTCAACAGCTTCGGAAAGAGATTCGTCATCCATTTCCTGAATATGTTTGCCTTCTAAAACGCCTTCAGATTCTATCCCCACCTCCTCAGCAATGGTTTCAGCTGTTAAGGCATGATCTCCAGTAATCATCAGAACCCTTATTCCCGCCTCGTAACAGGACTGAATAGCATCCGCTACTTCTGCACGCGGAGGATCAATCATACTTACTAGTCCAATAAAAACAAAACCTTCTAAATCATTCTGGATCAGTTTGGTTGAATTTGATACATCTTTAAGTGCAAGTCCTAAAACTCTGAATCCATTTTTGGCTTGTTTCTTATTTAGTTCTAATATTTTCTCTTTTTCCTCATTTTCTATGGGCCTTACTTCTCCATTTTCTCTAACATAACTACATTTTTTAAGTACTTCTTCTACTGCTCCTTTCATTATAAATCCTCTATCTTCTATATGTGTAACCATGTATTTATAATCAGATGAAAAAGGGATTTCTTCTATTCTTTTATTCTGTTTTCTTAATTCGACGGGATCTATTCCGCATTTTTTAGCTGCAAAAATCAATGCTTGTTCTGTTGGGTCTCCCAAATCAACTGTTGCATCACAGCATAATACTGAATTCTTTAAAAAATCATGTAATTTGTTTGGCTTATTAATCTTACATCTTTCACTTTTTTTCCCATCTTCTTCCCACTCGCAATATTCGCTTACAGAGAATATATTGCACGCTTCATCCTCAACCTCTTCTATAAATAAATACTTTTGGAATTTCAGATGTACTTTTCTCACTGTTATTTGATTTGTTGTAACAGTTCCGGTTTTATCTGTACAGATTACATCTGTACTTCCCAAAACCTCTACTATGGGCAATCTTCTTATCAAAGCATTATTTTTAAGCATTCTGTTAACTCCAAGAGCAAGCGTAATAGTAATAATAATAGGTAAACCTTCTGGAATAGCCGAGACAGCTAAACTTACAGACATTTCAAAAATTTCAAATAATTCTCTACCCTGATAAAGTCCAAGTATTAATATTGGAATGACTAATACAATTGAAATTTTTCCAATTGTTCTTCCCAGTTTTTCTAAATTTTTTTGTAAGGGAGTTTTTTCTTTAATTTCAGTTTGTACCTTATGGGCAATTTTACCTATCTGTGTATTAACCCCAGTTGCAACAACTATTCCTTTAGCTCTTCCGTCAACTACTAATGTCCCGGAAAATGCTAAATTTTTTGCGTCAAATAAGTGTAAATCCGGATCAGCTGTTTCAGTTTTTTTGTTGACAGGTACGGATTCTCCTGTCAATAAAGACTCATCTGTTCTTAAATTAATTGCTTTAAATAATCGAGCATCTGCCCCAACTTTATCACCCGAATTCAGTTCAAGTATATCTCCAACTACTAATTCTTCAGATTTGATTCTTTTTTCAATTCCTTGCCTTATTACAGTTGAGTATTGTGGACTTACCTTCTTTAAAGACTCTATACCTCTTTCGGCTTTAACTTCCTCGTAGAAGCCAATTAGACTATTAATGATAATTATCAGAAAAATTACTCCGCTATCTATATACTCATGCATAAATAATGCAACAATACCTGCGAAAATTAAAATATAAATAAGAGGACTTTTAAACTGATTAAGAAATATGCTCAGAATATTTTTATCTTTTTGTTCAGGAAGTTTATTAAGACCAAACTCTTCTCTACGCTTTTTAATTTCTGTTTCAGAAAGTCCTTTAGGGCTTGTATTTAAAATCTTAAATACGTTTTTACTTGTTTCATTTTGCCAATTTTTTTTCATTCTTTGAATTTGTTAAATTAATCTAATCCATATTATCTATGTATACAGCCTTTAAATCAAAATATCCCCCTCCTCTTCGACTCGGGTGAGATGAGTCCGATTATCTCAACCTCCAATCAGGCAACCTACTTGCAAGCAGGTCAGTCTAACTTTTAATTTAATACCAGTACAAGAGTTCCCCGCATTTTTTAACCATAAACTGAAAATATAGTTGTTGGACTAATCGTTTGCGATTAGTAAAAATATAAATAATATTTTGTATTACCTTGTAAATAAAAGCTTACTATATGAACAAATTTAACGCAATACAAATTTTATTCTTTCCAAGATATAATAAGATATATGAGTTCTTAGAAAAAATTTGTGAAAATATATACTAAAAAAGGCGATCAAGGCAAAACCAGTGCTCTTTCTGGAGAAAATGTTTTTAAAGATAATCCCTTAATTGAAGCTTCAGGAGCAATTGATGAACTTAATTCAATATTAGGCCTTGCTTTATGTTTTATAGAAAAAAACAGTATAAAAGAGAAAATTGAAAGAGAACAGACTAATTTATATATATTAGGTGCTGATATATCATCTGATATTAAAGATTCGAATGAAAAAAGATTAAAACCAGAAGATATTAATAAACTTGAAACTGAAATTGACATTTGGGACACAAAACTTCCAAAATTGACAAGCTTTATCCGACCAAACGGGAATAAATCAAGTTCAATAATACATTATGCTAGGTCGGTTTGCAGACGAACAGAAAGAAGAGTAATTACCCTCTCAAAATCTCGAGAGATAAATAAATTATCTTATAAATATTTGAATAGGTTATCGGACTGGTTATTTATTATTGCTAGAATTCTAAATAACTAGCACTTCATCGAAGTCCCACAAACGGGACAAGCAGCTTTATAAGTATCAGATCTACCATTTATTACGTACCAATTTCCAACACAATTAGGGTTTTTGCATCTAACCTTTGACCATTCAGTTGAAGAAAGTTTTACGGTATCCATAAACATACCTGAACTATTACCAAAAATTTCTACTGACATATCTATAATTTCCGAAATTCCACAACCAGTAAACTCATACGCGATGCGTGCAAGACAGTTTAACTTTTCTTTTTCACTCAGTTGTAGATATTCATCTAATGAAATACCCACATCAATTCTTTGAGATGATGCAGTAAGGTACAGTTCAAACTGAATCTGGGACATCGAATCCATTATCTCTTTCAATCTTTGCTCAATTTCATTTTCTGATAATAAAGTATTCACTATATCTTTTGCTAAATTCTGGACCTTTGGGAAAATTTCCCTATCTATTTTTGGTTGAATCTGCGTTTTCGCATACTCAATTACTCTGTGTTTATAAGAATTTACGTCAGGCTTATTCATTTCAATAAATTCAAGAAGGTACTCATATTGCTCCACTGTTAGAACTCCAGAGCAATTCATAATATCTGTATCTCTGCATTCGATAATTCCAAATAAATTTTGTATGCCTGGTAATTTTGAATGTTTGAATCTGGACATTTTTAGGATTAAATTTTTATAGTTATTTAAATCCTCATTATCTAACCAATACTGAGTTAATTGCTCTTGTCCATCTTTATATTCATAAATAAATATTGCATCATATCCTTTGTAACCTCTTTTAATTGCTGCGTCGGTCAAATCAGGACTAGGACTAAATTCAACAACAGGTTTAAAACAACCGTCTTCTCTATATCTTTTTAATCGTTCATATAATTGTTTGTTCTTTTTATTTCTCTCTTTTTCAAATTCAGGTATTTGACCTGAACTATTCTCAATTGATTCTGAATAAATATCATCTAGATAACCAAATGAAGATTTGAGTCGTAAATTTCCTTGCTCATCCTTTTCCCAATCTAATTCATAACTATATTCACTCGCCGATTCCGCAAATGGATGCTCGATAACTGCAGTAAATATATTCTCTCTTACTTCCTTTAATTTATCTTGATCATCTACCGGAAAATCTACAATATCAGCTACATAATTAATCGAGTTACCAGCTACTCCTGCAAACACCTGTCTTAAATACATTGCAAATTCTGCTCTATTTTGAATTTGGTAACCATATTCAATAAAGCTATCTCCCTCTTGTTTGTATACTTCATGTTCTATTGAAAGACTCATAGAAAAACATATTTAGAATTCGATCTCACAATGCTTAGGGAAAAAATATTATGCTTATTATTTGAAGAATACTTTTTCTTCCCATGCTCGTGAGAAGCCATATAAATTTATGGGCTAATGTCTCAAATTGAGTATCGGGCTCTTCTAATAAAATATAGAATTACCGTTGCGGCACAGCTGAAGTTTCACACTTCATTCCTCATATTTGAAACTATTTATTTTACTATGATGTAACCTGGGGAAACAAGAAGAAATTATAATCTAGGTTTCATATCTTTCAAATCTTGCTCATTTATACCAAGCTGGTCTAAAAGCCAGACATGTCTTGGGTTTGCTGGATCATATTTACCTATACTGAATCTCATCATCTCATCTGGGTTTGTTTGTATTACGTTCCAAATATCTATATTGCCTTTTGCGTAAATAATATCTTTTGTAAATGCAGTGCCTGGAGTTTTACAATCAGTTCCACGAAATACTCTAGTACATGTTTTCCACGCATTATCTTCTGCTGCGATCTTTGCAAGTTTTTTATTTATTCCATTTTTTATAAATTTATATTCATACAGTTTTGTCATTACCTCAAACACATCCCTAAAATCCCTAGGATTGCCATCAAGTCCATAAGCCAAAGAGATTGCAAAATGCAACTCTTCACCAGCAAATGATTTTACTTTACCTCGTAAAGCTTGTTCTCTCATAGTTGCAACACCTTCCCCTCCTTTTTCATGTCTATCAAGTCCACTTCCAAGTAGCATTAACTTACTTCGTTCTCCCTCAACTCTTCTTTTTACATGTGTACCAATTTCATGGAGTATAAGTTCCTGGAGTTCATCATGAACGGTCGCTCTATTAGCTGGTACATAGACTTTTTCATCTTTTGAACTAACAGCTAAAGCCGTTCTATTAGTTTCATCATCAATTACGACATCCCATTTATCTGCATTTAGAGTTTCAATTGCTCTTCTGAACTCCTTTTGAATATCAACCGGGCTATAATACTTTTTATCGCGAGTTAACTCTATGAGTTTTTGCATTTCATCTAAGGTTTGTTTTTGTGCCTTTTTAACAACCTCCTCTGATGGTAGGGTAATAATTTTAGCTTTTGGTAATTCTTCAGGTAGAACCGATTTTAGATTATGTATGGCTTCTGCTAACTCTTCATTAGCTGTCTCTTCATCTTGGTTAAGTTCAGTACGTATTCTATTCACAAAATGAGCAAAAATATCCATTGAAGGCTCTCCGTATACTGCCTCAGTATATTTCTTGAACATCTCCATATCTCCAGTCGCTGATGCCATGATGAGCCTTACACTCATTATTTCCGAATTTAACTTCCATCTATATGCTTCTTTAACTATTTCGTTTTCTTCTGCATCTATTAATGCCTTTTTTAAAGCTAATAAATTTTCTTCTGTCTGTATTAATTGTGGAATTGAAAGTCTTGGGTAATCAAAGGTTGGATTTCTTACTTCCCCAGCTAAAAATTTTTGTTTTTGTTGTTCTCTTTTCTCCTTTTCACCAAAAAAGTAATCATATGGTTCATTAGGCCTATATTCTTCATATAGGGTAAACCAATCTTGATCCAATTTCTCTGGTTGAATAACTTCTTGCATTACTTATTAAATAAAGAAATATTTCTTTGTTAATTATATTATAAAATAAAGATATTATATACAACGAAAACAGGAGCTTGCGCTCCTGTTGACAGATTATTATTAATTTTCTATTTAACTACACCCTGTTGTCGCCCCACAGTTTGGACATTTATAACATGATCCGTTTCTAAGTGTAATACTTCCACATTCTGCACAAACCGGTGCATCCTCATTATTTTTCTTAAGGGCAAGTTGTTGTTGAACTTTGGTCATTTCAATATCAACCATAACACTTTTTGTCTTTTGAGTATGAGTTTCATTTCTGCTTGTAGTTGAAACCTCAGTATCTGTCTCAGTAATTTCCATTTCTATTTGCTCTAAATTATTCTTCTTTCTTTGTTTACTTTTCATTAGTCCTTTCTTAATCTCTTGTTCAACCAATTGCTCAATTTGGTCACTTTTTATCTCAGTATGACCTTTTCCATTTATAAAAGGAATCAAAATTCTATTATTTGTTCCTTCTTCGTATGATTTTTCTACCAACATTTCATTATGATATTTCTTGGCCTTTTCCTTCTCTAAAAATCTGAGAGCCAACCATCTTCCAATATAGTCCATAATAGACTGTGCGACTGGTATTTCTGAATTTTGAGTTCTTCCTGCTGGTTCGAATCTCATAAATACGAGTTTTCTTATTATTTCTTCAAGTGGTACTCCGTATTGTAAACTAAATGAAACTGATGTAGCCCATGCATCCATAATACCTGATATTATGCTACCTTGCTTGTTCATTCTAATAAAAATTTCTCCAGGCATTCCATCTTCATAAAGCCCTACTGTTAAATAACCTTTGTGGCCAGCAATTGCGAATTTATGAGTAATACTATGTCTTTCATCTGGAAGTTTCTTTCTTTGTGGGTGTTGAGAAATTTGTTTGATTTTTTCGTGTGCTTTTTCTGGTGTTACCTTTTTCTCGGCAGTAAAGTCCATATCATCAAAGCTGAACAATTCTGCATAGATGCTGTTAGGATCTGCATTGGTATTAAGAGGCTGACTCAATTTTGAACTATCCCTGTATAATGCATTTGCTTTTAACATAGATTTCCAGCTTTTAGTCAATGCGTCATCTACTTCTTCTAATTTAGCTTCTTCAGGCATATTAATTGTCTTGCTTATAGCTCCCGACAAAAAGGGTTGAGCAGCTGCCATTTGATTGATATGTCCTTTTGTAGCGATAAACCTAGTTCCTTTTTTTCCACATTTATTTGCGCAGTCAAATACTGGTAGATGCTCATCTTTTAAGTGAGGCGCCCCTTCTAAAGTCATAATTCCACAAATAATCTCATCTGCTTCTTTAATTTGTTTCTCAGTAAAACCGAGATATTCAAGAATATTAAACTCAGGATCCTGAAATTTTTCATCTGAAATATTTAATTCGTTTTTACAAAAATCTTCTCCTAAAGACCATTTGTTAAACGCATATTTAATTTCAAAAACTGTAGGGAGTAATTTTTCAATCTTTTCAATGATTTCATCAGTAAAACCTTTAGATTTCAAGGTTTTCGAATTAATATGAGGGGCACCTTCAAATGTCTGTGTGCCTACTGCATATTCTATTATTTTTTTTATCTGTTCTTGAGAATAGCCCAATTTCTTTAACGCAGGCTTTATTGATTGATTCATAATCTTAAAATATCCACCTCCTACTAATTTTTTGAATTTGACTAATGCAAAATCTGGTTCAAGACCAGTTGTATCACAATCCATAACTAAACCAGTTGTCCCTGTTGGTGCAAGACAACTTACCTGTGCGTTTCTATACCCGTATTTTTCACCTAGCATTAATGCATAATCCCAAGCTTCCTGAGCTTTATAATACATATCTTCAGAAACATATTCTTTATCAAGACCCTTTGGTAAGATATGTAATTGTTCGTATTCTGTAGTATCTACATTGTATGCAGCTCTTCTATGATTTCTTATAACTCTAAGCATATCTTCTTTATTTTTCTTATATCGTTCAAAAGTACCTAATATTTTTGCCATCTCTGCAGATGTCGCGTATGCTTCTCCTGTCATAATGGCGGAAATAGCTCCAGTAGTTCCGAATCCTTCTTTACTATCATAAGGATATCCCATACGCATTAGTAACGAACCTAAATTCGAAAATCCAAGTCCAAGTGTTCTATATTTATAAGTTTTTTCTGCCATAGATTTACTTGGAAGCTGCGACATTAAAACAGAAATTTCCAGGATTATTGTTGAAAGTCTTACAGTATGTCTAAATTTTTCAATATCAAATTCCCCATCCTCTTCGTTATAAAATTTCCCTAAATTTATTTGATACAAATTACATGCTGTTTCATCAAGAAACATGTATTCAGAACAAGGATTACTTGCTCTAATTTCACCATCTTTTGGACATGTATGCCAATCATTAACGGTTGTATGGAACTGCAATCCAGGATCTGCGCTTGCCCATGCAGAATAAACAATCTTATTCCATAATTCTTGAGCATTAATTGATTTGTATACTTTATTATTTGTCCGCTTAATAAGATTCCACTTCTTATCTTCTTCCACTGCCTGCATAAAATCATTAGTTACTCTTACGGAATTATTTGAATTTTGTCCATCAACTGTTGAATATGCTTCTGATCTAAAATCAGTATTATACTTATCAAAAGTAAAATCTTCAGGCTTCATACCATTCTCAACAAGCATAAGTACCTTCTTAATATAATTCAAAGGCACAAACTTGTCTTTAGCCTCCTTAATATACTTTTTTAGCTCAGGATTTTGATCAGGATCTATTCCATTTTCAGATGCTGATTTTACAATATTATTTAAACAATGATGATTAATGTGAGAACCCGCTACAAGTGAAGCTACTTTATATTCCTCTTTAACCTTCCATTCGATAAAAGTTTCTATTTCGGGATGATCTACATCTAGAATTACCATCTTTGCAGCTCTTCTGGTTGTACCTCCTGATTTAATTGAACCTGCGCCCGCATCTAAGACTTTTAAGAAACTCATTAATCCAGAAGATTCTCCACCACCAGATAATTTCTCTCCCTTACCTCTGATTTTTGAAAAATTTGTTCCTGTTCCAGAACCATATTTAAAAAGTCTGGCCTCTTTAAGTATCAAATCGAAAATACCTCCTTCGTTTACCAAGTCATCTTCGATATTTTGGATAAAACATGCATGGGGTTGAGGATGAGTATAAGCATCTTTAGATTTTTTTACCTTACCTGTTTTAGGATCTACATAGAAATGGCCTTGTGCATTTCCTTTTATTCCATATGCCCAAGCTAATCCGGTATTAAACCATTGAGGGCTATTGGGAACGGCCATTTGATTGACAATCATCCATTGTACCTCCTCTTGAAAAGCTTGTGCATCATCCTCAGTATCAAAGTAACCAAATTTTTCTCCCCAGTGTCTCCATGTTCCTGCTAATCTATAAGCTATTTGCTTGATAGAATTTTCGGAGCCGAGGATAGGATTACCCTCACTATCCTTTTTTATATTCCCTTCTTCGTCTTTTTGAGGAACTCCTTTTTTTCTTAGATATTTCTGAGCTAGAATATCAGTTGCAACTTGTGACCAAAACGATGGAACTTCTACATTGTTCATTTCGAAGATCACTGAACCGTCGGAATCTGTAATTTTTGAGGTTCGGAATTCAAAATTGATATTTTCATATATATCATTTCCATTTTTTGTAAATTTTCTGTTTATTTTCAACCCCTTATTACCTAAATTTTGTTTTTCTCTTATTTGAACATCTTTTTCACTAATTCTAGAACTATTTGGCATGGCAGCAAAATTAAATAAATAATAAATAAATTTATTTTATAAATAACTATTGTGTTTGATTTGAACCCTTTGGAATTCGTGTTTTATTTTCTGCTTAAGGGACAGATTTGAGGAGCTTAAATAGCTACGTAAAATAGCTAATAGTGCACCATCAACCTTATTTTAAATTAACTGTTCAACACAATTCGTTGGGGTTCTTAATTAAGATAACAACAATATGTTGTGTTGTCAAACAAAGAAAAAATTTGAAGATTAAATGCTCAAATTAATTATTTTCAATTCTTTTGTTCAAAAAAATTGTGCAAATTTTCTACTTTTTTCGTGAAATTTTTTGGGTATTTTACTTGAAGTAATTTCGAAGATTGTGTGATGTTAAAAAATCCAAAATCGACATGTTCTCTACTTAATTTTATTCGTTCTTTATTATTTATACATTTACATGTATATACAGCCAAAATTAATCCTACATCCGTATCTCCAACAGGTATTCTAATATTCGAAATTGCCATATCATAAAATTGTATTTCTTTTATTTCTAATCCTGTTTCTTCTTTAACCTCTCTTTTGATTGTAGATTCTATAGTATCTCCTTTCTGAATTCTTCCACCCGGTATATCCCAGTAAGAGTCATTTTTACTTCCTCTAAGTAATTCCTTATTTACTTTTAATAATAAAAGTTCATTTTCTTGATTTAGAATTAATGCCTTGATCCCTAAATGAAAACTATCTTCCATTATTTTCATTTAATAAATTAATTTCATTAATGAAGTCATCAACACTATTAAAATCATTATAAACCGATGAATACCTAAGGTATGCAACTTTATCTATCCTTTTAAGTCTTGTTAAAACCATCTTTCCAATATCTGAAGTTTTAATCACTGTTTTTTTTCTATTTAATAATTTCAACTCAATATCTTCAATAAGATCCTCTAAAACCTCTTCTTTTATTCCTCTTTTGCGAACCGCTTTTAGAATTGATTTCTTTAACTTCTCTCTATTAAATTCATCAACATTTCCATTTCGTTTTTCTACATTAAGAGGAATTGACTCAATTCTTTCATAAGTTGTGAACCTTTTCGAGCATGAAAGACATTCTCTTCGTCTTCTTGTAACTCCCGTTTCTGAATTATCTCTTTTATCAACAACTCTTGTCTCCTCACTATGGCAATATGGACAAAACATAATCTAACATTTTTAAAATTAATTATTTCGTAAAGATTATAACAAGTATTATAAATTTCCATTAAAGTAATATTATTTATAAACTATATAAGTTGCTAAATAAAACTCGAATTATGTAAAATTTATTAAATTAACTTAAGTTTCTATCAATATTGAAAAATAAACTAACTATTTTATTGTTTACGTTAATTTGCCTTGTATTCCTTACTAGGTATCCTCTAGCATCAACTTTTTCCTGTCAAAGTTCATTTAAAGATATCCCTGAAAACTCTATACTTTGTTACTATGTTAATAACTTGGAATTCCAGGGCATTGTGAATGGGTACAGTGACCAAACTTTTAGACCAGATAACTTTGTAACGAGGGGAGAATTGGCAAAAATAATCTCAATAGCATTTCAAGTTGATTTGAATCTAAGCGATATGGAGAAAACAGATTATTTTCAAGATGTTAACACCGATCATACTTTTTTTCAGTATATTCATGCACTCAAAAAAGCCGATATAATTTCAGGTTTTTCAGATAATACCTACCGTCCTGACCAAATAGTCAGCAGAGCCGCACTTACTAAATTTATTCATAATTCAGCCAAACTCAAGAATGAATCTTTGTTTAATGCAAAAGCAGAAATGGAATTCATAGATTTGAATGCCGAAACACCTTTTTATGAATACATTCAAGCATTGTACTCTGCTACTAAAGAAGAAGCTTTGTACGAACAAATAATTACACTGACTTCTCATAAGAACTTCCGTCCAACTGATTCAGCTACAAGAGGTGAAACTGCCAAGATGATAACTAATACAATACAATATGCAGATATATATTCAAATACTTATTATCCAGATTATTCCAACCTATCATCTGGTATCGAATCGGATTATAAGATTGCCGATGGAAATTTTAGAGTTTATAACTACTATGATTTGAATATTTCAATATTAGTTACAAAACAAGGATTTGACTTTAATTATGTTCCAAATAATGCACCTCAAATTCAAACCCTAGCTCAAAATCTTGGATATCAATATATAGTTAATGGTTCTTACTTTGGCGGAACTAATCTTGATGCAGAACATGCAGGACTGCTTAACTATTATGGTATCCCTATTACTCCAATAAAATATTATGATCAAGGAGTCCCAGAACAATTAACTCATATAGTAAGATATGACAAAACAAACTATAATGTTGTGTTTATTGATAAAGATGAATACTATCCTATCGAATCGAATTATAATCTTTTAGAATTTCAAACTGGGCCCTTAGTAATTTCAAAGAATAATATTCAATCTGCCTTAATAGAAAATTCCAAGAATGGTATGACTTATCATCAAAGAACCTTAATGGGTGTGAGTGATCAAAATGAAAAGTTTTTTATTGTAGTTAAAGAAGAAGTCTCCCTTTCCCAAATTGCAAATATTTTACTCCATTTATCTCTTCTAAGAAACAAGACTATTGATGTTATTAATTTAGATGGAGGTTCTTCAACAGCTTTTTACTCTCAAAATTATAGCTTCCTAAATTGGGGAGAAAACAAAAGGATCCCAGTTGTGTTGGGATTCCGCGTTCTGAGATAGAACAGCTTAGTCAAATCTTAGGTTATTAAATATAGATTCTCTAACTTTGGAATAATGAATAAATTAAAAAAATACAAGAAAATAATAAATAAAATTATCATACTTTTACTCATACTTCCTTTATGTACGTTCCTGGCATTACAATTCCTGAATCATCTTTATTGGATCGATATTGCAACCAGTTTTCTACCCGAAATTACAATTATTTATATACTTTACATCTTTGTATTTGTTCTTATTTACTTTTGGAAATTTAAAATAAAAATAATTAAACTACTTTTGATATTAAATCTACTTATATTCCTAACTTTTCCATTTAAGATTATTCAATTTTATCTACCTTTTCATAATAATAATGAAAATCTTAACCAAAAAAATGTTACTAAAATCTTAAGTATTAATCTTTGGTGGGAAAATAAAAACTATAATGATGTTAAAAATTTTTTAACTAACCAAGATGCAGATATACTTATCTTAATCGAATTTACCGATATTCAATATGAAAGACTAAAAGATTACCTAGATCTGAATTATCCTTATTCGAATATAAACAATTATTTGGATGGAGGGGCATTTGCTGGAAATATTATCTTTTCCAAACATAAAATACTTACTTCAGAAGAGAATATCATTAACGGTTATTATTCCGGCTTTAGTGATATTTTAGTTAATATAAATAACAAAAACTTTAAATTATATTTAATTCATACAACTGCTCCAATAAATAAAGATTATTTTCATAAAAGAAATGAACAATTGAAAATCATTGCTAATGAAATTCGGAACGAAGAGACCGAGAATATAATTATAATGGGAGATTTTAACCTTAGTCCGTGGTCCTATTATTATCAAAAATTTTGTAAAGAAATTGGAGTTCAGTTTAATAATATTTCAAGAATTTCTGGATTTGGATATACATGGAATCATAGAGAAAAAGAATACCTAAGGACACACATAGATCATTTTTTTGTCTCGAAAAATATCGAGACATCAAACTTTGAAATTATGGATTTTCCGGGTTCTGATCACAGAGCACTTATTGCGGAAATTGTTATCTAGTCCTTATTTAGTTAATAGCATCTGATAATTGAAAAGTATCACTTACCCCATTAACTTCAACAGTATATATTCCCTCCTCCATATTCATTGATCCCAGCTCGATGTTGATTTCCTGTGAAAAAGGTTTTTCTGCTTGTGCGCAATTTTCTACACTTAAGTCTTTAATAGTCAAATCTACGATGAAATTATCTCCGTCACGATGCCAATTATATTTATCAATACCTTTACAATAATCAGGATGATTTCCCTCAGCAGTTATGTTTAATTCAGTTCCACTTAACACTAAGCTAATACTTTCAACATTAGCCTGATCCTCCCTTAAATCATAATTTGGATCTTTTTTACTTCCATCAGATTCATATATATCCTCCTCTTCCATTTCCATTTCCTCTTCCTCTTCCTCTTCTTTTTCTTCTTCCTCTGTATATTCCTCACTTTCTTTATCGAAAGTATATGTGTTAATCTCATCATCATCATCTTCTTCTGCTTCTTCTGTAGGAGTTGCTCTAAAGCTAGTATCCTCAGTTGGAGTAACTGTATCTGAAGAGTCTGAATCATCAGTCTCTTGTTGAGGCAGACATGCAGTTAAAGAAATTCCTAGAAACATTACAATAAACAATTTGAGAAATTTGTTTTTCTTCATAGGTTTAACTTAATAGGTTAACTAATGGTTATATTATAAAGTATCATATTTATAAACTAAATAAAATAGACTTTTGTACAAAATGTTAAAATACCTGTTGAATGAAAACTAGACTTACTTAAAATACCTTTGTCATATTCTTATAATGATTGAAGAATTTGCAGATAAAAATAATATACCAAAATTTAGAATTAAACAATTTAATAACTTGTATTATAAGGAATTGATCAACTCTTTCGATGAACTTTTTACCTGGCCAAAGGATTTGAGAAAAAAACTAAAAGAAAAAATTGAATTTTCAACTATCAAAGCTGACAAGAAAATAATGTCGAAAGATAGAGCTACTCAAAAGGTACTGTTTAGAAGAAAATCTGACAATCACAAATTTGAAAGCGTACTTATGCTTCATGATGATGATCGCAATACTGTTTGTGTTAGTTGTATGGTAGGCTGTCCCGTTGGTTGTAAATTTTGTGCAACTGGTCAAATGGGTTTTAAAGCCAAACTTAGTGCAAAGGAAATTATTGATCAAATCCTTTATTTCCAAAGGCACTTAAACACACAAAACCAGAAAATTACAAATATTGTATTTATGGGAATGGGGGAAC
The DNA here is from genome assembly GCA_014729085.1 of Candidatus Dojkabacteria bacterium. Classification (GTDB taxonomy): domain Bacteria; phylum Patescibacteriota; class Dojkabacteria; order B142; family WJKM01; genus WJKM01. The sequence continues at coordinate 133,602 of WJKM01000009.1, read as the reverse complement.
CCCTATTAAATTTAAACGAAGTACAAAAATCTATAGCCGTCATTACAGATCCTGATAAGCTCGCTATGAGTACAAGACGAATTACTATTTCAACTGTCGGAATAATTCCAGGTATAAGAAAATTAATCAAGTCTGATTTCAAAGGGAGATTAGCAATTAGTCTGCATGCACCAACTCAAACCTTGAGAGAGGTACTAATCCCAATTGCAAATCAATATAAGCTCAAAGATTTAATGAGAGTCTTAAGTAATTACACACACAAAACAAATAAAAGGGTTTCTTATGAATATGTTTTAATTAGAAATATTAATGACTCAGAACAAAATGCAAAGCAATTAGCTGAATTACTTCATAATAGATTGGCACATGTTAACCTCATACCCTACAATCCAATAAAAGAAGACACTTTTTCCACTCCCGCTAAAAATACAATATATAATTTTGCAAAAATATTGGAAGACAAAGGTATTACATATACCATTCGTGTAACAATGGGAGAAGATGTAAATGCCGCTTGCGGGCAGTTGAGCAACCAATAGAAACTACATATCACCCCTTGGTTATAATGTAAGGATCATTATTTTTTACAATAACCATATGTTCAAAAGTAACGCAATCTTTGCCATCCTTTGTATATGTAGACCAGTTATCTTCTTTGTCCGTATACACTCGATTACTACCGACACATACCTGATTTTCAATAGCAAGGAGTAAATTTTCTTTCAACCTTGGTCCTTGTCCTGGTTTACCAAAAGGTGGAATTTTCATGGGATCATGTAATTTCTTCCCAATTTCATGACCAACAAATTGCCTCACAACATTAAACCCTGCCATTTCTATCACAGTCTGCTGTGCATTACCAATATCCCCAACTGTATTACCCGCAATACATTGGTTGCAACCTGCTTCGATAGACATCTCAGCAATATTTAATAATTTCTCATCTTCAGGTTTAATTTTCCCAACACCAAAACTAATTGCTTGATCAGAATAAAATCCCTTATATATACATCCTGTGTCTATCGAAACTAAATCGCCTTCTTTTACAGTTATGTCTTTTTTAGGTATACAATGAACTACCCCATCGTTTATCATAAAATTTATCGTAGCAGGATACCCCATATATCCCTTAAAAGCAGGTTTCACTCTGTGTTTTGAATAAAACTCCTCTGCTTTTATATTTACTTCGTAAGATGATATTCCAGGTTCTGTTAATTCCTTAAGAAAAAACAAACACTCCCGGTTAATTTTTGCACTGGTTTTAATTTTTGACAATTGAGTTGAATTTTTTACAATCATTATTATTTCTAAAAAGATATTCAATTATATAGAAAATAAACAATTTCTACTAATTAAAATATAATCCCAAAATATTGTTTTAATACAATATTTAACATTCTTCTGTTAAAATTAAGATAGAATATATATTAACTCTTATTATGGACTCAATTTCGATTTACTCATGGAATGTAAATGGTTTAAGAGCAATTTACAAAAAAAACTTTTTATCCTGGTTTAATGACACAGACCCAGATATATTATGTTTACAAGAAACTAGATTAGTAAAGCAACAAATTCCTGATGAATTAAAAACAATCGATGGGTATTATACAGAATTATATCCAGCTAAAAATAAAAAGGGATACTCAGGGACAATGACACTTTCAAAACATAAACCCATGAAGGTACTCAAAGGTATGGGAATAAAAGAATATGATCAAGAAGGCCGTGTACTTACTTTCGAGTATGAAAAATTTTATATAGTTAACATATATACTCCTAATTCCCAAAGAGGCCTAACTAGACTTGACTATAGACAAAAGTGGGATGATAAGTTTCTAGATTTTATCAAAAGATTAGATAAGAAAAAACCCGTTATTTTCTGTGGTGATTTAAATGTTGCTCACAAAGAAATTGATCTGGCTAACCCGAAACAAAATGAAGGTAATCATGGATTCACTCAAGAGGAAAAACAGGGATTTTCGAATATTTTAAATTCTGGATTTATTGATACATTCAGGATATTTAATCAGGAAGGGGGAAACTATACATGGTGGAGTTATTATACAAATGCCAGAGAAAGGAATGTAGGCTGGAGAATTGACTATATTTGTGCTTCCAAAAGACTTAAAAACAAAATAAAAGAAGCCTTTATTTTAGATGAAGTTCCTGGTTCAGATCATTGCCCCATAGGTATAACATTTGAAGAAAAACTTAATAAATAATTACACGATGAAAAAATTCCTAAATAAATATAAACTTAGACCAATTTGGAAAGCCTGTTTAATATTTATATTGATTTTCCTAGTTTATACAATTTTTATGTCTTATCTCGAAAATAGTAATGTTAATACAATAACAAGCAAACCTGAAACTGATGAACAAAACATAGTAAATGAAACTCCTTCAAACGAACCTGAGGACGTTGTAGATAAAAATATAGATCTGAATCACGAATTAACATATGTTGGGTGGATACCTGATTGGGCATCTGAAAGTGGTTATGAAAGCCTGCAACTAAACTCACAACTTATAAATCAAGTTTCTCCTGTTTGGTATAAAGTTAATGAAGATGGAACTATACAATCAACTTATGAAGAAAAAAATCAAAAATTGTTATTTGATTTAGTCAACGAAAACAATATTGAACTTATACCTTCTATTATTATGTTCGATCATGAACTATTCTCCGAAGTATTAAATGACGAAAGAAAATTGGAGATTCATATCAAAAATATTGTAGATGAAGTTGTGGAACAAAATTATCATGGAATAGATTTGGATTATGAATCAACTCAACTTGATGACAAAGATAAGTACTTTGAGTTTTTGGAACTATTATCTTTTGCACTGCACGCACAAGACAAGATTTTATCCGTAAGTGTAGTACCTAAATGGGGGGATAATATATCGTATTCCTATTTGCCAGAAACTCGACAAGTCCAAGACTGGAATATGATTAAAGATTACGCTGACTATATAAGAATTATGGCCTACGACTATACATATACAAATGCAAAGTATCCCGGACCAATCGCTCCCCTAGAATGGGTAGAGCAAATTGTAGAATATGGACTTGGGAAAATCCCAAAAGAAAAAATTATCCTTGGGATACACTTATATTCCTATGAATGGTCTTATAAAAAGGATAATAGAAAATCTCAAGAAATTATTTTTGATGCTGATTTAAACGAAGGAATAGAAGACTCAATTACTAAATCCTATACATATGCAGAAGTTTTAAATATTCTAGATGAATATAAGGGGAAAACCGAATCTTATCAAGGAGAAAAATTTTTTACATATACAACCCAAAATGAAGACACTGATAGTACAGAAACTAGGATACTAGTTTATATAGATCAAAATGGCATAAAACAAAGAATCAACATTGCTAAACAATATAAACTAAAAGGTGTAGCATTTTGGAGACTAGGAGACGAAAAAAATCTACTCCAAGAAATATAAACTATAAACAAACAACCATGAAACCACTAATTAGATGCAGACCATCTCAAAAAAAGCATCTTGTAAAATATATAATGTCTCTACTTCTTTTAATTGTAGATGGAATTCTAGTCTTTGTTTTTAAAGAATATGAAGCAATTACATTAATAATTGGTTTACTGAGTGCGTTAATAATAATTTTTAGAGCTTATTATACTTTTTTATATACAAAGAATTTTATAATTGAAATAACTGAGCATTCGGTCGAATTCAGACATGGTGTATTCAAGCGTAGATTAGAATCTGTTGAAATGCACAGAATACAAGATTATACAAAAGATCACAGTTTTATAGAGAGCATACTTGGTATTTCCAATATTGTCATTCTTTCAACAGATAAAACTACTCCCATACTTAAATTAGAAGGACTAACTAAAGAGGATGCAGAAAAAATATTTGATATTTTGCAATACCATGCTTCAGATTCGCTTGTGAAACACTATATAAAAAGCAATGGAAATAAAACTGATAAAAAATTAATTAATGCCGAGAAAAGGGATAGACAACAGAAACTAAAAAATCCCTAAATTTAAAATTCAAATGAAACGAAAAACCATCCTCATAATTTTATTTCTGATATTGTTTATTTGTTGTATCCTATTTATATTGCTCCTTTTTAAGCTAAAATTCTCAGAGAATGCAGATTTTACCTTAATTAAAGAAGAGGATTTTGTTTATTATAAACTGGACGAAGATGCAGTTTATTCGAAATTAGAAGAAGAGGAAATCGTTTTACCCAGCAGCTCATTTGTTAAAACTAAAGAAGGGATTGCTTATATTATCTTCCCAGATAATTCATTAGTTTCAATTGATGAATACACCGAACTCCAAATCAATTTTGAATCTGAGAAAATTAACATAAAACAATTAATTGGAAGTACATGGCACAGAATTAATGATATTACAACTAAAAAAGAATATGAAGTCGAAACTCCTACTACATTTGCTTCCGTCCGAGGCACAAAATTTGCTGTCGATGTAAATTCCAAGGGAACTTCCGAAATATTCGCTCTTGAAAATGACGTCTATGTGTCTCAATATATAATCAAACAAAATATTAAGAAACAAGTAAACCCAAAGATCATAAAACCTGGAGAATATACACAAATAAAAGATTATCAAAGTCAAAAGAAATTTGAAATAAACCCTATCTCTAAAGAGAAAAGAAATATTATGTGGTATAAACTTAATGAAGAATTTGATAAAAAGTATGATCAAAATGTTAACAAATTCAAACAGAGAATATTAATTGATAAGATTAGGGAAGATGATGAAATACGAAAACTTTTGACAGAACGAAGAGAAAGGTCAATGATATTAAAAAATCATTTATCGGATGAACAATTTGAAGTTGTAAAACAATACCTTGAACTATCCAAACTCCAAACTGAAAATGAATATGCTTCTAAATATATTTGCGACTATATCCAAAGTGAAGAATTCGAGCAGATCCTCAATGAATTAGACAAAATTCCTTCTGAATATCGAACCCAAAGATATCTTACAACTTATAATACACTTACTGAACTAAAAGAAATATGTAATCAATAAAGCTTACAAAATTAATTTTGCTTTTTATTAGATGATTCCTACAAATTCATATAAAAACATTAAATTCTATTTATATTACTTGTCTATATTTATATTAATTTCTTCAATACTCCAAATCCCATTTTTTTCGCAAATTAACTACCTATTTATTGATCAATTGCATGGAGCAATTGAAGCAAGAGAAGAAATTGTAATAATTGCGATAGATGACGACAGCCTCAAGCAGATTGGTGCCTGGCCTTGGGATAGAGATGTGTTTGCAAAATTATTAACTAACTTAAACCATGAAGCGCCTGAAGTTATTGGACTGGATATTCTGTTTCTTGAAACTCGCGAAGGTGATGAAGAATTAAAGCAGGCTATTTCACAATCCAATTCAGATATAGTCCTTGCAAGTAAACTTATAGAAGGACATATATTTGAAAGTATATTTGATGACATCAATACCGACAATGGTTTTATTCATTTCTACCCTGATTCAGATGGAAAAATTAGAAACACGGTAATAATGGAGGAGCTTGACAATGAATGCAACATAAGTTTTGCAGCTACAATCTTCTCTCATTTTATTAGACAAAACAAAAAAATTACCTGTTCTGATTCTGAGGTATTAATAGGAAAGAATGAATATCCTCAAAGACTTTTATTTAATTATTCAGATCAAGATTTTAAATATTATAGTTTCCATAACATATATAATGGTGAGTTTGAACCTAAAGACTTCAAAAATAAAATTATTCTTGTTGGTTCAACAGCAACAGACTTGAAGCTGAATCTGCAAGACAATTTCATATCAATTTCGGGCAATCGCATACCTGGTGTAGAAATTCACGCACAAATAATTAATTCGTTCTTGGAAAACAAGTTTCAAAATAATCTTCCCGTAATTCCTTTTCTTATTTTCATGATATTAATTAATCTAATACTTATGACTATATGGAAAGGCATTAAAAGCAATAGATTAGATTTTATCATTTTGATTGCTACTATTTTCTTTTTTAATATCCTGGGTATAATAATTTTTAATTTTGGAATAAACTGGTACTTCATTAGAACAAATGTCTTGATTCTTTCTGCTTATATCTTCATGATTATTTTTAAGTATGTGACAGAAAGACAAGAAAAAAAATTTATAAAACGAGCTTTTAATCAATACATTAATCCTAAACTCTTAGAATCACTTTTAGAGAATCCAGAAAGATTGAACCTAGGGGGCGAAAGGAAAAAAATCACTGTTTTATTTAGTGATATAAGAAGTTTTACCTCGATTTCAGAGAAGTTAAATCCAGAAGAATTAATTGATTTATTAAATAAATACTTAGACCAAATGTCTAAAATTATTATTAATAATGAAGGTACTATAGATAAATATATCGGAGATGCTATCATGGCTTTCTGGGGTGCTCCAGTAAATGATAATTTCCAGGAATACAACGCAGTCAAATCAGCTTTAGAAATCGAAGCTGAATTATTTGAATTTAATAAAAAATTTCCTAATTTTCCCAAGATTAATATTGGGATAGGGATTAATACAGGTAATATTATTGTAGGCAATATAGGAAGCAAGGAACGTTTTGATTATACAGTTCTTGGTGATAATGTAAATTTAGGTTCTAGACTTGAAGGGCTGACTAAAATGTACAAAGTTAAAACTCTAGTAACCGCTTCTGTTGTGAGAAACATAAAAAAACAGTCTATTATATTTAGACTAATTGATGAAGTAATAGTAAAAGGTAAAACAGAATCAGTCAAGATTTATCAACCCTTAAAGCATAATAAAAATAATCTAAAACTTAAAGAAATCTATGAAAAAGGATTCAAACTCTATCAAAAAAGTGAATTTGAAGAAGCAAAATCAATACTATCAAAAATACCCAAAGATTATTGTGGAACCTTAATAACAAATAGAATTCAGCAAGTTTCAAAAATTTCAGAATGGAATGGTATATGGAAATGGAAACATAAATAAAGATAAATTATTATGTGATAAATAAATTTTCTTTTTGTTTCATAGTGTGTGATACAGTATGAAATTTATTTGTGATAAAATCTCGTTACAATATTTTTAATTTCTTTTTATATGAAATTGAAATCTAAATCTAAAACAGGAATTGTCTCGTATGGTACCCATATACCAAGATATAGAATCAAGATGGAAGAAATCTCCAACGCATGGGACACCAACTCCGAAAATTATAAAAAAGGTCTCGGTTTAATCGAAAAATCTGTTCCCGGACTTGATGAGGATACTGTTACATTATCAGTAAATTCTGCAAGACAAGCAATGCAGAGATTGAATAAAACAATTAATATTGGAGCTATATATGTAGGTTCTGAAAGTCACCCTTATGTTGTTAAACCAACTGCTACTCTAGTAGGAGAAGCCCTTGAAATTGGCCATAAATGGACTGCTGCAGATTTAGAATTCGCATGCAAGGCAGGTACGGCAGCACTCCAAATTGTTACAGGTCTTGTAGATTCAAGTAGAATAGAAAATGGAATGGCAATTGGTGCAGATACTGCCCAAGGTGCTCCTGGAGATGCATTGGAGTATTCTGCAGCTGCTGGAGGAGCAGCATTTATTGTTGGTGATAAAGATGTTATCGCAAGAATAATCCATACTACCTCATATACTTCCGATACTCCCGATTTCTGGAGAAGGGAACATAGACATTTTCCTAAACACGGAGGTAGATTTACCGGAAAACCTGCATATTTTAAACACATTAAAAGCGCTACCAAGCAACTATTAAAAGAAGCCAAAATGCAGATATCAGATTTCAACCATGTTATATTTCATATGCCTAATGGAAAATTCCCATTAGTTGCTGCAAAAAATCTTGGAGTAAATAAAGAACAACTGAAACATGGCTTCATAGTCTCAAAACTAGGCAATACCTACTCTGCCTGTTCCTTATTAGGGCTTGCAGCTGTATTAGATAATGCTAATCCGGGAGAAAAAATCTTAGTAACCAGCTATGGTTCCGGAGCGGGTAGTGATTCAATAGCTTTGGAGGTAACAAAAAATATTATTAGTTACCGGAAAAATATTGATAAATTAAAATTTGATCTGGATATTGATGAGCAACTGAATAAAAAAATCTATCTTACCTATGGTGAATATGTCCGTCATACGGAGAAATTAATTCATTAAAATTACTTCAGAAGTCTATTACTTATGGCTAAAAAGAAAAAGACAATAGAAAGATTATTCAATACTACAACTGATTTTTTTAAGAAAAAATATAAAAAAATACTAAAAATATTTTTGTTATGTATTTTTCTTTTTCTAGAAATATCACTTTTACTCTCTACAATTCCTTATATTACAGACTTAGTTAAAATAAAGGGTTCAGAAATATGGCCAGCTGCCTTCAATCCTATTGCAAGATTTGTCGCAAATATAGACTGGGAAAATAGAATAATTGAATTTGATGCCTCTATTTCCAAAACGTATAAAGATGAGGTTGAAAAGTATATTTGGCGAATAGATGATGGAACAGGTCTCGTCGGTGAAAAAAAACTTGCCCATCAATTTAAATATCCAGGATATTATAATGTAAGACTTTCAATTATAGATATGAATGGTCAAAGCGATGTAGCTTCTTGTACAATTCTATTTCCTGCAGATGAAATAGAAAAGAAAGTAGAAATTGAAAATATTCAGGAAGGTAATGAAAATAACAAAGAGACAAAAGTTGTATATAAATGGTTCCCAAAAGGAACATTTTTTAATTATTCCAAACTTGCACATTATGTAGATGTTACAAATTCTGCAAATCTTCTCTCAAATTATGTAAATACTGATTGTGGCTTATCTTCAAGAGGATACAACGTTTCAGGGGTATATTCAAATGTTACGGAACGGAACTCAATGCTTAGAAAATCAACTGCATATATTGTGATTAATAGTTCTGGACTAGTTTTACTATTTGGTATATTCATACTTGTTAACAAAAAATTAAAAAATATTGATGATTAAAAAAATTCAAAAAATTATAAATAAAAATGATTTAAAGAGAAAAAGGAAAAAATTCAAGGTAATATATCCTGCATACTCTAAACAAAAATTTTTTCTAAGAGAACATATATCCAAATTTATTCTAGAAAAAAAATTAGTTCCCCTTAATCCATTCATGAATTTTAACTATTTTTTTGGGGATACTATCTCAAGAAAATTGATATATGATGTCAATGATAATTTAATCAGATTAGCTAATGAACTATGGGTTTTTGATAAAGTCTCTGATGGTGTAGCTGCTGAGATTTATTATTGTGAAAAAGAGTTAAAAATTCCGGTAAGATATTTCAAAATAAAGAAAGATCCCAAAACAGGTTTCTATCAATTCGATGAAATACAAGAAACAGACATAAAAGTTGAAAAAAATTCAAGCCAAATCTAATTTTTACACGTTTTAAATGAAACAAGTATATGTTAACGGAGGCTACACAACCAAATTTGGGGAACTTTGGAAACGAGACTTTAGAGATCTTGGAGTTGAGGCTGCAGTTAATGCCGTTCAAAACTCTAAAATAAATCTTCAGGATATTGATGTGTTATATGTTGCAAATATGGCAGCATCCCATTACACAGGACAAGACCACCTAGGTGCTTTATTTGCAACAGAATTAGGTCTGGATTGTCCAGCGTTTCATATTGAAGCAGCTTGTGCCTCAGGTTCTGCAGCAATTAGAGCTGGTTTCCTTGATTTACTTAGTGGATCTTCAGAAAATGCCCTGATTCTAGGAGTTGAAAAAATGACCGATGTAAACACTAAAAATGCAACTGAAGGTTTATCAGGCGCAAGCGATGAGGAATGGGAAGCTTTTTATGGTGTGACTTTCCCATCACTTTATGCAATGATCGCAAGAGAGCATATGAATAGATATGGAACAAGTCATGAACAGCTAGCAATGTGCTCTGTAAAAAATCATAAACACGGTACTCTTAATCCAGACGCACATTTCCAAAAAGAGATTACTGTTGAACAGGTTTTAAGATCTCCGGTTGTTGCTGATCCTTTAAAACTTTTCGATTCCTCTCCTATTTCAGATGGAGCGGCTGCAATTGTAATGTCATCAAAGAAAAAATCTGAGATTAGACTAATAGCATCTGGACATGCTCAAGATTCCCTTGCCTTACATGATCGAAAAGATATCACAATTCTAGAAGCTACAATCAAAGCTAAAGAAAGAGCATTTAAACAATCAAAGCTTAAAAATAAAGATATTGATATTATGGAGGTACATGACTGCTTTTCAATAGCTGAAATTTTAGCTTATGAAGATCTTGGGTTTGTTGAGAAAGGTAAAGGGGGTCAATTTGTGGAATCTGGAGATACTCAAATGGATGGCTCAATTCCAACAAACCTGTCCGGAGGGCTTAAAGCAGCAGGACATCCTGTAGGTGCCACTGGAGTTAAGCAAGCAGTTGAAATTGTTAAACAACTTACCGGAAAAGCAGGTAAACGACAAGTTCAAAAAGATATGAAATATGGCCTAACACATAATATAGGAGGTAGCGGAGCTACCTGTATTGTAAACATATTTGAAAAAATATAATAAATAATTAAATACAATAATTAAAATGCATAAAAAATCACCCTCAAAAATTTGGAGAAAATTTAAAAGTAGATATCTATTAATTGGCAGTAAATCAAAAAAAACTGACAAAGCGTATTATCCACCAGTCTTCGTCGAACCTGAAAACAGCAATACCGAATTCGAAGCGTATAGATTTGAAAACGAAGCAAAGTTAATAACTTGGTCTGAAGTCAATGCACCACCTGCTGGTTTTGAAGATATGAAACCTTATATTGTTGGTATTCTGGAATTTAAAAATGGCGAGAGAATTACAACTCAGATAGTTGACGTTGACTATAATAAACTCCAAAAGGGAGATGTTTTTATTCCGACTTTCAGAAAATATTTTGAGGATGGAAAAGATGGCATAATACATTATGGATTAAAGTGGACAAAAGTATAAAATTTGTCTATTAACATCAAATTCGATTTTGTTATAATTATTCTTGCTTAATAATATACAATCCTGAATTTATTTTGTTAGGCAATTAAAGGATCTTTAATAAATCTAGATAATGCATTATAACGGTCACGTAGCCAAGCTGGTTAAGGCAGGGGTCTGCAAAACCCCTATGCGTGGGTTCGAATCCCACCGTGGCCTCCACTTTTTTATTTAACTAGAATTGCACACTGATAATTAATAGCCGGGGTGGTGGAACTGGTAGACACGAAGGACTTAAAATCCTTTGCTCTTAATAAAGCGTGCGGGTTCGAGTCCCGCTCCCGGCACTTAGAATTCTACATAGATACTTTGCAGGATGATAAGCCTGTCCCGGAAATTTTAAATGTAGGAATATTATTCGTAAAATCAGTTGATTCTATTCATTTTGTGAAGCTAATCTACATTTAAATTTCTAAACAACTAGTTTCTAGATTCAACATAAATTTGCAAAAAGATGGAACCTGGTCTATATTGATAATATATTCATCTAATTAATCAATCCTTACTCCTCTTAGAAATTGCATTATTTTATTTTTTAATATACAAAATATGCAAAAAAACCGTATCCTTATTTTAGGGGCAGCTGGAAGAGACTTCCATAATTTCAATTCTGTATATAGAGAAGATGATTCCACCGAAGTTGTGGCTTTCACTGCAACCCAAATACCAGATATTGTCGGAAGAAAGTATCCAGCGAGTCTAGCTGGTGACTTATATCCTGATGGTGTACCGATTAAAGATGAAAAAAACTTAGAGCAAATTATTAAAGAAGAAAATATAGATGAATGTGTTCTTTCATATAGTGATCTTTCCTATGACTACGTTATGCATCTTGCTTCCAAAGTAATGGCAGCAGGTGCAAAATTTTCGATGTTGGGATCTGACCAAACCATGTTAAAAAGTTCTAAGCCTGTAATATCTATTCTTGCTGTAAGAACAGGATGCGGAAAGAGCCAAACAACAAGAAGAGTTGTGGAAATATTAAAAGAAGCTGGCAAGAAAGTCGTCTCAATTAGACATCCGATGCCTTATGGAGATCTAGAAAAACAAAGAGTTCAAAGATATGAAAAACTAGAAGACCTAGATAAATATGATTGTACAATAGAAGAAATGGAAGAATATGAACCCCATATTAATATGGGAAGTATTATTTATGCTGGGGTCGATTATGAAGCAATATTAAGAGAGGCAGAAAAGGAAGCTGATGTAATTGTATGGGATGGAGGTAATAACGATATGACATTTTATAAATCCGATCTAACAATAGTTGTAGCAGATCCTTTAAGACCAGGTCATGAAGTTAGTTATTATCCGGGAGAAGTAAATTTAAGAATGGCAGATATAGTCTTGCTTAATAAAATTGATTCTGCTAAAAAAGAAGATATACAAACAGTCATAGATAATGTGAAGAAATATAATCCTGATGCAGAAATTATAAAAGCTGAATCTACCCTTGAAGTTGAAGATCCAGAAGTAATTAAAGATAAAAATGTCCTTGTCATTGAAGATGGCCCAACTTTAACACATGGAGAAATGAAAATTGGAGCTGGCTATGTAGCAGCTGAAAGAACTGGAGTTGCTAAATTTGTAGATCCAAGACCATATGTTGTAGGTAAAATGGAAGAAACATATCAACATTATCCAGAAATTGGAACCATTCTTCCTGCAATGGGATATAGCGATAAACAAATGGAAGATTTAGAAGAAACGATTAATAAAGTAGATTGCGATAGTGTAGTTATTGGAACTCCTATTGATCTAGCAAGATTCATAAAGATTGAAAAACCCTACACTCGAGTAAAGTACAGCTTGTCCGAAGAAGGTAAAAATGAATTAGAAAAGATAATTAAAAGTAAGGACTTGATATAAATTTATAGACTAGTCATAAATAAAGACGGGTTTATTAACCCGTCTTTATTTTTCATAAGTTATTGCCTAGAAAAACTATAATTTAATTTTTTGTAATTAAAATTTTCTAACTCATTTTTTATATCTTTATAACTCTTCCTACATAACATTCCTCCCGCAATAAACTTTTCTTGTGTAACTTCAATCAAACAGAACTCTGGTGTTTTGAATCTATTTTTATTTTCTTCATTTTGGAATTCAACATCAATAGTTACTAGTCCTTTAAGTTTATCTAAAAAAACATCAAACTCTGCAATTTTATTATTATATTCGTAAAAATAACGTCTTTTATAGATTTTCCGCCCTGGAATTGCAAGGAAAGTTTTGTATTCCTCTTGAGAAAGGATAATAGTCTCTTCTTTTTGTTTTGAAGAATCATGCTTTGATAATGGCTTTTTTTTAGTAAGTAAGTATTTCTTATTCTTTCTTCTCAATCTTAATACGGGGTGGGTTGAATTTACAGGGAAATACTTATCACATATTTCAATATATTTAGAGTCTGAGAGATCTTCAGGAATATATTTTGCCAAATATGTTTTCTCCAATTCGATCATATCACTTATGATTTTTTAATTTCCAGTTTATCCTTCATATCCTTTAGGAATTTTTTCATTTCAACGTATTCAAAAATATTTGGAAAATCAACTTCTGTCCAGTATACTTTCCCAAAGATTAATATTTTGTCCGATGATTTTGTAAGATCGTTATTAATGGCGTACTCAACAAGTTTAAGTAAAGAATAATCCTCAGTTTTATGCTGTGGTGGGAAGACATATGAAGTTACTCCCTTTGTCATTGCAAGTTGCCTCTTGATTGTATCATTTGGAACAAAAGCATCTATCTCTACAGGAAGATCATACCTTGAAAGCATTCTTGCTGTAGTTCCTGTCTGAGTGATTACAAATACTTTATTAATATCAAGCTCAAAAATTACTTGAAAAGCTGCTTCAGTCATTGCTACTGCAATCTGATCTTGTTTTTTAATTCTAGATTCAATTAACATCGACTCCAAATATTTTTCATTCTCTACAGCTATTCTAGAGATAGCACGTACTGCTTCATCAGGATATCTTCCTACCGAAGTTTCACCTGAAGTCATAATTGCATCGGTTCCATCTAGAATTGCATTGGCTACGTCCGTTATTTCCGCTCTGGTTGGTCTTGGTTGGTTTTTCATGGAATTTACAACTTCTGTTGCATTTATAACCGGCTTTGCAGCGATATTACATAAAGAAATAACCATTTTTTGAATTGATGGTATTTGCTCATAGGGCATTTCGACTGCCATATCTCCACGCGCAATCATTATACCGTCAACTACCTGAATTATATCTTCAATGTTAGAAACTCCCATCCCTTCCTCAATTTTTGCAATTACATGAACATTAGTGTCTTTGAGATATTTCATAACAGCTTGAGCATCCTTTTTATCTCTAATATATGAAGCCGCAACAAAATCCCATCCGTCTTTTACACAAAAATCTATCTGCTCTTTATCCTTTTTTGTTATTGGAGGTAAAGATAGGTAAATACCAGGTGTATTTAACGACTTACCGGGATTTAATACCTCACCTTCTCTTACTTTACAATATATTTTTTTCTTACTAATCTTTTCAACCACAACCTTAACATAACCATCATCAAAAAATAATTCATCTCCCTTCTTGAGATCTTTGTATAAGTCAAGATAGTTTGCAGGATATATCTGATCACCAGTTGAACTACCAATAACAATTTCATCTCCTTTTTTCAATTTAATTGGAGTTGAAAAATTATTCAAACGTACGTCGTTACCCTTAATATCCAGCATCAAAGCTATTTCTGAACTTATACTTCTAACAATATCTGCTATTTCCTTTAGTTCTTTTAAATCTTCAATGAACGCAGTATTAATTCTAGCTACATTCATTCCTGCTTTAAATAGCCGGGATATTGACTTTTTATCCCAAGTTGAGGGTCCTAATGTACACACAATTTTTGTTCTTTTAGTTATCATTTTCATATTTTTTTAAAATTATATATTGATTGTTAAATATCAATAGCATTATTTTGTGCTAATAATAATCAATCAATTCTAACATTTAATATTAGAATTCAAAAGATATATAATTACAGTAGCTAATAATATTAAAATTGATATTGATGATAAAATATTCACTGTTTGATTTAGATGGAACTTTATTTGAGCATGTATTTATTCTACAATTTGGACTTCATTATAAAACCGACAAAAAAATTTATTTTAAAGAAGAATATGAAACCTTTTCTAATCATACTAGGAATTTGGTTGTTAATTATAAAATTGATCATAACTAC
The DNA here is from genome assembly GCA_014729085.1 of Candidatus Dojkabacteria bacterium. Lineage (GTDB taxonomy): Bacteria > Patescibacteriota > Dojkabacteria > B142 > WJKM01 > WJKM01. The sequence continues at coordinate 118,295 of WJKM01000009.1, read as the reverse complement.
GATAAATTAGCAAAAGACTTTATTGATTTGCTTGCCTTAGAATATCAGAATAAATCCGAAGATGTACTTTTCAGTGATTTAATCAGCTTTTCTAAAAATAATTTAAAAATTTCGCAAATAGCTTCTTGGGTAATACCTATATTTGAAAAACTGAATAATCTTGATATTAAAATCTATATTGTGACAAATTCTACCGGAGCTTTTGTAAGACTATTTAAGTATCTACTCAATAAAGATGCACCGCATATTGAAATTAATGGACAATTAAACTCAATCCTTAAAAAGGATCCTCACAAAAAATACAATGGAGAAGTTCTATTTTATTGTAACTCATTGAATAAAGCCGAATTTATGAAAAAAAAATTCAAAGAAATTGATTTTAACTTTACATTTTCAGTTGGAGATTCAGTTGGGGATATTCCACTTCTTTTAAAAACTAAAAAAGGGTTTCTAATTACAAACAATATTGATGAAAACACTCAAATTCCTGATAAAATTCAAAAGGTTAAACATAATACCATCCAAAATGTACTGCTAAATTACTTAAAAATTGAATTATAAATGAAAAAAATTAAAGTATCTGCTCCTGGGAAATTAATGTTATTGGGAGAACACTCAGTTGTTCACAAGCATCCATGTATCGTTACAGCCGTTGAACAAAGACTGTATCTTAATATGCACATTATTAAAGATGATATTTTAATCTTAAACGCACCGGATGTTAAAGTAAAAAATTACAAAAAACCTTTTAATAAACTTTTGCAGAATGATATTCCCAAAGGTGCATTGTATATTGAAACTGCGGTTAAAAACTTTAGTGATGAATATAAAATTGATACTGGAATTTCGATCTCAACAAATTCAGAATTCTCTTCAAAATTGGGTTTTGGATCCTCTTCTGCTTCTGCAGTATGTACAATCAAAGCTTTGGCCGAGATATTTGGGATTAAAATTACACCTAGACAAGTTTTTAATTTGGCTTATAAAACTCACTTTGATATTCGAGGACTAAGCTCTGGATTTGATATAGCAGCTGCAGTATATGGAAAAACTTTATTTTACTCTAAAAGAGGAGAAATAATTAAAAAAATTGATGTAGAATCCTTGCCTTTAATAATAGGTTACACAAAAACTAAAGCTCATACCGCAGATATAGTAGAAAAAGTAGCAGAAAAATTAGAAAAATATCCGAATGTAGTAAACTCTATATTTGATTCAATTTCATATTTAGTACAGAAAGGTAAAAAAGCCCTATTGGACTATGATTTGAAATTATTTGGTGATCTGATGAATTTCAATCAAGGTTATTTAGAATCTCTAGGTGTAAATAGTTTAATACTTTCAAAACTAGTATATGCAGCGCGTAATTCTGGAGCTTTTGGTGCTAAACTCTCCGGTGCTGGTATAGGAGACAATATGATAGCTGTTGCTCCGAAATCAAAGATGAATCAAATAGAAAACGCCATCTTAAACGCAGGAGGTGAACCAATTAAAATTAAGACTAATGTGGAAGGAGTCAGATTAGAAAATTAAGGTTCTCGCATTAAGGCATCTGCTGTGTCAACTAAATGAAGAATTGACTGCTCAAATGGAATTGTAAATTTATACTTCTCTTCCCTATCTTCTGGATCAGTCATGACCTGAGTTAATACTTTTTCCCAAGGAATTAATTCATAACTACTAACTTCATCTGTCGTAGTAAAATTTTCTAATTGAGAAAGCTCAATTTGAGTAACCCCTAACATCATTTCTTTCCTTATATCAGGGTATCCTTCTTTTTGTTCTCTACTTTCAAAAGATGAAATTAATGCTAAACTTGGTATAGTAGTAATACCCATCTCCTCATTTAGTTCTCTAGCCATAGCACCTATAAAATCAACTTCATCTTCAACCAAGTCTTCAGGATTTATATGTCCAGATGCTGCAAATGTTAAATGATCAGGATATTCCTTTTTGGATCTGGAACGTCTTTGAAGTATCATACAATCTTCTCCTTCTTCATTCCTTGTAAATCCTAACAAGCCTATAATTAACCTTTTTAGATCATTTTCAGGATTTGATGCTTTATCTCTCGCTTCGAATTCTACTTCGCCTTCATTATTTATTACAGCAACATATTCAATTTCTTCACTAGAAGGTTCTTTGTTTTCAATATTTTGTAAGTTTTCTTTTGGCATTTAATTTGTTTAATATACTATTATTATACACTATAAGATATATTTCTTCAAATCACTATTTATTCTATAATTTATGTAATATATTAATGCAGGCTTATGAATCAAAAAATTGAAACTCTAATAGTTGTCGATAAAAATGATAAAATCATTGATTTTCAACCAAGAAGCATTTGCCATAATCCATCTAAACTATTATTACATCGAGAAGTACATATTTGTCTTCTTAATAAAAAAGGTGAATTCTTAATCCAAAAAAGAAGTACAAACAAAAAAACCTTCCCTGGTATGTATACAAACTCACCCACCGGTCATGTTGAAAAAGGTGAAACATATGAAGAAGCTGCATTAAAGGAAGTTAAGGAGGAACTTGGGATAAAAGATATTGAATTACACTTTACAAAAAAATTTATAACAAATACTCCACAAAATAGAGCTTATATTTCAATATTTACCGGAATTCACAATGGTCCTTTTATGATTAGTCGTAAAGAGGTGGATGAAGTAAAGTTTTATAACAAAGAATCAATCAAAAGTATTGCTAATAAGTTAACTCCAGCCTGTAAAAAGTGTCTGAGAACATTAAACTTAATAAATTAATATATTACATATTTGATATGAAATCTACAGCAATTGCTGGTTCAAATATTGCATTTACAAAATATTGGGGCCGAAAAGATGAAAAATTAAGACTTCCATCTAATGGGAGTATTTCAATGACCCTTGACAATCTATTAACAACCACAACAGTCGAATTCTCAGATAAATATGATAGCGACGACATCATTATTGATGGACAAAAAATTGATAAAGAAGCAAAACGTGTTTCCAAGCATTTAGATAGAATTCGAAAAAGAGCTAGAATTAAATTATTTGCAAAAGTTGTGTCAGAAAACAACTTTCCTACAAGTACCGGATTATCTTCTTCTGCTTCTGGTTTCGCTGCACTTACAAAAGCTGCTACTGCAGCTTCTAATCTTAATATAGAGAATAAAGAGTTAACAATTTTGTCACGCCAAGGATCAGGTTCTTCTAGCAGATCTATTTTAGGAGGTTTTTGCGAATGGGTTGACGGAGATACAAGCGAATCATCATATGTAAAACAATTATTCCCTAAAAATCACTGGGAATTAATTGACATTATTGCGGTTGTAAGTAAAGACAAAAAACTTGTACCAACATCTATTGGACATACTTATGCTCAAACAAGTCCGTTTTTTGAGACTAGGCTTAAATATATGAAACAAAAAAATCAATTATGTAAGAAAATAATAAAGGAAAAGAACTTTCAGAAGCTTGGGGAATTCATCGAATTGGAAGCAATGGAACTACACTGCATAATGTTAAGTTCCACTCCTCAATTAATTTACTGGACTCCAGAAAGTTTGAAGATAATGAAACTAATAAAGCAATGGCGCAAACAAGAAAATATAAAAGCTTATTTTACAGTTAATACCGGGCAGGATGTCCATATTCTTTGCGAACCAGACACAGTTCAAAAGATTAATAACAAGCTTGAATCTGTACCAGAAGTAAAAGATATAAGAATTAATAGGCCTGGTAATGGTGCATATCTAACCGATAATCATTTATTCTAATATGATAAAAAATATAATATTTGACCTTGGAGGAGTTATATTCAAAACTAACTGGCAAAAAGGAGCTGATTTATTCAATAAAAGTATAAAACAGTTTAAAAAAATTACTAGAACTAATAGACAAAAGTATTATGATAATTATTGCAAGGGAACAATTTCTTTTAATGAGTATGCAAACTTTGCTCTCAAACAATTGAAAGTAAAAATAAACGAAGAAAATAAGCAGCTATTTAAACAATCGTTACAAATATTTGAAAGTCCAGATCCAAATGTTATTGAAATTATCAAAAAAATTAAGCCTGAAATACTTCTAGCAGTTCTTTCTAACTCTTATAATATTTTAGTTCAATATTTAGAAACAAATAAAAACTCACCTCAAGGTATTCATAAATATTTTCATTCAAATATATTTTTATCCTCTCAAATAAAAGCAATTAAACAAAGCACCAAAGTCTACAAATATGTAATCCAAAAGTTAGATATTAATCCTTCAGAAACTTTAATGATTGATAATAAAGAAGAGTATCTTTTGAATGCAAAACTTACAAAGATTAATACATTTTTGTACCACGATCCTGAGCAGCTTGAATCTTACTTAAAAGATTTAGATTTACTAAATGTATTATAATTCAATAAATATATGACTTTATAAATATTGTAATATGATCCAAGCAATTATCCTTGATATAGATGGTGTACTCATAGGAAGTAAAAATGGATTCAATTATCCTAAACCGAATCCAAAAGTAATAGAGATGCTAAAGATAATCCAAGAAAACAAAATTCAGATTATTCTATGTACAGCTAAACCTATGGTAGCTACTAAAGAACTGATCAAATATTTAGACCTAGAAAATATTCCATTTATATCTGATAATGGAGCAATTGTTTACTCACCAAAAAGTAAAAAATTAAGCATATATTATATAAATAGAGATATAGCAAAAAAAATTATTAAGGATAGTATAGAATCAAATATTTATACAGAAATAAATACAACTAAAAATTACTATATCGACACAGCACAACAATCGAATCTCACAGATATTTTAACGGAGTTAAGAGGAATAGGACCGATGAAAGTTGATAATCTTCAGGAAATTATCAACAACGAAAAGATAGTAAGAGTAAGCTTATTCACTCTTCAAGATTATAAAACAAATATAGAAAAAAGAATTCAAAATTATGATAACCATATTGATTTTAAATGGAGTTATGCACCCAAACTCGGTAGTTATTGGGCGGCTGTATTAACATGTAAAAATATAAGTAAAAAATCTGGATTACTGGAACTAGTAAAGGTTATTCCACTTAACCTGCAATATACCTTAGGTGTAGGTGATGGAATGAATGACTGGGATTTCATTTCAGAATGCAGTTATAAAGCTACGCTAGCTAATGGACACAAAAATCTTAAGAAGAAAATTATGCGTTACGATAACAGCTGTATTGGTAGCCATGTTGATCAAAATGGGTTGATTGATATTTTCCAATATTATAAATTACTTTAATATGTCAAAAGCATTTGCAGTTACACCGGGAAAAACAATTCTATTTGGTGAACATACAGTAGTCTATCCTAAGTATGATGCGATACTAACAACAATTAATTTAAATTCTTCTGCAGAAGCCCAAATAACGGGCAAAAATGGAAATATTAATTTCTTGGAGTATAAAAACCCTCTTTATAAAATGAAAGATATGTCTTATTCCCAACAAGAAATATTCAAAACATATGAACAAGCCCAAAAAGCTCGTAATAATTATTTGAGTGGAGGGGATTTTCAATCACTATCTAAAGTTGTTAACGAAGATTATGGGTTTTTTAAAATCATTTTTGCCATTGCCTTAACAGAGATTGATAAACATCTCGGGTATTATCCGTCTTTTAATATCAACTTCAATTCCAATTTACCTTTTTCGGCAGGTTTCGGATTTTCTGCTTCTTTAGGAGCTTCTTTAATCTCTTCTATGCTTAAAGCTGCAGAAATCGACTTTAATAATAAAAAAATATTTGATCTGACACTGGAATATGAAAAGTTTCAACACGGGAATCCTAGCGGAGCAGATCCAGCAATAATAGTTTATGGACAAATGATACAGTTTTCAAAAAAATCAACAAGTAAACCTTCTATAAAACAATTAGAAATAAAAAATCCAGATCTAAAATCCATGCTTTCTAATTCAATCATTATTCATACCGGATCCGCTGATCAATCGACAGGTGAATTGGTAAATTTTGTACAAAAAGAAAAATCATTCAATAGAAGAAGAACTAATAAAATATTTGATGCAATTCAAACAAACTTAGAACAATTTATTAATGAATCTGAAAGTAATAAATTCAGTACTAAAAAATATATAGATTTTATTAACTCTAATGGTATCTTATTAGAAAAATTAGGTGTTGTATCTGATAGAGTCAAGGAAATTTCTGCTATTATTAGATCTAGGGGAGGTGCATGTAAAATCTCTGGAGCAGGAGGACAAGGCAAGGATAAATCAGGTGCGCTGTTGACTTATCATTCAAATAAAAGTTTACTTCAAGAATTAGCCGCAAACTACCACTACAAATTTTACGATGTAGGATTTGGCACAAAAGGTCTGATTACAGATATTATAAACTAAGTATTACTTAAGTAATGTCAAGGTACCATTCCACTTACCTTTTGGTGGGCTTATTTGAAATTTTTTACATCTTTTAATAAATGTTTTAGAAGCTTTATCCTTATTTAACCTACGAGATGCTCTACGAAATAATGATTCTGCTTTTTCCCAATTTCCATTTCGATAACATATTAAACCATCCTCAAAATATTCATATCCACTTATCTCACGTGGTAAAATTCTTTCTTTTGAACCTATAAGCTCATAAATATATGTAACTTCTCTTCTACCATAGACTCTTACCTTATCTATTTCCCTCCAAAAAACTTCTTTATCTATACTTTTAACCTCACTTTGCAATTTTTCTTTTGTGCTTTTTGAAAACAAAATATTAACCCCATATTGTTTGCAAAGCGATTCAAGTCTGGAAGCCACATTAACAGAATCTCCAATAGCGGTGTAACTCATCATATTCGGATTTCCTATATTCCCGACCAAAACCGGTCCTGTGTTTATTCCAATTCTAATACCCCTGCCTTTTTGTTGAAAATAGTTTTGTATCTCAATTGCAGCCTTTAATGCATTCGAAGCCTGATATCTGTCAAGAAGTGGAGCTCCCCAGAACGCCATTACTGTATCTCCGATATACTTATCAACGGTACCATAATGAGTAAAAATAATCTTAGAAATATCACTGAAATATGTATTTAATAACTCAACAATCTTTTTATTTGATAGATTCTCAGACAAAGCTGTAAAACCTTTAATATCAATAAACATAACTGTTAAAATTCTTTGTTCACCTGAAATATTAATATGATTATACTTTTTAATTATTAAATCAAGGATATCGTGATTTACGTGACCATGAAAATAAATAGAAAGTTTTTTCTTTTTCTTAATCAAACGAATTATAAATGCTATTGATATGGCAATTAGAAGTACGACAGCAATATTCAGTGGTGTAAATAAATTGTTAAAAATGCTCATTAAATAATATTTATTACAATATTTAACACATATATATTATTATGTATCTAAAATATAGGCAAGTATATTCCATATATATTCTGTATATTTTCGGTCTAATACGAAATATATTTATTATAAGTTTTACTCCTTCTTGACTTTATTATGGTAAAGTTGTATTATATATTAATATGAATTTTAATAATAAACTAATACAATATTTTACTCATAGTAACCAGCTTTAGGCTGGTATATTCTCTTTTATTCCATATCCAGTCTTAAGCAAGTTTATTTACTCCAAAAATTTGGAGTTTATTTTTTTATTATGAAATTATGATTAAACCATTTAAATTTATTAAAACAAGTACCGCTGGAAATCGTACAGGTTTTATACTTTCAGTTGATAACATCATCCAAAGAAAAAATATTGTCGAATCCATTATTAAAAATAAAAATATTGAAGCTGAACAATATGCATTTCTCTCAAAAAAAGAAAACTATTGTGTAATGGATACATTTGGAGATGAGCTTTGTGGTGGTGCACTTCTTGCAAGCACTGTAATAATGAACAATTTTTCAGGCTCAACTTCAATTCTTTCAGTAAATCAATCTTTTAAAGCAGATATTATTACAAGGAATAAGATTCAAAAATTTGTCAAACTTTCACTTCCACTTAAAACAATAAAAAATAAACCGAGATTTAAATTCTGCAATCAGCTTGGTGTTTCAGGATATAGTGTTCATTTAGATGGTATTGCATATTTTGTCACAAAGGAAGCAATTATTAAAAATATTAATATCAATTTATTAAATAAAATTGATAAGGAACTAAATACAAACAGCTTTCCATGCTTGGGGATTATTCAAATTATAGACTCAAACAAATTAAAACCCTTAATTTGGGTTAAATCCATTGATACAATTACTTACGAAGAAGGATGTACAACTGGAACAATTGCAACCCAACTTTCTTTTCCAACTAAGGATGGTATATGGTTTCAACCATCAGGTCAGTTTATTAAAGCCCAAATAAATGATAATATTTACACTGAAGCAGGAGTTGAAATTTTATCAGAGGGCAAGATTTATCTTAGTAATAATGAATAGAATAATTATAAGTAATCAATAAAAGTATTTTAAATAATTTATTAAATATAAACGAATGAGTAATAAAAAGATACAAACATTAAAAGGTTTTAGAGATATCTTTCCTAAAGAGGCAAAAAAAAGAGAGTGGCTAAGATCGAAAATTATTCAAGTATTTGAAAGATGGGGGTATAAACCTTTTGAAACTCCAACCTTAGAACCTCTTGATTTATTTGAAGGCCAAATTGGAGAAGATGAAAAATTATTTTACAAATTCACAGATCATGGTGGAAGAAATGTGGCTTTACGATATGATCAAACCGTTCCAATTTGTAGAGTAATGGGTCAATATAAAGGTCAATTGTATTTTCCATTCAAAAGATATCAGATACAACCAGCATTTAGAGCTGAAAAACCACAAAAAGGAAGGTATAGGGAATTTCTACAGTGTGATGCAGATATTTTTGGTGTAAAAAGTCCTTACGCTGATGCCGAAGTTATAGCTTTATCCTTGGATATTTACAAAGAAATTGGTTTTAAAAATCCTAAAGTTTTAATCAATGACAGAACATTGTTTAAAGATATACCATATGAAGCTATCGTTGCAATAGACAAACTAGAAAAAATCGGAGAAAAAGGAGTAATTAGAGATATGGAAAAAAAGGATATAGATAAATCCAAAGCACAAGAGTATCTAGATTATGTAGCGAATATTGAGCCAAATGACACTATCCAAATTATCTTAGATTATCTAGAATCCTATGGATTTGATAAGTCCTGGTATGAATTTGATCCAACAATTGCAAGGTCCTTCTCTTATTCTGATGGTCCAATTTGGGAAGTGAAAATAAAAGAATATAAAGTAGGTTCTGTCTTAGGTGGTGAAAGGTTTGATAACCTAACTAATTCAATATCAGGTGTTGATGTACCTGGAACAGGATTTGGTTTAGGTTTCGATAGAACCCTAGAAGCTGCAGACCAATTAGAACTAATACCAATTGGCGACAATAATAATAATATACTTATGAGTGCATTTGATGATAAAACTTTAAAGAAATCCTTAAAAATTGTAAACAAACTTAGAGCTGAAGGGTTAACAGTAGATATTTATCCTAATCCAAGCAGAGATTTTAAAAAACAGTTCAAATATGCGGACAAGAATGGATATAAATATGTAATTATTCTGGGAGAAGATGAATTAAAGAATAATAAGATTTCATTAAAAAATATGAGGAAAGGTGAACAAAAATTACTGGATATAGATGATCTTTTAAAAATTTTAAGCTAAAAGATTTAATAAATGCAAAAACTAGCTTTCTTTGACCTTGATAAAACCATATATAGACGATATTCTCTTGAAGAAGTAAGAATTCATTTAAGAAGAAATTTTTCGAATCTAAAATGGTCTGAAAAAGAAGAAAAGAAAATAACTAAATCTTTTCAAGATCACAAATCTAATTACAATGAAACTGTGAATAAACTTCTTGATTTAACTGCCTCTATGCTTAAGAACTTTCGTGAAGATGAAATTGACAACCTTTACCGAGATATTTTTAAAAATTCACATAAAGAGTATTATTCATGGGTAGAACTTGTATTTGATTTTCTTAATCAGAATGATTGGGTTTCTTATCTAATAACAGGTTCACTAAAACCTGCCGCATATCATATTGTACAAAAATTGAAATTTGAAGAAATATATGCCTCTGAGTTTGAAATAAAAAACAATAAATATACAAGTAAAATTATTAAAATAGTAAATGATAAAGCAAAAGCAATAATTACTAAATCAATTTTAGAGGAATATCCTGACAGACTTACAATTGGATTTGGCGATAGCTTAGGTGATATTCCTATGCTCGAACTAGTTGACATTCCCTTTATCATTGATAATAAGAAGGAATACATGTTAAATCTTGCTCAAAGCAGAAATTGGACAGTTACGCAAAAAGCGAATACTATTATTAAAGAAATAAAAAAAATATTTTAATTATTAATTATCAAAATCATGCATTTTCTTGTTAATAATTCCGGAGGAGATATGGCAGGTTTAGTTTTAATGCCCTTTATTTGTGGATTTCAGATGTTTTTTGTTCTTATATGGTGTCTTATATGGGTAAGTATAATTGTATTTAGCGTATTTGGTACCATATTCTGGATTCTAATGTTGATTGATGCAATACAAAGAGAGTATGATAAGGAAAACGATAAATTAATGTGGGTACTGATCATAGTTTTTACCCATATCATAGGAGCGGCGGTTTATTATTTTGTAGAAAAGAAAAAAAATTAACTATATATCTCTATGTAATCTTCTTTTTTACAAAGATTGCAATTATAACTCCAATTAAAAAAAGCAATGAAAATGAACCAGCGATTAATATACTTTTATTACTAAATAATTTAGCAATAAAAGATTCTTCACGTGTAACCTGAATATCTTCTGAGACCTGTATATCATCATCTGTTCGTGTTATATCTTTCTGATCTTCAATAGAAATATTTTCCAAATTTGCAATTCTTGGATTAAGTCCTTGATTAACTTCATCACCATCTTCAATGCCATCTTTATCTGAATCTTTATCGCAGGGGTTTGTATTGATTTCAAATTCTTTCAGATTACTTAACCCATCACCATCAGAATCATCAGCACTATTGATAAGTTCCCAATTCATACATGAATATTGTTTTTCCCAATAATCAGGGATTTGATCTGAATCAGAATCAGCTTTTTTATCAACCTCCTCAGAAGGTATCGAAGTTCCTGTCACAACTATAGTTCCCGTAGCTGTTATTTCGGGACTCCTACTCGTCTCGGAATCATCAGTAGACTGTCCATCATAAGTAGAATCCTCAGTTTCAGAAACCTCATTTCTACATTCAGGTGAACATCCATCTCCAGCAATGACATTATGATCATCACACTCTTCTCCATTCTGAACAATACCATCTCCGCAAACCGCAGATCTCGGAATTGAATCATCTTGTATGAAAGTTGTACCTTCTCCACATGTTGAGCTTTCTTGCTGCTTACATTGAGCAGTAAGTGCAAATCCCTCTTCTGCAGTAATATTTATTTTTTCATAAAATTCCTTAGCAAGAGTATCACAAAAACCATCCCCATCACACTCTGGGTACAGTATATAACCTGAACACGCACCGGAATCACAAAAATAATCTGCTGATTGATTGCAAGATAAGTCTATAGAGTTTGCATCGACATTTCTACCATCTTTACAAACTCTATTAGCATTAATGTTTTCGTTTTCCTCTCCAACTTCTTCTTCGCATTGCTGATTTGAATCACATCTATATTTATCTCTTTCACGTTCACAAGACCCACTACATCTCCAATTTCCATAATCACAAATCGTATTGCCTGCAGTTGAACAATTTGAAGTAAGAGTATGTCCTACATCGGCAGTAATTTCTATTTGTTCATAATAGGTATTAGATTCATTATCACAATTAGAGCTGGTATCACATTCTGAAAATCTAATAAAGCCTACACAAGCACCATCATTACAGAATGTATTAGTATCGCCATCACAGGCAATTGTTTCGTTATTAGCATCTATTTCATTTCCATTTTGACATACCTTACTTGGTATTTGTAAAGAAGAATAGGCCTTTATACCACTTTCGTAACAAGAATTTGATGAATCTTCGCAATAGAAAACCGATCTTCCTTTTTCGCAACGTCCATTACAAGTATCCCAATCTCCGAATTCGCAATAAGCCCCACTCCATACTCCATCTATACATTGGGCTCTTTGTCCAGATGTAGTTCCAGACCCATCTGAAATACAATTATTGGATGCATATGATTGGTTATTTACTAAGTTACCATCTGTAACACATTCATTTTGGTTAGAAACACACCAACATTCCTCATTTGCTTCACATAAACCATTACCATTTTCTAGACTATTATCATAATCATCATGACAAACTCCCGAATTGCAAACTGCATGACTTTCTGCAGCTGAATCAGTTTCTGTTTCGTTATAATCACAGACACTACCCGTTGATTTTTTTAAAAGACAGGCACCTACCTGTAAAGTAGAAGCACAAAATTCATCGGATTCACAATCGCTTGCTTGATCACAACTATCATAAACATTAGGATCAGTACCTATAAGTAACTCATAATTATCAGTCAATCCATCACCATCTGTATCATCCTCTGTACATACACTTGGCTCACCGCTACAACTCCATCCTGTTTCTATATTTCCAGTTGATGTACAACCATCTCCGTTGTCTGTATTCCCATCATCACATTCTTCTGTTCCTACTATTATTCCGTCTCCGTGTATCTCAGTACATACACTTGGTTCTCCGCTGCAACTCCATCCTGTTTCTATATTTCCAATTGATGTACAACCGTCTCCATCTTCTGTATTCCCATCATCGCATTCTTCTGCTCCTGCTATTACTCCGTCTCCGTGTATCTCTGTACATACACTCGGTTCTCCACTGCAACTCCATCCTGTTTCTACAGTACAAGCAGAAGAACAACCATCGTTATCTTCGGTATCTCCGTCATCACATCCCTCGGAAACAGAAACAACACTATCTCCACATACCTCAATACAATTTGTTGCATAATCACAGTTATAATTTCCATCACATGTTGCTTGGCAAAATAAATCTCCACCCACATTATAATTATCATCACCAGATGCAGGACAATAGGTTCTAGTTTCATTACATGTTCCTGTCCCACAAGCACCAGAGCTGCAATATTCCCCAATTCCACAAGGTTGTGATTCATCTCCTATATATTCTGAGCATGTCTGGCTTGAATCACATCTATATTCTTCGCGGGTAATACCGCATGTTCCAGAACAAATCCAGCTTCCTGTTCCACAAATAGTAGTTCCATTAGTTTGACAATTTGAAGTTAGTGTATACCCTACGTCAGCAGTAACTCCATACTCTTCGTAATTGTTAGTTGAACTTGTATCACAAATACCAGATCCATTACATTCGGAATATCTATAAGATCCGGCACAGGCTCCTTTAGTACAAAAATAATCAGTGTTGTTATCACATGCTAACGTCTCACTTGTTGCATTAACTTCATTTCCGTTATCACATACTTTGCTTAAAGAGACTGTACTATAATCATCTTCTCCGCTATCAAAACATGTATTATCTGTATTATCGCAGTGATAAACGTCTCTTCCTTTTTCGCAGGAATTGTTACAGGAATTATAAGTACTATATCCACAAGTGACAGACTGCCATGCACCTGCTGAACACTGTGCCCGTGAACCTGGATTTATTCCAGAACCACCCTCAAAACAATCATTTGAGGCAAATTCTCCTGTATTCACAGAAATCCCATCAGTTGTACAATCAAAACTTGAATCAGCACACCAACAAGATTCACCATTTTCACAGCTTCCATCACCGTCTTCAGTATTGTCGTAATCATCTCTGCAATAACCTGAACTACAAACGCCATTACTTTCGCTTGATGAGTCTGTTTCTGTGATTGAAAAATCACAAGCTTCACTACTTACTTTTTGTGGTGAACAGGAACCTATCTCACTGCAAAAATACCCATTTGGACAATCAGAATTTTGGGAACAAGTATTTATACAAGAATTAGATGAACAATAATAACCAGGCTGACAATCATTGTCGTTATAACAATCGTATACTGTCTGCATACTGCAATAATCAGTAGCTGTACTATCTCCAACTCCAAAATCATACCAATCATAAGTATTAAAATTTTCTGATGCAACACACATAGTTGTCGCACCCTCATCGTAACAACATGCATCTGCACAATCAATTGTTCTATCTCCGACGTCAGGTCCCTGTGCATTATTACCATCACATGCAAAGACATCATATACTCTATCTCCAAAACCGCTTCCCGGAGTTGAATCTGAACAGCGATCGCTAGTATCTAAAAATGCATAATAGTCCGAACTTCCAGCAGTTATATTCCCTGATCCTGTACAGACACTTCCACTAGGAATGTCTGCAACTTCACTTCCTGCGTTATATGTACAGGAACCACTTCCATCACACCTAAAGACTTCTCTTGAACGCTGGCAAGAATAAGGAGAACCTGTACCTGTACATTGGTAGGTTCCATATTTACAAAAATCTAAATTAGTCAAACAGGTAGTGCCAGTCTTATAATTATTCTCTGAAACAGTACTATTTTCTGGAGCATTCCAATTACCATAAGAAATTCGTCCAGTATCTGTACAAGAAGAACCACCTGAGCTGCAACCTCTATAGTATCTAGTTGCAGAACAAATACCATCGTTACATTCAATTGTTCTATCACAATAATGTGAAGAGTTTGGATCTACTTCGTTTCCGGAAGAACACACCTTTCCAGCAGTCTGAATATAGGAAGTATCATCATTAGTATCACAGGCTCCAGCTCCATCGCAGTATCCATCTGCTCCCCTTTTTACACATACACTATCACAAGATGACCATATTTCAGCACTACATTCCGAATCTGGATCCTGATTATCCGGAATATTAGTACAAACACCTTCAGTACCACTCAGGTTGCATGCCTCGCATGTAGTATTACATGCCGAATCACAACACACTCCATCTATACAAAAACCTGAGGTACAATCTGTTCCGCTTGAACATGTCTCACCGTTAGATTTGGTGAAAATTACAATTAACTCAATATAATCAGAATTTAAACTAGCCTCTGAATTCCTATTTACAAATAGAAGAACAATTGATGAAATCCAAAGGATAATAACAATTTTTATTATTTTTTTTATATTGTTTAATATCTTTTGTTTTATGCTTGATATCATATTTTTGGATTAAATTAGTCTTTAATACATCGTATTGAAAAATTGACATTTGACTTATTTACAGGTTGTCTATAAGTCTGCGTGTATGCATAATGAAACATTCTATGCCAAATATATGTTGAATCTTTTTCTGTTGAACTAAGATAATACCCTGCTCTATTTTTCTCATGATAACTTCCAAAAGAATACATACCACCAGGAAGAAGATTTAATCCTGTAGTACCGAAATCGTTATTACATGAACCATAGTTATCTAAAACATCATTGTTCCATAAACTACAACCCCCGGCTAATGCAGAGGCCTCCCCATGTGCATCCGAGCTACTTTGGCCTCTGTAATTAGTGGTAGTTTCATCATAAGGAAATTCGGTGTTACAATTTGTATTACCAATATCTGAACATACTTGCTGTTCGAGTGCATTCCATTCATAATGACTAGGGATATGCCATCCATCCGGACATATTCCTTGAACAGGATTTGTACATTCAGGTTGTGTCTTTCCAGTACCATTGCATGCAGTTTCACCGCACCTTGCTTCATCCCAGTAATACAAACCTCCAAACGTACTACAATTATCAGTATCAGTTGAAGAACTAATATAACAGTCACTTGTAAAAGTACAATTTCCATCTTCATTTCCATCTGTTATATTTAAATTTTCTGCCATCCAACATTGGTTACCTATTTGTACGGTATTATAATACTGGCCACCATATAATATATCTTCTCCGCAAACAAATGTTTTTTTAGAATGAACCATAAGTATAACCTCATTCTGACTTGATACATATGGATCAATTGAAGAAAAGCCCCCTGATATTGACCCAATAAGATCTAGATCCGTACTATTATTAAATTGATAGCTATCAAGTTGTGTCCATTGATTTAAATTCCAATTCCAAATAGATAATTCTGTATCTCCTCCGCTAGTATCGCCAAAACCATTCCACTTAATATTAAGATCCGTTATACTTGCTTCTTGTTCTTCTATAATGAATTTATAAAGCTGAGCATCTATCTCCCCATTATTACTTGCTCCATCTGTCACCCATCTCGAACCATCATCAGCCTCTAAACTAGTGTAAGCAGATGCTGTAGCTTCCGATACTCCCGTATCCGTAGGACCTGTAAACGAATCTGGATATTTTTCATAAGCAAATCTATCTTGTATCGAAGTTGATAAACCAGAAAATGCATATATAGTACTATTTGGCGAATTATATGCATAATCGACTTCCTGCCCAAACTGGAACTTCAACCTGTGTGGAGCAGCTGTGTTTACGTAATGAAAAACTTTGGCCGTATCTTCACAGTTCCAATTTTTATAGAAAATAACATCATTCTCAAGTATTTGCGGAGTCCTCTCTTCCTTACCGCAACTAAGAGTTAGAAAGTCAATATCATCTATTGTTGCTTGATCATCTGGAGTAATAGTTAAATCAGCAGTTCCTTCAGTTTTAAAATCTACAATCCAATCATCTCCGGTTTGTGGATGTGAATGAACGGTTAATATACTAAGTACAATTGTTGGGTCTATAAGTACAGGATACTTTCTCTCAGAAGAAAGCAACCATCCTTTATCCAAATTCATTACCATCATATTATCTACAATATCAATACTTACATTCTCAGTATGAACATCATTTGCATCTTTCATGAATGACTTTGGTATATAGAAGGTTTCAGTTCCGTTCTCATTGTAAAACCTCCAAATACCATCATATCCCTTTCGTGCATCAAGTCCTTCAAGATTAATTTTGAACTTTAGATGATCTATATCTTTAGGTTCGGACAGAACGAACTCTTCTTTAATTTGAGTATCAGTTAAAGTATATAGAACTTCAAGTGAATCTGTTATTTTTTTTCTGAATTTTCTCTTATCTTTTTTATGAATATTGAAAAATGTAATACCTTGACTCGGTATATCTGTTTTTGAAATTTTTTCTTTATCGATTGAAACCCCTTTGACTTGAGATTGTCCTGAGTTACTTTCAATCTCCTCAGAAATGAATTCAAATTCGAGGGAAGTCCCACCGCGTTCTATTTTAATTGAAGGATTAATAGAAGAATCGTCAATTTCAATACTATATCTTTCGGCTTGGAAACTTCTTCTATCTTCTTGATCTTTATACTTAACAAAAACAAAAAGTAATATAACAGCAATACTTATCAGAACGAATAGAAATATTAAAAGAAAAATATTTCTAAATTTTTTATTTTTTATGAAGTTCATCTAGTAAGTGTTATGATATATCTCGAGAACTTATATTAATCATATAATAAAAACTGATAGATTTACAGTAATTTTATCTGTATAATAAGCCAAAAATTATAACGATGACTAAAATCTTACCCGCGGTTCTTTCAAACAATATAAAAATTTATCAAGAAGCATTTAGACTTTTTGAGACATTTCCTGGCAATACAAGTGTGCATATTGACTTTATTGATGGTAAATTTTTAAAAAATAAAACTGCAGAGTTAGATAAAATATTAAAAATACAAACACCACTTTATCGTTATGTGCATTTAATGTCTCAAAAACCAATTGTTAATATTAAAACGTGTTTAAAATATAACATCGATGAGATTAGTTTCCATCCCGAGTCCGATTTTGGTGATCCAAATTCCTTAAAAAAATATAAAAATATTAAATTTAACCTTGCCTTAGGCCCTGAAGTAAAGATAGAAGCTATAAAAGATCTACTTTCATTTTTTCAAGGAGTACTTATTCTTACTGTCAGTCCCGGAAAACAAGGAAATAAATTCCTAAAAACAAATTTAAAAAAAATTACTGAACTGAGAGAATTAAATTTTAAAGGAAAAATTATGGTAGATGGAGGTGTTAATACCAACACAATCAAGGAAGTAATGCAATATAAACCAGATGAATTAATAATTGGATCAGGTATAATAAAACAAAGACATCCAATAAAAGCATATCTAAATCTAAAAGAAAAAATTAAACAATTTTCATAGATTTCAGTAGGTAACGACTTACTGACTTAAATTTAAGTATTTAAATTATTACATTATCCAAATGTCAGATATAAATCACTTGGGCGACAAACTCTATCCGATCAAATTTAACCCTCTTCTCAAACTTCCTGTAGGGGACAAAGTTCCGGAGGAGATAAATATGCTTGTAGAAACCCCAATGGGTAGTATTAATAAATATGAATTTCATACTCAAACAGGTTTAATTAAATTAGATAGAGTCTTATATGAAAAACTACCTTATCCAATTGAATACGGTGCAATTCCTCAAACTTGGGATGAAGATGAAGATTTGCTTGATGTAATGTGTCTGGTCACCTACCCTACTTTTCCATATTGCCTACTTTCAGTAAGACCTATTGGGGTTATGTTATTCAATGATACTGGTGAAAAAGACGATAAGATCCTAGCTGTTCCAGTTGACGACATTAGGTTTAAACACATTAAATCAATTGATGATATTCCAGAGCATCAAAAAGATGAAATTGGATTTTTCTTCGAAAGATATAAAGATCTTCAGTTTAAATATAAAGGGCAAACAGATAAAGAAGTTAAATTGGAGGCCTGGGAGGGGAAAGAAAAGTCATTTGAAATAATAGAAGAAGCGCAAAAATTGTTTAAAGAAAGATTTGAAGATATGGATGATTTATGTTGTGAGGATTGTGATTGTAAGTGCTGTAAATAATGTTCAAGCTAGAGGACAAGTTACCAAAACCTATGGGAAAAGAGAAAATTATTTATTCGGGTAAAATACTTGAATTGTTTGAACAAAAAATGAAAGTAGGAGAAAAAATGATCACCTATGAATGTGTAAGGCGCTCACCTAGTGTACGTGTCATCATAGATACAAATGATTCGCAGGAACTTTTACTTACTAAGGAATATAGACCGGAACTGGAAGCCTGGGATTATAGGCTTCCAGGAGGTAAAGTATTTAATACTCTTAGTAAATACAAGACTTACCTCAAGGAAAACAAAGATGTGAAGCCATCTGCAAAAAAAGCAGCCCTAACCGAAATACACGAAGAATGCGGACTAAATATTTCAGACCCAAGATTATTTTACATTGCACAAAGTGGCGGAAGTACAATAGAATGGGATCTCTATTATTTCATTTCTCATATTGATAAACCAAGATTCGAAGAACAAAATCTGGAAGTTGGTGAAAACATTGAACCAAATTGGTATTCTTATAAACAAGTAAAAAAATTATCTCTAAATGGCAAAATATCTGAAGATAGGAGTGTTGCAGTTCTTTTAAAATATCTAAACAACCATACGAAAGGTGTGTAGAAATCAAATATTTTCTTTTTCTTATTTTATTATTAAAATAATTTTTGCTAGTCATTCTTACTCATGGTGAAATTCAAACCAATATCATTAAATAAAAAATACATACTTTATTTTCTATTTATTCCAGTATTTATATTTTTTCTTCTAATAACAATATTCATACTTATAGGATCTCATATTACAAATGAAGTGGCAGATAAGCGTGAAATACTTGATTACAATACTATAACTGTGAAGAAAAGAAATGAAATCATCAAAGAGTATAGAGTGCTTACTAAAACACTAAATGAAACAGATGATCTAGTTAAAATCTCTAAAGCAAATAATAATTTTATTGCTGCAGTAAATGAATTTAATTTCTATATTACAACTTCTCCAACAGATCCGAAACTGAAGGAACTAAAAGATCTTAATGCTGAATATGCTCAAATTTGTTTTAGTATATCTGAAACTGTCGATTTAATTCTCCAAACTGGTACTAAGGGGAAGGACATCACTCCCTTGCTTGATGATTACAATGAGAAAAAAGCAAAATTAAATTTACTTAATGATGAAATATATGAAAAAGGAATAAATATGTTATCTTTTGTGTAATATATAGTCTTTAATGAAAAAACTTTTCTTTCGTAAAATAAAATCTCTACCAATAATTGTACTAATACTTTTTGCAATCCTCATATTTTGTGGAGTTACTTTAGTACCCATAATCTATATTCTACTTTTACAACCTGTACAAATAAATGGAAAAGCTATGGCTCCAACGCTATCGGATGGATCTATGCATTTTATATTAAAAGGTATAAACAATGTAAATTATGTATCAAGAGGAGATATAATTGTGTACAAATCTAAAACGGATTCCAAAATTCAATATGTACACAGAATTATTGGCATGCCTGGTGATAAGATACTACTGAAAAACTCAAATATATACATCAATGGCGAAATTTTAGAAGAAGCTTATCTTAATCAAAATGTCGAAACAAACGAAGATGAATTTCTTAAAGAGAATCAATCCATAACTGTACCACCAGATTCTTATTTTGTTTTAGGAGATAACAGAAAAAACTCTCAAGATTCCAGGCATACAGGTTTCATTCCAAAAGAAAATATTGTTGGAAAAATTTGGATCTGTTATGCAAGATGTCAATAAATGAATAAATTAAGGAAAAATCTCATTGAGAATCTCTAATTATTCCTCCCCCAATGCAGACTCTACCATCATATACAACCAAACTTTGACCTAATGTTACAGCTCTTTGAGGTTCTTCAAATTCAAAATATATTTTATTTTCCTGTTTAATAATTAATTCTCCCGGTTGTGGATTATGGTTGTATCTAATTGATGCTGATAAATTATCTGACATTTCATATTTTGGATTAATCAAATTTAACTTTTCAACATATATCTTCCGACTGTAAAGTTCATCATGTTCTTTCCCCATGCAAACGTAAACAACATTATCCTTTGGATGAATTTTAGCAACGAAATATGGCTTTGCTGCTCCACCGACTCTTAAACCTTTTCTTTGTCCAATAGTATATCTCCAATAACCATTATGTTCTCCAACTTTATCTCCAGAATCGATATCTATAATATCCCCTTTCATGTTCTTTATATACGAACCTAGTAAAGTAATATAATTTTCATTTTTCATGAAACATATATCTTGGCTTTCTTTTCTACTAGAAGTAGGAAGCCCTGATTTTAAAGCAATAGTTCTTACTTCATCTTTAAGATAATTACCAAGCGGGAAAAAACACTTAGAAAGTACTGGTGAAGAAATGGAATACAAAAAATATGATTGATCTTTTCGTTTATCCTTTCCTCTCAATAATAAATCATCATCGCCTTTTTGAACATAATGTCCGGTAGCAATATAATCTGCTCCATCTTTAAAACATAAATCTAATAATTTCCCAAATTTTATTTTCTTATTACAGACAACACAAGGATTAGGTGTTCTTCCTGCAGTATATTCTTTAATGAAATAATTGAGGACATCTTCGTCAAATTCTTTCCTAACATCATAAAATTTAATCGGGATCTCTAATAATTCCCCTATTGCAACTACACTGGACCGATCCTCCTCAGTTGTATACCCAGTCTGCATATGCACCCCTGTTAATTCATATCCCTGTTCCTTCAATTTTAATGCGGCAACTGATGAATCAACACCCCCGGATAGAGCAACAAAAATTTTTTTAGTCATATTTAAATCTAATGAAAACAAAAAAATTGCTATTCTATTTCATCTAGAAGTGCCCTTCTATATAAATCCAAGTCCTTATCATAGATAAAAATTCGACCGCATCTACATGTGACGATCTCGGTATCATTACGTTTTGGTTTTCGATCCTTAATAATGGTAAGATCAGATGTACATGCTGGGCAAAGCTTTTTCTGAAGTAAAATTTTTTGGAGCGGAGCTATAAGTTTTTTAAGCATTATATTCTCTATTCAAATAAACTAGTTTCGCCTACATTTGCTTTACAGACGTTGAATTAAATTTTAAAATAACAAATCTAAGTTTACAACTAATAAAAGTTTTTATATTTTACCAAATGAATACAATTTTAGGCATTACAACTTTGTTGGTAGTATCAACGCTATTCTCCCTGATTATCTCTTTTCCAATTATAGATATTTTATACAAGTTCAAAATAACTAGAAGAGGAGAAGTGGATTTTGCAAACTTAATTGAAGACCGCAAGAAAAAAATTGGAACCCCAATAATGGGTGGCTTAATAGTAATAATTTCAGTAATTGTAATAAATCTCGTCTTTAATCGAGATCCCAATGGGACAATAAGCGGTTCAATTAAAGTGCCACTCCTTATATTTGGAATTTCCGCAATTTTAGGTGCTTTGGACGATGTATTAAATATCTATGGAAAACCACGAAAAATTAAAAAGGTTCATCGAATCCTCAAACTCATTAAAGTTCATAAAAGTTACCTAATGAGGATTTGGTACGCATTATGCTTGCCATGGTATTTCTACAAAAGACTTTTTTTTATTATTGGTTCTAATCCAGGCAAAGGAATTCATGCCCATGAAAAAATTTTAGTTCAATCAATTATTGGATTCATACTTTCCTATTGGATATGTTTTAAAACTGGCTGGAGTAATGCGGAATCTATTTGGCTTCCTTTTTGGGGTTGGTTTGATCTTGGTTTTCTAATGATTCCATTTATTATCTTTGCAATAATCAGCATGAGCAATGCTGTAAATCTATCTGATGGAATGGATGGATTAGCAGCGGGACTGCTACTATCATCTTTTGCAGGATTTTTTGTAATTAGCTTATATCAAAAGGATTACCATATTGCTATATTAATAATCACAACAATAGGTAGTCTTTTAACTTATCTATATTTTAATGCACCTCCTGCTAGATTCCAAATGGGGGATGTAGGTTCCCTAGCCCTTGGTACATTATTGGCAACAATTGCATTTGCTCTCAGAGTTCCTTTATTGCTCCCAATAATTGGACTACCTTTTGTAGCGGAGGTTGGCTCTTCCCTGATTCAAGCAGTCTCTCGTCGCTTTTTAGGTAGAAGAATCTTTGAAATGGCTCCGCTTCATCATCATTTTGAAATGAAGGGTTGGAACGAAGAAAAAGTAGTAATAAGATTCTGGCTTACAGGACTTGTATGTTCTATTTTTGGAGTCTGGTTGTACTTCCTTCTTTTCTAAATTTCTATTATTTATTTGTTATTAATTAATCAACCCTAATTCATTAATGATATCTGAAATCCAGACCATAACAACTCTGCCTTATACTTTTCGAAGCTTTCCACATATTCGTAAAATACAAGTTGATTTCAATAATCTATTTATTTTCGGTAAATTGAAAGAAGATTTTGTTAAATTCAAACGAATTATCCAAAATTCTGAACCTTCTTTAATTATTGGAATTGCTTTATCTAAGACAAGGTCTTCATACTTCGAACCAACGACCATTAACCAATTTAATCAAACAAAAAGAGTCGAAAATCATCCAAACAAATCATATAAACTGAACTTTCCAATAAATAGTAATAACTTTAAGTTGTCCAAAACACCAACTGACTCATTTTGCAATTGGACAATGTATAAAATAGCTGATTTTATTCATTCAAGGAAATATAATATTTTGCAATATTTTGTACATATTAAGGAAAAAGATATAAAATATTTAAAAGAAATGATTTTAAAGCCTAGTGCTTAAATATTAGTATTCAATTTAATTTCTAGATTCTAAATCCTAAATTCATCCTCCATGTATCCAAAGATAAAATTAAAAAAAGGTAAAGAATATATTCTTTCAACTAGACATCCTTGGATATTTGATAAAGCAATTCGAACCCCTCCGACTGATTTGCAAAATGGGTCTGTTGTATATTTAACCGATTCTGAAGATCAAATTGTTGCAACTGGGACCTACTCTCCCTACTCTATGATTAAGCTGAGAATTTTTGAATTTAAAGAACAAAGTTTGGATCAAGATTGGTGGATTCAGAAAATTAACGATTTAAAAAATTTTAGACAAAATCTTGGATACCCTTCTAAAGAAACTAATGCTTACAGACTCGCTTTTGGTGAATCTGATGGTACACCTGGACTAATTATAGATATATACAACGATATAATTGTTTTCCAAAGCTCGACAGCTGGAATAGACTTAATGAAAGAAGATATTCTTAATGCTTTACTTGAAATTTATAAACCTAAAGCTATTGTAGAAAGAAGTGATATCTCGATTCGAAGACGAGAAAAAATAGAAGAAACGAAGACCATTCATTATGGGGAAATTCCTGATCTAACTATAATAAAAGAAAATGATATTGATTTTTATGTTGATATCATTAATGGTCAAAAAACAGGATTTTTTCTGGATCAAAAACTTCTAAGACAACAAATTTTAAATTTTTCAAAAGACCTAAAAATTCTAAACTTATTCTCCTACTCTGGAGCATCAGGAATTTATGCTTTAAAAGGGGGCGCCAAGACGGTTCATAATATAGATATATCTTCGCAAGCCCTTGAACTTGCAAAAAGAAACGCTTCACTAAATAATATAGATAATACCAAATTTTCTATACAGAAAATTGATGTCTTTGAATGGTTGGATACCAATCCTCAGGATAGCTACGACATGATTATCATAGATCCTCCAGCATTTATCAAAACACATAAAGCAAAAGCCAGGGGGATAAAAGCATATCATTTCGTTAATAAAGCTTGCTTGGAATTGCTTAATCATAAGGGAATATTTGCAACATCCAGCTGTTCTCATTATTTAAAACAACAAGAATTTTATGACATATTAAAAAAAGCATCTATTCAGCAAAACCTCACATTAAAAACATTAAGAAACATTATCCAAGCTCCTGACCATCCAATATCAGTTTACTTTCCGGAGGGATCTTATTTAAAAAGTATGATAGCTCAAGTTTTTTAGTGCAGAATAAAAAAATTTATTTTATAACATAATAGATGTTACATTAAAAATTTTCATGTTATAATATTTTTAGAATACTTTTTAGCTTAAGGAGCAATAATCAAATGTATATATCTATAGAAGATCTATACAATGTAGGGAAAATAATTTTTCTTGCGGTGTTGGTTTTCTTGCTCATGATGATTCTGGTAAGCAACTAACTATATCCCACTCTTCTATTTCTTCTGATTTAATCAAGTATAATAACAACTGTCAATAAATTGTCAAGATAAAGGTATCCAAATCCCATACAATTAGATATGGAAACAATAAATCCAAAAGCACAACATTTAATACAGAAATGCTCCAGGCCAGATAGATGTAATTTGGCACTTTGTGAAGAAACTGTCGTTTGTAAGGGAAATTGGGATCCTCTTTGCAAAGAAACAGTTGTTGCAAAAAAAGGACAAGGTGGCTTGTTTTTCCCTTTTCAAGTTATGAAATTTGGTTCTGACTCAATGGGTTATTATCCCTGCCCTTTCTTCCAAATACTTAGTCCCTCCGAACAAAATAAAGTGAGAAATAGACTTGAAATTATTGAATAAGATTATGTATTATCTCCCTTAAGTATCGTTATAATAGCTGCAATCATTATAAAAAAGCCGCCTATTATTGTTCCCCAACTTGGTAATTCTTCAAGAAATAGAAAAGCAAATATCCCAACCACCACATTTTCCACAAGCATTATCAAGCTTCCAGTAGAGGCTTTCACAAACTCAAAACCTTTACTTACAAAGTACCATCCTGCAAAATTTAATACACCAAATAAAACGGTTAATAACCAAGTTTCACTCGTTAAATCATTTATTCCTTCTACACCAAAATAAAAATCATTCTCAAATATCAACGCCATACTTCCAACCGTTATTAGACCAAAAAAAGTACTAGATAAAAGAATTAATTCTGAGCTATACTCTTTGAGTTTTTTCCTGGCAATCAAATAAAAAGCCCATGTTAAAGCAGATAAGATTCCAAATACTCCTCCTAACTTCCACGTAGCTACTGATGTAGGTTGAAATAAAAACAAGAGTGCAACAAATGCTATTGTAATACTAAGTAAATTATATTTATTTAATTTTTCTTTTAGAAAAAAATATCCAAGAATTGGTGTAATTACAGAAGAAAAATAGAAAAGAAACAATGCATTAGAAACCTCTGTATAAAGCATTGAATATGTATAAATAAGATTCATTATTCCATAACCTATAATGCTTGTGATAATCAATAGAACAATATTTCCCTTTTTAAAATTTAACTTTTGTTTACGTATAACAAAATAAACAGAAGCACAGATAAAAGCTACACAATATCTTAAAAATACTTGAGACATAGGTGGTAGATTACCTGAGTCAAGCTTTCGAATTAATATGGGCATTAAGCTATATGCAGTAATTGAAAGGAAAATATAAATTATTCCTTTAGATTTATCGGATAATTTCATAAGATTTTAGAAATTTAAATAATAATAAAAGGTTCAAATAATCTCTATTGTTTGAGCGGTATTAAATGATTAGACGTTTTCCATAACATAGCTTAATTATATTTTAACTGCTTGATTTGCACAAATCTATTTAAAAAGTATAGAATCTATAGTCTTCTAATTTTTTATTAAAACATAATGAAAAAAATATATATACCCATAATTGTTCTTATCATTCTTCCTATATTTATTGCTGGATGCACTCCCAAGAAAAATAATAAGAGTACCTCAAATGATGTTCAGACAGAAGCAGATGCAAATAAAGACATTAAAGAACTAATTGTAAAATTTTATGAAGAACTTGGATATCAAGGTGTAGAGGTAACCGATGTTACCGAAGAAAACGACTGGCTCTATAAGGTTACAATTAAAGATGAAACAACAGAAATGCCTATCTACCTTACCAAAGACAAAGAGTCAATTTTTCCTTCTGTCCATGAAGCTACCGCAAGCGAAACCCCTCTTACTAAAGAGGAAGCAGAGAATAAGGTGTTATCATTCTTTATTTCAAGCGGGTATGAAGATGCCCAAATCCTAGAAACAACAGATGCCGACAATGGTGATTATTATAAAGTAATACTAGAAATTGATTCTCAGGAAATCGAATCTTTTATCATCAAAGACGGATCGAAAATTTTTCCAGCTTCAGTACTAGTAGATGCTGAAGCACGAAAGAAAAAAGAAGAAGAAGCTTATCAAAAGATGCTTGCTAATTTACCCAAAGCAAAAAAGCCTTTGGTTGAACTCTTTGTTATGAGTCATTGTCCTTATGGTACCCAAATAGAAAAGGGAATTATACCAGTGGTGAAAAAATTAGGAGATAAAATTGACTTTGAATTAAAATTTGTTAATTATGCAATGCATGGAGAAAAAGAGTTGATCGAGCAAACAAAGCAGTATTGTATTCAAAAAAATATGCCTTCTAAATTTATCGGTTATCTGGAATGCTTCCTAGACAAAGGAGATACAGAAGGTTGTATCGCGTCTAATAGTATTGACAAAAACTCTGTAGATAGTTGTTACGAGGCAACTAACGCTGAATATAATATAATTGCAAATCTAAATGATGAAAATACTTGGATGGGCAGTTACCCTCCATTTAATATTCATGCAGATGATAATCAAAAATATGGAGTTAGCCATTCCCCAACATTGGTAATTAATGGACAAGTCTTTTCATCTGGTAGAGACTCTCAAAGTTTACTAGATACAATATGTGCAGGTTTTGAAGAAAAACCTGAAGAATGTAATGCTGAAGTATCTAAGACTCCACCAGGACCAGGATTTGGATATGATTCGAGCGGAAGTGCTGCACAAGGAGAATGCGGATAACTAATAAATTTTGTTAACAGGGCATATTTAATTTTATTAAGTATGTCCTGATTTTGTATTACAAACTTATAAACAAATAACTTACATACATTAAGATATTTGCTTTAATAAAGACAAAATGGGTTTAAAGCTAGAATTTTGAAATAATACTAGATCATATTCTTCTTCATATTTTTTTATCTTTTTATCTACATCCTCATTTAAAAAACCAATTCTAATAATATTTTCAAATTCAAGCTGTTCAGTCATTCTTAGATCTCCCATTGAATCACCAATTAAAATTATATTTGTTCTTTCTTTGGTTTTCTTAATATATTCTGACGCATGCTTTTTGATGTCAAACTTATTAAATACATGTACAATCTCAGATTTTAACCCAATAACCTCATCTTTATTATTGAAATTAAAAAAGTTGGATACAATTGTGATATTTTGGTATAAGCTTTCCTCTTTTTCCAGAAAACCAGTAATTAAATCCCCAAGTCCAGAAGAAAAAATCAATAAAGGAACTTCATTCTGATTAAGTAGACTCAAGAACTCCAAAACATATTTCCTAAACACATCTTCATATTTACTTATGATTCTTTCTATTATAGTTCTATTCAGACCACACTTTATAAGCAAAGCATAGTGTTTGCTCCACCATTCGTGCATATATTCATTCTTGCGTTCTTGGGAAATTTTATCATCCAATTCAAGCGGATGATATTTTTTAAATAAAGCCTCGGCTTTTTTCGAATAATCACAATTGAAACTTTCTTGGAGTGAAATCATCTGTATTAAAGCAGGCATATTTACTCCATCAATTACACATTTTGTTAAAGTTCGATCGCAATCTGAGATTATATGTAAATTATCTTTTCCATCCTTAATAAATTGTTCAACTTTATGTTTGAATTTATTTGGTTTTGAAATAACGATATTAGCCATATCTTTTGATTAAATCTTATTATTAAATTTTGTCAAATCGAATAGCCTACCTACTCTTCAATTAAAAGACGTAAAATTTCTCAACTATCAGTACTGGTAATTTTTTATTTGTTGTACGATCATTATATTAATTTCTATTTAGCATAGACATTAATTTGTTACTTGATTTATATTACAGTCTTACATATACAAATAGATATTTCAAGACTACTGTAGTCACAGGAACAAAGGAATAGTGGAATAAAGATCATTTAAAGTTTATGATATATATTGGATGGACTTTGTAAATGATTACAATTTTTGTTTACGTAAAAGATCATAAATATTGTCTGGGGTGTAATTCCCAAATGGAGATACAATTAACCAGTCCGTAAGAGTATTAATTGTATAGGTATAATTTTTTCCTTTATGCAAACTTTTAATATCATAGGGTTCATTTAGCAATTTTCCTTCAATATTCTCTTCATTAATACTTACTACTTTAAACCAAAGGTGCTCTTTGTCATTCTTATCCTTATTATTATCGACTAAAAATCCTAGCTTTACACTGAATTTCCAGTCGTTGTTCTTTTTATACTTTTTGAAATACTGTGTAAATAATTCAAATTTTCTCCTTGCTAATTCTTCCATCCTTTTAGTCTCACTAACTGTAATATAAAACACAGGATTTGAATCCAACTTCTTAGATAGTTCTTTTGGAGATTTATACTTCCATCCAAGCATAGTTTTAGTATCTGGCAACATTATAACTAAGTTATCTCTGCTATGGTTTTCTTCCCTATCTTCCTTTCCTCCAAGTTTAATATTTTGTAGATGTTTTATTGCTTTTTTCCATTTCAAAAAAACTATTTTAATATTGTTTGCTACAGTAATAGGCTCACCTTCTACAGGTGGTTCCGAGTCAATGATCATTTGAACTATAGTATTTAATAAATCCCCTACTCTTTCATATCCTTCCTTTGGTACCCCTAATATTTCGACATCCTTGAGTCCGCACCTTTCGAGTCCATGTGTATGGAGCCATACTTCATCATCCTGTTGTACTCCATGTATAGAAAACATTCGTTGTGGAGAAGGAGGAATGTCATTTTCAAACACATCTCGTGCCCAATCACCAGATAACAACTGTATCGCACTTAAATCTTTAATCAAAATTACATCAGGAACTATTGTTACAAGTAGTTTTATTTGATTAAAAAAGTCAACAAGGGGATCTCTTTGAAAATCAGTTTTAATTAACAAATAGCGTTTTGAATTCTTAGCATTCTTAACTTCAGCCTTGGTAATGTCATGAGGAACATAATGATAGTTCGTTGGATATTTACGAGCATGGTATTCAATCTTATATACTTGCTTAAAATTCTCATTGTCAATGATTATTTTATAGGCAAATTTCACATCCTCATTATCTATATCATTTTCTATAATTGAGTTAGCAAAATACCGGGACTGCTGTAGTTTCTTTTTAAGTTGAGTAAAACTGCAATCTGTATCATCAGGAAGGATTGCTACTAGTTCAGATTTTTTTTCTTCTTGTTTATTCATGATTTTTATTTTATTTATTCAAAATACCGATGAATTATACAATAAATCAAAATCGATTTAGCATAAATTAAAAAAATAGTTTCAAGATCAAACCTTTTAATGCTTATTTTCGTCAGATTTCATTTCTTTTTGAGCTGTAATACCCATTACTAATACAGAAAATAATCTAAAAGGGATTGGAGACGTTGATGAAGTAGCTTTAATTTCACTTAAAATATTATTTGTAATGATTCTATATCTAGGTATATTATTAATCTTTATTTCTCCCGCCTCTTTTAAAGCTAAATCTTTACCTCTATATGTAATCAAATCTGTTCCAAGTTGGATTTCATAATCTTCTTTTCCAATTATAAACTGTGTTGAGTTCATCTTCCCCAATGCTAAACACATTCCATTTCCAAAATATATAGAATAAGTCTGTACTTTATGCGTTAATCCAATATGTAAACTTGATTGTTGATGAAAATTTCCCCAGTACAATAAGTTATTATCTTTTATACTATATAAAAAAAAATCAATACCAACATTCATATTGATTGGGAACTTAATATAAGCTACTGGATGAGTACTGTTAGTATTATAGATATCATATATCCTACCCGCCCCCCCAGAACGAACTTTCGCCGTCCACTCCTGGCTACTCATATCTTTTTGAAAAAAATATCCATTAGGTAAAGAATAGGAATAACTTAACAAATGTTGAGTTTGATCAATAACTGAATAAAATGTTTTATTTTGAGATAAAACTCCTATAATCCAATTATATACTTGGTTTGCGTTAGAAGAGAATATAGTAATCTTTGAAGGATAATGGGAGTATATCGTAAAAACTTTTTCATTTTCTATTTCGATATTAGTAATCTGGGAGTATAGTATTGATAACTCTTCTATCTTAGGCTTTGCAAAAGGAATCAAATATATCTCTTTATGTTCAAATACATAATTATTATAAAAAGCTATGTAAGAATTCTTTACTCCTTTTTTAATTGAGCTATATAAAAAAACAAGAGAAATTGTATTAGTAAAGCAAAGTATTATTAAGGTAGGAATTAAAGGAATTTTTGATAAACCTGGAATAACTAATGTAATAATTGCCAATATAAAAAAAGTTACAAAGCTGGTTACTACAATTGAAATAGAAAATATGCACCCTAAAGAAATACGCGTATCTTTTCCCTGTAAGTCTAGAGAGATTGTAAAAAGTGGTTCTTGATTATTAGCAGCTTGATTACCCATGTTGGAAATAGTATAACATGGATCCTTTTGAATGATAATGCTACTAGTCTATCTTTTTATATTAATTAATAATCACTCATTCTACATGCTATTCAATAGGTATATATTTTTAATCTAAAACAATTTTATGCTTGTTATTCTTAAATAGCTCCTTACTCTTGTGTCAACTCAATGATCCATAATAATCTTCTGGGATAATACCAGAACTATATCTATAGCTATTGTGCGTATCTGTTTATTATCATTAATATATAATGACATCAAATGTCTATTTACCAAGGAATATGAGAAATAGAAAAGTTTTCAACTTTAATTTTATGTAATCTCCTAATTATCTGATAAAATATCCAGTATAAATGAATGGAGAGATGGCAGAGTGGTCTAACGCGCTCGCTTGGAGAGCGAGTATGGGCGGAAGCTCATCGGGGGTTCGAATCCCCCTCTCTCCGTTTCGCTTTAGCAATAAATTACTAGGGGGATGAGAAGCCTGTCCCGTAAAATTGAATGAAATGAGATTTGTACGGGAAATCCCCCTCTCTCCGAATTTTGCTTTTACAAAGTCTGACTCAATAATTTCTCAAAATTCCCTTAATCTTAAACTTTTTCTTAACCTTCCACTTTTCTGATTATTTCTCATTCGTCTATTTTCCAAAGGCAAAATAAGGTTAAGATGAAGATGAAGATGAAGATGAAGATAGAGCTTAAGAATTAGGATGCTAAATTTAGAAAATATCCTGCCCAAGGCAGGCTAGTTGCATTTTCTTAATGAAGTAAAGTGCTCTCCTCAAAGCTTACCTCTATCCCTACCCAGACATTTCCTCAAAATTCCCTTAATTTTATTCTTTCCTTAACCTAAACCTCTATTGAATAATATTCTTTATTTTATGCTTTAAAAGCTAAATATGATACATTGTTTCTCCTCATACTTTCATATTTTCCTATTAGAGTATCACCTTAATTTGGTAAGCACTTTCGCATACAACTAATATATCTTTGTGATATAATGCAAAACTTATTTTTCATATACATTTATCAAACTATATGGAACAAGAAAACTTTTTAAAACGTTTGGGGCTACCTATAGGTTTAATAACAATGCTACTATTAAGCGGATGTGATCAACCTACAACGCTGTCTACAGAAGATGAATCAATAAGGCCGGATCCAACACCAAGGGATTTAAATTCTCCATTTGATGAAACTGTTTTATCATCTGATCCGCCAATTCCATGGGAAGCAACAATTTCACTCGGAGATCAGAGAGGCGAACCTTTGGAATACTATCATGGCTGCCAGGGAGTTATAGCTGAAAGTTTGGAAGACCAAGCCTATGGAATTACTGCAGCACACTGTAGTGCAGTAGACTCTCGTCCAGGTAATGAGCAAAAATACAGATCAAAAGATTATGTAAAATTTCAGAATAATACATTTCTCAATACACATATAATCCATCATGACGACTGGTCCAAAATTTGGTATGACGTAGCTTTTACGCAAATGGAAATGCCCAATGCACCAACCGTCGATGTATCTGAAGGAAATTTACAACCTGGGGAACTTGTCTATCTAGCTATCCATAATCAAGACAGAGGTGAAGAATATGAATCTAAATCTCCTAAAGAAATAAAAGAATTTATAACTTTGCCGGATGATACTTGCCTCCAATTTTCAGGTTCCGAAAATATGCTCCCGGATGACGATAGACTTATATGCCTAGCACCTCTACCAGATGATGTTACTAACTTAGATGATGTTACTACCACAGTAAAGTTATACGATCAACTTCTAGAAGGCGATATCTCACTTTGCGAAACATTTGAGAACTCATTCACTACAAATGCATTCCAACAGGGTGACAGTGGAGGTGGTCTATTTATATGCAACCCAAATTGTGAATATCTCGGTCCAGCAGTTGCTTCAAATACAATGTATGGGAAAAATAGTTTCTGTTCATTGACAGCAGGAATGAGAGTAAAAAATATAGATGTTAAAAATTATATTAAAGAACGTACACAGACAGAAGAACCATAAAATATAGGCATATTAACCAGCCCATATTTTAGAAAAATTTTAAAGAATCTGTATAGAATAACTAACTAAACGCTAAATAGTCTTTAATACAATCTTCAAATTTTAAATCTAATAAATTGAGATTAAAATATCCAATCTGGATTAATGGACAAATGACAGAGTGGTCTCTAACGTACTCGCTGGGAGAGCGAGCATATGAATCTCAAATTTCCCCCAGATCTATTTTCTACATTTCTTAATGCACTCCTTATACATATCCCGTACAATATCTCTAGCTTTATCCAAACTTATTCTTGCGAACATCCACGTTATCTTGTCTTCAACTTTTTCTTTACCTACTAAGGGAACAAATTTTTTAATGAAATCCTCTGCGTTTGTTTCGAAAAAACTTATACTATCTGCATCTTTCAAAATATCTGCTCTTGGAGTTCCACCCACCTCATGAAAAGAAATTAACTGTCCAACATCGCTAACAAACTCTTTATCCGCACCTTTTTCTAATAAATATTTTGTGATAATCTCTGCTCCTTTTTCTTGATGCTCTCGCATATGTTCGACATCCAGAAAACCTTTTTTATTTTCCTTCAGTTCACTTATGTCAACACCTAATACAAGCCTAGAGACATCATGGGCAAAGGCAGCAATTTGCAATGCTTCATCTGCTTGAGGATCTAATTGTTTAACCCAATGAAGTGTATTTTGTAGATGATCTATTTTCTTTCCCTTTTCATCCGCCTTTGACTTAATAAATTGTTTAGTTAATTCTAGATATTTCATTAAAATTATATTTATGATTTTCTTAGATTATAAGAGAAATTCGAAGTAGTATAAAATATTACCTGTCTTCATAGAGATAAGTTTGCAACGACAAATATAATCATAATTTTCTTGTAGTTAAATATTTCACACCGCCTAATCCAATTTGAATAGCGATCAATACAATATTTCCCCAAATAAATATATCTATCATATTTTCAAGGTTTTTTACTACTTGAAAGTAATAAAAAACAAAAAACAATATAAACAAAGATAAACTAATCCTGATAAACTTGTTTCTAAAGCTTGTAAACCATGTACCAATCATAAATAAAACCGAAAACAGTATGCTTGTAAAGATGAATTTAATGTAAAAACTCATATAATTGATATCTAAATTGATAATCTTAAAGATTATATTTTTAAACAAAATAAATACTATTGCCGCAGCAACTGAAACTAAGACAGTAATTAATAAATTCTTTATAAGAGAATTTATTTTTTTAGTTTCTATTTTCCGAGATTCAGCCAAAACAATCTGGGTAAGTCCAAAAACACTGAAAAATAGAGTTTTTTTCACTAATACTAATGAATTGTAGATATAGGCCTCGTTTGCATTTAATTTGGTTGAGGCAAGTATTGCATCAAAATTAAATAGTAATTCTAAACTCATTAAAAGAAACAAATTAATCAAAATATCTGAATTGAATATTTTTGAATTGGTTTTATTCACTCTATCTTGATATTTTTTGCGAAAGTTATTTATTAAAAAAAAGTTTGTAATAACGGATACCATAAAGAAAGCAAACCAGATTCCATTTACAAGAACAAAATAAAATAAAACTAAAGCTAGAATAATTTTGCCAATACTTTGAATTATAAGAATCATTGATGATTCAAAAAACTTTTTTCTATTTTGAATAATTCCTATAAATACTTGAAGAATTATCTGTGAGACAGCAGTAAGAATTAAAAATGCGGTTGTAAAATAAGTACCTTTTATATAAACAGTTATAAAATAAACTAAGATTAAATAAACTAAAAAGAATAATAAAAGCCAGTATTTATTTCTGTTTAATTTATTATAAAAACTATGAACCTTGTCGAAGACTGCTAAACCATATGTTGTAGCTAAACT
Organism: Candidatus Dojkabacteria bacterium; assembly: GCA_014729085.1. GTDB lineage: Bacteria > Patescibacteriota > Dojkabacteria > B142 > WJKM01 > WJKM01. The sequence goes on along the minus strand of WJKM01000009.1, from coordinate 82,822 downwards.
TTTAATAAGCTTACTTGGAACTAAAAATACCGCAAAAATAGAAGTATAAGATGTGTAAAGATTATACTGTCCTTTGTTTCCAATATACAGAAGCAACAAAGCAAAAATCAGACTAAGCAAACCAATAAGATTAGATCCAACAAGCATTATGAATTGATCTTTAAATGATTTGACTAGTTTTTTAATTTCCATTATTCAGATCGGTTGATTGAGAAGCATAAACAGCTACTTTAATATCCTCTTTATATGAAGTCTGGCTTTCGGTTGAATATTCATCAATATACTCAACATTCTCAGTAGAAAAATAATCTTTTAAATAATTCACTGTGTCAATCTTTTCTTTATTAAAAACAAATATTTTGTATTCTTGAGAAGAGCTTTCCTTTGTGTCTTCTACATAAGCTAGAAAATCAAAATAAGGATCTATTTCTTTTAAAATTTTTGCATCATTGGAACTCGAAAGGGTAGTTCCCGTTTTGTTCGCAATTACTACTGATGCATTATCTTCATATAACTCAGGAAACTTACGAACTTTCTCTAGTTCTTGGTTTATTTGAGAAAAAGTAGTGTCTCGAAGTTGAATAACATACATTCCTCCAACCAATTCTCCCGTTTCTTCATCTTGTACTTGCCCTACTCTTGTCTCATACATAAATGCTCCCTGCCCACCAAAAGTAGGATCTAGGACAACGCTAATTGGATCTAAATCAACACTGCCAACTTTAAGCAAACCTGCTATCATATCATTATATTCTAAGTTAGAGATCACATTTGTTTCATCAAGCAATGCTTGATAAGTATTCCATGCAAATTTCGCTTTTTGGATAGCGTTTTCGTCTCCACTTAAAAATTTACGCTTAATTGCATCAATTACCTGTTGCTGTCTCCTAGCTCTATCAAAATCCGAGGAATACTGACGCATTCGTGCATATATTAAAGCATCTTCTCCATCAAGCTTGTTTATACCTTTAGAGAATTTAAATACACAGTATTTTGGATAATCCTTTGCACGTATACAATTATTCTGATATTCCTCGGATAGTTCTTTGTATGGATAAATATCCTCATAATTTTCTTCAACCTCAATTGTTATACCCCCTACTGCATCAACAATATCTACAAGAGTCTTAAAATTCACTAGACCAGTATAATGTATATCCATATCAAGCCATTCTTCAATGTTCTCCTTCAAAAAAGTCAGCCCATCGATATTCTTCTTACTTTCGCCAATTGCATAAAGAGAATTAACCTTCGAAAAATATCCAGAATTCTTTCCATCTACATAATAAGGCAAATATAAATCTCTTGGAAAAGATATAAGCATTGTTTTGCCATCTGTATGATTGAAGGAAGCCACCATAATTGTATCAGTGTTCATAAGCCCAGCTTCATCTTCCCTAGTATCTATCCCTACCAATAAAGCATTGGTATATCCATTACTTTGTTTTAATTTAGGGACAACCTGATTTGGCCAGCATAGTGGATTAAGCAGGTCCTCTTCGCAGTCTTTGTCTTCTGTAATCGGATTTAAAATATTATTAAAGAAAGTTTCATGCGATGAACTTGATACCATATTGAAACCTAAAAATGAGAATGAAACAATCAGCAAAAGCAATAAAATAAATTGAATATTAGTAAGGTTATTCAGTGTATTGTTAAATCTTTGAAGAACGGATCCTTTTTTCCTCTTATTTCTTTGAGTTGGAGCTGATGAATGCTTCCTTCTTCTTCTAAGATATGAAGGATTGCCTTTTAACCTTTGCTTATTAATATTTATAACTCTAGTTTTTTTCATTTATATTCTCTTAGTTAAATTGATTTATTAAATAACTCTTTACATGGTCAGAATCAAAATGGTTTTTTGTAACAATAATAATTAATATTGCCCTAATTAGTTTATCCCAATAATTATATCTCATTCAAGTATTTATGATCTATTTTTGTGAGTCTTCAGCTGCATCAAGGGCAATATTGGCAAGTTTATCTGCGAATGAATTAGAAGATCTTGGTATATGAACAAAAGAAATATTTTTAATTTTAGATAAATATGTTTGTACGGTTTCAAAAAGAGGCTTCAGGTCAGGACTCTTGACTTTATATTCACCCTTGATTTGTTTAACTATTAACTCACTATCTAAATAGCAAACTATTTCCTTAATATTTAATTTCTGTATCTGTTTCAAACCCATAATTAAAGCTTTGTATTCCGCTTTGTTGTTTGTAGAGATACCAATATATTTGCCATCGAATTTTATAAGTTTTTTACCTTTGAATACTAGAAAGCCAATACCTGCAGGCCCTGGATTGCCTCTTGCTCCTCCATCTGAAAATAATGAATATCGCTCTTTTTTCATTTTTCGTAACATAAAAATTTAATCTTGATTTATTATTATATATGAATTTATAGTAAATATACGATATAATTCATGAAATATAAAATTAAATACAAAATGAACAAAATTCGTAAAAGGAAAAACGAACACTTAGATATCGTATTGCATGAGGACGTAGAACCTCATTTTTCATATCTGTCGCAGTACTTTTTGGATTATGTTTCTATGCCAGAGATTGATATGAATGAAATAGAAACAAATTTTTCCTTCTTTGGTTTTCCACTTTCATTTCCCTTTTATATTTCTTCAATGACAGGTGGGAGTCAACTTGCTAAAAAGATAAATACGAATATTGCTATCGCATGTGAAGAAGAAAAAATTGGTTTTGGACTTGGATCCATGCGCATAGTTTATGAAAAGCCAGAAACTTTATCTAGTTTTGATGTTAAAAAACATTGTCCGAATATACCTATGTTTACTAATCTGGGTATTGTGCAACTTAACTATGGTATGAAATACGATGATATCCAAAATCTAATTGATAAGGTCTCGGCAGACGGGATCTTTTTTCATATTAATCATCTACAAGAAGCAATTCAACCCGAGGGCAATAAAAATTACAAAAATTTATTAAACAAATTCGAAAAAATTGTAACAAAATTGGAAATTCCAGTTATTATTAAAGAAGTAGGTCATGGTATAGATTATAAAACAGCTAAAAGATTATACGAAATAGGAGTAAAATGGATAGATGTTTCTGGAACTGGTGGAACTAGCTGGGCATTAATTGAAGGTTATAGAAGACTAAAACATAAAGAAAAAAGGACCCAAGGTAATCTTGGTTATATATTTCGTTCTCAGGGTATTCCAACACCTGAAGCTATATTAGACCTAAAAAAAATAAAAGGACTAAATATAATTGCAGGAGGAGGAGTACGTAGTGGATTGCACATAGCAATCTCTATTGCATTAGGAGCTAACATGGCTACATCTGCCCGTCCTTTCCTAAAAGCAGCAACTCAATCACCAGAAGCTGTCATGAAAATAATTCAAGGATATAAGGATGAATTAAGAACGGCAATGTTTTTATCTGGTGCAAAAAATTTAAAACAACTCTCAAAACACAAAGTGACCAAACGTAAAGATTGCTTTTGGAATTTCGAAAAATAATTTAAATAAGTGGCTATATTTATGAAGAAGAAAGATATAATTAAACAATTGAATCAAAATAAGATTAAACTTTATGAAATTGAGAAATATACTGATCATAACAAAGCTATAGAAATTCGAAGAGAATATATTGCAGATCTTATTAATGCTAAACTTGACTCACTCTCAAAATTTCCATTCTCCCCTAAAAAAATTTATGGACGTAATTGCGAAAATGTAATTGGAGGAGCATGTTTGCCAATAGGCATTGCAGGTCCTATGACTGTCAAAGGCAATCATGCAAATGGGGAATATTTAATTCCCCTTGCAACTACAGAGGGAGCTTTAGTTGCAAGTGTTAATAGAGGATCAAAGATAATAAGAGAATCAGGAGGTGCAACTGTCACATCAAAATATGTTGGAATTACCCGTGCTCCTCTTTTCAGAGTCAAAAATATCAAAGAAGCCTCAAAATTTGAGAAATGGTTTAAAGATAACTTTAAAAAGATCAAAAAAGTTGGTGATCAAACTGACAAATATTTAACAATAAAGGAATATGAGTTTTATTCGAATGGTAAAAATATCTGGATTAGGTTTGTATTTGATACCGGTGATGCAATGGGTATGAATATGGCAGTTATTGCAACAAAAAAAATATGTTCTTGGATTGAGACAGAATATAAAGGCATAAAAACTATTGCAATTTCGGGGAATATGTGTATAGATAAAAAACCAGCATATATCAATACTATTAAAGGAAGAGGTAGAATCGTTGAAGCAGAAGTTACAGTTCCTCAAAATATAGTTAAAAAATACCTGAAATCCAATCCCGAAGATATTCTAGAGGTTAACAAAAACAAAATTTGGCTTGGTGGTCAAATGGCAGGAAGCTTTGGATTCAATGCACATGCAGCTAATATGCTTGCTGCAATATTTATTGCCACAGGTCAGGATCCAGCTCAAGTAGTTGGTGGAAGTCTTGCATCTCTAAATATGGAAAAAAATAAGGAAGGACTTTATATACATACTCGAATCCCCTCATTAAATATTGCTACAGTAGGAGGAGGAACAACGCTTGCAACTCAGAACGAATGTCAAAAAATAATTCTATCCAACATAAGTAAAAATTTAAAAGAAAAAGAAGAAAAAGAAATAAATCTTACCCAAAAATTAGCCGAAATTATTGGAACTGCTGTACTGGCAGGAGAAATTAGTCTTCATGCTGCATTTGCTAGCAGAACTTTTGTTAAAGCCCATAAAGATTTGGGTAGATGCAAATTAAATAAAAAATAAATTTAAATTTATAAGTAAAATGTCTACAAAAACAAAATCAAATACAAATCTTATTATTTTCATTGGAATATTTTTTTTATTATTAATTTGCGGACTGCTGTGTTGTGCTCCTACTTTTTTTGCTTTAGTGGCACAAAACTTTGATACAAGCTTAGACATTACTAATGATTATGAAAGTAAAAGTCTCAAGGATTCTACCCAATTTGATAAGAATGATAACGAAGCAACTTATTTCCTTCTTAAAGATTTAAGTTCCAAAGCGGTAGATTTATATTATAAAGCGGAAGATCTTGATGCTGAAGGAAATTATGCAGAAGCGTATGAAACTACAAACAAAGCCCTAGAATACGATCCTGAAGAACCTGCACTTCTTGATATGAAATGCTATATTCTTATCCACTTAAATGAACTTGAGCAAGCTTTGGAAACTTGTCAAAAAGTTTATCGTGAATATCCCAACTCTCCTTTCACCCTTTCTAAACTAGCTCAAATTCATTATCTTCAAGATGAATGTAAGCAAGTAGTCAAATATTCAAAAGAACTTGCAAACTTAGAAGACATAGACGAAATGGATAAAAGGAAACTTTATGGGAATGCAGGGATTTTTCTAACTGACTGCAATGGTGATAAAGAACTAGCTCGAGAATTACTTACTGAAGCTTCAAAAAGAAGTATTGACCCAGAAATAAAAGAAGTATACGAAGAAAGATTAAATCTATTAAATGAAAGCTACACTTCTAAATAAATATTGGAACCTATGTTTTCAATGGATTGTTAATATTAGTTAGATTTATTGTTAAATCATTATCTTGTTAATAATGAGTAAAGTCATTTCTTATAATCCTGCAACAGTTGAAGATAAAATTGGAGAAATTGAATGTTCAACAAAATCTGAAATATCCACAATAGTCTCAAATTCGAACAAAGTAAAGTCGGATTGGAAATTCCTACCAATCAAAAAAAAGATAGATCTGCTTAAAATGATTTATGAAAAATTCAGTAAAAGGAAAAAGGAAATTGCTCAACTCATTACTACTGAAATTGGAAAGCCGATAAATGAAAGCATAGTCGAATTAGAAAAAGGATTAGTATATTTCAAATACTATCTCGATAATGCAGAGCAATTTCTGAGACCAAATCAAAAAACTGAAAATGGAATAAAACACTCAATCAAATACATTCCTTATGGAACTACGGCTGTTATTCTACCTTGGAACTTTCCTTTCATGCTTTTTATCTGGGGAGTTATTCCTACTTTACTTTCAGGGAATACTGTAGTCCTAAAACATTCTGAGCTTTGTCCGCTAACAGGAAAGTTACTTGAAGAGATCATTTCTGACTCTACACTTCCAAATTTCGTTTTCCAGGAAATATATGGCGGTGCTAAACAAGGTAGAATACTGGTAAATAACAATATAAATTTTATTTGGTTTACAGGCAGTTCTAAAACAGGACAATTTTTGTTCAAATTAGCTGGGAAAAAATTTATACCCTCACTCCTAGAAATGGGTGGTTCTAATCCAGCAATTATCTTTGACGATTATAAACTTAAGGCTAACGTTAACAAAGTATTTCGTAAAAGATTTGCAAACTGCGGACAATACTGTACAGCTGTCAAAAGACTTATTGTGCACAAATCCGTTTTCAATGAAGTTGTAACTGAACTAAAAAAGTTGACTGAAACGATTAAAATTGGTAACCCTAATAGTTCAGAATGTGAGATGGGACCCTTAGCTTCCTTTGAGCAAAGAAAAGTATTAATGCAACAAATTAATAAAGCTAGAGAGAAAGGAGCTAATGTGATTACTGGTGGGAAAATACCTGAAAATCTCAAAGGTGCATATTATCTCCCTACTATTGTTACAAAAATCTCGTGTAATATGAAAATATGGAAGGAAGAAACCTTTGGACCGGTACTTCCAATTGTAAGTTTTCAATCTGAAGAAGAAGCTATCGAACTTGCAAATGATACAATCTATGGACTTGGTGCTCAAGTATATACAAAAGACATCAAGCAAGCCGAAAGAGTGGCTGACAGAATCAATGCCGGTATGATTGAGATTAATCAAGGTAAAACCTCCAGCCCCTCAAATCCTTTTGGTGGTTGCAAACTTTCGGGGATCGGTAGAGAGCATGGGGTGTATGGCTTCAAACATTTAACCCAAATAAAGCTAATAAGCCAATAATAACTTTCCAAAAATACTTTATCCATCTTAAACTTTAATCTGTAAAACTATTATATTTTCTTATCCATTTAATCATATTTAAAATATCCCCCTTGTCTTTCGTTACATACTTGATATATAATCAATCGCTAAATTTTAAAAATTGTAAAAGTGGACAAAATTCAAACTTTCAAAAAAAATGGTAAGGCAGGGGTTATTTATGTAATGGAGAAAGCATCAAAAAAAGGGTTTTACTATGGAAATAAAAAATGGGCTAATCTAGGTCAAGGAGCTCCTGAATTGGGGATGATACAAAATTGCCCTCCTAGAATTTCAGAAGTAAAAATTCCTCAGATAAATCATGGTTATGCTCCAGTTGCAGGTGTAAAAGAATTACGTAAATCAGTTGCCAATATTTACAATAATCTTTTCCGGAAAGATCTGGATAGTAAGCTTAGTCTTGAAAACGTATCCATTGCCGGAGGAGGAAGGGTTGCACTTTCAAGAATTTTTGCTTCTATGGAACAGATTAATGTTGGTTACTTTCTACCGGATTATGCTTCTTATGAAGGGATTTTAAGTGTATTCAATAATATTAACCCAATTGCCTATGAATTAGAGTCCAAAAATCACTTTAAAATTAATTTAGATAGACTTAAAGAATTTATTGAAGAAAATAAAATAAAAGCACTTCTGCTTAGTAATCCTACAAACCCAACTGGTAATCTGTTATATGGAGATTCACTTAAAAAATTAGTCGAAATTGCAAAAGAAATGGAGTTTACCTTAATTCTGGATGAATTTTATTTTAATTATATTTTCATCGATAGTGAGAATTATGTTTCTGCACAGAAATATATTAAGGACGTCAATTCTGATCCTGTTGTTATTATTGCTGGTTTAACAAAACCATGGCGATATCCAGGATGGAGAATTTGCTGGGCTATTGCACCAAAAGATATCCAAGACTTAATAACTAGTACTGGATCTTTTCTTGATGGTGGAGCCAATCATCCACTTCAAAATGCTGCATTGAATCTTTTAAAACTTGACCAACTAAGAAAGGAAAGTAAAGCGATAAAAACCCATTTCAGAAATAAAAGAGATTACATGATAAAACGTTTAAAAGCTATGAACATTAAAATTGATAACAAACCGGAGGGAGCCTTTTATATTTGGGCAAACCTTAAAGATCTACCCAAACCTTTGAATGATGGGATGAAATTTTTTCAAAAAGGACTTGAAGAAAATTTCATTGTGGTTCCTGGTATCTTTTTCGATTTGAATCCACATTCAAAAAGAAAAAATAGAAAATATCAAAACTATGTACGTATTAGTTACAGTTCTGAACTCAAAACGATTAAAAAAGGATTGGACTCTATTAACAGACTAATTGATAAATATTCCAAATAGTAATTTACGTACTCTACATCTGCTTGCAAATCTCATTACCCTTATTTACTTTGTATTCATCAATTCTGCATAGCATAAATCTCGAAATATGAAATGGATAGTATAATACTTTTATAATCCATACATATTTAAAATCCTTTATAATAAATAAAGACATTCTAATATTTTATTAATAACACCATGATAGTAAAGAATCCAGACCAAAGAGTTGCAGTTCTTGTTGATGTTCAAAATATGTATTATTCGGCAAGAAATCTATATAAAGCACGTGTTAATTTTAAAAATCTATTAAAATTAACCGTCAGTAATAGACTCTTAGTTAGAGCTATTGCTTATGTAATCAAATCAGAACAAAAAACAGAGCAAAGTTTTTTTGACGCTTTAAATAATTCCGGATTTGAAGTGAAAGAAAAACCTTTGCAAACATTTTTTGGCGGAGCTAAAAAAGGTGATTGGGATTTAGGTATTGCTATGGATGCAATCAGAATTGGTATTAAGGTTGATTCAATTGTTTTAGTCTCAGGGGATGGTGATTTTCGACCTGTTGTAAATTACCTTCAACATGCCCTTGGTTGTTTGGTAGAAATTGCAGCATTTGAATCAACTGCAAACAAAGAACTTATTGAAATTGCGGATGATTTTATTAATATAGAAAAACACAAGAAAAAACTTCTTTTTAAATCTAGGAAATAATTTAGTATATTTTTGTAATAGATATAATCATATTGATATCTCACTTTACATCATTTATCATATACTAATAAGTCAAATCTGAAATTCTATGTATATCTATTTAAAAGCCGGCCAAATTAAGGATCTTAGCCGAGTTTATGCAACCGGTTTGATTGATGGCATAGATACAGAGTATTTCCACACAGACAATAAAACCTCATATAAAGACCATATTAAATCCATATTAAAAGAAATTGATTTACCAATTACAATTCAAAATAATGCATATGAGTTTGACGATATAATCTCCGAATCCAAAAAGCTAGCAAAGGTTGCAAAGGATACTGTAATTAAAATGAATCTGAGCGAAAATACAATAAAAGCTGCTCAAGTATTGGAACATCAAAAAATAAATACTTGTATAACATCCATTCAAAATGTTTCTCAAGCAACACTAGCTGCAAAGGCTGGTATACAAAATATTACAATCTCTGTGACAGATATTAAAAACAAACAAATCGATTTCGATATTATAGAAGCAATTTGTAGAGCATATGATATTTATGGCTTTCAAACTAAAATAGGTATAGACGAGGTAACCAACATAGCTCAACTAAATAATGCTTTTAAAATTGGAGTTGATTATATTGTTTTATCAACCCATTTATTCTGGCAAATCTTTGATCCAATACAAAATAGACCAAGAAAACAAATTGAAAATTTTAAATTTGAGTTAGAATAGTAATTAATTTTCACAAATTCTCAACTAATGAAAATTTCAAAAATTTATATAGGAGCAGACCATAGGGGTTTTGATAAAAAGGAATTAATTAAAGAATATCTAGAAAAAAATTTCGTTGTGGAAGACAAAGGTGCTTATGAACTCAATCCAAAAGATGACTACCCTGATTTTGCCTTCAAAGTAGCAGAGGAAGTTTCAAAAAATTTTGGTGCAAGAGGAGTACTGATATGTGGAAGCTCCATTGGAATCATGGTAGCTGCAAACAAAGTAAAAGGGATAATTGCCTCAAATCCACGAACTCCGAAGGAAGCGATTATAGATAGACAACACCACAATTCGAATATTTTGTGTCTATCAGCTGATTTTATGAAGATTGAAGAAATGAAAAATATAATTGAAATCTGGTTGAATACTCGATTTGACAAAGGTAGACACCTAAGACGAATTAACAAAATTTTCGAATACGAAGAAAACTAATCCTTGCTTCCGGGGATTTGATACGTACCTTTATAAATCTTTCCCCAAAGCATGTTTATGGTTCTAACAAATGCCCCATGACTCCAAGTCAACGGTTTGACCGACTCTCCATGACCTGTATGAGGATGAGCCTGCTCGGCCATTAATCCACTTTTATCTGCGTGATCTACTGCCCATCTAATATACTTCTTTGCTTTATCGTAATTATCTTTCTGAGTCCAATATTGAGCTAACCATAATGTGCAAATAAACCAAGGATTTCCAACTAAATTTGAATCTATAGTATTGTAATGATCATTTTCCCGTCTTGCAATACCGCCAATTTCTGATCTTACAGTTAATTTGTCTTCTACTTCCCACATTGTTTTTTCTATTCTTGGATCGTTTACATCTAGTAGGCCGAAATGCCATAGTGAATACAAAGAGGCGTCTAATTTTGTATCTATTACCGGTTGACTCGTATTTGAATCACAAATTATATGTGTTATAAACCTTCCTAAATCTTCATTGAAAAGATAATTGATAGTTGCTTCTTTAATTTCATTAGCATAATTCAAAAAAATCTGTTTCAAGTCCGTTCTTCCAAAAACTTCACTTAAATTAGAAGCAGCTAATAATCCAGCATAAACAGTTGAACAGGTAAAAGCACTAATACCTCTTCTCTCTTCCCATAAATCATAACTAGCTTTTGGAAGCTTTGAACCTGAATAAGTTTTAATAAATTCATCCTCTTTTGCAATTTCAGGAAAACCACTAACATAATCCTGAATGTCGGGAGCATCATAAACAATTGTATACCTGTAATTTCCCAAAAAATTTGCCATTGGAAATATCAAGCTGTTCCAATATTTTTTCAAAAACTCTTGATCTGCGAAGTGTTCATAATGTTTCCAAATAGCATAAACATTCAAAGCTGTTTCATCTTCCTGTATAGGTTCCTGAAGACTCCCCGAATTATCTACCCAAGGATGCCAGCTACTACCCAATGCACTTCTGCCTTCTCGACTATGTGGGTAATATTTATGAAGAAAATATCCTTCAGGAGTTAAAAGGTTTTCAATATATTCAAAATATTCATCCGATAATTCCTTAAATCCACATTCTATCAAAGCCAAAATGATGTAAGCACCATCTCTAGGCCAAAAATATGAATAAGTATCTTTCCCGCCTTCTTTCAAATATCTACCATCATTGGCTGCGATGATCGCCCCTCCATTATCAATTTGTGTTCTAATCGTTAATAAGGATCTTTTGTATAAAGAGTAAATTCTCGAATCTAAATCATATTCACCAAAAAAACTTGGAGTTCCTTTAGTCCTAAAAAGTATATTTGATTTAGATCTAACCCAATTCTGCCAATATTTTACTGTTGACTTACAGGTATTTCCCAGATCGCATGAAGTAATGTTATCTATACTTTTTTCCAATTGTTGAAAACTCATCCCCGTTACATTGAAATAATTAGATCCCATTGTTTCTCCTGGAGGAATGTTAAACTTATATGAAACACAAGAATTCACGCTTCCATTGCTAATTGGATTAAAATTAAGTTCACCGGTTTTTAAGTCTGGATATGCTCCTCTATTATCATTATCCGTTCTTGCAGCACACGTAAACTGATAAATCTTTTTTGTGCTTCCAATACCTACATAACGATTCTGTTTATAATGCACCAAACATCTTCCCGGTTGATACCACACAGTTGTATCCCCAATATCATAAGAATAAATTGCAAAATTATTTTGAAAATAAACATATATCTCAATGGGATTTTTGGTATTATTTTTGATTTCAAAATTTCGAAGGAATATCTGATCGTTCTGAATCACAAGGTCAATTAAATCTATTTCAAGACCTGTTTTTTTGTGTTTTAATTTTGTATGCCCAACAAGTGAATCTTCCTGGTAATTGATGTCAATATCAAAATTATTCCTAGTAATTTGGACGAATTCACCATTGATACGAAAAAAAAGTTTATTTACGAAAGTTGATAAGTGATTTTCCTGTCCCACATAAGGGAAATAAAAGTCAGTAACCTGACAAAGATCATTTATATTGACTAACATACTTCCATTTCCAAGAACAAGGGCAGTGGACATACACCTAAATATTTTAAAATTAATTTCTTTTACCTTTCTCTATTCGGATACTCCTAATATATCCATTATTTCTTTTTCTGATAAAACCTCCCCTTCCTCTTCTGTTTCTTCTTTACATTTGACAATTGAACCAACAATAAAAGCTTCAGGGTTATCATTACAATCATTACATTGAGTGACAGTAAGATCGGAGTAGCGATCTTGATTCTCACAAACCCAGCATCCATAACTTCCAGGATTAGTTTCGCAAATATCATACTGAGCTTTCCTATCTTTTATGAAAGAAAAATATATAAAAATCGAGAGAATAAGTATAAATATTGCAAAAACTGCAAATTTTATAAATGCTGCAATTTTTTTTATTGTAAAAACAACAAATACAAGCATTAAAAAAACTACAAGTCCAAGAGCTAATACTGTAAATACTAATGGATTGCTTTTTGCAAAAACTAGTATATTATCTAACATGATTATCAATAAAAATATTAATTAACAAGATCATATAAAACCTCAATTAAAGTTGCATAATTCCATGCTTGGGAAAGACAGCCGTTTGGTTCCAAAGTGTCTGCAGAAAACACCTCAGGCAAATAATTTAAATCTTGATTTTGCACTTCTCTCCAGAAATCTAAAAGTTTAGATTTTATATAATTTTTCGAAACTTCTGTTTTGCCATAAACATTCAGATAGCTTTTTAAATAGAACCCTAAAAGCCAAGGCCATACAGTACCGTTATGATAAGCTCTATCTCGATCTTCTTGCCCTCCTTTGTACTCACCTATATATTTTTCCGAATCTGGACTTAATGTTTTTAAACCTACTTTGGTTAGTAATTTTTTCTGAATTTTATCTAAAACAAGTTTTGCTTTATTATCGGTTAATAATTTAAAAGGTAAAGACATACCAATTACAGGATTTGGTCTTATTTCTATATTCCTATTATTCTGTTTAACTGAGTCTGCTAAATATTGAGTTTTATCAACCCAGAATAATTCATTAAAAGTCTTTTTAAGATTTTTTAAGATTAAATTAATATAATAGTTATCGTTTGATGAATTAAATTTTGATTCAAATACTTTGTAGATATTGAGTACGTTATACCAAAGCATCTGGATCTCTACCGCTGCATCTGTCCTTGGAGTAACAGCCTGACCATTAACAACCGCATCCATCCATGTTAAACCTTTGGAATTATCTGTAGAGATAAGAAGACCATTTTTAAGGGTATGGATACCATATTTAGTACCAAGAATAAGATTCTGAAGCAAATTTGATATCTGTGGCATTAACGATTGAATTAACTTATCATCCTGGGTTTCCTGCCAGTAATAATAAATAGATACTATAAACCACAGTGTAGCATCCAATGAGTTATATTCCTTTAATCCTGGTCGATTTGGAATCAAACCGTTTCGAATATGTTTCATCCAATCCAGAATTATATTCCTACTAAGATTGAAATTATCTCTACATAGCAGTAACCCTCTGAATGAAATGAATGTATCTCTCCCCCAATCTTCAAACCAATGATAGCCAGCTATAATGGATTTTCTCTTATTATTAATTATTATAAAATCATCAGCTTTCTGATCTAAGAAATGCAAAAATTCATTCAACTCGTTATTTTGTAGATCAAACGTATCCAAATTACTCTTTGATGGTTTTCCTATTAGTATCCCAGAATCCAAATTATTGCTCTGGGTCTGTTTATCATTATTATTGTGGTAAGAAAACCTCAAATTAATTTTATGTTTTCCACTACCAAAATTGAATGTAAAATCGCCAATTGAAAATAAATCTTCAAGAAAATCGTATCCTCGTTCCCTTTCTACTGGATATTCAAAGTTATAAAAAATATCCTTATTTTCAGTAAATTCACTAAAGTTTCCAGTAATATCTAAATGGCTTTCTTGATCCAGATCTACACTCACCTCATTATAATTTCCCGACACTTTTAACGTATCTGTATTTTCAAATTTTGACAATGCATGAAAAGAACGATTGGTTAATAAAGGTTTAACTGTAAGGAAAAAGGGGATTTTTGTTTCTATATCATAAAAAATTTCTACTTTATTGGATCTATCAGCTAACTTAATCCTCTTTTTTATTCTGATTAATTCTATTAAATATTCAAATAGTGGATCATCCTCAAGAGAGAAATTTCTGAGCCATTTATGTCCTGACGGATTTATATAGTTACCTTTATAAATATTAGTGCTTAAATATTCAATCCGTCCTCTGAATTCAACTTTTTCATCTAGCCTGTTTACAATTACTTTTCTTTCAATATTAGAATTGGAAACAACTAGTAAGCCATGATATTTTCTTGTGTTCCCAAGATCATATGTACTCGAGGAATAAGCTCCTAATCTGTTTGTAATTAAGTATTCTTTCTGCATACGGGCAGTTACAAAAATAATGAATAAATGAAAATTACATATTTTATTTTATGCTATAGGAAATTGAGAGTCAAAATATTTGCTCGTTTAACAACTTTTTGTATTGAAATGATCTTAATTTAATTTAACTGACTTTACATTAACTGGAGGTTTAGAAATAGTGTTTCCTTTAAGAATTTTGTTGTTAATTTCATGCAAAGCTACAATAAACAAAGATTCACTCCAACCTAAGGGATTATTTTCATTATACTGATCAGAGTTCGAAAAATATAATTCAGGTATGCCTTTTTCTGTAAGTGTATCGACCATCTTTTTGATAAAGAACTTTGCCTTTTTAGTATTACCCAATCTCTCATAGATAATAGCAAGCCAAGACAATCCAAAAGTCCATTCAGCTTCCTCACTATAACCATCAGGATTCTTATTATAGTAATGATCATTTTTATATCTGATTACTCCTCTACTCTTTAGAAGATGATACTCTACATGATCAAGGATTCGCTGACTTTGTTTCTTATCAACAACGTTGTAGGGGTATATAAGGGAAAGCAACGCAAGATCCACGAACTTTCTCTCAGATTCACGAGGAAGTAATGCTTTCAAAGTTTCCTCACCTCTCTTGATCAAATACATTGGAACATCAATCTGCGGAAGTTCTCTTACAGATTTCAGCCCTGCTACACAAGCTCCAACCGATGATGCATGTATCTCTTCATCCTCTTCCCACATTCCACTATCTCTATCATGCCAATATTCAATACTTTCCAAATACTTAACTAATTTATTCACAATTCTAATTCGATCTTTATTTTCCAAAACTGCTCTCTTATGATTTCCTTCGAGTTGTCCAACTTTGAATAGAATTGCACCCACAGCATCATTCTGTTTATTTCCCCATTCATCCCAAAACTCATTAAAACTTTCAGGATCGTATCGAGCATGTATATATTCATGTTTGGCCATAGGTTTATTCTCTATAGCCCAATCAATCTTTGATTCATATTTTAAAAATATATCCAATAATGCATCATATGTTTTTTCCACTGTATCCCAGTCACCAATTACTTCAAAAGCAAGGCATTCATAGAAATTATCTCTTAACCAAGATTTATCATAACCAGTTTCTACATTTTTTCTTGAAGCGGCAAATAGCCCGGAATCATACTGTAAATCCTTCAAAATTTTAAGATGCTGTTCTATTAACTCGTCATAGGTAAGTTTTGCGTTACTCATAAAGAATAATTAATATGCAAAATATATTCACTTCCTATTTATCATAGTATATTTCCTTCATCCAGTAAAAAATGATTCAATTACACATTAGTTATATTAATCTTAGTACAATTTGTTCGCTAAGCTTATTAAGATTTCTTTCTTAATTCTCATTAAAGAATTGAGAATTATCTATTTACAATTTGCCACATCGCATCCTTATTTTTATCAAATTCGTTATTATGGGTAGAAGAGAGTTCAACAACTATCGCTGGTATATCAAGCGAAGCCGCCCAATTCCCTAAGGATCCAGTTATAATATAATCAAACCCTTTTAACTCATCATCTCCTGTAAATCTATAACCTGAATACTCGGAGTATTCTAAAGCTATGTTATATGCTAATTTATTATCATTAGGTATCGAAAAACCAGCAGCGCTATGATATGAAATAATCAAACTAGGTTCCGTTGCAATAACAAAGTCTCTTAATACTTGAGTTTCGGGTTCAGAAAATGGATATGAGCCACCACCCTTTGAAAAAACCTGATTACCTAGGAAAGTAACCTGTTGCCAATCTGCATCAAAATTACGGTTTAGATCAACATTGTTTGAATTAAGTCTTTTATGTTTTACAAGACCGTCAGGATTTGATTCGGGAATTATTATTATTCTTTTATTATTCCAAATACCCTGATTACCTTTTACTTCCTTTATCCATTGCTTCATTAAATTACTAGAATTATATTCACTCCCATGGATACCCCCAATGAACAAATATGTTTCGCAACCCTCTCCGAACACATGTGCCAATATAGGTCTTTTTTCTATGCTGTAGCCTAGATTTAAGATTAAATTCTCTAAATCTATCTGCTCTTTATACATGTCTTCTAACCCTAATAAATGAAGATTAGTACTATATCTATCTGAGCAGTAAAAATCCTGACAACTAAGATTAAATAAACCAGCATACTTCATCGTATTTGTAATTATTTTTGCTATAGATGATTTGGATATATTTTTGTCGGGTTTAAATGTTCCATCTGAAAATCCACGGAAGATTCGTTCCTCGTTTGGAAGCTTAATCGAATATAAATTTGAAATATATTCTCTAAAACAATAATCTTGAGGAACATCGGAAAAAACAGTTTCCAAATTTATTGTACTTTCTTTATATAGATACCATTTTTTTTCTCTTAATGAATTAGCTAAAATTTTCATAAATTCACCACGAGTTATTGGCCTGTATGGCTTAAAAGATCCATCCGAATAACCATTTAATATTTCTAGCTGATTCAAGGTTAGAATCTCTTGATAATATTCATAATCTTCCCCTATATCTGTAAAACTATTCTCTCTATATCCGATATTAAAATTAAAAGCATTAACTATCATATGTGCTACCTCTCCTCTCCTTGCCGGCTTTTGAGGAAAGAAACATTTCTTATTTGGAATTACCTCCTGATACAACAAGTATTCAATATGTTTACAATTTTCCTCTCCCGAATTAACATCAAGAAAAATATTATCGCAGATATCTTTTGCGTTAATAGTAGAAAAGGTTAATAAGAATAACAAGATAGTTGTATAGAGGATATATTTAAGCTTCATGTATTTTTTCCGATTTTGATTCTATTTTGTCTTTTTTGTCTTGTTGTTCAAACTTATCGAGCTGTAAAACAAAATCATTGAAACAGTTCATAAAGTTAATAAATGCGTTATATGGTGATTCGTAATGACTGAAGTATTTATGTACATCACCATCATTCCAGTACTTAGTACACATATAATAAAAATGATCAGATGTTTGCAGTCGACGCCAAATTTCAATTAGGGCATCTTTTTCCTCTCTTCTCTTTTTTCCTTTAGTCAATGCTATTATCCTTGGCTCCAAATCATAAACCGCTTTTATTGCAGCTTCTTGAATCCGATTACCAACCCATGCTGAAAGATCTCTACTTTCATCTGCCCATGAAATGAGGTTATGAATATCAATTTCACCTTTTACTCTATAATCTTTGATTGTCTCTGATACAGTTCTAAAGTATATATTTCTCTGCAGTAATTCAGTAGGAAGTTTTCTAAGAAATTCAAAAATTCCAGTTTCTTCCCATTGATGTTCGCCAAATGTTTCATAATCCAAAAATAGATTGTAGGTATTACCATCAGAAAACTCAATCCAATCTGCATACTTTTCTACAGTAAGAGGATACTCAGGCCAGTCTTTATTTGAAAATCTAAAAGCAATATCATCAGAAAGGCGATAATTTTTTAACAACAATTTAATTTTATGATTTCGCCTTTTTGTAAAACAAGCATCATCTGCAATTTTTCTATCTTCAGGATGAATATCGCAAGTTTTTGCATTATATACAAAATTTGGATTTTGACCGTTTAGGAGAGGATCCCATCCCTCTGCAACTATTCCATTAAAACCGATTAATCTTGCGAAGTTAGCTACTTGATTGTTATAAATTAATTCAGTATTTCTAAAAAAAACTGGTCTCCGTTTAAATAATTTCCATATTTTAGATCTATGCATCTTAATTTGATGCGCAAATTCTTTTTTTGAAAAAAGCCAAGCTAATGAATGATAGTACGTCTCATTCATTAATTCCACATTACCAGTATCCAGAAGTTTTTTAAAACTTTTAATCACCCTTTTATCAAAACATTCTGCCTGATCTAGGAATACACCAGACAAAGAGAAAGTTACCTTTACTTCAGGATGCTTCTTAATT
The DNA here is from genome assembly GCA_014729085.1 of Candidatus Dojkabacteria bacterium. GTDB lineage: Bacteria > Patescibacteriota > Dojkabacteria > B142 > WJKM01 > WJKM01. The sequence continues at coordinate 64,128 of WJKM01000009.1, read as the reverse complement.
ATTGAATATAAAAGTTTATTAGTTGGCAAATAACACTTTTCGGCAACTTTTTTAAATACTGCTTTATTATCCCCATGTCCAAAACCTTCAAATAAATCATCCTGCTCAGCTAAACGAAGTATATTAACTTTGGAAAGACGCCAAGGTTGATGAACTTGAAAATAAAAACATATGGATTTTTTATACATAAAACAACACTGTGAAAAGATTATATGAGTGCAGGTTGACAAAAAAATAATTCCCTACTTACTATTAACTTGTTCGTAGACATTCATAATTTTCTTACATTGTTTATCCCAATCTAATCTCTTTAATTCTTCTTCAGCATTTTGGGCTATGCACTTTGAAAGTGGATTATATCTAATCACACTTAAGATTTGATTTGCTAATTCATCAATATCCCAAAAATCAACTTTTAACGCATTTACAATAACTTCACTAACTCCAGATTGCTTTGAAATAATAACTGGTGTACCGTTTTTAATAGCTTCTAAAGTTGTAATACCAAAAGGTTCATCCACGGAAGGCATAACATATACATCTGCCATTTGATAGGCTTTATCTACATCTTCATGATCCATAAAACCAGTAAACATAACTTTTTTTTCAATTCCTAGATCTATACTCCTTTTAATTAAAAATGGAAGCATATCTCCATGACCAATAAACACAAACTTCACTCGTCTTTTATGCCTTAAAACTTTTTCTGCTGCTTCCAATAAAAATTCTGCTCCTTTTTGTAAAGTAAGTCTACCAAGAAATAATACAATCTTATCTGTTTTATTAATTTTCTTGCCAATACGTTTTGCTTGTGGATATTTTTCTATTGCATTATGAACAACTACTACCTTATCCTCAGACACACCATAATTGCTTACAATTTTTTCTTTTGTACGTTCAGATACTGCAATAATTTTACTTGCACCATTCATACCCTCTCGTTCAATTTCATATACATCCTGATTAGGATTTCCAGCACTCCTTTCAAATTCAGTTGCATGAATATGCATAACCATTGGTTTATTACTTACCTTCTTTGCTGCAAGACCTGCTTTTGCAGTCATCCAGTCATGTGTATGGATTACTTGATGAGGATATTTTTCAGCAATCTTAGCAGCTTTTTGAGCATATCTCTCCACCTCATTGAACAAATTAGTTCCGTAAACCTCATTTGCAGTTTTGTCACTCATTTCTTTGGCACCTATTTCAATTAGTTTATTAATTCTCTCCTTATAGCTGTATGAAGTTGAATAAGCAGTCAATAGACTATTAATCTCAATATCTGAATAAATGATACTTTCGGGGCTTTCTATTTTGACTTTTGAAGCATTGATTATTTCTAGTTGGTCTTCATTTAGTTCAAAGGGAACTTTAGGTAATACAAGTATAATATCCATTCCTTGTTTTTTAAGACTATTAACAATAGAACGGGTTACAATTCCAAGCCCCCCTGAATAAAAAGGGGCATACTCCCATCCTAGCATTAAAACTTTTCCTTTATTCATTGAATATATATAGATTACCTTTAATTATTACCAATATATATTTGCAGAATTTAGAAACAATTACAACATCTAAATGCAAATTTTTATCTAAAATTACATTTTTTTACTTAGCATTTAAATATATCATCTGCTAACTTGACAAAATAAATAAATTTTTGTATATAATAATTAGCAGACACAGTCAACAACTGCTAATATTTTATTTTTTAAAATTATTATTATGAGAAAAAACAGACGATTAGCTCTTTTTGATCCAAGAAGAGTATTTTCTGATGACTTTTTGCTTGATAATTTTTTTAGTCCCTTTGATGTGGGAGAATACTCTCCTATTGCTGTAGATCTATATGAAGATGATGATAATATAGTTGCTGAATTTAATAATATCTCCGGATTCGACAATGAAGATCTTGATATTAGTATAGAAGATAATGTACTTACTGTATCGGCCTCCTCCGAAAAACAAGAACAAGAAAAAGATGAAAAAAGAAAGTATTTTAGAAAAGAAATTAGATGTGATTCATTCAGTAGGTCTATTGCATTACCTACAAAAGTCAAATCTGAAAAAGCAGAAGCTGAACTTGAAAAAGGAATCTTGAAAATTAAGATGCCTAAGGCGGATGAAGTAAAGCCCAAGAAAATTGAAATCAAAGCAAAAAAGAAAGAATAATCACTAACTAACATAAATTTTTTACTAGCTCTGTATTACTATTACAGAGCTAGTTTTTTTCTTTAATAATTCTTTTACAGTATCTTGATCGTTGTATTCATACTCAATAATAGGTGATCCTATTGCCAAACTTTGTTCATGACCTTTTCCTGTAATAAAAACAATATCATTTTTTAGTGCTATTTTAAGAGCGAAATCAATTGCATCCTTTCTATTTTGAATATTTTCATAATCGAAAGAAAAAATATCACCTTTTCTTACATGCATTTTATTATTTATATAATGACTGAATTGCTGATGGGATGAAAATCGTTTTCTAAGCTTTCCGCCTTCCTTTTTCCCATGTTCGATAATTTCATTATTAATATCTCGTAATACCTCAGTTCTAGGATCTTCAAGTGTTACTACTGTTATATCTGCCATCCTAGTAGAAACCGCACCCATTTTTCTTCTTTCAGGATCTCTTTCACCTGCGCATCCAAAAACACAGATAATTCTGGTATCCTTTGATGTTTTTATATCTTGTACTGAACTCAGCGCTTCCTCCAAGCTAGAAGGAGTATGTGCAAAATCAATAATTACGCGAACCGGTTCTTTCTGCATAATCTGCATTCTACCTAAAGGAGTTTTGAATTTCTGCAATGAGTTTGCAATTTGATCTAACTCGAGATACCGTTCAGCCAATTTTATTACTCCTAAAGCATTACTAAAATTATATTCTCCAATTATTGGGATTTTAAAATCAGTAGCTTGGTATCTAAACTTAATACCCTCAATAGAGTGGGTAATATCTTCAAGCTCATTAATTGAAAACCATTTAATTTTTATATTTTGCTTTATTTTACTAATTTGGTTATTCAGCCAGCGTTTGCTTTTATGATCTTTGTTCAATACAACTAAACCTTCAGTCTGTGTTTTTTTTACAATTTTAAATTTAGCTTTTGCATAATTTTTCCAAGTTTTATGGTAATCCAAATGGTCAGATCCAATATTAGTAATAATTACAGAATCATAGCTAATTCCAAATAATCTGTTTTGATCAAGTCCAGAAGAAGTTGATTCAATAACTACATGGGTGACTCCTGATTTCTCAAATTTAGATAAAATCCTTGGTAAATCCCAAGGTTCGGGAGTAGTAATATGAAGACCGGTATCAAAAACCTCCTTTTTCGTCTTTGCAAGAATTGTCGAAATCATTGCACTATTAAAACCATTCTGAGAGAGTATTTGGTAAATCATACTTGTAGTGGTAGTTTTCCCATCCGTGCCAGTTACTCCAATAATAGTCATTTTTCGTGCAGGAAAGCCATAGTAAAGATTTACTAACAAAGATTGTATAAGATGATAAAAATTTTTTATTTTTTGGAACATGGTTAATTGCTATTTTGAAATTTTGTTTTTTGAACTTTTTCTCAGGGTTTTTTTTATTTTTTTTCTTAATCTATGAAGTCTAGTCCCTACATTAGTTTCTGTTAACCCGGTTATTTCGGAAATCTCTTTATTCGATAATTCTTCAAAAAATTTATAGTATAGTAAATACTGGTCTTCATCCTTAAATTCTCTCATTGAATTGTACAAAGCCTTTTCCATTTCCCCATCAATTAATACTTTATCAATCTTTTCTTCTTTACTTTCTAAGAAATCACCAATTTGTTCTATAGAGGAATCTTTTTTACGATCACTATTTTGACGATAATAGTCAATAATAGCATTCCTAGCTATTCTATAAACCCAAGATGTGATGGAAACTCCCTGCCACTGAAAATCCTGGAGATTTCCCATAACTCTTTCAAAAACAAGAGATGTTAAATCTTCAGCATCTTCCTTATTAGTAACACGTGAATTAATGAAATTAAAAATTCTATTATGATAAGAAATATATATGGTTTCATAGTCTTTTTTGGTCAATTTCTCTTTTTTTGCAATTTTTTCTTGTTCTTTCCTCGAAAGGGACATAAAAAAATTCTTATAAATTATCTTGGGATTTATACTGTATACCAATCGCATGCTTCATTTTTTGCGTTATCTTGTCTACAATATTCAATTTAATCAATGAATCAACTATCTCTTCTTCTTTTACTTGATAATATTCTGCAACGGCAATAATTGGAGCAAAGATTTCCAGATATATTGGTTGAATCTTACTTTTTATTTTATATGTTTTCTTAGGTGTTTTTATCTCCTTTCTCTTTTTATATCTATAACCAAACTTAGGATATTTTGATAACTCTTTAGAGGATATTTTATCTGAGATAACTATTTTTCCCTCATATGCTTTAGATTTCCGGATCAACTTGTGAATCAGGAAACTACGTTTCTTTTTATAGCTAGTAACCACAACAATTTCAGGGACCACAATTTTACTCCAATATTCAGAAGTATCTTCATCCGCTAAGTTAATGTTTAATACGATCTTATGAGGATTTGGACTATTGATTAATAACGCTGAGCAGGAGCGAACAATCATGAGAAACCACTGCAGTGGATTATATCTTTTATCTTCATATCCCAATATTACTAAGGGGATAGAAAGATCCCACCAAATATTATCCGTATTTCTCCTGACAGTAAATTTGTCGGATAAAAGCTCATATATGCCCTCTCTAACCAAGTTGGTACCATACCACCCAACTACAACAACAAATTCAATCGAATGTTTTTTTATAGCTGATTTTGCAAGGGTTAGGAGTATGCGTTTTAAAAGAGAACGAAAAAAGTTCATATTTCTATCTTTACAAGTGATTACTCTAGTTGATTATACACCAAGATAATTTAACCTTCTCTATGAATATCTGCCCCTAATTTTCTAAGCACCCTGTCTATTTTAGGATACCCCCTATAAATATGCTCAACACCATGAATTATGGTTTTTCCTTTTGCACATAAAGCTGCAGCAACATATGCCATACCAGCCCGTAAATCTGGAGCTTGCAAACCTTTAAGACCTTTAAGTTCGGTTTTTCCATTAACAACAATTCGATGCGGATCTGCAAGTATAATATTCGCACCCATACCATTAAGATAATTTGCAAAAAACATTCGCCCTGGATACATTTTCTCAAAAAACAATAGAGAGCCTTCTGACTGTGTGGCCAAAATAATTGACATACTCATTAAATCAGTAGGAAAACATGGCCATGGCTGAGAATAAAATCCTTTAGTCCTACCCCAAATTGGATCTTGTAATATTAATTCTTGATTTTTTGGTACCAGAATATCATTCCCTTTTTTCTGAGTTTTTACTCCTAATTTGCTTAGAAAATATAGAATAGTTTTTAAATCTTCATGAGCTACATCTTTAATTAATATCTCCCCATTAGTTATTACAGCCAGAATAATAAAAGTTGCAACATAAATAAAATCTGGGGGAACTTTGAATCTTGTTCCATGTAACTTTTTCACACCCTTTATTTTTAATCTATTTGTACCAATACCAGAAATATTTGCTCCCATTTGGTTTAACATTCTGCAAAGTTCTTGCACATGAGGTTCACAAGCAGCATTGTAAATATAAGTCTCACCTTCAACAATAACAGAAGCCAATATTGCATTCTCGGTTGCAGTAACACTCGGTTCATATAGATGAATTTTAGTACCTTTTAATTTACCTTTTAAAGTATAAGTTCCGTTTTTATTTGAAAATTGTGCTCCTAATTTTATTAATACATCAAAATGAGCTGTCATTTCTCTGGGACCAATCTTGTCTCCTCCCGGAAAAACATTTGTTACTTTTCCTTCCCTTGCCAGCATTGGGCCAAGAAGCATGTTTGAAGCTCGAATTTTTTTAGCTTCAGTTTTATCGATTTTAGTCGTTTTTATTTTAGGAGTCTCTAATATAATTGTTCTTCCTTTATTTTTATAAGTGATTTTTGTTCCCAATTTTTCCATTATTCTAAGCATCACCCTAACATCAGTTATCGCGGGAACATTAGTCAATGTAACTGGCTCACTGGTCAACAATGTTGCTGGAATCATTTTTAGTACAGCATTTTTATTACCTGCAGCTTTTATCTCCCCCTCTAATGGATTTCCACCGTTTATAGTAAATTTTGACATAATTAGATTAATTAAATTGATATAAATTAATATACAGTAGGTATAACGATTAAAAGAATCAAGATCACAAAGAATCTTATAAATTTTACTTAAGCAATATCATATAACTGAATTAAAACTATTGTGTATCTTCATCATTTTTTGGTTCAATTCTCAAAGAACCCTTTAATTCATCAAATGTTTCGAGCCATAGGGGTCTTGCAGAATAGAAGGAAAGTTTCTCTACCGCTTGTGGTGCCTCTAACTTTACAGCCATAATAAATTTTGCCTCTTCACTTGAATCAAAACCAATATATGTAACGTTTACATCAGAAGAATAGCCGGGCTTATCTTTATATGGAATTAATGCAGTTCCAGACTTGGATGCTATCTGATATTTCTGTAAATATTTATAATCTCTTTCCGTATGCCTAATAAACAATTCTTCCATTATGATTTTTACCTTACGGGTTGTTTCATCAGATACAATTTTTCTAATTGGAATCGGCTCAAATTTCTTTGTTTGTTCATATTCATTAATAATTTCCGAAACTATGTATGGTTGCATTAACCATCCTTTATTTGGAATAGTAGCAATTCCCCGAGTTATCTGAAGCATGTTAAGTTGATATCCATGTCCATAGGAAAAAACAGCTACATCTACAGGATGCCATGCATAATCGTTGTCAAGTTTGGGAAGGTAACCAATTGATTCGCCACTCAAATCAACAGAGGTCATCTTGCCCACACCAAATTGAGATAGATATTTATGAAGTCTTTTTTTACCAAGTCTTGTACCCAGTTCTACAAATGCAAGATTATCTGATTTAATTAATGCTTCAGTAAGAGTCAAAGGGCCTTGAGGTTTCTTATCGAAAGTACAGATCTCTCTAAAGTCATATTCATCCTCAGAAGCATGTATTATTGTACAGCCTTCATGACCATCAATAACAATTTCATCTCCCTTAATATCCATTTCCTCAATTGCAGCAGACAAAGTAAATACTTTTGCAACTGAACCTACTTCATAAGGAATACTGATTGTCCTATTTGTAAATACTGAGGAATCTTCCACCTCAAAATATTTTTCCGGGTTATAAGTTGGGTAATTTGCAAGACCCAGTATCTCACCAGTTTTAGGATCCAAAACAATTATTGATCCTGAGATCGCCTCATACTTATTAACCCCTTCCTCTATCTTTTTCTCAATTATTTTTTGAATATTTTTATCAATAGTAAGTTTAATACTACTACCTCGTTTTGCATCAATAGAAATACTATCTGAAATAGCAATTAAATTTCCATAACCATCTGTCTCTCCAGCAATAAAACCCTCTTGAGGTTCTAATATTCCATTGTATTTCTGTTCCACTCCTCCTCTTCCGATATCATTTGCATTTAGATCCTTTCCTAAAAAGCCTATAACATGTGATGCTAATTCCTTTTCTGGATAAATACGTTCGGATGTAAACTCATAGTTCAAGCCTGTTAGATATGCATGCTGTTTATTATCTTCAATGTAAGCTCTGACCTCATCTTTCTCATAACTATTTTCTTTTAATTCATCACAGGCTTTTGTATCTTCTCTTTGCAGTAAACACATAGCATATCCCTTATACCCATTTTCTACAAAAGGAATTTTTTCAATAAATCCTTCCCTAGGAATGGTTTCTAGATTCTGCTTAGTTTCAATATCCACCTTCGAAGCTATTTTTATCCAGTGCGGACAATAACTTAATCTACTTTCTAATTCTGTCCTTGATATTCCAAGGATCGAGGTAGCTTCATTATAGAAATCACTTTTTGAATTCAAATACATATCTTTTATTTCCTTTCTTTTTTCCTTATCAGTTTGTTCTGCAATCTCGCTCCATAAGGTACAAGACAACAATTCTAATCTAAAGCGTAGTTCTTTTTCCGAAATTCCCAAGACAGAACTAACTTTCCGAATAAACTCTTCTCTGCTTTGCAATGGATCTCGAGTAGCAGTTTTCGCTTCTGCTTCACGCATATCTCCAATGTAAGCGAAAACATTCCATCTAGGTGCACTGTAAGCTAGAGTTTCTCCATTCCTCCCAATGATATCACCACGTATTGAGGAAATAGATCGTTCTTGGTAACGACTTTGCGCTAAACCCTGAAAACTCTCTACCTCAATAAATTGCCAGCGTATTAGGAAGAATACTATCAGAAAGAAAATCAATGAATAGGCAAAAATTATAAGTTTTCGAAGTATAGTGAAATTATCTTTGGGCAAGTAATTCTTCATCTGTATCTTCTTCCAAAACTGAAATGACTCTTATATCCTTAATTTCCAGATTACCATCGGTTTCAAGCTCAGCTTCCATATTTGAATTTGCAAGTAGTTCACTAATCTCAGACCTTAACAATTCGTTTTTCAGCTCATATTCTTCTTGTTCATTCTTGATCTCAGATATCTGGACACCAAGTCTTCCAACTGTTGCCAGTTTGGCAAATTGAATAATAATAAAAATTACAGAAAGCCACAGGATCATTAAAAGCAGCTTCTTAGGTAGCCCTTTAAATTCCAGCTTTGTATTTTCTCTTGAATATCTGAGATTTCTTTTCACAATGTAAAACAGTTAAAAGTGCATTAAATAGTTTACAAAGTATTATATTATTTGTGCAATTTTTACTTCATAATATACGATCTTGATGATTGCCTTTTAATTATTGTCTCCCGACTTTCTTACTATCCTCAATTTTGCGCTTCGAGATTTTGGATTCTTTTTAATTTCTTGATTCGTTGGACGGATAAGCTCATTAACCCATTTACATTTTCCACTTTTTACCCAATCCTTCATTTTATGCTTAACAATTCTATCTTCACCCGAATGAAATGAAATGATACCTAATTTTCCTCCAGCACTTAATAAATCAAAAGACTTGTCACACAATTCCCTTAATGCATTCAGCTCATCGTTTACTGATATTCTTAATGCCTGAAATATTCTCTGCTCAGTTTTATTTAATCGTTTGGTATCTTTTCGTTTCTTTTGTACAACATCTTGAATAATTTCTCTAAGTTTCTCCTTTGTTGTAATTTTTGAATTTTGTCGTTCTTGTATTATCTGTTTTGCTATGTCCTGACTTAATTTTTCATCAGCATATTGCCTAAAGATATCTTCAAGTTCTTTTTGATACATTCCATTCACCAGATCTCTTGCAGTTACTTGTAAACTTTCGTCCATTCTTAAATCAAGTTTTCCTTTACCCTTAAAACTCAGATTCTCTTCAAGTTGATTTGTTGAAAAACCAAGATCTGCATATATTACACTCACTTCATCAATCCCTATCCTTTCAATAATATTATTAATATTCCTAAAATTATCTTTTACTAAATATATTTTCAATTTGTCCTTAAAATATATTTTCTCTTGAACTAATTCATATTCTTTCCTTTTTAACAAATCCCCAAAATCATTTATAGCTTTTTTATCTACATCAATCCCAACAAAATTCCCTTTCCTATCTAAATGCTCTATCGCTTCTAATGCGTGCCCTCCTCCTCCTAGGGTTGCATCAATTATATTATCACCTGGTTTAATGCTTAGTTTGTTAATTAATTCATCTAATAAAACTGGTATATGTTTATTCATATCTATTCAAAATCAATTATTATCTGCTAACCTTTCTGCTATTTCTCCTGCGGATTCTGTTAAGTCTGCAAGTTTAGTTTCCCATTTTTGATTGTCCCATACTTCCAACCAATCTGAAATTCCAACAAAAATGACTTCTTTTTCTATTTCAGCATAAGTCGTCAAACTTTCTGGTATTACAAACCTTCCTTGCGAGTCCCAATTAATTTCCTCAGCTCCTCCCAAAATAAATCGCTTCGTATCTCTGACTGATCTATTTAAAAAAGGTTTTATTTCTATATTTTTAATTAGATTATTCCATCGATTTTCATCTAGTACGATTAAACATCTTTCATATCCTCTTGTTATATATATCTTATCTTCTAACTTAACTCTAAACTTCTTTGGTATTGCTATTCTATTTTTTTCAGTTAGTTTTCCTTTATACTCGCCTATCAACATTTTGTGATTTACTAATGTTATCTAGGCAGCTCACTACTTTTTTACCCTCTTTCGGTGGTGAAAGAGCAGCGAATGAGGAACATTGAGGATTTAAGTAGTGTGGTAAGAATCATATTATTTATTACTTCAAAATAAATTAACCTATCTTGAAGCAGTAAACTTTAGTTAATAGTACAAATCTTCACCACTTTTCACCACCTGTCACCAGTATAAAATTTATTAGAATACATAGCAAGTAAAAAGTGTAGAAACAAAACCGAAAATATAAAGTCAAAAAACAACTAGTCTATATCAGTCAATCCAAAATTATATCTATATAGTTAACAAAAATTTCATTGAGATTGAAAATGTTTCGGTCAATCTCAATTTCTTGCAAAAAGTTAAAGGATAGCCCTATCTAAATTTTTTTGCATTATACTTCCTATCTTTGTAATTAATTATAGATTAATATATAGTTTTGTTATATAATTACAGCATATCTAAGATATTAATCTCCCAACTATGAAAACAAGGAAAAATGTTTTCTATGTATTTTTCAGTTTACTGATAATCACAATAATGTTTACTGCTAATGCTGCTTCAGTTTTTCCAGATATTGAAGACAATATGTTTAAGGAATATATTACCAATTTATACAATGATGAAATTATAAGCGGTTATTCCGACGGGCTTTACCACCCAGAAAAAGAGGTAACAAGAGGGGCGATGGCAAAATTTGTAAGAAGAGGCTTTAACAAACGAATTGTGGGGACTTCCCTGATGTACCTCAAAGTCATACATTCTATGAAGATATAACAAGTTTAAAATGTAACGGTATTATAGATAGCTATACGGATGGAACTTACAAACCTGCAAACGGAGTTACTCGAGGTGCTGTAACCAAATATGTTTCCAATGCTCTAGAATTCAACGAAGTAGATGTTGATTTCCACCTCTCAAACGACTTTCCTGATGTACCTAAAAATCACACCTTTTACAAATACATCTCATATCTTGCAACTGTTGAATACAATAACGAAACAGTTATTAAAGGTTTTTCTGATGGTACATATAGGCCTGATATTGTTCTAAAAAGAGGACCCATGGCAAAAATAATAGACCTCTCTAGAAATATTGTGGGAGAAGAACCCATAGGTCCTTCTGATCCCGTATTAGATCCTACAACAAATCCTAATCTTAGTATAGAATTCACTACAATTCCGTCAACGGCTTTATTAGGATCCGAATTTGAAATAGTATGGCACTATGAAGATGATGAGAGCTTAATTACTTCATGTACATCATGGTCAAAAATCAAAAATTCATCTTCCCAAACCAAACCTGCTTTTGAAGGACAGGAAGTTTTATTGGAAATCCCAATGACCGGAGGCCAGGATCCGCTCACTTTCGAAGGAACTAGAGCTGACAATGAAATAAGACCTGTTGGTACTACAGCAGAATTGATTGAAATTATTAGCGATAATACAGGAGATCCCCTTACTTACAGTGGGATTACATTAGGAGCAAATTACTACGAAACTTTCGTCTTAAGCTCTGAAGTTGAAAGTGGAGATGTCATAGAATTTTTTGTGTCTTGCCGTGATGACTATACAGGTGATGTAATATCTACAACCAAGGAAATTACAATAGATGATTCCCAGGCACAATGTGTAGGAGAAGGTGAACTGGTTACTTTATGGGATGAGATCAAAACCTGCTGTACTGGACTAGTTGAAATTATCAATGGGGTACTCATTGGTGATCAATGTGCATATCCAACAGATGGCTCATATTATTGCTCGGACTGTGGAAATGGAACCTGTGAATCATGGGAAAATATATGTAATTGTGAAGCTGATTGTATCTAATTAGACCCAAAGATAATAAATAAACCTATACTAAAACAAAAAGTATAGGTTTATTTTTTATATCTTCTCAAAAAGAATAACGTTTTCAAGATTTTTCAATGCTTGCTCTGCTTTCTTGCATTTTTCAGGCAAAACTGGTGAATAACAAACAATCATCCTTCTAACCAAGTAATGAAGATTGTTTAGCACCTCTTCAGCTTCTTCATGTCTTATATTTTTAGCCCATGGCTCTTCCTCAGCAATATAGCGATTCCCATAAGTCCCAAGTTCTTCCACTTTCTTCATTGCATCATATAAAACAAATTGGTCCATAAATTCTGTATAGTTTTCAACATATTCATCAACTTTTTTCTTAAAGTTAGAATCGACTCTACTTTCGTCTATTTCTACCTCTCGTTTCTTAATTAAGGTTATTATTCTATTTAATAAATTACCAAAATTATTTTGTAAATCACCCCTATATTCTGATTCTAACTGCTTATAGCTAAATGCAACATCAGAAAATGTAGGGATACCTGCAACCAAATAGTACCGTACAGCATCAACCCCATATCTCTCAATCAAATCAAATGGAGAAACAACGTTTCCTATCGTTTTACTCATTTTAGTTCCATCTTCAGCAAGTATCATTCCATGAACTAAAATCTGATCGGAAGGCTCGATTCCTGCAGACATTAGCATTGCCTGCCACATAGCAGATTGAAAACGGGTATTGTCTGGACCGCACAATTGGACACAAGGCCACCATTTCTCAAACTTCTCCTCGTTACTGCCATAACCTATTGTTGTTATATAATTAACTAAAGCATCGAACCAAACATACATCACCTGCTCATCATCTCCAGGTACTGGCACTCCCCAAGGTAAGTTTTCTTTTCTTCTGGAAATACTGAAATCCTCAAGTCCACTACTAACAAAACTTGTCATTTCTTTTAATTTTGATTTAGGCTTAACAAAGTTAGCATTCTTCTTATAAAGTTCAAGAAGTTTATTCTGGTATTTCGAAAATTTAAAAAAATAATTTTCTTCTGAATATTTCTCTGGTTCCTTCTGATGGGCTGGACACTTTCCATCAACTAGGTCTTTCTCTGTCTTGAACTCTTCACATCCAACACAATATAAGCCCTCATATTTTTTCTTATAAATATCACCTGCTTCATCACATGTTTCCCAAAATTCAGTTGCTGACTTTATATGGTCTGTATCTGTTGTTCTAATAAACCTATCATAGGAAATTTGCAATAATTCGCAAAATTCTTTCCACTTTTCTGCATATTTATCGACGTAATCCTGTATTTCTAAGCCCTCTTTTTTTGCTTTTCTAAATATTTTCAACCCATGTTCATCTGTCCCTACATTAAAATAGACATTATCGTTACCTAATTTCTGTCTCATATATCGAGCTATTACATCTGCCTGGACAAACTCTAATGTGTGCCCTACATGTGGTATTGCATTAACGTAGGGAAGTGTGGTTGTCAAATAAAATTTTTGAGACATTTTCATAATATTAATCATAAGTAAATTACTAGTATTATACTCAAAGATACGAAACAAATCTAAACAGTTTTTAGACTATCAAACCTCTTTTACGAAGTCCTTTCTCTACAGTAAATGCATTAGACAAGGATGTTTTTGCTTCCTTAGATATTGTACCAAACAATCCCCAACCAGGGGGAATTGTACATACTAATCTAATCAAATCTCTATCCAAATTATTTTCTATTGCTATTTCATCTAAGGCATTTTCAACATCTTCAAACTCAATCCCCATTTCTGGTTTTATAACTAAAGTAGTAAAAGGAAATTCACGTCCAAATTCCTGCTCAATTAACTTTCCAAAAGCCCTGGTTGTATCTCCGGCAGTGGTCCTAATGTTCATATCCTGTAAGGCATTAATCTCAATCTTCCCCCATCTGGTATCTATTGTACCTATGGCTGTATCAATACCTCCTCTAGAAAATCCATTTTCCTTATATCTTTCTACAAGGTCTTCTAATGCTTGGAAACACTGATTATATTCATCCTCATTCATTCCAAAATATTTTTCTCCTGAATTAAAAACTCTTTCAACTTCGCTACGTGGTGAATATACATGCCCTCCCCACTCTCCTGTTTCTTCAATAGAACCATCCTCGCACTTTTTTGCAACTAAAAGTTGAACCAGTTTAGTATCATAAGCCTTACCTCCTCTAACATGTATTGAGGGGGCCAACGATCGTACTTGAGTATTCCCGTTTATCTCAACTTCAAATCTTCTATAATTTACAAATGGTTCTACAACCCAGGAATGCTTTCCACTATATAACTTATCAATTAATTTCCCTATATCAAAATCTTCACTTTCGAAGTTACTTGGAAAAGCGCTTCCTCCGTCAGCACCTGCAATATGCTTAAAATAATTATTAGTACTTCCCCATCTATTCTTCATCAAATCTATAGCTAAAGCTACATTTTTAGCAAATTTTTTATAATCTTCATTCCACTCAATATGATATCCGGGCATTCTAGGAGTCAGGTATCCTAAGTCTTTTTGTATTGGTGACAATTCCCCTTCTGCTTCAATCCAACTCTCATACGTATCTTCTTTTACTTCTAGATCATATACAGACTCAGGACTAGGATACAAATAACCTTTACTTGAGAGCCTCCTAGTTACTTCATCACTATTTGCATCAACCTTGAGTTTATCAATCAAAGGTAGATTTGGATCAATTTTATTTCGATATTCATTGACCTTATCGCGTAAATATAGAAAAAATAAATCTGTCTCTTCGTCAGTTGCATAGACTTGGAGGACTAAATTCGGGTCTATGGCAAGATGATTGATTATTGCCTGTAATTCAGGATCTGAAGGTTCCTCTTCGCCTATACTTTCAAGTATTTTATAAAGCCATCTATGTGAATTATAGTTTAAAAAACCCTTTCCTATGGGATAAGCTTCAATATCATTACGTCTATTTGCTATCTCACGCCAGGCCTTACAATTTCCAAAAACTACATCTCCAGGCTTTGCCAAAGCTATTTCTCTAGTTTCCAGAATTGAATTTGCACCCAATACTGCTCCATGATTCTTTAAGTAATCTATATCAACACCATCTCGAGCATTTATCCTATTAGTAGCCCCCGTTATAATAACTCTCCTTGCGTTATCCTCTCCATTCTCTGCTATATAAGGTTCCCATGAAGACTTTGCTTCTAAAAGCGCAGCTTCAAGATCCTCTTGCCATATTGCATCAGCAACTTTTTCTAAACTTCCTACATCTGGTAGATCTTCTAAGAGAAACGGACCATCTTGGCAAACCCATTCAAGCTTTGTACTCTCTTCGGTTTTGAAATTTGAATTTATCTCTATTTGTCTTCTTTCCATATTCAAAGGCCAGGTATATCCATAATTATCTGCTGGTTTAATTGTGTTTATATTTTGCTCCATAGCTTGTTCTGTTTAATAAATAAAAAAACCTCCCTTTTGGGAGGTTTTAAATGAAGATATTAAATTAAAAATCAACCTCCCATAAGAAGCTTTGCATCATTGCCATTATCATTATTTGAAATGTTGATTTTGCGAAATAAACCATAATCACTTTATAAAATAAAAAAACCTCCTATTTGGAGGCTATTAACTAATATCTTAAACAACAAATGAATAACCTCCATTAAGAAGTTTTCATCATATACATATTTTGATTGTTTAAAATTCTTGTTTTCATGCTGATTCAATTATAACACAAAGTTTACATAAAGAAGCCAGCTATTCTTGCAAGGATTTTCTTTAGCGGTTTATTTGAAGCTCTACTCAACTCAATATTATTTGAGAGATACTCTCTTGCCTCATCAATACTTTCAGGATTTTGCGCTATCATATCGAAAAGAGTATATAAATTAAATGCAAGCTGTGAATTACCGTAAAAGAAATCTTTCCATCTATTGAGAATCCCCTCGGCTCCTTCATTCTCTTCTATATACTGTAATTCATCAATTGAAATATCAGTTAAATCTAAAACATCTCTTAAAAAATTTACTAGTTCATGATATCCTCCTGTAAAAGCTTGATGAGCATTAAGATCATTTAATCTCTCCTTACTTAATAAATCAATAGTAGCTTCTTCCAAACCACTATAAACAGCTCTTATCGGCTCTGATGTATCGGTCTCTCTTAATCCAGAATAATAAATACGAAAACCATTAATATAATTTACTTCAAAATCATTATAGGTAACAGGTTTAAAATCTTTAAACTCTCCATAAAATCTCGTAGAAGAAAATTTGGTTTGAGATGTTCTAATTCATGACATATCCCGTTTCTGAGCAATATTGCCCTATAATCAGGACCATAGAACCCTTTTGCCTGTGCCTGTTTAACCTTTGTTGTTTCTTTATAACTCTCAGCCTCCATATTTACATGTATCTTATTTTCAAACCAATCAGAAAACATAGATCCACTTGGGTCAACATCGGTGTAAGGATCATCGTAACTTGGTACAAATCTTTTAATAAATTTTGTGAAGCTATCTCTGTAACTTCTAGTTGCTTCTTTGTATTCTTTAAACGTAGGATGAAAAACAATTGTACTTTCAAACTCATCCTCTTCTAGTCCATAAGCTCTTCTCGTCCATATTTTTAAATACTTATCTATTTTTTTATCATAGTCTGCTTCTAGTAATGACGCAGCACCTGTTTCCACATGCCAAAGCAAGGCACTATCCTCCCATTCTTGCCAGTTAAAGACATTTTCGTTTTTTATTGGTTGTACTTCTTGCATAGCGATAATAATGACCTATAATATTATAACATGCACTAATATATTTTTTAATACTACACCCTCCCCAGAAAATTTAATTGAAATTATTAAAACTTATAAGATTTAGCAGTCTTTGCACTTAAGTGCTAATTTTGATACAATTATTGTTGTAATTTCCTCAATATGAAAAAATATATTTAGACAATTTATTTATTATCAATCTTAAAAAATCTATTATGAATTCACTATTTTCAGATAATTTTGAAGATGATCCTTTCAAGCGTTATAAAAGAAATCCTCAAGGAGGTCGTGAACAAAAGGATCTAAGTCAATTATTTGCCGAAAGAACAAAAGAACTTATTCAATCAGCTGCAAAAATCGCCTTAGAAAAGAAAAAACGTGCCATTGATACTGAACATCTTTTATATGCCCTTACTGAAGGTGAAGAGGTTATTTCCAAAATATTTAAAGCACTTGGTATAGACTCTAAAGAACTGGAAAATTATCTAGACGGACAAATATATGAAGGATCTTACCAGGGTGATGCTGTTAGTCTTACCCCACGTGCCAAACTAGTAATACAGCTAGCATTTCAAGAAGCACTTGAACTTGGCCATAAATATATTGGTACTGAACATATTTTTCTTGCACTAATAAGAGAAGGCGAAGGCCTAGCTTCTCAAATACTTTCTAAATACGCCATTACACATACAAAAGCCCGACAAGCTGTTGTTAAGGTCGTTGGAAAAGGCGACAAAGAAGGTAAGCAAATTAAAACAAAGTCAGATACACCTAATTTAGATAAATTTACAAAAGATCTTACTGACTTAGCTGCACAGAATAAGGTAGATCCAGTAATTGGCCGATCACATGAAATAACTCGAGTAATCGAAATACTCTCAAGAAGAAAAAAGAATAACCCGGTATTAATTGGTGAACCTGGAGTTGGTAAAACTGCAATTGCTGAAGGTTTAGCACAGCGAATTACTACGGGTAATGTACCGGAAGTACTCAGAGACAAAAAGATCAAAGCTTTAGATTTAGGCCTTTTAGTCGCTGGTTCCAAGTTCAGAGGAGAATTTGAAGATAGAGCAAAAAAAATTATTGATGAACTCGAAAAAGCAGGTAGAGATATAATTTTATTTATAGATGAATTACATACAATTGTAGGTTCGGGGGCACAAGAGGGACAGATGGATTTTTCCAATATGATTAAACCAGCATTAGCACGGGGAGACTTGCAAGTTATAGGCGCAACTACATTAAATGAATATAAAAAATACATAGAGAAGGACGCAGCCCTTGAAAGAAGATTTCAACCAATTTTAGTAAAGGAACCTACAGTTGAGCAAACAATACAAATATTAGAAGGAATTAGAGATCGGTATGAAGCACATCATAGATTAAAAATCTCCGAAGAAGCCCTTGTGAGTGCAGCAGAACTTTCTGATAGATATATTAAAGATAGATTTTTGCCTGACAAGGCAATTGATGCAATAGATGAAGCAGCTAGTAAACTTAGACTTGCCAGTACATCAGAACCTGAAGAACTAAAACAAAAAAGACAAGAGATTGAAAAACTCGAGACAGAAAGAGAATCTTTAACTAGAGCAAATCAATTGAAAGATGCAGCAGAGTTAAAGGTTAAAATAGAACAACTTAAAGAAAATTTAAAGCCTCTGGAACAAGAGTGGAAAAGAAAAACGGGAACTGGTACACCAGTTGTAGAAACGGAACACGTAGCTGAGGTAATTTCTAACATGACCGGGATACCTGTTAAACAACTTAAAAAAGAGGAAAAGAAAAAACTTCTTGATTTAGAAAAACGTCTCAAAGAAAGGGTAGTAGGACAAGATGAGGCTGTCAAGCTTGTTTCAGAAGCTGTGCGAAGAGCTCGGGTTGGACTAAAAGACCCAAATAGGCCAATTGCTTCATTTATTTTCCTTGGCCCAACTGGAGTCGGCAAAACAGAGTTAGCAAAAGCTCTAGCTGAGGCAGTATTTGGGAATGAAGATGCCATGATTCGAATAGATATGAGCGAATATATGGAATCTCATGCAGTTGCAAGATTAATCGGCTCCCCACCAGGATATATTGGTCATGAGGAGGGAGGTCAACTTACTGAAAAAATCAGAAGACAACCTTATTCTGTTATTTTACTTGATGAGATTGAAAAAGCCCATAATGACGTTTTTAATATTTTACTTCAAGTCCTAGAAGATGGAAGAATGACCGACGGAAAGGGACGAACCGTCGATTTCAAGAATACAATTATAATTGCAACAAGCAATGTAGGTGCAGAAATCATTCTAGGAACTATAAGCCAAAACGAAATGGCTGAAAAACGTGAAAAGATTGTTGATAAAGTAAAACAAAAGAAACCTGATACTGGCTTAATTAAACTAAAAGACGATGTTGAAGAAAAAATACCTGAAATCCCAAAGGTTAACTGGGAAGAACTTAAAAATGCACTCATGCAGAATTTAAAGAAAATATTTAAACCGGAATTTCTAAATAGAATTGATGAAATAGTTGTCTTTAATAAGCTTGAGGAAGAAGATCTTTTGGATATAATTGATTTAATGCTTGAAAGAGTTAAGGAACTCCTAAAGGCAGAAAAAATGAAATTAAAAATTACAACGCCTGCAAAGAAAAAGATATTAGAAATTGGTAACGAACCAGCTTTTGGTGCGCGCCCACTAAGGCGAACAATCAGAAGAGAAATAGAAAATCCAATATCAACGAAAATATTGGCTGGCGATTTTGAGGAAGGTGACACAATCAAAGTCGGATATAGTAAAGACGAATTTACTTTTACAAAGGATTAATATCCTTAAATGAAAATAATACAAATCACAACCTTCTACCATCCAGTTACAGGGGGAGTGGAATCGCAAGTAGAAGAAATTGCGCAATTATTAACAGAAAAGGGTCATAATGTAAAAGTTTTTACAACCAATTCTTCCAGACAGGGTCATGGGAAAATTGCTCAAATTAATTCTGAGATAAAAAATATTCCAGTAAAAAGATATCGTACATTGTTTTCTGTAAGCAAATTCCATAAAATTGCCCCTTCAATGTTACTTGGCCTTTTAAACGAAGACTTTGATATTCTACATGTGCATGGCTTTAGGAAATTTGAAGTATATACTGCACTATTAGCAGCTAAACTTAAAGGAAAAAAAGTCGTTGTTACAACACACAACCCCTTCACAACCAATATTAGATCACAGAATCTTGAGTATTTGGTAAAATTTCATGACCTGACACTTGGGAAAATATTTTCAAAGTATCTGGATAAAATTATTGCACTTCTGCCAACTGAAATACCTATCCTACATGACAAGTTTAATGTGCCCGAAGATAAAATTCAGGTAATTCCCAATGGTATCAAAAATCATTTCTGGGAAAAAATAGAGTTTAATAAACAGAAATTTTTAAATAAAATTCTTGAAAAATCCGATAAAAAACCAGATAAAAATAATTGGGATCATGTAATTTTAGCAACCTGCAGACTAAATGAAGTAAAAGGACTACAAAATCTTAAATTAGCGTCAGATAAACTTAAAAATTGTTTATTTTTATTTATTGGAGGTGATGATGGATACAAGAAACAATTAATGTCTATATATCGAAATAATAGTAATGTAGCTATAACCGGCTCATATATACTCCGAACGGAAATTAGAAAAGCGTATCAAATTGCCGATGTTTTTGTATTACCAAGTTTACACGAACCATTCGGCCTAACTCCTGTAGAATCTGTGGCTTCAGGTACCCCTGTCATTGCAACCAATGTTGGAGGTCCAAAACATGTTCTATCTGAAGATTATGCCATATTTTTAAATCCTAATAACCAAGAATTATGGCACAAAAATATCAAAAAACTACTTACTAATAATGATCTTAGAACAAAATATATAAAATTAGGTCAAAAGGATGTAGAGAAATATAGATGGGAAAAAATCATTCAAAGAATTATCAAGCTTTATGAACAATTGGCATAACAATTTCCAAATGGTAATATATAAAAAATAAAATATCTAAATTTCTATCTTGAAAATATTAAAAAATATATTTCTAATTCTAATATTATTGGTAATCATAACTTACCTCATATTTTTTTCTGCCTTTCATTTTCTTTCTAGAAACAATTTTATTAATAAAAATACAAGGCTCTTTTTTCTCAAATCTCGAATATTTAGAAGATTACTTATACTAAACGAATATGGAGATGCAAGATTTGATTATTTATCTCCCGATAAAAGCAAAGTGTTCGTTGAAGTAGACTATCAGCTTGGATATGCACCGGAAATTGATTTAGAAACAGTATTGACTGATATAATGACACAATTACTTGACAAACAAGTCGAAGTTAAAATTACTCAGGATAAAGAGCTACCCGATTTACGAGAATTTGAAGATAAACATATTATACAAATCCTGCAAGAAACTCAAAATTATACAGAAAATTCAGAACAAAGTTATCTTCATTTATTATATCTTTCAAAATCAGCTGAACAACCAGATAATACAGGTTTGGTTCTAGGTTCTAATGATTTAATTATTTTTAAAGAAACTATTAATGAATTAACTGAAAGACCAGAACTTATTAAACGGATAGAAGAATCCACCATTAAACATGAATTTGGACATTTACTCGGAGTCGAACATATTGAAAGAGAAGATTGCATCATGTCTGAATATGTAGAAGTACTTGGAAATTATAAATTTCAAAAAAATAATATTCCTACACAATATTGTGGTGACACAATAGTACAAATAGAGGATTATAAAAGCATGCTATAATTTTATATAAACTTATTTATTAAGTATTCTCCATGAGTAAAGATGATGACGCATTAATATTAAAAATAAAAGGAGACTTTGCCAAACAAATTAAAGAAATGAAAGAAAAGTTAGGAGTTGAGTCCGAAATGGATGTTGTTCGCCAAGGCCTTTCTTTGCTTTACTATGCGATGGGTAGTGAATTAAAAATTGAGAGAAAAAAATCAAATCAAACTTTAATATTTGAACAATTTAAAGACAAGGATCCTTTTTAATTTTTATTTCACTTTTTAGAGTTTACAAATGCCAAGAAAAAAGAAAACCTCTAAAGATGTTATAGACCCAGCAATTTTTGAAGATGATAAACCTATTGTTCCCCCTCTCTACTCTGGTACATTATCTGAATTGAATAAAGAGCCTTTACCTCCTACCTCTGATTCCCCTCAATATTTGGTTCCTACCCAAATAAAACAAAAAAGAGAAGAGACACGAGGTACCTTAGCTATGGTTTTTATTCTAGGCTTTTTTATCACATTGATACTAGGAGGTTTAATGGTGGCATTAGCCGAGGATCAACTGGACAATAAAGTAAAAAATCTTCAAGATGTATTCCTTGCAATTTCTGGAATATTATCTGGTCCTCTTGGGTTTGTAGTAGGTTATTACTTTAGAAGACAAGAAGAAACAGAAATTTAAATTCGTTCCCCTAGTATTTATAACTTATTTTGCATTTCTAATTGATATCAAATTTTTATACTTGACTTCATTGAGATAAAGTGTTATTATGGGGATATACTTTAATTTAATAAAGTAATATGAATATTACAATTCTAATAACAAATAACTTAGGACATCCTCACCAGATAAAGGCTGGGTGATCCATTATTATCTATAATTTCCTGATCTCCCAGTTTTGATGCTGGGAGTTTTTATTTAGTCAACTCCCTAACTTGGGAGTTTTTTCTATTTATAAAAAATATATTAACTAAGTAGAAGATAACTATTAATTAATAAACAAATGCAATTAAATCTTGAAACAAAAACACAATTGACTCAAACACCAGAAAAAAACCTATTCTCTTTTGATATTAATGGGAAAGAATATGTTTGGGATTCTGGTGAGATGGATAGAGGATTGGATATATTTAATTCACAGGAATATTCATACATTGCCACTGTCTTACTTGGTAATGGTATCTTAAAAGAACAAATGAGAGATAATACTAAGGAGAATCTCTCAATTCTTCAAAAAACCGCCGGAGAGTTATTACAACCTTATGTTAATCAGTCAGGAAAAGGAGAAATTTTTTCTGACAACCCCTCAATTGTTATGCACTTTGCAAATAGGGCTTCGGCTTTTTATGAAACAGATATCCAAGCATTGAAAACAGGTCGTCGTCCCGGTGGTTATGATATAGATATTGGAGATAGAGCTGTTACCTTAACCCAGAAAGGCAACTCAGAACGTCCCGGAGATTTAATAATTAGACGAGGTTTGCTGTTGGAAAGACAATTGAAAGAAAACAAAGGAGTGTATCTTTCAGAGCAAAATATGAATAATGAACAGGTAAAGATAATTGACGCAGGAAACCTAGAATACTATCACACTTCAGATGCCCTGCTACTTGAAGCTTTAAAAAAAGAAAATGGAGAAGAATCTAGTCTTGATCTCTTATGTGATTTCTTGTCACAAAATCCAAATGCACTTATAAGAGTATATGCTTCTGATATACCTACACAAATCCTGCTCTTATACTTGTTGCAGGAAGTACAAAAATCGAACCCGGAAATAAACAAAATAAGAGTGGAAGCAAATAGTCCTGAAGTTTCTTCTTTAAATCGAAAAGATGCAATGTATCCTGAGTTAGGTAGACTAAACCAAATTCCAGAGTCAATATACAAAACTCTCGATATTAATTTAAACGTGCTTGCAGATTTATCTCAATTTGAATTGCAGAATCTATTTCTTACTATAAAAGAAAACCAAACACAAGAAATCACACTAAATCAATTAAAAGAAAGTCCGACAATTGAAAATTTTTCGAGATTAACTCCATATCAATTAAATCAAATTAGACAAGAAAGATATGAACTATTACAAATAGAGTCCTACTATTCAGTATTAGGACAAAAAGGTGTTTATGAAGAAATTAAATCCCAAAACAATTCATTTGGGCTTGATGTTCCAATTTATGCTCCAGGTTATTCAATAATTTTTAATGAGGAGGATAATTCACAAGAATCTAAAACAAGCTACATAAATAAGGTCTTAAAAGCTCAAAGAAGGCTTAAAGATATGTATGGATTGCCAATGTGTTGCTTTAAATGGTCAACAGCAAGTGATGGAAAAAATACTTTTCCTAGAATTCCAAATACTTCTGAAGGAGAAAAAATTATCGCAGAATTAGCCGAAAAAGCTTGGGACGCAGGACAATCCTCAGTCATTGCGACAAACTCATTCTACGAAAAAAGCCAAGATCAATATCAATCTGATCTAACACCTTCTGCCCATATTTTGGGAGGATATGCTTTAGAAGATATCATTACAAGTCAGACAGTCAGAGATCAACGATGGGTTGGTAATTCCACCATGACTAAAGCTGATTTCATCAAACTAGCCGGACAGGATCAAACAAAACGAAATAAATTCGAAAATTATTTTGAAACAATATTATCCACCCAAAGAGCACTCGCAGATGCTCTCAGGGAAGATGGTATTGCCTTAGCAGGAAATGATTTTGGGATCTATGAAGCTGGAGGAATCTTTTTTGACGATACATTTGTAACTATCCAAGACAATAATTGGCGATTTACTGGAGCAAACCTTGCACACGCATCTTACGAATTAGCGAAGAAACAACTGAATTCTCAAAATATATCAACCGTTACACGAGTTATTGATATTACTGAAAAAGGGAATTATGAAAATATAAGAGAGTTTTTAGATGATATTAATTACCAATATTCTGATTATGCTTTTTCTGACATAGTCACAATAACTCCTGGCTGGTCGATGATTTCATTGTCATGCAAAAACCCAACTTCAGTTACTTATGAGATGATGGAGTTTATTGAACAAGAATTGGTAAAACAAGGTCTAATTCAAGGTTAAATCATGGTGGACTTAGCTTAAGTGGTAAAGCAACCTTTAGTGAAGGTCGTTGCAGGTTCGAAACCCGCAGGCCACCCAATATTTTAATTATTATTTTATTTATCATGGCTAGAAGTACCCTACGTCAGCTTAAAGACTATAACAAAAAACTAACGGATTTTGCGACCTCGCTTGGCCTCAAGTCTTCAAATTGGGAAGATTACTCCAAATATATTGCATTAACAGAAGATTTTATCCAAATAAGACAAGATAAGTCAAAAATCTATTCCACACCTCAGATTTGTTTAGATGCAAATATAACATCAAAAAAAATCCTTGATTTTTACAATGCACTATTTCAACCTGATGTCAAAAAGGCTATAGATATAATTTCTTTCCCTAACTCTTTACTTTCAGTATTAAAAAAATGGAAAGCACGAAATTATCAATCACCTCCAATCATCACAAAAGGAGTAAGCTACCCCTCTTCACTTCAAAAACAGAAGACTAAGAAGATAATCAAAACAGACAATTTTTGGCTAATTGATTTGTTTGCTATTGGCTATAGATATACAAGCTCATTTAAATCTAAAAGATACTTCTATGTAGTTGATACTACAATTTATGAAGGATGGAATCAATTTTCAGACAATGAAATTGAGAAAATATTCTCTGATTTACCGAAAAGTAAGAAAGCAGAAGTATTGGTGGAAAGATTCATGAATACAATAAATGAACCTAAATACCAATATGTCATTAAAAATAAAGAAATACGAGGGAAATATTTGCAAGCAATAGCAGAAACTTTAGGCCTAAACGATGTTATTCGAATGGAGAATAAAATTCAAACTGAAGTATATCAAAAATATCTAAACAAAGTGTTAGACAAGATGAAGTTCGATAAATTATTCTCATTTGAAGGTTATACAAATGCAAGAGATTTTACACCATTTGTTTTTGCAGAAGAGCTCTTTTTAAGAGAAGAAGTCAATGCTGATATTTGCGTAGGCCCCCTCAGGGAAGATCTTCCTTTAAATCTTGATGTCTTAAAACTAAATAGAAAGCTTGAAATTGATCCAACTCCAATCGCTTGGTATACAAGACCATCAAATCTACCAAAAATATATTTTGATTGTTCCAAAAATGACTTGCTAAGAGTAATAGAAGAAGATCAAAATAATAAAATCTTTAATTTTATTTTCGAAAACTTAGATAGGATTGGAAAAGTTAAAGAAGGATATACAAAGGAACAAGTCATTGATGTTTTGTATGACTTGATTACAAAAATCAGAGACAATATATAAAATTTAGTATACTCCCCTTGCCTTGTAGCAGGGGGAGTTTGTCAAGTCAGAAGAATTCCAGTATTTTACGAATAAATGCTACCTATATATATTAATTTGTACTTAATAAATAGAATTTAATTTATATTATAATTAAGTTAATATTTTAGATTTATAAATTAAATGTCAGATAATCAAATTATACTTACTGGAAATTCAAATATCTCTCTTGCAAAAAAAATCTCAAAATCATCGGGAGTTAAACTTGCCGACATTACTATTTCAAAATTTCCATGTTCAGAAACAAGAATTCACATACGGGAAGATCTGCATAAAAATGATGTTTACATTTTACAATCGATCTCCGACCCTACCAACGACCACCTGATGGAGCTAGCCTTAATAGCAGATGCAGCAAAAAGAATGAGGCCTCATAGGATAACAGCAGTTGTACCTTGGTTTGCATATTCTCCGCAGGATAAAATTTTTAGAAAAGGCGAACCCTTGTCTTCACAAGTTGCTGTAGAATTTTTAGAAAACTGCGGAATAGACCGCTTTATTGTTGTAGATATTCATTCAAAACTTGTTCTGGAAAAATTTACAAAAAATGTTGTTAATTTATCGGCAATGGAGGTGTTTGTTGACTATATCAAAGAACAGGTCTATGATGATGATGAAAATTGGATTGTAGCTTCTCTAGATAAAGGTGGAACATCCGCAGCAATTAAATTTGCCCAGGCTTTAAAATTAAATCTTGTTGGTTTTGATAAATCCAGAAATAAAGAGACAGGTAAAGTTACTTTCCATAAACTAGAAGGTGAGGTTAAAGATAAAAATGTTGTAATATTTGATGATTATGTAAGTACAGGAGGAACGCTAGTAAAGTCTGCCGAATATTTAAAGAGAACAGGTGCTAAAAAATATTGGTGCTGTGTAACTCATGTTATAGTTGAAAAGACACTAAAAAAGCTTGAGAATTCGAAAATTGACAAATTTTTAACTACTAATTCAATCGATTTTAATAATAAACAAAAATACCAGAAAACCACAGTTCTTAATATCTCAGATTACATCAGCAAAAAAATTTTTAAATGAAAAATAAAATATCTCAACCCGTAAAATTTATTCTAATTTTTATTTTGATTTTTATATTTCTCATAATTTTTATTACAGTAGGATCTTTAATTAATTCAAAATTAAACAGGCCTTCCCAACTTTTAGAGCAAAATGAAGTATACCCAGAAATCCAAGATCCTAAAAAACAGCAAGAAACAATTATAGAAAAAAAGGTGGAATGTATTAATAACTCAAAGGTTGAAAATCCAATAATAATATCGTTAAATTTCAAATATCTTTCTGATTTGGAACTAATAGAAGATACCAAAATTGAATGTAGTTATAAATTTAATATTAATGATTCATATTTAAAAATTTCTTATGATGATTCAGTAGGACAAAAAGAATACTTAAGGGAAAATTTCATTTTTATATCAGAAAAATTAAATATTGTTAGACCAAATTTTGATAATCTTCAGAATGGAATAGATGCTAAGGAAGATTCAAACTCTATAGTTACTGGGAATCTACTGATAGTTCCCTACTATTTTCTCCTAGAACCAGAAGAGTGTATTAAGGAAGAGCAAACAGAAAATAATATAAATTTTTATTGTGGTCATGATAGGATCAAAATTAGAGATCTTGAATTCTCCATTAATGCAGTCATGTCCAAAAACAAAACTAGGGAAGAACAAATATCAATACTTGCTCTATTTGACGACGTGATTAGAAATTTAAGTATTGAAATTGCAGATTCAGAAAACAGAAAAATTGTAACCTCAAGATTAAAGCTTGAAGGGGATGGATGCGGAATCGAAAACAGCATACAGGACCAACAAACTCACTGTAAATTAGTTGATTTATCTTCTGGAGAATCTCTCGGTACAATAAGGACTTGTAAAGAATATGATATTTTATGTTCTGAGTCTTCTGTAAAGTTTGGGAAGGAAGAAAAAGATAAGCAATACATCATAGAGTCAAGTACCGGAGAAAATGTTTTCTGGTTTAATGTATATCAATATAATTTTTCTACTGGACTACTTAAACAATTAGATTATTATACCTATGAAAAATTTACATTATTAGAACAAAAAGAATCAAACCCTTGCGACTTTAAAAATGAAGAAAATATGTATAATATCAATTGCTATAAAGTTGAGGGGATTTCAGAAGAAGAGAAAGAAAAATTTATTGTACAACTCGCAGACTTAAAGAAAGAAAATCAAAAATATATTGAAGCACAAGAGAAATACTTCTAAGGTAAATTAGGTAATTTTTCGTAAGCCTAATATATTGTCTATATTACAAATTCATTGTTTATAGTACACAGATATGAAATAATTATTGTGCTTAAAACTTAATGAATATAGATGAATGAATTATATGGTGATTTACGTCCATCGAGAATGCTCAGAAATATAACTAGTAAAGGCCCTCTTTCTCCGCTAGAAGCTCAACAGACAACAAAACAACTATTCAATCTAAATCCAGGAGACGAATTATACCCAATAACTTTCTCAATGCTTGTACTAGGTTTACAAGAATCCCCAACGCTTCATACCAGATATGATACTGCTGCTTCAGTCTTATGGACATGCGATGGTACTTCGGCGGTTGTTTGCCACGACTGTCCATGCGCTGATCCCATGTTTGGAATTTGTTCAGGTTTGAGAGATACACAAGGTATAATGCAGGCTTCTCTCACTTGGCCTACCCATGTAAATTCAGATATAACACCTGCTATGCTTGAAGCCTTAGAAGTTCATGGGCTAAAAGCCTGTAAAACCAATGGCCAATAAATTATTTTCTTGTGATATAAATTATCAAAAGGATATTTTATACTTTGCAAGTAAATCAATAAACTGAGTATTATTTTCATAAATCTCTGCCTTAAAACCAAATTGTTTTAATTTACTTATACTTTCTAACTTATCATCAAATATTAATACTTCTGATGATTTTATATCTACTTTTTCAAGTAACTTGTCATAGATCTTTGGATCTGGTTTTAATAAGCCTAAATCATAGCTTCCTATTATTTGAAAAATATCTGATAACTTATATAATTCATCTATATATTCAATTCTAGCCTTTAGATTATTAGTAAGTATTAAATTTTTAATGCCTTTTGTTCCAAGACTAGCAGCAATTTTATATATTTCTTTATTCAATTTAGAAAATTTAAACCAGTCTTGTTTTGCTTCCTCATAAGTCAGATTATATTTGGGATACTCTATCCATTTTTCATAATATGGTTTGAAAAACTCATTAAAGCTAATTTCGCCTTTTTTACATTGATTAAAGGAATCATCACCAGAAAAAAGAGAAACCCTTAGTGGAATATTGTATTTATTTTCTAACTCTTCTGTATAGTATCTGGGAGCTGTAAGGACCATTCCGTCCAAGTCGTAAACGATTGCTTTTATCATATATTGTTTTTAATTAAAATTAAATTGTATCGATTATTTGCCCCTCTTCTGTATCCTTTACTTTTATATTAAAGTCATTTTCTAATTTATCGCGGAACTCATCAGATTTTTCCCATTCTTTATTTTCTCTAGCTTCCTTCCTTCGTTTAAGTAATTTTTCTACTTCTTCAGGAATTTCAATTTCTTTCTCGGCTTTATCGAGGAGATTTAGGCCTAGAACTCTATCAAAATCTAGTATAGTTGCTAATTTATCATTATCATTAATATCTGCCTTTAAAAGCTCCCAGCTTACTGCAAGAGCTTCTGGAATATTAAAATCATCTTCAAGTGTCTTAACAAATTCATTCTTGAAACTTTTATCTATACTCCCCTTCTCTTCGATGTTCTGATTTAAGACTCTTACTCTATCAACCATCTTTTTATATGCATTCTTCGCTCCCTCCAAAGCTTCAGTTGTAAAATTCTGCTTAGATCTATATTGAGCCTGAAGATAAAAGTATCTTAAATCCATCGGGGTGAAAGCTTTTTCAACAATGCTTGCAAGATTATAAACATTACCAAGAGATTTCGACATCTTCTCTCCATCTACCATTAGATGTTCATTATGAATCCAATAGTTTACATATTTTACACCGTTAGCACTTTCACTTTGAGCAATTTCATTAGGATGATGAATAGAAATATGCTCGACTCCCCCCATATGGATATCAAGGGTTGCTCCTAAATTTACATTGGCCATAGTAGAACACTCCAGGTGCCATCCAGGAATTCCTTCCCCATTCTCAACTTCAGGAGATTCAAAAGGAGAAGGCCAATACTGCAATGCATTCTCGTGTGCACCAGTTTTAAAAAACCATAAAGCAAAATCAGCAGGATCTTTTTTATCCGAATCTTGAACTGATCCAAATCCTGCACCTGCTTTATCCTTTTCAAGGTTGCGCCTAGATAATTCAGTATAATTCGGAAATTTTGCAACTTCAAAATATATAGCTTTAGGGGTGACATATGCATATCCTTTTTCAACAAGAACTTCAATCATTTTGATCATATCATCAATATAGTCCGTCGCCCGTGCTTTAATAGTAGGCTCGAGAAGATTAAGCGCTTCGGTGTCCCTTTCAAATTGAGCAATATACTTATCAGCTACTTCCTCAGGTGTTAAGCCTTCTCTTTTAGCTCCTTTTTCCATCTTATCCTCACCAACATCCGCATCCGATGTCAAATGCCCGAAATCCGTATAATTCCTTACATACTTCACCTCATATCCTAAATATATCAAGCTCCGTCTGATTAAATCTCCCATAGCCATACCTCGCAAATTCCCGATATGCTGTGTCCAGTACACTGTAGGGCCGCAATGATAGAAACGAATTTTCCCTTTATCAATAGGTTTAAATTCATCAAGTTTTCGTGAAAGAGTATTGTATACTTTTAACATTTTTAGATAATAAAAAATAAAGATTTATGGATTATATTTCTATTATAAATAAAATAAGAAATATATAGAACTAAATAATTTTGAAGCAAAGAATCTTAAAATATCATATGTCATGGAATTGAAATAAATAGAATAAAAACTTGACAGTTTATAAATTAAGTCAATCAAACAAATTTGTACTTAAATATCTATCTCCTCTATCCGGTAAAATTGTTACTATGTTACCCGAATCCATTTGTTTAGCAATCTTCAAGGCTCCTGCTACAGCAGCTCCTGAGGACATTCCCACAAATAACCCCTCACGCTTTGCGATTTTTTTTGTCATCTGAAATGCCTCATCATCGTTTATCTCAACAAAATCATCAACGAAATCCTCAGGATAGAATATCTTTGGAGTAATCGCTTCTATCATGTTCTTCAATCCTTGAATTTTATGTCCTTTAGGTGGTTCAATACCTACAATCTTTATCTTATTATTCTTCTCCTTAAGATATCGCCCTATTCCCATCAAAGTTCCTGAAGTGCCTATACCCGCAATGAAGATATCAATTTTCCCTTCCGTTTGTTCCCATATTTCCGGACCTGTGGTTTCGTAATGTGCTAGTGAATTATTTTCATTATCATATTGATTCGGGAAAAAGTATTTCTCAGGATTGTCAGCAAGCATCTCCCTTACTTTATATGTAGGGCCATTAGTTCCTGCTGAACTTGGTGTAAGTATTAATTTGGAACCAAAAGCCTTCATTATCTGAATTCTTTCTTTACTTGCATTTTCCGATAGAACAAATGTAGATCTATAACCTTTGTAGGCTGCAATCATAGCAAGTCCTATTCCAGTATTTCCTGAGGTTGCTTCTAAAATAATTTTATCCTTAGTTAACTCACCTGACTGCTCGGCCTTTTCAATCATATAAAGGGAAGGTCTATCCTTTATTGAGCCTCCAGGATTTGCTCCCTCGAACTTGCCATAAATGTTAACTTTATTGTCTAATTTGAGATTCTGTATATTAATAAGCGGTGTATTACCAATCGACTCTATTAAACTTGGAATTTTCATAATAATTATTTAAAAAATAAAAAAACTAGTCCTTAAGCTGACTAGTTTAGTAGTAATATTTGCATATTCAACAAATCAGCTACAACAAGGCGGATCTTTACAGCAACAGAATTGAATTTTTAAATTTTTTAAAATATATTTCATAAATGTATAAAAAAACTAACCTCGAAGGGTTAGTTATTGTTACTTTATTTAAATTCAAAAAATAGAGTATCTAACCCTTATAAAGAGTTAGTACAGCAACAATTTTGTTTTAAATTTAAATATTTATTCATTGTGTTTAATTTTATCAGTACAAAACGCTATAGTCAATTCAAAATTTTATCTAGGAGTCCCAACAAAGAGATACAGGCTCCTTTTTAAATCAACACGATCTCCGGAAAATCTTACACCTTCCTCTTCCAACTTCTTTTTTTGGGCTTTCTCTCCTCCAAAACTATATTTTGGACTAAGTTTCCCATCTCTGTAAACTACCCTGTGGCATGGATATTTCGAAGGATCAGGGTTATTTCCTAAGATTTTTCCAACAAATTGGGGAGAGTTTATATCTAAAAAATCAGATATT
Source organism: Candidatus Dojkabacteria bacterium (assembly GCA_014729085.1). Taxonomy (GTDB): domain Bacteria; phylum Patescibacteriota; class Dojkabacteria; order B142; family WJKM01; genus WJKM01. The sequence goes on along the minus strand of WJKM01000009.1, from coordinate 31,565 downwards.
TGTTTATAAGTTACTACCTTCCCTTTTGGAATTTTACTTAATAATTCTAAAACAGCCTTTTTTTTATCTTTTTGCATTTGTTAAATAAATTTATATTTTTAAATATTTCTTTAATATTAGATCAAACTCAATACTACATTATACATCAAAAATTCAGTATAATTATAAGAATACTGCTTTTCTTCATTATGTTGGTTTTAGTATCTCGTTGATGAATAACTATAAAATTAGATTAAAAAAAAATATTCCCTTGTTTTATGCAGTGAACTTTCTAAGTTTTTTAATTTTTTTCGTACCTATTTGGGTTGCATATGAAAGACAATTTATAACATTTACTCAAATGTCATTAATTTCAGCATCTAGATTTGCCCTTACAGCGTTCTTGGAACTTCCCACAGGTGCTTTAGCCGATCTAATTGGAAGAAAATATAGTGTAATGCTCGGTTTTCTTGTTGAAGCTTTTGGATTAATAATTATTGCTCAAGCTCTTAATGCAAACTATATAATAATTGCTGCTATTTTTCGGGGAGTTGGTGATGCCTTAAGGTCAGGTGCAGACACTGCTTTAATATATGATTCTCTTCTTGAAAGAAATAACGAAAAAGACTTTTCCAAAATAATGTCAACCAATAATTTATTTACACAGGCAGGATTGATAGTCTCTTCAATTTTAGCAGGATATCTCTTTGACTTATATAAGCCCCTTCCCTATTTAGTTTACTCAATATGTTTAATCCTAGCTGCAATAATTACTTTAATAATGCAGGAACCAAAAATTGATACAGAAAAATTTACATTAAAAAATTACATCGAACAAACAAAGATTGGAATCAGAGAAACCTTAGCTAATAGCTATGTAAAAAAATTAACATTATTTTATTCTCTAGTCGGTGGATTAACTTGGAGTACTCAAATATTTTTAAATCAAATTTATGCTTCAAGTATCGGTTATACAGAGCTTGGAAAAAGTTGGTTATTTGCCATAATTAGATTTATCAACTCATTTATTATTATTAAACTATTAAGAATAGATAAATTTATTGATAAATTCGGTGCTTTTTTATTTTTTCCTTTAATAATAATAATCTCAACTCTTCCCGCAATCATATCCGATAAAACCATGGGAACAATACTTCTTTTCACAATGACTATCTCTTCTACATTAAGATTCATAATACTCGATAAGGTAACCAATAAAGAATTCAGGTCAAAGTACAGGGCAACAGCTGTCTCGACTTTAAATCTATATGTTAGTTTAGTTTATATTCTAATAGTTTCTCTATCAGGAACTATTATTGATAATCTAGGAACTGGGAGTTTATATACAATACTTGGAATATTAAGCTTACTAATAATCCTACCAATAGGATTATCTCTACATAATAAAACTCAATAATTTATTAATTTAACATGATGTATGTACTTAGTGAACCTACAAAATATACTTTTAATAAAGTAGGTATCAAAGGTAAAATTTATCCAATGAATTCATTAACAGACAAGACAAAATTCTTAATCATAGAAACAGATTCTGGACACGAAACAGAAATCAAACAGAAAGAAAGCGATTTTATTTACTATATCTTAGAAGGTCATGGATATTTTCAGATAGAAGGACATAAAGAAAAGTGTAAAAAGGGAGATTTGATAGTAATTCCAGCAGGGAATAAATTTTATTATAAAGGGAAACTCAAGATGTTATTAAACTCAACTCCTCCATGGAATGAACAACAAGAGGAAACTATAAAGAAGGTTTAATCTTTCTTTTTGTAATATTTTAGATAAACTTCTATGGTTGTAACTAAAAGAATCATAATTAAAGGGCCATAAAGGAAACCAAATCCAGCAAATAACTTAATACCTCCTACTAAACTTAAAAGTAGAAGCATAGGATGAATTTTTGCATCTTTTGGAATTAAGGTTGCTCTCATTAAGTTATCAATCTGTGAGACTACTACTAAAGAAAATAATGCAATGAATATCCCCTCAAAAACGTGCCCTGCAAGTATTAATGCGATACCAATTGGAACCGAAATAAAACTTGTACCAATCATAGGAATTATTCCAAGAATAATCATGAGAATAGTCCAAAAGATTACATAATCCACTCCGAACAGCCATAAGACAATTCCTGATACAGATGCCTGAACAAAAGCAATCAACAAAGTTCCTTTTAGCATGGAATTTGCCATAGCAAACACTCTTTTTATATACATGTCATCAATCTCATCATCCAATGGACTTAAAAGTTTAATGTAATTAATTATCTTTTCTTTATTGGGAAGAAAATGAGCAAATAGTAATATATAAATTATTAAATTACCAACAAAATTTATGGAAGAAAATGTAATGTTTGTAAAATTCGATATAAACAAATTTATTATTGAATCAACACTATCTTGTATAAAAGTTGCAATACCTTCTTCAGTTAATTCTATATTTACTCCTGGTAATTTTTGAATCCTTTCATTTATTAAGTTTAGACTATCGTCTAAACCATTTTGATTATTATAAATATAGGTCTGTAGATCCTCTTGAAAATCATTTGCTTGATTAATAATCATATTGCCTACAAATAGTAATGGTACAAAAAAACACAAAAAAACAATGAAAATTGAGATTGAGGTAGATAATAATTTCTTTTGTTTTGTGATTTTATAAATATAATCATATAGGGGACTAACCAGAACTGCAGTCAAAAATGAAAAGATAACTAAAGGAATATAAGAAGATATCAGTAAATAAGTTAAAAAAAGGATAACTACTAATAATATATAGAAAAAATATTTGTGATTAATCATGTTTGTCTTTGTTGATCTAGACATTTTCTTGCCCCTTAAACATAATTTATTATCTTTATATTAGCAAATTTAAAGAAAAATGTAACAAAAACTCAGCTAGTTAACGGACTAGCTGAGTTGAAAAATCATACAAGCAATTGTCTTAACTATTGTATTGGTATATCTACAGTACCTCCACCACCCTCGAGTTCAAATAAACGAGCAATTCTTGTATCCTCGGAAACCTTTACGTTAGCAAGTCCTGTCTCTTTTGTTTCAAATATTAAAGTTCCTATCTTATCTCCATCTTTTAAGCCGTCTCCTTCAGTTAATGCAATTAAATCATAACCTATCTTATCAGGTAAATCGAGATCCATCACCAAAGGTTCAATCACGGAATCATTAGGTTCAAATTTCTTAAATTCAAGTAAATTTGTATCATAATCAACTCTTAATTTTAGATCATCTAATTTTTCTTCTGGTTCAACTAAGTCTTCTATTACAACATCAAGTTGTACTTCATCGCCTACACTATAATTAACACTCTCCCCAACCAAATTAATATTTCCTTCAAGTATCTTGCATTCAAGATTTCTTTCGTATTCGGTATCATCACAGTCAGGCCCAAGTGCACAATTCTCTCCATAACCATCATCATCTGCATCAATACAAAGGGGTTTTACTACTTCGGTGGGACCTGTCCCATTGTTTCCATTTGTAGCATTCTCTTGAAAATAATTTGTATATACCAAATAACCCAGGAACCCTCCTGAAGCTAAGACCAATATAACTAATATGACAATTAAAATGTCCAAACTTTTCATTTATTTACACATAAAAATTAATATATTTAAAAAGGCAAATCATCTGGATCGATTGTTTCCTCTTTATTAGTTTGCTTCTTTTTTTCAGCATTTTCCTTTTTTATGTCTCCTATCGATTCTTTTTCTCCTTTTTCATAACGGTCAAGTAAAATTATTTTATTTGATACAATCTCTGTTTTATAATTCTTTTTTCCATCCTGATCTTCCCAACTCCTTGTTTGTAATCTACCTCCGATATAAATTCTTGTACCTTTTCTAGCTCTTTGAGCTAAATATTCTGCATCATTACCCCATACAACAATATTATGAAAAGTAGCCTCTTCCTTCCATTCATCATCAACTTTATAACTTCTATTTGTTGCAACAGAAAAATTTGTAACAGGTGTACCGCTCGGTGTATGTCTTAACTCAATATCTTGAGTAATATTACCAAGTACTTTAGCCTCATTAATATCTCCAAAAACTGCCATAAAAATACAAAAAAAATTTAATGGTGTAATATAAATTTACAACATTAAATTATTTGATTCAAGTTATTTGAAATTTTTTTATTAAAAAAGCTTTGTTTTAGTTAAAAAAGGTTGATATGTTAAAACGTAGCAGTTACTGTATAGGTAACAATTTGATCATAAGCACCTATTAATCGTCATAACCATCATTATTCACATCTTCTGCTACACTATATCCGACGCCATCTCCTGAAGCCTCAGCTAAAAAGTTAGCATTTACCGCTGACAAATCTGTATCCATTGCCCAATCTGTTGATTTTCCAAATATTAAATAGGCTTGCCCCCCATCGTTACTCTACGGCGCTCCAATGATAAAATCATTCTACCGATTACCATTTATATCATCCGCTGTCGACAAGCTCCATCCGGAATTATCAGAAGTCGACTCATCTATATAACTTGCATCAGAATTTGATAAACTGGTATCCATCTCAAAATCTAATACCTCAACATAGGGATAAGATAGGAATCCAAAGTAAACCAAAGTTATTAAGAACACACTAAGTATTCTTTTTGACATGGAAGAATAAAAAAATAATGTAGAGAGGTATTCAAAGGCATTGTTAAAATAAATAGTTAAAATTTATTAAATATACATATATATCTAATAATAAAAATGTAACATATAATCTAGTCAAAATCAATTAAAAATAAATTCAGAAATCACTAGAATAATATTGAGTTCTAAACATCTCTGGCTGACCATCTATATACCTCGTAAACTCTTCTACAAACCCCTTACCCTTTTCGTGTTCTTCCCTTTTAAAATCAGCAAGCAATACCTGTTTTTTCTTAAACTTTTCAGTTGAATAAAAATTGATTTCATAATAAAAAATTTCATCCTCATCAACATAATGATTGGTAACAATAAGCACTGGATAATTTGAATTGTTAACAAACTGCAGATCCTCTTTCTTTTCATCCCAAAAAAACAAAGCAGCATCTACAAGTCCTCCATAAGGATACTGATAATTTTCTAGAGCCTGCTGATGGCCATGTCTTTCAACAATTGGGAAACCTGAAGTTAGGGCAGCCCTAAAAGTAATGGTAGACACTCCGCAGATTCCGATTGAATAATCGCTAGCTCCTCTTTTTGTTCCCAGTAACACATTTGCGTCTCTATCCCAATGATAAACTTGAGCATTTAATGCTTGAATCAAAGAAAATTGTGAATGTGGTTGTATAATATATCCATTCAATTGATCCAAGCCTTTTACAATCGATTCTCTTACAACACGTCTACTAATCCATCCACGGTTTTCATTAATAGGAAATCTAGCGATACCAGAACCAACTTCAACTGGAAAATACTTAACTGCATACCCCCTATAATGCAAAGGTATTTCAGATTGATCTTTTGAAATAGTAAATTTTGCTGAGGTACCTCCCAAATCCAGAGCTATTCTGAAAGCTGCAAGTGTCTCCCCCACATTGATTCTGCTCTGTGGAATATATTCATTTAAAAAATATAAATATTGTCCGTATGCTTTATATTCAGGAATCTGCTCCTCTTGATCCAAATCCTTCTTCATCTGTTCCAAACGATATTGAATTACATTCTCATTATTCAGAACTACCTTGACATCATTATTTTTTTCCAAATAATAATTAAAAGTTTGATCAATATCTTCTTCTGAAAGAAAATCATTACCTTCTAAATGTTTGAATTGTGCTTCAAATTTATTAATACTTGAACAAATATGGTTATTAAACTGCCCTTTTTTTGATAAGGATTTATATTGAATTGAAAAATCTGGTATTGAATCTCCTGACTCATAATTTCTTAAAAACCTTATTATTGGCTCGATTGGAAATTCAACTTCAGAAATACCAATCTTACAAATAAAAATCTCCTTGGTGCTTGCGTCATAATCAATATATGAAATCGTTTCGTTACTTAAAATTTCTTTTTCTAATTTATCTTTGATTGTCTTGTATATATACTCTTCCTTTAGCAAACCATTCTCGAAAAAAATATCTTGTGTATTGATGCTGATTGTAACATTATCAACAGGAATTTGGATCTCTTCTGGAATCTGTTTTAAATGTATTTCATCTTGTGAAGATGACAAACCTAAAACATCATGAACTGAATTTAAGTTCATTTGTGAAGTATTGGATAATACAGATTTCGAGAAAATAATAAAGACTGAGTAGAGGTTAATAATTACAAGAAAGATTATTATGATAGAAGGCAACTTTTTTCGCATAATGTAAGGTCAAATAGTAAAGTGCTTACTCTTTTATATTACTGAAACTTTTAAGATTATTCAAACTTTATTCTCTGCCAATGATTTCACACAATCCTGCCTTAATATCATCTTGAACTTTTTTATACTTAATATCTTCTTTTACATTTCCATCTTTATATCTAACTGTTATACGATCATTTCTACCAATATCTATTGATTTTACAACAGTCTGCTGAGGTTGTGTTTTTAAAGATTTGGCTTGCTGATTTTCATTCATGGTTGCATTAACTGCATCGACAACCTCCCTTGTTCCTGTTGATACATCTTTTAACTCATCAACGTTTGTCTCTTGTGGTTCATCTCTTTGAATTTGAGCAGGAGTAACAATCTTTTGAATTTTTAATACGCGTCTTGCAACTTGACTATCAATTTTATCAATAAATTGTTGAAATATTTCAAATCCTTCATTTTTGTATTCAACTAATGGATCTTTTTGTGCCATTCCCCTCAATCCAATGCCATCACGAAGATCCCTCATAGCATCTAGATGCTCAGTCCATAACTCATCCATTGTTCGAAGGATTAGAAATTTCGAGACATTAGGTAAATCATCCCCAAATTCCTTGATTTTAATCTCAAATGCTCCTTTAGCATAACTAATTAATGTTTGAATTATTTGTGATTCTTCCTTTTCTTCGATTTGATTAATGAGTTTCTTTTTAATATTAGATACAGTAGCTTTAATACCTTCTTGTTTCATCCCCTCTGCTAACAAACCATCAGGGCCAAGGTCAAGATAATCATCAACTACCTTCTCCCTATCTAACTCATCCTCCCTAGATTCCAAGAAATGTTTTTGAACCAGTTGAGTAATTTCTTTCTCAAGTTTATTCCATAAAGTTATTTTTAAAGGATTGCCGGACTCATCTTTCTTATTTGACTTCTTCTGTTCTTTAATTGAATCTTCTATTTCTTCAAGAAGTCTTCTACGTCTTGCATAATATATTTCTCTTTGCTGATTGACTACATCATCATATTCAACTACAGTTTTTCTTGAATCAAAATGCATGCCCTCCATTCTTTTCTGAGCACCCTCAATTGACCTTCCAATTAACTTAGCTTCTATAGGCATATCATCGGGAATATTGGTCATCTCCATTATTCTTTGAACCATTTCACCTCCCTGAATTCTCATAATTTGATCATCTAATGCAACATAAAATCTGCTCATACCCGGTTCGCCTTGTCTCCCAGATCGACCACGTAACTGATTGTCTATCCTTCTTGCATCATGCCTTTGAGTTCCAATGACGGCTAGACCACCCAATTCAACAACTTCTTCAAAATCCTCTTTATCCGCTTTCTTTCCACCTAATTTAATATCCGTACCACGTCCGGCCATATTTGTAGCTACCGTTACTGCACCCTTTTTTCCTGCATTAGCAACAATCTTAGATTCCCTTTCATGATACTTTGCATTTAAAACCTGATGATCAATTCCTCTATTCTCGAGTAATTTGGATACGTATTCGGAATCTTCTATTGAAGTTGTTCCAATTAAAATAGGTTGACCCTTTTTATGAAGTTCAATTACCTCCTCAACCACAGCATTAAATTTAGCTTGTCTATGCTTATACACCCTATCGGTATGATCAATTCGAATAACTGGTCTATGAGTTGGAACTTCAACACTAGTTAAGTTATATATTTTATAAAATTCCTCAGCCTCAGTCATAATCGTACCTGATCCCCCACTTAATATTTTGTATAGTCTAAAAAAATTCTGGAAAGTAATAGTCCCTAAAGTTTTAGATTCACGTTTTATTTCAACCCCCTCTTTTGCTTCAATTGCCTGATGCAAGCCCTCTGAGTATCTCCTTCCTTTAAGTACCCTGCCTGTAAAATCATCAACTATATAAACCTGCCCTTCTTTCACAATGTAATGATTGTCCTTGACATACAATTTCATAGCTTTAAGTGCGTTTTCCAAATGATGAGCTAGTTTATAATCTTGCCAAATATTTTGAACCCCAAGCATTTTTTCCATCTTTTCAGCACCTTCGTCAGTAAGAGTAACCGAATGAGCCTTTTCATCTACGGTATAATCCTTGTCTTCTTTCAACTTTGGAACAAGCTGGGCAAACCTTATGTAAAGTTCATTTGATTTCTCAGCTGGTGCAGAAATAATTAATGGAGTTCGAGCTTCATCTATAAGAATCGAGTCAGCTTCGTCGACAATACAAAAATACAATTCACGTTGAACTATATCATCTAATGAAGTCGTCATATTATCTCTCAAGTAGTCAAATCCAAACTCGTTATTAGTGCCGTAAACAATGTCACATGCATATGCTTCCTTCTTTGTGCATTCAAGTAAATTCAATCCTTCACCATCTCCCGGATTAGAAATATTTTGCTTAATTGCCTTTTGTCCTGCTTCCTCTCCTTTATAATTACCAACCTCTTCATTAGGAATAAATCTATATGATTGTTGAGGTGTAATTACACCAACTGTAATCCCTAACTGATGCAATAAATGCCCAGCATATTCACCATGGATTCTTGCAAGATAATCATTAACTGTGACTACATGAGAACCACGGCCTGTAAGCCCATATAATGCTGCTGTCATTTGAAAAACAAGGGTTTTTCCTTCTCCAGTTTTTAATTCGGTAAGATGATATCCCTGTGCAAGAATGATTGAAGCTATTAACTGAACGTCATAATGTCTTTTACCTGTTTGCCTTTTCACAATTTCTCGTATAGCAGCATAGACCTGGGGCATAAATGACAGTAATTTTGCTTTTAACTTTTCTTCTTTAGCAACATACTCCTCATCTTTATCCGGAACCTTAAGTGAAGACTTATATTTATTGGGTATCGCTTCATTTAAGGGTTTAAGCTCAGCTCGGAATTTATCTATCATTTGTGTTAATTCCTCTTTGGATTTTTTTTCAAACTCGGATTCTAGTGCATTAATTTCATCAACTATTGGGTGTACCTTTTTTATTGCTTTTGTAGATTGGTCAAAGAATTTTTTAAGAAATTTAAACATTTTAATAAAAATAAATTGAAAAATGAAAATTATTTAGTATCAATTATAACTCATATAGCACGATGGTAGGGTGAACTTAAAAAAGATTTTAAATTGAATTGAGAATAATATTTCCCTTCTCTACTTGACAATTGCATCATCCCATCAGATAAATATATTGGAGTTAAAAGAAACATTACATAATAACACAACAAGGCGGCATTACGAAATGCCGCCAATATAATTCCCATCTGCTCTATTTTAATTTATTCTATACTCTTAACTTTTTCTGCAATAATTACCAAATGATTGGTATTTTGATCTGGTTCTTTTTCAGGACCTGAATTTGTAATGATCTTTAAAAATTCATTCTCATTACTTGTATCAAATATTGTATTTTGATCTTTCTCTGTTACAATGATATTTTTAATGGAATATACATATTCATTAAAGATTATCTCATCACCCTTTGTTAATAAGTGAAGATTGTAACAGCTTCGCTCATGTCTAGGGCCATAAAATCTTCTATAGCACAATATTATTGCTTCGGTTTTTGGTTTTCTCTCTTTCCATGGTGGGAGTCTAAACCAAGAATCTTGATATTGATAACTCCATGGAAGTAAAATCCACCCATCGGACTCAAAAATCTCAGTACTATTAGTATGTTCAACTTCAGAAACCAAATCAATCTTTGGAATTGAAACTAAATAATATGCCTTAGGATTTTTAGAATCTTGTATATCATCATATAATTCATCATAACCAATACTATCGGTTCTATATGTCACATCTTCTGGTTCTTTAAAATTACTATTTATCCTGGGACCTGTATTTATCCCTAATACTTTTGATTCAACAGGAATTTCCAATGAAGCAACATCTCCTTCAAGTCCTACATACAGATAGAAAAATCCGAATGCAAACATCAGAAAAATTATAAACATTAATATTATTGAAAGTCCTGCAAATTTATCTCCCATTTTAATAAGTCCTTATATATAATTTTTGTAAAAATATTAATAATCATACTAATATATTGTAGCATCCTATAGTCTAATTTTGCAACCTAATATACTATTCATAACATAATTTGTTACGAATAAAAAATATGCTTATTTCTGAAGTGGAATCTTATCTAACAACTTGTAAATTGGACCCTTAGGAGTCAGCTTACTTTGTACAATTACAATATTTTCGGCCATACCATCACTTTCTGGAGTAGCAATTTTTTTTGTATACTCTCTTACGTCTCTCGCAAATGATCTACTTGTATGTGATTTTGTTCTTGCTAAAGTGAAATGATGTATTAACTTTTTTCTATCTTTTCTTGAAACTATATTCCGAGACCCAAGTCCTTTAGAAGCTAATGTAGCTATCTTAGTTAATTCATTCAAATCTTTATTCTCACTAATATGGCCAAATAAGACTCTCGGTCTTACCTTGGCTTTAAAACCAAACCTTACTCCTAATACTTTATATGAAAATACTTTTTGATTTGATGCTAATTCAGCTAGTCTATCTTTATACATTTTATAAATTGATGGATCAATATTACTACCTAAAAACTTTATGGTTAAATGAATTTGATCTATTCTGACAAACTTGAAATTCCTCTTAAATTTTGATAATTTTTGTCTTACATCTCTAAAGTATGCTCTTAAATCCGAATCAGGAAAAATTCCTACAAACAGTCTCATATTTATGACGTAAAAAATAACCTAATCTAAATTCCTATTGACATTGCAAAAGCAAGCATTGCAATCAATAAGTAATTAACTACAATTTGTTTATTTAAGTCCCTTTGAATCTTATGATGCAATATTCCTGTAAAAACATAAAAGATTATCATTGTTAGGCTTGTCAATTTATAGATACTTGCGGATTTGAAACCCATAATAATAAAAACAAATAGTCCTATTAAAATTGAGTTCATGAATACATACGCAATATTTGAAAAAACTAGATGCTTATATCTAAGTAAATTGAAAGTAAAGATCATTAAACTTAATATAGACAGTAAAAAGGAAACTAATATTTTTGAAATATTGTATTCAAATCTTAAATTAAAAACACTATATGCAATAAATAAATAGACTATCAATTTTATGAAATCATATACAACATGAGTTCTTTTTTCCAGTTTAAACTTATCCTCATAATATGCACGAATATTAACAAAAAGCATTAAAAACAAGATAAATGCAATACCAAGTAGGAAAAACCAAAAATTAGAGTTAATATTTGAATAAATAAAAGCACAAATTGACCAATAAGTTAATGAAGGAAGTGTCGCATGTAGAATAATTTGCGTCAGTCTATCGTATCTATCTACAATAGGTATATTCAGTTGAATTAATTTCTTTTTTGCCCAAAACCAAGTTGTAAAGATTTCGAGAACTAACAAAAGATATAAGATAAAGCAGGCCCAAATAAAATATTTTGTAGGATTATACGTTACAATATGAATCAACAACCACAACCCAAATACTAAAACTAAAGAATAAATCAGAGAACGAACATTTTTAGCAACAAATTTGAGCAGCTTCATTCAACTACAGCTAAATTAAATTTTATCCATATAGTATGTTTAGACATTTATACCTGTCAAAATGTGTCCAATACCTCCAGATAATAAAGAAATTACACCAATAGCTATTAACAACGCTATTTTTATATGATGATGTCCATGTCTATAAGTGTATATATCTAAACGCTTTATAACCAAATAATCTATCAATAATAAAGCAATAAAAACAATTATTACTATTAAGTTAAAAATATTCTTTGTATTAAAAATTTTGACATCAAACTTCACCTCCGATGGAATTACCCTTAATCGATCAATTAAAGAGATAGACGATGATACTTCCTGATTTTCAACCTCTTCTAAAATTTTACTTGCTTGGCCTAGAATTTGTTCAGTAGAAATTTGCTTTTTAGTCAAATTTCCTGCTCTGTCTTCTAATACAAATACAAGATCGGTATTGTCTTGTAGTTCGTCAAAAACAACATTAAATCTAGATCTACCACCTTCTAGCCTATGTCCCGGAAATACTTGATCCCCAATTCTTAATTCAGTTTTAATAACATCTAAATCAGTTTTTACTTCAATATTTATTGTTGACCTGTCACCTTTCTCTATTTCAATGACTTGTATATCTTCTTCTTGCAATCTTGGTGCCAATGTGTCTACTGTAAATCTTATCTTGTTTGATTCATCAATTAAGTTCTGTTCGCTATCCAACCCTAAAACATACACTGTGTGTATTCCATCAGGAAATTTAATAGTATGAAAGTTGTTAAAAATGAATTTATCCTTGATTGTATCTACAATTCCTATGCTGTTATCCTTATACCTAAATTGAACTTTCTCAATAGCTGGATCTACTTCTCCTTGTATAGTTACAAAAGGGTTAGAAATGAATTCGTCATATTTTGGTTTAATAATCTTAATATGCTTAATAAGTTCAATATTAGTCTGGTTTTTTGTATCTTCTTTTACTGGAATGAGTAACTCTTCAAAAGGATGACCAAAATGCACAGCAACAACAATATTATCTTTTTTACCCTGAAAATCACCTCTTATATATCCTATACCTATCTCGCTAAACTCTTTTTTTAATACATTTTCTTTATGAGTTGGACTATTCATCCAAGCTTTCATCATTACTGAATTATCAACAAAACCTTCTGCTAAATTTTCTCCTGCATACAGATATTCGTAATGCGATTCGTTAAATAAATCCCATGGAGACATTCCCGGTGGACAATAATGATCCCAGCAATCATGTTCAAGCATTAACTGTGCCTTTTTATTTGCCGATGCAACAAGCTTCGAATTAACAGTTAACTGAGATAGATCCTGCTTTGCTCTCTCCCGATTATGTAAATATACAACTGAAGTCATATCTATTTGAGCCTGAGTTTCACTAATTGGCAGGCTTGATATGAATATATTAAAAACAAAAACCAATAAGGTAATTAATCCAATGGTTTCAGCTTTAAGTAGATAAGCCCTGAATTTATTTCTTTTTGTAGGAATAATAAAATCTTGTAACTTCATAGTGTTATTTTAATTATTATAGAATAAATCTACAAGCGCAAATTTAGAAAAATTTGAAACTGTGTAGTTTTCGAAAATAGTATCAGTTTAACACTTTATGTTATCCAGTTTGTTAATTCATTTTTGCCTTGATGCACCGTGCCTGCCGGATTTCGCATTAATAGTATATTTATATACCTCTTCGCTGTAAACCTCTATTTTCAAACAGGGGATGAATACAAATTTTCTGCTTCAAAGAATTCCGTTTTGAAAACATGGATTTTAGTCCGTAGTATTTCATTTTGCAGTCAGGTAGGAAAACGAAACAAAAAACAAAATCAATTTAAAGGCTCTATAGTATTAGCAAATTCTTATGCTAATCCATAGCCTACCCTTATCTGTTATTTAATAATTATCAACCAATATTTTGTTTGACAAATTTAATTCTAACATCAAAGCACATTATTTCTTACAGTGCTAAAAATTCATTTCACTAATTACTTAATCAGTATACATAAATTATAGGGTTGATATTATACGAAAATTATAAAAATTGAACCTATTATGAAAACATTGTAAAATTTAACTAATTACACTTAAATCTTAATAAATATCTATGAAAGTTAAGACACGTTTTGCTCCAAGTCCAACTGGATTTTTGCATATTGGAGGGGTAAGAACCGCTTTATACAGTTATGCTTTAGCTAGAAAGCATAACGGTAAATTTATACTTAGAATCGAAGATACAGATAAAAAAAGAGAGGTAGAAGGTGGAGTACAAAACATTATCGATATGCTGAACATTCTAGGCCTTGAATACGATGAAGGTCCAATAGTAGGGGGTCCCAATGGGCCATATATTCAATCAAAACGTTTAAAAATATATCAAAAAAAAGCCGAGAAATTAGTAGAAGATGGAAAAGCATATTATTGTTTCTGCAGTGAAGATAGGCTTGAGAAATTAAGGAAAAAACAAATCAAGGAAAAAAAGCAACCTATGTATGACAAGAAATGCAGAGACTTGGATCCTGAGGAAGCTAGAACAAGAATAGAAAAAGGTGAAGAATACGTAATTAGACTCAAAATTCCCCAGAATAAGACCTTAAGCATAGACGATGCTGTGATGGGACATGTCGAATGGAACAGCAATGATGTCGATGATCAGGTTCTACTAAAAAGTGATGGTTTTCCGACTTATCATCTTGGAGTTGTTGTTGACGATGTACTTATGGGTGTCACCCATATTACAAGAGGTATTGAATGGTTGGCAAGTGTTCCCAAACACTTAGTTCTATTTGATGCATTCGGAATTGAACCTCCCGTTATGGCTCATATGCCAGTAATCCTAGATCCTGATGGCGGGAAACTTTCTAAACGTAAGGGAACAGTATCTACAGAGGAATTTTTGAAAGAAGGTTATTTACCTGAAGCATTACTAAATTTTCTCATGCTTCTTGGATGGTCAGCACCTCTCGAAAGAGAGTATGGAGAAAAAGAAAGAGAGTTTTTCTCACTTGAAGATTTTGTAGAATTATTCTCTTTAGAAGAATTAAATAAAGCAAGCCCGGTTTTCAATAGGGACAAACTAATTTGGTTCAACCACAAATACATCAACAATCTATCCCCAGATGATTTTGTCATTGAATATACAAAGTGGTTAAACAAATATTCGGAAGATGAAAACTTGAAAAATGAAATTATCGAGAAAGGACCAGACTATTTAGAAACAATACTTGAACTTGTACATGAACGTGTCGAACTGCTTTCTGAAATTTCAGATTTGATATACAATTTTTACTTCAAACCTGAAACAAAAGAGATTGAAAAAATACTTAAAGAACATAAGCATACAAAAAAATTAAAAGAAAAAGAAATACAAAAAATAATTTCTGAATTTTCTGTCGAACTAAATGAACAAACCAGTATTAAAAATTGGGGACATGATAATTGGGAAAGCTGTATACGAGATATAGCGAAAAAGTTAGATATTAAAGCAGGACAAGCTTTTATGACATTAAGAATTTTAACTTTAGGCTCTCCTATTTCCCCTCCTCTTTTCGAAAGTATGGAGGTACTTGGTAAAGATGAAGTAGCAGAAAGATTAAAATAAATGCTTCCTGGAAATCTAATAATTTTTTCCTCTTGGTCTAAATTATTGAAATAAGTTTTGTTAAAAACCGTTGGAGTTACCTGTTGCATATTCTACCCTATAGTTGATATAATTGTACGTTATATTATCTATTAAATTAATTAAATGGAAGAATCTTTTATCCCTCCAATGCTAGAAACTCCCACATATATATGTGAGCTTGATTCCCACGAACCATGTATGCCTTATAGAGATGACTGGCAATATATCTCTAAAAGTAATACAGAAGCACTTTATTTTAGTCCAGCCGTTAGCGCCGGTAATAGTTTTCTCGGATCTTTAGAAACCTCATTAGAAGACTGGTGGGATACTGACATAGAAATAGGACCTAACCAATATAACGCATTGAATGAAATTGAAGTGTATGTATATGATCCAGAAACTCTAGAAGGAGTTGATACTCTATATCTAGATTTTGCTGAAGATGGACAGCCAACACTAGTTACGGAGGATGGAACCCCATATATGATGAATCCTGAATATTATTATGGAATAGTTAACCATGGAGAAGAGCATCATCTAGATTCAGTATTAGAACAAACTGGAATAACAGACGTAACAGAAGATTGCAGTCCTCCACTTAATGATGATTGGGAATACTCTCCATTTGACGACTTAGAAGGCGATTTTGAATTATATCAGGGATAATAATAAATCAAATATAAAAAAACATGGGTAGGACTATCCATGTTTTTTTATTTATTTTTTGTAAGAAATTTACAAATTCGAAATATACGATATAATTCTAGGGCTTTTACAAACTCTATATGGAAACAGCTGAAATTACTTGCAATCTTGAATCTGAAACTGATAACACAGAAATTGTGCCAGTTTCTGATTATAGACATCTCATACAGATATTAACTGAATACGGTGTTCCGATTGAACAATGGACGTTCGGACAAATTTTCGAACTAGCTCAATTAATTCAAATTGGAGATACACGATTAGCAAGTAGGAAAAATAAATTATTACAATTAAAAGAAGGAGTAAATATAAATGTATTCTCTCCAACAAATGAATCGATTTTACTTGAGCAAAGAAGAGATAGGTATAATGTCAAAGATGAACTTGTAGAGACAAAATCTACTCAGGGATACTCACTTTCCATAGGAGAGACCAAAAAACAAGGTGAAACCTTTAAAGAATCTGCCATAAGAGGCTTGCAAGAAGAACTTGGCATAGAGGAAATCACAGGATTAGAATATGCAAATACTTATAATTTCACAAAACTACTTACAAGAACTCCAGGATTACCCGCAGAGTATACTATTAAAGAATATAACTACACTATACCTGAACATTACTACAACCCAGAGGGATATGAAGTAATTGAACCTGATACTGCTTATATGCGGATACCGCTTAGCTGGGAGCCAGTTGAAAATTTCTAACGATCTAACTATATATCTGAATCTATTTGTTTTATAATAAACCAGAGTTTTTTAACGGCTTCAAATGGAGAAAAATACAACTGGTTTGTTAATCGGTCGTTACCAGCCTTTTCACAAAGGTCATCTTTTTATTCTTAAAGAGAGCCTCAAAGTATTGGATAAATTGATTATTGCTATTGGTAGTGCAAATATCCAAAACGATAAAAACCCAATTTCTGCTAAAAACAGACAAAAACTTATTGAGAAAGTTATAAAAAATGAAGCACTGCAGGATAGTATCCAATCTATTGTTCTACTGGATGACTTCCCAAACAATGATGACAAATGGCTTGAACATTGCCTAGGAAAAATCAATAATTTTGATGTAATTGTCTCAAATGATGATTGGGTAATTAATATTTTTCGTAATGCGGGATTTAATATTTTAAAAATTCCCTTTTATAAACGAAACGTATTTAAAGGTACTTTAATAAGAAAAGAATTTAATGAAAAAAAACCAGAATGGAAGGATAAGATTCCGAATTATTTAATTAATGATATAAAGAATTTTCTTTAAGTCTATGATTTAACCTTTGACTTTTCCTTTTAAACCCCAGGCTCCTGTATCTGTAATTTTTACTTCAATAAATTTTCCATACCATCTAGAAAAATCATTGATATCTTTAGTATTTAGAATCATTACATCTTTTCCATATCTGCTTCTACCTATCAATTTATTTTTATGTCTTTTTTGTATCAAGACTTCCTGCGTTGAATTTAAAAATTGTTTATTCCTTTTAATTAAATTCTTTTCAAAAATACTGTTGAGTATTTTTTTCCTCTTTGTCTTCTCTATTTTTGATACTTTATCTCCCAATTCTGAAGCCGGGGTATCCGGTCTCACGGAATATTCAGAAATATAAATCATATCAAAATCCATATTTCTAACTAACTCAATACTTTTTTGAAAATCTTCTTCTGTTTCTGTAGTATATCCCACTATTATATCTGTTGTAATAGATATATCCGGAATTTTTTCTCTAAACTGTCTGACTATACTAATAAACTCTTCTATGGAATAATGCCTGTACATATCTGCAAGCACTCGATTACTACCCGATTGAACCGCCAAATGGATATTTGGAACAAGATGTCCATCTTCTGATTTAATCGACTCCACAATATATTTGATTAAATCTTTTGTAAAATAATTTGGATATGAAGAAATAAAATTCAGCCAATACTTTCCTTCTACTGAATCTAAATCAGATAATAGGTTTAAAAAATTATCTGGCTCTGAACCATCGCTATCTAAGGCATTTGGGAGTATCTCTCCATATTTATACCAAGAATATGCCTTCGGATGATATTCATATTTTGGATTCAACCACTTATTTACAGTCTGACCAAGCAATGTAATCTTTTTATATTCCTGCTTTACATAATCCGAATATTCATTTTTAATTTCATTATAAGACCGAAAATTTTCTTCTCCTCTAGAAAAAGGAACAGTGCAAAAAGTACAATGATGATTACAACCGTATGATATGGGTAAAGAAGCTTCAAATGATGAATAGGGTGTAGATGGAATATCCAAGTAAGTTTTACTCTGATCCCTTAATTCATTATTTTTCTTTTCGTTACCTCTTTCATAGAGAATCTGCTCTAATAACGAAAATACTTTTTCAATAGAAACAGCATAATCAAGCCAATCTATATTGTGAAGTAACTCATTTCTTATTCTTTCTACTGATTTCTTTTTCACTCTACCTTTAATACCAGTCTTAACCATACACCCAGTGAGAATGACAATTGGATATATACCTTCTTTTGCAGACGAATCGAATTGAGACTTATGCTTTTGTTTTAATCTCTTAATCAGTCTACCTTGTCCTAAGAGTTTATCCTCTGCTTTTTGTCTTACAGCACATGAATTAAGAACAATGTAATCAGCTTTCTTGATGTCTTTAACTTCTTCAACCCCAAAATTATTAAAAACAGTTCTGATTCGTTCCGAATCTGCATAATTCATTTGACAACCATAAGTCTTGACGTAATACTTCATAGAAAAATTTTAATAATGATGATTATTATAACAAAACAAGGAGGTTAATAACCCCCTTGTTGTTATTGAATCAAGGTTGTAAAACATCAACTTTTAGCAAAATCAGCCATTTCCGGCTCTACTAATTCAACTAAATCATTACTTTTCATAATGATTGACTCAGTTTGCATTCCACAGTTAAAAGCTGCTCTTTCTTCATCCAGTATTCGTTTATCAAAATATGTTTTAAGGCCAAGTAAATTTCCAAACGGGGGAACACCTCCCACTACGATACCAAACCGTTTCTCTAACACTTTAGGATCCTCGAATTCACATCTTTCACCAACAATCTTGGCTACTTTTTTCATATTCATTTTGAGTTGAGAGGGTAAATTAAATTGATAATTCTTTCCAGTTGTCTTACCTTTTAGTATTATTGCCTTTACTCCTTCCTCCGGTTTTGTCCCCCTAACTTTAGAGGAATCTTCAGACGTTGGTGTCGGTTCATGTTCTTGATGTTCGTATTCGAACTCATTTTCTTTTAATTGGCGGATAATTTCATTGCGTACATTTTCTGCACCAGTAAAAATTTCTGCTTTGATTCTGTTTCCAGCTATTCTTTTAGGATCTGAAGGAAATAATGTAGCCTCACGAATATTATCAAGCCCTAGAAGCATCATTGTTAAACGTTCCATTCCCATACCAAAGCCTCCGTGTTTAGGCATTCCTCTCTTGAATATTGAAAGATAGTCCTGAAAATCCTCAGGATCTAAGCCCTTAAGTTTCAGAGACTCAACTAATTCGTCATGATCATTTATCCTTTGTCCTCCGCTTACTATCTCAATTTCCCTGCAAAGCAGATCAAAATAATTGCATACCTCTGGATTTTCTTCATTTGGCTTTGCATAGAAAGCACATTTTTTTCTAAGAAAATATGGTACAAAAACAAAATCGGTTCCGAATTCCCTTAGAGCATATTTACATAACTCTTTCTCGGCCATTGGAGATAAGTCATCTTCTTCCCTTTCATCTATTCCAGTTCTCTCAAAAACTATTTCTAAAGCCTTTTTGAATGGTACTCGAGGAAACTTAACATCCTCTGGAGCTTTCGGTAATTCAGCTCCAATTAGCTCTAATTCCGATTTACAAGTATTTTGTAAATGATTAATAATATATTTAATAGTCTTCTCAAGCATATCCATAACTTCAGTAAAATCTTCAATAAATCCCATTTCAAATTCAAATTGAGTTGCTTCTGTTAGATGTCTTCTAGTATTTGATTTTTCTGCTCGATAACACTTCATCAATGCAAATACTCTTTCATGAACCCCAACCATTATTTGCTTATAAAGTTGTGCGCTTTGTGACAACTTTGCTTCATGATCAAAATAATTGACTGTAAATAATTCTGCACCTCCCTCAGATGAAGCACCTATAATAGTAGGTCCAAAGAATTCAATAAACCCTTCAGATCTCAAAAATTCACGGTAAGCTGCTACAATCTCTGCTTGAATTTTGAAAATAGCAGCATGACGACGATTTCTCAAAGTAATTGCCCTATTGTCCAATACAGTATCTAAATCTGCTCTTATTTCCGACTTTGTATATTCAACGGCAGGAACATTCTGAATTGGTATTTCTACAGTTATTGAGGGATTACTAATCTCAACACCACTTTCAGTTTGGTCGGTTTTTTGAACTTCACCTTCTATACTTAAAACTGATCCGGGTTGCAAATCTTCGATTTTTTTAAATTCCTTGGGATTCTCAATCACTATCTGTGTAAATCCTCCCCTATCTCTTATTATTAAGAAATTTATTTTTCCTAAACTTCTAACTGTATTCAGCCATCCTTTTACTCTTACTTTCTCCCCAATTCTTGAATTCAATCTTGAGGAAATAATTCTTTTCATAGCTAATAAATAACAAATAAAATAAATTCGCCCTTTATCATCTCAAAAACTTGAAACGATAAAGGGCGATTAAATTTAAACCGTGGTGCCACCTTATTTCCATGAAGTCATAATTAATTCATAGCTCTTTAATTACTTTTCTATTTTATGTCACTATCTTGTCAGGCTTTCAGTATCCCTGTTTGCTTAAAAAAATTATATCATACAGTCTATGGTAGTGGTAGACATACTGAACAATCAATCTATTCCTCTCCAAAGACTTCCAGCTCATAAATGTTTCCCCATCCATTCCATCCATATGGACAGCTACCTCCGCTAATATCTGAACAATCTAACCATTCTATCTTAACATAACTATAAGAATTGGAAGAAGAAACAGGTATTGTTTGAATTGCTTTTCTATTAACTACGCTTGTATCTATCTCTGTCCAACTTGATTGATCTTCTGAAACTGAAATCCTTATTCGTGCTTTGGTACCATATCCAGAATCAGTATCCCAACTTACTTTATATCTAATTGCATTAAGTGTACTACTACTTGTTAACTTAATTACACCAATTGCATTCTGGCTCCACCTCTGCACAGAAGGATGACCATCGGTAAAAGTTTTCCAACCTGTTTTATAAACTCCGTCAATCATATCCAACCAATCTTCTGGTTTACTATGACTACCATATAATTCCAGCACATCTCCTTCATGCACAGTAACTTCATCCACAGTTAATTTTTGACCTGGAGATTCAGTGCCATAAGCCTCTAATTCATAAATACCTCCCCATCCATTCCAATTCGCACTTCCTCCAATATTATCTGTCCATTCAAATTTAATATATCTAATGGCACTGGCAAAAACATCAAGATCTACTAATTGATTTCTTTCGACTTCTTCTACATCCAACACTATCCAGTTATTATTATCTGTTGATCCATAAATAGTTATTTTCGCACCAGTCCCATATAAATTTTCTCTGTTATCCCATTTCACTTTATATTTAATATTGTCAATATCATAATAGTTTTCAAGATCAATTGTAGCCCTAGTCTTATTTGCAGAAGTAGTTCCATCAGTATTTACGCTCCAAGCAGTCCCTATATCACCATCATTCATTTCCAGCCAATCGTTTGGTTTACTATATGATGGCGAAAGATTATGAATATCTCCTGATATATCAGAAATTGGTTTATTTAAAGCTAAATTATCAGTTGTAACAGGAGTTGATGTAGCTGTAGATGTAACAGTAACCGTCGGAGATGTAGTAGTAGTTGCTGTTATACCCGAATTTACAACACACCCGCACAAACGTCTAGCACCTGAATCAGATTCTTGACAATCTTGAGTTTTACTAGAAGATCTGGAATAACAGGTCCTATCTGTATTACTCATAAATGGAGCCCCATCATCATCTAAACTAGTACACATATTTGGGGTCTTGCACGATACAAGTTGATCAAGAATTGAACAGTTTGCATCATTCCAATTGTTCGTACTGCAGTCTAAGTCAAATCTTCCACAGGCCTGTATACAGTTTTCTCCTGGATCTGCAAGTACCCATCCATAAATACTACCATCGTAATACGGTTCAGTCTGAGGAGGAATTGCAACCTTAATTCCATCTAGCCAACCTGTTTCTTCTGTCCAGTCACCCCATGTTCCACTGGTCCTGTCTTTGTAATACAACTTTCCATTTCGTACAAGTTGATGACGTATTTCAACTCCGGAAGGAAAATCAATCATTACATTAAATCCTTGTATTTCACCTGTACCCGTACCATTAAACCAATCAGCCGCTCCTTGTTCCCAATTCCCCCATGTGTCAGATACTTTATCCTTTCGATAAAGAGTACCATTCCGAATAACTAAATGTCTGGTCTGAACATCAGGATCATAGGGATGATCCATAATAATTGCAAATCCCTGAATATCACCAGAACCCGCTCCGTCAAACCAAGTTGATGAACCTTGAGTCCACTCATCATCCCATGTTGCATTCTTTCTATCCCTATGGTAAATCTGATTATCTTTTATGACATGATGTCTTATTTCTACACCATCTACATAAGGATGATCAATAATCACATTGAAACCCTGGATATCTCCAGTTCCCGCACCATCAAACCATGATGAGCTTGATAAATTCCATTCATCCCATGTCCCAGAGTTTTTGTCTCGAAGATACATTGCATCATCTTTTACGGCCAAATGTCTTAATTCTACTCCTGAAACATAAGGATGATTTATAATTGTTGAGAATCCTTGAATTGCTAATGAAGTATCTGTAGGAGTCTCACTAGGCGTAATTGTTCCTCCTCCTGACAATTCTTGGCAAGTAGTTTTGTCATCACTTAGATAAGTATTTGGAGGACAATATGCTTCAACTCCAAATTCTTCATCTACCGGATACTCTGCTCCTCTACTAATTTCTTTATTCCACCATCCGGAAGTAGATATTTTTAGACCATCACCATTGCTATTCCAACCTGCAGTCCCCCCATCCCAATCATTATCCCATTGCCAGCAATACTCTCCATTACATATACTTAGAGTATGATTCGTTTTTCCCTGCCATGCAGCAGTCGGGCCTCCATTCCAAAGGAAAATACCATCAACTCCTTGAAGATTATTTGTAAAAAAATCCAGTTGACTGATATTTACAGCTTCGCCTTTTGTATCACCGGTTATCGAAGTCCATCCATAATCTGGATTACTTGTTGACACATTATTCCAAATCCAGCAGATTTCTTTATTACAAACCCAAACTTCCTCATAAGAGTCCTCCGTTCTTTGCCACCTCCAAGCAGCGGTGGGACCGCCATCTGTCCATGGGTAATAATTATTATACGAACTGCCATTATATGGTTTAATATCTTCCCATAATTCATGTTCTGAAAGTATCACTGGTTCTCCATCTTCTGCCCATCCATAATTAGGGTCACTAGCTGCAACATCATTCCATATCCAACAAATTTCTCCATTACATACTGTTACAGTACGCGTACTACTCCATCCTGCCGTTAAACCATCAATACTCCATGGATAAATATCAAAGTCAGGTTCAACAGGTGCAGTTGGTGTAGTACTTCCCCCAATTGTACCGCTAATAGGACCTAATTTACTTTCTTGGATATAATAAGGAGCGTAAGCGACAAAATCTCCAATATCTTTTAAATATAAACTATTACCATTATAGTCTATTTCTGGACAATCTCCTTTTTTATAACAAATTATGAATTTACTAAAATCTTTAATACCTACAATACCATCGTAATCCAAGTCTGCTAGATATTCCGTTCTTGAATAGCCTGTTGGAGTAGGGCTACTTGTTATAGTACCAGATTGCTCGTCTGCACTAAACGGAAATACTCCAAAGTCAGTTGTTCCATCAGGTAGAGGTATTTCTCTATTCCACTCCGGCAATTCAGAGATTTTATAGACCTTACCATATTCTGCCCATCCGTAATTTGGATCATCTGTACCTACATCATTCCATATCCAACAATAACCTTTATTGCATACAAGTATCTCGCCTGAGTTTTCATTATTCCATCCTGCTGTAGGACCATTATCTGTCCATGGGTAAATAGCCTCTGTCGAAGCTTCTGTTTTCTCTTCTCCAACATCTCGACTTTGTATTATTAAACCAATTGTAGCTCCAATAATAACTATCACTACCAAAATAACAAAGGGTAAATAATTAGTTTTCTTTTCTTCATTTTTTACAGAAAGAACATTTCTAGCCTTCATAATTTACTTTATTTTATAAAAATTAATTTTCAACCCCTTCTATATACAAAGGAGCAAATTGAGTGAAATCATTTAAATCCTTTTTATATTCTCCATCACCATCAAAATCGATTTTTGAATCATCTCCGCTTTTGTACTTATCTACAAAGTATCCAAAATCACTAATATTCACATTACCATCACCAGTGAGATCTGCTGCATTACTTGCACCACCTGAACCACCTCCTGAAGAGCCTGTATATGGTTCTACACCAAATCCTTCTGTTTTGTTGGGATCAGGTGTTCCATCCTTCTTAATCTCCTTATTCCACCACCCAGAGTCTGATAATTTAACCGGGGTTCCTCCATTATTCCATTTTTCATTTTCCACATCCCATTGCCAACATACATTTCCATTACAAATACTTATTAACTTATCTACATAATTTTCCCATGCAGATGTTGGACCCGAATCACTCCATGGATAAATACCATCTAAAGGATTTACACCAAAACCCTCACTCTCATTGGGATCATCTTCTCCATTTTTCTTAATTTTCTTATTCCAATATCCAGATTTTGATATTTGATAAGCTTTGCCATCATCATACCAATCATTAGCCACTTCATCCCATGTCCAACATACTTCCTTATTACAAACAGTAATTAAATTGTCTTTATCATTTGTCCAAGCAGAAGTTGGTCCCCCATCCGACCAGGGCTTAAAATCAATATAATTTCCATGATTAAAAGGTCTTATTCCAATTCCTTCTGTTTCATTAGGATCATCTGTTCCATCCTTTTTAATTTTTCTATTCCAGGTACCTGATTCTGATATTTTCACAGCTGAGCCATTCCTGCTCCAATTGCTTTTTGCCTCATCCCATTGCCAGCATATTTCTCCATTACAAACAGATATCTTTTTATTTTTTGGACTTGTCCATGCACACGTAGGACCACCATTTGTCCATGGATATGTACCTTCATATGGTTCTGCTCCAAAACCTTCAGTTTTACCAGGATCAGAAGTACCATCTTTTTTAATTTCTTTATTCCACCATCCTGATTGCTTCAGAGTAAAAGGCTCTCCATTCTTTTCCCATAATTTTTCTTTCTGTTTAAACTTCCATCCCGCATCTCCATTAATAATTGTAGCTATATTTCCTACACTTCCGACCCACACAGACTTTGGTCCATTATCTGTCCATGGATAAGATTCTTGAGTGGCAGATGCCTCACTCTCTGTTCCCTGTTGATCTTGATGGCTTGCTAATCTCAAACTTAAAAGTGTTGCAGAAACAGCAACAATTGCGATAATCGAAAAAAGGCCTACATAATTTACCTTCTTACCTTGAGCAGATTTTGTAAGTTGGCGTACTTTCATAAACTGCAGATATTAATATAAATTTTGGATACTTTAAATTTAGTATAAATAAAAATTTTTAACAAGAAAATAATAATAAATTTAAATTAAATTTTATCGGAACTCTTCTAATAATTCCGTTATTTGTTCTTGTTGGACTTCCTCTACCAATTCACTCTTCATATCTTTTCGACTAGGTTGTCTTGTATAATAATCATCGCTATCTTCATTTTTATATAACACACCTGTAGCAATTTTTTCAGCCATATCTTTACATATTTTTTTTGCCTGCTTAATATCTGATCGATCATAATTATCAAATATATCTACATCAATTACACGTTCCAAATACCAATTGTGGGGTGTTGCGCTATTGTATGTAGGACAATCCTGAAGAACTTCGACGAAGCTAAATCCTTGATGATTAATTGCTTGCTTAAAAATTTGAGTTAATTTCTTTATATTTCCAGAAAAACCTCGTGCAACAAAAGTCGGATCCAAAGATAAAACAAATTCTGTTGGATTTATTGGCTCTTCAGTAACTCCATTTGGTGCTGAATTCATCTCAAATCCCTTAGGGGTTGTAGCTGAAGCTTGACCAGTTGTAAGTCCATAATTTCTATTATTATGAAGTACAAAAACAAGGTCGAAATCACACCTAATTGCATGCACTAAGTGATTGATTCCTTCGCTTAAAATTCCTCCGTCTCCTCCAAAGGCGAAAACTTTCATATTTCGATTTGCAAGCTGTGCACCTGCCGCAAAAGGAATAACTCGTCCATGAATTCCATGCACAGTATATGCATCAATTTTATCCGCACCATTACCATGACACCCTATATCAAAAACCATCAATGTGTCTTTTGGAGCAATTTTTTCTGCAACAAGTGCTCTTTTCAAAGCAGAATGTAATGCATAATTTCCGCAATTTGTACACCAAGTATAAAGTTGGTCCGAAAAATAATCATTGTATTTTACACATTTTGAATTATTAGTCATTTATTGATTCTATATAATCTAAAATTTCCTCTATAAAGAAAGGCCTTCCATCATATTTGAGTAATTTATTTTCAAAGTTATGGCCACATCCCAACTTAATTAAATCCCCTAACTGGCCTGAATAATTATTCTCTATTAATACTATCTTATTAAAATTATCTTTAATATTTTGGAACTTTTCAGTTTTGACTGGGTATAAACATTCATAATGAAGATATGAAATATTTTTTTGATTCTGTAAATTCATTACATCAAGAACTGTAGCTTTTACACTACCCCATCCCACAAATAAAATATCTCCTTGTTCCTTTCCAAATACTTCTGGCTCAGGCAATTCTTTTTTTAAGGTTTGAAGCTTTTTCATTCTTTTTTTATAAATCTTTTTTGATTCATCTTTATCTTCGGTAATTCGCCCTTGCTCGAAATGCTCATCAGCGTTAGCATAGAAAGTATTCGGAGTTTGCCCTGGGAGCCACCTTGGGGATATACCTGTATCTGTAATTTTGTATCTATCTTTAGATTCGATATTTTCTATTTCTTTTCCGACAACAAGTCCTCTTTCTATTTCAAGCGATTCCGGTAAGTTGTTAAGTAAATAAAATGATTCAGCAATCTGCTTTTCTGTTAAAACTATAACTGGTATCTGAAATTTTTCAGCTGTATTCAAAGCTTTCTGAACAACTAGATAAGCACTTCCAGCATCACTGGCTGCATACACACATCTTGGATATTCGCCGTGTCCTGCGTATACTGCCATATTCAAATCACCACCTGCGGTCCATGTTGGTAAACCAGTAGCAGGTCCTGGTCTTTGAGCAACAATGCAAACAAGAGGGATTTCTGCCATACCAGCCATGGAGAAACTTTCGCTCATCAAATCAAAGCCTCCTCCGGATGTAGCAACAAGTGCCCTTGTTCCCATGTGCATGCTTCCAAGAGTCATCTGTACAGCAGTAATTTCATCTTCCGCTTGCTTTACAAGCATTCCAGTTTTTTCTGCCACTTTAGCCAAATAAGTAAGTATAGAAGAGGAAGGAGTCATTGGATACGCATAATAAGCTCTTACTCCAGCCGCAATAGCACCCAATGCCATTGCATAATTACCGGTAATCAATAAATTTGATTTGTTACTCTCATCTTGGCTGAAATTTATCTTAAATTTATTAATACCTTGTGGCAAGTTATAATTCTGCGCTTCTTCTATACACTTCAAGTTCATACGCAAAACTTTCTTCTTGTCTATAAAGCGTTCTTTTATTATTTGTTTGATTACTTTATTGTTTAGATCCAAAAGTCTCCAAGCAATATTCAATAAAAATATATTTTCTAGAATTTTGATACCGCCCATTTCTTTTATTACTTCTTTAGCTTCTATTTTAATTATTTTCAAATCTTTTTCTTCTATTAATTCTTTCTCTTTGCGTGATAAAACTGTTGTTTCTATACTATGAATCAAGATTCCATTCTTATTCAAATTTGTAATTAGATTATGTATTGCGTCTCTACTTAGACAAATTGCCAAATCCCAATTCATTGACGAGGCATTTATGTCCCTATCTGAAAAATCCAACTGGTAAGTAGCAAATCCTCCCTGAATTAAAGAAGGATATTCTCTATATGCAAAAACATTAAAACCTGTTCTTTTCAAACCTTTAGCCATAATCTCTCCGACAGAGTTTATGCCCTGCCCGGACGCCCCTCCAATTTTTATTACAAAACGATTATGTTTCATATTGTTTGATAATATACTGCTCTTAAATCAAATTGTCCTATTGTCTCTCCCTTTGGTCGGCCAATCGAACTTTTGATTTGGTCCCAGCACAAGGGTTTCATTAAGTTAATACATAATTTCAATCTTTCATTTTTGGACATTTTCATTTATGATTAGTATAACTAAAATTCTTCTATAAATCTTTTAACCCACTGTTTTACTCTTGTTTCTAATTGATCATGTGGTTCTCCTTGTATTTTAAGTGTATTTCCTATCTGTTCACCACCATTTTCTAAGAAAGCTCTTCTCAGAATCTCTATACCTTCACAAAATAAAAATTTCTCATACCTGTTATCTCCCAAACCTATAAAACCTGCTTTCTTACCTTTTAATTTTATATCCCTCATCTTCTTTAACAGATGATTAAAATATGGGTTGATTTCGCCATGTTCCCATGTTGAAGTCCCAAATATAAACATTTGGTTATTTTTAATAACATCTATAGAAGTTATTTCTGCTCTGTGAAGTACATTTTCTATATTATTAATTTTGAAAAGCTTGGATACCTCCTCGCATACTAATTCAGTATTTCCTGAACCAGTGGCATATATGATCTGGAATGTATCCATCTAAATTTAAGAAAAAAATAATTTGAATTCTTTCTTATTTTAAACTATTTTGAAAATAATTTGAAATTTATGATACATAGATTTTGTATTATATGAGGTCTTTTAAAATTTGTGTATTAAGAAGCCAGCTCAACATAAACTCCTAAAAAAATATTCATTCCTTTTGGATTAGAGAATGAATCAACTCTCAAAATTAAGTATAGAAAGTTAATTTGTAGAAGTTTTTTTTAATAAAAAAAACCACGGACCAACGTCCGTGGTTTAAATCTCCTATCAATCTAGATTTAGTTTCCCGCTCCGTTTGCAGTCATCCATCTTGCAAGGGTTCGGAATGCGAATTGCTGATCATCTCCATTTGACCAGTCAATTTCTCTTCCTAGTTCTTGCTCGAAGTAAGGTTCTAATCTTCCCATTAGATCACTGTATACTGGATTGTATCCCTGAATACCTCCATTTTGCTCAATAGCCCAGTCAAGGTATTGTCTAATTGATACTTCATTATTATAATCCAAATCATTTGCGTTCCATGCATCTCGAATGATGGGGCTCATATCTCTTGTTATCAATGGGACATTAGATACACTTGGTGTTTCAACTACTGGTTCAGGTTCAGTAACTCCTCCGGCATCTGGTTCTGATGCGGCTGGTATAGTTGCACTGGCAACATCTACATAATATTGATCTGGATTATCATTTTGAAGATATGTATCTGGTTCATCAGCATCAAGAGTTCCATCTCCATCAGCATCTAGATCAAGTCCATCGACAAGACCATCACCATCAAAGTCTTGTGTCATACTTTCATCTGAAATTGCATCTCCATCATAGTCAATACTTGTTCCAGTCTCTACTACTGCAAATGGATTCATGGCTGTTTTTATATCATCTGCAGCTATTTGATGGCTGTATGCTAATTCAAAATAAGTTGGTGCAAAGGCATCGTATACTTCATTAAATTCTTCCAACCTTGCTTCTCGTACACCATCTCTTTCAATTGCATCGATATAATCAGGAATCCCATTTGGTTCAGTTCCGTCATCACCTCCACCTAATGTATCTGTAATACCATAGGCTGTGAACATAGCTTCTCTTAATAAGTCCTCATCCTCTGGTGTCAAATCTTCATAAGCGGTATTGTATGGATCAAATTCATTTAATAGAGTATCCCCATCTGCATTCCCAAGATCTGGAGCATCAGTTCCAAGTCCGGATCCTGCTTCATCTGGATTACCTAGAGCTTCAAGCTTTGCTTTATATGGAGTTAGGACGTCAACTCCTGTAGATGCGCCTAGCTGTGCAACAGCTGTTAAGCTATTGTTCAAAACGGTATCTGACTCAAATTGTGTTAGGCCATCACCATTCATGTCCTGATAAGCCCAAGCTTCATCGTATACTGAATGGTCTGGCTGATACTGGTCAGGGATTTGATCGACAGCTAAATCCCCATCAGCCATATCAGTTAGATAATCCTGCATTCCTATGTATTCAGGATTAAATTCTTCTGGTGGAAAAGGCATAATTAATCAATTAATATATTAAATAAATCGGGCAGAATAAAATAAATTAGAGGTTATTTCAAATTATATAAAGATAAAATACAAAAAGTCAACGGCTTTATTCTAATAAATTCATTACATGAAAAAACCACGGACTGGAGTCCGTGGTTTTATGGTCGTAGACTTAATCTTGGATTACTCAGTAGCTAGTGCTGCATCATAATCATCTTTTTCAACACCATAGTATTCACCTGGTTGCATTGCTCGAACCATAACTTCTCCATCTACGTCGTATCTAGTGACATTTAATCCACTATCCATAACTTGATAACCGATGTTATTTCCTTCTCGGTCATAAAGTTGAATTTCTTTATCAATAAGATCTCTCCATTCTAAACCGTTTCTTGCAGCCCAAGATGTGAATCCCTCACCAGTTGCAATTTGAGTTTCAAAATTATCTCCTACAAGTTGGTCATCAGTTGAAAGTGAATCAGCATCATAGCTTACTGAGGCATCAGGAGCACTTGGTGCGTCCGGGTCAGCTGGAGGTCTTGGAGCCATTGTTGGCATTGGAACATAGTCACCATTTGGGTGGATATATCCATTTGCATCTCTTATATCAAATGTACTTGTATCTTCATCACCATCCATCTCTGTAACATAAGCCATCCAATCTTCATAAGCTTCTAATTCCATGTCTGGATTCTCAACACCAAGCTCATTATAAATTCCCCATAGACTATCGCCTACTTCTACTTCGTGTAGATCTCTGTCTGTTGGAAATT
>WJKM01000008.1 GCA_014729085.1 Candidatus Dojkabacteria bacterium | reverse complement strand
TATTAATATTCGATAATACTAATAAAGTTAACTTTATTTCTTATTTTTTTCATATGAAAAAATTTTTAAAATTGACTCTAAGCTCGATATTCCTAATTCTACTTGTATCTTCTCAAATTGAATTTGTCAAAGCGGAAAACTTTCCGGATATTTCCAGATATCATACCTATGCCAATGAGATAGAGTATATAAAAGACCATGGATTTGTAAGTGGATTTTCAGATGGAACCTACAGACCAGAACAGCCGATAACCAGGGCAGAGTTTACAAAAATTGTAATCAATGCTAAGTACGAGGAAGATTTTACAGCATCCTGTCTACATCAAAACTATATTGCCGAAGAGGAAACCTTTAGAATAACTTACGACTATATATTTCCAGATATTGCAGGTGGAACGGTATCCTGTACCGACAACACAGCAGGACTCCAGGAACGAGAAGAATGTCAAAACTGGGATTATGACGGCCACCCATTTTCCACATATATTTGTGTAGCAAAAGAAGAAGACATAATTAAAGGCTTTACAGATGGAACTTTCAAACCAGAAAATAACATTACATACGGAGAAGCTTTGAAGATAGCAATGCGCACACTTGATGAAAATCATAATATAGATAAAAATGCCGAACTTATGGAATACTTAAACCGTATGGATTTATTTAATGCTCGCCCTCCAACTATTACCGAAGCCAATGTAAAACACATAACCAACAGGGGAGAAGTAGCCCATATTATTCAAATCATTCACAACAGTTATACTCCTCTAGATCCAGAACCTGAAAAACCAAAAGCTGTATATAATTTTATGATGAAAAGAAATGATTCCCATACTATTTTGGAAGAGGGTATAAGTATGACATCTCATAATTTTGGAATCCACTGTACAACGTCCGAAAAAATGAAATTTATTGAACTCAATGTAGCAAAAGATGGACAGTCTCAAAGAATTCACCTGCAGGTAGACTGCTCCAACAATAGTACCCAGGAGGCAGATGCATTTGGATTTCATTTTAAATTAACCGATGTAATAGAAAGAGTTGCGTGGGATATTGATTCATTTGAATATTATATTGAGATGAGGGAGAATTAAATATCTTTTATTCGTACAATTAATTTCAGGTTATAATACTATACAAACTCAGGCATAATTGTAGTTAAACCTGCAGATGTTAGTTGACTTAGTCCAAGCCGAAAACACATACTTCCTCACACCGTTTCCCCTTTGTTGCACAAATTACCAATCTCTCATCTGTACTCTTCAACTGTTCTCTCACTCTTCCAAAGTCACCACCATCCCCACAATGTTGACAAAGACAATCCTCCGTAATAAATCAAAATAGCAACTGACGCATTGTAAAGTTTCTATATTCCAAGTATTTGATTGAAAGTAGATCATAATTTACAATTCTATAAAAATGAAAAGAATGATATGAGCTATAAATTTATTATGGTGAAGTATATGCATAACCATCTTGTCTAATTGCATCCATAATCTCAAATAGTTTTTCATCAGAACGATCACCTCTTAAATTTGAAAGACGGGTGCAATCGAGACAATTAATAGATAGTGTCGGACAGTCTATAACTGCCTCTGCATCAGGATTGCTACATGCTAGAGCACAATAAGGCGGTTTAACGGAAGTAGCAACTAACCCGCCTCCTTCAGCACTATTCATTCGAAGATCCAATTCTCTTATGTCTTGCTCCATATTTGATTAATTTAATAAATAACTTTACAATTATATCATAACTTATAATAATTTTTTAATTACATAATTTACATTTAGACATCCAACTGCAAACTAATTTTTTCCTCTGAAAACAAAAGCTGGAGCAATCTTCAAGATTGCTCCAGCTTATCAATAACTACTCTTTTTACACTACTTATTTATCTTCATCAACTACTTCGCCTTCTTCTGCGTCGTCATCATCTTTTTTATCATTAGCCTTCTTTTTATCTTTTTTCTTCTTGTCTTTTTTTTCTTTTTTTTCCTCTTTGGACTTTTTTGCAGCTTCTTCTTTAGCTACTTTTTCATACATCTTAGCTCCTTTGTCCTGTAGTTTCTTTGTTAACTCCTCTGTCTTTTTCTTTACCTCATCCTTATCAAAATCTTCTTCTGCAATTAACTTTTGAAGGGCCTCGGAATCTTTTTCTAATTCCTTTTTGTCTTTTTTGTCAATTTTATCTCCCATATCTTCAATTAGTTTTTTGGTCTGGAATACCAATGTATCAGCATTGTTTTTTATCTCAGCCTTTTCTTTCTTTTTCTTGTCTTCTGCTGCATGCTTTGATGCTTCTTCTACCATTTTGTCTATCTCATCTTCCTCCATTTGCGTAGAAGCTTTAATAGTTATATTCTGCTCTTTGCCTGTTGCCTTATCTTTTGCAGAAACATTCAAAATACCATTTGCATCAATTTTATAAGTAACCTCAATTTGAGGAACACCTCTTGGTGCCGGTGGAATTCCATCTAAAATGAATTTACCAAGTGTTTTATTGTCTGCTGCCATTTCTCTTTCTCCTTGAAGTACATGCACCTCAACAGCTGGCTGATTATCAGCAGCAGTAGAAAATACTTGCGTTTTCTCGGTTGGAATAGTTGTATTTCTTGGAATCAATGGTGTTCTAACTCCTCCCATGGTCTCAATTCCAAGTGTAAGCGGTGTAACATCAAGTAATGTAATGTCTTTTACTGAACTATCTCCTGCTAGAACAGCAGCTTGAATTGCCGCACCAACTGCGACAACCTCATCTGGATTTACCCCTTCATGTGGTTTTTTCCCAAAATAATCCTCTACTAATCTCTTAATTGCTGGCATACGGGTCATACCACCAACAAGCACAATATCATCCAAATCATCATTCTCTACCTTTGCATCTTTCATGGCTTTTTTAATAGGCTCCAAGGTTTCCTGTATCAAGTCGTCAACTAGTTTCTCAAGATCCGACCTTGTTAAAGTTTTCTTTAGATGTTTAGGTCCTTTTGCATCTGCGGTTATATACGGAAGATTAATTTCTGTTTTCTCACTAGAAGACAATGTTATCTTCGCAGCCTCAGCAGCTTCCTTTAATCTCTGTAAAGCAGCAGCATCATCTTTAAGATCAATTCCTTGTTCATTTTTAAAATCCTTGACAAGCATGTTTATTATTTCTTGATCAAAATCGTCTCCACCTAAATGCGTATCTCCGTTCGTAGATAATACTTCAACTACACCTTCACCAACCTCAAGAATAGAAACGTCAAAAGTTCCTCCCCCAAGGTCGTAAACTAATATAGTCTTATCTTCTGATTCATTCAAACCATATGCAATAGCAGCAGCAGTTGGTTCATTTATAATTCTCTTTACATCAAAGCCAGCAATCTTTCCTGCATTTTTGGTAGCTTGTCTTTGTGAGTCGTCAAAATATGCAGGTACTGTAATTACTGCTTCATTTATTGTTTCTCCGAAATAAGCCTCTGCATCAGCTTTTAGTTTAGCTAAAACTCTTGCAGAAACTGCTTCTGGTGTAACCCATTCATCTCCATATTGAATCTCAAGACCGCCTTTATCGCTTTTACGCATTTCAAATGGTAGAAGATCCTTATCTTTTTTAACTTCAGGATCATCCCATCTTCTCCCGATTAGTCGTTTTATTGAATAAAAAGTCTGTTCAGGGTTTGTAACCATTTGATTTTTTGCAGTAATACCAACAACTACTTCGTCTTTTTCATCTGCTGTAAGTGCTACTACAGAAGGAGTTAACCTACCACCTTCTTTGTTTGAAATAACATTTGGAGAGCCACCTTCAACTGCAGCCATGCATGAATTTGTGGTTCCAAGGTCAATTCCGATTATTTTTGCCATTAATCTTAATAATAATAATTTAACTATAAAAATTGTCTTTGAGGCAAAATAAATATATCATTAGCAGTCACTTTAGTCAAGTGCTAACTATTAAAATTTTCAATTGAAATAATAATTTTGATCTTATTACTCCTGTCGATTAATTGTCAATAAAAAAACACAAACAACCTATATAATATTTATATTAAATTTTAATTTCAAAATATGGAACAAGAAAGATTGCCATGGAAAGAAATGGGATTAATACTATTTTTGTCTTCTTTACTTGGTGCATGTGCCTCAGCAAATCCCGAAGACAGTACGGATGGAACTCAAGATCCAGTTAATGGATCAAGCGCTCCCGGAGATGTAATTTTCGAGACTGAAGGAGTAACTTGTTATGAAGGAAAAATAGCTACAGATCCTATAAGAGATGCAAATATCGGTCCAATTGATCTTAGAGACAATGTCGCTCTTTGCATTACAAATGACCCTAATATTACTCTAGGCCATTTTTCTGAGGAAGGAGTTCCACTTCAGGAGATGTGGGATCCATACAATTCAGAGGATAATACTTTTAATCCACAGGCTCAAAGCTACGCAGATTTTCTTCAGTCAGAGTTGGACGCAGGGAATTACATAAGATTTGTAAATTGCGGTTCTTCCGAAAAATGCAATCCAGGGATTATCGAATCTGAACCCTAAGTTTTACCTTAACTAATTTTTCAAATAATAACCTATTCCTCTGACTGCAATAATTTCTGATTTTGGTAAACCATCTTCGAAGAGCTTGTTTCTAAGCCTTTCTATACGTTTACTAATAGTAGATAAAGAAAACCTCTCAGTAGCTTTTTCTGCCCATACTATATCTGCAATTTCATCATAAGTTAATATATTATTATCTTTTTCTAAAAATTCATCTAAAATAGAAATTTCATCTTTAGTGTAAGTACCATCATTTAAACAAGCCCCAAAAAGCATAATCTTTCCTTTCTCTTTAGAGAATATATGCTGAATTGGTATTTTATTTTTATTTATGAATTCCCTGGAATTACTAATTAATTTTTTTTCCACCTTTAGTTGTTCTAAAGACTCAATTGTCCCTAATATCTTTGAGCAGTCTAGACCAAGTACCTCTATAAATGTATTTGTTAGAAAATCAAGTATAGATTTTTGTTCTCTCCATCTATAGATTTGTTTCTCTTTTAAATAATCTGAGAATAATAAGGAAAATACTGACAAAATTATTTTTTCAACAGGCATATCAAAACGAATTCCTGCATACCCCTTACATTTATTTTGTGCAAAACAGGAAGGCTTTTCAAAGTCAATTGGAGCTCCAAATAACTTAATACCCAAATCCAGGTTTATCTCTTTATCTTTTAATCCAGGAAAATTATTATTGAGGAATTCAATAAATTCATTTTCAATGGAATTCCAAAATTCAATAAGATCAAGTCTTTTTTCTTCAAGTTCACTTTTCTTGTAATAATGATCTATGGATTCACTTAAAAATTTAATCAGTTTTCCATCTACAGGAAGTTTTTTCAAATTTATTTCCCTTATTGCTTCCCAAAAATTATTGTATAAACTGTATTCAATATCCGGAAAAACAATCGTTTTTTGATTTTGAAAGAAATGGTCTGTCGCAGGAATAAAACCATATGTATAGTATTTTCTTTCCATTAACAACTTACAAGCAATATATACAGACTGAACAGATCGGATCTTCTCAGAAGTAAAGTTTATATTTAGATCCTTCATGTAAGTGTCTAATTTAAAAAAATGAAACGGAGAATTTTATATGTTTAATTCATATTCCTTTATTTCATCCAGTTTTGTATTCCAAACCAAAAACGTTGATTTGCCTGTGATATAACCCCCTACTTCTCCAGGATTTGCAAGGATACATCCATTCTCTAATTTTTCATATTCAATTTCATGAGTATGTCCATAAAAAACCGCATCAAATTCTCCTGATACAGCTAAGGTAGGGGCAATATCCGGGAAATGATCAATGTATACCTTTTTATTACTCATTTCAATAATATCGCTTGTTTTAGGAGTTATAGACAAAATACCATTACTTTCAGAAGCCAGTTTGAAACTCATGACTTTTTCTCCATCTGTATTTCCGAAAACCGCTTTGGTTGGTAAACCGTTTTCAATAATTGCTCGGATGGCA
Source organism: Candidatus Dojkabacteria bacterium (assembly GCA_014729085.1). Taxonomy (GTDB): domain Bacteria; phylum Patescibacteriota; class Dojkabacteria; order B142; family WJKM01; genus WJKM01. The sequence continues at coordinate 58,566 of WJKM01000008.1, read as the reverse complement.
TTAGGACTTCCAAAATCTCCAAGAGCCAAAGCTTTCTTAACACCAAGGTTTTTTGCCTTACTAAATACTCTTTGTAAATTTAAAACATTATCATGGACATCTGAGTAGATTAATACTTGCATAAGTCAAATGGATTAATTAAATTAAGATTTCGTTTCTTTTTTTCCAACAATCACCCTCGCTCCTCTCACAATTATATCTTTATCTTTAAATTTATATCCTTTTCTTTCTAAATGAATTACTTTTCCATCTTTCTCTTTATCTTCAACAGTTACGGTTCCAAGAGCCTCCATTAATTTGGGGTCGAATTCATCCCCTTCTTCTACATTGATTTGTTCTAAGCCTTGTTCTTCTAAAAGATTAGTAATCTTACCCTCAATCATTGACAAACCTGCTGGAACTTCCTCCATATCCTGCATTGCTCTTTGGAGATCATCAAGTACTTCGAGAACAAGATTTAATACTGTCGCATTTGCAAGAAGATTAAGCTGTTCCTTTTCAGCTTGAACTCTCTTCTTATAGTTTTCAAAATCTGCTAGTGCAACAAGTCTACTTTCTTTTTCTTCCTGCAGTCTTTCTTCCAAATCTTTAATTTTTTCTTCTAAGTTTTTATTATCAACTTTTTTACTTACATCCTTTTGATCCTTATCTTTTTTGACTGATTTTTTTTGTTCTTTTTTATTTGACTTTTCCTTTTGTTTTTTAGACATAAATATTTACTTAATAGTTAATCTATTGGTTATTTAAAAAGAAGAATTACCATCCTTGAACACTTTTATTGACAGTTTTAATCATCCATTTGACTGATGGGATAACTTGAGAATAATCTATTCTGTCAGGACCAATTACAGCTAAATAACCTACCTGGTTTCCATGTAAATAAAGTTTGCCAAAGACAATTGAAGTTCTTTCAAATGAACTTAGTCCAGTGTCATCTTTTCCAATTAATATATAAACATCATTATCTTCCTGAGCGTGCTTTTGGAATAAATCAGTTAAAGTTTGTACATCTTCTAGCACTTGTAATAAGCTTTTCAACCGTCTATGTTGCTGATATTCAGGGTAGTTTACAAGCTCACAAATTCCAGAATGATAAACCCTATCTTCAAAAACAGCTATGGATATATTGTTAGTAATTTCGTTTAGCTTTCTAACTGCTTCATATAAAAGCCTATCAACACTAAAGCGATGTTGAAATATAGTTTCTCGTATTTTCGCTTCTCTTTCTCCTTTAATCTCTTCTAAGTCATCCAATAATTCATCAATAAAAAACCTAAAAGCTCTTGAAGTTGGTTTTCGTCCGGAAGAAACATGGCTTTTACTTAATAATCCCATATTGCCAAGTTGCATCATTTCATTTCTTATGGTTGCTGGACTAACTTTAATATTATATTTAGTAGGTAGATGAGAAGACCCGACAGCTTCAGCTGTATCCATAAATTCACTCAAAATAGCTTTCAAAAGCTTTATTTGTCTTTGTGTTAATTCAATATCGTTCATAGAAAATTGCAACTAAAATACAAACAAAATATATCATTAGCAGTCCAAAACGTCAAGTGCTAAAGATTTTTAATGAGAATAAAATTATTTCAATTAGATTCTAAGTTTTTACCATATTTTTGTAGGATTCTAACCTCAGAAGAAAGAACTTTAAAGAGAGACAACATAAACGTGTTGCAATTAATAGCTTTATTTTAATCAAATTTTAAATAAAGCTTTAATTAATCAAGTTATTATATAAATTTGGAGTTTTAATCAATTAATTTGTTTGGCAACGCTAGGCAAACTATTTTGGGTATATCTTCTTACTAGCATTGCTGCAACTTTGATAATCAATATTTTTCTAATACAGTCCTATCTCGTCTGCAAATCTTAACCTCCTAATTCCGTTATCTTCGTAATCCACTAATAAATCCTCCAAAAAATAATTTCTCCCATTCAACTCATCTAACCAATTCTGTTTTTTCAACTCGCCATCAGGATCAGTTATTTCTACTTTTCCATACCTAACACCGTTTTGATCCTCATAATATCTATGCGAATTAACATATTCAAAAATTTGAATCTCACCTGCCGAATTCCTCTTTACTTCAACAATCATTGCTACATGAAATGCATTTCTTTGTTTTCCTTTAGCTCTAATTAAGTCTCCTGCAGAAATATCGTTTAAATCTTTTATTTCTACTGTATTTGCCTTGGATGTCAAGGTCTTGGCCCCAATATTTTCGATAGGCCTAAGAAACCTTCTTATTTTACTACCGAGATTATTATTCTTGAATTTTAATAGTTTGATTAAAGGGGGTAAATTATTTTCCTTCAAATACAAAGAAAGGACTTGAGAAATGAATCCTGAGCAATCTATACCAATATGTGTTTCAATCATAAATTTTCTAATTTCTTTAGAAGTTGCTTTCTTAAGATCAAAGCCTTTCACTTTTGCCCATACTTTTGTCTCATGCTCAATTTCTCTCGGACTTCCTTTACCTGCCATAACCCGCAAATTACCAACCATTACTTTTGGATTAATATAATAAGGACAAACTACCGATTTACTCCCAATTTGGAGGTTAAAATACTTATCAATTTGTTTTTGTAGCAATTTAGGTATCTTTTGCATTTACTGTATCAATTAATTTATATACAACTGTTACCAACTTGTGAAACAAACTTTACATATTTAGTATCTAATTTTCCCGATTTATCGAATAAGTTATTTTTTACTTGAATTCTAGCTACTTCATGGCCTGGGGAAATTTCTTCTTGGTATTTTCTAGTATACAACAAGACATTTTCTTCAGATATTTCTTTTATTTTATAAGTTTGTTTTATTATAGAATCATGATCAAAACTATCTATTTGAGGTTTGTATTCACCTGTTCTTATCTCTTTTTTTATATCTGTGCTTATATCTGCTTGATTTCTAAAATATAGCTGCCCTGCATCAATCTCTTCCATTCCTATTTTATTGTACTCATCAATATCCACATCTATATCTACATTTAAAATCTGTACAATATGCAGTAAATTGAGAGGTATTAATCCTTGAAGCAAATTTATCTGTGAATTAAATGCAACAGTCATTTGTTGTCTGGCATTTATTTCAATTATTTTTACCTCTTGATTTTCGGAATTATAAATAAAATCAAATCCAAACAATCCTAAATAATTATTTTGTTTGAATAAAATCTCTAATTTAGAAATTTCAATCTTTAGTTTTTCTAAAATTTCTTCGGGAAGGCCATGATTCCATGTTCCCCCAACTGTCGCTCCCTTTTTAGAAGTTAATTCAGGTATTCCTGTAATTTGTTTATAAATACCTCCTATAAAAATTCTATTCTTGCCCATACAGCAATTTATAGAATATGTTTGTCCTTTAATATACTCTAAGACTCTCACTTCACGTTTGGGAAATAAGTCCTTTATTTCATTAAAAGCCTTTTGGGATTTGATAAACTTTGTCCCTTGCCCAGTATGGCCTCTATTATATTGAATTACAAAATTACTTCCTAATTTGTTTACCAAATCGTCATAATCAAACTTTCCTAAAACGCCAATATATGTTTTGGGAATATTAATCTTGCCCTTACCCAGTAATCTAGATTGACTTATCTTTAATTCAAACAAACGATTTAACCTTGCAGGTGTATTTACTAAAACACCACCCAGATCAGAAACTAAATTTTCAAACTTAGGAGATATCTTAAATGTCTGGAAACATGCACCATTGAAATTCCAGTCATGAATTAAGGAGGGTAGAGGATTGCTAGTTAAATAGGATAATAAACCTGCTGATGTCCTAACTTTTGTCTTTTGATTGTGCTGTAATAAACAGAATATATCCCTCTTATCCTCATAAAGATAATCTACTATATCAACGTAATTCAGGCAGACTGATTTAAAGTTATGTATTAAATCTGCTAATCCTAAACCATGTTCCACTTCATTACTAATATAGAAATAGTCCCGTGTCCCTATCTTATTATTGATCTTTTTTACTATCGAATTTAGATCATCCATAAATTTCAATTATAAAATAAACTACCCTGTAGCAAGCTGTGAGGAATTAGTAAAATCGTTAGCTCGCAAACTTTTCTTCTTGAATAACCGGATTAAATACCCGAAATAATACAAACAGGATTATCAAACTGGAATCCGTTTTTTAATGCTTTTTGTAACCCTGCAAATGAAACATATGCATTATATCCTTCAATCTCTATTCCCTTTGCACTTAGATTTTTTTTTACAATTATTAATTCTTGATCACTAACAACCCAACCCGATCCATTTGATTCTCTAATAATCTCCAATACTTGTAATTTTCTGTGTGCAACACGGTCACAAACAGCTCCTGCTAATGATGATTTGGTAATCTTAAAATCAGTATCAAACTCTTTTGCTATTGGATGAATTTTACTTGTTTGGACAATATGAATTTGTGGATATATACCCTCAAAATTATATACTTGATAACCCTGCCAAATGCCTACAGTACTTGTACCCGAACTACAACAGATGAATACAGCATCGGCATTTGGCATCTGCTTAATAAGTTCGAAGGCAATTGTTTGAAAACCAATTACCGCCTTTTCATCCTTGGAACCTCTTAAGTTAACAGCTCCAGTTTTCCTCGAAAACTTCATTGCATCGGATTTTGGCCTCTTTGATTTATGAACAAATTTTATATCTATAATATCAGTTATTTTTTTCAATTTATAATCTTCAATTTTGTTAGATACGAATATATCAAGTTCTAGATTATACTTTTGACAACAGGAAAGAGCACTTATTGCGGCATTCCCAGAAGAACTAATTACAAAACGTTTTTTTCCTTGCTGTAAATAAAAAGCAATTTGAAAGACCAAGCTTCTATCCTTAAATGACTGATTTGGATTTTTATCTTCTCTTTTAAGGCATACCTTTTGATCTTCAAAACTAATTTCATTAATACCAGTTCCGCCTTCCCCCAAAGAAATATGATATTTAGGTTCTATAAGCTCAGATATTTGACTGTAGGTCCAAATTCCTTTCTTGAACATAAAATGTTATATAATTGTATAAACTAAATTGATCTAAAATAATGATATTATACTATTGTGTATAATATTTAAGTTACTGTCTATATAACTCATTACTATTTAATATATTACAAACTTATCAGCAATATGGATGAAGTTCAAATCAAATCAAATGGAAATAATTACGTCTGTGATGAATGTAAAAATGAAAATACCATTTCTGAAGAAAAAAAAATCAAAGATATAGTAGAATGTGAATTTTGCGGTATCGAATACACCCTAATTGATCAAGATGAGAGTGAAAATTTTACATTAGAAATGCTTGAGGAAGAAAAATAAATTATTCCACATATTTCATGTCATCTTAGATATTATTCTTAGATGACATGAAAATAACGATAAACCCCATTAGTTATTAAAATAGATTTTCAACAAATGCTGGCTTAGCTCAATGGTAGAGCATTCCCTTCGTAAGGGAAAGGTTATGAGTTCAAATCTCATAGCCAGCTTATTTATAGCTTTTCATGAAATTAGTATTAGGCTAAAATGAAATATATTTTTCAATCTTAAATATTTATATGGAGGATAAATTTAAAAATTCAATCCTCAGATTTATTAATAAATTTAAAAAGTTTATTATTAAACCTTCTAAAACAATTCCTGATCCTAAATTACGTCGTCAATCTCAAATCTTAAGCCTTACGTCCTTTACATTAATGTCTTTCTTAATTTTATCTACAATATCCTCTCATATATTTAATCCCTACAGTTTTAGATTATTAGATAAAAATTTACTAATAATTCTTATTTTATTTATTATTTTTATTTTAAGTAAAAAAAATTATATTTTCTGGGGATCCACGATTTTAGTCTGGATTTTATTTCTACTAATTTTATATATAGGACTAGATTTACCAGATATGTTGACTTTTCTAGCAGTACCAGTATTAATTTCCTGTATATTTCAGGATATCAAAAGATTGTCTTTTACATATCTACTTTTTTTATTAACTCTGCCTTTATATTCATATATTCATCCAAACTTAACCCTAGAGGATATTTTTTATGGAATTTTTAGTTTTATTAGTATCATTGTCATCATTACTCTTATATACAAATGGAATACAAATACATTAAATAATATTCGAGTTAAGCAATTTACTAAACACGAAAACTTCGTAAATTCAGTGATAGAAAATGTTAATGAAGCAATTATTTCTATCGACTCTTCTTTTAAAATCAAATCCTTAAACGAAGCAGCAAAAAAAATCTTTAATTACAATGAATCCGAACTCTTAGATAAACACATATCCAAAATATTGCTAAATAAAACTAAATTTCAAAACATAATTACTAATATAAAAAATAAGAATAATGTAAGCAGATTATACGGTAAGGATAGATATGGAAGAATAATTAATATTGAAATTTCTCCAAGTAAATATACATTTGAAAACGAAATCTATTTTACGTTAATTATAAGAGATATAACTTTCGAAAAGGAAACCTCAGAAAAACTACTTTTAACAGAACAAAAATTTAAAGAACTATTTGATAATATGAGCAACTGTGTAGCAATATATGAGGCTAGAGATAATGGAAGTGACTTTATCTTTAAAGATTTTAATAAAGCAGCAGAAAAAACTGAAAAAATTAAACGAGAAGACATAATTGGCAAAAGCGTTTTACAAATATTCCCAAGTATAAAAAAATTCGGACTTTTTGAAGTTTTTCAAAAAGTATGGGAAACTGGAAAACCCAAACACTTTCCCTTAAAAATGTATAAAGATAAAAGAATAGCTGGATGGAGAGATAATTATGTATATAAATTATCTACCGGAGAAATAGTAGCTATTTATAAAGATGTAACCGAAGAACAACAATTGAAAGAAAACCTTGAAAAGCGGACTCAAGAATTATTCCAGCGGGTTAGAGAACTGAATTGCCTATATAATATTACTAAACTTCTTCAAAAAACTGACCTTACAATCAATGAGACTATTCAAAAAATTGCGGATATAATTCCAAAAATTTCAGTAAATAATGATCAAATCACAGCACGCATAATAGTAAATAACCAGGCCTATTTATCTAGAAATTATTCAGAGAGTGAGAATTCAATATCTCATACTATTAGTTCGAATGACAAAATAATAGGTAAACTTGAACTTTCCAGACTTACGAAACAAGATAATAAGAATAGTAACCTATTTTCGGACAATGCAATCAATCTAACAACCACTATTTCTGAAATAATAGGAAATATTGTTGAACTAAAAACAGCATCTAAAGAGCTGAAATTGAGTGAATCAAAATATAGAAAACTAAGTAAGGAGTTAGACGAAAGGGTTCGTAAAAGAACCAAGGAATTAAAAATTGCAAATGAGGAGCTTGAAGCTTTTACCTACTCTGTATCACATGATTTAAGAGCCCCACTGAGACATATAGGGGGTTTTTCGCAAATAATAAATACTGAATATAAAGATAAATTGCCTAACAAAGCTAAAACATATTTTGAAAAAATTATTAATGGCATAACAAAGATGAATAAACTAATTGATGGATTGCTCGATCTATCTAGAATTGGAAGAAAAGCGCTTACTCTCACCAAGCTTGATCTTAACGAAATAGTAACTCAAGTAGTATCTGAATTTGAAGATGAAATTTCCGAATACGAAATTAAAGTAATAATACATGAACTACCTACTTTAGAATGTGATGAGATATTAATGACAACAGTATTTCGTAACCTAATCTCCAATGCAATCAAATATACAAGCAATACAGAAAATGCTAAGATTGAGATAGGACCTTTAAAACAAAATGAAACCGGTTTCTATATCAAAGATAATGGAGCAGGTTTCGATATGAAATACCAAAATCAACTCTTTGGTATTTTCCAGAGATTGCATAAAGCAAAAGATTTTGAAGGTATTGGCATAGGCCTTGCTACAGTGAAACGAATTATTGAAAAACATAATGGTAGTATAAAAGCCGTCGGAAAACCCGGTAAAGGGGCGACTTTCTATATTAAGTTTAACTTGTAATTTTAATTGTAGTCATGGAAAATATTGAAATATTATTAGTTGAAGATGATGCAAATGATGCTGAACTTGCTCTTCTAACCCTGCGCCGAAATAATATTCTAAATAAAATTCATCTGGTTACTGACGGTCAGGAAGCCTTGGATTTCCTGCATTGCCAAGGAAAATATTCAAATAGGACTGACGAGAACAAACCACAACTGATTCTGCTAGATCTTAAACTTCCCAAAATTAACGGTTTAGAAGTCCTCAAAAATATCAGAGAAAATGATAATACTAAAAATATTCCGGTCGCGATTTTTACTTCATCCGAACTTGATAAAGATATGATTGATGGATATAAACTAGGAGCAAATAGCTATATTCAAAAACCTCTTGATTTTACCCAGTTCTCAGAAGCAGTAAAACAAGCAGGTTTATATTGGTCTCTTGTGCAAAAATAAATCAAGTTGACACACAGATCATTCTGTTTAATATGCAATGTTTAATATAGCCTACATCTTAAGAATTCAATATGAACACAGTTGAAATTTTATTAATCGAAGACGATCCAAATGATGCAGAATTAATACTATTATCTCTCCGAAACAACCATATATCTAATAATATTCATTTAGTTAGTGATGGCGAAGAAGCGCTAGACTTTTTATTTTGTAAAAATCAATATTCAGATAGAAATAAAAACGAAAATCCCAAATTAATTCTTCTTGATCTCAAACTTCCCAAACTACATGGTTTAGAGGTTCTAAAGCTAATAAAAGACAATCCTAAAACAAAAAATATACCTGTTATCATACTCACTTCCTCTAATCTTCAAGCAGATATAGAAAAAGGGTATGAACTTGGTGCAAACAGTTTTATCCAAAAACCGGTAGATTTTGACAAGTTTTCTGAGGTTGTAAAAAAAGTAGGTCTATATTGGTTAGTTGTGAATCGATCTCCAGAAACTACAGGTTTTCAATCTTCTTCATAAATTGATGTAATTAAAATTCATAAATTTTATATGTATTTGAGCTAATAATTTTGAATTATAATATTTGCTTAATTAGCATTTCATGTATAATATATTAGAAATCTTGATTTACATAAAATCTATAAAACTTATAATTAATGAGGCAAATTAACTATCAATTGACCAATACAATTGTAAATAATTTAATAGATCTCGAGACTACTAAATGTAAAATATCCCAATTAGATTTAAGTGACGAGATACAAACCCAATTAAATAAAAAACAAAAGAAAATCGATATTTTCCATACAGCACATATGCTTGGTTTAAATATAACACTTAAAGATACGGAAAAGTTTTTAGTTGGAAAGATAGACACTCAAAATGACTTGAAAAATAAGATTTTAAATAATTTTAAGAATGCTATCGAATACATTAGATCAAATCGTTACGATAATTATGTAAATATAAACAAAGATCTAGTTCTTCATCTAAATAAATTATTAATTTATTCCTGGAAGGAACCTTGGGAGGCAAAATTCCGTGTCGGAACCGATATCGACTCTTCATTTGATGACTGGTTAACTTATGGGGATCAATCAATAAAAACTAATGAAATAGAAGCCGAACTGGACAACACGTTCGAATGGTACAAAAACAATACAGATAGAATTAATCCAATAATTAGAACTGCTGTAACTATATACAGACTTATCAGGATAATTCCTTTTTCAAATTTGAACAAACTAACAATTATTGCAATATGTGACTTTCTTTTACAAAAAAATGAATATTCAACTATTACTTATTTATCTGTTCCAAAACTTTTTGATTTAAATCAAGACGAATTCAAGGAACAATGGGAAAAGTCATCAAACTCTCCAACTGGAAATATTACCTTTTGGATCGAAAAATTTACAGAACATATAGCTGCTGAATTTGAAAATCGGTATAAAAGAATTACTAAGCAAATTGAAACTAACAAGAAAAGAACACATCAACCCTTTTTAAATTTGAATAAAAGACAACTCAAAATCCTCAAGTATCTGCAAACTATACCATCGGTTAAAAGGCAGGATTATGTTCAAATGTTTGATGTATCGACAATGACAGCTTATAGAGATCTAAATGAACTTTTGAAAAAAAAGCTAATAAAAGTAGAAGGGAAGGGGAGAGCAACTAAATATTCACTTGCCAATAGATAAATGTGACTAAATGCATAAAGCTGAAACATCTAAAAAATTTCATTTCGTTATTCTGTTATCTTTCATAGTTGTATTCTTAATTGGGACATCTCTACTTATTTCCTTTAAAATCGAAAAACAATCTGAACTGAATATTAAAAAATCCGGTGCTCAAATTTCGTCTGATCAATACGAAACACAGATAATAGCCGAAAATATAGTTGAAACTTATGCCAGACAAAAAACACAAATATATTCTGGAATTTATGATACAGACTCAAATCGAACATTTGTGGTTTTTTCAAATGATCAAAAAGAAGGGCTATCATCTTGTTCGCCTTATATTATGTATTATGATCATAATCTAGAGAATTGGTCAGAGCCACATAAAATTCTAGACTCCCCAGTTCAACCAGACTCACATAATTATCCTCAGATCTTAAAGGATAGTATGGGACGACTACATGTTTTATATTCCATGCATGCAAATCATAAGGTTATTCAAGCAACAAGCTCTTCCACAACTGATATTACGAACTGGGAAATCAATGAAATAAACGGTACAAATGAAGCTACATATGGAGCTGCATATAAAGCAAAAAACGGAGATTTATACTATTTATTTCGAAAAACCAAAGGGAATGGTGTTATTAATCCTCCGCTTTCAAATTGGTATGAACCAGAGTATTATTTAAAATCAACTGATAATGGTGAAACCTGGACATCTCATAAATTGATTGACCCTGGGAAAAGTGAAGATGTTTGGAATACAGTTTATACAAAAGCCATACATTACGAAAGCGATCCCGAAGGACTTCATATTACTTTTGGAATCCATCAAAATCACAACGACTATTTTAATAAGCACTATTATATATTCTTCAACTTCGAAGATAATAATATATATTCAGCCTCAAAGCATAACCTTGGAAGTACTATAACCAGAAGTGAATTTGAACAGCACTGTGAAATATTTGGTTATGAAAACAAACTGGAATTTGGAAAAGAAGGCGGGAATACCAGAATGGCTGTTGATATTTATAATAACAAGCCAGTCATTGCATTCACAAGGTTCAAACAAATAAATACAGTTGGCAATATGCCTTATACACCATACTTAGAAATAGCTAGCTGGGATGGTAGTAAATGGGAAATCGATAATTACCATCATCTAGGTCTTTTCCAGCCTTATGAAATAATTATAGAAGACGGAATTAAACAGATATACGGACGAAATAATCAATACCAGACAATAACTAAATACTCAATTAGTAATTCCAATATTTCGGAAACTGAAATATATACAAGTTCCAATCTAACAGTTGGCCAATTAAATTTTATTGGAAATTTCACTACTGATATAATTGGAACATTTATAGAAGGAAATTATACACACTGGTCTTCTCCAAAACCGACGGGAAATCTTATAACAATAGGTAAAGTACTTAATTCACCAACACAAACAAGTGAACCTTCACATAGCCCTACCTTAACTACTACCACAAGTCCATCAGTAACTAATACTCCAACAGCAACTGTTACTGTAACATCTTCGACAGTTAAAACACCAACTCCAACTGTTACTGTAACATCTTCAGCGGTTAGTACACCAATAGGAGTAATTTGCGGTCAACTTGACCATAACAATAATAATAAAGTCGATCTCTATGACTTTGAGCCTTTTAAAGATGTTTACAGTAAAACCTGTTCGGACTCACCTATTGTGGAAGGTTGTGGACCAAAAGACAGTGATAGAAACGGAAAAGTTGATATTATTGACTTTAAAAATTTTATTATTTTATATAAACAGAAGAATTGTGGTTAATGTGATATCCTAACCCTAAAAAAGTAGGTCTCCATATCGAGACCTACTTTATTTTACAAATGCCTTAGCTAAAATTTCTAACTACTACCGGTAAAAATAATAATGGATCATTATCCCATATTGTTATATCCTGCCCTTCATTAAAAAAACTAGATATAATCGGTTCATCTTTACCGTCTCCATCAATATCAGCTAGAACTAAACTCAAATCATATGGATCAATTATTGGAGTTTCTATATTATTTCTCTTTAACTCTTTCTCCACTACATTTTCAAAGGGAGATAAACCGGCATTATGCACCACCCTCGCAGGTTGAACATCATAATGAACTTCCGGAAAATAACTTTTTTCTGCTCCACCACCAATTAAAACATCAAAATCCCCATCTCCATCTACATCTCCAAGTTCTATATCCTGATTATAAGGAATTAATCCATTCCAAAAATGATCACCTTCAATTTGCCAACTATCTCCATTCCGTTCCAACCATGATAAAGCTCCCATCTCTAGTACTTCTTCAGGCTTATCTTGATGCAATACAACTAAATCATCCTTACCATCTCCATCAATATCTCCTAAATCAAAAGAGTAGATTGTGGTCCCTATATTTATAGCTTCACCCTCAGCAAAACTGCCATCCCCCTGATTTTCAAAAAATTCCAAACCTCTCTCATATGATCTTTGAAAATAATCTTGATCACCATCACCGTCCACATCTGCAATTGCAGTATCAACAGTCCTTGAGCTCCTACCAAGGGTTACAGAATTTGCAAACTGGCCACTACCATCATTCAACCTTACTTGGGTTGGGTTTTGAGGTGGATCTTGGTAATTATGAGACTGCGTTGTCACAATTGCATCCAAATCTCCATCATCATCTATATCTACAAGCTCAACTAAACCATCTTCATGTTCATAAGTCTCATTCTGATTTAAAATATTAAACTGATTACCTGTGTTTAGATATACACTATCTTCACCTCTCCAATAGGATGTTGTGTAAATATCTAAATCACCGTCGTTATCTAAATCTCCAAAGGCTGCATCCCCAAGTCTCTCACCAGATTGAAACATGAGAGGGTTTTCGAATTGGAATTTGCCTTCTTCGTTAAGTAAAATATAGTGATTAAAATAATCACCATCTACACTGTCTACTCTCTGCGCATTTAATGCCAAGATGTCTAAGTCACCATCTCCATCTATATCTGCTTCTATTAAACTTGAGGGAAAATCTGGAGTATCTATAGCTTGATCGTTGTAGAAATCAAAGACTGGAAGTTGTTCCATAATTTTGAAATAAAATATTAAATATATGCGAAAATTCCTAAATAATTCTTTCCGCAACTAATGATAAGACGTAAAGCAAAAAAAAATGTTACACCTAAAATGGATTCCTTAAACTTTGCTTACGAATATCGAAGAGAGAAGGTTGCCTAAAAAACGGATTTTTCAAATATATTTTCGAAGAATTTTAAGTTAAGATCTTCTTAATTGCTTCAACAGTCCTTTTGTTTCTAATTACTGTTTGGAGTTCCTCTTTACTAGCTTTTCTTATCTTATTCACATTTCCAAAAGCTTCAATCAAGCGCCTTTTAGTGACTTTCCCAACTCCCGGAATATCATCAAGTATGGATTTTGTTTGCCCTTTACTACGAATCTTTCTGTGATAGCCTATGGCAAATCTATGTGCTTCATCCCGGATTCTTTGAATCAAATATAATTCCTTTGACCTTTTAGAAAATCTAATCTTTTTAAATTTAATTTTGACTATTTTTGATTTATCTTCTTCTTTCCTGTTATTTATTTTAATTTTGTATATTTCTTCAAACTTTTTTGCAAGTCCAATCGTATAAATCTTGTCTTCAAGCCCTTTCCGTTTTAAAACCTCATATGCAGATGACAATTGAGCTTTACCGCCATCAACAATTATTAAATTAGGTTTAGTCCTAAAAGATGAATCACTCTTTTTTGCTTTATAATTTGAACTCAAATATTTCAAACGTCTTTTTATTACTTCCTGCATCATTGCAAAATCATCCGGTGTTGCTTTATTTCTTATCTTAAACTTTCTATACTGATTTTTAACAGGTCTGCCATCTTGAAAAACAATCATACTTCCCACTGCATTTGTACCTGAGATATTTGAAATGTCGTAACATTCAATTCGAAAGTTTCTCTTATACTTTAAACCAGAAAAATCTAACTTATTAATCAAGGTCTTCAATGCTTCTTTAGGATAGTCCTTTTTTAGTGTTTGAAGCTTTATCTCATCTATCTCTTTACCTATCTTAATTCTCTGAGTAACATACTCCAAGTCATTAATCTTATCTCTTAGCTCTGCAGCCTCTTCAAAATTTAACTTATCTGATTTCTTATTCATCTGCTTCTTCATATTATTGATCATTTTCATTCTCTTTCCTTTAAAAAATTTCCTTATAGCATTAATATGCTGTCTATGTTCTTTTTTGGATACTAATCCGGCACAAATTCCTGAACACAAACCAATATGATAATCAAAACAGGGCTTCGTTTTATTCTTATTGTTCTTTGGGAGCTTTCCACAATAAGGGAATATTTTTCTCAATCTTCTTAGAACTTTAAATACAGGAGATCTATTGGGATACGGACCATAATACTCTGCTTTCTTATCATCTTTTTCTCTAACTAAATTTATTGAAGGAAGATCGTTATACCAATCAATCATGACCCATGAATAATTCTTATCATCTTTCATGAGTTTATTATATCTAGGCTTGTATTTTTTAATCAGATTAGTTTCTAGAATAAGTGCCTCTACTTCGCTATCAACAGTATAATAATCAATGTCTGCAATCTTATCCACCATTTTCCGTATTTTCGGATCAAGTCGTTTATAATTTTGCACATATGAATTAACACGGTTTGATAGATTGACGGCCTTACCTATATATAGAATCTTACCCTTTTTATCTTTCCACAAATAACAGCCTGGTAGAGAAGGGGCTTCTTCTATTTTCTGTTTTAAACTCGAATTCATTCGATTAGCCATAATAACTTATTATAAAACAAAAACACGACTCAATCGTGTTTTAATCAATTTAATTATTAAAAGTCATCAACAGCCCCCTTCTGTCCACTGCACCTCTGCATTACATTCAAAACTTTCTAGAACAGCTCCTCTATTTTCGGCTTCTTGTTCAGCAACCTTTTCTGCCTCAGTACAACAATTGGATTCGGTACATTCGTTCTCTTTCACACATCTTGACTCAGTTTCATCAAAATCTTCGCAACCTTTAAATAAACCCTTCTTCCCACAACCTTTACCTGTTACATGGCAAGTGCATTCTCCATCTAAGTCTTCTGTACTAGTAGGGGAAGGTTCAATGGTTATATCGTCCTCACTTCCTTTATATGCCTTACATTCATTAGAATCCTGTGCATTCGAATCTCCAGGCTTATTACAAATCTTGTATCCATCTGCAAATACAACAAAATCCTGAATATCAACTTTCCCATTATCATCTAAATCATAATCAGCTTTTTGTGAGATACATTGAGAGCTATTCTGTGGATTATCTGTGTCAGAACTATTACATATTCTATAAACCTCTACAAAATTTCTGAAATCATTTAAGTCTATATTCTTATCTGTATTGAAATCTATATTCGGTTTTGAGGAAGAGGCCTCAGATTCCTTAACCTCACTATATCTAGAATAATTTTGAACAAATAAAGCAGAAAGAAATAAGGTAATAAGGAGAATTGAAAATAGAATTATGACCAAAATTTTTTTGACCTGATTCTTTTGATATAACTTCTTCATTAATCAATAAATAATTTAGATTTTTTCACCATCAATATATAATATAACATCATCCCAATAGACATCATTATTTGTAAGGGGATACTGATTATTCGACATAATGAAAATTGTCACTTCATCAACTTCGCTCGTAGCCTCTATTTCAAGCTTCTTCCATTCACCACTGTCTTCGGGTTTGACATTTGGTAGGGGAGTCCAGTCTGTCCATATAACTGAATCACTATTAGGATCCGTGCCTCCAGTTGGATCTATACCAATTCTACCATTCATAATGGTTGACCCACCACTACCATCATCTGTCCATTGCGATCCATATGCTTGCATTTTAAGCTGTTTATCGGTTCCAACATTTACTTTTCTATAAATACCTGCATTATGTGTACCGAAAGTATTAAACCATTGCTGAGAATACTGTCCAGTTCTTACCCTATTTCTAAACCTTGTACCATCCGCTTTTTTAAATTCAGGACGTCTGCAATAAGCTGGACTCCCATCACAATTAAAAGTACCACACTTCCCGGCTGTACAGCCATCTTCATACCAGGTTTTCCAGTCCTTAGCAATATACAATTCAGGAGCTCCATCATGATAGAACTCACCTTCAAAATCGCCACCAATTGAAGTACTACCTTCAGGATCCTCAAAATCAGGAGGATTTGTTGGTTCTGCTGTTGGACTAGGATCATCTGTTGGGTCACTAGTGGGTTCTGCAGTAGATGTTGGACTAATTTCGCATGTAGGTTCAGGTCCTAATCCCTTAAGTTTCTTGCATTCGATACTATCTTGAGAATTGTCTTGTGTCGTTGAATTGCATACTTTATATGCTTCAACAAAATGAACAAAATCTTTTAAGTCAAGCCAAGTATCTTCATTAAAATCAAAATCATAAGATCTGTCTGCTTCTTTATAATCTTTACATTCTTCGGTTGTTTGCGGACTTTCTGTTGTCGTTGAATTACAAATCTTATATCCCTCAGCAAATAGGGTGAAATCAGATAAGTCCAAAATTTCGTCAAGATTAAAATCAAAATTTATTTGCTTTAGTACATCCACACCTTCATCTGTACAATCAGAAGGACACTTAACATGATCCTCACCAGGATCACACTTGCAATTTTCATTACATGAACCCCATGAAGCCCCACCGCATTTCTCACATTCTTCGTTTAAACAAGCATAATATCCTTCATCCCATTCATGGTCTTCATCGCATACTTTATAATCCGGTTCATTACAGCAATTATTGCCAGCTGCCTCACTCTTTTTAATTTCACTATACTTTGAATAGTTATGTACAAAATAAATTGAAACTGAAAATACAATTACCAAGACAAATAAAAATATTGTCAGCAGAAGTTTCCTATATGTCTGCTTATCATCTATTTTTTTGAATTTTAGTTTCTTCATACTTTATACTCTACTTATAAAAATATATACCTCTCTCAAATCAGATTGTCCAATTGTACCTCTCCGGTAGGTCAATCTACCTACAGGTAAGCAAATCGAACTTCTAATCTTAAAACGGCACTAGGACCCCCAAAAATTATAATTTACACAGTATTATTAGAAATCCAGACATTGCATTTGCGATCAGTAAAATATAGTTGTTGGTTAAATTGGTTTATGATTAGTAAAAATAATCCTTTTTTTTCTAATAATTTCAATAAATATTTTATCGAATTATATCAGTTATCTCCTCCCTTATATTGATTACAATCTGTCGAGTCTTGAGCTGCTGTATCTCCTGGTTTATTACAAACTTTATATACTTGTGCGAAAATGACGAAATCATTCAAATCAACTTTTTGATCATCATTAAAATCGAAATCAAAAGTAGCATCTGTACTTTTATACATTTCGCATTCGGGAGAATTTTGTGAGTCAGGATTATCCGGTTTGTTACACTCCCTATAACCATTTGCAAATAAAGTAAAATCATTCAGATCAATCAAAGTATCTAAATTAAAATCAAAATTAACGCCCTCGGGAATTTCAACCGGGCCTGGTGTAGGAGTTTCAGTATAAGTAGGTATTTCATCTGAATTTCCATCCCATCCATCGCCACAATTTTCCGGAATTTCAAGAAAAAATTTTGAAAAACTAGGACCATCCATAATAGCTGCAATTTGTCCTTTATAAACACCATAAGCGTAAACCTTATTATTAGAGCTATTATTAAAAATTGGAGAGTCGGTATAATTGGGAAGATTGATTTCGAACCCATGATTACAAGATGTACCTTCGCAGGTAACACATTCTTCAGCCATACTAAGAGTACCATCCAAAAAATCACATACAGCTTTCTCTCGTTTTATATCTGCTATTGTATTGGGATTAAACACAACTCCATTTCCCTCATAAGGACCTCCTATAGTAAAAAAAACTGGCATCTGTGCCATCAAATCATCTTTAGTTCCTATCCATCCAACTATACGTTCACAGCTTACCGCTTCCAATCGCCCATCAAACAAATCATGATTCCAATACTTACTTTCTATATCGGAAGCTTCTGTTTTTTCAGTTCTTGTATATTTTGAGTAGTTGCTAACAAAAACTATAGAATTGGCAATTACTAAAAAAAGAAAACATAAAAGTAGAACAACAATTAACTTCTGTTTACTTTTTCTATCTTCACCAATATTTGTGAATTTAAATTTCATGAAGATACCTTGGTAGGTTTAATTATTTCTTACGCTTTATTGTTTAATCAAATTATAATATCATCTACCTATAAGGTAAAGCTTTAATTAAAGTTGGAAATACAACATGAAATTTAAACCTGCTTATAAGCAACTAAACGAAGATCAAAAGAAAGCTGTAGATTCACTCCAAGGACCCGTTTTAGTAGTAGCAGGTCCAGGAACTGGGAAGACGCAAATTCTTGCTCTAAGGATTGCCAATATTCTTAAAAAAACTGATACCAAACCGCAAAATATTTTAGCAATGACCTTTACCGAAACAGCTACTTACAATATGCGACAAAGACTTATAGAATTTATCGGGAGTGATGCATACAAAGTAAAAATATCAACTTTTCATAGCTTTTGTAACGAAGTAATTCAAACATTTCCGGAAAAATTTGCCTTTCATAATAACCTAACGCAACTTGATGAATTAGATAAATACAAAATAATTCAACAATTATTAGATAATCATGATCCTTCCAAGACATATAAAAAATTCAGTAAATATTTTAAAGACAAAAATATTCAAAAAGACTTAAAGAATTCTAACAAGAAAATTTTAAAACCATTCTATGCACCTTTTTATTACCAGAAGGATATCGTTCATCTCATTTCCACCTTAAAAAGGGAATATATAAATATAGAAAAATTTGAAAACATGATAATTCAAACAATCAAAGTATTTAATGAACTAAAAAAAATCAATCCAAGAACTAATAAACCTTATGGGAAGTGGTCAAAAGCATATAAAGATATATCAAAAAATATTGAATTACTAAATTTATATAAATTGTATGAAAAAAACTTAAAAGAGAAAGGTAAATATGACTTTACAGATATGATTTCCTTTGTAACTGATAAATTGAAAACCGACGATGAACTACTTGCTTACTATCAAGAGCAATATCTATATATTTTGGTTGATGAATACCAAGATACTAATGGAGCACAAAATGAAGTTATTAAGACTTTAGGAAGCTGGGATGATTATCCAAATATATTTGTTGTAGGAGACGATGATCAGTCAATATATAGATTTCAAGGTGCCAATCTAGAAAACATACTAGAATTCAAGCAGACTTATCCAAGATCAAAAGTAATAACTATTCATACAAACTACAGATCAAATCAACAAATCATAGATTTTGCTTCCTCCCTAATCAAAAAAAATTCTCAACGTTTGACAAATAAAATAAAAAAACTGGATAAAAATTTGACTTCCGGACGTCAGACAGATAACCAAGAGGCAATAGTCTTGTCCAAATTTTCAAGGAACGAAATAGAATACTTTGCTATCTGTGAAAAAATCAAATCCTTAATTAAAAAGGGGACAGATCCAAATGAAATAGCCATAATCTACAGGAAACATTCAGATGGAGAAGAAATTCTTGACTTTTTATTAAGATCAGATATACCTGTTAACTTGATTGCAAAAAGCAACATCCTTGAAGAAGAAATTATAGTTCAGCTTATTAAACTATTTAAAGCAATTGATAATCCGAACATAAATGACCATTTAATAGATATACTTCTTTTTAATTTTTTAGAACTAAATAGATTGGATGTATTCAAACTGTATCGATTTGTTGGATACAATAAAAAAATTAGAAACAAAACCCTATTTGATTGTATGTTAGATGAAAACTTACTCCAGGAGGCAGGAATTCAACACTCAAAAGAAATAAAGAAACTAGCTGAAAAAATGCTTGAGTGGAAACAAGCTGACCAAAACCTCTCTTTTGTACAATTTTTTGACTTAGTAATTAATGAATCAAACCTTTTGAAATTCATAAAGTCTACAAAAAATTTAGATGATCTAAATTCTTTAAAAACAATTTTTGATTTTATAAAAACCAGAACTAGAGAGAAAAAAGATTACAAAATGCCTAACTTTCTAAAAGACTGTGATGTTCTTGAAGAAGCAAATATCAAACTTGAAAAAGAAACATTTAAATCACAGGACAAAGGAGTTAATATGCTTACTGCTCATGCAGCAAAGGGTCTCGAATTCGAACATATCTTTATACCAAAAGTAATAGAGAAAACTTGGAGCAACATGCGGGTTATAAACAAAATTAAACTTATTAATACTAATTTAAATCATAAGTCAACAGAGAATATAGAAAAACCTGACTTGATAGAGTTATTACCAGGAATAGACAAAAAAGAAAAACTTGAAGAAGAGAGACGTCTTTTTTATGTTGCCTTAACAAGAGCAAAAAACAAAATATTTTTAAGCTTTTCCGAAGAATACAATAAGGATCAACGAACTTCACAGGCAACACCCTCGCAATTTTTAGAAGAACTGGACAAAAACTTAATTCACAAAACAGATACTCAAGATTTAGAAAATACAATAGAAGATGTCCTACTTCTAGAATTTAACACCCCAACAAAATTAAATCTGGACAAAAAAGAAAGAATATATCTAAAAGAAATACTTAAAGATTTCAAATTATCAGTTACAGCCCTAAATAATTATTTAGAGGATCCTCAAAAGTTTCTTTATAATAATTTATTACGAATGCCTAAAGTCAAAACAAAAGGCCAGGCCTTAGGAACAGCTGTACATTCAGCATTGGAATTCTTTTTTAGAAATTATATGCGTTCTTCAAAACAAAATTCCAATAAGATTCTAGATAAATCTATATTACTTGAATTTTTTAAAAAGACTCTACAAAAAGAATTTCTAGGGCATGAAGAGTTTGAAGAAACACTATCTGAGGGAAATGATATCCTTTCCAACTGGTACGACTATTATAAAGATGATTTTGTCATTCCAGTTGCCTTAGAATATAGTTTCTACGGTAGTGGAGTTTATCTTGGAGATATTCCTCTAATCGCAAAGATAGATAAAATTGAATGGATTGATAAGACCTCAAAACAGGTGAAAGTTATCGATTATAAAACGAGCAAACCTAAGACTAAAGGCGTAATAACAAAGCCAATAGATGGAGATGAAAAATCAAATCTATATCGGCAACTTGTATTTTATAAGTTAATTTCTGAACTTGATTCCAGATTTCCATATGTAGTTAGAAAATGCGAACTTGACTTCATAAAAAGCAAAAAAAAGGATTTCAAAAAAGTTAGCTTCGAAATTCCTCGGCAAGATATTGAAAATCTGAAGAAGCTTATCAAAGAAGTTATGAAAAAAATTAGGAACCTTCATTTCTAAAACTATCCCACAATTCAAATTTCAAATATAATATAAAATATATTATTCCAAACAGCAGAAAAATTGAATTGATGGAAAAGTAAAAAAATAAATTCAAGAATGATAATGAAAGCAAATACAAACCTATTAAAATATTCAATGCAAATTCCCTTAGTGCAATTCTCTCATCAAACAGCTGTTTTGAATCATGGTGTTCGTACCAACTAAAAAGATATGTATCATGTGCAATTGAGAACAATGCTCGATTGATTTTTCCATATATATCAGATACAAATAAAATAATTTGGTTAATACTTAGAAATTTCAAAATAAAATCAAGCCCTCTAAAAAAAATCAATTTAATTAATGCATCTTTTTTGTTGTGTTTGTCCAGATATTTACCAAAAATTTTTATTAAGATTAATGAAAAAAACATTACAATTGAAGAAAAGATTCCTAAATTTTTAAAACTTGAATTCAAACTAACAAATATCCAGATAGGCCAAATATAAATTACAGGATTCTGAAAACTTGCAATAAATGAAAGCTTCAGTAAATTCCTATATGTTCTATCCTTAAAAAAATGTCCTGACTTTAATGTAAAGTTATATTTAATATTTTCTAATTTGGAATAAAAATACATTGACGGTACCAAGGCAATAAAAACTAATATCAGAAGTCCTACACTTCCAAGGTATTCACTTAAAAAACCTCCTGCTATTGGTGTTAAAAATCCGACAATATCCCACAAGATCTTCATAAAACCCAATTTATCTCCCAACTCTCCGCTTTTTATGGTCTCAACTCTAAAAATTTGTGAAGGTATGTGATAAAACAATTTTCCAAGTACATTAGATATTATAAATAATAATAAAAATAGAGTATTTTGAGTTTTATCAAAAAGAGCAAGACAGCAAAAAGTGAGACCAAATGCAATCAAACCAAAACGGGCACTTTTGCTCATTCCTATCTTCCCCAGCATCCCGGTAGAATATCTAACTAAAATTCCATAAGATGTAAAAATTACACCGAAAAGAAATAAGGTCTTAGATAGAGAAAAATCAAATATTTTATAAAAAAATACAATACCAAAAATACTAATTAACTTTGAAAGAACTCCATAAGATGCATGAGCAAATGATATAGTCTTGAAGTCATTCTTCATAACTAACTCTACCTTAAATAAATATTAAATAATTCTAACCTGCTAAACTTTATATAACAAGAAATTTAGATTAATATATAATAACTAGTAAATTTTTAGTTTCTAGAAAAACCATGACAGAAATAGCCTATCAGATTCAAAAACAAATTTCGATTTACCTTACCCGTGATCTTTTAAACACAATTCTTTTTTTACTCTTGTTTATAATATTGCTTCGTATTTATCTGAATTATTTAATCAAGAAACAAAAAACAAAAACTTTGCTAACAGGTTCTAGAATTAATAAATTTTTAATGGAGATATTAAAACAAATTAAATTTCCTTTATTATTAATTCTCATTGGATATCTAATATCTTTCTCATTAAAAATCGAAGCACGCTTGAACACACTTTTAACGTTAGTTTTCCAATCTGCCTTAACTCTTCAGATTATTTTCTTAGTTCAAGGTGCAATCAAAGCCTTTTTTGAATCCTATGCAGAAGAACATGAACCGCAACATCCAGAGTCCAGATCATTGTATACTTTCATTTCAAAATTTTTGATAATTGTAGTTTGGATTCTTGGTATATTATTATTCCTCTCAAACATCGGTTATGACATTAGTTCCTTAATCACAAGTATAGGAGTAGGAGGTGTTGCAATAGCACTAGCTGTACAGAATATTCTCAAAGATATTTTTAGTGGATTTATTATACTCGTCAATAAACCTTTCAAAATTGGAGACTTTATCAAACTTGATAAAGACCAAAAGGGAACTGTAGAAAAAATTGGGTTCAAAAATACCTCTATTAAAACTATAAGCGGGGAAGACCTACTTATTCCAAACGATGATATTTTAAATTCCAGAATATATAATTTTAGTAATAGAGATAAACGTAGAGTTAGCTTCAATCTATATCTAGATACAAATACTGAAAGTCAAAAAATTTCTCATCTCAAGACGCGCATCTCAGAAATTATTAATAATCAAAAAATGACGGAAAAAGACAATATTAGAGTTACTATCTCAGAAATTAATCAATATTCAATTATTACAGAAGTTGTCTATTATATGAAAAACGACAATTTCAACGATTTCATTAATACTAAGGATGAAATCAATATGCAGATTAAAAAGTTTGTTGAAAAAGAAAATATTAATTTTGCAAATTCAAATCCTTGCGTGAATATAAATCAGTAAACATTAAGAAAGTTATTAAAACAATTTTACTAATTGTAATAGGTGCAAGCTTTGTTGTTTTAATATTTTTTTTCATTCAAGAAAAAGGGAAGGCAATGATAGATATTGAAAACGAAAAGGCAGTGTACCTGAGAGAAATCGAAGATAATCTTAAAAATTACAACATTTTTTTTCTAGCAGTTACAAAATTTACCAATCCCAAAAACAACTACACTTATTCTGAACTTAAAAAACAAAATCTTATAACCCCATATATAAATAAAGAATTTCTTCCAAATAAATTAATAAACCTTGTTTCAATAGTTGACTATTCTGAAATTGAAACGGAATTAGAGAAAGGGAATATTGCATTGTTGACACCTAGCCAAGTTAAACCTAATTACAAAACTATAAGTATCGACAATCAATATTTCTGGTCGGAAGGATTTCAAGCGTCTAAATATCCTTTACAGAATACAATAAAAAGATACCAAGAAATTAATGAGGATTACATTACAGACCGTGAACAAATTATGACTTTTTTTGCTGCAGGAGAAATCATACCGGCCAGAGCAGTGGATCGTTTAGGATTAAATAAATATGAAGACTACACATATCTTTTCGATTTTTTCAGAAAAGACATTGAATCTGCAGATATTTCAATTGCTCTACTGGAAAATTCGCTTCTTGGAGATCCAACCCCATGCACCGGGTGTATGATGTTTACTGGGGATGAGAAAGTAGCAGAAGGTCTCGGAGAAGTAGGATTCGATTTCATTTCAACTGCAGGAAATCATGCTGGAGATGCTGGTCAAAAAGCGATGCAAAATACTATTGAACTATTAGAAAAAAATACTATTGAAGTCACCGGTACAGGTTTCATAAGTACCAAAGTATCACCATCTAATAACTTAAATATTGCGACAAAAACTTTAAATGGGAAAACATATGCAATGATTGGAGCTGAAGATGTTGCTTCCTACTACTGGATACCCACTTGGCCTTGGAATTTTAAAGAGAACCCAGAAACTGGACTTCCAGAACCTATAGATAAAAATGAAAGATATGGTACTTATACCTTTTCAAAAATTTCTGAGAGTATGCTGTCTGTAAATAAAACAAACGTTGAAGCAATTAAAAGATTAAAATCACAAGAAGCAGATTATGGGTATAATGCTGACTACTCCATAATTTACATGAGCTGGGGAGTCGAATATACGAATAAACCAACCAAACATCAAATCGAACTCGCTCATGCTCTCGTTGACAATGGGGCTGATTTAATAATTGGTAGCCATCCTCATTGGGTGCAAAGTATTGAATTTTACAAAAATACTCCCATAATTTACAGCCTTGGAAATTTTATATTTGACCAAACTCATGAACTCGAAACAAGACAAGGTATAGCAGTAAATCTTCATTACTATAATGAAAAATTAAAAAACATCGAATTAATACCCCACCAAATATGTGGTTATCATCAAACGTCAACTGATATAACCCAAGCCTTACTCGATGAAAAAATTGATTTAGAAGAAGTCTATACAGCTGACGAATCTAAGGGGTGCGTATATTGGCAACCTAAAAAACTAAAAGAGGATCATCCTTCATACCAACAAATACTAAAACGAGTCTATGAATTTACTAATGTATAATACATAGTTGCTTGTTACGGAAATTAGAAATTTTGTAAAATTTACATTTTTACATACAAGCTGCCGAAATCCTGTTTTACGGGATGAAGGCAAATAATTCCGAGCGTAGCGAGGATTATGTGCTTTTCTTAATCTAATCTGCTAATATTAGTAAATAACTAGCAGAAAGAAGCTAATTTAATTTTTAAATAATTTAAATGCAAATCAAAAAGAAACGATTAAGCATAGTGCTTGCAATTTTCGTTGCTCTTCTTGCTTTTCTTGTTTTAGGTTGTACACCTGGATCAGATGATACAACGGACAGAAACCCAGAAGACGAAACTCCAATTGAAACCGAAGCAGATATTGAGGACGAGGAAGATATGGATGCAGACGATTCTGAAGAGGTTGAGACAGATAATGAGAATCTTGACTCTACAGCTGGAGATGGATACACTTTTTACTATCCAAGCTACTATGAAGCCTATGATAACCCTCAACAAGAACTATCCTTCCGATCAACTGAGATGAATGACCTTGGTGGTGCTAATAATATTGGAGCCAACCAAATGGATCTTGGATCAGAAATAGGTGAGGGGGACAAGAATGCTTGCGATGAAATGGCTAATGGAGTATCCTCAGTCTATACTGGTGAAATACTATCCTCTGAACATTCTTCAAAGGGTGGAACTGAAATGTGTACTTCGAAGGTAACCGCTGATATGGGAGATGGTTTCATCATGGTAATCGAAACTAAAGCTCTATGGAAAGCTGATGAATCAACAATATATACCGCCGCAACAGCTTACGAAGAAGATAGTACAAAAGAGGAAATTCAAGACCTTCAATCTGCTATGAGTATGTTCCAATTGAACTAGGTTTAAATCGTCTAAGGGGAGAAATAAATATCTTTCTCCCCTTCATTTAAATAACTAATATCATTTAAAGTTTGAATTTCGTTATTTCCCTCACCATCATCACTTATGATTGTAATTGAAGCATTTGGTTGGGACTCTATCTTTGCAAGATAGCTTAGAGGTTTGTCTAATATTAAAGTTATGAGTAGTTTGTTTGTGCCACTGTGACCTACGAAAAGTATATTTTGACCAAAATCCGCTTCACAAATTTTTCTAAAAATCTGAGAAAGACGATATCTCATCTCTTCTTTAGTTTCTATATCAGGTGGCGGATTCATCCAATCAACTAAAGATTTCTTTTTACCAACAAAACTTCCTAAATCCCTCTCTCTTAACTTTTTATTAAAATATATAGGTATTTCTGGATGATACTTCCCAATAGTTCTAGCCATATATGCTGTTCTACCTAAATCACTCGAAAATATCGCATCAATTTTCTCCTTTTTAAGTCTTGAAGCAACTCTCTCTGTTTGTTCTAAACCCTTTCTAGTCAGGGTTCCATCATTTTGACCTTGAAAAATACCTTCTTTATTTTCCTTCGTTTCTCCATGTCGTACTAAAATATATTTCATTCTTTATTAACTAAATAAGAATTATAAATAAAACAATAACAATCCAATCAAAAATTAAATGGGCTTAAAATCACCAAATCCTTAGTACACAACTAGTAAACTTCTTTCTATTCATGAAACAGATCTACCTAGGATACTTATTCACTCAACTCTCCGCTTGTTTGCAACTCCCAAAGATGTTTATAGATACCTGATTGTTTATTTGTAAGCTGCTTATGAGTTCCAATTTCCACAATCTTACCTGAATCCATAACAATTATTCGATCTGATTTCCTAACTGTAGAAAGCCGATGTGCAATTATGATTGTCGTTTTAGTTTTTGCAATATTCCAAAATGCCTCCTGTATCATCTTTTCAGATTCTGAATCTAGATTACTTGTTGCTTCGTCAAATATAATAATTGGGGCATTCTCCATTACAACTCGAGCAATTGCAAGCCTTTGCTTCTGACCACCAGAGAGCTTAATCCCTCTTTCTCCAACAATTGTTTGAAAACCTTCAGGTAGACTTTTAATGAAATCATGTAAATTAGCAATCTTAGCAGCTCCTATAAGTTCATTCATTGTGAATTCCTCTCTTCCATATGCCAAGTTATAACCAATCGTATCATTAAAAAGAATTGCTTCCTGAGGTACAAAGCCTATCTTCTTTCTAAAATTCTCTTTAGGTAAGTCTTTAATATCAATACCACCAATCTTAATTTGTCCTTTCTGTGGATCATAAAATCTCATCAAAAGCTTAGTTATTGTGGTTTTGCCCGCACCTGATTTTCCTACTAAAGCAACCGACTCTCCAGACTTAATTTCTATATTAATATCCGATAAAACATCAACTTTTCCGTCAAAAGAAAAATCGACGTCCTGCATTTTAATATCATATTTATTCTCGCGCTCAAGTTCTTTCCATTTTCTTATTGCGATAGGTTTAGGCGTCTCTTTAATTCGTACCGGTTCTTCTAAAACAGATAGATATCTTTTTAAGTCAACATAGTGTTTTGCTACTTCTCGGAAATTAAAAACTAGATGAATCATTTTCGGAAAAAATAAAGTTGCAAAACTTAATGCCAGTACAAAATCTCCAGTATTTATATTTCCATTCACTAAATCGAAAAGTGCAACCCCTATAACTGTCAACATTCCCAAGGTAACAATTCCTCCATTAGAAAGATCAATGACTCTAAAAGTTTGGGAGTAAAGCATAACAGATTGTCTCCATTTTTCTATGATTTTCTCAAGTCTTGATTGTTCATATCTTTCGTTTGCAAAATGTTTTACTGTATCAAACGCAACCATGTTGTCAACCGTTATACCAGTTATTTTATCCTCCCAGTTGTTTACTTCTTTTCTCTTTTTAACATTCAATCTTACAGTAAATACCATAAATACTGCGTTGATAACAAAAGTTAAAACGGATACAATTACCAATTTCGGATACAAGCTGAAAAAAATAAAAGTCATAAAAACAAAATCTAAGATTGTTTCTAAAGCCCACAGATTTATATGGTCATAAAAACTTAGAAAAGCACCTTCACCTCTTTTGAATAAACTAATTAAGGAACCTGAAGATTTATCTGAATGATATGCAAAATCTAATTTATGGAGATGTTCAAATACCTTCACCCTTAGATCCTTAGTAGCTTTCAATAAAACAATATCCGATACATATATTGCTATACTTCTAATTATTATCTGGATAAAAGTAATAAATATTAAAATTATAAAAAGTTTATACCCATCTGTGTAGATCTCATTTTCTATCTCATTTACAATTTCCCTAATTATTAGAGGTCTAATATTTGTTAATATAGACGCAATAACAATTAATAACAACGCTGCTAGATAAACATATCGGTATTTGTAGATTAAGCGGAAAATGCTTTTTAATACTCTAAACATATAAAAAGATCCTAAATAACATAGTGAATTCTTAACAGTTTATTACTCTATATATTCAGCTCGTTAGTTCCTTAACTATATCCAGTATACAAGAATATATAAACGGATTAAACTTAGAGCGTAAAAGGGATAATTAGGTAAGATTATTAACTTCTTCCAAGAGTTTCTCAAAATCCTTGCCATCGATACCATGACGTATTGCTCCTTCCTCAAGTGTTTCAAATTCAGACATAAAACAATTAATACAATAAAGTCCATACTCCTCTAGAAGCAATTCTGCAGCTTTTGGATATAACTCTACAATATCTGAGATTATTGTATCGGAATTTATTTTATATTTTGATTGGGGTTTATGCTTTTTATTATCTTTAGACATAGATAGTATTATACACCTAGATTTAGCTTAATGGTAATTTACGTTTGTACATATAATTTTAAATTATTAAACAATAAGTTATAATTAA
Source organism: Candidatus Dojkabacteria bacterium (assembly GCA_014729085.1). GTDB lineage: Bacteria > Patescibacteriota > Dojkabacteria > B142 > WJKM01 > WJKM01. The sequence continues at coordinate 29,095 of WJKM01000008.1, read as the reverse complement.
TTTAAATAATAAAGTAAGAGAATTCATACTTCTTAACAGGCACTTTTTACTTTTTACTACTTGTGATTGCCAAGATGGTCAGAGGAAAGAAAACAATACTAAAAAGGAGAAAAAATTTACGACGAATTACCAAGAGTACTCCTGATAAAACATTACTTTTTTTAATATTAGGACTTTCAATTTTTGGGTTATTAATGGTTTATAGTTCAAGTTTCATAACTGTTAAAGATAATCCCTTTTATTTTTTCTTCCGACAAAGTATTTATATAATAATAGGACTTATATGCTGTTTTTTTGTGTATATAATTGATTATAAACAATACCCCAAGTATATTGCCATAGGCTTGGGTATTTCAATACTACTATTAATACTAGTATTAATTCCAGGAATAGGAAAAACAATAAACGGTGCAACCCGATGGATAGATCTGAAGTTATTTGACCTTCAACCGTCCGAATTGACCAAACTTACTTTTCTAATATATTTAGCTGCTTGGACAAGTAAACAAAAATCTCAAACTAAAAATGTTGATATTGAAAAATACCTTAAAAAGGATCTCATACCTTTTATTACAATTCTTACTTTAATATCTTTATTAATATTACTTGAACCTGATTTAGCAACAACTGGAATCATAGGACTTACATCTTTAGCTGTTTACTTTTTATCAGGAAGAGATTACTTACATAATATTGGGACAGCATTTATTTTAGTTATACTAATCCTTTTCGGTATATTTGCAGCAATATTAGCTCCTTATAGATATAAAAGAGTTAATACTTACAAAGATTTTTTAATAACTGGAGAAGTTCAGGATCCAAAAGGAACAGGCTATCAATTACAAAACATACTTATTGCAGTAGGAAGCGGAGGCCTTTTTGGTGTGGGGTTTGGCGAATCCAGACAAAAATTTCATTATTTAGGACAAACAGCATTTAGCGATAATATATTTGCAGTTATTGCCGAAGAGTTTGGGTTAGTTGGAAGCCTGATCCTTACTTCAATTTATTTTTATATACTTTTTAGAGGTTTAAAAATTGCCGAAAAAGTTCCCGATCGTTTCGGAAGGCTTCTATCCAGTGGAATTGTAATTTGGATAACCCTACAAGCTTTTTTACATATAGGAGCAAATATCGGACTTATACCGGTTACTGGAATACCTCTTCCTTTTATAAGTTATGGGGGAAGTTCAACTGTGACTATTTTTATTGCTCTTGGAATTCTATTAAATATAAGCAGACAAGCAAATTTAAACAATAGATAGATTATCAATAAACATTTAACTATTTTCTTGAAGATAATCCATGCGAAATTCAACAAAATCATATAGATCAACTTTTGTATCCCGATTTAAATCACATTCCGAAGTTTCAGCTTTATAGCATTCGATAAATATTCTAAAATCAACTATATTAACCTTTCCATCTTTGTTAAAATCAGATTTTTTATCAATAGGTGATTCTGTAACCATTTCAGTTGAAGTAGGAATATATGTAATAGTTGTTTCCGGATCTTCTGTAGGCGTCGAGTCTTCTGTAGAGGTACCAGTAATCACGGGACTACTAGTTGCAGTTTTAGTAGGAGTAGGAGTAGGAGTAATAGTTGGGCAATAATCTGGGACTATGTTTGTAAGAACAATATTGGGATCAATAAGATACATCCACCAATCATTTAATTTTTTATCTGGACCATAGCCTTGATATTTCGGCATATGCCTAAACAACCATCTAAAATATCCAAGTTCATTACAACCCCAAACATCGCAGGAAATAGTATCTGTATTATCACTCAAGTTGTCCAAATTGGGATAATTGTAAAATTGATTACAATAAGATCTTACGTTTCTCGTGTCTGAATAAGCATAATCATCAATAGCATTAGGTGGAAAATGACAGAAACCGCATCCACTAAAATCAAAACTATTAGCTTGGGAGTCAACTAATGCAAACTTGTTCCAATTATGTGCTGATGAATTTCTATCCCATGAACCATATACTTTTTTCATCGTATCCTCTAATCTGTGTCCATAATCATGAACCATATTCTCAAGACCTCTTTCATAATTAAAACCCATAATTGGTAAAAGTTTATTACAACTTGTGCCTCTTAATGGAGGGGAATTATAATAAAATGCATTTGGACCAGTTAGTCTAGATTCATAAAATCCAAACCACGGACCTGCAATCATCCATAATTCATCAAACTCACCGTTATTAAATTTTTCACATATAGAATTATTATTAAAAATTTCCGAATAATCTGCTATGTCCGGTTTGTGACACTCAGTTTCGTCCTCTAAACATTCTAAATAGGAAGCTTGAGTATATTCAAATCCATCTTCTTTGATAGGGATAGCATCAATTTCTTCGATAGAGACTATGTTATAACGAACTCTTTCTTCGGAAGTGACCAAAAACCAATTCTCAAGTTGTTGGACTAGTTCATTAGGATTATTCCAATTTTTAAATTCTACAAGAGTAGGATTACCTTCCAGCTGTAAAGTTGGATTATATATCAACACATATACTTTCTTTGGAATAATATAATTTGATAGTTGATTTGAGGCGTTTGTCCTAGTATTTAACTCCTTGTTTCTTCTGCTTAGAACAAACACAATCAATACTGAAAAAATAACTAAAAACATAGTTAAAATTAGACTTGTCTTTTTCTTAGAAAACAATTTAGCCATTAGAGTCCATATTAGCTTGGCTTATCTAGTATTTCAGAATACTTCTTTTTCGTTCTACTAAAAAGAATCTGGGCTTTAAAATAATTCAAAGGATCTCCTGTCGTTACCCAAGTACCCTTATTTTTAACTACTTTAACTGGATACTCTTGTGCCATTGCAGTCAAAGCATCAACATTCCATAATTCATTATCTTTACCAAGTCTATCTATGTCCAAATATTCGAAGATTTTGTATTTATATAAAAATCTGCCATAAGATGCTAAAAGTGAAGGAGTGTCTTTCTGGGTTGGTTTTTCCACAATTCTATCTAATTGATCTTTGTTTTGCCCCTTTGTTTTTACCATCCCATATAGATGCACCCTTTCTAAACTAATTTCTTCAGTAATCATATAACCCGCATAATCAGAATTTTCTTCATACTCATCTACTAAAACTTTACAGTCTTTGTTATCAGCAATTACTAAATCATCAGCATGTAAAAAAAGAAACGGCTCTTCTTCTGTTAGATATGACCTTGCAGAGATTACAGGAGCTGCAGTTCCATAAGGTAAGTCTAAGTCCTGAGTTATCACCTGTACCTTAGGTAAATCGAATACATTTTTAACACTTTTAAATCGATTAAGTTTATTCATATTCTTTAATAGTTCTTCCAACTCATCACAGCTATTATGAAAGTAATCATCAAAAAAAGTTTTTGTTTCTTCTCGTGCAACAATGATAACTTTTTCCACTCCGGCTTCCGCGCATTCTTCAACCAAATAATGAATAATTGGTTTATTACCTATTGGAAGAAAAGATTTGGGAATAGTTTTTACAATTGGTAGAAATCTACTGGAAATACCTGCATCGCTAATTACAGCTTGTTTTATTGACATTATGTAGTTTAGTTAAATAATTAAATTTATTTAGTTTCTTTTCCCTCTAAAATTTTTCTTTCCTCATCTAAATCTCGTAGTAAAGCCTTCTGCTCATCAAACTCTTCTCCATATCTTTTTCGCAACTTTTGAATATTCAAATCTAAAATCTCTTCAAAATCAAGATTCAAGGCCCGTAGAATTATTGCCATATACCACATTATATCGCCCAATTCCTCTTTTATATTAACCACATCTAAATCTCTATCCTGATATATATGTTTTTTCATATGATCAAGTAACTCACCTGCCTCAGTAGAAATACCTATAGAACCATGAAGTAAATTTTTTGCTCTCTCATCGGGGTTAAATAAATGCGAATTAGTTTTCTCGCTTTCTAGTAAATACTGCTTAATATCCATAATAAATATATTATATTTTAATTTTATTTATATTATCTACGACTATCCAAGCGCTCATTGCGCCATACCCTGTCTTATCTATTTTAAAAGATTTCAGAATCCTTACATTCTCAAAATATACAATAATACAATACTTTTTATCCTTGGTATATTCCCTAATTTGGTTTTCTAGATCTGAAGTTCCTAAATCATCCTTACCATATTGATCTAATATTTCTTTTCTTTTTGATGGATTCAAATTATCAAACTGAAGAACCTTGGTTACATCAGCTTTAACTTTAACTTCTTCCCCTGAATCTTTGAAATATAGATTATCACCAACTGTAATTCTATTCCAAGGTGCTTTTTTTGTTTTATACCATCTTGACTCCGCAATCTTTGCTCCTTTGATAATTTTGTCAATAAGTCCCCAGCTTTTTTTCATTATTGCTAAATGATCCATTTCTTCTAATCCATGGTAATTTAAACTTAATAAGCTCCTCCTCCTCCACCTCCGCCTCCGCCTCCAGAGAAACCTCCAGAAAAACCTCCTCCTCCAGACCATCCACTCCCGCTCGAACTTGAAGGAGTACTTCTCATAGCCGAAGCAGTGGTACTTGACATACTATTTAAAGAGTGAACAAATGTTGTAGGTGAAAAACTACCCTGTCCCTGATACCAATCAGGTTGACCTTTATATATATCCTTAAAGGTTTCGGCCCATTTGTCTTCTAAACCAAAGACAATTGCATAACTTAAATATTTTTCAAATGTTTTTGGAGTCAAATTCTGGACTCGATATCTTTCTGCATGATGCATATACATTCTAAAACCTAAAGTTTTCATATAGATTACCGAACCTTTAGCAGTCTTAGCAGGCATAATAAAAGCTACTGGAATCATTGCAACACCAAGCAATAAAAGAGCACATTGGGGCAAACATATACCTATTGGCACTCCAGTGAAAACTATAACAGCAAAAGAAACACCTGTTAGCAAAATTAAACTAAATATAATAATTAATATTGCAAAACCAATATATTTATTCCTTACCTGGTCTGGTCTTTTATTAAAATAACCTCTGTTTACCATTTCCTTATAAATTTCTTTCTTGATTCCAGGAATTTTTAGATAGAATGAATTTTTCAGACTTTTCGTTGTAACCCTGTCTTTATAACTAAAAATATCTTCCAATATCTTTTTTTCCACATGATCAAGATCGGAAAAATTCCTCTTCTTGATGAATTCAAACTCCGCCTCTTTGAAGAAGGATTTTTCGGAAATTTCAACAATTTTAATGTAACCTTTATATGCGGCATCTATAAGCGTAGATGTTATATCAACCATATCAACCTTCTCATCTTTTAGTGAACCTAATAGATAAGGCGGTATATCATCTGGGGGTTGAAAAATAGGTACAACAGTTGTTGGTTTATCTACATCTCTACCTCTTCGTCTCCAATGCATGTATATCCAGAGAATACTTCCTGGAATTCCAACACATCCTAATAAATTGACAATCATCACACACATTAAGATGATAGTGAAAGGTAGAGTAGGGGACATATCAATATTAACTTCCCTTTCTTCTCCAGCGGATAGATTAAGACTTTCATTATAAGTTTGATATCCTATCCTCCTTGCTTCGAACTCTATATTTCCAGCCGGAACTCCTTCTATTCTTCCATTATAAGCCTTTCTTTCAGTACCATTTATGAAGTAAGTTGGATCTATTGGAAGAAAAGGTGTATTCACGATAATTTCTGCAGGTTCCTTTAATAATCCTTTTGGTAGTTTCCAAATAACGGTAAAATCCTCGTAGGGAACGATATCCTGTTTTGTAAGTTCCAGAGTATTTGTTAAGTCTTTATATTCATAGGTATACATTCCTTCATAATCGGATTCTACTCTCAAATCTTCCTGTTGGAAACTCATACTTTTTGGAAGTGAAATATTGACGATTGCATTATTAATATTAACATCTCGATCCGGAAAAAGCGTATTCCAATAAAATAAATCATAATCCTCAAAAAAGCCAACACCTCCATAGACTTTATATTTCACTGTAAATTTAAAGAGTTCATCATTGAAAAAATTCCCATCTGGAGCAAACATCCAGTCAATTTTTAATCTATCCTGAGCATAGTCTTCATTATAATATTCTTCAACAGTATACTCAGTTTCATTTAAGACCTTTCCCTCATCTCCTCTAACTTCAAGCACCTCAATAGAGTTAAAACCTCCGCACTGATACTCGGGATTTTCTCTACAAAACTCTAAATCTTCATAATCTGTTAGTGTAATGTCTCTAAACACTCCTCTATAGGTCCCATTAAATTTATAAGTCATTTCCTCTTCAACTATCATCGTAGTATCTTCTAAGATTTCGATATCAACTTTTACCTCTTCATAAACATAAGATCTAGCATGTGCAAGAGAAAAGAAAAGAGGGGATAATAAAAATAGTATCGTTATAAAGAATACTTTAGTCAGTTTGATCTTCAAGGTAATATTTTAAAAAATTAATATAACTTATTTCTTAAAAAGAATTCTGTTGAAAATCCCATTAACAAATCTAAATGCTTCTTGTCAGAAAAATGATGATTAGCACCTTCTAATATTACTAATTTAGCATTAGAATTTAACTCTTCAGCTTTCTTAGACAAAGAAATCGGAACTTTTTCATCTCTGTTACCATGAATTATGAGAATTGGAACCTGAATCTCTGAAAATGCCTTATAGCCATTGTACTGGATACTATCTTGATAGAAAGAATAGGGAATATCTAAAGTTTTGCTTTCTTCTCTTTGTTTTATCCTAATGAAACCATTTTCTTTCCAAGCATTCATTTCTTCCTTAGTTTTAGTTTTTGACTTTTGGTCTTTCCAATCAATAACCGGAGCTGTCAAACATAAACTATTAATTTCCGGAAACTTTGGGGTGACTTGTATCGCAACGCTTCCACCAAAACTATTACCCCAAAGCCCAATGTTTTGAAAACCTTTATCTATTATTGAAGATATAACAGATTGCAAATCATCGATTCCTTGACTTAAATTGAATTCAGAAAATTCCCCCCCACTTTCTCCTTGCCCCGAGAAATCAAATCTCAATGTAGAAATACTTACTGTGTTCAATACTTTTTCTAGATTAATATACTTCTCCCTCTGTTTGTTTGATGGATAGCCATGGCACAATAAAACTATAAAGTCTTTACCTAAATCAGACAAAACAGTACTTATTTTAGACCCTTTGGAGTTTGTTAAATCTAATTTTTCAATTGACATTTTTACCATATTTATAAAAATACTTATATTCAGATTGAATACGTTTCGGTAACTTTTGGAAAAATTCTAAAATAAAATTCCAACTCATTGTTTTGAAGAGATGTTTTAGAATATAATATTTACCTTCCTTTGGAATTTTAAAAAAACTACTAGTGTATTCACAACCAAAATCTTTGATAATATTGTGAATTTTAGGATTTGAACTACCTAAAAAAAGATTGCTCTTTCGGTTCCTTTTAATAACTTCCTTAAAAACCTTTCTTCCAAATCCTTGATCACGGAACTCATTGAGAATTATTATTGGCCCAATTTTTTTCCAGTTTTTAAACGGGACTACTACACAAACACCAATAAATTCCGATTCTTTCATTATTACATAGACATATTTGTACGCAGACCACATACTCTTCTTTATGTAAAAAATACTAGTAATTTGCTTTATTGCAGACATCAATAAACTAATTTCAGATTCATTTAATTGTCGCTCCTCAAGCCTTAACATAATGTGCATTTTTTCATTACATTACTATTATTTCTTTTCTTCATTTTCACTGAAATCAACTTTTACATTTTCGCGTTCATCTTCATCAGCCTCAAAATAATCTCGTTTTTTAAATCCTAGCATTCCGGCAATTAAATTGGCAGGAAACATCTGTATTTTAGTATTAAAATCTCTTACTGTACCGTTATAGTACCTTCTTGCACCTTGAATCTCTGTCTCGATTTTCGACAACTCTTCCTGTAAACTCATGAAATTTGCATTAGCTTTAAGTTCTGGATAATTTTCTGCTACCGCAAATAAAGTTTTTAAAGTATTCGTTAACTCAGCTTCTGCTTTTCCTCTTTTTTCGACACTATCTGCTTTCATTGCAGTAGACCTCAACTGTGCAATTTTCTCGAATGTTCCTTTCTCATGTTTTGCATATCCCTTTACTGTCTCGACCAAATTGGGGATCAAATCATATCTTCGCTTTAATTGAACATCTATACCACTCCATGCCTCATCAACAATATTTTTAAGTCTGACCAAACCATTATATAAACCCAAAAGCCAACCTCCAATTCCTAATACAACTAAGACTAGGATTCCGATTAGACACAATGGAATAAATAATGCAGCACCCATATGAATTTACAATAAAAATTAAAATATATGAACTTAAGAATAAATATTTATATCATGAATAGCATAAAATTTGAATATTACTATATCGAGTATTTACTTCTTTATTCAATTTAATAGAATGAAAAATTAGGAAAAGTTGCATCTTCTATTTAAATCTTGTATTCTGATCTTATCTTTTAACCCATTCTTACTGCTTTTGAAATGAAAAAATTTTTGAAAACTATTCCAAAAATTCTTATTTTCCAATTTCTAATTATATTGTTTATTTACATCTGTTTCTATCTAGTAATTTCCACTAATCCTAAATTTTATAATCATAAAATTTATAAAAATACAGAAAAAAATATTACATATGAATTGATTTCAGATAACTTGTGCTTGAATAAAAATGAAATTCATTCCTTTGAGTCAAAATATACAAAACTTGATAATGAAGTAATAAGACTCACAAGATTTTTAAAAAGATATGGATCTCCAATAGCTTCACCCAGATATTCAAAAATTATTATTGAGACTTCAAAACAAAATGGGGTAGATTATCGTTTAAATGTTGGCATTATGCTTGCAGAATCCGGAATATGTAAACATCCGATGAAAAATTTTAACTGCTATGGTTACATGAACAATGTTTACTACTCTTCCTTTGAAGAAGCACTTGAGGTATTAACAGCAAAAGTTTCACGTCAATATACTTCAAAATATGCGTGGAACATAGAATTAATGGGTACAAAATATGGTGCACATAATGTTTCATCCTGGAAAAATAAAGTTTTGTATGCAAAATATAAAATCTAGTAGAGAAATAAATTTTAGTACCAAAATACCGAAGAAATCACAAAAAATTTTCATACAAAAAATAGATTTGTACAATTAAATATAGAACTAGTATAAGTTCTGAATGAATTTTCAATAATTATTCATAACTAAACTTTCTTGTAATTTTCTGGTATAAATTAATGATATTTTCCTTGGAGAAAACTTGAACACTGATATTCAATATCTCAAAATAGCCTAGAGTGAAGCTTTTCCGTATTTTTCAACAAAAAATAATAATAAATGAAAAAATTTTGTCATCTACATTTACATACTGAATATTCTCTTTTAGACGGAGTCAGTAAAATCAAACCTTTATTAAAAAAGGTTAAAGACTTAAAAATGGATTCGTGTGCTATTACAGATCATGGAGTTTTATATGGTGCATTTGAGTTTTGGAATATGTCAAAAGAACTGGATATTAAACCAATTATCGGATGTGAGATGTATATAGCTCCAAATTCTAGGTTTGAAAAAAAACGTGATGAGGATGGAACAAAATACAACCACCTTACTTTGCTCGCTAAAAACAAAGAAGGTTACCACAATCTTGTAAAGCTTGTTTCACGAGGCCACAAGGAAGGTTTTTACTATCGTCCCAGAGTAGACAGAGAACTTCTGGCAATGTACTCTAAAGGAATTATCTGCCTAACTGGGTGCCCAGGTAGTCCAATTAATCAAGCTCTGTTGAATGGTAATGAGGAAGAAGCTGAAAACTGGGTAAATTTCTTAGGAAATGAATTTGATGATTTCTATTTTGAACTTATGAGGATCAATATTAAAGAGCTAGAAGGATTGGAGAAAAAACAATTTGAATTAATAAATAAATTTAATCTCCCTTACGTTGCTACAGTTGATTCTCATTATCTGGATAAAGAGGATTGGAAAATACAAGAAATTGCATGGTGTATTTCCGATGGAAATCTACTTACCGATCCTGAGAGAAGACAATACGACTCTAAAGAATTCTATGTAAAATCCCCCAAGGAAATGTATGATTTATTTTCAGATATTCCTGATGCTGTTAGAAACACCAATAAAATAGCTGAGATGGTCGAAAAATATGACATAACATTTGATCGTATTCAACCCGAATATTATGCTCTCCCAAAAAACAAAACAGCAAAACAATATCTAAAAGAAATGACATATCAAAAAGCTAAAGAAAAATATGGTGATTTATCTGAAGAAATTAAACAGAGATTAGACTATGAACTTGAAATTATTGACCAAAAAGGATATGACGATTATTTCCTAATTGTTCAGGACTACTGCAAATGGGCTCGTAACCAGAATATTTTGATTGGTCCCGGAAGAGGATCTGGTGCCGGAAGTCTGGTTGCTTATGTCTTAGGAATAGTAAATATAGACCCACTAAAATGGAATCTTATCTTCGAAAGATTTTTAAATCCTGAAAGGAATTCACCTCCCGATTTTGATATAGATTTCCAAGATGATAGACGAGATGATCTCTTTGAATATATGTCTAAAACTTATGGAAAAGAAAATACTTCTTTTATAGGGACTTTTGGTAGATTAAAGACTAAGGCTGCTATAAGAGATGTAGCAAGAGTAATGGGTATAGAGCTAGATATTGCAGATAAACTTTCCAAGATGGTGATTGTAAAATTTGGCCGGGTTTATTCAATAGACAAAATGATGGAAGAAGTCCCTGAATTCAAGAAAATGATCGAAGCATCCCCAGAACTACAAGAGTTAGCTGGGTATGTAAGAAAACTTGAAAATGTAGCTCGACATGTCTCCACTCACGCATGCGGTTATCTAGTAACTCCCAATCCCGTTACAGACTATGTTCCTGTACAAAGAGAAACTAAGGGAGGCGATAGAATTATTACTCAAATCGAAGGTTGGGTAGCAGAATATATGGGATTAATGAAGTTTGACTTCTTAGGTCTTGCCAACCTTACAATTATAAAAAATGTTCTGAAACAAATAGAATATACTCAAAATAAAAAAATAGATATTGATTCCATCCCTTTAGATGATAAAAGTACTTTTGAATTATTCCAGAGGGGAGATACAACAGGGATTTTCCAGTTCGAATCAAGCGGTATGAAAAAATATCTCCGAGATTTAAAACCAACAGAAATGGAGGATCTTTTCTTCATGACATCAGCTTATAGGCCAGGACCTATGGAATATATTCCTGACTATATTAAAAGAAAACAAGGAGAACAAGAAGTAACCTATTTACATGAAGACTTAGAACCGATTTTACAATCCACCTATGGATTCGCAATCTACCAAGAACAGGTAATGGAAATAGCAGTAAAATTTGCTGGATATAGCCTTGGGCAAGCAGATATGTTAAGACGTGCTATGGGAAAGAAAAAACCAGAAATAATGAAAAAAGAAAAGAAAAGATTTATACAAGGAGCACAGAAAAACGGACACTCAAAAAAACTAGCCAAAGAAGTATTTGCGTATTTAGAACCATTTGCTGATTATGGTTTTAACCGTTCTCATGCAGCATCTTATTCGTTAATTTCATATCAAACAGCATATCTAAAAGCCCATTATCCACTCGAATTTATGGCAGGAATTATGCAGACGGATTTAGGAAACTCAGATAAAATCTCAAGGGATTTAAACGAAGCTAAAGAAATGGGCATTCCCATATTATCCCCAGATATAAACGAAAGTTATGTTGACTTTAAAATTGAAAAAAATAAATCTATAAGATTTGGATTGGGAGCTATAAAAAATACAAGTGAAAAAATCATGCAAAACATAGTAGATGAAAGAAAGAAAAACGGTAAGTATAAACACTTAGATGATCTTATTAAAAGAGTAGGGACCTCAAAAATCACAAAAAAAGATTTGGAATATTTAACCAAAGTAGGCGCTATGGACCAATTTGGAGCAAGAAAACAATTATTAGCAGTTATTCCAGATGTATTTGAAAAAATCCAAAATGATGAACGAAGAGCATTAGGTGGACAAACCGGAATATTTACATTAATGAATGGTGGCGAAGAACCTGAAGTTAAAGCTACACCCTTTCCAAAAGGAATTGAACTTGAAACAGACAGGGAGAAAATTCTATGGGAACAAGAACTTCTTGGAACATTTTTATCTCATCATCCCTTGGAAAAACATCTTAACAAAGCTCTTAACCCTAGTATTGAAACCATAGAAACAGTAATGAAATCCTCCAAGGAAAGAGACACTAAAGTACTTGCAATGATTACAGACAAAAAAATTATTTTTACTAAAAAAGGATCCAAAGCTATGGCTTTTGTAAGAATCGAAGGACTTTTAGAACATGTAGACGGGGTAGTGTTTCCCAAAACCTACGAAAGATTGATAGATAACTTACCTGAATTTACCCCTCTTATACTTTCAGTTCGCGTAAATGAACGGAAAGGATCACTGAGTTTGATTGTAAAAGATGCAAATAAAGCAAATAAAATTAAGAATCCAAAGACAATAACCATCAATATCATCAACGAAAAAGACCAAAATAATATTGAGGAACTCAAGAAACTAATCATACAGAATAAAGGAAAAACTCCGTTGAAAATTATATACGGTAGTGTCACTAATAGAAATGCTATTGTTAAAAAAATTAAGCCAAGTGCTAAACTAATGGAGATAATTAAAAAGTATCAAATCTAATCTAATTTTCTTGAAGTATTCTTTTTTCCAAATCTTCAATTGTATGTTCCTTACCTCCCATATTCCATAAGATGTCGAACATCTGCGATAACATTGATGCAACTTCCGGATTTAAAATTTCTATCCCATAAATGCTTCTCTCATGCCAATTAAACACGGTAGTCCTATTTTCATATAATATGAAGTAATTCTCTATCTTGAATACTTCTTCTGGAAGAAATTTATATGTCTGTAAGCTAGGAGGAGCAAAGTAATTTCGGAAATTTTGTTTATCTATTTTTTTTATTGAATTATAAAAACTCTCGGAATACAATACCCTTATTTGTGTTTGATTTAACTTTTGCTCCTTTACCATATCTTCCCAATACTGCCTTCCTAAAAAACCAATAGCTGATTTATTCAAAATTTTTTTTACTTCAGTTTTGGATTTAGCGACATTCCAATACATCTGTTTTATACCCCGTTTTCCCTGGTAAAATTTTACATCTATATTTAAATCTGCCCCTGATCCGAACAACTGAAAATTCTGTTCAATCTTGTTTAATTCTTCTTTCATTGCTTCGACCTCTTTTTCTTTTTCATATACTGCCTGCTTTATACACTCAAAACCTCTGGCTTTAAATAAATCCTTACTTTCCGATGATACTTTATTCACATATCCTTTATTAATAAGGCTATCCAGTGTTCTATATACTTTTGATCTATTAATACTTAGTTCATGGGATAAATCTGAAATAGAAATATCTGGATTATCAAGCAAGGTAACATATACCTCGATTTCTTCCTTAGATAAATCTAAATTTTCTAGAAATCTAGTAATAATGTTTATATGCATATCCCATTGTGTAACTATATTTATATATCACAAATTATACCCTAGATTAATTTATAAAGAAATAATTCCTCAAATCTACTACCCAAGCCCAGCAAATTCATGTGTACACAATAATGTGAACAGTTTTATTAAAACAAACTTTCTTTATAGAATGTTTATATACCAATAAGACTTATAATAATTTAATTTTTTAATATTTTTTACTATGGAACAGGAAAATAAATTAGTATGGGGGAGCGCTTTACTTGCATCATTACTATTAATAGCAGGATGTACAACTGGAGCTACTACTGAAACTCCCCTAGCTACTGAAGATCCAACAGAAACTCCATTACCAACCCCCGATTTGACTGCCACAGTGGAAAACTTCAGAGCCAATGTTGATAGTGATGGCGATGGACTTAAAGATTCATGGGAACTTAAATACTTTGGGAATCTTGACTATGGCTTACTAGACGACCCTGACGCTGATGGTTTACATAATCAAGACGAATACTTCGGTATTATAGACCTAGGTTGGCGCGATTCTGCTGGAGAAAGAATATGGAAACATTTCTCACCAACCGATCCTTCAAATCCAGATACAGATGGAGATGGAATTACTGATGGAGACGAAGTTAGATATCAAAGTCCTATTTTTAACGTATATACTGATCCAACTCTCTATGATACAGACGGAGACGGAAAATCTGACAAGGAAGAAAAAAATAATGAAACAAATCCTCTTGATCCAAACAGCTTTTAATAATATTTGAGAAAAAATAGATAAAAAAAGTAGCTTTTGAAGCTCTCGTTTTTATTAATCTTCAATTTTAGCTAGAACTTTATCCAACTTATGTTCTTCTTTTCCCATATTCCATAAGATATCAAACATCTGCTTCTGCATTGCAGCAAATCCTTCGCTTAATATCTCAATCCCATAAATATGAACATCACTCCAATTAAAAATAGCAACTTTATTATCATAAACTAATATATAATCGTTAATTTCCAGATATTCTTTTGAAATATATTTATAAGTTTGATATTCAGGAGATACAACCTGCTGCTTAATACTTTGGATCTTAAATCCTTTTAAACTTTCGATATAATCTTCTGAATATAATGCTTTATGCTGTTGTCCTCCCTTTTTTACCGACTTTTTATATTCCTTCCAAAACTTTCGTCCAAAATATTTTAAAGCAGTTTTATTTAACATTTTACGAACTTCTGATTTAGCTTTCGTAACATTCCAAACCATTTGTTTTACACCACGTTTACCCATAAAGAATCTAACATCTGTTTTGATTTCTCTTCCCGATTTAAGAAGTTTGTAATTTTCTTGTACTGCATCTAAAGAATTTTTTAAATTTTCTAACTCTCTTTCTTTTTCTAAAAGAATTAATTTAACGGACTCTTCGCCTTCTGCTTGAAATACATCACCTGATTCAGTCCCAATTTTATTAACAAAACCCCTCCCGATTAAATCATCCAACAAACGATAAACTTTGGTTCTTTCTACCTTAGTTTCCTTGGACAAATCTGATGCGGAAAGATTCCCATGCTTAATCAAAGCTAAATAAATTTTTATTTCCTCATGAGTTAAATCTAACTTTTCTAGAAAACTTCTTACTTTATCTAGGTGCATATTTATATTGTTAAATTTATAATGATTAAATAATCTATACTTGTTTTAAAATCTTATCGATTGTATGTTCCTCGCCTGCAATATTCCAAAGCATCTCATAAACTTGATTCAGCATGGTAGAAACATCTCTACTCTTTATCTCTATTCCATAAATTTCGTTTTGACTCCAATTAAAGATTGCAACCTTATCATTGTATAGAAAAACATAATTTCGAATTTCAAATACTTCTTTGGGAAGAAACTTGTAAGTTTGGTGTATTGAATGTGCAACCATTTCGTCTGTATATTCAGCTTTTAATTCACCTAGACTATCCAGGTATTCCTTGGAGTAAAGAGCTCGAGCAGATTGTCCGTTTATTCTATTTGCATTTCGAAACTCATTCCAGAAGTTCTTACCAAGAAATTTAATTGCCGTTTTATTTAATATTTTTTTTATTTCAGTATTTGCTTTAGTTACATTCCAAACCATCTGTTTTATTCCCCTCTTCCCCATATAAAATTTAACATCTGTACCTATTGTCTTTTCTGCTTTCTGAGCTAATTCTATATCCTTTTTAAAATTTGAAAATTCCGCTTTAAGACTCTCTAATTCTTTTTCTCTAGCTAATACGGCTAACTTAATAGCCTCAAAACCAGCCGGCTGAAATAGATCTCCAAGTTCAGTGGCTATTTTATTGATAAATCCCTTACTTATTAACTTATCCAGTATTCTATAAACTTTTGTTCTTTCAATTTTATTTTCTTGAGATATGGAAGAAACTGATAAATTTCCTTTTATAAGCAATGTTAGATAAATCTTAATTTCATCTTGTGAAAGTCCAAGCTTTTCAAGAAAATTTTTAATTGCGTCTATGTGCATTTTTGCAAACTATTTTAAGATCTTAAAAAAAACCTATAGAATAGATATATATCTAATAATCCTATAATATTAAGTTTAATTAATTTACTAACAATTATATCTATATTTAGGATTAAAGCATAGTTTAATTTTTAATTTTAATTACAATGGAGGATTTACCAATACCACAGTGGCAATGGAGACTAGAAAATATTCCAACCAACGATCCAACCTATCAGCCGACTGATCATGATCTAGATGGTTTACTAAATGAGGTAGACCCAGATCCAAACAACTGGGACTCAGATGGCGACAGACTTTGTGATGGATATGAAGTTGCAATAGGTACTGATCCTGAAAACCCTGATACTGATGGAGATGGAATTACTGATGGGGATGAATTACTTTGGGATAAAAAGATACTAAACGGAACACCAGTAGACGGTAGATTTGTTGAAGATGCCAGATATATTACTGATCCGTTGAAATGGGATAGTGACGGGGATGGAGTAAGTGATGGTGATGAATTACGTGCAGGAACTAATCCAAACAACCCAAATGCCAGCTCTGAAGATTATGACAGAGACGGACTGATCGGAACTGAAGATCCCGATGAATACAACCCAGATGTTGACGAAGATGGGTTACCTGATGGATATGAAGTTGCAATAGGTACTGATCCAGAAGATAAAGATAGCGATAATGACAGAATTGATGATAATGAAGAGGTAGAATGGGTTAGAAAAATGGTACAAGGAACTTGGGTTAATCATGGTGAAGAAGGACATACAGGGGGGCATATTGTACCATGGGCCAGATACATTACTGATCCAACGTTAGCGGATACCGACGGAGATGGATTTAAAGATGGTGATGAATTAGAAGAAAGAACAAACCCATTAGATTCTGAAGACTATCCGGTAGACTCCTATATGAAAACTTTAAGTAATTTCTTAACCAAATCATTAACAAATAAAACGAAATAATATAGGAGATTCACACTTAAAAGGGAGCCAATGGCTCCCTTTTTTATTTCTTATTAAAACTATGTTTACAAATATGCAAACAAATTGAAAGTATAAAAACCACCAAGATATAATAAGGATATATTTAGCATAAACACTATGGAACAAGAAAAATTATTAGATAATAAAATATTATGGGTAATTCTTTTATCTAGCCTAGGATTGGCTTGCGCTGGTGAGGGGATTATGACCTCAGAAGCATTAGAAACTCAAGACTCTAGATCGACTTCTGCACCTATATCGCCCGAACCAGTAGAAATAGAAACGGCTCCAACACCTAACCCAATAGAGGAATTTATGTCCAATTTAGGTGAACCTTGCTCTAATCCTTATGTTGATGCATCATATTTAAACATAATTACAACTATAGCTGATAGAGAAAACACTGGAGTTCCAAGTTATGACCTTACTGCAGAATTCGCAAAATGTGCACTTGGCAGAGAAGATGCTCAACTCCCAGATAATGTCTATTGGGACGGATATCTAGATCCAGAAGGAAGTTATGCAACTTATACCCCATTTGGCTATGGAGAAGAGGATGTTAATTCCGATCCGTTAGGAATAATTTTTGACCACGTAGGGGTTTGGGAAGAAACAGAAAACAATGAAATTACGGCTACGTTCGCTAAAGAAACCTACGGAACATATATGGAAGCAACAGAGAACGCAGGAGTATTTGAAACTGAACTTCAGAGTTATCTAAGGCCCTTTACACTAGAAGATCCAGAAGATGCCAAATTATTTGCAATTTATCTTACAACATTAGCAAATCTTGGAACTGAAAATTCAGATGCACTTCAATCCTATATTGAAAATTTGTTACCAGACCAAACAGAAGTACTAATAAACTCCGAAACTTTTTCAGATGCACAATTGCAAGAATTACTAGGCTTAGCAACTGTTGTTTTAAATGAAGAACTTATAACTGCAGAAAACGGATTAATTGATTTTCATACACTATGCTACTTGACCGAAGAAGATATGAGAGCTTTGGGACCTTCAAATTTAATTACAAATGATTTATGCAATCCCGAAAATCGTTGTGAATTTGTAAGAGAAGCAGCAGAATGGAGGAATTATTTAAATTATAGGCCTGGATTCGAAGTTGCCGAAACTTTATACTGTAAAGAGGTTCCCGATAGCATTACACCTACTATCAATTTTACAACCATAAACGAATAATACTTTCAAACAACCTAAATCTTAATAAATTTCGTAAGAATTTTCATACTATCTGTTACAATAAACAAGTATAATATTATTTATTGTAAATTAATAAATTAGATGTACTTAACACTAATACCTATAATAATCTTTTCGAAAATACTTACTTGGTTTCTTAAAGTCACCGGTGAAGGCTCCGGAACAGCTTTACCTGGTAGAATTATAGAAAAATATTTTCCCAGGACTTTACAAAAACTAGTAAGTCAAATTCCAAACATTATTATTATTACTGGGACAAATGGAAAAACAACAACGCAAACCCTTTTAAATTCAATTTTCAAGGAAGCGGACATAAATATCATTATAAATTCTGCAGGTGCAAATCTAAGTAGAGGAATACTTTCAGAGATCTTAAAACAATGCAGTTTGACTGGAAAAATTGATTGCACACATGCTGTTTTTGAAATAGAGGAGGGTACTTTACCAAAAATAGCCAAAGTTCTAAATCCTAAGATTATTGCCGTTACAAATCTATATAGAGATCAATTAGATGCCTATGGAGAAGTAGACATTACACAAAAATATATTAGAAAGGGTATCGAACAATGTCCGAATGCAAAAATAATTTTAAATTATGACGATCCCCGAACTTCACAGTTAACAAAAAAACTACCTAATGATACATATTATGTTTCGTTACCAGATCAATTCTCTAAAGAACTACCGTACGAGGGAGAAAGAACAAAACAAAAATCCAAAGTACCAAATTATATAAAAGCAAAAAATCTAAAAGTTACACCTAATCTTACTTCAGAATTTGAAGTTTTAGGCAAAATCAATAACAAACAAATAAAATTTGACACTCAAACTTTAAATGCATACGGATATTTTCATGTTTATAATGTTCTTATTGCAATCACTGTTTCAAAACTGCTTGACATTAAAAATAATATTATAAAGAAAGGAATAAATAAATTTAATCCGGCATTCGGACGAGGGGAACTAATTACTAAAAAGGATAAAGAAAAAACAGTAAATTTTAGAATGCTTCTTGTCAAGAACCCTGCGGGTTATAGTCTTAATCTTGATTTGATTCGAAGTGTTAAGAATTTAAAACTGATTTTACTTTTAAATGACAACACAGCTGATGGGAAAGATATTTCTTGGATATGGGATGCTAGATTTGAGTTATTAAATAAATCTGATATAACGTGGATGATTTTAGGCGGTACACGAGCAAAGGATTTACAGGTAAGGCTTAAATATGCTCTAAATGAATATTCCGAATATTTTCTAGATGAAGATATTAACAAATGTATAGAAAAATCCTTTAATAATGCAAATAATAATGACACAATTTTTGTATTGCCTACTTATACAGCCATGCTTAAGTTTAGAAAATTACTCGGTAAAAAACTGGAATAACTTACCCGACAACAATTAAAATATATATGTGCTTCATTATTTAAAATTTATAGCTTTACGTCTTTTAATCTAAAAACATGAACTTGAATTTAACAATCGCACATCTCTATCCTAAACACCTAAATCTCTATGGTGATATCGGAAATATTATATGTTTAGAACGAAGGTGTGAATGGCATGGGATTGACTTTCAAATAAATAATCTGGGTTTAGAAGATAAAATAGAACCATCAAAAACAGACATATATTTCATTGGGGGAGGACAAGATAATGACCAAATTCTAATAGTTGACGACTTTCATAAAACCAAATACAAGACTATTCAAGAAGATATTGAAAATAATACAGTATTACTAGGTGTTTGCGGAGGGTATCAACTTATAGGACATTCTTTTTTAATGGGGGATGGCAAAAACACAAAAGGACTTGGCATAATAGATATAGAAACTAAAGCGCCTGGAAAAGAAGTAAAAAACAGATGTATAGGAAATCTAATTGCTGAATTAGACCATGATATATATAACGAAATAAAAAAAATCTATACTAAGGACATAAAAATTTTACATACTCTAGTTGGATTTGAAAATCATTGGGGACAAACTTATTTCACAAGTGACAAAGTTAAGCCTCTTGCAAATACAATCAAAGGCTTTGGTAATAATTATTCGGCAAAATATGAAGGTGCCAGATATAGAAATGTATTTGGAAGCTATATGCACGGCTCCTTTCTTCCGAAAAATCCGCACTTTGCAGATTATTTGATATGGCTTGCATTAGTAAGAAAATATAATGATAGAAGTATTAAACTTGAACCTTTAGACAATAAAGAAGAAATTCAAGCCCATAAATATATTCTAGACCGATACGTAAAATAAGTTAAAAAATATATGCTTAAAAAAAATCATGATTTTAAAAAAAAGTTTGGGCAAAACTTTATTAAGAATTTTAAAGTAATTATTGATACTTTGGAGTTACTAGAAATGAAGGAATCGGACACGATTTTAGAAATTGGTCCAGGGGACGGTCGTTTTACAGAAGGTATAATCCCAAATGTATCACAAGTAGATCTTGTAGAAATCGACTCAGAACTCGTATCATTTTTAAAAGACAAATTTAGTCCTGCTCTTCTCGAACAGTTTAATTGTAATATTGAGATAATAAATGAAGATATCTTAAATTTCGATCTTAAACGGTACAAAGGGACTTCCTATAAAGTATTTGGTTCATTACCTTACAATATTTCAAAGCCTATCATAAGCAAATTTGTAGAAACTAACTTTAAACCAAAAAAATGTATCTTCATTATTCAAAAAGAAGTTGCAGAAGCTTACACAGCAAAACCCCCAAAAGCTACATTTCTAAGTAATTACGCCCACATCTTTTCGGACATAACATATGAATTCACAGTGGATAAACAATATTTCCATCCTCGACCTAAAGTTCATGGAGCCGTCATCCAAATTAGACCACATTGTCTAGAAAAAATTGACAATCCTGTTAATTTCTCCAAATTTTTAAAAAACGCTTTTCGGACACCAAGGAAAAAACTTATAAACACATTAAAATCAATATATAAGGATACAAACTGGAAAACTATTTTTAATAATCTTAAACTCCATGAAAACCTCAGGTCAGCTGAAGTTGAATTTAAAACCTGGATTAAAATCTACAATGAATTTGATTGAAAACTTACTCAATAGTTATTACATCCCCATCCCTTAAAGCTTTAAATAAAATCTTATTTTCAATATAATAATTCACCAATCTATCAACATCCTCAGTTTCTGGATGATCCGACTTATAATGAGGAGCAACTTGATAATCTAAAATTCCCAAACCATTCCATATAACTTCAACATCTGTACCATAAGGTTTTTGACTTACATCATCCACTAATTCGATCCCTCGTAATGTTTGAGTTAGAACGCATACTCCTGCACTATACCCTCCATATATTTTTTTCTCTTGATTTTTCCACATTGCTAATAATATTTCATCAAATCCACTTAATTTCATAGCTTGTCTTAAAACAAAGGTATTACCACCTCTGACCCACAATAAATCATATTCGCGAATTATTTCCTGTAATTTTTGTCTTTTACCAAAATATTCTCTAAGATCAACTTTTTGAATAGAAACATTAAATCTCTGTAAATCGTTTATGTCCGATTCTACACTTTTTTTTCTTCTATTAATATCATTTGAAAAATCTAAAGCGTTTGAGATATATGCGAGCTTTTGATTGGTCTTTGATATCATTTTTTGCAATTTTTTATACTCATTTCCTAATTTGTATGACGAAAGATAAAATTTCATCTTAATCTATCTAATAGCTAAATTATGTCTATGAAATATAATATCTAAATTAATTGAATATTTTGTAAATCATATCTAAACATACTTTATTTTCACTGTTAACAAATTCCCCAAGATGTTCAAAACCATTATTTTCATAAAAGGTTATTGCAAGTTTATTTTCCTTAAATACTCCTCCCCAGAGAATTATTCTCTTCTGCTGAAAACGTTTTGCTATTTCAATAAGATAAGGAAAAATGGCTGATCCAATACCCCGATTTTGAAAAACATCAGAGATACAAGGGCCAAGCCTACAATCCCTATCTAAACTTAGATTTATTTCATATTTTTTAAACCGATTTCGATCGGATTCGGGAATATCAAAACTATATTCGAAAAGAGCAATAATCTCTTCCTTTGGATGAATATTGAGAACAAAGCGTAGTTTATCATAACGATTAATTGCATCACATAACTCTTTAGCCATAGAAAAATCATAACTTGGATAGATGTAGAATTCACGAGTCTGTTCAGATAAACCTTCAAGAAATCTATTCAATAACTCGCAATCATCTTTCTCCAATGGTCGAAGAGTTAATTTTTCTTTAGAGTTTAATCTAATTTTAAATGTTAAAATTTCAGGATTTGCTCTTATGTCTGAAAGGCTTAAAACCATAGTAAATAATAAAAACAATTAATTCACCAAAACTTCCACCAAGGTCTAAAATCCATTTTTTCCCATGAAAAATCGGTTTTCCAGGACTCATCTCTCTTCAAATACTGAATAAAAACAGTTTCTACCTTATCCTTGGTTACCGGAGAGGTACATTGAAAATGCCTTTCTCGGTCTCCATCTCTATACTCTAATGTATAAGGATCATTTCCTTCACCTGCTGCTTGGATATATTGCTGAGGCCCTTGACTCAGAATTATGAATTCTCCTCTTTCCCTATCATTTGCAAAAGCTTCTCTTAATTCTTCTTCACTGACATTTGAGCTCTGAATATTACCCGCTGTAGTTAACTTCATTATTAATAATTTTTTAATTTAATTAACAAATTTTAAAATCATCATTTTACTTTCTATTAACTTTGGTGAAGAGATCCTATAACCTGTATTGTGCTTTAGACCATTTAAAACTATTCTCCTAAATTGAATTCTTAATATCATCAAGAGACATCGACACTCTTTCACTAATCATATTTTTTTCAGTTATTATCTTTATCAATTTCTGTTAATAATCCAACTTGTACGTGAGTTGTTGTACTCTTTGGTATGATTTCAAATCTCGCAATTATTTTATTTATATGTAGCTCCTATACTCTTTGTAAAATTTTGTACTTTTTTTTCGGAAAAAATAGAAGATAATAACATTGATTGAAAAAATGCATCAAACCATTCAACTAATAGCTTATCATCTTTATAAACGTGAAAATGGACTGCTACCTCAGGCTCTGCATAACCTTCGGTGATTTTTGATAATGTACGAAGGTTTTTATTAGTTGCCGGTATTTTATAAACTGTTGGTCTGGGAAATATTGTACCAAATTTAATTTTAACATCATCAGTAATCTTATTCTTCTGAAGGAATTCGAGCAAATCGTTACTTGGAGAACCTCCTTCAAAATATAAAACAGAATCATCAGGAATTATTTGACCTAAATTTTTAAATAGAGAAGGGTAATCTTTAATTCCTTGAACTTCCCAACGTGCTAAAGACTTATCCAACTCAATACCTATATCTCTCTTCTCAAACAACTTTAATAAATACTTAAACATGTTTCTTTTCAATATTTAAATTTATCAATGCTAATGAACCGAATAACCCTAAATTTTCTCTTAACTTTGATATCTTGATTTCAGGAACAGGATAAACAGTTAACTTTTCCTCAAGTATTTTTTTTAGTTTATTTATTCTTGAAAATTGATTAATTGCTATACCTCCACCTAATATAATTAAATTCGTAGGACGCATCATGATAATATTCATAAGGCAATGAGCAAAATCTCTAAGTACAAGGGTCCATTCTTTCTCATTTAAATTTTCGGCTGTTTTCTTAAAAGTATATTGAATTCCAGAACCGCCACAACTCAGTTGTATACATCCTTTTTGACCACATGTACACTCAGGACCATCGAAATCTAATATATGATGCCCGGGTTCAAATGGTTCAACTAAAGGATTTCCCTTGAAAAATTTTACAGCTGTGCCTCCAATTCCAGTGCCCCAAATTACCAGTATAAAATCTTTTCTTTTTCCATATCCAAAATAAGCTTCCGCTAAAGCAGATGCTACTGCATCATTTTCTAAAAAAACAGGACAATTAAAACGCTGGATTAAATCATTTCTAATAGGTTTATTTATCCAATCCATCAAATTACTGCATGAAATGATTTTTTCCTTCTTCTTATCAATAACTGCCGGGACACATATTCCAATCTTATCTACTCCTGAACCCCCAATTTGCTCTATTGCCTTAATAATCTTTGTCATGTCCGAATTATAACTATCTTCATTTTTAAAACTTATTATCTCTCCAATTTCAGGATTGGTTAATGACTCAAATGAGGTAATTCTTGAATTTGTTCCTCCAACATCTATTGTAATATACATATTTATATTCTCAAATTTTAAAATATCTATTTATTACCAATTATATTAAAATCGAATAACTTTTATTATCCTATTTGCAAAAGTTAATTTTATATATAATTATAAAGTATTTAATCATAATTAAGTAAAATGAAAAAATTTATTCATACTAATCATGGAAAAATTGAAACACCGGCCTTCTTTCCAGATGCGACTTATGGAACTATAAAAGCATTAACATGGGATGATTTGGAAAAAACAGGCACCAATCAAATTGTTACTACAACCTTGCATCTTGAACAAAAGAGAGGAAGTGAATACATAGATCAGATGGGAGGAGTACATGGCTTCTTTGGATTGAATAAACCAATTCTTTCCGACAGCGGAGGATACCAGGTATTCTCTTTAATTTATAGAAGGCCAGGCAATAAGAATGCAATAACTGATGCGGGTTGCTCGTTTATAGACCCAGAAAATGGTAAATACCACTTTCTAAGTCCTGAAATATCTCAGATTATACAGTTCAATTTAGGAACAGATATCGTAACTGTATTGGACGTTCCTGTTCAACATGATGCCCCCACCTCCCAGCTCAAACAGGCTATAAAAAGAAATACTCAATGGGCTAAAAGATCAAAAGACAAGTTTCTCGAACTACATCATTTAACCGAGCAAGACTTTAATAATCCTAAAATTAAAAGACCTTTAATAGGAGCTGTTATTCAAGGTGGGAACAACAAAGATCTCAGAAAACAAAGTGCAGAAGAACTTCTTTCAATTGGCTTTGATCTTTATAACTTTGGTGGACCTCCAATCCATAAAGAAAAGGACTGGCGTTCAAATGCTCCTCGCGGATTTCATCATGAAATGCTGGAATATGTGTCTAATTTAATCCCTGATGATAAAATAAAATATGCTATGGGAGTGGGGTCACCCGACGACATGATCTTTTCAACAAAAGTCGGATGGGACATTTTTGATACCGTTTTACCAACAAGAAATGGACGGCATGGATACTTATATGTTTCTAAAGGACATGGAAATAAGGATTTTAATAATTATTCTGTTTTAAACATTAAAGGCAAAAGATATAAGTTTTCAAATAAACCTGTAGATCCAAATTGTAAATGTGAATGTTGCTCAACTGTTACTCGGGCCTATCTAAGACACCTTATAAAAATCAACGATGCAGTTGGTTGGAGGCTAGCAAGTATCCACAACCTAACGTACTTTCAAAAAACCATAGATAGTATTAAATTACAATATGAAAACGATTCATAGTATAAAATCCAAATATAAATCATTTATAGTTTTAGGCCTATTCATAATCCTTTTAATATTCATAGTCTTTGCTAATCAAATATCTAGGCAAAACTTAGATTTTAGAGATAAAGCTTCAGAAAACAAAGAAAATGAACTAACATTTATGACATTTAATCTACGTGTTTCGCATCCCACACAAAATAAAAATTATGCTAACTATATTAACGGGCTTGCCGACTACATTATTAACAATGAAATAGATATTATTGGCTTCCAAGAATTTCCTTTTGATAGAGATGGGAAACCTTTAAATGAATTTCTAATACCCAAATTAGAGGAAAAAAATTATCCGATGTATGTGATTGTAAAAAAAAGGAAAAATCTTAAAATTGATGGAATAACACTATCCAATGCGATATTTAGTAAATACCCAATTCTTGATCATAAAAACTATATTTTTGATTCTCCCTACGGTGGAGAACAACATGTAATTCAAGCTGCCAAAATTAGCCCTAATTCAGGAAACAATATATGGGTGATTAATCATCATCCTCACCCAGTACCAGCTTGTAATAAGGATCACGATTATTTTGATCAATTTAAGGGAGTAGTTAAACAATATCAAGATCGAAATACATTTATACTTGGAGATTATAACTTCACAAAAGATAGATATTGTTATCCAGAATTATCTAAACTTTATACAGATGCATGTACTCAATCTAGCAATAAGACTTGTGAAGTAACTGTAGGGGATCCCAGTTCCGGAGGATATGCAATTGATTATATTTTCCATAATACGAACTTACAAGTAATCGAAGTAAAAACAGATTACAACCAAAAAATTTCTGACCATTACCCAGTAATTGGAAGATTTTCAATAAACTCCATCACAACAAGCCCAACTAATACAATAACTCAAAGTCCAACTTCAAGTACAAAACCAACTTCATCTTTAAATCCAACTTCAAGTATAAAACCAACTTCATCTTTAAATCCAACTGAAACTTCCTCACCGGTTCCTACTGTTATTGGGCAAACATGTGGACCAATAGATACAAATTCAAATTTTGAAGTAGATATAACAGACTTTGAATCCTTTAAAAATATATACGGAAAGAACTGCACTGATACAATTCAAATCGGAGGTTGCGGAAGTAAAGATTCGGATGGAAACGGTTTGATTGATATCATAGATTTCCAAAATTTTATTAATTTATATAAACATGGATGCGATTAGTTACGGCTTTTAATATAATACGATAAGTTTATGTTCAAATTCACGAAAAATCAAAAACAGAAATTAAAAAAACCAGCTTTAAGCTTATTGATTACCTTAGTAATTTGTTTACCTGCAATAGTTATGAGTATAACTATGAAAAAAAATAGGCAGGTTGAAGACGAAGTAATCAAAGTATCAGAAAATATAAATCTAGCCTCTATAGACAATACTTTTAATAAACACTTACTCTCTGAAAGTGGTGAAATTTTAGATCAAAGTGGAGAAATTATAGAAAAAAAAGTACTTTGTGGCCCAATTGATGAAAATCAAAACGAAAAAATAGATCTGGACGATTTTACCAATTTCACTAAAGTATATCAGAAAACTTGTTCTGACATACCAAAATATAACGGTTGCGGACCCAAAGATGCTGATTCAAATGGACGAATCAACATAGTCGACCTACATGAATTTATAAGAATGAATAAACTAAATAATTGTACAAGTAAATGATGAACTCTTTTAATAAATATAATAGAAAAAGAATGGGTTCTTCAGTTTTAATAGTATTTTTATTAATAGCCTTACTAATTATTATCTTACTTATTTCCCAAAGTATTAGAAACCAATCAACTGCTCCGGAATTAAGTGAGGCATCAGACTCCTTCGCAAAAGAGGAAATAACACTCATGTCTTTCAATGTACTTTATAAAAAGTTGGAACAAAGAATGAATGAAATTACTGATTACATAGCCTCAAAACAACCAGATTTTATTTGTATGCAGGAAATATATACAAACAATAATTATAAAACTTTAAAAAAACAATTAAAGGAAAAAGGGTGGGAGATGAACTCCAAACAAGAATTAGATTATATGGCAATTTTTAGCCGTTACCCAATAGAAGACTATCAAACGTATTCAGATGCTCAAGATCGTAGAATTATGACTTTCCAGGTTACTCTTCCTTCCGGACATATAGTAAGATTATTTAATATACACCCAAACACAAAAAACCCATGTAAAAGTAATCTTGAATTACTGAAAATTCAAAAGAATTATGAAAACAACAATAAATTTCTATTGGGTGATTTTAATATGTCCGAAAAAGCCTCATGTTACACTAACTTTTTAACCAATTTCTACGAGGCATGTAATCCAGTATTAGCAGATCAATGTACAGATAGCGTAAATGATGAGGTATGGCATAAGCTATCCGGTGGCAAAGGAGAAAATTCAACCACAATTGATCATATTTTTGTTTCAAAGAATTCAGAATGGAAGGTGGTTGAAGCCTATATTGATCACAATATGAAATCCTCTGACCACTTTCCAGTTATCGCAAAGATGGAATATACTGGAACTACAACAGATCCAACTGTAACCCAACCAAATACTCCAACCCTAACACAAACAGAAGTAATTTCAGCAACTATCATTCCTTCACCTAGTAATCTTCAACCCAGTTGTGGTCCAATAGATACAAACTCAAATTTCCAGGTAGATATTACGGACTTTAGCTCTTTTAAAGAACTATATGGGAAATCATGTAGTAATACTACAGCTATAGGAGATTGTGGCAGTAAAGATACTGATGAGAATGAAATAATTGACATAAATGACTTTAAAAATTTTATAGACAAATATAAAAATGGTTGTTAAGTAAATATTCAAATTTTAAATTATGAAAAATTCTCTCACAGTTCAAAATAGTAATAAAAAAGTGGTATTCATCTTTATAATCCTTTTTGTTACAATTTTATTGACATTTGGAATCCTTTACAACATTAGAGAAAGTAAAGCTCCAGATAAAAGTGAAGCAAGTCAATCAAATTATGACTTTTTACTCAAGTTGCCCGACGATAATAACTATCCAATTTACCGTCTCAGCAACGATAACTTAACACCTGAATGCACTGATACTAATAAGAGTGAAGAATGGGTAGTTAATCAATGGTGGAACGAATATTCTCTTTGTCTTGATACAGATAATGCTCCT
>WJKM01000007.1 GCA_014729085.1 Candidatus Dojkabacteria bacterium | reverse complement strand
TGAGGGGGAGAAGGTGATAAAGGGGTACAGCAGTGGTTTATACAATCCGGAGTCAGTATTGTTAAGAGGAGCAATGGCAAAGATAGTGAATATTTCGAGAAAGGCAGTAGCAACACTTCCTAAAGGTGATCCTATTTATCCTCCTGAGAGTATAGATCTAATAACTGTCTCTGATCTTGCTGTGTCACAGTGGGAGGATCATACAGTTACTGGATACTATCCAGAAACTTATAATGAAGAATCAGCAGGAGATATGCGCTGTTTCATGAGTCCTGAAAGTAATTCTAATGATGGTAATAACAATATTTGTTACTCTAATGTAATTGTTTCCGATGATGGAGAAGCACAAACGTTGGCTGAATGCCAAGATATTGCAGACGACGTTGCAGCTTCGCTTAATGCAGATTCTACCAATATATACGACCTAGAGGTTTTGAATACTAACGTATTAAAAGGTTGTTATTTTAAGATAGATGCTACAGACGGAACAAAGAGTATTAAATCCATTCATAAATTTATTGGAAAGGCAAATCTTGGAGATCCTGGAAATACCTTTGTGTATTACACAAATGCTTATTATACAGGAGATAGTGATGAAGCTGAAATACAAGCTCTTCACAATTCTGTTAATAACTACACTTTAGAAATGAAATAAGACTTTGGAAATAAAAAAACAGGCGGAAATAACACCGCCTGTTTTTTTTTTGATAAATAACTATTTCTTCTTGCCTCCTGATTTCTTTTTCTTAGAGGTTTGTAGTTTTTTCTCCATTTCTTTTTTAAATTGAGTTACTTTTTTATCTAGGTCTTTTTTCACGTTTTCCAAAGCAGGTTTCACTTTTTCTTGCTCGAAAGTATTAATTGCACCTTTAACATCATCAACAGCTTTTTCAGCACCTTCTTTAAGTTTAGCCCGAGTTTCTTTACCAGATCGAGGAGCATATAATAATGCAACGACAGCACCAGCAGCAGCTCCAACGATTGCACCAGCCATAAAATTTATTTTGTCTCTATGATAACTATGATCGTTCATTTAATGAAATTTAAAATATAAAGTATGTAAAGTTGGATCTTAATATTCTCTAACTATATCTTTTTCAGAGTCCTGTACATTAAAGGGTAGTATTTTCGCACTAAAAGATTGAATAAATTGGGATATAGACTTTACAACATTACCAAGTCCAATTATAGGTTGAAGTAGCTTTTTGTTTATTTTGTCTAAGGAACTTGTAAGTGATTTTATTACAGCACTAATTCCTTTATAGTCTTCGGTAAACTGATCAAGAAGTTTGTTGATCTTATTATTTGTATTTTTAAATTCATCTAAAGTTTCAGTCATTTTGCTTATGAGTTTCATTAGTTGCCAACTTATTCCAAGAATAGATACACTTAAAGAAGAAAGTAATACACCCTTAAAAAAAATATCAAGATCTTGCATTTTTAATTAATTTTATAAATAGAGCTCACTTATATATTAACATACTTGTTTTAGGTTCGAAATCATAAAAGCAAGAAAAAAAACCTCGTTAAGAGGTTTTTTTCTTGCTGAAAATAATATTTAAAGTTTGCTTCTTTTCTGTCTTTTTCGAGCTAGAGTAATTTTTTTCCCTTTTGATTTCCTTACTTTTCTAATTAGGTCATTGGTAGATCTATTAATTGCTTCTTCAAGTGAATAGCCTTGTTCAGTAATATGATGCCTGCTTTTTGGTGTAGATAGAAGTAGCGTCGTTTTGTACTTTTTTTTGTTTGGATTGAAATGAAGTGTAAATTCCAATCGAATACTACGATTATCTATACGCTTTAAAATCCGTTTTATTTTGGCCACATTCTTCCCCAGGATATTCTCTAGATGAGAAGAAAATATTGACCTATCTAGATTACCCCAATGAACATTTATTTGCATTGCAGTCAGTTAAAAGAGTTAAAATAATTTGATTTTCAACTCCGGAGTTAACCGACAAGCTTGTCTCTCAATATAATAAACGAAAAAGATGTATAATTTCACATAAATTTATCGCAAACAATACTTTTTTTTATGAATAAGTTGATTGGATACGATTAGATAAAAAGAATAAATTTATGAATTCTGACTTTATCAATTTAAATTATTTAGGTAGATAATAAATTTTATACTTTCATTGTATAATCGAAAATAAATAAACTAATCGCAATCGAATTTGTCCAACGACTATGTTTTATTAATCACAAATGAAAATATCAAGGTTTTTAATATTCCGTGAAATTTAATAGCTTAGGATTTCAATTCTCTTGCCTAAAATCAGAAATTCGACATACAGGTTGACTGAGATCAGAAGAGACAAGCGAACTCGTCTAGTAGGAGTTGCATACTAGGCGAACAATTTGACTTAAGAGTGGTATACAATATCTAAAATTACATTAATATGAAAATTTTAAAACTTACAAAAAGCAATAGAAGAAAAATCATTTCAGATGCGGTTCAAGTATTAAAACAATCGGGAATTTTAATATATCCAACTGAAACATGTTATGGGGTGGGTGTTGATGCAACTTCTCAGCCAGCTGTAGATAAGGTCTTAGAATATAAGACAAGAAGAGAGGGGAAACCTCTTTCAATTGCTGTAAGTGGTCTTGATATGGCTCGGAAATATGTGAAAATTAATGATATTGCTCTCAATCTTTATAATCAATTTTTGCCTGGACCTCTTACAGTAGTTTCAAAGAGTTTGGGATGTGTTGCAAAAGGAGTTGAATCAGAAGAAAGCAATTTGGGGATAAGATATCCTGATTACGATCTGATATTAGAAATAGTAGAAAATTTTGGAAAACCAATTACAGCGACATCAGCAAATGCATCATATAAAAAACGTCCTTATAAAATTAATGATATTTTGGAAAATATATCAAAGAAGCAAAAGGATTTAATTGGATTAATAATAGACGCTGGAGAATTACCACATAACGATCCATCGACAGTTGCAGATACAACATTAAATGCCAAAGTTGTTTTAAGACAGGGAAATTTAAAATTAACGAAAAAGCTACAAAAGCAATCTAAAAAACCAGAAGATACTCAAAAGCTTGGTTTTGAAATTATGAACAAGTATAAACAGTATTTAGGATATAAGTCAGTTGTTTTTGCTATGAAAGGTGAATTGGGGGCAGGAAAGACAGAGATGACAAAAGGAGTGGCTAGAGCTTTAGATATTGAAGATTCAATTACCTCTCCAACTTTTATCATTGAAAATAATTATCAAATTCCAGCAGTCGAAAATTCATATTTGTCTCAAAAAGATGTTGAACTTATTCATATAGATGTTTGGAGACTACATAACTCAAAGGAGCTTGAAGACTTAAATTTTTTTAAGCAGATAGGTGAAGGAAATGTTTTTGTCATTGAATGGGCTGATAAAGTTATTGATATTTTAAAGAAGGTAACATCTGATGCAATAATTTTGTGGGTTGATATTGAATATGGAAAAGCAAGGAATGAGAGAAAGATAACTATTAGCGATTTTAATTAGCATACTAAGTTATATTTTAAAACAAATAAATGCGAAATTTATATCCCGAAATAGATTCTTATAATCAGTTTCATCTGAAAGTATCAGATCTTCATAGTATTTATGTTGAAGAGTCAGGAAATCCAGATGGTATACCAATAATCAGAGTAAATGGCGGGCCAGGTGGTAAGTTAAAACCAAAACATCGAAGGTATTACGATCCGGATAAATATCGAATTATTTTATTTGATCAAAGGGGGTGCGGACAAAGTAAACCCTTCGGCGAATTGAAAGAGAATACAACATGGGATTTAGTTGATGATATGGAAAAAATTCGGAAGCATCTTAAGATTGATAAGTGGATTGTTTATGGTCGAAGCTGGGGTAGTACCTTAGGTGTTGCTTATGCACAACAATATCAACAACAATTGAAGGCATTGATACTAGGTGGAATTTATATGTTTAGAGAATGGGAGAACAGTTGGATTTATCAGGAGGGTATAAATAAATTTTACCCTGATATTTGGGAAAAATATCTAAAGCCAGTACCTCAAAGCTATAAGGATAAAATATTAGATTTTTATATTCAGGAGATCGTTGAGAAAAAAAAGCCTGAAAAAGAAATTCTACAGTCTTTTATGTACTTGGAGGCAAATATTTCTACAATGTCTCCAGATAAAGAAACCATACAGTTTCCTTTTAAGATCACTGAAGAAATGATAGTGATGACAAAGATTTTCCTTCATTACGTGAAAAATAAAGGGTTTATGAAAGATGGTGAATTATTAAAGGCTGAGAATTTGAAAAAGATTAAAAAGATTCCAGGAGTTATTGTGCAATCAAGATACGATATGGTTTGTCCTTTCAAAACTGCTTGGGAATTATACAAGAAATGGGAATCAGCTGAATTGCAGATTGTATATAATGCAGGACACAGGTCAAGCGAGGAAGGGAATATTGACGCAATGATTAAGTGGACTGATAAGTTTGCACAGAAAACAGATTAACACGAGAGTCAATTTTAATTTAAGTAAATCAGGTTCCCTTAATTAAATAAATGTTTAACTTGAATTCTGAAAAGTCATATGAAAATCTTGGCTATTGACACTTCTTGCGATGAAACTTCTGTTGCAGTTTCACTTGATGATAAGTTACAAGCTAATATTATTTCCTCTCAGGTGGAATTTCACAAAGAGTGGGGTGGGGTAGTCCCAATCATTGCCAAACGAAACCATAATGAGAAAATAGAATTTGTAATAGAAAAAGCTTTAAAACAAGCAAGGTATAACATTGAAGATATTGATGTCTTTGCTGTTACTTATGGGCCTGGTTTAGCTGTTGCCTTGGAGGTGGGGGTAAATAAAGCCAAACAATTAGCTTCGAAATTTAAAAGGCCATTAGTTGCTGTTGATCATATGGCAGGTCATATTTATGCAAATTTTACAAAAAATAGAAATGGAAAATACTATTCAGGGATAAGAAAAATTGCTTCTAATAAAACCTCTGAAAAAGACAATTCAATATTTCCTTTATTGGCACTCCTCATTTCCGGCGGGCACACAGAAATTATTTATATGAGCAAACATTTGGATTTCCATAAAGTTGGAAAAACGCTGGATGATTCATTGGGGGAAGCATACGATAAAATAGCGAATATGTTGGGATGGGGTTATCCGGGAGGTCCAATTATTGAACAATATGCTAAAAAGGGGGATAGAGACAAGTATGATTTTCCTGTTCCAATGAAGAATTCTAAAGATTTGAATTTCAGTTATTCAGGATTAAAAACTGCAGTTTTATATCAAATTAAAGAGATTGGGAAAAAAACAAAAAGTAAATACGCACAAGAAGGAAAGCTTCATAAATCAGAGCCAGCAAATGGAGACCCCTATTCTCCGACACTTTCTAAAAAACCAATTTATAAGCTAACAAAGGAAGAATCATTAAATGTTGCAGCTTCCTTTGAAAAAGCAGCAACTGAAGAACTAAAAGTAAAATTAAAGCAAGCAGTAGATCAATATCCAGTAAATAAGGTGTTGTTAGGAGGAGGGGTAGTTAATAATTTGTATATTAGAAAAGAGTTAAGAAGAATGCTGAGAAGGCGGAATATCAGGATGCATCATCCAAGAAACAGAAAGTTATTATCTGACAATGCAGGTATGATAACTACAACAGCTTATTATATGGCAAAAGAAAAACAATTTTGTAATATCGAAGATTTAGATAGAAAACCAAGATTGAGTTTATAGAAATTTTGTATACACAAAAATATACATCTAGAGGTAAGATTAAGGATCTTTTAGCTATAGTAGTGTTCGAATTGCTTATAAAACAATATATTATGAGTTCTTGACAAACCACATATTCAAAGTGTTATTATTCTAACCGTTTATTCCTGAACAATTCACTATATATAGTGAATCTACTACTTAGAATATTAGTCATTATTAACTAATAATATGATTTTTATTGAAAGTAGGTTAAATTATAAAAATAGGTATTTTGAATAAGACAAAGTTAAAAATTTTAACCGGAGCAGGTGAAATGTTTGCAGAAAATAGTTTTAATGGAACTGCATTAGATACGTTACTTGGTTCGGTAAAGGTGAGTAAGGGGAGTTTTTTCCACTTCTTTCGATCTAAAGATGATTTTTTGCTAGAATTTTTAGATTTTGAATCAAAGAAATTATTCTCTAAGCTTGGAGAACTTCTTGAACAAAATGCCAATCCCCTTTTAGCACTATATTCCTTTATGAATTGGAGGCAGAATAATTACCAACAAACAGGGCGTTTGATTTCGAAGCTTGGAAGCGAGATGGGGAGTCAGAATTCTAAAGTTCAGAGAAAAATTAAAAAGATCTATGGCGACTACTTATCCTATTTAATACAAATTCTAAAAACATCCAAAAGAAAAGGACAGCTCATTCAGTCTGCTCCTATAAAGGAACTTGCTAATTTTATATTATTTAGTCTTGAAGGAGGATCAATGTCAATGTCTCTTACTGAGAATGAGGATCAGTATAATTATGTAATAGATATGATAAAGCGAGTTGTAAGAAGTTATAGGAAAATCGATGATGTGTCTGAAAGCTGGAATTTATAATTTTAGATTTCTATAGTTTTCTTCCATATTTGATTTTTATGAAGCTACCACCATACTTAGTAGTGTTTCTTGATTAAATCCTATTTATAAAAGATATAGAAATTTAGTATTATATGGATGTAGCAAATATTTAAACAGATGGATATGAGTCAACTTACCCAGGATCAAAATTCAGCTATTCCTCAGGATGCATCAGCACTCCGAGAAAAGGTGCAGCAGGATATTGTAAATATAATTACAAAAAAGCTTGAGGCAGGAGAAATGACCGAGGAAAGAGCAAAAGCTATTGCAAAATTAACATTGGAGAAATTGCCTGAAGGATTGACATATGAGCAATTGATGAAAATTATTCCCACTTTGGATGATGAATTTGAAGAGTTAAGAGTTGCCGTTTATCCAATAATTCAAGAGTATCAGCAAAAAATATCTAAAAAAGTAGAAAGTACAATATCAGACTTAATGCAACAAAAGAAATATGAAGACGCATTAAATTTAGTCAAAAAAGCAATTAATTTTGAGAAAAAACTAGGATAAATTTTTAAAATAGTTAGTCAAATTTGTATTATGAAAAAACAGATACAGAAAATAATTAGAGAGGAAGTTATCAAACATAAAAATGAAATTGAGAAATATCATGTAGATACAATAACAAGTGGAATATATAAACAGTTGTCGGAATATATGAATGATGAAATTATGATTGAATTTATCCATGAACTGAAACCAGAATTTATTAAAGTAGTTGATAGTTTAATACCTATAGTTGAAGAATATGAAACTAAGATCAATCAAATACTTGAAGATTATATTGGTAGATGGGTAAGTGAAGATCTCCAGAAGGGAATATTGACTGAATAGTTTTTTATCAAAGCCTTTTAATGTTATAATTGGTGCCTCAAAAAGCCTATACAAAGTACCTTTTTGTTTACTATATTATTTGAATTAGTTAGATTTATGTTATCTTCACTTTTGAAAGTTATTTTTTATCAACCTACTTTTAATTTGTTGATATTTTTATACGACTTATTCCAGGGGAATTTGGGATTTGCAATCATAGGAATTGCAGCTATTGCTAAGTTGGTTACAATTCCAATTACTAAAAAGCAATTGAAATCAGCAGAAAAAATGAAGGTTTTTCAGAAAGAATCTAAGAAGATAAGAGAGAAGTATTCCAAAAATACAGATAAGATGAATGAGGAATTGATGAAATTAAGCTCAAAGTATATGCCTGTACAACTTGGAGGATGCCTGCCTCTGATCATTTCCATTTTATTACTTATTCAGATTCGAAGTGTAGTAATTAACTTGGTGAACAAGGGATATCATGCATATAATGAAGTTGCCTATGCAGAAAGTTTAAAGAAGGAGGAGGACTCAGTTGAATATAAGATAGAAGAAGATCTAGATAGAGGAAATCATGAATTAAAAGTAGTTGTTGAAGCAACCAATGGAAAAACATTGGAAAAGATCTATGATTTTGAAATTGTTGAAGATAGAGAAGATCGCATTGAGGAAATAGAAGAAGAGGAGCTCGACAAGAGCAGCGAGGAGAGGGCTGAGGAAAAAGAGGATGAACTTAAAAGAACTAAAGAAGAAAGAGAGACAGATATTTCCGTATATAATGAAATATTTGATGATAGAAAAGCTGAAGCAAGAGAAAACATTGTATTAAAAAGGTTTTTATTAGTTTTACCTTCTGAAGTAAAAACTGTATACCTTCTTGAAGATGAAACACCTGAATTTGAAATATTTTTACGACCCCCTTCGAGAGAATTCATTCGATCTGTGAAAATTTATTTAGATGACAAGGAAGTAACCGAAAGCGCAGAAATAAACAAAGGGGAAGAATTGAACCTGGATTTTGCGGGAATTGATCTATCGCGGGTTGGATCTGAATTCATAGGTGAATGGCAACAATTTATACCTTATTTGATTCTCGCCTTACTTCTAGGAAGCAGTCAGTTTTTGATTAGCAAAATTCAGATGACATTAAGTGGAAAGGGTAAAGAAGAAAAAGAGGAAAAACAAAAAGCTAAGAAAAAGAAGAAAGATGCAGACGAAGAACCTGATTTTCAAGAGGTTATGCAACAATCAAGTACGCAAATGGTTTACTTTATGCCTTTGTTTTCAATTTTAATGTCTCTGGGCTATGTTGGAGGGGCTTATATTTTCCCTTCAGCAGTAAGTTTGTTTTGGACGGTACAAAACGGTTTTGTTATAATTCAAATGGCTCTTACGAAGCACGAAGAGATTAAGAGATACATTCTAAAATCGTGGCAAAAAGAAAAATAAATTTTAATTATTCATAAGGTGAATGAAATAAATAAAGAAATTAAAAGTTTAATTAATAATTTTCTAGACATTTTGAATCTTCAAGGGGATATAAATGTTTCTTTATCTGAGGACGATAATGGGAAGAAGTATATACTTGTAGAAATTTCAGGAGAAAAATTATCTGAGTTAATTGGATATCATGGAAAAAGTTTAAATTCATTCCAGCATATAATTAATTTAGGTTTCAATAGAAACAGGGAAGATAGAATGAGAATAATACTGGATATAAATGGTTATCGGAAAAAAAGAGAGGATTATCTTAGATCAGTAGCACAAAGAGCTATAGTTAATGTCAAGGAGACAAGACAAAGCATGAGTTTAACGCCAATGAATCCTGCAGATAGAAGAATTGTCCATTTAGAAGTAAAGAAAGATGAGGATGTTGGATCTGAAAGTGAAGGTAGCGATCCAAATAGATATATTGTAATAAAACCTAATTAGACTATATATTAGACGTTATATCTGTAAACACAGATTATAATAAATTTTTAGTTTTTATTTACTCGAATAATGAAATTAGTTTTGAAAAAAAGAGAAGTCTTAGGAAGGAAAGTTAAGACTCTCAGAAATCAGAATATTTTACCAGGTAGTATTTATGGCCCTGAAAGAGATCCAACTAATATCATAGTTGATGCTTCTGACTTTAATAAGGTTTTTCAGAAGACTGGTTTTAGTCAATTAATCGATTTTAAAATAGAGGGGTCTAAAAATGGAGAAGGAAAGATGCTGATAAAAGAAGTTCAAATCCACCCACTAAAGGATATACCCATGCATGTTAGTTTTTATCAGGTTGATATGGGACAGAATATTAAGGCAGAAATTCCACTGGCATTCGAAGGAGAAGCTCCTGCTGCAAGAAAGAATATCGGGGTATTTGTATCTCCAATTAGTGAATTAGAAGTATCTTGTATTCCATCAAATCTTCCAGAAAAATTTGTTATTGATATTACTGAATTGGAAGAAGTTGGAGATAGTATTCATGTTGAAGAAATAAAATTGCCTGAGGGTGTTGAATTTACACATAATGTTCCAGAAAATTTAGTTATTGCATATATTGCACCTCCTCAAAAGAAGATTGTTGAAGAAGTAGTAGAGAAACCAGCAGAAGACGAAGAGTTAGAAGAGCTAGTTGAAGGTGAAGAAGGTGTTGAAGGAGAAGGAGAAGGCGAAGAAGGTGTGGCAGCAGGGGAAGGAGAGGGAGGCGAGGAGAGACCACCACAACCTGGAGCTGAAAAAACAGAATAAAAAGTATTAATTTGAATCAATAAATCTAGATGCTATCAGCACAAGGTAGCGCTCAAACTGTCCAGAGTTTGGAAGCCCAAACATTATTACAAAAGATCAATAACTCTCAATCAATGCCTCAAGGTTTGAAAGAGAAGGCTATGCAAATGATCTGGCGTGTAGATAAACTCATTCAGGCTTCCAAATATGGAGAGTATGAATCCATAGAGAATTATGTAAACTGGATAACTCGTATTCCCTTTGGAAATCTCTGGCAGGATAGTCTAGATTTTGAAAAAGTTAAAAACCACTTAAATAAGAATCACCATGGACTTCAATCTGTAAAAGAAAAGATACTGGAATATCTTTCTATAATGAAATTAAAACAGATGAAGAATACCTCGGATGAGAATCAAACTCAAAAACCACCTATTCTTTTGTTTATTGGTATTCAAGGTATTGGTAAGACAACTATGGCGAAATCCTTCGCGCAAGCTCTAGGGCGTCAGTTTACTAGAATTTCTCTTGGCGGAATGGCTTCTGTGCAAGAGTTAAGGGGGCTTTCTAGAACCGTGCCAGAAGCAGAGCCTGGACAAATAATCAAAGCTCTGATTCATGCCGGTTATATGAATCCTTTGATACTTCTTGATGAGCTGGATAAAGTGAGTAAGACTGGAGGAACAAATCAGGATGTGATGGCAGCTCTTCTTGAAATATTAGATCCTGCACAGAATTCTTCTTTTGTAGATAGATACGTGGACTTTCCAGTAGATGTCTCTCAATGTTTGTTTATTGCAACTGCCAATAATATTGGCGGAATAACTTCTGCTCTTCTTGATCGTATGGAGGTGGTGAGATTTACAAGTTATAACGATGAAGATAAGGAAATAATTGCAAAAAAATATTTACTTCCTAAGATCAGAAAACAAACGGGACTTACAAAGAAACAGTTGAATTTTTCAGATGATGTTTGGCCTCTTATTATTAGACCACTTGGTTTTGACGCGGGAATTCGTGAGTTGGAAAGAACGTTGATTAATCTCGCAAGAAAAGTTGCAAAGCTTATAGTAGAAGGCCAGGGAGAGAGTTTTACAATTTCTCCTGAAAATTTTAGGCAGTTTATTCCAGATGATTTTGGTGTATATGCTTAACTTTTATTCCATTTAATAATCTAATTAATTCATCTCATCGAAACTTCACCGGTGGAGGATATTATCATTTAGGATAAGCAAGTAGTATTATAATTTCTTGACTATATAGTACTGTAATGTTAGAGTAATGTGAACTTAGAATTTAAATTTATTAATAATACTGCCATGCCAGATAATAAGACTAACGAGAAATCATCCCCGCAAGAACTTTTAGGCCAGATAGAAGCTTTTACTGAAGAAATGCTTCATTCGCTTACATCAATTAATGAAAAAGTGAAAATATTGTCAGAAAAATTAGACTCAGATAAAACATCTACTTCTACAGATACAAAAACTGCACCACCGTCAATGGGGGCACAGGCACAACCAGGTGTTTCAAAAACAGAACCAGTAAAGCAAAGTTCTGAAGTAGAAGCCGTAGTTCCTGGATCACAAAAGTCTGGACAAGAACCAGAGAAAAAACAACCAACGGCGACTCCTACCGCTGCACCAGCTTCCCCGTCACCAGGAGGGGGTGCTCAACCAGCAAGTGCTCAGCAACAGGAAGGTAATTCGGGGCAGCCGGGTGGCAATCCGCAGCAAAGTCAACCGCAGTCTCCAACCGGTCAATCAGCTCCAAAACCGCCTCAGGGAGAACAAGCAGGTCAACCACAGACTTTCCAGCCTTAAGCAGGTTTAAGTTTAGGAAAAAGGTAGATTTTTTATAATTCTTGCAAATAAATTTGGAAAGGCTTGGGTTGTATATACGAAGATTCCAATTAAACAAAAAATCGTTCCAAATATAATCATCAATAAACCTTGTAAGATAGCTGCGTTACCTTGAAGATATTCGCCATGTTTTTGCGGTGCTTCTTTTTCAATTATTGCAGTGATACCTCTTATAATTATTGCAAGTCCAAAGACAACGAATATTAAGATTGGCGAAAAGAATCTGGAGTTAAAGATTTCAAAGTAGGGTACGAAACCTCGTGTATAGTTTGAGAAAAATATAAAGAAAAAAAATAATACTACAAATTTTGAGATAATTTTGTTTAACTTTGTTAATACAAAAGATATATAGTTTGTTTTCTTTGTCTCTATGTGATTGAGAAAATATTTAAATAAATCTTCAACTTCATTAATTTTTTCATATTTGAATTTAAAGCTGTCTTTTACAATGATTCCATTTAACCTCATATTAACTTGCAACATTTTATTAGATTCAAAATCGAATAAGATTTGCTGGGAACCTTTCGAAAACTTGATTTTTTTATTTGTATTTCCTGATCGAAGATAATGTCTGAGTTTAGAGATCGCTTCATATGCTTCCATCTCTCTTTTTTCTGATGAATCAACCCAGTTATTGTTTTGAAGTCGTTGTTCGAAATACTCAACTTTTAGATTAGGTAGAGTTTGATTTGCTAGATTTTTGACTTTTTGAAATTGATTAAGGTTCATAGTCTCTATAATATGTTACAGTAAAAGTTCGTTTTACTGGAAGAGGATCGCCTTTTCCTAAAGCTACTAATTGGGGGGATTGACACATCACAGTACAGTACGCAAATCCATCCCAAAGTGACTTTAGGCCTTCCGTAAAATAAGGAGTTTCTCTAACTGAAAATAGAAAATCACCTAGTGTGAGGCTTCTCCTAGCTAAACTAGGCATGTCTTGTTTAAAAGAACAGTCCGGTTGAAGTTTGCAATTCCTACAGGTTCCTCCGAATCGTGAGAAACTTATAGGTAGGGCTTCGAGATTATCCGGCATTTAGAGATATTAAAATGTAACTATTAATTTTACCATTTTGGCCTTAGAATAACAGCATTCTATAAGATAAGTAAGTAAAGATGAATTTAGTTTATTAGAAAGATTAAGAGAGTTTTAACATTTGAGTAGTAAAGAAAAAACTTGATTGGATTTATACTTTTATGTTAGTTTCCTAAATTGTTATTAGTACCGAAAACACACTGACCGCAATTTTTAATTCCATTTCTTTGCATTTGCTCGCAAGGTTCAAACATAGCAAGGCTACCGATTTGAGGATAGCGGTTACCATATGCGTATACAGGTGCAATACATAACCTTTCGTGGGGATCCAGAGGACCCTCAGTATCTGGAAGCAATGCATATATAGCTTTGTTTCCGTACACATCTGGACAAGGACGTTCAACTAAAGAATTGTTTCGAGTTAATAGATCTTCTTCTTCCATAGTAGTATTGATTATGATAATTTTTCAATATATTATACTAAAATTATATCATATTATAGGGTTTAATCACTTTGAATTATGATTTTGCATACTAATGAATTTTATATGCAAGAAAACTAATTAGGAAATCTTCTATCAATATCTTTTTAAATCGAAAAATTTATTATTATGGTGTGTGCATTTTTGCAAACTATTTAAAATTATAAAAAGAATCCTATAGAATATATACATTTGAATTTTCAACCAAGTAATCAAATAGTATTATTTCAGGAAACATTTATATGGAAAATTATTGTGGTTTATTCCCCACTGGAAATTTACAGAATTATGCTGCATTAGAGCTTCCGCTAGGTTTTGAGCATATACCTCTAAGCGGATTAACTAGAACGTTCGAAGGATGGGATGATATAGGATTGGCTAGAATACATAGAACTACTTATGAAAATGCCACTCGTCCCGGTGGAAGCAATGGAGATAGTGCTTTTCAGGTAGGGGCTGCATTAGCACATGCTGCTATAGGAGAAGAAATGAGAAGAAGGGCGCAGGCTCATACAGAACAACCAATGTATTCACCAAATAGCTTAGGAGATGCTATTATACCTGGTATTGAACTTCCACCTGGAATGGACTTGTTGTGGATGAATACCTTAAATCCCGATTTTTCACGCTTTAAAGACCGGGATCTTGTAGAGATTTATCAGATTACTTTTGAGAATGCGACATCTCCTGGAGAAGGTTTAAGTGCTGATGAATTTCGAGCAAATGCGGGTGTCAGACATGCTCTCATAGGAGTTGAACTCACAAGAAGGGGGGTTGACCTACCAGTTATCGACACTTCTCGATGGCAAGGTTATACAAACTAAGAAGATAAACTTCTATCCTCAAAGTAAATTAATTTGTTGCTTTCATTATTTCTTTCATATAATTAGCTATTCAAGGCTTACAATTGTTAATTATTTCCATGTTATAAGTATAAATTCAGTAACTTTGATAATTATTGTAATGATTTTTGTGTAAATTATATAATCTATTTTATTTTCGTATGTCTGGTATGTTTAAAAAGAAAGAATTTATAATAATATTTTTTATTAAGATTACCGAGGTACTAGGATTTTCATTAATTTTGCCATTTTTGCCTATTTTTGCTCAGGATCTTGGAGCATCTCCATTTACAGTTGGTTTGATTATGTCCTCGTTTTCTCTATTTCAGTTTATTACCGCTCCCATAATGGGAAAATTAAGCGATATCTATGGAAGGAGACCTTTTTTGATTTTTTCACAACTGTCAACTTTTTTAAGCTTCATTATTCTTGGTTTTGCAGATTCTATTTGGATGCTTTTTCTATCTCGTATGATTGATGGTATGCTGGGAAGTAATATGACAATTGCTCAAGCTTATATTTCTGATATTTCGACTAAAGAGCAGAGAAGTAAGGCTTTTGCCTCAACGGGAATCGCCTTCAGTGTAGGGTTTTTAATTGGTCCGGGAGTTGGAGGTTTTCTTTCTAAATTTGGATATCATGTCCCGGCACTTGTTGCCTCAGTAATAACTTTACTGACTATCGTTGCCACATATTTTTTTCTTCCCGAAACGGTTAAAAAGAAGTCTAAGGAAAAGGTTAAATTCGAAATAATTAATATAAAGAAATTTACAAAATTTTTCTCAATGAATAGTACAAGAGTGAAGCTGTGGGAATTTACAACTTTTCTTTTTGCACACATAATTTTTGTTTCCAGTTTTGCATTATATGCGGAGAAACAACTTGGTTTTAATGTTAGCCAAATTGGTTATACATTAACTTATATAGGTGCAATAAATATTTTATTCAGGGGTTTGATCCTTAATATAATTTTAGATAAATATAGTGACTGGAGTTTGAGAGTCTGGGGAATATTGTCGATGTTTTTTGGTTTATTTATCTTAAGTTTTGCTCCTAATTGGATATTTTTAACAGTCGCAGTATCATTTTTTTCTATTGGGTCTGGCTTTGTCCGTCCTCTTACAGTAAGTAGCATTACAAAATCCGTAAAAGAAGATGAATATGGATCAGTAATTGGAGTTACTAATTCCTTGGGTAGTATAGTTCAAATCGTTGCCCCCTTAATTAGCGGATTTCTAATTGATAACTTTTTTCCGGGTTCCATTGGTGTTGTTTCGAGTTTAATAATGCTTTTTGCCTTATTACTTGTTATTCGGGGAGAAAAGAAACAAGGTAGTAAATAATAGCAGCTATTCTTC
Organism: Candidatus Dojkabacteria bacterium; assembly: GCA_014729085.1. Taxonomy (GTDB): domain Bacteria; phylum Patescibacteriota; class Dojkabacteria; order B142; family WJKM01; genus WJKM01. The sequence goes on along the minus strand of WJKM01000007.1, from coordinate 2,535 downwards.
TATAATTTCTGCCTTTAGAGCCTGTTTTAAATTTTCTAGATAGTAAACTTTTATTGTTGTTCTACAATTTGAATAGGATATTTTCTCAGCTGTAGTGTCTTTTTGAATAACTAGGATATTATTAAGCTTGAGCTTTAGATATTGAGTCGGTTTATAGATTAATATTTTTGTGTTGCCTATTGAGTTATAGGGTTCTTGCAGTTTGTATTGATTGCAATTTCCTCTAAATACATGTATACCATTTCGTAGATCTTTCAGAGTATAGATTAGTCCAGTTGATAAAAATATCGTTATGAATAAAAACACAATGAATATAGTTATTTTTACTATATTATTAAGCTTTCCATATTTGAGTATTGGATAAATTTTCGTAAATTTTGTGATTATATATACAAGCATGAATAATAAAAGGATTGAATCGATTGCTAAAATAGCTTTCCAATTATCGATATCTATAATCCCTCCCCAGAACGAAAGATAAATAAATAGTGTAGAAAACATTAGAAGTAATCTTTCGATCAAAATTTTTTTGTATGATTTTTGGGGCTTTATTTCCTCTATCATATATTTATTTTTACATAAATTCTTTTTTAGTATAAGTAAATAATATATTGATTTTATTTGTTAACTAAAATAAATTCTTTATAATGTATATAGAAACAATTCGAAAACGAGATTAGCCCAAGATTAAGAACTTGATTTTATATATTGTAAATTATCCATAACTGAGATTTTATGATTTTAAAATGATAGAGATCATTTATCGTTCGACAAAAGACAAAGAGATTCAGGAATTGGATGAGTTTAGAGTCGGAAGCTGGATTAATATCAAAAATCCCACTGAAGAGGAAATAGAACAAGTTAGCGAACTTATTAGCTTGAAATTTTATGACCTTCAAGATTCGTTAGATTTATACGAAATACCTCGAATGGAGGCACACAAAGAAGCCATTTTGTTTTTCCTGCGTACTCCTAATTTGAATAAGAAATCTCTGCTTCATACTGAGGCAGTTACAATAATTGTTAGCAACGAGTATTTTATTACTATTTCTCCTAAAGAGAGCAGTCTGATTGAAAATGCAATTGTTCGAGATATTATTCCAACTACACAAAGGGCGAAACTGTTAATATTTTTATTTAGAGAGATTGTTGATTCTTATACAAATAACATCCGTCAAGTAACTCATAATGTCTTAAAACACAAGAGAGATGTAAAAGATATTACAAATAAGGAAATACTGCTTTTAACCCAAAACGAAGATACCTTAAATCAGTATCTTGCTGCATTGATCCCTATTGAAAATGTATTTGAGCGCGTTATGAATAAAAATTATATCAACTTCTATGAAGAGGATAAGGAATTTCTGTTTGATGTTTTTACAGCAATAAAGCAATCTGTAAATATATGCAAGGTAAATCTAAAAAATATTGGAAATTTTAGAAATTCATGCCAGACAATTTTTTCAAATCGTTTAAATAAAACTATGCAGTTTATGACAGCTGCAACAATAATTATGACTGTTCCAACAATTATTGCAAGCATTTATGGAATGAATTTATTTTTGCCTCTGTCTGCCCATCCAAACAGTTTTTGGATTTTAATTGGAATTTCAATTTTAATTTCTTTGATGATATATATATATTTTAAATTCAGAAGATGGATTTGAAATACTAGAATCCCCTAAATATAAAGTTTCAAGAATGTTTTAGAGAAGTTTTGGTTTTGGGTATTGACCCAGTTTTATTTTTGTACTATAATGTTGTGGGTAGTAACCCAAAATATGTAAATTCTTAACTAAAGTATTATGCCTCTTGGAAACAGAATGGGTCCTTTTGGCGAAGGGCCAATGACTGGACTTGGTTTGGGAGACTGTCCAACTATATACGATGATGAGAGTCCTTTATTATCGAGATTACAGACTTACAGAAGATTTAGAACACAGTATGAAGATGATGAGGATGATAAAGAAGCATACGTTCGTGATTTAGAAATAGAGCTGGCACTACGTGACGCGTTAACAGATTTAATAGGAGGTTTAGGAATAGGATATGGGTCTGGATATGGAATGAGAAGAAGAGATTTTAGATACGGTCGGAGACCATGGCATTATGCAAGAAGATATTATAATCCTTGATATTAATTTTTTGAATTAGAATGTATTTTTTATTTAAATTATTAAATTTTTATCATGGCAAATTTCGACGGAACAGGTCCTACAGGTCTTGGACCAATGACAGGACGGAGAATGGGCTACTGTGGTATGGGTTTAGGTATGGGAAGAAGAGCAGGTTTTGGAAGAGGAGGAATGGGAAGAGGCTGTACGTTTGGTTTTTGGGCAAGACCCACCAAAGATGAAATCAAGGGGTACAAAGAACTCCTTAAAGAAGAACTCGCGGAGATTCAGAAAATAGAGGATGAGTACGAAGAAGATGAAAATGAAGAGTAAATTTGAATTTACGTATAACGGGTTCTATAATAGCTTAATTATTATTTATTCAAGCTATTAAAGCTATGAGACCAAGATGCAGAAGACG
>WJKM01000006.1 GCA_014729085.1 Candidatus Dojkabacteria bacterium | reverse complement strand
TCTAAAAATTATTTACCTACTTGGAAAAAAAGTTTCACTAAGATGGGAAGATATAATTTCCATATCTGTCAAACCTATCTACATCAAAAGCTCAAGATACAATATTGGACACTATTCCTATCCAGTTGAAATTACTCATACGAAAGGACGAATACTTCTACCCGAATACAGAATCAAGGAATTTGCTACCAACTCAGAGGAATTTACTGAGACCCTTTTATACATCAAAAGAAGACAAGTAACCTCTTCCTAAAAACATACCTTTTAAAAGAGCTTATTAAAAAATTTACAGCTGTCTTGTTTGCATAATTGCAAAGCATTTAATAAACACTCCAAATATCGTTTATAATCCCTTTTTACGACTAGCACAAATGGAAACAGACCCAAGTTACCAAATATTTTTAGATCCAACTTTACCTACTTTTCCAGGTATAGATTCCAGTTTGTACAAAAACATTGGCAAAGTTACTCTAACTGGAAATTCTCCATATGGCCACAATAGCCCTACTCCTTGCAGAGAATGCTCTTCATATTGTGGGAATTTAACTCATAGACCATCAGTTTTAATTCAACCCCATCTAGAAAAAGGAAATGACGGATATAATAGAATCTATGAGGGCCAATTGCCTGTTTGTGGAGGTTGTCCGGTTGCCGAATTTAGCCAAGGAAAACTTTTTGTTGCACCTGAGGATGTATCACTAACTGATCCTCAACTAGATCATTGGAGAAAAGAGGGCATTATTAATTGCAATATGAAAATTGACAATAGGAATGGTTAGATATATTAAACTGTATTCGAAATAGCGATAACTCCTAAGTATTACTTCTATTAGTTAATCAATCAAAATCATGGAATATTTTTTATTACAAGTAGATACGGGACATCCAGATGCATGGCAGCAAGGATACTTTGTCCCTCAAGCTATTCCACCTGAGTCTTTAAAAGCCCCCTTACCTCAAATTGATCTAACACCAGATGGATTTGTTCAAATAAGCGCTGCTGGTGAAATACCCCGAATAACCTGCCAAGATACTGTATGTGGCAGAAAAGTAAGTTCTGAGACTGAATTAGGAACTGGAGACACAGTGAAATTTGTTGCAAGTCCAAGTAGTAAAATTATGGTTTATAGGGCCGGCCCTCTTCCTCCCATACGTATACTTGCAAAAATTTGAACCCCTAATATCGTAAAATTTTATACTTTCATTAACTACAAGATAAAAACGTTCTCTATTTAATATAATCAGAAAGTTTCAATAAAACATAGAAAAAACAATATGGAAACAGAAAATAGTCCCAAATTAAATATTTGTAGGAGACCCGGAACTATGGCGGAAAAGGCATCAATTTGTCGGATGTGATATAGAAAAACTAGGAGTTCCTTTAAGCGGAATCCAGATGGAAGAAGATGGTTTTGTACGAATAGATGGAGCCGAAAGCTTTCCAACACAAATTTATTGTGCTGACTTAGTATGTGGTCGTCCGGTTTTCACCCATACTGAACTTAGGCCAGACGAGTTAGTTCAATATATGTTAGGCCCACATGGAAGGATTCTTTTGGAAAGCCCCCCACCACTTGCCCCAGTGTGTATTTGTTTAAAATGAAGTTCTCAAGATAAAATCTTTACTTGAAATATTTTCTTCTCATTCCAATAAAAACCTATTATTTCTAGTAAAAAGTTCTGGTGGTGCACCAAGATCCAAAAGCAACGTATCAAAACCATATTGATCTATTTGAGGTAAATCACCTGCAAAACAATCTTCCAATGTTCCATTTATTGCCATCTGTAGATCATGCTCGATCCCAGGCCAACTAGATTTACCTGAAGCAGTAGCAGCAACCCTTTCTCCGAAATTTAGAGATATAGGAGGTTGCATTTGCAATCTTTCTTGTAAAATTTGTGCAGCATGGCGTCTTATTCTTTCATGCATTTCAGGATCGCCTCGCAAAACCTCAAGTGCATCCAAATCTGTCCTCATAGGAGTTGGCGTTATTCTTATTTCATCGTTTATAGACATTTTCTTAATGTATTAATATTTCACTAAAAAATCATAACAATTTTTGAAAATAATAAAATCGAGAAAGATTTATACTTGATATAATTGGAGGATCTTAAATCCAAAAAAAAAATGAGACTAGTAGAATCCAGAGTACAAACAAGCCCACAGGAGACCATTTTCAATGTAACAGGAGTTCATCCACGGAGCGTATTATCGGGCGGACTTTGTAAATTATGTGGCAATAGGCAAATATGTTCTGAAGCATCAATAAGAGAAACCATTACCATCACACTCCCTTCAAATGAAGTCACAAGTCCCCGATTAAGACAGATTGAAAATACTGCCCGATGTTGATTTATGGACAGTATTTAATTGTAGGCCCTTGATCAGCTGGCGGATTATCTGGTGAATCTACTAATCTTACCGGAGGCAATTTTTCTGGCTCTCCAGTAAAAAAATTTAAAACTGAAGGTCCCCCACCAGTTTGAACTCTTCCAACTACCGGGATTCCTTCAGGGGTATAATCTTGCATATTTGCGAAATTTGGGTCTATAATATATGCCTTCTCCATTTTAATAACATTAAAATTTATACTGAGATTATATCACTTTCGATGTATTCTAATCATATTTTGTTACAAATCTCGCCCCCCTTGTTCTACAATCACCTCCAATATAAAGACACGGATTGTAAGCACCTTTTTTAGAATCGACTTCAGAAAGTCCTCCAAAAACAGAGAAATGAAGATGTACATTACGCATATTTGGAAAAAATTTACTAATATTGCCCTGGTATCCTATTAACTGACCTTTCTGCACTCTTCTACCCGGTGTTGCCTGTATATACAAATTTTTCGACACGCCATTTCCCATGTGTGCATAATAAGTATCAACGTTGTGGTCAGGAACATTGTAATTTGAAGGTATAGGATCGCACTTTATAGTTATTGCTCCATTAAGTCTATCAGAATTGTCCACAACCCCTGAACAGGCAGCATACACAGGGTTCCCGGAATTATTTTCAGTTCTGCCATTATTCTCTATCGTTGTCCAAACATCAATTCCAAGATGCCTCATTCCGTACATATTACCACCAAATGTTCCTGCAAAACTGCCTACTATTCCTTTGGTCGGGACATCAAATGGATACCTAAGCTCTCTTTGAGTATTCAAACCTGCTATTCTTCCTTCTAAATTATTATTAGTTTGAATTAACTGTACCCCTCTCTCCGTCAAATTACTAACTTCAAGATTCAGGGTTTTAATATAGTTATTCTGCTCTGATATTTCATGATTCAGAAAGCTCAGAGCCAGTTCTTTTTCTTGAATTATAGGCGAATATTTCTTCTCTGCTTGCTTAAGCGTAATAAGCTTAGCAGCTCCATATACGATATAAATACCAACAAAAACCAACAAAACAGTCCAAACTTTTATTGCAAACTCATCTAATCTCACAATATTGGATAGGATAAATAATTTCATAAATATGATACACAATTTATTAGCGCAAATAAATGTAATCGTTAATACAAAGTTTGAAATTATTACATGAATGGCTTACTTTCATTTGGGAAGAATGTAGATTTATAAACGAAGAACCGAAATTGGTATTCATCCTGAATTAAATTCACTCTGAAATCAAAGCATATGCTCATTGTTCCAGAGGATCTCTATCTTCTAGAAACTGCGAGCAGAATTGATTATAACGATCTGGATGATCCAATTTAAAAATAGTCAATGCACCATGAATTCCTGCAATTCTAGTATCAGATCCAATGCCGCTGCAAGTAATATTAGGCATTTGTAATGCAAATTTTTTCTGGTCATCTTGTGTGCCCCCTAATAAGTTTAATGTTGTTTCTCTACAACAACTTGCATCTGGAAGCCAACATAAACCACTTGGGTCAGCAAAAGGAGGGTCTAAAAATGTAAAGGGGCAAGAATACTGTTCCATAATAATCAAACTATATATTTATACTGTGAATCGAAAAAATTCTGGTAATAATTACGAAAAGACTGAAAAATCACCCGGGAGTAAATCTAAAACTTGACTAGCCCATGCTTTTAGGCGTAACCCAGGTGGTGGATTATATCCTAAATTAATTGCCGTTCGAAGATTTGTAATAGGTAAATCCTCCCATGCTCCTCTTCGAGCTTCAAGATTTACTTGAGGAATACCCGTGGATCCAGGGCCAGTAACCTGTAATTTTTGAGAAACTTCTCCTGTTGCCGGAGCTGCTGGTCTAAATCCAGCATCCATACTTCTAGGATCAACTAAGCTAACGGGACATTTAAATCCACTCATGCTTTCACAAGGTCCCCAGTTTTGAGTGCAGAGACTATTCCCTCCACAAGCACTACAATCCAATCTTTTACCCTTTTGTGTCAATAATACGCCTGGAGGTTGATTTGTTTGAGATGGGCCTGTACATCTATATAAATAATAAGGATCTTCAGGCCCCAAAATCCTATCCGCTAAATTACTCAATATATTCTCCATAACATAAATAATAAAACATTATAGGATAATTATATCAAAAAACTTTCTATTCGATCAATGAAATATTTCTTTTTATTTTATTTGCATATTTAAATTTAACAATAGCTTATTTATTCAAATCACTTAAATCATACCCTCCACATCCATATCTTCTTATTCGTTTCCCTACTTCTTGCATAAGCCTGGAAAATTCTCTTGGGCTTAAACCGCCTCTGTCAATCTGATTTTCTGCAGTAGGTAGCACACAGCACATCCCAAGTCCATCACATATTTTAAAATTTCTACATGATCTACAACTTTCCCTGTTCGGATCAAATAGAGGAATTTCTTTCATTAAAAATTTTATTGTATAAACTAAAAATTAATTGCCGAAAATTGTTTAGTTTACTATTTTACTTCAAATAAAAGCGATTATACCAACTTTTATTTATATATCTAATAATTAGGGTAAAAAAATAATAAACTTGACAAAAACTATATTCAAAATAAATAATTAACCATTATGAAAAATAAACTCGCAAAAAAGGCAACGTGCATCATTCCAGCTTACAATGAATCTCAAACCATTGAAGATGTTATTAAAACTGCCTTGCAAACCCCGGAAATAGGAGAAGTTATAGTTATCAATGACGGTTCTAAAGATAACACGCAAGAAATTATAAATAGATTTAAAAACCAAGCTAAAATTATTGAATTAAAAAAAAATAAAGGAAAGGGATTTGCAGTAGTAAAGGGTATTAAAAAATCCAAATATGAATATTTGCTTTTCTTGGATGCTGATATGATTAACATAAAACCTTATCATCTCTCTTCGCTAATAAAACCGGTATTAAAAGACGAAGTGGACATGACGCTCGGCCCCAATGTCTCGCTTGAAAATCCAGCTATCGCTTTTGTTCTTCTTCCTATTTGCGGTCAAAGATGCCTTAAAAAAGAATTTATTATAAAATCCTTAACAGAAATTGAAAACTCTAAATATGGAATTGAAGTAATTTTAAACTTCATATTTCGGCAAGAACGTATCGCAGTTGTTCCCTTAATCAGCCACAAAAAGCTGCATAAAATCAAAACTGAAAAACAAAATGATTGGTTTGTCTCCTATATTAGAGAAGCTTGGCACATTATTCATACATCATTGTGGAAAAGAAGAAAAAGTACTATAAAGAACCTCGAAGACGTATTTTTAAATGACCTATCCAAAAGTCTAAAAATTAGCGTTGAAAAGGTTCGAAGATTTGTCCAAGAAGAAATATAATATACCTTCAAATAAACTTGCACACCCAAACCCTATAGTAGTATAATCAAATCAATCTGTCCCCATGCTCAATTTCAACTTTTTTAAGGTTGTATATTAAATTAAAAAAAATGTTTAATAACAAAGACGCCCCATCAAAATACAAAATTACCATAACTATTCTTACTTTCTTTGTCCAAATTTGTTTATTTTCAATAATTTCATATATTTTGAACGAAATAGTCGAAGATGTGGACAAATATATTACCCAATATTTCCCAAAAGAGTTTTGGGTTATTGCTCTGCTTACAATACCAGGTCGTTTTTTCTTAAAACATATAGACCCAGAAAAATTATATTCAGCACCATGGATTATATTTCCAATAGGAATTAGTTTTCTCATTTACTTTTTCATTGGCATCATAATTGATGCAGTTAGATATGCACTATTTGGAGACAACCAAGAAGAACCATTTTAACTACAATACTTCCCTACTTCTGCTAATTTAGTATATAATTTATACCGTTGATAAACAACCGCTGAGATAGCTCAGATGGTCAGAGCATTCCCATGGTAAGGGAAAGGTCCCGGGTTCGACTCCCGGTCTCAGCTCTCAATTTTGTCTGCGAACTATAGTGAGCGATTACAAAATTGAGAATTCCGCAAACGAACGGAGTGAATTATACGGGATCTGTTTTCTTCAAACTTTGATGCTCTCCGGCTTCTCCAGTAAAAGTGAATTCGTTAAAATGCCAAACTTTGACATACCCACCTTACAGGACTCGTTCAACCATGGTCATTTACTACTTCCATTAATCATGCACCAATCCTTTACTAAAGTAACGGCTCTTAATTCCTAACTTATTGCATAAATTTAAACCTGATTCAACATCTATTAAACCCAATGATGAAAAAAGATGAAAATTCTGGTTCTTGGGAAATACTCTAATGTGAGGTCTATTAGAACTGTATCTCAAAACCCCCATGGATCAACTGCGGGTAAAACATTAACTGTACGTCCATTTGGACTCATATGCACCCCTGCTTCCTAGTTAGTTAATTAGACCTTTACTCCTTTCCCTTCTTTAACTTTTTTATCTCTTTGATAACCTTGACTGCAAAAAACGCTGTAGCCGTTAGAAATAATAAGCTAAAAGTTAAAACAACATAATATTTCACAGTCCAAGAGAATGCAGTCAAGATTCTGTACATAAATTCAGATCTAGGCTGGCTTACCTCTGTAAGCCCAAACTGTATAGTGCAAAACTCATTTTCAGCATCGTAATCGCCAAGACTGACTCCAAGTGCCTGAATTTCTTTCTCTATTTCTAAAATTCTATTTTCAAGCCTTATCATTTCATCAATAGACCCCCCTCTATTTTTTAATTCAATAAGTGAATTCTTTGTCTCTTCAAGAGAACTTTGTTTAGCTTTAAGATCTTTATATTCGTTAGTTTTGTCAATTTTATTTACTTCTATTGATTCAATTTTTCCTACTTTTTTTAATTCTCCTACCATACTGTCAAATTTTTCAGGATTTACTCCAATGGAGAATTCCAAAACTCTTTCTCCCTGATTCCCCTTACTTTTTTCATACTGTATCAAAGCATCAAATTTCTCAATTATGCTTCTTACTTTTGTTTCATTTTTCTTAAAATCCGTAGTTTTAGAAACTATTGTAGAAATTTTTTCATATTTTTGTTCAACAACTGCAAATGCATCATTTACATTACTTTCCATATTTTTCATCTTTTGAGTAGCAATATTTCGGATTGTATTATCAAATGTAATGTAGGTACTGGAAGCTGAATACAAATCCAGCTCGGGGTGCTGTATATATCCATACGCCAATCTAAATATAAATAAGGCTGTAAAAGTTACTATGAATATTAGAAAACTTTTTTTATGCTTTTTCATTTTAATAATAAACACTTAAGTAAAATTAACCAATTAGTCTTTTAGATATTTTTTCTTTAACTCGTAAGATATCACAGTAGGCAAATAGAAAGTAATATCGGCAGTTAATTTTCCAACAAGCAAACCCCAAAAAGTACTCCCAAGCAGTTTTGGAAATACATACATAGCACCAGGCCTGATCACAAAACTATCTAAATATTCTCCCGCACCAAATTCAACTATAATACCTCTTAAAACTTTAAGCATGCCAATAAATGTAATCCTTTCATCCTTCTGTTTTCTTTTTCGAATATCCTCATATAAAATTTTGCCGTAAAAACCAATGTTCTCTCCCCATGTACCCGCAAGAGCAGTAACAGCACCATTTTGAAAAATTATGTGAGCTAATCCCCCTATTACTAGAGCACCAGTAATTGCTAAAATTTCGGCAGGTAAATATCTCTTTAGCCATTCAACAAATTTTTGATATAGGGTTCTTTTTAATTTTTTTTGCTTGCTTTGCCATAACATCCAATGATACCACAGATATAAACTACATGGGGTTATAACGCTAAATTTTATTTATTCTATATCGGATAGTTTTATATTCTCTGATAAAAAACAGATTTCAATTTCCCGACTCTTTATTCATCCAATAAGCACTAAGGATAACGAGAAGAGCACCCAGCCACTCAAATATATCTGGAAATTCCTTATAAACAATAATACTTATTAAAACCGCAAAGACCGTTTCTATAAATATGATATTGCCTGCAACCACAGCATCGATTTTGGAAAAGCCATAATTAATAAACAAACCCATTAAAGTGTTCCATAAACCAGCAATCACTAAAGCAATGAGTACACTAGGTGTTATGTTTACAAAGTTTGTGAAATCATTTCCAGTAAATATGGAAGTAATAAAAACCATAGTAGAACCAATTAAAAGCATGGCTACGGTAATTTCTTGATTATTAAGTTCCTTCGACTGAAACTTTCGCAGTATTGAGCTGAAAGAATAAAAAAAGGCCGAAATGAAAGCCAAGGTTTCTCCAAGTCCTACCGAGAAAATATTTGTAAAATCCTCTACAGATATTATCAAAACCCCTACAAATGCTAAAAGAACTAGGATTGACTTTCTTATGTTCAGCCTTTCTTTTAGAAGCAAAAAACCCAAGATAGCAGTAAAAGGGATTGCAAATATAAAATTGACATTACTATAAGTAGTCAAAACAATTGATTTCGAGAAAAGCACGACTCCAAAAACATAAAGAGACAAAGATCTAAGAAGCAAAATCCCCCACTGCTTTCTCTGTAATTTTTTAAACTTTTGAATATTAATTCTTTTACGATAAATTAAAACCGCAAATAAAAATCCAATAAAAGCCCTTAAGTAAACCTGCTGAAAACTTGTAAACACTGTATCCATTTCTCGCACCAAAATTCCCATAGTAGATGCTAAAAATGCATACCCTAAAAGAGCTACTATACCTAATTGTTTTTTGCTAAGCTTCATCTTTTCTATAATAAAAAATAGAAATTGCACCTGATGTTCAAATATCAACACAAAATATATACTTTGACATTCGTAATATATTATAGTAACTTATAATTATTCATATATCTTGTTGTCCAAATTGATGAACAAAACTCTCATGTTTGAAAAATTATTGGATGTTGGCTTAAACGAAGATGAAGCTCGCCTATATTTCCACCTCTTACAAAATGGAAATAAAACCCCATTACAAATCTCAAGAGAAACTACAATAAACAGAAGCAAGGCATACAGGACTCTAGATGATCTAAAAGAAAAAAAACTAGTAGAGGAAAAAATAAACTTTGACAAAAAAACTTTCCAAGCCGCACCCCCAGAAAACTTAGAAATCCAGATTATAGAAAAAGAAGAAAAGATTAAAGTTCAGCGGAACGGACTCTCAGATTTAGTAAAAAACCTTAATAAGATTAAAAACAATTTAACAGAGGATTTTCAAATTAAAAACTACCGAGGAGAAGATGGACTTAAACAAATGCTTTGGAATGAAATCACTTCAGGTACTAAAGAAATACTGATCCTAGGATATGAAACCAGAAACGAACTAGCAGGAAAAAAATTTGCAGAAAAAACAAGACTTGAACAAATCAAAAGACAAATAAAATGCTATGAACTTGAAAATGCAAAAGATCAGGGTGAATACTGGTATACCGACCTAAAACAATGGCCTGATTTTTATGAATCAAGATATATTCCCAAAAAAATTTTAAAAATCAGACAACAGACTGTAATATATAAAGATACAGTAGCAATTTTTAGTTGGAAAGAAAAAAAAAGGATCGGAACGGAAATAATAAATAAGTCATACGCAAATATGCAGAAACAAATATTCTGGCAATTCTGGGAAATCACTGAGAATCTTAAGTAAACTTATAGATCTATAAATATAAATGATGCAGCAAACAAACAACAACTACCAAAATATAATAAGCCAACTCCAACAAGAAAATACAGAATTGAAGAAAAAGGTTGCGGAACTTGAAACCGACGTTACAACAGATGAAGCAATACTGCAAGCAATAGGAGATGGATTGGTTGTTGTTGATATGGATAAAACTATTGTTATGGTGAATGCCGCTTTTGAAAGACTACTTGGCTGGAATGCAAATGAAGTTCTCGGCAAAAAATTCACAGATATTATTATCAAACAAAACGACAAAGGAGAGATTGTAGAATCAAAACAAAGATTTAAAAAAATAGATTCATTTATTGCACATCAGGGAGGCTATCTAAATTATTACTATGTAAGAAAAAATGGAACCCGATTTCCAGTGGATTTGACAACTTCCCCTATTGTAATGAACGGAGAACAAATTGGCATTGTACAAATCTTTTCAGATATAACAGAAGAAAAAGAAATCGAAAAATCGAAAAATCAATTTGTTTCACTTGCATCACACCAACTTAGAACTCCGCTCTCCTCTATCAATTGGTATTCCGAAAGTATGTATGAGGGAGATGTTGGTCAGCTCAATCAGGATCAAGCAACATATATAAATGAAATCATTCATGCATCAAGAAGGATGACTAATATTGTAAACTCTCTTATTAATATTTCCCGACTAGAAATGAATACTATCGAAGTAAAGCCTATTGACTTAGATCTCCAGAAATTAATCGTTTCCATTTTGAATAAATTTAAATCAGAAATAAAGAAAAGAAAATTAAAAATTATTTGGCAGATACAGCCTGGTTTGGAGGTTATCTCTATGGATAAAAATATTACGCAAACTATATTAAATACTCTAATTTCTAATTCAATAAAATATTCTTTTCCAAAAACTGAAATCAAAATACAGATATTTAAAGACAATTCAAAAAACTTATATCTTCAAATCAACAATGCAGGGTTTGGAATTCCCGAAGATGAGCAAAATAAAATCTTTACTAAATTATTTAGAGCAAGCAACATTAAGAAGGTAGATACAGATGGAACAGGTGTTGGTTTATATATTGCCAAAGAAATGCTCAAATTGATTAAAGGAGAAATCTGGTTTGAATCGATTGAGAATAAAGAGACAACTTTCTATGTTAAAATTCCACTAGAAAAATCTTAGAGCCTACATAATCAAAACCTGATACAAAATATTTTCTAGAATATGCAAACAAATTACTTTCAAATAAAACAAATATATTTCCTTTTACCAGAGATTCAGTTAGTACTGATCACCTTACTCTTTATTCTTACGGCATATTTCAAATACCTACAAATCAAAAAGGGGCTTGCGAAAGATACTTCTAACTCCATCAATATGCAATGTATCTTCGCCCCAATTTATGAAGAAATAATTTTCAGGGGTATTATTTTTGGAGGATTACTCTACACTTTTTCTTTTACAAAATCTCTAATAATCTCCTCTGCCCTTTTTGGGATCTGGCACTTCAAAAATATATTCACACAGAAAAATAAAAGAAAACTTTTATTTCAAATACTGACTACGGGGATTTTCTACGGACCAATTTTTGCACTTATAACATACCATACAGGATCAATCTGGGTTTCAGTTATGATACATTATCTAAACAACCTATTCTTCTTTATCCCATTTAAGCTAAAAGTCAAAGGGAAAACCATCAACGAACTCTACGTTTAGACCCAAACTAAAAGGTGGGAATTCCTTACACAATACCCACCTTCAAATATATATCAAAGATTTTACCAGCTTAAAACCAATGGTAAATACGCGTCTATCTCAGCACATTCCCAAGCATGCACACCATTACTAAAAGCTATTTCATCAACCTCTCCAGGACACCAATACATCCCAACTTCCCATTCCCCTTCATCATTACAAAAACTCTCAAGTAGTACCCCATTAGAAAGTAACCTATCGGGATGGGTCTCGCCTGTTTCGGGGTCATGAACCCATCCCGCTTCAAATGGCTTAAAACCATCATCCTGGTTAGGTCCTGCATCTGTATCATAACAGGCTAAGGGATTGCTTGAATCCTCTACCAAGCCGCCTTTAACTGGGAAATCTCCTAGATATACACTGGATGCATAATTTTCATGGCAATTGCTCATTTTTCTAGACATCAAATATAATATTAATTTAGTTCTCCTCCATCCTTACTGATTCACCCGTACCAACATCATCACCTAGCTGAATCCTTTGGGAATCTACTAAACCTATCTCGGAGTAATTATCCAAAAGATAACCAGTCGCGCCATTTACAGTCAGATGGTGTGTAATAAATTCATCGAAACTTCCTGGTTCACTAAAATCCATTTCATCTGCATACTCAGCATACCCATTCAAAACATGGATTGCATAGTTGGTGGCTGCCCATGGATCGTTGTCTGTCAAAACTTCGGGTACTTGGAACTCAAAATCTCCATTTGCTCCTCTCACTTCACACATATTACCTTGACATGCTATGACAGTATCATTAGAGGTGTATGTTAAGTTTGCATCATATAAACCCCCAACATTATCGTTAGCTGGGTCGTGCCTCATGAACAGCTCAAATCCATTTTCCAAGCTTGCAGCAACATCAAAATAAGAATCGTGCTCACCAGACTCATCTACTTCTCCATGACTAACTCGATAGTATAGAAGTGGTGATCCTTCTTTCGCATTGTATCTCGAAACATCCCTAGTAGCCCATCCGTTTAGTCCTTCTCCGTAAGTATATTGATATGCAACCCTGCTTAGATCTTGTTCATCAATTAACTCCCCATCGAACGTATCTTCCGAAATGGTATACACTTCTCCATCCCTTCCAACATATGGGTACTCTGGATTAAAAGGCACAAACTCCCCGGATTCATCTTTTAAGTAATCAGGACCAGCTACTATATTGTATCCATCTTCATCTCTCGACAAGGATACATGAGCAGTTGTACCATACACTTGTCCATTTGGAATATCCCAGATACTCTCGGGATAATCTGGATCCTGGAACATAGGCTGTGCATGAAAATTTTCAAAATTTATACTCATCGTGATTTAAATAATAATTTAAATATAATCTATATATAGTTTGTGCAAGAACAATAAATTATAGGCTATTTCTAAAAATTGTCATGACTTTTTTTGACATAGCTATACTTAAAAAATATTCCTCTTTATTGATACTTCATTCAAAAATGACGTATCATATATAAAACATATTAACTTCCTAACAAAAAATAACCATGCGTGTTGAAGGACGAAATCCAGTCATAGAACTACTGAAATCTGGAAAACCAGTTAAAAAACTCTACTTACAAAATCGTATCAAACAAGATACAAAAATTAATACCATTATTAAAAGAGCTAAAAAAAGTAATATCAGAATAATTCGTAAAAGCAAGAAGAAACTAGACCAAATAAGCTCGACTGGTTCGCATCAAGGAATAATTGCCATGACCGACAAAGTGGATAATATATCTTTTGATGAATTTTTAGAAAACTATAGTGGTCAAGACAATAATCTTAAACTTATTTATATTCGAGAAGCCTACCATGAACACAACATAGGTGCAATTATAAGAACTGCAGAATCTGCTGGTTTTAACGCTGTTATTTTACCGCCTAAAATCAACATGACTCCACAAATTATAAGAGCTTCTATGGGCGCTTCCGAGCATATACACATATTTAACGAATCTCTGTTTCCCTTTTTGAAAAAATGCAAGGAAGAGTTAATAAAGATAGTTGGTATTGAACAAACAGAAAACTCTATTTTATACACAAAGTCAAAATTAACTGGAAATATACTCTTAATTATTGGAGGAGAAGACCGGCCACTTAGTAATTCCATTACAAATAAATGTGATATAATAGTCAAGCTACCTCAGCATGGGAAGGTGAATTCTTTGAATATGAGCGTTGCAGCAGCGATTATAATGTATGAGGTTTTAAGACAGACAAACAATTAATTTTACAGCAAACTTTACAGCAGTATATTTAATTCCCACTCGTCTTTGAATTGACCTTTGTTGCTATAACAAGTTAAAATTCAAGGACCAATTTTTAAAATAATCAAATGGCAAAAAAAGGAAACAGAATCAAAATCAAACTAAAAAGTACCAAGTCTGGTCATTGTTACTACACAACGAAAAACAGGATTAATACACAGGATAAAATCAAAATAACCAAGTTTGATCCTACAATAAAAAAACACGTTGAGTATGAAGAAAGCAAAATCAAAAACAAGAAATAGACCGTTGATAAGAATCCAAAGTTAATACTATCCTGCACAACAGCAGGTTTTTGGGCTTGTAGTTTAACTGGTAAAACAACGGTCTCCAAAACCGTAGTTCTCAGTTCGAGTCTGGGCAAGCCTGCCAAATTACTAAAGTTTTAATAGTAGTTATATTAATTAATTATAAATTTTTAGATGAATATTATTAAATTTATTAAATCGATAATTGAAGAAGCCAAAAAGATTGAATGGTTAAGTAAGAAAGAATTGGTATACTACAGTTCTTTAGTGATATTATTTATTGTTTTAGCAACTTTTATTATTGGACTGATAGATATAGGATTTATAACAGCAAGAACATATCTAATTTCAAATTTATAAATTATTAATATATTTTTCTGAGATGAGTGAGGAAAAGAATCAAAATTTAAAATGGTACATCGTACAGTCATATGCTGGTCAGGAAAAAACTGTAGCAAATAATATTAAGCAGAGAATTAAAGCAAATAATTTGGAAGATAAAATGCCCGAGGTACTAGTACCTACCAAAGAAAAAGTTGTTGTTAAGAGCGGAAAGAAAAAAAAGGTGGAAGAAAAGATATTTCCAGGCTATATTCTCATTCAGATGGAGATGAATGATAATACCTCAAGGGTTGTTAAGAACACTCAAGGAGTTACAGGTTTCGTTGGGACAAATCGAAAACCTACTCCTCTCAATGAAAAAAAGGTGAAAGGTATTATGGCATATATGGAGGTTAAACAGCCTTCCTTCCAAACCTCATTCGAAGTGAACGACGCTGTGAAGGTAACCGACGGCCCATTCAAGGATTTTATGGGAACTATCAGTGAAATAAATCCAGACAAAGGACAAGTAAAAGTTTTACTAACTGTTTTTGGAAGAGAAACGCCTATTGTACTAGACTTTCTGCAAGTGACTAAATTATAGACTTAAATTCTGAATTAAAATAATTTTTGTAAATGTTATGGCAAAAAAACAAATAAAAACAATAATGAAATTACAAATTGAAGCTGGTAAGGCAACTCCTGCACCGCCAATTGGGCCTGCCTTGGGGCAACACGGAGTACCCATCCAGGATTTTTGTAATAGATTTAACGATATGACAAAAAAGCATATGGGCTATCAAGTTCGCTGCGAACTTAAAGTATATAAAGATAGAACCTTTGAAATTGAACTCAAAGGTATTCCAACCGCAAACTTGATTCAAAAAGAAATAGGATTAAAAAAAGGTTCCGCTGAACCAAATCAAATCAAAGTTGGAAAACTTACAAAAAAGCAAATACGTGATATTGCAGAGAAGAAAATTGACGACTTGAACACAAAAAATATTGAATCTGCAATGAAAATTGTTGAAGGAACTGCCAAAAGTATGGGACTGGAAATTGAGAAAGAATAGTATCTCATTTCAACAACCACAAATTATTATAATCACCATTTGTACTAATTTAGCTGGATCAATTTCTTTTAGATCTGGAAAGCTAAATTAGGAGGTTTAATTTTTTAAATAATTACAATGCATAGGTCAAAAAAATATAAAGAAAGCTTAAAACTCATAGACAGGAAAAAACATTATTCAGTCGATGAAGCTATAGAGCTTGTAAACAAAACTTCCTATTCAAATTTTGTAGGGTCATTGGATTTAGTAGTAAATTTTAATATACCTTCTAAACGGAAAAATGATTCAGTTAGAGGTAGTATTACTCTGCCCCACCAAATGGACACAGAAAAGAAAATTGTAGTAATTGCCGAAAAGAAAGATCAAAAAATAGCAAAGGAGGCAGGAGCAGACGAAGTTGGGTTAGATGAATTAATTGAAAAACTAAAAGAAGGATATAGCGAGTTTGATATTTTAATTGCAACTCCTAATGTAATGCCTAAAGTAGCCTCACTAGGCCCAGTTCTCGGACCGAAAGGCTTGATGCCAAATCCCAAAAATAATACTGTAACTGAGGATTTAGAGAAGGTCATAAAAAATTATAAAGCAGGGAAAATGAATTTCAAAGTAGATGATCACGGATCCATTAAAGCAAAAATTGCTAAACTTGATATGAAAAAGGATGAACAAAAAGAAAATTTAATTGCATTTCTGAAAAAAACCTATACAGAAACAAGAATTTATGGACCCCAAAGACTTAAGGATGTAATACTATCTGCAACAATGGGGCCTGCAATAAAGGTTGATACTTCCGATGTGTTGAAAGAAATTAAATAAAAAGATATAATTAACAACAATTTTGAGCCCAAAAGGTTCAAATTCGTCAAAGACAGCT
Source organism: Candidatus Dojkabacteria bacterium (assembly GCA_014729085.1). Classification (GTDB taxonomy): domain Bacteria; phylum Patescibacteriota; class Dojkabacteria; order B142; family WJKM01; genus WJKM01. Next base: position 135,758 of record WJKM01000006.1, on the reverse strand, counting down.
AGCAGAAAATAAGACTAGCCGAGACGTATAAGAAAATACTTAGTTGTATTCTTAATATACCGTCTCGCAAAGACGGTTTTTTATTTGGTCAAAAAATTATTTACTTTTTTAATTAAATAATATGGCAAGAACTAGAGAACAAAAAAAACAACTTGTAAATGAATATGTTGAAAAACTTAAACATTCAAAAGCATTTTTTGTATTGGAACAAAATGCTTTAACTGCTAACCAAGCAGTTGAGATCAAAAAATCTCTTTTTGACTTAGATTCATCTTTTAATGTAATAAAAAATTCACTTTTTAAACTTGCTTTATCTGAATTTTCAATAGAAGAAGACGACATAGAACAAAACCCAAAAGCCGTAGTATTCTCAAGCGATAAAACTAGTGAATCTGCAAAGGTAATTAAAAATTTTATTGATGAAAATAAGGATATACTTAAATTTCAATTTGGTTATATTGAAGATCAAAAAGTAGAAGCTGAAGAAATCTTAGAACTCGCTACATTACCAAGTTACGAAGTAATGCTGGCTCAAACTATTGGAACTATGAATGCCCCAATTAATGGCTTTGTAAATGTTTTGGCAGGAACCATAAGAAACTTTGGAAACATAGTTAATGCAATAAAAGAACAAAAAGAAAAATAATTTTTCAGTAAAATCTAGATCTGAAAAACTAAGATCTAAATTATATTATTTATTATTAAAATATTATGGCAGACGATAAAAAAGATAAAAAAGCAGCAGAAGCTGCGGAAAAGAAAAAGGATGACAAGGATGTAAAAAAGGAGGAAGAACAAAAGAAGGAAGAAAAGAAAGAGGAAAAAGAAAGTAAAAGCAAAAAGGATACTTCAAGTAAAGACAAAGAGGAGAAGAAAGAAGAGAAAAAAGAAGTAGAGCTTAAAGGAGACTCAAAAAAAATTGCCGATATGCTTGAAAATATGACTGTCCTCGAATTATCCGAATTAGTCAAAGCTCTAGAAGAAAAATTTGGAGTCTCTGCATCTGCTCCAGCTGCAGTTATGGCTGCACCAGCAGAAAGTGGCAAAGGAGAAGATGAGGAACAATCTACATTTGACGTTGTTCTTGCAGAAGCAGGCGGTAATAAAATTCAAGTAATTAAGGCTGTAAAGGCAATTACAGGAGTAGGATTGAAAGACGCTAAGGAATTAGTAGAAAGCGCACCAAAACCAATTAAAGAAGGTGTTGGAAAAGAAGAAGCTGAAGAATTAAAGAAACAATTGGAAGAAGCCGGAGCAAAAGTTGAACTCAAATAATAGATTACTACTTTGTACTAATAAAGAAGACCCCAAGAATATTTGGGGTCTTTCTGTATTTATAATATAATTGATTATATTTATTTAATCTTTTCTCTAGATAAAACGGTTCATTGTTACGGAAAATGTAAATTATTAATAATCTACATTTTTCTGTACAAGCTGCCGAAATCCTGTTTTACAGGATGAAGGCAAATAATTCCGAGCGTAGCGAGGATTATGTGCTTAAGAGCCCTCAAAGTGAACAATATTTTTTATATCTCTGGTCATGTATCATCCTTTAATTGAAACCCTCCTACAAGGAGGAGAAGAAACAATAATTACTTTAAGCTTTCTCCTTTCTATTCCTTTGATAATGACTGTTATTAATATCTTTAGATATTTGATTGGTTTAAGAACGATAAGCATATATGCAACTATAGCTACCATTTTCCTTTTTTACTCCTTAGGAAGTACATTGACTTTCAATAATAAACCTGACCTGTTTCTAGGAATTAGCTATGGTACACTCTTGATTTTTTCATCCTATGCAGCAATTTTTATCTCATATCTACTTACGAAAAAAATTCAATTACATTATTATCCTAAAATATCCCTAATTTTAATCTCATCAACAATTGCTATCTTCATTGTAATGGCAATAGCACGTAAACTTTCAGACCAACTATTAGTTCAAATAAATCCTTTAAATGTAGTACTCCTAATAATAATTTCAGAACAATTACTCAAAGTGCATATTAAAAGTGGTATAAAAAAGACTTTTCAAATTATCATTAGAAGTATTTTGATAACAAGTATATGTTTAACAATTATCGCAAATGAATCCCTACAAAATATTCTCCTTAATTATCCTTGGGTTATAATACTATTAATCCCTATAAACCTATTTATTGGGAAATTCACAGGATTAAGATTAACTGAATATTTCCGTTTCTATGACTTACTAATTGATCCTAAAAACGAAGATGACAATCTTTCAAATACTGAGGAATAGAAATAAGGTTCTCGGACAAAATGCGAGAAATCTACTATTCATACAAAAAGAAGGTAATACCAGAGGCAGGAAAATTGCTGACGATAAATTACTTACAAAAAAAATATTGGCTTCAGAAAATATTCCCTCACCAGAATTACTGGGAGTCATAAAGGATTATTCAGAATTTGAAGCATTCAACTGGAACAAATTACCTGCAAGTTTTGTCATGAAACCAGTACAGGGGGCACAAGGAGCGGGTATCGAAATTTTTTATAATAGAGACAAAAACGGAAATTGGATTAAATCCGATGGTAGCAGAGTATCTGCATATCAAATTAAAAGCATGGCCCTGGAAATACTTGATGGAAAATATTCCCTTAGAAACGAACCGGATCAAGCTTTTTTTGAGGAAAGAATACGAACACATGATGACCTAAAAAACTACACTTATAAAGGAACTCCCGATATAAGAGTTGTAACATACAATAAAATTCCTATAATGGCCTATGTTCGATTTCCTACAAAAGAATCAAAAGGAAAGGCTAATATGATAAAAGGCGCTGTTGGTACTGGTATAGACCTTGCAAGCGGCATTACTACTACTTCTACTTATGGAAAAGGAAGTGGGGGGAAAGGATATCCGATTGAATTTGTACCTGGAACAAAACTACCATTCCAGGGACTAGAAATTCCCCATTGGAACGAAATCTTAAAATACGCCTCTAAAGCTATTGACGCTTCCGGACTTAATTTTGGAGCTGTTGACTTCCTTATAGATAATGAAAAAGGACCTGTCATTGTAGAACTTAATGCAAGGCCCGGATTATCTATTCAAATAGTAAACAGAAGAGGCCTTGCTTGGAGACTGTATAAAGCTAAAGGTCTGGAAGTTAAAAATTCTGATCATGGTATAAGAATAGGAAAAGATCTGTTTGGTGGTGAAGTTGAAGAAAAAATAGAAAGGATCTCTGGAAAAGAAATTATTAGTAATATAATGCCCGCGACTATAATTTTCAAAGATAAAAAAGTTCAAACAATGAGTTTGGTTGATACAAGCCGAAGAACCTCGATCATTAGTTCCCAAATAGCTATGAAACTTGGCATTCTGGAAGAAAAGGTAGAGGAAGGTGAGTACGAGATAGTATTTATAAAAATAAAATTAGGCAATCAAACAATTGATTGTGAATGCAGGATAATAAATGATCAAATCAAAGGTTATAATCTGTCAATAGGAAGAAAAGATCTAGGGAATTTCATAATTGACGTTAAAAAAATCGAGGGTCCAGAGGAAAGTAAATTAAAAGAAAATATTTATGCATTGCTCAAACCAACTAAAATTAAAAAATTGGATGAAGCATTCGAAGAATTCAATAAAATATTAAGCATTATTCCTGCATTAAGACCTCGGAATGTTAAAGAAGAAAAAGAAAAGTTTTTCAAGAAAAATTGTGATTATAATCCACAATTTGAATACAAACCTTTAAAATTTGATCCAGATAAAATACTTGACAAACTAGAACTTTTAAATCCTCCATTTGACAGTATAGGACGAATCTATAGAAACAAAATTAAAGAATATAAAAAAATGGTATATTTAATGGAAACAATTGGACATGACCCACATACCTTTACTCAAAGATCAATTGAACTTTTTGGGCAACCTAACCGTAAAATAAGGAGACTTGCTAGAAAAATCCTTAAGAATCATAAAATAACAATAGATAAGAATCCAGAGATCCCTGCCCGAGAAGTAGGAAAAAGAATGCAGGAAGCTCTCGACAAATACAAACTCGATTATCCTATTAAATTTAGCGATAAGAGAACTAAAATGTCTATAGGAAAAAGTTCTGGAAGAATAAAACTACCAGAAAACCGTGGTAGGAGTGAAGATCAACTAAACAATGCAATAGGACATGAAATACTCACACACTTATTACGGCTGCATAATGGGAAGAAAAAGAAGGAATTAATTTGGAAAATAGGTACCCCACGTTATATAATTACAGAAGAAGGGCTAGCTACAATAGTAGGCCACTCAAGAAAAAAAGACAAAGTCTTTAAAATCCCAAGCTTACTTATTATATTAATGAACACCTCCTTGATTTCGGATTTTAAAGCTGTTTACAACAAAGCATATAAATACATCCAAGACGAAAACAAAGCTTGGAACTACACAGTAAGATTCAAGAGAGGTATATCAGATACATCTAGTAGTGGAGCTTTTACCAAAGATCTTTATTTGAAATGGGCCATAAAAACTGGGCAATATATTGTTAATAACCCAAAATCCCTAGGCTATTTATGGAATGGGAAGGCAAACCCAAATGAGTTAATGGAATTTACTAAACCATCAGACTCCTCCACCCCTATTTCAATCAAAGATGTAAAAAAAGTACTAAAAGCAAACTACTCTTTATAAATAATACTCCTTATTTCAGGAGAATCTCATAAATAATCACTTTATTTAAGTTAATTAGGACATATGATTAAACCTTTTACAGAAAGTAGGCATACCAATTTATATATAATGGCTGCAGAAGAAATTGGACTAGATTTTGAGATACTTGATACTCAACGAAGTATATGCAAAATAGGAAATGGTAAAAAATACCTTTTAATACAAAACGCTGCTCTGGGAATAAATAGTATTTCAGCATGTAGAATATCAAAAGATAAGTATACTACACATAAATTTCTTACTAAGAATAATATTCCTACTCCCTCTTTCTGTAAAGTTTTTGATATTAATTACAAAGATCAAATGCATAATCTTGCTAATAATAATTTTCCAGTTGTGGTTAAACCAGTAACAGGAGTATGTGGAAAAGGTGTTACTGCAAATATACAAAATCCTGAAGAACTAGATGTCGCAATTAAAATTATTGAAGATATGGGAAAGCAAAGATTGATCTTAGAAAAACATATAAAAGGAAAAGATTATAGAATTTTAGTTTTTCAAGGCAAGATTATTGATATTCTCGAAAGAATCCCTGCTTATATAACAGGGAATGGCAACAATACAGTAGAAGAATTAATTCTTGATAAAAATCACTCCCGAACAGAAAAAATTATGCCGAAAATAGTTATAGATGAGCATTTAAATGAATTTATCAGTTTACAAGGATATGACCTTAAAACTATTCCCTCTTCAGGCTCTAAAATCTATCTTAGAAGTTCCTGTAATTTTTCAAAAGGAGGAGAGGTCCGAAGAATAAATATACACGAAGTACCTAAAGAAAATCTGCATCTCTTCAAAAAAATACAGAAAATCTTATTTTTAGACCATTGCGGTATAGACTACATATCTCCAGACATCAAAAAACCATATAAAGAAATTACCTCTGGTGTAAATGAAGTAAACTATAATCCTGGAATAAGCATCCACCATTTTGCAGATAAACTAGACAATATAACAATTCCAATGAAAATCTTAAGTCTATATTTTAAATAATACAATATGATTGCAAAAAAAGTTTCGTATATTGATACTGATATTTATCTTTCTGCAGCCGAGAAGCTAAAACTGAATATTGAAATATATGATAAGGAATATTCTTACTGTAGAATATATAATGATGAAAAGGAACTATATATTCGAGGAATAACTTTAGGTGTAAATAACTATGTCCCGATTCGGACAGCTGAAAACAAACATCTAACCTACAGAATACTACACAAGAACGATCTTCCCGTCCCAAAACAAAAATTGTTCGAAATAGACGAAACCGACAAAATCATTGGTTATTGTGAGCAAAACTTTCCAGTAGTTATTAAACCTGAGGATTCCAGTTTAGGAAAAGGTGTTACCGTCAACATAAACTCCACAGATGAAATCGAGCCTGCTATACAAGAGGTTTCTTTAATAGGTAAGAAAAAGGTTTTGGTTGAAGACTATGTAAAAGGAACAGATTACCGAATTTTAATCTACCGGAATAAGATTCTAGATGTACTAAAAAGAATTCCCCCATATGTAATTGGAGACGGAGAAAAATCAATCAAAGAATTAATAGCGTCAAAAAACAAAGAAAGAGAAAAATTGAGACTAAAATTAATTCAAGTAGATAAAACAGTGGAAAACTTCCTTCAAGATCAAAAGCTAAACTTGAACTCTGTATTAAAAAAAGGGCATAAAGTTGAAGTACGTCCAACCTGTAACTTCGCATTAGGAGGAGAAACAAAAAGAATAGATATTAAAAAAATTCATCCTGATACAAAGAAAATGTTTCTTGAGGTTTTCAAATACAGCAAGTTGAATCTGTGTGGTATTGATTATATTACTGAAAATATATATGAATCCTACAAAAAAGTAGGAGGATATATAAACGAAAATAATGGATGTCCGAATATTTATATACACTACTTTGCAGACATGAAAGAAAGCCTTCAAATCCCAAAAAAAATTTTAAAAATGTTTTTTAAACTATAAATTTAAGTTTTTAGAATACGTTTTAAAATATCAATATTATCAAGAGCTTCTGCTACTCCTTCTACTACAGAAGTTAATGGGTTTTCGACAACATGGGCTGGAACATCCAAAGCCTCTCTAAACAATCTATCAATATCACGAATTAGTGATGTACCTCCAGATAAAACTATTCCTCTGTCAATAATATCCGATGCAAGCTCAGGAGGAGTGGACTCTAATACTTCCTTAATTGATTTTATTATTTCGTTCATTACATCTCGGATAGGTTCAACAATATCGTTGGAGTCCAACTCTATGCTTCTTGGGAGGCCAGTTGTTGAATCACTTCCCCTAATCTCCATACTTAAAGGTTCTGACATTTTAATAGCACTTCCCAACCTTATCTTTACTTTTTCTGCCATTTGTTCTCCAACTACTAGTTTATGTTTTTTCTTCACGTAAGATATTATTGAGTCATTTACCGCATCTCCTGCTAGTCTTTTTGACATACAAGTTACAATTCCATTCATAGAAAGTACAGCAATCTCAGCTGTGCCTCCTCCCATGTTTACTATCATATTTCCGGATGATGAACTTATTGGAAGTTTAGCCCCGATTGCCGCAGCTATTGGCTCTGGAATTAAATATATCTTTGAAGCACCAGCAGAGTTTACAGCTTCCATAACCGCCCTTTCCTCTACGGAAGTCAAACCAGCAGGTACAGCAACCATAATTTCTGGTTTCACAAAAATAAATCTACCTAAAGCTTGTTGTATTAAACCTTTCAGTAGAGCTTCTGTAAGTTTATAGCTGGCTATTACACCTTGTTTTAAAGGCCTTTTTACGATAATATCCCCAGGAGATTTTCCTAACATTTTTTTAGCTTCCAATCCAATCGCAACAATCTTCTTGTCTGTTTTGGAATAGGCAACAACAGTTGGCTCACTGACTACAATACCCTTTCCTTCTAAAAAAACATGTGAATTGGCTGTACCTAAATCAATTGCAATTTTTTTCCCCACAGAGAATCTATTAATAATTGAATTAATAATTGAATGTTGATTAATTTTAACATGGTTCTTTTCATTATGTGCAAGTTCATAGTTAAATGTTTTTTGTTTTTTAACCTTACCCATAGGTATTTAAAACGAAATGTATAGTATAATAACTTCGACAAATTTCAAATTTTAAAAATATGAAAAAATTTAATACACAAAAAAAATTATTGATATTTTCTTCCTCTATTGCATTTATCGTAATGCTTTTGTGGGCTTTGTTATCCGCTAACAGCAGGAAGATCAACCTAAGCAGTATTCTAGGAAATAATGAAAACCCCTCCGCTACTCGAGAACCAATCATAATACAAACGGGGTCTATCAGAATTAATAACGATGACTATAAAGAGAAATTAACAGCAAAAATAGATGGTGAACCTAAAGAAATAAAGGAAAATATAATAGCTAACATCGAACCAGGCGAACATAAATTGAACTTAACTATGGAGGGATACAATGAATGGGAAAGCATCCTTAATATAGAAGGAGGGATGATTACAGATATCAATCCTTTCCTATTTCCTGAAAATCCAAATTTAGAACTAAGATTACCAGCAACAAATATAGAGAAAGTTTTTTTTGCTGAATATGGCGATTTTGTTTATTACGTTGTCAGCAAATCTCCCAATGGTGTAGAAAATGGTGTTTTCCAACTCCAATTAACTGATATCTCTACCATATTCAATACGATTGAAAGTCAACCCGTTAAGATTATTAACATAATCCCAGAAATAGAGGATGCTATTAATTCTGGTTCATATAAAATTCTCCCCTCTCCTGATAATAAAAAAATCTTATTTAAATCTGATAAAACCCCCCATTATATTTTTGAAACAGAAAGCCCCAATCCAAATCCGAAACCAGAAGATCTGCTTTCAATTGAAAGAATGTTAGGTTTTACTCCAGAACAGTTCAAATGGTTTAGAGGTTCAACTTCTCTTATAGTAAAAGACAAAACACTTCTAACTGAGCTTGTTCTAAGTAATCAAAAAAATATCATAATCACTTACCATCCAGATCATGAACCAATATACGCAATTAATGGAGATACCTTAGTTTTCAAATCAAATAAAGATAATAATTTGTATTATTACAAAGATGAAACCAAGAAAAAAATTTCACTTGAGAATCAAAGCCTGCCAAAGGAAATTGAATATCTAGATATAGATAGAAATAATGGGAAATATATTGTTTACAAAACAAAAGATGAGTATTATTACCTAAATACGCAATACAGCTTCATTGATAGAATAGGACAAAATATTAATATTCTTGATTTTTCAAAAGATGGGCTCTCTCTACTTTATCAGAAGGATAATAAAATCTTCTCTTATACAATCAAGGAAAATAAAGTAACAAATGAAATTATCTCTAAACACAATCTAATATTAGAAAATTACAATCCTGAGATACATTCAATTCAATGGAACACTATTTCAACTCACATCGTTCTCTTAGCTAAAAGTATCGAAAGTGGCCAAAAAACTATCACAATTATGGATCGAAATGGAGAAAATCTAATTGATTTATTTACTAATGATGGAATTGTAGATGAAAGTTTTTATATGCTATCAAACAATAAAGCTTTACTCATGTTAATTCAGGATTCAAAAGAAACAGAAACATCTGAAGGTAAAAACAATTTATATAATCTAAAACTTACAGAAGAAAATATATAAGATAAAGGCCATCATAGTTCCCTCCCTTATCCCGATAAATGGGAACTTTCGACGACAAGCAGATGGATAATTTCTACTATGCACTAGTAGCTCAATGGATAGAGCAATTCCGTCCTAAGGAAAAGGTTGGGGGTTCGACTCCCTCCTAGTGCACCATTCGATCCTAGCCTGGTCTCGAAAACTTTGTGTCCTCTTGTCTGCCTAGCTGAACAAAGGTAGAAGCCCTAGTGAGGAAAAATTTACCTATTCCGGGCCTATAGCTCAGTTGGCTAGAGCATTGCTATCGCACAGCAAAGGTCACCGGTTCAAGTCCGGTTAGGTCCAACTTAATAAATTTAAAAGCTCTTTTAAAATCAATAAGAAATTTAACAAACTCTTTGCTTTCTAAATTGCCATTTTGTAATTTACCTCTACCAAATTATTAAGAAACTTCCATATTTCATACATTGCTAAAGTATCAAGCTTACAGTATTCAAGTAAATCTTCTTTAAGTTGAATCTTTTGATTCATTTTCAAGTCTTTATAAACAAGGTCGTACCATGCTACCATTGCTTCTGCTCCTTCACTTATATTTAACTCACTATAATTAAACTCTGGAACCAAGACAGGTAAAACGCTTTTAATAGAACTACTTCCCTTAAAATTTGCATCAATGTAATATTGATTTTTAAATATGTTCATTAGATCAAAAATGCGTTCATTAAGATTTTCAAGGAAACTAGCATATTTGGGGTTAAATTTTGCCATATCTGTATTCCTTGTCTTTTCAAACCTTTCATACCAAACTATAACCGTCCCCTTTTTTCCAATAACTTGAGAGAGATCCTCTACTAAATATTTACTCGGCTCCTCTTTTTTTGTCGTAATAAATTCAAAATGTTCAAGTTCCGAACTTTCGGTTTCTTGTTTATGAACAGAATATTGAAAACACATATGTTGAAAAGGTTTGTATCCCTCATACATCGGTATAGCAGGTCCAAAAGTTTCATAATCTAAAAAATATAAGGGCAATTCAAACTTTTTCAGTTCCTTTATAATACTTTTCTCATCAATAAAAGGTTTATTATTCTTTACAGCTTCAATTTGTCTTTTCTGCTTAATAGAAAGTTTAAAATCTTGTGGGATATCTATTATATTGATAATGCCTTTATCTCTCAACCGCTCCTTTTCAATTGTATTTAATCTCCAAAGATCATATATCGAATAATCAGGTAGATTAGGATGACAAATCCCTTTGCAAGGACAAGTTTTAGGATTTAAACAACCTTCCAGACTATTATGAGACTTAAGTTTAATGGCCTGTTTAGCTTTTGAAATATAAAATTGTAAATCATCTTGAAGCTGTTTAATATCATCGGTTAAATTTGTAACTCTGAAAAATTTTTTCAAATCAAACTTTGTTCCTCTTTTATATCTTGAATTTACATAAATCAAATAAACATTTCTAATATTAAACTTCTGAGAAAAAAGAAAATATTGGAAAGCGGTATCCCAGATATAATCTGACTTTACGTGAGTAGAACTCTTTACTTCATAAATATCATAACTTTGACTTAAATCATCATAAATTAAAATATCGCTTCTTGCAGATAGATCATTTCTAGTGATAGTCTCCTGAAAAACTAGATTTTTTTCTACATTCGAATTCGGCTTCTGAACATATTTTTGTAATAAATGCTCTTTAGCAAATTCACGAGCTAACTCTTCTACATGGTATCCCTGCCGACCCAAAAACTTAAAAAAAGGAGAACTACTCCTTGTTGTTCTATTGTTTTTTCGTGCCCATAAATGTTTAGGCGAATCGAGAAATATTAAAAATTCTGATTTTGTAAGCATAAAAAAATTGAAGAAATATAATTCTTAACCATACAATTGGTTACGCATATCATACACAAGATATCTCACAATTTGTTGGAACACTTGATCAATGTTAGCTTCTCCATCAATCTCTATAAGCAAGTCTCCTTCTTTAAACAAACTAATCACCTTATCCATCTCTATATGATATATTTTTAATCTTTGTTTGACGATTTCCGGTTTATCATCTTCCCTCTGGAAAAGTCGTCCTTTACAAATATCACATATGCCTTTCTCCTTTGGAGGAGAGTATCTTAAATGCCAAGTATGACCATCTATACATACTCTTCTACCAGAAATTCGCTCAATAATTACTTCATCACTAACGTTAATTAAAAAAACATAATCTAATTCAACCATGCCTTTAATTGCCTCGGCCTGAGGCTGAGTCCTTGGATATCCATCCAGAACAAAACCAAGCTTACAGTCTTCCTTGTTTATGCGTTCCTCAACAAGTTTATTTACCAACTCATCCGGAACCAATCCACCTGAATTCATATACTTTTTAACTTGTTTTGCAAGAGGATTCTTTTTGTCGTTTTTAATTTTATGAAAAATTGCACCAGTCGAAATATGAGGAATGTCAAATGTTTTAGCTAGAAGCTCCGATTGTGTACCTTTGCCGGAAACAGGAGGACCCAAAACAATAATTTCAAAAGGTTTGTCTGTTTTTTTCATAATATAGTCTTATTAAAACAAAAAGACAATTATAATTCCATATCCACTTTTTTAGTCCCTGTAACTTTTTACAAAAAGCCTTGCGATTCTATTCAAACGTATCTTGATAAACAATCAAGGATACGCTATTGTTACTTTATTTCTTCCCACCCAACCTAGACTTTAGCCCCATTACTTCACTATCAGAAATCTCATAATCAAAAACCTCTAAGTCTTCGAACCAAAGTTTGATCTCATCATTAGCTTCGTTTACATCCCCTGATGCATGAACTAAGTTATAAAAAGGTCTTCCAAGTTCATTTGCAAGCTCCGGACTATCCCAGCTAAAATCCCCTCGTATTGTGCCTGGCAAAGCATTGGCAGGTACAGTATCACCTACTATCTTTCGTACAACCTTAACTGCATTAGGCCCTTCCCATACCATGGCAACTATTGGCCCAGATGTTAAATAATCAACATTCCATTGTTTTACGAGATCACCTATTTCAACAGCATCTGCCGTACCAAGCTTTTCAATTGGATCAATGCCCTTTTCTTTATATTCTTTTAAAGTTCTATTTCCTACTTTTTTCTTCCACTCCTCACTATCTGGATAATGCTTAAGCCCCATATCTTCGGTTGCCGCTATCATCTCAAAAGCAAGCAATTTGAAACCTACTCTTTCGATTCTCTTCACAATTTCTCCGACTATCCCTCTCGAGACAGCATCATGCTTTGCAATTACTAAAGTTTTTTCGTTAAACATCAACAAATATTAAAATTTAAATTCTTATATTAAAAGGTAACTCCGTAACCTAAATGATCTGTCCGTTCATACTTAAAAGCTTGATAATTTTTTCCTAACCAATATTTAATTTCTCTCTCAGCTTCTTCTTCAGAATCAGAAACATGAACAATGGTTTCAAATACAATTCTACCCGACCTTACTGCTAATTGAGGAGAATCAAAACCAAAATCTGCCCTTATACTTCCCAGATCGGCCTCCTTAGGAGTAGTTTTACCAACTATTTTTCTTGCAATTTCAACAGCATGATTTCCTTCCCAAACCATTGGTATCATCGGACCACTAATCAAATACTGAACAAGTTGATCATATATTTTCTGGCCTATTTCCAAAGTATCTGTAGTGCCTACCTCTTTTTTTAATAATTGATCATCTCCTTTATAGTTTCTCTTCGTCTTTTCTCCCATACCTCTTAACCACTCCTCAGTTCCAGGATAATTACCTCTTGCCTGTTCTTCAGTTGCCCAAATCATCCTTGAATAAACCAACTTAAGTCCAACCCTCTCGCATCTTGACAACACCTCTCCAACCAAAGACCGCTTCACACCATCCGGTTTAATCATTAAAAAAGTTCGCTGTATATTTTTCATTAAAATAAAAATAAAATTTATTAATAACCCAATACTAGTATACAAATATTAATAATTTTCTGAAATGTTTATAATACCGCAAGAAGAATTACCTTATATCTTTAAATTCTTACCATTCCATCAACTGTCTTATTTTTTCATATACAAGGTCCCTTACTTCCTGTATTGTCCCATTCCCATCCAAGACCTCCCAATTACACCAAACTTTTTCTTTAGCAAGTTTTAAAAAGGCAGTTTGTATCTCCTTTTGCTTACCCAGATTGCTTTCGAATATATCTGTCTTTTCTTTTCCTTCTTCTTTGCTTTTTCTAATTAATGCTGTTTTGGGATGTACATCAAGATAGATAGTTAAGTCTGGTTTAACAATTCCAAGCTTTTCAGCAAATTCTACCCCAAATCTTAAATCCGGATTCTTCTGCAGAATACATTGGTAAACTAGAGTTGTAGTATAATACCCATCTGCTATAAATAAATTATTCTTATCTCCCTTAAATTTTTTTAGTTTTTCTTCCCAAAGAAATTTCTCAAGTGCAAATGCAGAAAACCATGCTCCAGATGTCAACTTTTTCTCGTCGTGAAGTGCTGGATGCAAATAATCTCTCCATATAGTAGTATTATGATCGGGAAATTCTTTGGATTCAACCTTTATACCTTTTTCATCTAAAAATTTAACCATTTCTTCTCTCTGCTTTCCCTTTCCTCCTCCATCAATACTCTCAAATACAATAAACATGATACTCATTTAACAAAGTAAAATACAAAGTGTAGAAGATGTACTATCTAAATTAATCTCTTAATATTCGATATCAGCGATTACCTTTTTCGAACCTACCTTTTAATAGGATTGGCTTGACAGAATAATAACCTTTATTAATAAATTATTCAAGTTAATTTCTAGCCTCCAAACAACATCACCACCACAAACTTTCTCCATCAGTCTGAAGATGAATTGTTCCCCATTCGGCTGTCGTCTTGTAATTAATATTCATGTCATTAAGTCGTTCTATGACCTCACTATCAGGATGATTATACTTATTTCCCTCTCCTACACTAATAACTGCTAGTTCGGGTCTTGCACATTCTAAAAATCTTGAACTTGTACTTGTGGAACTACCATGATGGCCTATTTTCAATAAATCTAAATCCATAGGATTTTTCCTGCATAATTCTTGTTCTTTTTCGTATGATAAATCACCACCAAAAAAAGCATCAAAATTCTCATATCTTAGTCTAAATGATACCGAAATATCATTTGGATCTTTTATTTCTTCATTATTTGCTACTTCTATTTCTGGCCATAAAATATCAATAAAAACACAACATCCCAATTTGAAATCATCCGTTGAATCGGCAATCTCGAATTTAATATCCTTCTTTTGTATTAAGTCACGAAATTGTACATATTGGCTGCTATTGGCTTTAATAGGGGTATAAATTATATTTTCAACCTCATATCTCTCTAATACTGCGGGAAGTCCTCCAACATGGTCTAGATCGGGATGGGTAAGTATCACATAATTTATTTTTCGAACCCAAAAAGGAAGGGCCGAACCAAGGCTAGATAGAATATTATCATTTGGACCACCATCTACAAGTAAATATTTATTATCAGGAGACTTTATTAAAATTGAGTCTCCCTGACCTATATCAAGAATATAAACAGAAAGCTTATCATTTTTTGTATGGGACAAATAAACTGCGCATAATATCACCGTTAACAACAATATGCTTAGCAGTCTTGTCAAACCTTGTTTCACGAAGGGTTTCATTTGTGAAACGCATAATAATTTAAATAGCGTAACATCAGCTAATATTTGGGGATGACTTCCTTTTTACTCGCCGATAATGCAGTTCGAAAAGAAAAATTATTAAAACCACATACACAATCAACATATTGCCTATACTAAAAAACACATTTTCTAAAAACATTCCTTCGAACTCTCCAAAAAACCGAATAACTATAATAATGTATTCTAATCCAAGCCATACAAACCAAGAAATCGCTGAGGCTATTTTAAGGCTTAAGAATGAAATTCCCAACATCAGAATTCCTAAGTTAGTAATCAAAGAAATAAATGGGAGAATCATTAAATTTGAAATTGGGGCAATTATTGAAAACGAATTAAAACTAGATAACGTAATTGGGGATGTGCAAATAATTGCTGCAATAGTTGCTGAAAGCTCTTCTCTAAACAATTTTGGGACAAAATAAAATACCTCGGAAATCATATGCGATAACCCGACAATTCCTATCGTTGCCATAATTGTAAGTTGAAAACTAATCGATCTATATACCAAAGGATTCATCAATAAAAAGTAAATCACTGCCAAGATCAAAATTTTCATTATACTTCCTTTTCTCCCCACTAATTGAGCAATAATAAACACAATACCCATAAAAACAGCCCTAAAAGCAGGGATATTATCCAAACCAACAAGAAATAGAAAAAATATCAATGCAATAATAACGAGGTATGAAAGTTTTTTCCTGGAAATGATTTTGGTTAATCTCATTAAGCTCAGTACTACTAGACTTACATTATATCCAGACACAGCAATAATATGTGTAGTCCCCGTTATTTGTAACGATTTTCCAAGCTTTTCGGGTATATATGCTCGAACACCTAGTACTAATCCCTGTAATAAGCCAGAATGAGGCTCCGGTAGCAACAATTCAATTCTTTGAATGAGTGAATTTCGAAAATTTGCAGTCTTGCCAATAACTCCTTTATTGTTTGTGTTTATAAATGTAATTTCAGGAGTTCGCATAATATAATTTATTTTTTGAACTTGCAGATATCTTTTATACGAAAAACTATCATATACAGGTGGTTCTTTTAAAACTCCACTTATTAACAACTGATCTCCATAATTGTAAACAGGATATCTTGGAAGCTTGAGTAATACCTTCCCATATCTTGGCAAAAATACAACAGCCTCTATTCCATTTTTTTTTATAACTGATTGACTAATAATTTTTCCTTGCATTCTGATACTAGTTTCGTAGTATTTTGCAGCTCCATAAATATTATTTGAGTAAAAAAGATTTGTCCTCAGAAATCCAATAATAAAGCTTATGCAAAATATAAGTACAAACATTCTCTGCTTAGGCAAAAAAACCAAGATAACTAGAAAGAAAGTTAGAATAAGGCCTGAATAATTAATAATACTGGGGAATATGAAATCTAAAGTATTATCATATATGAAGATCCCAAAAGAAAAACCAAACAGAAACAAAAGCTCCTTACTGTGTCTTAGAATATAATTAAACAGTTTTATCCTTGTACGTAAATTCATACAAGAATAATAGTAAAAAGTTGGATTAGTTTCTATGTATTTAAATACAAAAACCGACTAAATCTACTTCACTATAATTAAACTCTTTAACTTCTCGAAAGTCGCTTCACCAATACCCTTAACATTCATAAGATCATCTACCTGCTTATATGGACGTCCCTGAATAATTTTCGTTGCTGTACTAGGACCGACACCAGGTAAGGTTTCCAACTCAGACGAGGAAGCAGTATTTATATTTACCAATTCCTGAGAATAATTCTGGAGTGCTAGATTAGAACCTGAACCCTCACGAAACGGAATGAAGATATGATCTTCGTTAAAGACTTGTTCTGAAAGGTTTATGGTTTTATTGATCTGTACTAAATCTGCATCTTCAGCAAATCCTCCGGCTAATTCTACCAACTCTATTACTACCATATGTCCTTCAAATTTATAAACACCGGGTTTGCTTACAGCACCTGCAATATATGCCCTATTATAATCTGTATTGTTGATACTTAATTCTATATGTTTTTGTGAAAAAAACTTAGTAATAAAGCTCCCCAATAAAAATAAAAATGAAAAGAAACCTAATAAGATAAATGAAAGAGATAGCAGTATTTGGATATTTTTATTTATTGATTGATTTTTGGACATTATCTGTTTTTAAAAAATAAACAAATATCCTGTCCAGATTCAATCCAATCTAATAGTTTGATCTTTTTCTGCATTGTCGGTCTTTGTACCATTCTCGTATACACCTTCTTCCCTAATCTCGATAATATCAACCGTATCAATATACACATCTCGCTTAGGATATGGAGCATCTGGATCAGAATCATCTACCTTCACTTCATTAATTTCCTTTACAGCTTCAAAACCATCAATTACTTCTCCAAAAACTGTATGTTTGCCTTCTAATGCTTCTAATCGCGTATCTGTATCTTCAGCTGTTACAATAAAAAATTGGCTGCCATTAGTATTTCCTCGATGTTCATTTGCCATTGCCACTGAATATTTCCTCATTGGTTTAGAAGCCAATCCTGGAGTACTTTCGTATTCTGCTTCCCTTAATTCTTTCCTCTTTTTTTCTGGAATATCTAAGGCATCCCAATTTATTTCATCCGGAATCGTATAGCCTGGGCTGCCGTATCCATCATTCTCAGGATCATCATCTAGTGACTTCCTACTCCCCGTTTGTATCAACAAATCTCTAAAAACTCTATGCCACTTTACTTCATTGTAATAGCCTTCCAAAGAAAGAAAGACAAAATTATTTACAGTTGTAGGCGCAGCTTCTTCAAATAAATCAATTTTTATATCACCTTTATTTGTATGTAATATTGCTTTATAATCCGTATCTTCCTTCAATTTATACTCAGGTGGATCAGTATATATAAAATCAGTTTCATCTTCATTTTCAACCACAAATGGTACTCGGCAGTTCCTTTCATTACCGGGAACAAGACATGTCAGTACTACGCAAGCCATTACTACCATCAAAATACCGGTTCCAAAAGCGTAAAGCATAAATTTTCTTGTTTCCTCATCTTGGAACATTGCAATTCATGATAATAATAATTGAAAATAAACAAACTTGCATTGTACTGCAGTACAAAAAATATTTTAATTCTCGTCTAAATACTTAAACCTTGGCATCTTCCTTCCATCATATTCAACTTCCTCTAGAAACATCTCAACTGGTCTAACCCAAATCTTACTCATTTCATTATCATACAAGCTAATATATACTACAAGGTCTTCAAGTGTTTCGCTATGCTTAGCTTTTCCTAAAACCAAATATTTATTACCTTTATAATGTTTATAAATACCGGATTTTAATTCCTTCATTGGAAAATTAAGTAATAAATAAAGCAATAATTTTCTAGATAACAAAATTAATAATTTTTCCTTTCACATATATTGCTTTTTTATATCCGTCCTTAAGATACTTCGATACGTTTTCGTGGTTTTCTGCAATATTAACTGCGTCCTCCTTCTTTTCTTCTGGATCAATTAATATTTCTCCTCTTGTTTTACCCATAACCTGTACAGCAATTGTAATCTTTTGGGAAGATAAGAGCTTCTCATCGTATTGAGGCCATTCTTCTAAGTGTATAGAGTCTTTATTACCAAGCAACTTCTTCCAAATGTATTCTGTAATAAAAGGTGCATAAGGAGCAAGAACGAGCATAAATTTCTTCCAGGTTCCTATGTCAACCTTATTATCTTCTGCAAAATTCATGAATTTCATAAACTCTGCTATTGCTGTATTAAACTTTAATTCTTTAGTATCTTCACTTATTTTTTTAATTAACTGATCGATTCTGACCTTAATTTCTTCTTCATTTGAGTTTGACTCATTATCAATAACTTTTTGCGAATAATCGTAAACTCTCTGCAAAAAACGTCTCACTCCTCTTACCGCAGAATCACTCCAAGCCTTAGTCTGTTCAAGAGGTCCCATAAACATTTCATACACTCTCAAGGTGTCTGCACCATATTTATTAACAACATCTGTTGGATTTACCACATTTCCCCATCGCTTGCTCATTTTTCTGTTATCCTCACCTAAAATCATCCCCTGATGTCTATGAAATTTAAAAGGCTCATCAAAATCTATATATCCTGCATCATAAAGCACCTTAGTAAAAAATCGTGAATACAACAAATGTCCGTTAACATGTTCGGGGCCACCTATATAAAAATCAACTGGCATCCATTTCTTAAGTGATTCTTTTGAGGCAAAAGCTTCATCATTATTTGGATCTAAATATCTATAATAATACCAACTCGAACACATAAAGGTATCTAGAGTATCAACTTCTCTTCTCCATCCCTTTCCATAAATCTTTTCTACATCTTCTTGGAAGGAATCCGAATAAGTTAATGGTGATTGGCCCGTTGGTTTGAAATCAACATCATCAGGTAGAAGGACAGGCAAATCTTCCTGTTTAACCTTCTTTAAGTCTAATCTTACACTCTTCTCAATCTCCTCAATTAACTCGGGGAAAGTATTATAGCCACTTTCAGCATCAAAGTGTCCCGATTCTCTGAACCTTCGAATGCGAGCACATGGAAAAATCTTTTGGATGTATTCTTCTGTTTCGCTTAGGGGAATATATGGATCATCCGTAGACAAGAAAAATACAACTTCTCCTACATTTCTCTCAACCGCTTCAAAATTTATTTTATTGTTCTTTACGAAATTAATAATTGATTCTGCAACATCTTTTTTATCCACAACATCTTCAATACGTTTGTACCAACTGTCGATATTCAATGTTGGACACAATAAAATTAACTTTCTTAATTTTTTCTTTTCAGCAACCTTCAAAGCACTCCAAACACTTAAGCTTCTACCAACTAAAATTGAGTTCTCTGAGTTTTCATATAATAAATCTGCACCCGTTTGAACCCATTCGTTGAAATTTGGTTTAACCGGTTTTGGAAGCTGAGGTGTTACACATTTGATACCTTTTTTCTCTAGCTTCTTTTCAACCCATGAATGGAAGTGAGCCTGAGGATCACTATCCCACGCATGCATTTGGACTACCTTTTCAGGACTGCTTTTATAAACTTCATTAAGTTCTACCGAATCTTCATTTTTTAATTCCTTTATTAGCATGGGAATAGGGGCTCCCCAAAAACGTTGTCTTGAAACAGACCAATCTCGAAGTTTAAAAATCGTATTTCTTTTTCCTATACCTTTCTCTTCTATATAATCAAGTACCTTATCAAAATCATCTGGGTATTTCCATCCATTCCAATCTTCCGAATTAATAATTTTTCCGCGTCCGCTATAACAGACATAATCCTTATATTCCGTAGAATTAAAAAGCATTTCCCAAACATTATTGAACTCACGAACATCAGGCTCTGTATCTTTTTGTCTGTCAAAAACATCTTTTTCATTAATAAATCTTTTAACATATTCAACTTCACCATCTTCCCAAACTACAATATATTCCTTGCCAACCAAATCTAACCAACTTCCATCTTGGCTTGTATCTCTCACTAATTTAATAAAATTTTTTAAATCATTACTTTTAATAGATAACAATGATTTATTCTTTCCTTTTTTTAAAAATTTTGTTCCAAGTTTTTCCGCTTCTTTTAAAAAATCTTGGTAGTTCTTCCTCCATTCTTTTTTTATAAAACAAATATATTCATCCTTTTCAAAATCAATTACAGGAATTATGGACAAGTCATATTTTAATGCAAATTCGAAATCCCTTTCATCATGGGCTGGGACTCCCATAATTGAACCTGTACCATAAGTAATAAGTACATAATCAGCTACGAAGATTGGTATTCTTTCTTTTGTGACTGGATTAATCGCATAAATTCCCCTAATTCTAACCCCCGTCTTTTCTTTTTCTTGCTGCTGCCTTTCCAACTCAGATTTTAATCTCGCCTGTTCAACATATTTTTTGACCTCTTTATAATTTTGGATTGTACTGCCTAACCTCTCAATTAATTCATGCTCCGGCGCAATTACCATAAAAGTAGCACCGTACAAAGTATCTGGCCGTGTCGTAAATACTTCCAAATTATAGGAAAATACGTCCTTAAATACTTTAAAGTATTCCTCAAACTCTAAGTCGAAACCTTTGTCTCCATATTCAATAACATATTTGCCAGTTGCCTTGGTTTTATAAAGATTTCTAATAGGCATATAAATATCAAGTTCTCCCTTGGGTTTATCAGTAATGACTATTGGCCTTCTTATCTCTGCTATTTGAACTCTACCACCCGGAAAAACAAATGCAAAGACATCCTTGAAATAGGCTTCTACTTCTCCACCATGTTTAGCTGCAATGCTTTTATAATAAGAATTCATAAGCTTACCAATTTCTTCTTGTGAAAGTTCTGTTTCCTTCTTTCCCTCCAAAGCATTTCTTTTTACTGTAACCGGATCTATATGCTCATCCTCTATAAATAAACCTGTGTCTACTGCAACTACAGGCATATTGACTTTATCGAAATATGCTAATGCTTTTTTCTTGGCATTGCTTTCCAAATCTCCATCTTCTTTAATATTTAAGGATTCTATATCTAAATCATCTGCAGTATAAAGAGTGTATTTTAAGTCAGTTTTATCTAGAATCTTTTTAAGCCTTTTGACTTTTGCTTTGTTACTAGTAGAAAAGAACAAATCTAAATGCTGAACTTTGCATTTAAAGTTGACGTTTGCACCTTTACTCTTTCCTATCCAATCTCTTTGTCTTTTTACTGTCTCCTCAGGCCAATCAATCTTATCCAAATCTTCTTTAAGTCTGTCGGCATATTTAGTTATTTCCAAAAACCACTGCTCCATATTTTTCTGTATAACTTCGGTATCGCATCTTTCACATGCACCTTCTACAACTTGTTCATTTGCAAGTACAGTTTTACAACTCTCGCACCAATTTACCGCCTGGTTCTTTCTATATGCAAGTCCTTGGTCATACATAAGTTTAAAAAACCATTGCGTCCATTTGTAATAACCTGGATTATGGCTCCCTACTTCTCTATTCCAATCTACAGAAACCCCCATCTTACTAATCTGTTCACGGAAATTATCGATGGCTTTATCTGTATTAATTCTTGGGTGTATATTCGTTTTTATTGCAAAATTTTCGGCAGGGAGTCCAAAGGCATCCCAACCCATCACCTGTAAAACCTTTTTTCCTTTCATACGCATAAATCTTGCAAAAATATCACAAGACGTATAAACTTCTGCATGTCCTACATGTAAACCGCTTCCGGATGGATAAGGAAGTTGAGGCAGTATATAATACTTATTCTCTTTCGTGACACCTTCCGGGGTATCATAAAGCCCCGTTGAAGCCCAGTCCTTTCGAATTGCTTCTTCGATCATTTCATGATTATACTGCTCTCCATCTGAATTATTGCTTTTTGTTTTACCCATTTAAACTTAATAATAACTGAAATTTAACAATCAGATTTTAACAAATTTTGAAATTGAATACTTAACTTGAAGCTATTTAGACAATCTTTTATTTCCAATTACTATCAAAATTTCTTTTATTCTTATTTCTATACTTCTTTTTTATTCTATTAATCAACAGCATTATTCTTTCAAAATTATTCAAACTTACGTTTGCTACTAATAATATCAAGCCTAATAAAACATAATTCGCAATTGCTACGCCTGTCTGTACAAGAGTATCAGTCTCGATCTCTTCAGATACAGGTATCATTGTTTCCTCTATTGATACAGAAGATTCTGGTAATACATCATAGTCCGTATTATAAAAACCCCGAGTATCTCTGTCACTGCTATTCCTGTCCCCATTCCGTTTCCTGTATTTGGAATCGTTATTGTATATGTCACTGTTTGCCCTGGGATAACTGTATCATCCCCATCATTTTCTGTTTTTGTATTTGTACTAAGGTTAGGAACCGTATTGACTGTTAGAGTATCTGTAGATACTGCTGTTGGCTTTATCACTCCAACTGTAAAGAGAGAGGTGTAATTTATGAAAGAATTAAAAAATATCTTGATATAAAGTTACCTACTATAAACTAATTAAGGCAAAAACTGAAGTAATAGTTCCTCAAAAAACGCTCAAAAAGTTAAAAAAGGCTACAAATTCAAAACAATTACTCCTGCAATTACAAGGGTAATGCCAATATATTTTAATAAATGTAATTTCTCTTTATAAAAAATTCTTCCCAATAAAGTGGTGACAATAGGGTAACTTGAAGAAAAGGGAGTAATAATCGATGTGTAAAAATTCATTATTCCTATACTGTAACTTACTAAACCTATTAATGTAAAAACTGCATCAGAAAATATTAATAGTATCATTTTCTTATCTTTTGGAAGAGAAAGATCTGCCTTTGATGCTTTACCATAAATAACCAGAACAAGAAAAGACAAGAGGTTAAACACAAATTGCGGTAAAATCCAACTTGATTCCCGTACTGCTTCTCTAAATAAAATCCAGGCTGTACTCCATGCAAACATGGTGATGATTGAAAAAAAGATTCCTTTGCCGCCAAAATCAACTTTTAGATTGGAACTTAATTTGTGAATATCAAAAGATAAAACAGTAACACCCACTAATGCTAATAAAATTGCAACCCATTGGCTTTCTGATAAACTCTCTTTAAAAACAAACACTCCGAATATGACTATCACGAGGGAATACAAAGACGTAATTGTAGAAACAATTCCAATCTTGCTTGTTTTAAAGCCCTTAAAAAACATTATAGAACCGACTATATGGAAAAACCCTCCCACAATAGCATAAACCGCCCCTACGATACTTAATTGAATAGAATTAATAAATACTATGACAATTAAAGAAGACAATACTAAACCGATTAAATAAGACCAAAAAAGAGAACGTATCACCCCCACCTTTCTTGCTAAGGTTGCACCAAAAAAGTCTCCTATTCCCCACCCGAACATGCTAATAAAAGCATATAATAAGATCATGAATATTGTTTTAATAGATACATTACTTAAATTGCAGTTATTAAATTCAGCAAACTTGTTTGATATAATTAATAGCTATTTACTCCCTTATAGCTATTAATTAACAAAGTCTTAAAATATAACAAATTTATGTTGATATGTATTATAGCTTTGAATAGAAAATTAAACTAGAGTACTATACGAAAAATTTCCAGATTATAGAAAATATATATAAAAGCTTTATATTGTTTTTTAATAAAGTAAATTATCTTGCCAAACTTTAACAAATTGAATAGAACTTTTAAACAAATTACTCGAAATAATAAAAATTTTAGCTCCATTGCAAAAAAAGATTATAGCCTGTTCCAAAAATTTTTTGAGAAAGAGAAACAAACCACATATGGAAATTCATGGACATACATTACACAAGGAATGTATGGTATCGGTGAATCCAATCTTGGATATAAATATTATGATGGGGAAAATTTATCAGCAGTCTGTATTTATCCCAAAATTGAAAATCCTAAAGTAAATGTCTTCTACTGGATTAGACCTATGGGAAAAAATGTTTTTAAAGAAATTAAAAAATTCTCAAATAAAATTCTAAAAGAGGAAGAGATACCAACTAGTGTCACTAAAATTTTTAAAAATGAATACAATAGTTTGATTAACGCTGGATTCAAGTCATCTAAAGAATTTCCCTGGCATTCTACAGCACATGCAGAAGATGATACCTACCCCGAAATAATCACAGACATTCAATCTACTCTTATTAATAAAAAAAATAGAAAAAGTACTCGGAAAGCACTCAAAGTATTTGACAAATTAAAAGATCAAATACAAATAAAGAAAATAACTACTCAACAAGATCAAAAAATCGCCTGGAAAATCGTGAAAGAATTTTTTTCCCAAAACATTGAGACCCTGTCTTCAAATCTATCAAATCCTTATGATTATTATAATATTATTTTTAATACAGCTCCGAAAAAAGAGACTCTATATTTGCTCCAATATAATAATTTCCCTGCAGGAATTTTTGATATTTACAGGATGTCGGATAGCACAGCATGTACATATATGTCTCTTATGCTACGAGAGCATATATCAAATTTAGATGACTTTGCGACTATATACACATGCAAAAAATTATTTAAAGAAGACTATCAGTATTTGAATGTCGGTGGCTCAGAAACTAAAGGCTTACATCAATTTAAACTAAAACTTCATACATATAAAAAACAACGAATGTATTGGGCTGTATTATTCTAACCTTCTAATGAAAACTCCCATGCAATATCAAACAACGCTTTCATACCTCCTGCCATTGTAACTGAGTATATTAGAACGATAGTTGGATTTTGTTCACGAACATTAACCATACATATATGCTTATCAGAAAATACTAAATCAAAATAGGCAAAAGAAAAACCATCTGGTAGAAATCTACAGTAATATCTCTCATGTGTCTGATTCAACTCTTTCCTATTAGGACGAGGATCCTCTACTACTTCCCATATTTCCATATCTGGATTTTCATCTAAAGCCTTGTAGAAGAGAGGTTCATTTCCGGGAAATGCCGATTCAATATGCGAATTATTATAGAATCCATATACTTTTTCAGCTTTTAATACTTGCTTATATGCACTCTCGACATGTTCTTTGCCCTCATAATACTTAACTTCGACTTTCGTATTCTCTTCGACCTTTGGAATCATAGAATGCAAAGTTTTAACAACTTCTGGTAACTTATTTTCTAATCTCTTTATCTCCCATCTCTTATGATCAAGTATTGATTTAAGCTTTTCTGGTACTTCAGCAACCATCATCCTACGACTTCCCTGACTTGTTTGACTTACTATGCCTTTTGCTATCAACTTTTCAACATAGTTATGTGCTGTTGATCGTTTTATCTTAGTTTTTCTTGAAATATCGAGTACCGAACTTCTTCCTAATTGAAGTAAAGCTACATATATAGTTATCTCCTCTGGAGATAAACCAAATTCAGTTAAATAAGTTTCTATTTCTTTACTTAATTTCTTAACCATAATTCTGCCGAAAACTAAAGAGTTTTATATATAACATCTAAATATTTTTGTCAGAAAACCTTGACTGACAAAATTTGGTGACAAAAAATATTTTATCATTTCTCCCACGAATAAGCAATTATGCAAATCCTTAAAATCTTTTTTGTCAAATGACAATATTGTCACCAAATTTTCTTGACACTTTTGACAATACCTATTTTTCTAAACTAAAATGTTAAGGTGCTTAATTTAATTAATTTTCTTTGCACCATGAGTAAAACCAAAAAAACTGCCACACAAAAAAACAAAAAAAATCTACAACAAAAGTCCGTATGGCAACGACTACAGAATAATTATGAAACTCTAGACAACCTAGATAATAAATTAGGAAACTTCATAGAAGAGGATGGTCTTCAAATTCTTGACTTGCGAAACTGGTAATTATAGTCTTTCTAAACCGAAATTTTTAAATATTTTCTTAAGGATAAGGAACTATACCAACAGGATTAATTCTATTGCCATAAGATATTACATTATTATTGTTCGCTGAAAGACTGAAGTGCAGATGAGTACCGTAAGATCGTCCAGTACTTCCCATATACATTATCTTCTGACCAGCATTAACATAATCCCCCTCCTTGACTGCAAAATCCCCAGTACCATGAGCATATAAAGAGGAAAATCCATTTGGATGCTGAATTACAACATGGAAACCAAGTCCTCCGCCTCCCCATCTAGCTCTGATTACAGTACCTTCACCTACCGAACGTATCCAGCAACCGCCTTTTTTAGCAAGATCCACACCAGTATGATAAGAAGCCCACCCTCTACTTACAGATACTCCTGCACAACTACTATCACCTACCGGACTTACGAATGTACCTGGCGGTACATCTAGACCGGGATCTGCAAGATTAATATAACTTCCCCCGGTATTCTTGCCTTTTTTACTACCGGAACTAGGTCTCGGTAAAGGTATATCTCCATTTGGAATAAAAATGGTTTCTCCAGCTCTTAAAGCATAATCAGGGGGATTCAGATCATTTAGTTCAATTACAGTGATCTTATCTGCATTCTTAACATCTTCTAATATTGTATCCAAATTATCGCCCTCTTCAACCTTTTTTAAAACTCCCTTCATAGGAGGAATCGTTAAAATCTGTCCGGGAAAAATCTTCATATCATAAGGCCCCATTCCGCTTGCCCATTGAATGGAAGACACATCGTCTAGCTTATATTGCTTTGCAATGCTCTTTAAAGTCTCTCCTTCTTGAACTGTATGCTCAATAACTTCAAAAGGAAGCTCGTCCGTTTCTTTAATTGTAAAAGTTTTTGCGTTAGCATATTGAAGAATCATATCGTTTGCACCAATTGCTCCCTGTGCAATATTTAGGCCTCTGTCCTCTTCCTGATCAACTCCCCCGATTCTCTGAGAAATACTAGAAAAAAATGTCAGAATTGTAATTGAAATTATTGTTAAATGGAAAAGCTGTCTATAGAATGTACTCCTACCCCAAAACATTCTTTTTACCACTTCCCTCTTAATATTTGAACTGATCTTAAGGAAAAATTCAATTATTAAAGAAGTCCATATATAAAGTTGTCTCAAACGAAACCTTAAATAATTTCCTAAATCAGGAAAAAAGGAAAAAAAAGAAGTAATATTTGTTTGTGGCCTTGGTTTATCGGGCATATCCAGTATATATATAAAACTATTTCAGAAATTTACTTCTTATTATATAGAACAATTGATAAAACTCAAAAAAAAATCGCTTTAATCTTATTTATATCTATATAATACACCTATGACTAAATCCAGCAATCAAAAATCAATTGTTTTCTCTGGATTTATCCTACTATAATAGTGATTTACAATATCTTCATTAGACTGCGATAAGCTAAAATGCAAATGAACAGTTGTTGCATTCCCAGTGTCTCCCATTTTTGCTAACCTCTGGCCAACTTCTACCTCATCTCCTGCTTTAACTATGGTTTCATCATCTGCTAAATGTGCATAAAGAGTTTTATAGCCGTTTTCATGTCTTACAACAATATAGTTACCCAAAGTACCACCTTTCTCAACTTCTTCTACAACACCATTACCCGAAGATATAATCCAACATCCCATGCCATTCTCTGCTTCATTAGCTACGAAATCCATACCAGTATGGGAAGATGACCAGCCCCTACTTAAGTAATAATTATTCGTACAACTTGAATCTAACATAGGACTAATAAAACTTTCCGTGCATCTTTCCAAATTGTTTATCTTCTTGAAATCTTCTCCACTATAATCATTAGTTACTCTATCTACTATTTCTAGTATTTGATCTATTCTCAAATCCTGATCCCTGCAAAATACAGAACCTGGAAGTAGTCTTCTTTCATCCAACTCCTTAAGGAAATCATCTTGATTTATTCCTGCTCCAAATTGGGCTTTTTTATTATACAGTTTATATATTATCTTACTTCCGTCTAGAATGTCGATGATTTTATCAGGACGAAAAGTTCCATTACTAAAACCCCTGGCCACACCGAATCGTCTAGCCATACAAACGTATTTAAAAAAGTCAGAGTTTTCGTCAACATCATCAAAACTCTTAATCAAACAAGAGTCAATTTCTGCTTGTTCAAATTGATCTGTAATTAGTATTTTTACCAATTCCCCTCTTGAAATATGTTGATCCTTCTCAAAACCATACCTCTCAAACATATCTGCTAATCTCTCGTCTTCAATGGCCTTTAAGTCTGAAGTATTTTCAGCTCCTAACACATTTGGCGAGAAAAAAGGTGTTAATACAAACAATGTGCCCATGAAAAATACAATACTATTAAGAATGTATTTTGTTAAATGGGAAGTTTGTTTGGGGAAAAATTTGCTTATTGTACCTATGCACAAATTAGGTGGCTCAAAATCATTACTTTCTTTACTAATATTCATAAAACAGGTTTAAAAATTTAATTTGACACCTATCCAAATCACCTTTATGAATTAACTTCATAAATATATTGATCTGTGTATGCCAAAAAGAAACCTAAATATGATACCACAAAAAATTATTATTTCAAATTTTCATGTAATGTTGCTAATAATTCTGTATTGTTTTTAGTCTTTTTCATTCTTTCGATCAACAACGATGTAGCTTCTTCATTTCGTCCTACAGTATCAAGCATTCTTCTAAGCCTCCAAGATTCTGCCAAGACTTTCTGATCTAGTAATTTTTCTTCATTTCTAGTGCCAGACTTTAAAATATCAATAGCGGGGAAAATACGCTTTCTAGCTAGCTTCCTCTCCAAATGTAATTCCATATTACCTGTCCCCTTAAACTCTTCATAAATGACTTCATCCATTCGACTTCCGGTTTCTATCAAAGCAGTTGCCATTATTGTTAGACTTCCTCCATCTTCAAAATTTCTAGCTGCACCAAAAAATCTTTTAGGAGGATACAATGCAACTGGATCAAAACCACCACTTAAAGTTCTTCCTGATGGAGGAGCTGTAATATTATATGCACGCGCAAGCCTAGTAATACTATCCATGAGAATAGCAACATCCTTACCTTGTTCAACTATTCTTTTAGCTCGATCAAGAGCCATCTCTGCGACTCTAGTATGATTTTCTGGTGGTTCATCAAAATTCGAAGCCACTACCTCTCCTTCTACCGATCGGTCCATGTCAGTTACCTCTTCAGGTCTTTCTCCTACCAGCAAAACTATTATATGTATCTCGGGATGATTTTCAGCTATTCCATTTGCAATATCCTTTAGAAGCCAAGTTTTTCCAACCTTTGGCTGTGCTACAATCATCCCTCTTTGGCCCTTTCCAATAGGTGATAATAGATCAATTATTCTGGTAGAAATCACATGGGCATCTGTTTCTAGTTTTATTTGTTCTTCGGGAAATATTGGTACTAACTTCTCATATACTTTCCGACTTACAGCTTCTTCGGGATTTTGGTTATTTACTGCTTCAATTCTTAATAAACTCAGGTACCTTTCGCCTTCCTTTGGTGGTCTCGCTTGACCAGAGACATAATCCCCCTGCCTCAGATTAAATCTTTTTATTTGAGACCCAGACACATATACATCATTATCTCCTGGTAAAAATTTCAAGGATCTTAATACACCATGAGTTCCGTCATTAATAATTTCCAAAACACCTTCTGCAAAAATATTGCCTCCGCGCTCAGTTTGTTTCTCCAGTATTTTAATAATCAATTCGCTCTTTTTATAATCTGTGGCCTTTTTAATTTTTAGCTCGTCTGCTAATTTTCTTAAATCTACCAAAGTTTTGGATTCTAATTCCTGTATGGTCATAGAATCTGCAATTTTATCTGTACCTTTTCTTTTCTTTATCATGATATATGTATTTATGGAAATTAAATATTGTTAATTTTGATTCCAGCTGAAGAACTCAACTAGATTATGATTGTTAAGGAATTTATACAAAGGGGAAAGTAACTAGATTCAAATTTTCTTAAATAAAAGAATTTTTAATATTTTATTAAACTTTTGACTAAACAAACAAATTATATTCAACTGGGAGAAGTCTGTCAATAAAATACTGAAATACTTTCAAAAAGGGATCGGCACTGCCCGAACCGACCCCCTTCTTAATCTGAATCAAATAAATGATTCAGATTGAAAAGGTGAACGATTCATTATTTATAAACATATCCAAGAGTCCAGTAAGACCCGACCGAACCTTCGAATCAGGAAAATATGCGAACCAGACTCTGGGACATATTTACAAATATTTAAAATGCAAGTTAAGACATAATTATTATACCCTATAATAACACACATAGTCAACCTTATAGTCTTTTATTTATAGAAAATAAGTTGGGTACATACCTCAATATATAAAATGGATCTCCTTATTTTATTTGACCTTAAAAATACTAAATGAAAAAACAAGCGCTATTTTTTAGAAGAAACTACAAATTTGACTAATTCCGAGACTTTCTTATAATTTTTTGAAGAAATAATTGTTTTATATCCCAACCTTTTAGCCTCTTTTGCTCTTTCTGCAAATCTTGGAACATCAGATATACTACCAGTAAGGTTTAACTCCCCTAATGATATTAGATCAAAAGATAGAGA
The DNA here is from genome assembly GCA_014729085.1 of Candidatus Dojkabacteria bacterium. Classification (GTDB taxonomy): domain Bacteria; phylum Patescibacteriota; class Dojkabacteria; order B142; family WJKM01; genus WJKM01. The sequence continues at coordinate 104,627 of WJKM01000006.1, read as the reverse complement.
CTTTTTTTTCAAAGAAGAAATCATTGACAAAGCAACTGCCAAATCCATGGCTGGATCATCTACTTTTAATCCTCCTGCTATCTTTATATAAATATCTTTATCCATAAAATTAATAGCTGTATATTTTGAAATAATTGCCCCTATACGCTGAAGCCTGGCTAGAGGAATACCTTCAGCCACTCTTTTTGGGAGAGAATAAGGAGTTTTATTTGTTAAAGCCTGCACCTCTACTACCAATGGTCTTTGACCTTCAACTACAATTGACTTGCATACTCCAACCAGTTTTTCGTCCTTCTCAAATTTAAACATCTTAGAAGGATCCTTTAAATCTTTCAAACCTTGTGATGTCATTTTAAAAAGACCAATTTCATTCGTAGGCCCAAATCTATTTTTTAAGCTTCTTAAAATTTTTATATTAGTCTTTTCATCACCTTCTATTCTGAAAATACTGTCTACCATATGTTCAAGAACTTTAGGGCCAGCAATCATACCTTCCTTATTTATATGGCCTACTAAGATTAAAACTATTTTCTCAGACTTTGCAAAGTTTACCAACTTACTAGAACACAACTTTACTTGCGAAACACTTCCAGGCAAACTATTACTGTCATTGGAAAATATTGTCTGTATAGAATCAACGACTAATATTTTTGGTCCAACTTTTCGGACAGCCGATATAATACCTTCAACCTCATATCCATTTAAGACTTTTACATCGTAATCTTCGAGTTTAAATTCTTGGCCCGATTTGATTCTATAAGCTCTTTGGGCTACTTGAGCTAACGACTCTTCCGCAGAGACATATAACGATTTTATATTTTCCTCGCCCAATTTCAATAGCAACTGAAGAAGAAGCGTAGACTTTCCTACACCAGGCTCACCACTTAATAGAATCACTTGGCCGGGAGTAAAACCAGTTGTTTTATCAAAAGTAGAACCGCCTAAAACTCTATCAAATTCACCGAATTTCGAGCTGATTCTTTCCAATTCCTGTTTCTTAACTTTGGACAGATCCAATGGCTTGATTTTTTTATACTGTCTATTAGAAGATGAAGTCTCGACCTTTTCTTCCTCAGAAAGAGTTCCCCATTCATTGCAATCTGGACATCTACCCAACCATCTAGAAAATTCCCCTCCGCAATTAGTACACACAAAAACATTTTTAGGCTTAGACATTTAGATAAAATTACATTTAAATTCTACATATAGCTTTTCGGACATAACTATTTCTTCTTGTTTAATTTGATATTCAAATCCTTTTTACCGCGAGCTTTTGTAACCTTAGCAGTATACAGAGGTTCCTCTTGTTTTTCTTCACCAAAATTCTTACCTTCTTTTAATATTAACAAAGCAAGGGGATTTTCAATTAGTTCCTGAATTTTCCGTTTTACATTCCTAGCCCCATATTCTTTGCTTGCCCCCTCTTTAGCAATAAACTTAATTGCTCCTCTGGAAGCCTCTACATGGACATTTTTCTCTGCTAATCTTTTATTTAACTTTTCAAGTTCCAAACCAATGATATCCGTAATATCCGAATCGCTTAAACCTCTAAAAACAATAATTTCATCAATTCTATTTAGAAGTTCAGGTCTTAAAGTATCTTTCAACTTCTCCATTAATCTCTCCCTCATCAAATTAAAGGCCTCATCCATTTCTCCTTCTTCTTCCTCCGAATCATTTGAAGTATCGAGGTCAAGATTGAAACCGAGAATATTATCTTTCATGACTTCTTCTGCACCAATATTTGATGTCATGATTATAATGGTATTTCGGAAATTTATAGTCCTGCCTTTTGCATCCTGTAACTGACCTTCTTCAAGTATCTGCAATAATATATTCAAAAGATCAATATGTGCTTTTTCAATTTCATCAAACAAAACAACACTATAAGGATTCCTTCTAATTTTTTCAGTTAACTGTCCACCTTCTTGGAAACCAACATATCCAGGAGGGGATCCTATCAATTTTGAAACACTATGCTTTTCCATATGCTCACTCATATCAATTTGAACCAAAGAAGACTCATCGCCAAATACTTCTTTTGCTATTGTTTTCGCTAGCTCTGTCTTTCCAACTCCCGACGGTCCTAAAAAGAGGAAAGACCCCGATGGTCTATTCTGGTCGCCAATTCCAACTCTAGACCTCTTAATTGCTGCCGCTACCTTATTTATTGCATCGGGCTGTCCAACTATACTTTTACGAAGAGATTGTTCTATATTTATTAACGACTGTATCTCATTACTATCCATTTTTTCCACCGGAATTTTTGTTAAGTCTGCAATTACCTTCCTTATATCATCATCTGTAACTTTCAAACTCTTATTTCTTGAATTTGTTTTTTTGGTCATCTTATCCATTTTTTTCTTTATTTCGATTTCTTGTTTTCTGAGTTTCGCTGCCTTTTTTATTTTACCTTGAAGCAATACCTTATCCTTAGACTTTCTTATATCCTCATATTCTTCTTTAATCTCAGTAAATTTATCAATCTCTCCCTCCTTTGAAATCTTTTTCCCGGCAGCTGCCTCATCCAAGACATCAATAGCTTTGTCTGGCAAAAACCGATCTGTGATGTATCGTTTTGTTAATTTAACAGATTGCACCAATGCATTATCTTCAATTTTCACACCATGAAAATTTTCAAGTTTAGTTCTAATATTTTTTAAAGCCTGAATAGAGTCCTCCTCCCCAATTTCTTCAACAATAATAGACTGAAACCTTCTAGTCAAAGCACTATCTGATTCAAAGTATTTTTGGTATTCATCAAGGGTAGTTGCGCCAATCACTGAAATATCATTGGTAGTTAAAAAGGGTTTTAGAATGTTTGCAACATCCATTGTACCTTGTCCAGTAGATCCCGCTCCTACAATCATATGAATCTCGTCAATAAATAATATTAAATTCGGATCTTGCTTTGCTTCCTTCATTATGCCTAGAATACGCTCTTCTACATCTCCACGAATTTTACTACCCGCAATAATTCCGGCAAGATCTAAATTTACAATCCTTTTCTTTGAAAATGAAGGGGGTACTTTATTATTAACAATTTTTTGGACTAAGCCTTCGACTATAGCTGTTTTCCCGACTCCTGCCTCCCCAACTAATATTGGATTGCTTTTAGTTTTTCTGGACAATATGTGTATCATTCTTTCGATTTCTATTTCTCTTCCATAAATGGGCATATACTTCCCTGACTCTGCTAACTCATTCATATCATGAGCAAAAGTACTAATCGAACTGGTTGAATCGTCACCGTCCTCATCCTCATCCATATCATCTTCACTCTTTTTAAACACTCCTTTATGATAAGTAGCAAAACCAAGCAAAACTTTAGAAACGCTTGCATAATCTATTCCTACTTTGTTTAAATCCTTAACAAAGTCTAAATCCTCTAATTTTAATATACTCAGGAGTATATGTTCAGTTCCAACATAGACATGATTCATCTCACTAGCTATAACAAAAGCATCAACGAGAAGCTGTTTCGAGGTTTCATTCATTTTTAAATTTTTAGATTGACTAGTATCTTTATCTTCTTTTATAAAATCCAGCGATTTAAGAGTTCTATTTACATCAACCCCTAATTTGTTCAATAGACGCGGACATATTCCTTTATCATCTTCTAGAATGCCAATAAAGATGTGTTTAGGCGTTACTTCAGATGCCTCTTCTTTCATTGCTTGCTCAAAAGCATTTACTATAGCTTTCTTAGCATATTCGCTAAATTTATCTAATTCTTTCATTTGATCAACAGTGTGGGCATATCCCATGGAAAAAATAATTAATAAATATAAGTAGTTTTTAAATATCAGTATTTAATGTTTAGACTTTTGAACTTAATACTTTCTTAGATAAACTCAAAGATATGTGGCTGCTCTTCATTACTCATAACCATAAACTAAGTATTGAATTCAAGAATCTAATGCTAGATACTATATTCACAAAAAAGGTTCCAATATAGTAAACCAAAAAGTTTACTAAGCTATTGGAACCTTATTATAACCCACTTTTTTTACTCTTGAAGAATTTTCTCTAAACTTTCCATTTCAGGTGCAACTCCTGTATCTTTTTCCGTTTTTGCCTGTTTTTTCTCTTTCGTATCACCTTCTTGCCTGTGCTTAATACTCAAACCTAAATGTCTTTCCTCTTTTGAAATAGAAATTATTTCTACATCAATTGCTTCCCCCTTCTTAACAAAATCTTTTGGATCCTTAACAAGCTTGTCTGACATCTCTGAGATATGTATTAATCCATTGACTTTATCATCGATTCTCACAAAGGCCCCATAATCAACAACTTTTGTAACCTTTCCTTTAACAATATCTCCAACTTTATAATCATGTATTATTTCATCCCATGGATCTTTCTTAAGCCTCTTAATCGAATAGGCTATTCTTTTTCCTCCATCCTGCATACCTATTACCTGTACTTCAACCTCATCCCCGATTTTATAAAAATCAGCAGGATTAGAGACCTTGTCCCAAGAGATTTCAGATAAGTGAACTAATCCCTCTAAACCCTGAGCATTTACAAATAAACCAAAAGGGGCAATACCTGTTACCTTTCCTTCTAAAACATCTCCTACTTCAGTACTTGCTAGTGTATCTTCCCTCATCTCCAGATCACTATCAGCATTCATTAGCTTCTCGGATAATATGACTCTGTTTTTCTCCTTATCAATTTCAATTACTTTGACTTCTAATTCCTCACCAATTAAGGCTCCTAATTTGTTTTGCAACTCTCTGTTTATATTATCCTTATCCCCATAATTTTCTAATGGATATATTCTTGAATTTTCCAATTGAGAAGTTGGGATAAATCCTCGAAGACCCCCCCCTATGGTAACTATAACACCTCCAGTATTTGCCTCAATTACTTCAACTTTAACTCCTGTATCATTTTCACGTGCTTCAAATAAATCATGCCATTTACGGGCCATACTGCTTCTACGTATAGAAAGCTCTATCTGGCCGAGCATATTTTCTCCTTTTACAACATAGGCAAGAATCTCATCTCCAACCCCTTTATCAAGAACCTCATCTTCCAGCTTCATTTCTTTACCCATTACAACCCCTTCTGTTCTTCCTCCAATGTCTACAATCATTTCACCAGATTTCATTTTAACTATTGTACCCTTAACAATCTGGCCTTTATGGAAAATTTTGGGGAACTCCTCCTTTCCTATGGAATCAACATAATCAGCAAATTCTTCTTGTAACTTCGTTTGTTTTGTATTATCTTTCATAATAAAAAATTACTCTGTTATTTGGATTTGTATTATAAAAAATACAGTAACAGAGTCCTTTCTGAACACAAATATTATAACATATCAATACTAAAGTTATTAAATCCCCAACTTCCTATATCTAAACTCCAATTCTTCGTCTTTTACTAGCCTTCCTAACTAAAAAATATATTAAATTGAATCTTTTCCTTGTAATTTTCCCTATATTTAATAAAATATAAGTAGTCTCAATTCATAAATTAACAAGCATAGTTTTCTATATTTACCTAAAATTCAAAATTAATGGCACATCCAACTCCAATTGCAATACAAAATTCAAACAAAAGATATAAAAAAATTGTTGGGAAAGCTATAGTGTTTGCACAGCTTTTCCTAATAACTTCATTAAGTACATTTATTTTTATCCAAATAAGTAATTATTTAAAAAATAAAAAAACAAATGAAGGCGATGTTGCAGGTATATCTACAGCAGTCGCTTCCATACCAGAAGAAATAACAATTTCCATCGAATCCAAATCCAGCAATCTTTCAACGGACGAGTTTGATTTCCGTATCAAATCCATAGCATCGCCTGAACAACAAAATGAAAAAATTAATATACTAGATAAAATACTTGAGGGCTTATTCGGAAAACAAAATACAAAGAATCAAGAGACCGAGTATCTTGTTGAATTTAATCAAGCCAAGCTAGAATACTGGCTAATAAACCACTTTGGAGATTTGGAAACGAATGAAAAAAACAAAGTGGAACCAAAACTTGAACTTGATGAAGAAACCAATAAAATTTTAGAATGCACTAAAGGACATGGTGCAACTAAACTACCAATAAAACAAATATTTACAAAACTAAGAGAAGAAAACCCCATACCTTCTAATATGACATTCCAATTAGTTGAGATGAATATGTCTCCGCAAGAACAACTCATAAATGCTACTTGTGACAAGATAGAAAATTTTGAAAACACAATTTCTAATGTCAAAGTACAAGCATTTGAAATAGATGGCGAGAAAAAGATTGAAGAAAAAGGACACGAATTTATTCAACAGGAATCTGCGAAGAAAATATTTAATTATATTTTTCAAGAAAACACACTCCAAATTGAAGTAAATGATGAGGAATTACTCAGAAATAAATTCAAAATGCTAAAAGCTTTAGTTGACGTTGAGCCACAAAACTACGATTACAGAATCAGAAAGAATACTTTATACATACTTGGAGAATTTACTCCAGGAAGATTTTTAAACATTGATGAATCTTATGATCTATTCATAAATGATATTAAAAAATTGGACAAATTTACAGATATTACTTTAATCTTTGATGAGATCGAACAGGCAACAGAAATCGAAAACCTAGATATAAAGCGATTTCCCCAAGTAATTAGCAAAGGGGTCGTTAAAGCGCCACTTGATCCATTGGAAAGGACTAATAGTATTAAAAGACTTCTTGAACAACTTGATGTGTTTGAAGTGGATGCAAATTCCGAATTTTCCTTCCTCAATGCTTTTGGAGAAATAATAGAAAAGGATGATTATCAGTATAATAAGATTGAAATTGAAACAGATACAGAAATCTTAACTTATTTTGGTAATGTTGAGGCTGTAGTCACTGTATTATACAGAAGTATTCTGGAAGCAGGATTCCCAATAACTGAAAGAGGTGATCAACTCCAAGCAAATCTAATGGATTACTATTCTTATCCTTATTCAAATGCAACTGTAAAATCAACTGTTATATTTCAGCCTATTATTGAAGAAACAGAAGATAACAAAGACTATGAAGATACCCCTCAAAAAGAGGTTGAGGAAACTGATTTCAGTTTTGTAAATAATTCGGATAGTCCAATACTATTTATAACAAAAAACAAAGTCGGGGAAGATGGTGCCCTTTATATAGAACTAGTATTATATACAACCGAGGATTATGTTCCTAATGAAGTCACTCTTAGAGATTTCCAAAAAGATACGTATATTATTGAAGACACTGAATCAGAAGGTATAATCGAAAAATTCGTAAGAAGTGTAAATGGAAATGAAGAGACTTTTATTACAAAGTATTATAAATAATTAAACGAATAAACAAAAAAGACCCTCATAATAAATGAGGGTCTATACAATATTTATATTTATTCCTCTGTACCTACTTTCCTAACTAATGGAACGTTATAATCGTCATCAATTGTTATACTAAACTTATCGCTTGCAGCTTCTAAAATTCCACCAAAGATTTCATAATGCATACTAAATTCCTTTGTTTCTCCAGGCTGCAATTCATAGCTTGTATCCCCAAAAACTGACTTGAATGAAGAAGGTTGGTCCATCAACTTGTATGTTGAACTAACATCCTCCTCCAATCCTGCATTTAAAACAATTTGATGTTCATAGATTTCAAGTGGTTCAGTTCCAGTTCCCTCCACAACAAAATCCACTTTTACAAATTGATTTTCTTCCTCATGTGGATCATATTTCTCTTCCAGACCTTCTGGCATATAATCATAAGTAACCTGTTTAATTGTATATTTTGCTGACTGATTTTCATCGAAAGCATATACATACTCTACAACTGCATCATCTTGTTCTACGACAAGATTTTTATACTCTGGCTTCTTAGAGCATCCGCTTAATAAGATTGCCAATAATGGAATTACTAGTAAAGCAGCAAATTTTGCTTTTTTCATTTTTATGTAATAAAAAAATAAAATATTTGAAATATGATCGTTCATAAACACCTAATTAATCAGACCATATCTCCTATTAATATATGAGTACTATATGTTGTATTATATCATGAATGCTCCATCACTTAATATATAATATAAAATTTAATAGCTTATAAATTCTTTATCTATATTTTAAAACCGTTAAAGTAATTAAGCAAATTTTTACCAATATTGGAAGGTATAAAAGAGAAAAATTATTTTCTTTTCACTGCGGACTCAAGTATTTCAAAACTTAAATTTTGCGAATTCATTGAAACTTCAATACCAATTGGCATTGGAATATCTATAGTTTCATGTCCAAAATCAAATCCTCCCATAACTGGAAAATTATATTCTTTTAGAATTTCCAGTACTATTTCTTTAGGAGAAGGTTCACTGGATTTTTTCCAGCATGTATTTTTAATTCCCGGAAGTTTGCCGACAATCATACCCGAGATAATATCCAAAATTCCTGAATATTTGAGTACATACAAACCTCTTTCTATCCAGTACGACTCTGTATTATCAATTTCCCAAAATAAAATTGAGTCGGCCAATTCATTTTTTAAAGGAAAATAAGAAGTCCCTACTAGGGAAAGCAGCATACTTAGATTACCGCCAAATAGTTTTCCTCTAGCTTTGCCAGGTTTCCAGGATTCCCATTCTGTGATTGGGCTAATATAACCAAGAGGATTATGAGAAGAAAGTATCTTTTGGAAATAATCTTTTCCCTTACTAATTTTATCGTCCGAAAATTTTCTCCAATGCTTGCCAAAACCATAAGTTACTAAAGGGCCATAAAAAGAAACAATGCCCGTTTTGGAATAAATTGCAGAAAGAATATTTGTTACATCACTGAAACCAATAAATGGTTTTGGGTTCATCTTTATGAGGTCATAATCCAAATATTCAAGAATTGTAATAGCAGACTGTCCACCATCATGTACCATAATTGCATTTATATCCTGATTCTCGAACATCCCATTTATATCCTCTGCTCTCTCCTTTGCGGTGCCTGCCGCCCACCATTTTCTCTTTCTCAAATTTTTTGATTCTTGAATTTGAAAGCCCATGCTATTAATAATTTTGATCCCCCTCTGATACTCATGATAATAATCACTTTTTTCATTGTGAGGGAAAGGGAAGGACGTTGCGACTATACCAATAGTGTCGCCCTTGTCTAATTTTGGAGGCTTGATAATATTCATATGTATTATTATATTCTACCCTTTTTAGTTATACAATAAATAAAAGAAAAAAGCCTGGAATATGACACTATTCTCTTGACAGTGCCTGTTTTTTCTATTACAAATTGTAGGGAATCACATAAACAACAAAAAAACAATCCTTGAGTTACTTCCTTGGTTCTGGTGACCTACCTGACGGCAGACAGGTGATCTATTTTCCTATGACAAATAAAAAAAACAACCCAAGGGTTGTTTTTTTTATTCTGGCGATGACCTATTTTCCAAGAGAACCTAATCTCTAGTATCGTCGGCGCTGGAGAGTTTCACTTCTCTGTTCGGGATGGGAAGAGGTGGTTCCGCTCCGCTACAATCACCAGAAATTGAAAATCAAATAATTTGCAATTTCTATTGACTGTAAACAATTATACCAAATACTAATTATGAATTTGTTTTCTAAAAACCGAATAGTAGAATAATAAGATGAAACTAATTTCACGAAAAATAATGAAACTAAAGCTTTCGACCGATTAGTACTCCTTGGCTAAACACATTACTGTGCTTACACCTAGAGCCTATCAACGCGGTAGTCTTCCGCAGGTCTCAGACGAATTCTCATCTTGGAGCTGGCTTCACGCTTATATGCTTTCAGCGCTTATCACAATAGCAGCGTAGCTACCCAGCGATGCTCCTGGTGGAACAACTGGTGCACTAGAGGCTACCTCCTCCCGATCCTCTCGTACTAGGGAGCAATCTCCTCAGAATTCGAACGCCCACACCGGATAGAGACCAACCTGACTCACGTCGGTTTGAACCCAGCTCACGTGCCGTTTTAATGGGCGAACAGCCCAACCCTTGGAACCTTATCCAGCTCCAGGATACGACGAGCCGACATCGAGGTGCCGAACCTTGCCGTCGCTATGAGCGCTTGGGCAAGACTAGCCTGTTATCCCCGGGGTAACTTTTATCCTTTAAACAATGGCACTCCCATTTGTTGCCAAAGGGTCACTATGGCCCACTTTCGTGACTGCTCGAGGTGTCCCTCTCACAGTAAAGCCGACTTATACCATTATGCTCTTCAGCTGATTTCCATCCAGCTTGAGTCGACCTTTGCAATCATACGTTATCCTTTAGTATGAAACCGCCCCAGTCAAACTGCCCACCTGACACTGTCTCATTTCCGGCTTACGGAAGATGGTTAGAAACAAAAGAAACGAAGGGAGGTGTTGCATGCTTGACTCCATCCCAGCTAGCGCTGAGACTTCAAAGTCTCCCTCCTACGCTCTACAACTTAACCTTTATTTCAATGTCAAGATACAGTAAAGATCCCGGGGTCTTTTTGTCCAGGTGCGGGTAGACGGCATCTTCACCGCCACTTCAATTTCGCCGGACTCCTTGTTAAGACAGTGCCCAACTCGTTACGCCCTTCATGCGGGACGCCTATTAAGCGCCGAGGAACTTCGCTACCTTAGGACCGTTATAGTTACAGCCGCCATTCACCAGGACTTAAGTTGGAAGCTTCTCTGCCAAAGGCAGATAACCTCCTTCCGTAATCTTCTGGCATTGGGCAGGCGTCAGCTCCTATACATCCCCTTACGGGTTAGCAGGAACCTGTGTTTTTGTTAAACAGTCGATCGAGCCTCTTATGTGCCCCCCGTATAAGCGCAAGCGCTTTCCGGGGCTACCTTATTGCGAACGTACGGTAGTAATTTGCCGAGTTCCTTAACAAAGGATCATCCGTACACCTTGGTATACTCTACCAATCTACCAGTGTCGGTTTGCGGTACGGTCACCCTTAATTCTCGTATAGAAAATTTTCTTGTAAACATACTATTCCAAATCACATCCGCTTGCGCTTCAGTTCTACATCATAGCTCACCTATTTTCCGCCGAAGCAGAGATTTCGCCTGACCGGATTTACCAAATCAGACTGGCTTACTATTTATACCCCGACCTGTCGAGGCTTGGAAGTTGCACATTTAGTCCTTCCTTAACTAATAACGAATTAAAGGCGGTACTGGAATATTAACCAGTTGTCCATCGTCTACGCCATTCGGCCTTGACTTAGGACCGACTAACCCACAGATGACTGACATTGCTGTGGAAACCTTAGATATTCGGTGTCCCGGGTTTTCACCGAGATTACGCTACTCATGCCTGCATTCTCTCTTGTGTACGCTCCAGCATACTTTACAGTACACCTTCACAGCTGAACACAATGCTCCTCTACCCCTTATGTACCATAGGTACATAAAGTCATGGCTTCGGTATTATGCTTTAGCCCCGTTGAATTGTCGGCGCAAAATCTCTCGACCAGTGAGCTGTTACGCACTCTTTAAAGGATAGCTGCCTCTAAGCGAACCTCCTGGCTGTTTAAGAAATTTCACATCCTTTCCCACTGAGCATAAATTTAAGGACCTTAGCTGATGATCTGGGCTGTTTCCCTTTCGACTGATGGAGCTTAGCCCCCATAGTCTAACTCCTGGTAAAAAACTTACGGTATTCGGAGTTTGAGAGAACGCAGTAAGGTATATACCCCCCACAATCCAATCAGTGCTCTACCCCCGTAAGAATTTAACACCAAGGCTAACCCTAAAGTTATTTCGAGGAGAACCAGCTATTTCCGAGTTCGTTTGGCGTGTCACCGCTACACACAAGTCATCCAAGAATTTTGAAACATTCACTGGTTCGGTCCTCCTCTCGATTCTCATCGAGATTCAACCTGCTCATGCGTAGATCACTCGGTTTCGGGTCTATTCTATGCTACACGCGCCCTTTCAGACTCGCTTTCGCTGCGCCTACACTGCAAAACAGTTTAAGCAAGCAACATAGAATAACTCGCAGGCTCATTCTTCAATAGGCACGCGGTCACCACGTAAACGTGGCTCCCACTGTTTGTAAGTATATGGTTTTAGGAACTATTTCACTCCCCTATCAGGGGTACTTTTCATCTTTCCCTCTCGGTACTTGTCCACTATCGGTTTGAAAAAGTGTTTAGCCTTACACGATGGTTCGTGTTGATTCCCACAAAATCCTACATTGATCGTGGTACTCAGGATCGTAAACCAACAAGTCTTATTCCTTTCATATACGGGACTATTACCCTCTATGGTCTGGCTTTCCAACCGTGTTCTATTAGAAATAAGATTTATCACTTGTTCTGCTACTTTGCAGTATAGCAACGTTTACCTCCTACAACACCCAACTGTAACCACCCCTGCACGGGTGTATCCGAAAAATTGTCCGCAAAGCAGACGCATCTTCTTCTACCTACCTGTTGAGTTTGGGCTGATCCCCGTTCGCTCGCCACTACTAAGGGAATACCATTCGGTATTTTTTCTTCTGGTTAGTGAGATGTTTCAGTTCACCAGCTTTCTCCCTCTATGCCTATGTATTCGACATAAGGTATCCCGATGTTACTCGGGATGGGTTCCCCCATTCGGACATCTTCGGATCACAGCTTGTTTGCCAGCTCCCCGAAGCTTATCGCAGGCTACCACGTCCTTCTTCAGCTTTTTCAACCAAGACATCCACCATACACTCTTGAGTTGCTTTAATCTCATATTGATCATCACGTTTGCCTGCTTAAAAGCAGGTAAATTGTGATGTTTTTTATCCGTGAAATCAAAGTTTAACCCTGTTAAACTTCTACTATTCAGTTTTCAAAGAACAAAAAGCACCTAGATTTTTAGAATTTAGTTCTTAGAATAAAGACCAAATTGTCTAAGAATAATAATATTCTAGTTTGAAATCTCTAAGTACTGAGCACTAAAAATCTTTGTCAAAAGCTAACAAGCCTTTGAATGAAAATACTTTTGTTGAAACAGAGGTTTGAATGAAGTTACAAACATGCTTCGAAGGTGATGTAATTATACACTATCTTTCAAATTTTTCTCAAGCCAAATTTGCGGCTTTTTTAATTTTACCAATTTCCTCGGTATTTCTTTTTACATGTTCATTGGTTATTGTTGGCCCTGTATCAAGCTCTTCACGAATTCGTGATATGCTATCTGTATTATTATTCACGCGGATCTTAATCTCATGTAGTTCTTTCTTGGTAGCTAAATTTTCTTCTTTTGGGGTTTGCCCAAATAATTTCGCAATCCTGATATAGAATTTTTCTAATTTTTCTTCTAATTTCTCTTCCAATTTCTCGTCCAACATTCTTTCTAACTTCTTCTCCAACCTTGCCTCGATTCTTTTTTCAAGAATTTTATTATTTTCTTTAAGTAGTTTTTTTTACCTGTATTAATGTGACTGCCATTTATGTTTAAATTTTCTCAAATATTTTCATAAATAATTCTAGCATACAATTATTAAAATAATCTTTGTATTGTACTACAATAAAATTAATCTAAAACTGGATCTTGTGTGGGTATACTCGCTTTATGTTGAATTTGTGAAGCTTGCTGATTTTGTTGAGAGGCATTTACTTGCTCCTTAGGTACTGCTTGTGGAGGTTCGTATTTATTTTTTTGTCCGCTCTGAGGTTGCTGGGCCTTATTTTCTGCCCTTTGTTTTTCCTCCCAGGAACGTACTCGACCAATTTGCGCAAATTCCTTTTCTACTTCATCCAGTTCTTCCAAGGCTGCCTGTCTCATTTTCTCAAAATTTTTCTGTGCCAACTGCAACTGCTTTTGAATATAATCATTAGCTCTTTTTTGATCCTCTAATGACATCTGTTTTTCAAATTTAGCGTAAATAGATTCATTATACTTCTCAATTTGCTTATCAATTTCAAGTAAAACTTCTGGTTGGAAAAAAGTTGGGGGGTCTTCTCCAGAGTCTACAAATTTATTTAACTCCCCTTCAATTTCTTTATCATTCATACCGCCTTCCTTACTTAAATAATTATAAATAACTTGGCTAGTAATCTGTGTAACCTTTTCCTCATAAGAATCTAAGAAATTCTGTACTTCTTTACTATCTATTGCTTTTTTCAAAAAAATTGAAATAATTGTGGAATCTATAATGTAATTCATAAATTATCTGATTTAAATTATCTAAATTATTATGTCCCATAAGCAAAGGACTGTCCACCAACACCTCTAAACTGTGTCTGCCAACCTCCATTAGATTGAGACATTGAATTTCTATAAGAAACAACAGCCTCTGTAGCAGCATTAGAGCCTGGAGCTGTTTGACACACGTTTAAAACCGAATTTCTAACAGATCTTTTCACCATACGCAACCTTCTCATTAAATCACTTTCATATTTATTCTCAGTTCGCCGTAATTGTAATTCAGCCTTATTCCTTTCATCCTCCTTTTTATCTCTTTCCTCCGGTTTTCCTAATCTCTCCCAAAGTAACCTTATACCCATAGTAGAAAGACTAAGTGCACCTAATTTAGGTACCAAAGGTATCTCTCCAGCTGATTCTAATAAACCTATTAACTCGGGACCAAGGGATAATTCAGCGATTCCAAACCCAATTAACGCAGCCCCTCCTCCAAGACCAGCAATCCATTTAATTCTATCCCAATTCTCCTGACGGTTGAGTCTATCGAGTTTTCTCTGTTGTTCTCGTCGTGCCATCCAAAACTCAGTTTGTAAATTTATATATGATGTTATCATTTCAGCATTATCATCAATCATGCCTTCAACTACAACCGTATCTAATTGACCTAAATATTCAGCAAGAGGCCCGTCATATAGATTTCCTGCATATTCTCCTCTTATATCATCATACTTAACAGGTTTAATTCCCTCTTTCTTCCACCATAGAGATCCTTCCTCAAAAACATCACATTTTTCTTCAATCATCTCCATAGTTACCTTCATAACACCATCTACTCCTTCCGCTCCTATAACCCTATCAACAGAACTTAACCACTTTACACCTTCGGTGAACATATCATGGGCAAGGACTAGTATTAATGCTTCATACTGACTAGTCTCAAATGGCCTTTGGCTCCTTAACTCTGGTAAAACCCTTTCTTTCCATACAGTTTCTGGATTTGCTGGAGGCCTAGCCTCACCATAAAATACTCTCATTATAGGAGCAAATTCTTCTACTTTCTTATGAGCTTCTTTATAATGTTCTCCCATTAGTACTTCAGCATAAACAGATGTAGGACGGACTCCAGCATCCAAATATTCATGCGCCAAGTCTACTCTATCATTTGGTGGCTCAAGTTCAATCCTACCTTGAGCGATAGCTTCTTTTAAAGCAAAAGTAATTTGATCATATCTTCTCTGACGCGTACTCTCTTGGATATTCCTCTGCTCAATTTCTTCATTTATGTAAGCCAAAACTGTAAGTGGTTGAAGCACATCGAACTCCCCCTCAATATCTTCCATTCTTTCAGCACGTTCTTCAGGAGTCTCTCTTGGTAAATCTGGTAAGTATTCAGGCGGGACTCCGGCTGCAATATATTCTGCTCTAATTCTTCCAAAGGCTTCTCTAGTTGTCTCATCAGTATCGTCTTGTTCAATACGTTGGTTAATTGCGTTTCTTAGAATTTCAATTATTTGATTTCTCTGAACAAAATGTTCTAAGCCCTCATCTCTAATGATATTTAAAAAGTCTGCTACTGCATTAGGGTCCTCAGGCTCTAGGGGAGACAAATCCACCCCCTCTACCTCTTCACCTCTTACTAAACTAGCTAAATCTACCCTTGTTAACCTTCTTGATTGCGTAAGATCCTGATCTTCTTCATCTTGCTCCTGCATTTCCTCATCTACTTCTTTCCCTACCCTTGCTCTCAATGATTCAGTAAAAGTTCTGAGTGAAGGAAATAAGTTTCCAATAGTTCTAACTAAAGTTATAAAGTTTCTCCTACCAACATATGGGAGCAAATTAATATCTATCCCATACATTCTTAACCGTGCAACAATTGCGTCACGAGAAAGATTAGCATCTGCCAGTCGTTTCAACCAAGCTAATAATCTCTCTATGTTCCCATTTCTTGCTTCTTCAACTGCTTCTTCACCCTCCTCCTCTAAGTCTCGTCTTTCAGTTAGAGTAGCTTCCAAAACTTGAAGTTGTTCAATAACTCCCATGTCTGTGAAGACCTGCTCCAAAACATGATTTGATCTTAATGGTTCTCTAATACCTTCAATTACATCTTCGAGTGAATCAATATTCATCCTTTCAGCTTGAATATTTCTCAAATTTTGCAAATAATACTCCCCAATTTGTGGAGCCGCCTCTTGCACTAAATCCCTCAACTCTTGAACGTCAAGAGTCCATCCTCCGACAATCTCCAGTGGTGTATCTGCATCAACTTGCCCCTGAAGAAAATTAAGTCTATGCAATAAATCATTTTCTCCCCCCATGATATCAACCCATGTACCATCTGGTACTTGTAATTCTAACCTTCCATTTTCAACTCTAGTTGTAATCTGTATCGATTCCTGCTCAGGAACTTTCATAAGTTCCGTCCAACGCGTAATATCACTGGAATATTTGTCAGGGTCAGGATTAGCTCGAAGAGTATCTATAACTGGCTGGTAGGCAAGCAAATCTTCCTGGCTCACATCTGTTTGACGCATTAAAGTTTGTAATCTCCTTAAATTTCTATCTATTTCCTGAATAAAATCCATATACATATCTTGAAATTCTTGATCAGTAACTGTAACTCCATCCCCAATATCGATTGTATTGCCCTCTATTCTCGAAGGCCATAAAGGTTGCAACCTTCGATATAATTCATCCACTCTCCCAACCACCAGAGCCTGTCCTTCAACTTGTATGCGTATCATACCATTATTAGTTAAATCCAACTCCGAAACAGAAATGGAGCGTGGTTCACCTTCATCAGAATCTTCTTTCTCTAAGTCTAACATGTCCCCCTCCTTTTCCGTAATCTCTTCAATATCCTCCCACTCTGTAGTTACAATTTCATCCATTAGGCTATACAAAGCTTCATTTTCTTCATCTCTGTCTTGCATAAATGGCGGTACCATCCTTTCAGACAAAGTATTTAATATTAAGTCAATATCCGCTTCAGCAGACAAACCTAACTCTACAGCAAGCTTTCTTCTAGCTTTATCACTTTGTGAAATTATACCTTCAATTTGTTGTAATTGACCTTCTGAATTTCCTAAAACCATTTATTTAAAATGAAAATTAAGTTTTTACCTTCCCTATCTCTTCCTCCAAATCTTTTTGAATTGTCATTAAATCTTCGTCACTCATGGGAGTTTGTGTTGGCTCCTCTTGCTCTTTTAAATCTCCGGTTTGTTCATATTCGTTTTTAATTTTTGATAAAACATCAAGCATCATTTTTTGCTGTTCCTCAAAATCCTTATTGATATTTTCCTGCTGTTGCTGTAGATAAACATTAATTTTCTTTTTTTGGTCATTATCGAGAACTTGAGCATAATAATCATAAATTTCTTTATTAAATTTATGCCGAATTCTTTCCGCTTCAACTGCAACATCGTCATCCAAAAGTACCGCTTGATCTGCCTGATCAAAACTGTCTACCTTTTCGAATTCCCTTTCAATTTGTTCATCGGACATATTTTTTTTCTCCTTTAAATATTTCCGGATACCTTCTTCAATAAGTTTGGTTAACTTTTCACTATACTTACTCATGTAATTTATAACCTCCTCGCTGTTAGGATCTGCGTCTAAAAACATTGAGATTAATTTTTGGTCAATATAGTATTGTGTCATTTCGTTTAGTCAACTTATATAATTTATATTCTGACATTTGCGTAAAAGACTATGCAATTGCAAATTGTGCAAGTCGCGGTGC
This sequence comes from Candidatus Dojkabacteria bacterium, assembly GCA_014729085.1. Taxonomy (GTDB): domain Bacteria; phylum Patescibacteriota; class Dojkabacteria; order B142; family WJKM01; genus WJKM01. The sequence continues at coordinate 86,796 of WJKM01000006.1, read as the reverse complement.
TTCTGCCCCAACTAATTGCCTTCTTAAAAATTCATGTCTTGCTGTAAACTCTTCCCGCCCTCGAGCTAAAGCTGGTCTCAAAATAGATCTGGCAAGTCCATCATAATGAACCCTTCTTCTTCTAAGCTGCATACCTCGCTTTTCTGCTACTGATGTTACCCTGCTTGTAATTTCAAGTTCTTTCCCTTCTAAATCCGCAGCAGCCTTTTTCATTTTTTCTCTAGTATCTTTGTGTTGCTTCCATCTTTCCCACACACCAACAAACATTGCAGGCAGACCAACAGCTTTTGTAACAGCACCACCTTGAGTATTAGATAGAAAGTTCCAAATATTTGAAAATGCAACACCTGTACCAATACCCATAACACCAGCGTATACATTCACTGCAGTAATTCCAACGCCTCCGACCAACAACAAATCTTTTGCCCATTCTTTCCAATGATCGAATCTAAGTTCCCTCGATTTCGCACGAAGCCTATCTGCTTCTCTTTCAAGTTTGTTAATCTCGATAATATCGGGCATATGCTCTCTCATATCCTCTAAAATATTTTGGTACACTTCTTCGGCTAGAATATCTCTTCTATACACTTCGGTACCACCGAACTCTGCATTTATTGTAGCAATAACATTTCGTCTTAATTTTCCATAGTTAAGTCTATTATTTTCAACCAAATTTCCAGTTGTAAGACTTCCAATAACAGCCGATCTGTCATCTGCAAATGGATCCTGTGCAATTTTGTCTGGAAGAAGCTGTTCAATAATTGCATCCGTATAGCCCTTTGTAATTGCATGTAGTTTTGGTGAATCTTCTCTGTGATCAGCTTCTGCATCACAGGCTTGCTCAAATCTTAACCTCAACTCTTCTACAGTCTCTTTTGGAATTCCAGACCTCACTGCTGGTATTAAATAATCCGGAAGTAAAGTATTATCAAAATACCCAGATCCTGTTCCATGTGCTGGATCTATATGATCCTGCATAATTGGCTCTAATTTTTCTATTAAATCTTCCGCCTCCTCAACCCTTTCATTAGTTTCTTTCCATAAATATTCACCAATAATATCCTCGGGTACTCCCTCATTTCTAGCTTCAGTTACAAATTGGTGCCTCTGATCAGGGGTAGTTAAAGTAGTGTGGTAGTAGTGTCGTATCTTATCCCGTAAAAGCTCTAAAAGTTCATCTTCTCCTCTTGCTCTACCAGCTAAATTTTCGACAGTTTGAAGTTCTGCAGCTGTTGCTGGAATTCCAGCAAAAGAGAATCCTGTAATATCGCCCCGCAATTCATTTTTCTGTGTTTCTTCATGGATTTTCTCAAGGGGTCCGCGTACTTCAGGATGGATATTTTGCGTCTGTAGATTCGAAATCATTGTATTCCGGTCAGCAGTATTGAATGAATAATACAGCTGCTCAAGACGGTCTACTAGTTCTCCGACAAGTTCATTGTGAGGAGAAGCAATAATGTCATTATAAATTTCCTGAATAGAATCTCCACCTGATCCTCCTGGAAAAGTAGCTGTAATATGCATACCTGCAACAGGACCACTGATTGTTTGTATCCGAGTTCTGATATCGTTTTTTTCAGCCTCAGCTTCATTCTTTTCATGCTTTTTTCTCAATTCACCGATCAAGGAATCTGGTAAATTCTGGGCAGCGTCAATTATCGGTTGTCCCGTATTACCAGCTCCCGCAGCTCTATGTTGTTCATATAAAACATCCAATCTATCGCGTAATTCATCAAGTACAGGTTGATTATCGTTAATATTTCTAATCGTATTATATAAATCTGTTACATCTGCTACCCCTGGTAAAGTACCCGGACTCCAGCCTCTTATAGTAGCTAAAGCTTGCTGTCTTTGGAACACTTGTTCATGATGTTCTCGAGTTGTATTTGCTATAGAATCTGGTAGACCAGATAATCTTGTATTTACGTAATTATCTCTATTTGCAGGAGGTACTGAAGTATAAATATCAAATATTCGATTAGATAACCTTTGAGTTAAATCTGCATCACCTTGAATTTTTGTAGCTAAATCCCTTAAGTCTGTATTAGTGTTCGATGCAGTTAGGTTATTAATTTCTGTTATTAAATCTTGTCTCTGTTCATTGGATAGCCTTTTCTCTAACGTACCCCAGATTTGTTCAGGAAGATTTGCATCTCGAAGATCTTCAAGAAATTGCTCTCTATTTCCGGAGGGTGTGTTTTGATACGCTTCTCTGCATCTGATTGATATCTCAGAAAATAATCTCTCTCTCACACTATCTCTGATATCATCACCTCTAGCTCTATTGTACCATCCAATAATATTCGCACTTGTCAGAGTATTCCCTGGCGCCGTTCTGATATCATTAAGCAAATCATTTGTATTTGTACTTAGTGCAACATCCCTTTCGGCTTTCTCATACTGCTCCTGTAGTCTATTATATCTTTCCGTAGCAATATTAAAAGCCTGCTGTACACTATAAATTTGGTCAGGTGAAAGGCCCCCTCCAACCAACATTCCATTTAGACGTTGCATTTCTCTTTGTGCATCGTCTCTTTGTCCCTCTAAACGGGTCCTTCTTGCTTCAAGTAAGGCTTGTTGAGTCACTTAAACTAAATAATAACTAATTTTTACTATCTTTTATTTCTTTCGTCATTACACTATCGTCATACTCCTTCTTGTCAGTCTTCACTAAAGTGTCCATTGCATCCACCTCATCAAAGTCCGATATAAGCCCTGCTTTGTCCATTACTTCATCAAGCCTTCTCACCCTCTCATCTACCTTCATTCTTTCTTTTCTCTCACCTTGATTTAAATCAAGATCCATTTTTTCAGGGCCAGTCGATGCTACAGGCTGTCCTTGATCATCATTTTGTGTATCATTGTTTTCCCCCAATACAGGATCCTCTGGTATATTCTTGTCCTTCTTGTGTTGATCTGTAGTGTCCATTGTTTTTGTTATACTGTTAAATCGTAAATTCCATCTACTCCTCGAAAGCCTTTATTTCCTCTGGGTGTTCTTTCAAGTAGTCAATTAAATCATTTGTTAATGCACCTTTTTCTACTGCAATATCAAGTGTTAAATAAATTGCAAGCAAATCTCTGTAACTCATATCATACTTGGTTTTTAGAGTAAATAAAAGCTCCTGCATAGCATCATTGTCCAGTTTATAACCTTGAGTTACAAATTTTAAAGCTCTTTGAATCTGGGAAAAGTCTTCTGTCGCCATTTTAGAAAGCATATCTCCGGCTGGCTTTCCGGGTTCAGGCGGTTGAGCAGTTTGTTTTTCGTCGGTTACTGGATGCTGTTCTTTTGCAATCTTTTTTAAATTATCCAGTGCATTTTGTGAAGGTTGTGACATTTCTAATAAAAAAAATTTAATTTGACAAATAAAAATCCAAGCACCCCTATTATCCTTTCAAAACTGAAAATGCGGCACCTTTCATTCAATAATTATAAAATTTTTTATCTATCTACTAAATATAATACCAATTTCTAGAAATGCAGCAAAGAATCATAGGGAATTTTCAATACTTTTTTTATATTAAATTCGATTTAAAATTATTATTGATTTCGAGGTTGAGGAGGAGGAGTTTGTGGTGGAACCTGTGTTTTAGCAAAACCACCATCTTCCGGTCTTCCTTGTGTGCTTGGATTCGACTGTACTATATCACCCTGTCCGCTGCTTTGAGAAAATCTTTGTGGTTGATTTGGTAAATTTTGATTCGCTTCTGATGAACTAGACACTGTAGATTGTTTGTCTATTTGTGAATTTACTTGCTGTACATTAGAGCCAACTTGTACACTTTGATTTTGTTTATTATTTTGAGGCCACTTCGGCGAAGGCGGTCCTGTAAAAGGTTTCTTTTGTTGAACCTGAGGTACATTCTGTCTCATTGGCTTTTGACTCGTCGGGTTAACCTGATTTTGCTGAATTTGATTTACCTGCTGCCCCTGCCTTTGTACCTGTTGTTGTGTCACATTATTCTGTTTAGGCTGAAGATTATTTTGTTGAAGATTTTGATTCGACTGATTAGACGATACACGTTGTTGATTCTGAATACTTTGTTGTGGGACCATATTTGGCTGATTCTGATTCGATGACACTTGAACATTTTGAGCTTGAACGCTTTGCTGTATATTCTGCTGCGGCTGCGGTGTACCTATCTGCGGTGCAGGTTTAGGTTGTTTTTCAACAGCTACTTCATCTTCAATTTTTTTCTTTAAAACTTCACTTCCTTCTGGTACTGATGGTAATTCTGTTGCTTCAGTAAAAGTTGTTCTTTCAATCTCGTCTGTAAGATTTATATCTAAAATTTCGTTCAACTCATCCAGCTTTTTCTCTATCGGTTCTCTTGTATCATGCTCGAGTATAGGCCTCCCTTCGGGAGACATAGAAACACCCGAACTCGATTTCTGACTGCCTTTCTTTTTTATATCTTGACCAGTTGTCTGCTGCTTTGAATCGTTCGGGATCGCTTTCGGTTTTACTTGCGGTTGCTGTGGTCGCGGCTTTGGTTTACTACCGCGAGATGTTTGTGCTAAACCAGAAAGTGCATTCGTGGGCTTTTGTTGAGATGAGGGCTGGCCGCCATCTCCACTCTGGTCAGGAGTATCCTCATTAAATAATTTGTCTAAATCTATGTCCTGCATGAAATTAATCAAAAAATTAGATAAATCCCTCTCTTCTAAAAAAGAAAAATTTTAAAACTTTTGTATCATTTGTGGATTCTTTTTCAAATATTCAATTATATCGTTTGTTAAAGCGCCTTTTTCAACTGCCATATCCATTGTTAAATATACGGACAATAATTCTCGGTACGTCATTTTATGCTTGGTTTTTAAACGATACAAAAGTTCCTGCATAGCTGCATTATCAAGTTTATGACCATCCTTTACAAATTTAACAACCTGTTTCATCCCTGTAAAGTCAGATTCTGCAAATTTCGATAGCATAGATCCTGCATCAAAATTTCCACCTTGGCCTGCAGGTTGGATATTTTGAGATGCTTGATTTACCGGTTGAGCCGGATTTTGATTCTGCTGTGTATTTGGTTGCTGATTAGATTGTGGGTTTGGTTGATTATTTCCAGTATTAGTCGGATTCTGCATAAAAAATTATTAACAAATTAACAAAATAAATTATTCTAATATTGTCTACAATTGATTCATATCCACTCCTTCTGGAAGTTCAATTTCTTCCCCCTTAGGTCCTACCAAAACAGATCTTGGTATTTGAACCCTTGTTTGAGGCATAAACTCAGACTTATTCCATATCTTTTCACTTACAACTACCGAATCACCTATTTTATTTCGAAATTTGTCAATCTTAATTTGAATATTATCTAAAGCAGCCTCAGCCTCTTGTATATCCTTATCCAAGTGCTCTATCATTTCATCTAAAAACTCATTTCTCTCTCTGTTTTTTTGATCAATATATTCTTGTAATTCTTTTTTTGCTTTTTCAGTTAATCCAGGAACATATTTATCATACATCTTTTTAAAATAATCATTAATTCTTTTTTCAAGCTCTTCATAGAAATAGGTATCATGCAAAATTTCATATATTTTTTGATCTTTGTCTGCTTCCGCTTCCTTTTCGATAATATCTATATCTCCTGCAAATAAAGTATAGTAATGTTCATAAGCTTCAAGTACAAGTTCAAATTCATAACCTCTTATAGCCGTATAATCTACTAAAAAGTCCGAAATTAATTCATTAATGATTTTTTTCACTGACTTCATAAAATTCGAAACCATGGGATCATTAATTCTTGTTCCCAAAAATCTAGAAGCTACATATTTATCAAAAAGATATTTATCCATTTTTAGGTTATTTATTAACTATAAATTAATTTTTACTCCTTTTTTTCTTCAGTTTCAAGTCCAGGTGCCAATCCCTTGAATGATTCGAGTTTCATTGCCTGTAACGTGTCTTTGAATTTAGCCATTCTATTTACATCATCTCTAATGTCATAAGTATCAGTTAATATCTCCACAATATTTTCTGCATTAACATCTGTAAATGCATCAATCTTATTTAAAAGTTCTTGCCTCCTTGTCCGAAATTCTACAAGACGATCTTCAAAGTTTGCTCTAGCCTTTAAGAAATTTCTAAAGTTAGCTTCCATAGCATCTGTACCTTCGCGTAGTCCATGTCCTCCAAGTACCATCTTAAGAAAATTCCCTGCTACTCTGCCAACTTGGTCTACCCGGTCAAACCAAATATCTGCAGCTCTTGGCCGATCAATCTCCAACCTATCAAGTTCATTCTTAGCCTTTTCCATCTTCTCTTGTCTTTCAACCTCTTCTTTAATCACCTTATCTATGTACCTCATTTGTTCGAAACCGCCAAAGAAAGCTCTGTCTGGAATCGGCATATATTCTCCCATATTACTAGCATATTCCTTAAGTGTTGCGTAAGTAGCTACACCTCTTTCATTAGTATCAGGATTTCCTAAATTCGGAACCTCTTTCTTTCCGGAATTATTACGTTTTATTCGTGCATTTACATCAAGGAACGTAACCCCTTTCTTTCCTGTTGCCTCTTCACCTATATAATCAAAATCATCCCCTTGTTCATTCATTAATTCACGTACTGCTTGTTGTGCAGCAAGTCCGTATTCAATCATCACGTTTTCCCAAACTGTAGTTCCAAGGAGCGTTCCAGTAAAGTTCTCCATTGCCCGGTTATATTCATTCACTCCTATCAATCCTTTACCCATAAATTCCTGCAACCTTCCTTCAAACATATCAAGGGCTGCGCCAACTCCTCCAGAACTATTATCAGCCACCATCATAAAATACGAAACTTCGTCTGAAACCAAAAATTCCTGTATAAACTCTTCTCTGCTATTTTGGGATTTTAGGTATTCATTCCTGAAGTGATCTCGTACTTCTCCTGGCACTCCTCCCCTGGCAATCATTTCTAAAAATTCTTCTTTGGAGGAAATTTGGAATTCTTCGTCCTCAAATTGTGTAGCACCTTCTGGATCCCACCAGTATCTCTCGAGTTCATGTATATACCTCTCTTTTATTGCCTCAAGACCAGTTGGATTCTGCCTTTTTATTTCTTCCAATTCTGCTTCTGTTAATTCCCTACCTTCCTTTTTAGCCTGAGCCTCTGCTTTTTTAATCGCATCTTTTCTCCATCTGTCAAATGTCACCTGGACCTTTTCGACTATAGCATTTGTCTCATATTCTTTATAATTAAGAAGTTTTGGAAACCGGAAATTTTGTAATGACACACCATTTCTATCTGTTGTCTTCATCCATCTTTTACATCTTCTAGTATCTCTTTGGACTTTTAATTCCCTTTGTATCTCAAAAGGTGGACCTGAGAATACTACGTCATCTATTGCTGCTATCTCCGATACATCCGAGGCATCAATCGGATATTTCGCAGGATTATAATCTTCCCCTCTTTCTCTTAATTTAGCGATAAATTCTTCTTTAATATTTGCCTTAATTGCATCCTTTCGAATATTTTTCGCATGCTGAATATAGGCTTGAATACCCTCTCTAATCTGATCTAAAGCTTCTTCTCTGGTAAAACCCAATTGGATAGCCTCCTGAATAAATTCACTATATTTCTTACTTGATGCTTGGGTATCAAGAACTTCTTCAAAATTGTCAGGACCATATTGATCAGAATCTGTACCTTCTTTGAAAACAAAAAAGCGTTCTTTAAAATTATCTCCCATGAGCTCGCTAAGAGCCTTCTGTCTTTCAGAAACTGCCTCATATTCTCCAGCTTCTCTTCCTGCACTTGCTACCTCTTGTGCAAGCCCTCTCATTTCTCTAATTGCATCAACCGCTTCCCTAGGTCCCAGTACTTTACCTTCTCCAAACTCTTTAACCATTCCTTCCATTCTCTTGTATACATCCTCTGTTTTCTGCTCAACTTCTCTTGCTCTTTTTGCAAGTTCCTCTACATTTACTTTTGAGCCTAATTTGTCCCTGCTGCTCCGAACAACACTTTCTACATCCTCAAAACCAGACATTCTGCCTCCACGAGGCCCAACAATCATATCGGTATCTGCATATGGAGGTGCCTGAATTAATGTACCGCCAGGACTCGGATACATTGTTGCTGAACTGCCATACATATAAGGAGAATATGGAGCATTCTGTTGGGGTTGCGTCTGTGCTGGAGGAGTAAGGCCTCTTGTCTCCAAGATTCTTTGATATTGTTCCTGCATCTGCTGATTCAATGCGGATGCGATTTCGTGTGAAGAAGCTCCTTCCGGTGGAATCTCAACAGTTATTTTGTTTTCGCCGCGAGGTTGTCCCTCACGATTCTGCATTACCATTTTCTAGTTGTTGTAATATTTCTGGATTATTAACTAAATACTCGAGTAAATTATTTGTTATCATAGCTTTTTCAATCACACTATCTAATGTAAGTATAAACTCAAGTAGTTTTGTATCCTCCCAGTTATGTTTTTCTCTTAATCTCTCAACCAATTTTTTCATCTGATCATTACGCATTCTATATCCCGTATGTATTAAAACTTTATTGGGATCTAATTTCTTTTTTTCTGTTTCCTGTTTTTCTTCCCGCGGTTCCTCTGCAGTTTTTTGTTTTACTTTGCCCTTTAAAATATCTACCAATTTTACTTCTTTTGATTCTCCACTAACTGGATCAACTATATTCTTTCTTTCATTATTTTGTTTTTGATTTTTGTCTGGCATGGATTTAATAATTTTTGTATTTAAAATCTTTCCTAATACACTATACAAAAAAAATCTTTAAAACGAAATGCTTTAAAGATTTTTATTAATAAAAACGTAACATAAAACCCTACTAGACAAAATCGACTTTTCCTTTTTTAGTAATGATTTAAGACAATATAAAGAGTAACATAAAAAATGAGTATCTTTTAAATGTTATAATTTTTCAAGTCTAAATTAATGAAAGGACGTTTCCCCCATATTTTATAAGCTTTTCCGACTGTTTTCGCTCAAAATCTGTAAGTGCATGGGAAATCTCTAAACTGCTATAACCATCTTCCCACATATTCGAAATTACATCAGAGATATTTCCCTTTGGATTCTCCAGATACTGCTCTAGTGTCCTAGCTTCTGTATCTTCAACTAATTTATTGATCCCAATCTCAGCCAAATCGATTAAATACTCTACATCCTCATGTTTATAATTATTTCTCATATAGGAAAGAAATGCGCGTCCTTCCTCTATTAAAGCTGCAACCTTTGGATTGTCAGTACCATCAAAATTATACGCGTGTGCAAGTTCTATGTGCTCATCACAAGTTGACATACTCGGAAATTTGTCAGCAAAGTAATCTATCGGTGACTCCCCACCTGCTAAAGCTTCATAGGATGCGATACCTAAAAGTTTCAACATTGCATTTCTAGACATTAATGCTATTAAATCAGGAGTTGCTGCACCTCCAGTAAACTCAACTCTTCCAAGTGGAGAAACAAATTTTTCTTTACCAGACCCACCTGTTGCCCTTAATCGCACTCTGCCATGAGCGCATGCAATTTCCTTATCCAAATCTTCATGATAGGCTGTATAGCCGGCCCTATCTAATCTATCAGCACTTCCGTTAATCATTGATCTCAAAATCCTTTCTTTATAACCTTCGGTATCACCAATAAAAGTTCCTGGGTACGTGCTTCGAATAGCGAGCCTCGCTACTGCTCTCGCATCCTTTGGGTATTTTTTTTCGTCTCCAATATCAATTCCTATTTTTTCTCCAAATACCAGTGGTGTGGAATATGTCATCCATTCTAGTAAAGTGGAAAAGTCAGAATTAAATAAATCCGATACAGCTATTGCTTCCTCAAGCCCAACACAGTAACTGCCATCGATCTGTTCAGCTCGAAGCCCTAAACTTGCATGAGATGCACAGAATGCCATAAATGATGAATTCCCTATATATTGTTTCATATCCTCATAATCAAAAAAGCTGTTCTCTCCAGCGATATTATCCCAATATTTCCGAGATATTAAATCGCTCGGTGTTAAGAACTCGTCGAACCATTTTATGACAATAGCATTTACATAAGGAGCCAGATCTCCATTATTCATTCTCATTTCATGTGGTTTACTAAGAATACTAAAACTTGTGCTGTTGATTAAATGGTCAGGGTTTCGTTTTGCTTCGCCTATTCTGCCTTGAGCAATCTGTAATGCCTGTTCAATGATACTACTGCTTGGTTCTAATGCGACCTCCATAGCATTATCTTGTATTTCAACCTGCTCGTCCGGCTCCAATGATACTGGATTTCCTAGATGATCAAAATGAAGACTTTCCTCTTCTACACCAATTGTTCCAAATCCTGTATCCTTAGATACTGCAGTCAGCCCTTCTTGTTTTATCCTATTAATAATCTCTGAAGATCGAAGCCTTGTGTATTCTATACCTAAAGGAATTGCCATAGAGGTATCAATATGACCATAATGCTGTTCTCCTCCAAATTCGGCTGTATAAGTATCAAAATCTATCCATTTTGGAATTAAATCAGGGTGTTTGATTGCACCAACAACCATACCGTTAAACGTAATTCCTAAACCCGTTTCCCCAGCTTCTCCATGAATCTGAAGTTGTTTAGGCATCATAGCATATTCACTAGTAAGCGACCTCTCCAAATCACCTACCGTGTTTATACTTTCATCTGTAGCTTTTGCGAAATTAATTTTTGAATATCTCGTTTTTGCTTCTTTTTCCATATTATTTAGTTTTAAAATTTAAAAAACTGATAAAGTTGTAAAGTAAATCTTATCCCTTTCCTCTGGCAGGTGGCAGGATTTAACTTGTTACAAACAAAAAAACCCGCCTTTTGGCGGGTATAGATTATTCAGTAAACAATGCATGCAGGATCTAGCCGCCGCTTAAGCGAGGTTCAACCACCACCACTACATTGTTATTTAAAAATATTTGATTCATTTTTCTTATTATAAATAACTTACTAATTGATCTTAAGTGTCTCGATTATTTTTTACCATACCTAATATATCCCCACCATGCTCCAAAACCTTATGAGATTGCTTTCTTTCAAAATCTGCAACGGCTTCTGCTATCTCTAATGCTGAATAACCATCTTCCCACATATGACTCATAACATCGGATATATTTCCTTTTGGATCATCTAAGTACTCTTCTAACGTTCTTGCTTCAGTACTTTCTGATAATTTATTAAGCCCTAACTGAGCTAATTCTACCAAGTATTCAATTTCTGCATTAGGGTATTCTCTCTTCATATAATCTAAGAAGCTTTGTCCTTCAGCTAACAAGTTTGCAACCTTAGGGTGCTCATGACCTTCGAAATTATAGGCATGCGCAAGCTCTATATGCTCATTGCATGTAGCCATGCTGGGAAATCTAGTCTTAAAGTAGTTGCTTGGATGTACTCCGTGAGCAACCGCTTCGTATGCTGCTATTCCCATAAGTTTCAACATTGCATCTCTAGAGATCAGGGCTATCATATCTGGAGTGGCGGGTCCGCCTGTAAACTCAACTCTACCTAACTGGTTGGAGAATTTATCTTTTCCGGAACCTCCGGTTACTCTGAATCTCACCCGTCCGTGCGCGCAAGCAACATCTTCACCCAAATCATCGTGATAATGCATATAAGCTGCTCTATCCATTCGATCAGCAACTCCATTTATCATATTATTAACAATTCTATTTCTAAATTCCTCAGGTGTTCGCAAAAAATCACCAGGATAGGTTGTACGTGAGGCAAGTCTTGCAACTGCTCTTGCATCTTTTGGATATTTTATTTCGCCATCAACCTCTGTACCTAATCTTTCCCCAAACGCTATTGGCGTTGAATACGTCATCCATTCAAGTAAAGTGCCAAAATCTGAATTAAACATGTCAGATACAGCTATTCCCTCTTCAAGCCCTATTGCCCAGCTTCCATCCACACGTTCAGACCTGAGGCCTAAACTTGCATGAGATGCACAAAATGCTAAAGGTGATAAATTTCCAACCGTATCTTTTAAATCATAGAAATCTTCATATCCAGCAGATTTTGCAATGCTGTCCCAGTACGTTTGAACAACCGGATCATTAGGGGAAAAATAATTATCAACCATATATGTTGTTATTGCATTAACATATGCACCAATATCATTTATTTCACTTGAATTCATTCTCATACCATCCGGTGTTGTAAGCATACTAAAACTAGTACTTGTTACTATATTTTCAGGACGTTTCTCAGCTTCGGTGATTCTGCTTTCAGCAACTTTCACAGCTTGGTCAAAAACATCAAGAGAAGGAGATAACGCAACTTCTTTTACGTTATCTTGAACTTCAACTTGCTCATCATCATCTAATTTAAATGGCTCTCCAAATGCATTGAAATGCAGTGCTTCTTCTTCTATACCTACCTTTCCAAACCCTGTTGTTTCGGCAACTTGCCTTATACCCTTTTCTTTTATTTGCTGTAATAAACGAGAAGCCATTTCCTGTGAATATTCAACCCCCAGAGCCTCTGCCATTGACGTTTCCAGATGGTTATAGCTTTGTTTACCATAATATTCCACTTCATTAGTCTTAGGATCATAAGAAGAGGGAATAAGTTTGGGATGTCGAATCGCAGAAACTACGGTTCCATTAAAAACAACAGCAAGACCAGTCTTACCGGGTTCTCCAAGTGTAGTGAATTTAGGAACCATTTCATACCCCATTAAGGAAGATTCTAACTCTCCCTTGCTGTTTATGGGTTCGCCAGATACTGCAAAGTTTACCTTCGTTGCTTTGGTACCATTATCCTGTTCTGGTCTACCTTCTGTTGTCATGGTAATTTAATTAAAATTAAAAATTCTATAAATATAAAAAATCCCCGATGTCTCGGGGTAAATCTGATTTCTTACTAGATAGCAAAATCTACCCCTAAGGTTAAGGGATAATAATCACGCTGTCAAGTAAGAAATTCTTTCTCATTATAAAAAAATTTTATATTAAATTTATTATATTCTTATTATATTACAATTTCTAGAATTTGTCAACACTATAAGATAAACAGGCTTTAATTTCTAAATTCTTAAATTTGCAGCTGTATTATATGCAAATTTTTAATAAAAAATCCAGTTAATTCGTTATTTTTCCAACATTTTTAAGATATCCCCATTATTTTCAATAATTTTTTCTGATTGTTGCTTCTCAAATTCCGCGACCGCCTCTGCAATCTCTTTAGCTGAATAGCCATCCTCCCACATATGAGCTACTACATCAGAGATATTCCCTTGTGGATCTTCTAAATATTCGTCTAAGCTTCTCGCTTTTGTAGGTTCCTCCAATTTATTTAAACCCACCTCTGCCAAATCTGCTAAATATTGAATTTCCTCAGTATTATACTCCTGACGGATATAATTTAAGAAAGACTTCGCCTCTTCTAATAAAGCAGCAACTTTTGGATGATCTGCTCCGTAAAAATTATAGTCATGAGCAAGATCTATATGTTCATCGCAAGCTGCCATACTTGGAAATTTGTATTTAAAATAATCAGCAGGATGCTGCCCGTTTGATACTGCTTCATAGGCAGCTATTCCCATCAACTTAACCATCGCATTTCGTGCAACCAAAGCAACAATATCAGGAGTAGCTGCTCCACCTACAAATTCGACTCTACCCAAAGGTTTCTGGAAATAATCTTCTCCGGAGCCTCCAGTTACGCGGAATCTTACTCTTGCATGTACACTAGCAATATCCTGGTCTAAATCCTCGTGATAAGAAGTATATGCTGCTCTATCAATCCTATCAGCTGAACCATTTATTATAGCTTCTATAGCTCTTGACTTGTAATTTTCAGGAGTATAAATAAAATCTCCAGCATGAGAGGTTCTAGAACCAAGCCTTCCGACAGCCCTTGCATCTTTTGGATATCTTTTTTCACCATTTATTATTACTCCTGGTCTGTTCCCAAACGCAAGCGGTGTAGAATAAGTCATCCATTCCGCAACTGTTGCAAAGTTCGAATTAAACATATCAGAAACAGCAATTCCTTCCTCTAGACCAATGTTATATGAACCATTCGTTTTTTCAGTTCGTAAACCTAAGCTTACATGCGAAGCAACAAAAGTCAAAGGTGTTAAATCTTTAACGTGATCTCTCATATCATAAAAATTAGTAAATCCAGCTTCTTTAGCAATATTATTCCAATATTGAGCTGCAACACTATCTTTGGGGAAAAAGTAATTTTCAAACATGTGCCCAGCAACTGCATGAATATAATCAGAACTTGAATTCATACCCTGTTCATCAGGCTTTCCTAATATAGAAAAGCTTGTACTATTAATTGTAGAATCCGAATGTTCTGCAATTTCGCTCAAACGGCTCTCTGCAACAATCAATGCTTCAGATGCCACTCCATTTGTAGGATCCAAAGGAATCTCTTTCACATTATCTTGAAGTTCAATTTGCTGGTCAACCGGCAATGCTTTTGGATTCCCATCCTTATCAAAATGCAAGCATTCTTCTTCCATACCAATGGTGAAACAACCAGTTTCTTTGGAAGTCTGAGAAATTCCATTTTCTTTAACACTTCTAACTATCTCTGCTGCTTTCTGCCTCGAATACTCAGGTTCCAAAGTCAATGCCATAGAGGTATCCAAATGAGCCAAGTTTTGTTGTCCATAAAACTCCGATTTTCTTGTGGCAAAATCATAAGAAGAAGGAATAAACCATGGATGTCTAGCTGTTGCTACAATTTCGCCCTGAGGAGACAAAACTACTATACCTGTTTCCCCCGGCTTTCCAAGTATCATAGAACCTTCAGGTACCATTTTGTAAGTTTCTAGAGACTTACTTAATCCTTCCGTACTAGTAATTGGAGGAGCCTCATTATTGGCAAAATTAATTTTTGTATATTGTGATCCTTCTTTTTGAGCTTCAGCTGTCATGATTAGAATTTCAAATTTATAATATTTTTAATTTGTATAAAAAAATTTCTCTAAAAAATCCTTTTTGGTACTATCTTGCCTCTGGCAAACCTTTTTTATTTTCTTAAAATAAAAAAACCCGCTTTTCGCGGGTGTTATTTTTTGAGAAATTAATTGATATGCAACAACTACCCGCTAAATCCGGTTAGGACTAGAAGGAGGTTTAGTAGGTTTTGTTGCATCAATTTTTTATTCATTATTTGACTTTTTTATTTAGTATGTATCCATTATAGCAAATTAATTATAGTTTGTAAACTATAAGATAACAAAAAACAAACTTTTTGAATTATGTTTTAATTAGCTTGCCAAAGTATTTAAAGCTTCTTTTCCCTTTTCTTTATTCTTCATTTTATCAAGTGCCTGCTTTCCCTGTATATGGTTTTTCAAAATATCACCTATCTGTTTGATTTGTTCTTGAGTAACATCCCCTTTTTCTTTCAAGCCATATACGAAGAATTTAAGATGCTTTAAAAATGCCTTTGCAAACAATTTTCCGGAATCTTTTTTAATATAGTGTTTTACATCCTTGTGTACTAATTCATGCTTTCCCTCTTTTATATAAACCTGATACTCCTTGATTCTACGGTCAAATGTTTCTTTAGGAAGCTCTTTTTTTAATACATCTTCAATAAAGATCGCATACACTTGATTAAAAAATGTTTTAGTAATATCTTCAGTTTCTTTACCAACAATGCCAAGATGATTTAAAATTTTTCCGAAAAGTTCTTTTAATTCTTTCATTGAATTTATTTAATATTAAAAATTAAAATATTATATTTATCGTTGAGGAACAGATAATTCATTAGCCAATTCATCCGATGCTGCTTGTAAATCATTCATCCTATCCCAAGTAAGAAAATCATCAACTTCATCAGGAGGAAGAGATCCTATTCCTTCTAAAGCAACTTCATGAGGCTGATTCCCAATATCCAAAATATACTTAATCCCTTCGACTGTTCGTTCACCAGCATTCTCAAAAAATTCCCAAGTTACATCAATTGGCATGGCACCTGATATATGAAGTCCAGCCAATGCTCCACCAAATCCTAAAAGCACAGGAAACCAGTTATTTTTTACAGTTTCATTTAAAGTTTCCGACAATAAAGTGCAAATAAAAACTTATTCTATCTATTCTATATATAAATCGATAAACAATCAATATTAAATTGATTTAATTCATAATACCACAGTACCTTAAACAGAACAAAAGAAAGGTAGAGAAACTGCAAATTGTTACAATGTTTCTTTTATTGCATCCGAAGCCCGCCTTACTGTTGTTTTAAAATCCTGATCCTCAGGTATTACTCCTGTGAGCTTCCCTGCTAAATATAGTCCCCCAGTAACTGCAGCTCCTGATATTAACAGCTCGGGAACATGAGTTAATAGACCTAGAGCTACACCTGTTGCAAAAAGAAGTTTATCTTTTAGGCTGTCTCTTGTCCTTTGGCTTTCTGGAAGAACTGTTTGTTCCTCAGGCATTACTCCAAAAATTATAAGTAAAATCAAAAAAATTATATCAGAATTTATATAACCATTGACTCATAGGTTATAATTCTGCCAAATGAAATATGTCAATTAATATTCCTTGGGGAAAAATGAGTGTTAAAGCTGGGTAGATCCCTGCTTTCGCAGGGATGACATAAAAAAACAGGGATGACAAAAAAATAGGGAGGACATAAAAAAAAACAGGGATGACATAAAAAGCAGGGATGATATAAAAAAACAGGGATGGCATAGGGGCTATATAGATGACATGGGGATACAGGGATGACATGGGCGTACAGAGATGATATAAAAAATCGTCAATCCCCATCTTATTCCGGCCGAAGAGCCAGAAGCTTGCGTGTAAAAAACGGTATTGAAGTAAGCTGAATGCTGAAACGACGAAAGATTCCTATTTTCACAGAAATGACATAGGAAGAAGTCATCAACCTTACTTCATTTCTGCTTGGTTACGTAGAATTCAGAGTATTGACCCTTTAATGTTATTTTTAGCTTTTTTACATACCTCCAATATCCAATATCAATGTGGCATACTAGCGGGGATCGGGAACGGATCTCTCTATATCATTCCGGCCGTAAAACGGAATCTTGAGTAACAATCAAGGGAGTACATCTAAAAACATGCTCAACAATATTCCTAGTTCGAACAAAAACCTCAAATACACAAAAAAAGAGCAGCATTTCTGCTGCTCTTTAAATTTCAGATTCGAATCTAATCTGACCTTTTTCTAATCAAAATCTTCCATAGCTTCATCCCTTATGAACTCTGCCTGATCTGCTAACCCGCCTTCGCTTTCCATATCCTCGACCTCACTACTTTCATCCCCAAACAACTCATCTGCAAGATCTACAACTTGTTGATCTGTAAGTAACTCTAAAGATTCAGGTGCTCGTCTTGCAAGAGCTGCTGTAAACTCTTCCTCATACTCATCAGGTAAATTTTCAACCCAAGTTCTATATTCGGCTAGATTATCAACATCAGTCAGACCACTTATAGCAGTACCAAGTGCATCTGGGTTATCATTGATTACCAACTCAAGAGCGTCATCAGTGTAGCCCTCAATTTCTTGGGCTATATCGTCTGCATCATCCCCAGTGAATTGGTTTTCGACGACTGTCGAGAATGCATTTGTATAATAATTCTTTTCTGCCCTATTAACAGGAACAATGTCACTGTCCCAAGGAGAATTGATATTAGGAAAAATCTGAAAACTATCCCAATCATCCTCAGGAAACCAATCTAAAATTGGATCCTCATCAATGAAGGCGTCTTCACCCCACTGATTCTCTACAGCATTTCTAATAAAATCATCAGGTACTATATTTGTAAGATTGATAGCTTCTGAAGTCATCAAACCACCAAGGGTTAGAAGCAATGCCTCCTTGTTTCTATTAACCCAGTCACCTATTCTCTCTAAGGTCGAAGGTCTTTGTTCTGGATAATCTGCCATAATATTAAAATTTCAAAATTAAATTATTAAATATTAAAAATTAAGCATCAGCATCTTCTGGTCTTCCCCAGAAATCAAGAGCTTCAATTCTAGCAACTGGATCATCTGCATCTTCTTCTCCAAAGTTTGGCCACATGTCAGTTAGGTTTACAGCATCTGCTGCCAAAGTTGCCCCAACAATAGAAAGAAGCAAAGTTGAATTATCTTTAGCCCAATTCCATGCTTTTTCTAAAAATCCTGGTTCTTGTGGTTGTTGTTCCATTTTAGTATGTAACTAATAAATAAGTATAAACAATTGATAAATTATACTATAAGATTGTAAAAAGGTCAATAACCTGCCCTGAGTTTATTTAAAAAATTTTGATGTGGTGATTATATCAAAAACTATAAGGATATAGAAAGGGCTGTGACAAATATTATTACTATATAGAAACAAAAATTATGTGGTTGATTCACTTTCTGAAGGATATAAAAATTCTAACTCCTCAGGTGTCAGACCTAAATATTCTCGAAGAAATTCGTATTCATGTAATATGCCACCATAATTATCCTGACTCTTAAGTTGACTTACAACTCCTTGTAAAACCTGCTCTACATCATCTTCGTTATTGGCTCTCAGCAAGCTTGAAAAGGCATCAAATTGGTCAAATTCTGATCCAGTTTGGTCTCCTGGTGGCAGTTCCGTATCAATAGTTCCGGAAAGATGATATAAAAATCTTTGAACATCTGCATCTTCATCAAATCGCCCAACCTGTCTGAGTCCCTCAAAAGCCTCATATTGAAGTTGCGGAATTTGATCTGGTCCGCCAAAGGTGGAGGATGCAGAAGCAGCCTCCTGGGCAATTTGATTCAACTGCTCATCGCTTACCAATCCTAGCCTATATATCTCAGGAATCGAATTCCCCATATCCTTAATCATGCTCGCAGGTAGATCATCAAGAAAACTCCGGAAGTCTTCAACCGAATTAACATTCCTAAAATCATGCACTAATTCCTGACCCCAAATATATGTTTCCCTCATCTCCTCAATAGTCTCATCGTCAAGTGTCTGTCCTGCTGCTTTCGCTGCTCTTTCTGCGGATGTATATTCATTCTGATATTGATCCTCCAAACCTTCATAGATATCTTCCAGGTATTGGCTGAACCGTTCTTCAAAATCTTCATAATCTTCTGTCTTTGGGAATATATCGTTAAAATTATCATTTCCTTCAATCTCTACATCAAAACTATCAGAAAAGCCATCTGGCAAAGGTTCCGCTGCAACTGGCGTTTTAAAGGGATTAAGTTGCCAGAAATGCTCTACCCAATAGGCAAACCTGTCCGTAAATTCAGCATCTTCAGCTAAATCAAAAGGCTCGTCGTATAAATTTTCTGCATCTGGTTCGGGGGGTTCTCCGCGAAGTGCAACCTCATCAAAACTAGTAAAATCCACTCCGAAAAGATCGTAGTATTCTGCAACACCAAGACCGGCAACTGCTGCAACACCAAGGAATTTAGCCATGTTTTTATCTAAAAATTCCTTCGCTTTCTGCCCTAATGTCTTTCTTTCTTCTGGTTGAGGTTCTTCTTCTGTAATTGTTCTTTCGAACTCTGTCATTTTAATAAGTTAAGGCAATAAATTAGTCTAATACACAAAGATCCTTATTCTCATTCTCCTGTTGCAGGATTGAATATAGCATCTAGTTCATCTTGCTTTCCTTGTATCTGAGATTGTAAATTACCGTATGCCCAAGCCTCTACGTCATCTTGTGGGTCTCCCATTGCGTCTAATTCTGTCTGAAGATCTGCAAGTTCGGTCTCTAGTTGTCTAATACTCTCCAATTGGCCTGGTTCAGGACCCAATGCGTCTTCTAAGTAAAGCTTATATAGGTCTATTTGTGCTTGAGCTTCCGGTGTTGGTGCCCTACTAAGATCCCTCTCCAAGCTATTGATCTGATCCCACATTTCTCTTAAGTTTGCTTCTTGCCCTTCAAATTCATCAGGAATTCGTCGAGACATTTCGTTTTGCAATTCTGTTACTAAATTATTAGAACCAGTTAAAGCTCCACCACTATCTAAATGGCTTTGATACTCCTCTAGGAATTCTGCAAATGTGAAATTAGAAAATCTTGTAGTAGCAACTTCAGCAGGTTCTGCGGGTTCTGCGGGTTCTACAGGTTCTGTAGGTTCAGCAGATTCCTCATCAAAAGCATCCTCGATCGGATCTATAACATTTTCACCAAACCAGCTAGTCTCTCCAAGCCAATGAGAAAATAGATTAAATGTATTTAACTCTTTAACAGCAGCATCAGGTTCTTCTGGATCAAAAACCACCACATCAGTCTCCAGAGTCTCGCCATTGAATTCCTCGCCTTTCCTCATAATCAATCCTTCTGCTTCTAATTCTGCTATATATTCATCATCCTGCATTAGGGCCTCGTCTAAAGTAGCAAGTCCATGCCCTTCTCCAATACCAGCTTCTTCTAAGGGTTCATCCAAAATACTTGATGCTTCAAGTCCAGCAAGTGATCCAAGCCCAACTAATAATGCAATTCCTGGATATTTTTTAATACCTTCCTTTAGACCTCCAAGAATTCCTTTTGCATCTTCTTTTACCTTTTCTCCAAATGGTCTTTCCCTTGCTGGTGGAAGTGGGGTTTCTCTTGTTTCCATACTGTTTAGTTTATATTTAAATTAATAAAGTTTTCTTACAAATTGTTACGTCTAAGGACCAGCGGGCTCTTCTGCTAAATTGGTTGTGAAACCACCAAGTTTTTCAAGTATTGCTCTTGTTCCTTCCTCACCTTCCTCTAGAACCATTCCAACTCCATCAGCTAAAGTATCTGCCCCACCTTCGACAACATCAAATAAGGCCCCTCCTGTTAATAAATTCGCAAGCGGAACTGTTAAACCGAGCAAGAGTAAATTCTTGCCTCCATCCTCTTTCAGCCATTCCAATACTTTAGAAGCCCATCCCCCTTCTAAATGCTCTTTTATACTTTTTTCTTTTGATTGGGCAGGATCTATCTCTCCCATAAGCATAGATTAAAATTTTATCTACCTAATTTACTATAAACCACTAGAGTCAGAAATTCAACTATTTAGAACCTATTAAAACATTCAGATATCTCATTTAATAGTAAATCTAAACATAGAAATTGTGAATGATGCACTCTGCTCTAATGTATTTCCCAAGTTTTTCCAGAAATCTTCTATTCTTCAGTGGCCTGAAGGACCGCCTGAGTAGCTTCTAATATTCTCTCTCTATCTTCTTCTGTGCATTTTGCTATTATTTCGTCAACAACTTCTTGGTCTAATGCATCTATTTCCTCCTCAATCCTTTCCTTTATTCTCTCTGCCTCAGGCAACTCCATAACCGAATTCATCAAAACTTCAAACCTGTCATAAAATGCTTTTGTCTTTTCTTCATCTGCAATATCTAAACTTGTTTTATGCTGATGCAGTTCTCCAACTAAATTGACTAAATCCCCTAATTTCTCATTGTCTTCCATCTGGTCAAGTTCTCCCATTACCGCCTCAAATGCACATAAACTTACTGTTTTAGAATATTCAGCTACATACTGAGCTATCTCCTCACGAGGAGTTGATGTTAACGCTAATGTATTTGCAAGAAATTCTAAGTTCATACTTTTTGTAATATATTAAAACTTATTAGCCAAAAATCTTCAAAGCCAAACTAACCACGTAAAGCCCTTACCAATGCTTCCTTTACATCTTCCGGAATATCAGTTCTGTTTTGAATAGCTTGTATCTGATCCTCTTTTGTTTGCGGTCTTCTTTGTTCTTGTGAAACTTCTGTAGCTTTAGGCTGTGTCTGTTGTCCAGTTGTTTGTCCTTCCGATGCAGCTTCCTGGTCTTGGTTTTCCTCTCCATTTTTTTCTGCATTCTCTTTTCTTTCTTTTGCACGTTTAGCCGCCTCTTCAAAACGAACCATATTTCGCCTAATTCTTTTATTAGTAGGACTATCTGGATTTTGATTTAAAAGGCTTTGATATTCCTGATAATCATCTCTTTTTTTATCAAAAAACTCTCTAATCTTGCCTTCTAGATTTCTCCATGGAGGAGTACCTCTTACTAATGACGCTATAAAAAAAGGTGGGATTTTTGTAGCTGCAAAAAAAGCACTTAATGGACCAGCTGCTAAAGGATTAATAATACCAATCAATAATGCAAAATATCCAGCCAGATTAATTGCTGTATTCCTAAGCATTGTGCCATCCCTCCATTTCTTCTCTACCTGCTTAATTTTTTTTCTCCACTTATCATAATGTTCTTTATCCTTAATTTCCTGGATTCTTCGTTTAGCATCCTGTGCCTCAAAACCTTTAATCCACTTAACAATTTTTCCTATCATCCCCTCTTGTCTCTTAACCAATTCTTCTACAGGCATTTCAGTTTTCTGAGCCTCCTGTTCCCTTTCGCCATTTTGCTCTTTTTGTTGTTCCTGCGCTTTTTTTGTAAGTTCTTCTGGAACTTGTGCTTCAGGTGCTGAATGCATAAAGATAGATATAAATTAATTAATTATCAATCTAAGTATCTCATAATCTTTTTAATTTGACCAATATGTACTCCCTGTTCATAATTTATAATTCCTATATACTCACATCTAGACTAAAAACTTCCCGATCCTTCATCTTCTTTTTCTTGTTTTTTTCTAATAATATCTCCTTATTAGGATCGAAGAATATACTTGAGCCTAATTCATCAGGCTCCCTAATTAATTGAGTATACCCATATATTCCAGCGGCGGTTGCCCCAGCTATTCCGAGTTCAGCTTCGGTTGACAAATCAAAATCAGGAAGAAATGTAGAGATTCCAGCTAAAACACCGAATAACGTCAAACTATCAATTATTATATCGTTCACACTACCTGTAGCTAAATACTGGAAAGCTTCATTTCTTTCTTCAGGACTTAAATGCTGCATCGCCCGTTCTTTAGCCTTCCAATTAACAATAGAACTTAAAAAATAGGGAATTGTTGTTAAAAGGCTTTTGACTTCCCTTTTTATCGGCTCTTCAGTTTGGTCAATCTCTTCTGCTAATGCAACTCCGGTAATATTAGTATAGATATTTTCGTTAAAAAGTTGAACAGTTTCTGTGTAGGGGTTGTAATTATTTGCATTTGTAAGTTTGCTGAATATATTAGTAGCAACAGTTAAAGGGAGGCCTACAACAATCCGCGAAAAAAGAGAAGCACGCCTTTCTTTTTCAAAAAGCCTTTTCAGCTGCCTAAAAAGTGGGGAGTGATTCAAATGCACTTCAATATCTCCTTCCCATTCAACATCCTCAAACGTTTTTTTCAATCTTTCAACCGATTCAGGTGGAATTCGTTTGAAAGCACTCGATAAAGTACCAGAAGTCAAATGTTGAAAAGGTACAGCAAGTAACTTTCCTATTGTTTCTTCTAAAAAATCACCCTTTTCATGATGAATGATGTTAAGTTCACCCTCTGACTCCATATATTATTAGGGTAAAAATGCAAAAAACAATGTCTTTATGCTTCCTTTAAATTTCCCTTTCCTTTAATTAATTCCTGTTCCAACATACCTAAAATATAGCCTTGAAGTCCTGCCCATCTCATAAATTTATCTATTTGCAAACCATCCTTGAAACTCAAATTCATGATCTCTGGAAAAGACATAATCAATTGATTCATTCTTGCCTGCTTCCCTTTCTCAACCATCAATACCACTAACGGCTCAATAGACTGAATAAGACTTTTAAAATTATCTTGTTTATATGCCTCCATCCATGAGTTCCCGACTTTCGCTACATTTTCGTTGTCTTTTAAAGATTCCTTTACTGGGTCGATTCCTTTTCTTATACAAAACAACATATACCCACCGAAAACCGAAAATGCTAATAATCGGATTAAATTTTGCTCTATTTTTTTCAAAAACTCTTCATTATTTAGCAAAGCCTGTATTTCCTCTTTAGATACCCTAGTGACAACATCAAAACCTTTTTTAACTTCAGGATGGATAGACTCAAAAACATCCTTCTTTGTCTCGTCTGCAGATTCAAAAAACGCCAGCCATTTAGTAAAAACCTCATTAAAATTTGTCATATGAATTTATAAAAAATATTAAATACCTTAACTTCTTAAGTATACCTAAAATCAAAACTAAAATATAGGTTGGCAAATTATAGTTGATTGATTTAATATATTCAACTTCCATCTCGATTTTTAATTCAACTCGTTTTACAATATGGTTTTTTAATTTTTACTTTAATGATATAATATTATAGGTTTTAACATATTACTTTTTATATACACATGAAAGAAAAACAAAACGATATACAAAAAACTGATAAAAAAGAACCTGAACAGCCATTCAAGAAAACAAAAGAGCCAGATGTTGAAGTTAAAACCACATATACAGAACTTTTTGATCCCGAAACCGGTATTGAGATGTACTCTGAGGAAACTGTCATTACTACAACTACGATCGAACCATAGGATTAATTTACTATATTTTTTTTAAATATATACATATGGAAGAAACACTTACTAGGCCTACCTCACCCGAAGGTGAAATCCAATTACTTCCCCCTTGGGTCTTAGTTGAGGCTTACGACATAGAGGAAGTAAAAGGGTCTGTTGCGGGAATTTCAATTAGAGATCTTGGGTTTTTTAGAGAAGTGGAAGCAAGTATAAGAGAAGTAATTGGTGGGGGAGTAAAAGGACTGGAAAAAGAATATGTACAGGCTCATACAGAGGCTGTAGGCCGTGTTCGAGAAGAAGCCGAAAAACTTGGAGCAAATACCATCTTAAATTTCGACGTTACTGACGAAATAATTAGAGATCTTGAGACAGGGAATCTTCTTATAAAAGCAGTAGCTGAAGGAGTAGCCGCAGTACTTAAAGATGAAAAGCAAGTAATTTAAATCTACTATTTATCAAATGGAACAGGATACATTTGATTATCGCTATATTAGAGATAGTGATGAAGATCCGAAGGGGTTTTGGGAAAAAAGCATTACCTATGGTGGTGTTGCAGCACTGGTAGGAGCATTAATTATAGCTACGGGCTTTATGCTTGCACCTATCGATGAATTTGATGATTTTTAAATTATTAATAGATAATTCGGTCAAAATGAATGAAACAACACCCGTTCAAGAATATAGAACACCAAAAAACGAAATAGCCCTTATTGCCCCATTCACAGTAGATATAAAACTTGATCAAATCGAAAAAATCTTAGGATACGTTAGTGGTGTTAGCATTCAGGGAGTGAGTCTGGGTAAAGGATTTTTTGCAGGGCTTAAAAATTTAACAGGTGGTCGTATAAGTGAATATGAAGAAAGACACAAGACAACGGAAGAGCAAGCATTGGACGAGCTTCTAGAAGAAGCCTACAATCTTGGCGCAAATGCAATTCTTGACTTTGAAATGCAAAATAATTTCGGAGTCGGCGAAATGGCCTGGACCAAGGCTTCTGGTGTGGCAGTTAAATTGAAAAATCAAATTGTTCAACCCGAATTCTAATCACACAATAAAAAATACATTTTAAAAGTAAAAAGGTGCTTTTTTAAAGCACCTTCTTTTATATTTTTTTGTTTCTGGAATTTTATTCTTGTTTTGAAATCTCATCTCCTCGGATTGTACCGTCTCCATCCTCATCAACCCCGACATATTCGAAACTACCATCATTTCCAAAATCAAACCTTATCTCATTTCCGTCCATCTCAATTAAATCATCAACATCATCATCTGTAACATCAAATACCCAAGTAAGTTCAACATCTTGCCCAGCCTCATCAAATCTTGCACTTAGAAATGTGTCCTCATCAGGATCAATAACAAACTCGACATCGTCTAGATCATGTGTTACCTCATGAAAATTAACCCAAGGATCGTCTTTTACATCATATCCAAATCTGTCCCTAAGCATATTACCAGGTATCAAATTAACATAATTTGCAGCTTCAGCACCTCCATACAAAAGTCCTAAAACTCCAAGTAGTCCAGCTGTCCAAGCAGCGGTATTACTTTTCCTCTCAGGAACTTGCATCTGTTCGTTAGCCATTTGAAAAAATTAATAATTTAATATATATAAATTATACTATAAGATTACTAACTAGTCAATAATTAATTTAAATGAATAAAATACTATTTTAATCATCCAAAACTAACTCCTCTGGTTCCATGCCAGTAAAGTAAGAAAGGGGTTCTCTACTCATTGCTTGAATAGTAGATTCATTTCCCAATCCTCCAAAATCAGCACTTAAATAGTATCCTTGAACAACATTCTCACCAGATCCCTCAGATGTCTGTTCATCTAGATTGGGAAATGAAGTCATGTATGTTTCATAATTAAAATACTCTTCCTGAGACGCTACAATGCCTGTTGCAATATCCAGTGCTTCTTCCCACATAGTCTGATCTTCATAAACATACCTCCAGTCTGGGGCATAACCTAACAAAGTACCAGATAAAAATCTAATATCCTTCCAATCATCAGACGAAAGTTGATCCCAAAAGGCTTCCTGCCCTTCTTCTTGCCATACATTACTACTTAAATCAGGTACAACTTCTGATCCGATATATACTGGAAAAGCACCACCCGGAACGGATTCGCCCTGATCTTCATATAACCATAACCATGGATTCTTATCCCAATCAAATTCTATATTATAAATTTGAGCACGACCATCTTCATGTCTAACAAATGGGGTTAAAGCAATCCCTGATTCTTTTATCTTGCCAATTATTTCATTTAAATAACCTCCGTTTATATTAACTTGGGGAGAATCTGAACTAATTAAATTTAGTTTGGTGCCATCCTCAGATTCAAATACAGAAAATCCAGACATATCATAACTGGCTACCAAAGAATCCCAATCTACATCAACAAGTACAAATCCAGGATTACTTCCTGATATAGACTCCAGAATATACCTCTCTGCATAATCAGGCATCCCATCACCATCATTATTATCCGGTATTCCATCTCCATTCTTATCTATCTCCCCTATTATGTGATCACCTACATAATCTGGAAGCATTGTAATAAATCTAGACTCTTTATATTCTGCTAATTCTTGGGGTGTATCTATCAAATCGGGAGAATACAGTTCGGAGTCTGGTTCTGTGTCTTGTGCTATTTGAACAGATAGTGGTAATTCATGATGACCCATATTATTTGTATAAAAGATGAAGTTGTCGAATTATACTATAATTTAAAAATATATCAAAACTATATAGTTCTTATTCGCGTTACTCATTATCCATCAAATTTATCCGTGTTTTTGAGTTTGTAAAAATACTCTCTTAACTGTAACACTTTCATCCCCTATTACGTACTATAAATAACTCATACTTAATATATTAGTTACATTGCAATGATTACACTAGTTGTAGCAATTCTAATGATTGGAGCTTTTGGGCTTTCGGAATATACAAGTGAATTGGAAGAAACAAAAGAAGACAAACACAGCTTTTCAGGAAAAATTTATTAAAGATTAAATGTAGTCTTCTAGAAGAGGTATTATGCTTTCTGTATTCTGAATGTACTTTTCGAAAATTCCCTTATAACTCTTAATAATCTCCCCTCCTGTCATTTTAATATATCTGTTCTCCTGTCTCTGAAAAAGTAAAGCTATCAAAACCATTTTATCGGTAATATATATAGAATAAGGATTAGATGAATTTTTCTGAACCTGTATTGTAATTCGCGAATTATCCTTCAACTTAGAATAAACCCTTTGAATAATTTGTTTCCTTACATCTTTGCCAAAAAGTTCTTCAAGCATATTTACGTATCTATTAAAAGCTTCACGACTCATAATATGATCCATCTGTTTGTTTTTATATGCTTTCCGATAAGATTCTCTCTTTAATAATAACTTAACTTTGTTTTTGGGAGAACCAGCCAATCTACTTGTTCGAATTTTATGTCTAATCTTAAAAAATTGCTCCTCGTTATCTATTATTAGAAACCAAGGATAACCCCTTTCCTTATGAAGTATTTTTGCCCATTTACATTCCTTATACATTCTCCTTAATTCCGCATTAATATTCTCATCTCCATAACCAATACTAATATTAATTTGATCTGATAAGACAGAGAGCATATTACTTATCTCTGTTTGTTTGGCTACAAACGAACCATATGTGTGCTGTAAGAAATTTCGTATATTATCATCAAATTTTTCTAGTGTATAAATTGCGGGTTTTCCATGTATTTTATCAACAAGATGTAAATCTTCCAGTTCAGCTAATAAACCGTAAATCCTACCACTGGAAATTGAGGTTCTCTCTAAAATTTCGACAGCAGATAAATCTTTCTCTAGAAGTTCTTTTAGAATTTCGAAATAATTATTTTTCAAGTTATAAGATTTAGTTAACTGTTTTAAGATTGCTAATTTATTCATACTAGAAGATTCAGAAAAAATAAATCCTTTACTCTATATTACATTATAACAACATGTAATTCATAATATAACTGATATATTTGTTTTTGAATTTTTATTAAATTATTATATATGCTATACTCCACATACGTACTTATTTGACTTATTAAAAAATTATATTTTATTTTATTAATTATGAAAGAAATAATTGCACCAAATAAAAAAACAATACTGGCCAAAATAGAAGTCCTTAAAAATAAGATTGAAAAAATTATTAATGATATTGATGAAGCTCGAAGCCAAACCACAGAAGATGATGACTCTCTCGTTAAAGGATTAATGGACAAAAGAGACCTTCTTACTAATAAATTAACTGATCTAAGAAGAGCCCTGCCCAGATTAGAACAGTCCTCACAACAACTAAAAAGCTTTATCATTGAACATAAAGAAAAAGGCTTCAAAAAGAATATATCAATCGTTGAACCAGCTTTCACAGATCCCGGTAAGGGGTTAATCTCCTCCAAGTCTCCACTCGCTAAAGCCTTAGATAATAAAAAAGCAGGGGACATTATTGAGGTAGAGACTCCAAGTGGTTCTCAAGTATTCAAAGTACTAAGCGATTAAAACAAAAATCTTTAATTCTGCCCTTACTTTACATTTGCCATCTCTATAGGGTATAATTCTCCCCCTAACTTTCATTCTGAATTTACCTACAGATCATGCTCGAAAAGGAGATACCAACCACATTGCAAAGAATTGCAGAAAATAACATAAGAACACTACAAGCATACAATATTGATATCACAGATGTAGAAAAAAATAGAGAGAAAAGCTTTGATGCTAATCAACGATATTTCCTTATGAAGTTGACTGGAAGAATGTTAGAACATTTAGACGACAATGATTATAGATCATACTTCGAAAGTATTGATGAAAACAATTGTGAAAAAACTGAATACATATCAGAATTAACTGAAGATGGAAATATTGCACTGTTACTTGTAAAACCTGACATGTATCACATATATGACAGTTTTAGAGAATTTCTTGAAGATAATGGTTTTCAAATACTTTACGAAGCAGATAAAATTTTAGATATAGAGACATATGAAAAAATCTATCATGAAAAAATCTATGGAGAAAATTTCTGTGAAGACTTTAGAGAAATACCAAAATCTATAGTAAGAAAACTATGTCCTCAGCGAATCATGCTTCTAACAGAATCGCCATCTCGGCTTATGGTTTTTACAGATCCACAAAATCGTTATAAAGACTCAAATCTTCCAGATGGATTTTCAAAAGATTTTAAGGGTAGGCAAGGTATTCAAGATAATGCAACGATGAGAGGGAGTATAATCTATCAAGAGGCTAAAAGATTAGGATTTAACACACTAGAAAATCCAATACTGGCAAACGCACTAGACCCTTTACATGTATACAGAAACTTAATTGAAGATCCAAAAAGCCCTCTGGATAAACACCTTCCAATGGAAGACCGACTTTTACAATATACTGGTGCTGGAGTGCATGCTTCTAAAAATAATGAGATTAGAGGTGATCTAGGTGCCCTATGCACAGAGGATGAACTTCAAGAGATTCTTCAAAACAAAAAATTTTTACAGGATCTGAATCAAAAATACAGAAATTAATCTGCTTATTGCCGAATTTATCAAATCGAAAAACTCAATTTAAGGTTTAGATTTTTAATTTTCTCTTCCCTGCTCCAGCTTTTAATCTCCAATTCTCTCCGTAAAGCTTTAGATTTATTTTCTAATTTTTCTGTGTATATCAATCTAAAAGGTAGCCTTGATCTGACATATTTAGATCCCTCCCCATCTCTATGTGTCTGTAACCTATTCTCAATATTATTAGTAATCCCTGTATACAAGGACTTATCGGAACAAAGTAAGATGTAAAGATAATACATAATTAATAAGATTCTTAATAATTGATTACTCAAAAGGCGAACGAAAACTCTTTAGTCTTAATTTATGATTTTCTATATATCTTTCAAAATCATTTTCTGAAAACCACTTTATGCACTTATCGACAGCATGAGTAAAAGCTTTACCAAAATGTATTTTCTCATTTTCTTCAAGTAATCTGATGGATTGATAGCCCTTAATTTCTGATTCCATTAATCTCTCATCTATCTTTGTTCCTTGTTCTTCAACACAAACCGCAAGTATAGATCTAGCTAAATCAACAACTAAAAGATCTTCTCCCGCTTCTTCAAAATCAAATATTGCATAGACCTTGTCCTTCTTTTTATCCAAAACATGGATATTCCCCTCGTGCATATCCCCATGAGTAATACCAATGGGAAGATCTGCTTTTCTCAAAATTTTTGCTGTTTTGGAATCATCAGAATTTACATTCATCCATCCTTGTATACTATTAGGCAAATCTGTAATCCCTAAATGAAATTGTGCCAACACTCTCCCAATTGAATACGCAAGTTTTATGCTAACTTTTCTAGGTCTTACTCCTCTAACCTTCTTTGAAACAACAACTCTATATTTACCCTTCCGATAAATATAATCTCCACTTAAATTTCTAATATAAACTGGACTACGAATACCCAGTTCTTTTAACTTTCTTTGTATTGCTAAATCATTTTTGAATATTTCATTTCGATAAGCATTGATAAATTTCAAAACATATTCGCCTTGTTTTGTCTTTACTAAAAAATTATCATTAGCCAAACCAACTGAAATTCTTTGAATAGAAATAAGGCCTGAAAGAGAATAAAATTTTAAAATCTTAGGAATTTCTTTTTGCTTGGAGACTTCTTTATTCATAAGTTAGTACTAATCCAGATCCAACTTCTTTTAAATTTGCAACCTTTGCCAACTCAATCTTTGATTGTAAATCAACACAATGGCAAGCATGTAGTTCCTGAGCATTTAATTTTTCGAAATAACTTAGAGCTCCTTTCATTTGGTTTTCAGTAGGATCCATTAAATGAAATCCACCAACTACATCTATGACCTTTTCTTTCTCGCAAATCTCTTTAGCATATTCTACAATGTTACATATACCTGCATGAGAACAACCTGTAATTACAACCATTCCTTTTTCCGATTTATATGCTATTGCCGTATCATCCAAAAGAAAATCGTCTTTACTTCCTTCGTCAGTTTCAATCTTGCCTATCGGTTTCTTATTCTCAAAATCATTTCTTCTTGGAATTTCCCCAAGATAAACTATACTCTCTGTTAACCAGACTGGTTTTTGACTTAATTCTAATTCTACGTGTATCCCAATCTTTTTTTGGGAAATTGAACTTCCAATTTCTCCAAATTCAGGGATCTTTTTTGTTTTAAACACATCTGGATGAGCATATAATTTAGGTTTTTTACTAAACCTTTTCTCTATTTTTGCCTCATTGTAAAGCTTTAACAACGGATCCAGCCCCCATGTATGATCTAAATGGCCATGAGACAAAACAATAGCATCAAGATCTAAAAGGTCAATATCTAAAGTACAGGCATTTTTTATAAAAATGCCAGAGTATCCAACATCAAAAAGACATTTATAACCTTTTTCTTCAATGTAAAAAGATACTGCTGGTTCTCCTAATAAGTATCGGTCTATTAAAGTATTATTATCAACGAGTACAGTTAATTTCATGAATATTTTTTATACAGATTTATTAAAATAAGTATAACAGATCAGAAGTTTAACCATTTGAAAACTTGAAGCTATGCTATGAATAATACAAAAATGGTTTTCACGATTATATTCAAAATCTATTCTTCGAAATTGGCATCTATAAATGTATGGTGGAAAAAATTTATGTAAGATTTATTTCAGAGAAGCTTTTGTTAGATATTTATTACTCATACCCTCAATAAACATATTTTCCAATTCTTTAGTAATTGGGGCAATAAAATTAAACGAAAAATCTTTAAGTTTCTTTATTTGCACATCGAACATCTGTCGAACCCATTTATGACCGTGTCCTTTTTGTTTTAAATCAATCAATTCCAAAATTATGGATATTGTATCTGCCAATTGTAGGAGTTCCTTCTCCAATGTAGAAAGATCTGGCAGTTCTATTGATCCATCTTGTAATAAAGTCTCCTTCGCCTTGTGTTCTGCCTTTTTATGAATTTGTCTAATATCTCCCTCGAAGTATTCCCTGTATGATCTACTTCCAGAGGGCATATCTCCAATTATAGACTCACCCCAATCATGCACCAGTGCATATTGAAGCATATTACCTAAATCTACTTCCCCTGCTTCTTCTGCGAATAACATTACAATAGAGGAAACCATGAAAGTATGCTCCGCAATGCTTTCCAATTCCCCAGAAGAAATACCTGCAAACAAATTTGGACCTGTTCTCTTGATATGCTTTAAGTTATTGAGATTTTGTAATATATTAACCTTATTCTTCATTACGATTTACATTCATACATTAACTCTAAATTTCTATCAAAATAAATTTTCTCGATTTGTTGCTGGAAAAAATTAAAGTTTGATAGAAATCAACACCAATATTTTATCACCAAATTCTATATATTCCAATGTAGTTCGACATGCTCACTATCCTTCGATTCGAAACAAGTTTTACTATAAGTGAGGAGGTGAAAGCTCTGAATCGCTTGGAGCCTGGGGGATTCGAACCCGTGACCTCTTCATTGCAAATGAAGCGCACCTGCCTGACTGCTGATGCAGTCACGCAGGCAGGATAGACCAGCTATCATCTCATTAGTTTTCTTGTGTATTGGGAAATTCTCTTGTTTGCAAAATGGAGCTGGCGGGATTCGAACCCGCGACCTCTTCATTGCAAATGAAGCGCAATAGACCAGCTATGCTACAGCCCCATTTTGCAAACAATGGTATCGTTGTACAACTTGGTGGAGCCGAAGGTCTTGAACCTTCAAGTGGCCTTGCCACGCAAGCGTGACTACCACAGCCCCATATCTATTAAACAACTAATTAATTCTCTTAACCAACTTCATACTAAAATCAACAAAACCTAATTTTCTATAATAATCTATAGACTTCTTATTAACAGAATAAGCTTCTATTGCCAAAACATCGCATTTCTTTTTTTCAAAATACTTAATAATTCTGTTCATAAGCAACCTTCCAACACCCTCTCCCCTTTTATTCTCTGTTACAAAAAACTCTTCAATACATCCCTTCCTTTCTAAAACTTTCTGCTTTTCTTCTTTTATATGCCCAATAATATATCCAACAATCTTATTATCCTTTATAGCAACAAATCCTGTCCATTCAAAATATTTCTCAAGTTCCTTTTTAATGACGTGATCAATATTTTTATACTCCTCTAATTTTCTTAATTTATCTGTAAAAAGAAAGCCTCTATTAAAATCCTTAAAAAATTCATCCATCAATTTCCTGATTGCCTGTCTATGCTTTCTGGATAACCTTTCAATCTTTACTGAATCAGTCATTAATTTATTCTAACAAAAAACATAATTATTAAAGATAGATACAACATGAGCCAGCCTAGATTTGAACTAGGGACCTCTATCTTACCCGCCTGCCTTTCTATAAATGACCTGTGAGCGATCGTGGATTTGAACCACGGACCTCAGTCTTACCTGCCCGACTGAACTCTAAATTTAATAAATCTATCATTTCGGTCAGGCGGGTCAGGACAAGTACAATGTGAGCCAGCCTAGATTTGAACTAGGGACCTCTATCTTATCAGGATAGCGCTCTAACCAACTGAGCTACTGGCTCACATTGTACTTTTGCGCTCCCTGCCTGACGGCAGGCAGATAACCAACTATTACCAAAATTATATTGCCAACTATTAGTTATTTTTAAAGATCCATGCCCATAATTTTACACCATTAAATTAGGTCTTACAAACAAAAAAACTCTGCCTGCCTGCCTTCAAGGCACGGCTTCTGCAGAGTTCTATCTCTTTATACTTGAAGCTCTTTAAATCCTAAAAGAGTAGTAGGTAATAATACCTGTTAATTCTTGTTAAGGGTTAATTCCTTTAACATTTTTATCTCAATTTACAAGAAATTGAGAAATTCTAGTTCCTATTATCCACCGACAATAGGATTGGCCCCAAAACTCATTTCCCTACAAAGCTTTATGAAATAAAGCAAAGTAAGGTGGCCTTTTACTCCCTAGAAAGGAGGTGATCCAGCCGCAGATTCCCCTACGGCTACCTTGTTATGACTTAGCCCTAGTCGCCAGCCCTACCGTCGTCCCCCCACGTTAGACGTGGTGAGCCTACGGGTAAAACCAACTTCCGTGACTTGACAGGCGGTGTGTACAAGACTCGAGAACGTATTCACCGTGGCTTGCTGATCCACGATTACTAGCAATTCCAACTTCATACAGGCGAATTTCAGCCTACAATCCGAACTGGGATCGATTTTGCGGGATTAGCTCCACCTCGCGGTTTGGCCACCCATTGTATCGACCATTGTAGCGCTTGTGTAGCCCAGGACATAAGGGCTATGATGACTAGACGTCGTCCCCACCTTCCTCCTCGTTTTGGCAAGGCAGTCTCCAGAGAAATTATAACACTGGATAGGGGTTGCGCTCGTTGCGGGACTTAACCCAACATCTCACGACACGAGCTGACGACAGCCATGCAGCACCTCTTATACACCCTCGAAGGCTTCCCCGGTTTCTCGGGGCGTGCAGTATAAGTTCAAGCCCTGGTAAGATTCTTCGTTTAGCATCGAATTAAACCAAACGCTCCACTGCTTGTGCGAGTCCCCGTCAATTCCTTTGAGTTTTAGCCTTGCGACCGTACTCCCCAGGCGCTCTGCTTAATGCGTTAGCTGTAACACACATCCCAATAAAACTTTTCCCCGAAGGGAAACCTTATCAGAACATACGTCTAGCAGAGATCGTTTACGGCGTGGACTACACGGGTATCTAATCCGCTTTGCTACCCACGCTTTCGAGCATTAGCGTCAGGTGAGTCCCAGAAAGCTGCCTTCGCACTTGGTGTTCCTCCTGATATCAACGCATTTCACCGCTCCACCAGGAATTCCGCTTTCCTCTAACTCCCTCTATCCTCCTAGTTTTCTCCGCTTTTCTACAGTTAAGCCATAGGATTTAACGAAGAACTTGAGAGGCCGCCTACGCGTCCCTTTACGCCCAATAAATCCGGATAACGCTTGCACCCTACGTATCACCGACCCTTCTGGCACGTAGTCAGGGGGTGCTTATTCATTAGGTACACTCAGAACTTGTTCCCTAATAAAAGGAGTTTACAATCCGAAGACCGTCATCCTCCACGCGGCGTCGCTGCGTCAGACTTTCGTCCATTGCGCAAGATTCCTAATTGCTGCCTCCCGTAGGAGTATGGGCCGTGTCGCAGTCCCATTCTGGCTGACCATCCTCTCAGACCAGCTACACGTCATCGGCTTGGTAGGCCATTACCCTACCAACAACCTGATATGCCGCAGGCTCATCCCAAACCACTAAAGTTTTACCCATGTACTGTTAGGTACGGGGACTATCAGGTTTTACCCCCATTTTCACGGGGCTATCCCTGAGTTTAGGGTAGATTCCTACGTATTACTCAGCCGTTTGCCACTTGTGTACCCCCGAAGGGGCCTTACCGTTCGACTTGCATACCTTAGGCACGCCGCCAGCGTTCATCCTGAGCCAGGATCAAACTCTCCAAATAG
Source organism: Candidatus Dojkabacteria bacterium (assembly GCA_014729085.1). Lineage (GTDB taxonomy): Bacteria > Patescibacteriota > Dojkabacteria > B142 > WJKM01 > WJKM01. The sequence goes on along the minus strand of WJKM01000006.1, from coordinate 50,939 downwards.
AAAATTTGATAAAAACGTGATAAATCACGTTTTGAAATTTAATCCGGTTAGGTTTTTAAAGCAAACCTAAAAACTTATTTAGAGTACCATGAAACTCAATAAATTGAATTCATGTTTGTCCCTAAAGCGACTTTATTCTACTTTAGGGTGAATTAACGGGTATATCATATAAACATGACTATACCTACTACTCTTTCAGTTTTCAAAGAACAAAAAAATTAAGCCTTGAACTGCTAATTTTTTGGATAAAAAAAGCACCAAACTTTTGGCTTACGAATTTTTATTCCGCAGTTCCAAAAATTTATGCTTTTTTAAATCTGTTGTTATTTTAACAAAAAGATCGTTAATTGGTAAAGTGATTTAATAAAAAAAATTAATAATTAATATTTGTGGGAAGAAATCTATTTAGCCCTAAAGTACCAGCAGGGGCTCTAACTCTTGCTCCGGAAACCAGAATATAATAACCATTACCAAAACTTGTACCTACAAGACTACCTCCTGCAGCCAGTTTTTTTGCCGCATTTAAAATAGCCTGGGTTGGGTTCGAATATTGCTCAACGTCAACTTGACCTCCTATCTCTAATTTTCCATTTGCACTTACTCCTACAAACTGCGGATTGTCGTATCTTTTTAACATCCTTACCACTCTTTCACCTAAAAGTGCAAGAAGCAAAGAATATTTTGAATCATTTGACAAATCTTTAAAACGTTCGTCTGTTTCCATTAATTTAAGAATTTCCTGTAATTGTGCTTCTGAAGTATTATTTTCCCTAAATTTAGTCACAATCTCCTTTACTAAATCAACGGGACAATCAGGTAAATTTTCAGCAATATGAACTAATAAACTACGTAAAGCAGAAGGCATCTCATTCCATCCTTCAAAATCAGCACCATCTCCCACATAGAGCTCTGCCAACTCTCTAAGTCCTTGTACATCTGGCAACCCCTCAAACGGATCCGCTTTTAACATATCTGCTTTTGCGGCTTCGGCTTCAGGTGTAGGGGTTCGGGTAATAGCAGCTTTCATATCATTTCCTGGTCCAGCAGGACCTCTTCTTCTTTCTGGCTTTATCGAACCACCACCTTCAGTATGCGACGGAGTTACAGGCTTTCCTCCTCCTGAAGTTGGAGATGGCCTTCTTGCAGGTGGCTTTCTTACAGGCGTACGGCTTTTTTTTCCTCTTCCAAATAAACCCATAGACAAATTTCTAACAAATAATTACTACAGTTATAATACAAAAACAATTTTTTATCAAACAAAAAGCCTTCTAATTAAAGAAGGCTTTATATTTTTTTTATAAATCTTTATTTAAAAATCTTCTCTGCTAAATCTCCAAGTACAGGGAGTTTATAGTCTTTCTTCTCTTGTAAAGCATTAATAAGAAGCATTAGAATTCCAACTACCTCTACTATAATAACTACACAGTTAACAAGAGGAATGAAACCTAAAATTCCAACAATGAAAAGCATTGCTCCTTGCCTTGCATAATTCTTAACAAAATCAGAAGCATCCTTCATAGCTAAATATACAATAAGTCCCACCAAAGGAATAGCACTGACAGCTGCTAAAACCTTGTCGTTACTTTCTCCCGAGCTACCAGATTTTACAACTTCGTCTGGTGCTTTTGCTTTTTTATCTGCCATCTTTAATTTATTATTAATAATTAAAATATAGTTAAGTAATTTACAATACTATTGATCATCTATTATTTTTTGAGTGTTTGCACATCTTAATATCAAAGTATACAATAAAATTCAAAGATTGAAAACAATAAATTATTTTTTCTATAGAAGCATAATTAAAACCTGCTATATATCACACACCAAATCTATTATTCCGTAAGTATTTCATGCATTATCCTTTGTTCAGTTCCCTCTATATTAATCGATTCACCGGCAAATTCCATTTCCATTAAATCTTTTACACTTCTTTTAAAATTTTTTAGATTCATTTCCTTCTCATGAAGAATTGCTCCTGTATAATTTTTACAAAACCAACGAGCATTTGTTTCCTGATCACTCGTAGAAGTTACCCAAAGTGGTATCATCAATGCTTTTTTTCCAACGACTGCAAGTTCATATAATGTATTTGCGCCAGGCCTGCATACAACTAAATCAGCATTTTTTAAAATATAACCTAGTTCTTTTTTTATATATTTTGAATAATAAATAGATTTCGCCAGATGAGGAGGTAATTTATCAACTCTTTCCGAAACAGTATAAAAATCATTATAAAGTTCATTTTCTCCTGTCCCCCAGACTAAAGCATAATTTTCTAATACTGAAATTAAGTTATTCAAAAAAAACAAATTAATCTTATGAGCCCCCTGACTCCCCCCAGTAATATATATAATGGGCTTATTCTCCTTTTTTGCATATTTAATAACCTGCACTAACCTTTCTGGTATTTGTTTACAATAATCATCATCTACAACCCAGTCATTTACAGCATTTCCGGTTAAAATAGTTTTTTGGGGAGGGAAGTGTTGTTTCGATTCATCAAAAGTAACTAAAACTTTATCTGCAAAAAAAGCGCCTATTTTGTTTGATAATCCAGCTGTGAGTGTTTGTTCATGTATGACAACTTTCTTGCCCAAAAGCTTCCCTATTATAACCATAGGCAAAGAAACATACCCTCCTGTTGCAAATATTATCTCAGGATTAAAATCTTTAATTATTCTATAAGAATCCCAAAGACCGGGGAAAAACCCCCAGACAAGTTTCAAAGTCATCCATTTTAAAGCCCGATGTAATTTCCCTCCTCGAATAAAAGTATAAGGAACACCAAATTCCGGAATACGACGCTCATCAAGAGAAGGTCCAGGATCTTGAATCATGCCTAACTTTCCTCCAACAACTAAAATTTTAGATTCCAAATCTATATCTAACTTCCTAAGATATTCTATCAAGGCCTTCATGATAGACAGATGTCCGCCCGAACCGCCTCCTGTGAATATAATTTTTGGAATTGATTTTAACTTCATTTTCACTCTTTGATACTTATAAAATCAGCTGCATTTTTCTTGATGATATTTATCAATAAAATTCTTAAAGTCTATTATATCAACTATCTCATTATTATCATTGTCAATAAATCCGCACGAGTCACTTTCTAAACTATCCCTACATCTATAATACATAGAATTTGTATCACTATGATTAAATTTCAAGTATGTTGTCTTAAAGTTTTCGAAATCAAGTAAGTTAATTTTATTATCCTGATTATAATCTAGAGTTCCACATTTTATATAATTTATAATCTGCTCATCTCCCTGATTATCGGAATAGTTAGGCATAGACGGACTTATGGAATTCTCTGTCGCGGTTAAACCATCGGGTCTAGACGTAGGTGACCTAGTCGGGAAATCAATCATAAATTCACGTAAACCAATAGAAGTATTTGCTCCCCACCAACCCTCGGAACTCTTATTTCCAGCGTAATATATTCTCCATAAAGCATCAACCCTAATCATATGAGGGCTCCACATTTGAAGAGCATCCCATTCTTTTCCATTAGATTCCATAATCAACTTACCGTCTGGAAAAGAAGTATCAATATTGGAAATACTCAAAAAAATTTTATTGGGAGGTTTATAACGCTCTTCATTTTTCGAATAAACATAAAAGAATTTATCTTTATATAGTTGAACTCGCCCTGCCTGCGCACGAGGTGCTCTCACTGTTTCTAAACCCGTAAAATTATGTCCATCTACACTTGAAATCTTGTATATTCCCTCAGAACCTGCGGAAATATAAACAACGATTTGTCCATCTATTAAATACGGACTTGGCGTTTCTATATACCCTGGAAGTGGTTGGGGTATACCCTGTACCGGCCCTTTTTTAGTCCATTTCACACCAGGCTGTGGAGCAGTCGCATGATAAAGATACAAAACCATATCTTCATCTCTATCTCCTGTCACATAGTAAATATGCATTAAACCTTCCTGATCGATAACTACACCAGGTGAACATGACAAATCATCCTTTTCTCCCAGCTCGCCTTCTAAGATCACTTGTTCATTTGTCCACCCACTAATACCTCCATCAAAACTTTCTGCTCTCCAAACTCTATCACGGGACACACCACCAATATTTGTATTTTTGCAATAGAACATTAAATAACTTTTCCATCCTGATTTATGCATTACCCAAGGAGAATACTGACTTTGATATTCTCCAATCTCTGCTAAAACTAAGTGTTTTGAAATCTCAGTAATCGTAATTTCCTCCCCAAGTTCATCAGCAAAAGAATTATCAGGAGATAAGTCATAATTTAGATACTGAATAATTACAAATAGGGAGATTAATATAAGAAGAAGCCCCAATACAATAAGAAGTTTCGTTTTTGACTTTTGTAATTTTCCCACTAATGATTAAATCTTAAATAACCAAATACCAATTCAATATTACAATATTACCTAATAATTTTTGAAAATTTAATTTTCATTTTATTAAAAAATACTCCTAGACGGTAGACAAAATATCCAGGCTTATGATTCACATATATATATTGTGGAAAATATTCGATGTCTTGACCACCAAAGCCTGCTTTGAAACGTGAAACACCTACCAACTCACTTTTCTCGGAATAGCCTTCCTCGGAAAACGCGGCGACACCCCACTGGTCATATAATTCTTTACTCATTGCTTTTGAATCTTTAATCGATACATCACGTAATAAAAATCCAGCCCTATACCTTCTCCCAGCTTCATTAATACCACCATATAGCTCATATGCCCCTTTGTTATCAAAAACAACAAAAAGGGCTCCTAGATCTTCTTTTTTTCTCGAAATAATATAAATTTTTGCCTGATTTGATTTCGATAATTCATTCCATACTTTTTCAAAATATTTTTTTCCATGCATCACATACTTAGTTCTCTGCATAATTGCATTCATTATTCTAAAAAATCTTGATAACGGTTCATTACCTTTTTCAAATATCGCGGATTTACAACCTAATTTTTTAGCTTTACGAATATTTCTCCTATATGTAGAACGAAAATTGGCAAAAATTTCCTCATATGATTGGGTTAAATCAATAATATTAGTGTAATTAGGCTGGATTGTTCTGCCGGTTTTTTTAAATCTTAAATTATTCAAGATACTATTCAGGTCTTCAAAATTATCAGCTTTAGTTAAATTCGGTTCAATTATTAGATGAGATAATTTAATTTCATACTTAAAGAAATTGATTAATTTTTTGAGAATTTCTGGGGTAAAATTCTTCTTATCTAACAATCTAGGTATATACCCAAAACTTTGATTAATAACAGGAATTTTTCTAATAAAAATCTGAATTGGGATTTGATTTGCTAATAAACGCATGGGTTTCCAGTTCGGTTTCTTGACTTCACCCCATTCCCAGGATTGTAAAAAACAGAGTTTCTCTTTCGCAAAAAATTTTTTGTACAACTCCTTGCTTTCAACTTGTTCTATCATTCTCTTGAAATATTCTGAACTGAAATAAAAATGGCGAATTATTTAGGATTCTTAATAGCCTCTCTTCCACTTTTCCATACTCTCAAAAGCCCAGGTAATCCAATACTTCCAATCAAGAGGTAAATCATGAGGATGAACCATACCTATCTCTTTTCCCCCAAACCCGGCTTTAAATAAATTAATACCTGCCCAGGGGTAATTCTTTATTATATTTCCATCTTTATCTTTTGGTGATACTCCACCCCAAAAATCATATACTTCAATATCTTTATCCATCGCATCAGCAATGGCCGCCCATTGGACAGCATAAGACGGGTAATATTTTGAAAAATTCATCAACATCCCTCCTTCTTTGTAAAACCTATATTTCCCGTAATCAATAAAAAGACCAAAAGCAACCTTCTCTCCTTTTACTTCCGCAAAAAATAAATTTCTTTCTCCCGGCTTAAACTGATCGAACAGTTTTTGATAATATCTTTTTGGCCAGGGAGTATAATGCTGCCGATCCGCTGTTTTCAAAAACAATTTATAAAAAGATTCGAAATCATCATTATCCTTAACTATCTCCACACCTTCCCTAAAAGACTTACGTATATAGTATCTAGTATTTTTTCGCATACTCATCTTAATATCTTTTTCGGTTCTACCTTTTAGTTCCAACTGCAGAGTCTTTTCTCCATCAAGATTATGAGTTGGAGCATGTCTAAAACCCTCTTCCTCTAAAACAGATGTCTCATCAATAATAGGATGAATTCTAACAAAACTTAAATCTTCTTCTTTCGATAGATCTTTAAAAAATTTTACAATTTCGGAAAAAAGTTGACTGTCTTTTTCTGCAAGAATGGGTCCATGTCTTAACTTTAAATAGTTTCCTCTCTTTGCTTTTATAATACCAAGAGGCAAAAGAGCTCGGAGTTCATTTGAGTCATAAACTCCTATTCGTTCTACTCTTTCGGCTAAAGTATCAAAAACATGAGTATAGGACCAACTTTGTACAAAAGAATATCTATTTAGAGCCTGCACAAATTGATCCCACTCATCCTTATGTTTAACTGTTTTAAATTCGAGTCCCATTCTTCTTAATCAAAATTATATTAACTCCACTTAAATTCTGCTTTCTTCTTTTGTATCCACATAGCTATCTCCCACAACCTTGCTTTCCAAGAAAGTGGATATATTAACACACCAACAAAATCAATACGGTCACCACCAAAACTAAGTTTATGTTTGCTATAGCCCTTATGGTGTTTGGAATCAGGTACAATTCCCCAGAAGTCATATATATCACAACCCCTTTCCTTTGCCTCTAAAATCGAAGCCCATCTCAGTAAATAAGGAGGCTTTTTTTTGGAATGTTTTCTTATAGATCCCGCATAAAAACTTGATGCCCAAAATTTAGTAAATTGAGAAATATTCATCGCTACAACATCTCCATCGTATTCAGCTTCAATGAACATCATATTCTTAGTACCTTTGAATTGTTCTACTAAATTTTGAAAATATTTTTTCGGCCTAACAGGATATCCTTCAGCTCTCTCCTGCATCCTTAAAACCAGATCGTAAAACCTATCAATAACCTTATCAATGCTGGGATCACTAAAATCATACTTGTTAATCTTTACTCCTTTTCTTTTTGCATAACGAACATTATATCGTGTGTTTTTTTTCATTCCTGCAAGTATTTCTTTCTCAGACTGGGTAATATCCATAATTAGTTTATATTTAGGCTGTCTATTGCGTTTGGTTATTTTCCAATTTTCTAAAAATCTATATTCTCCAAACCTTGCCTCATGAAAAGTTGCTTTTGGTTCAAGCTCTACTGTAAAAATCCTATTCTTTTTAGCCCATTTTATGAGTCCTCTTTCAAATTTCTTCCATAATGCGTTGGGCAGATCCCTGTCTGGAGGGGTGATAAAAACCGGCCCATGAGGTATATAGGCCAACTTACCAAAAAACTTATACTTCTTTACCAAAACTTGTGCCCCAACCAATAACTCCCCCTCGGAAAAACCATATTCTTCTAAACCATCTTTAACTCCAAATCTATAAGGCTTCCATCCTTCAATTTTCTTTGTTTCTCCCCATTCCCAAGATTGTAATATATCTGTATGGGGGTTAAAAAGCACAAATTTATTCCACTCTTCTTTACTTGTAATTTCTTGAAATTCCATTTTAAGTGTAAAAATTTTATTTTATATTATTCACTATTAAAATCTCGTGGGACCAGGTGAGTGTTGCTGTAAGCAATTCTTCTTTATTAATAGCATAAAGTCCCTCTTTGTTTTCAATAGAAGTAGGATATGGATCACTTATTTGATAATCTCCTTTATTTTTGTCATATACTATAACAAAATGTCCATTTACATGGCCTTTAATATTATCATACTCTACAACTTTGGATATCTTTCTTTTACCCCAGATCCAGTTTTCTGCAAGACAACATAAGATTAAATTCTGGTCCTCAAGATATTTATCTATTAGATCCGTTGTTATATTTGAAATTTTCAGATTTCCTCCTTCCTGTAAATAAAAGAGTAAATACAAGGCCTCTTTAATCCAAATATTTTCCACCTTGCCTTTGTTGAAATGGTGAAGAATCCATTCCTTCAATTCTTTAATAACAACTTTTTTTGGTTTAGCTTTCCAGTCAGGAGAAACGACAAAAGGATTAGAAGAAATCAATGTAGTACTTAAATGATTTGTATTTAGATGTCTTGCAAGTTGAGAAACATAAGTAGATGTATCTTTATCTATATGCAAATCCTCAAGTATCATTTTTAGTTTTAAATCTTTGCCATAATATTTATAAATGGCTTGCAGACAAGAAGGGCCACATGCACTTGAGTCTGCTTTTTGTTTAATATTTGGAAAATTATCTTTCATTTTATTTCTTATTTTGTTAACTGATTATTTCATGTTGTTCAGGGGTCCATTTAGGTGCGTTAAACAACGCAAGTCTGAACTCATTCCCCTCTACCCAGTATTTCTCTCCTTTCTTGAATGCGTACATATCCCCTTTTGCAAGATCGAAATCACCCTCCTCGGAATGAACAGTTCCATCTCCAGACAAAACAAAGTATATCTCTTCGCATTCAGTATTGCTTACCCTTCCCTTATCTGGATAACGTCCATCTATCAAACATGTTGCAAAACTCATCAACTCACTCGGGAATTCATACTCCCAGACTGTACAATCAGGCGAATTTTGAACTTTCTTTGCTTCTTTTTTTAATATTTTCATAATATAAAACTGACTAATTAAAATAGTTTGTATCTGGATTACCATCTATAAGCTCATGCGCCTTTTTCATCTCTTCTAATGTAAAAATTTTGACTATTTTATATTTACCTGAAGTAATCTTTTTTTCCATATCCAGAGTAGTTTCTAATATATGCACAATTCCCCAGTACAACCATTTTCCATCGATATCTTCAACCAGGAAAACTCTAACCGGTGGTGCATGGTAAATACGGATATTTGGCTTACCCTTGAATTCAAATAATCTGTCTTGAAACCCCTCTGCATCCAAAGCGGAGTTTTTATATTGATTGATATCCAACTCTTCGGGAAAACCTTGTTTTTTAGTAATACGAAGGGTATCGTTGATTTCTATGTAGCTTCCCATGGGTATATAGATGAATTTAATTTATCTTAATTATATACCAATAAACAAATCAACGCTTTCAGAACCAAATTTTCTATACCTTGCATTGGCATTATATAGTTAAGAATAGGCATAAAATTAATTTAGACCTGCTTCTGATTCAAAGATGAGGACTCTTATAAACTTCTGTTTTGTCGAATAACGGGAGTAACTCAAATCATGCTAAAATTAAACAGGGGATTCTGCTTCACGGTTTAGAATCCCCTATTTCTTTTTAGAAATCAGTCCTCACTTCTTTACCTTTTCTTACTCGGGGATCAATCTCGCTTGCTCTTTTCCAAGCCAAATCATACATATTTCTAACACATCTAGCTATATCTTCATCTTCAATAACTAGGGCATACGGTCGATCTTTATTAAATGAAATAAAGGTGACTTTATTATCATAAACCCAGAAATCTGTTTCTGTTTTACTTTGGATAGGAACTCTTAACTGTAAATTTTTATCTGACTGGTACTTGGAAACGTAGTCTTCGTCATCTAACTTCAAAATTTCTTTTGATTTTATGTCTGACTTTTTAAAAAACCTATTAAAGTAGTCCTCAAAGAAATTATCTGGTATTACCTGCTGGTAATCTTCTGTTAAACACTGTATCCAAATCTCCTCTGCCTCAAAAGTTCTCTCATATGCCTGCTTAATACCCTCAGACCCTTCCAAAAATTCAACTTTGGGTTTTTTTGAATTTGAATTATTCATTGCTTTAATATCTGACATTTTAGATTTAAGTTCAAAAATAGAATTTTGAAGCTGCTTTTGTTTTTGTTCCAAAAGAGTTTCAAGTATTTCAGGACTGGCTGGTACATAATATGTTTTGCCATTCTTGAGTGTCTGGGTTACTAGCCCAAAATTTAGTAAATCTTCGATTAACAAATAAACTGTAGTTCTTGGTATTTTTGTTTTTCGTGCAAGATTAGTGATGATGGTCTCCCCCCATGCTAAATTTGCAAGGTATACTTTTTCGTGCTCCTCCTTTAGTCCAAGCTGTTTAAAAATATTAGTTAGATTCATTATGGTGTCATAAAAATTAACATCGGAATATTATAAACTGGGGGATCGAAAGATTGCAAGGGTTTAAGGAAATTTCTTTGGCGACAAAAATATCGTCATACGAACACAAAATTACTTGTTTTTGAGATTAAACATATCCTCTAATTCTTTAGGGCTTGTGGTCTGCTCTACATCTTTATCCTGCCTGTTCCAAATTTTGAGTCTTGGAAACCTCATAGATAGACCCCTCCCCTGATCGTCTTTACATGCAGTGTGCATTTTACTTCTTGTAATCTCATCGGCTTCAACAACCACAACTATCTCGGGCTCGACATAAATATCAGGTTTTAAATTATTACCAATCTCATAATTTTTTGGCTTATTTTTTATAGTTATTCGCATTAGGTCCTTTTTGATTGTTACGAATTCATCATCTGTTATTCCGGTCCCAACCTTGGCAACTGTCTCAAACTGATTGCATTTTTCGTTGTAAATACCTACTAAAATAGCACCAATGCCAAATTTACTCCTAATTCCTTTCCCATGATAATAACCAAGTACTACACCATCAAGTTCATCAATCATATCATCCTTTATACTAGCCTTAAGCTTAATCCAATCAAAATTTCTCGTACCCGGCTCATATGGTGTTTTAAATTTTTTAACAATTACTCCCTCAAGCCCTTCCCCAACCCGATCTTCAAAATATACGTTTAAACTATCCTCGTTATCAACTTTTGTACTATCTAACATCTCAATTAGGTGTTCTGTATCATTTGGGGGATTTTCAAATTTTTGACACAAATTATCCAATTTTTGAATACGTTTTTCCAACTTATTCCGACTTATATCTTTTCCATCTATATACAATAGATCAAACACCATAGCCTTAATCGGTATTTCTTTGGATTTTTCCTTAACATCATGCTTCCTTTTTCTTTGAATAGTCTTTTGAAATTCCAATAAATGACCACTTTCCGGATCATAAGCAATTACCTCCGAATCTAAAACAAAACTATTGATAGAGTTGTTAAGATTGCTCTTTACGAACCTCACCAAATCGGGAAACATGTGAGTCGTATTTTCCATATTCCTGCTAAAAATCTGGACATCTGATTTCTTAGCGTTTCCTTTTTTATTATTAAACTTCTTGTAATGAATCTGCGCCCTAAGTCCGTCAAGTTTAGGCTGAACAAGGCACGACCCCTCCATCCGTTCAAAAACAGCTTCGACGCTTTTCTCCCTCTCAACTAGCTTACTCGCAACTGGAATCCCTGGTTCAATTTTGAGTTTTGACAATTCATTAATGAGTTCTTCACCTGAGTACCCTTTAACAATATCTGCAATATATCCAATATCTGATCTAACACCATATGCTCTCTCGATTTCAGATCTCAAACTTTTATCTCCAACCTCAAACCAAGACAGAGCGTCCAGAACGGTCTTCTCGCTCACTCCAAGTCTTAACTTACCAATGATTATTCTACCAATGAATTTAGCCTCATTAGGGGAGCATTTATTTAACAAATTTTGAATTTTTTCAATTTTTGCACCTTGAGAACCCTCCCCTTCAAGTTCTGCAATAATTTTTAACTTTTCATATACTTGTTTTATCTCAAGGTCATCACCCTTTTGTTTCATCTTCCGAACCATATGTGATGCAACCGCGCCTACATCTCCTTCTTGGGAATATAATTCCTGTACTCTATTCGACTGTGCCGGATTTTCAAAAACCTTGTTATTCAAACCAGACAAACCCTTTATAAATAATCTTGACGATACATTGAATTCCAATGAAACAAACTTCGGAACTAAACGTCCTAGGGTGAGATATACAACTTCCTTTATTTCTTCTTTTTCGACTTTAGCAAAAAGTTCAGCCAAAATCTCAGTAATTTCATTTCTAGACGTAATTTTTTCTAACCTTTCTAGATATTGAACAAATTGAGTGAATTTCATGTCAGATTAATGAAGATATAATGGATTAAATATAATCAGCACATAATCCTCGCTACGCTCGGAATTATTTGCCATCATTCTACTTCAGAAAGCTTATGTAGAATTTCGGCAGCTTGTACGAAAAATGTAAATTATTGAAAATTTCCAAATTCCGTAACAACAAGAAATATAAATCAATGTTATTTAAACCAATTCAATGGAAGTTAAAAACCTTATTTGTTTAATACAATCTCCTTCTCTGTAGTAAAAGTGTAGACTCCGTAACCCCCAAAAGATGTAATCTGTTCTCCATTTTTATTACTAATATTTAATACTCCTGCATCTTCCCACTGACAATCACTCACTGCTCCACCTTCATTGTTTTCTATATCACACAATCTTCCATAAAATCTTGTACCTCCTTCGGAAATTATTCTTTCCACAACCTTTTCCTGACCCGAACTTGATTGGGGATTCATAATATATGAAAAAGATCCATGAGCTGAGTATAAACCGGGAAATGCTAACCAATAAGCAGCTTCTCCAGCATGCATTTTAGGATCTATTTCATCGAAATTAGATGATTCAAAATATTTGCCTGTCATTTGTTCAATAATCGAATAATCAGCACTATTTACTGATACCACTCCAAAAAATGCTCTTTGCTCACCTTTATAGGTAAAATCGTGCGCTGCAAAATCTACAACTGACAAAAAATTTGAATCTACAGGCAATAATCCTATCTCTGAAACTAATCCTGACTTAGACCATTTTTCACAATCTTGTGCCCAATTCTTTACTCCATATATTGAATTACCAGAAGTGTCTATATTACAAACTCTCGTCCAATAAAACACATCTTTATCAGGTTCTGTTTTTTCGCCATCCAAAACTACCTGTCTAACTTTTTGAATAGTACCTGACTCATCAACGAATGGAATAGCATCATATCCGCCAAAATTGGTAATTTCAATTTCTTGCCCTGAATCAGTTTCCTTGGTAGGAATACCTGCAGAATTTAGGAAATTGAATGTTTCCCAACTTGAACAGATCTCAAAAATTTCTTCTAAAACATCTGTATTTTGATTTACTTTACATGTCTTAATCCAACCCGTTGACCCATCTTCTTTCAATACTGATTGTACGGCATAAAGATACTTATGTTGCTCATCCCTGATAACCGATGCTTCTCCCTGCTCTGGACTAACTTTTTCAGGTTCTTTTAATCTACTTGTCAATAAAATTACGAATATTATTCCAAGTACAACTGTAAAAGCCAGAAAAAATATTACATATGATTTTCTTGATTTCTTAGCAAGCTTGGTGACCATTTGTAAATACTTTTAATAACTAATTTATGCAAACATAATAAATTATAGAGCAAAATGAAGCTTTATGCATACCTTATAAAACAAGTATCCCATATTTCCAGAGATATTTCTATTTTAGTTAATATGTATCTAAAACGTATTTTGTTCCCTTAGTCTTCCCAACCTTCCTTATATAGCCCAGCTTCCGTAATCTTTGAATTTCTCTCAAAACTGTATCATCACTTAAATCTGGAAACAATTTAATATAGTCTTTGCGCCTTATTTCCTTATTCTTCCTAACAAAATCTAATATTTTTTTCTGTCTTTTTGGAAATCTTGTTTCAATATCTAGTTTAAGCTCTCCTCGAAAGATTTGGAGAACCTTGTTTTTCAGTCTTTCAAATTCCTCCTTAAGCCCTTCTGTGAAATATTCAAGCCATATAGTTAAATCGCCCTCATCTGCTGTTGATAGAGCTTTATAATATCCAATCAGATCCTTATCGTAGTGTTCCTCTAAACTGTAAAATTCTTTAGCATCATATCCCGAGCTATAAAGGCACCACGTACACAACATTCTTCCTACCCTTCCATTTGCATCATAATATGGATGTATCCTCATTATTTCGTACTGGACTATCCCCGCTTTCAAAATCTCGTTGACCTTACTGTTATTATACCAACGAATTAAATCCTTTAACTCAATTGGAAGTTGTCCAGGATCCACTGTTTCGTACTCAAGTTGTCTAAATTTCAGGTCGTAAATTTCAGCATCCTCAAGCCTTAAGTTACCGGCTATCTCCTTTGGAAGAATATTCTGCACTATTATCCGATGCAATTCATGAATTATATTTTCCTTTAATTCCTTGTCTTTATTCTGTTTTATGAATTCATTGGCTTTTTTAAAATTAATAATTTCCTGGATGTTCCTAATCTTACCTTCTTCATTTTCCATTTTGTTCAAAAACTGTTTAATAAGCTTCTTACTGAGTTTTACTCCAGATAAAGCACCTTCATGCTTTATGCGTTTTATTATTGCAACCTTTTGCAATTTCTCTTCCCAGTCACTCAAAAGATTAATGTTTAAGATAATCTGATTCGCAGCTTCTATCTCAGACACATTCTCTAAAATTTTGTTTGTAATAGTATATTGAGGCTTATACATTAAAAGTATAATGAAGTATAATGCGGACAGTTTACGAAAAATTAATCTCTACCCCTTAATATTCGAATTCTTATTAGTATTTCGAGATACCTAAATTCTAATATAATGCACACCCTTTGTTTTCCCAATTTTTTCAACTAAATGTAGTTCTGCAAGTTTATCCAGATCCCTTCTGAGGGTTCTTACTGTAACTTTAGGAATTTTCTTTGAAAGAAGTGATGTGTCAATCTTATCGTGCTTTTCAAATAATTTTAATATCTTTTTTTGTCTTTTGTTTAAATTTTTCTCAACTGCAACAGCTTCACCCTGATGCAACTCCGAAGATAACAAACTCATTGCCTTCTCTCTTTCATCTTCGTTCATATCCTCAAGTGCATCAAGAAGTTTATCGCCTGAATCCTCTTCATCATCATACTTCTCTTCTCCTTTCTCTACTGGTTCTAAATCAAATTCAAAAGTAACCTTAGTCTGTTCTTCTACCTCTTCAAGGGTATATTTTTCCATAATTTTCAAAAGCAGAGCTATAGAACCAATTGTTAATAAAAAATGTCGAAATTTCATATTTAAAAGATTTAATAAGTTATCCTTTTAATTATATATAATTATAAACTGCTTACCAACAGTATTGAATATATTTCTTAATTAATCACTTTAATTTAGCCCAATTAGTACCCATATTAATACTAACTGCAACCGGTACTTTCAATTCAACAGCATTTTCCATTATTTCTTTTATGTCGTCTTTAAATTTGTCTATTAATTTCTGGTATTTCTTGCCTCTTTTGTAATCTATTCTAAATATCAATTCATCATGTACCTGAAGGAGCATTTTAGATTTCAGTCTCTGTGCATTTGTATCTTTATTAATAAAATCAAAACAATTTTTCATCGAGATTTTAATCATATCTGCTGCAGTACCCTGAATCGGGAAATTTATTACCTCGCGACGTGTAGCTGATCTTATTCTTCCATTTGAATGGCTTAAACCTTTTGCATCTCTGAATCTCCCAAACATAGTCTCAACAACTCCCTCTTTTTCCGCAGTACGTAGAAGCTTTTCAAAAAATATCTTGACTCTTGGATAAATCATGAAATAATTGTCTATTAAACTTCTTGCCTCTTCCCTTTCAATCTTCAATCTATTCGCCAAACCAAATTCAGTGATGCCGTACATCAAACTAAAATTCAAGGTCTTCCCTCTATCTCTTTGTTCTTTTGTGACTTCCTCGATATCGACATCAAAAATATTGCTAGCGGTTAAAGCATGGACATCCACACCATTATTAAATGCATCTATTAACCTCTTTTCTTCAGACATGTGAGCTAAAATTCTAAGTTCCTGCTGAGAAATATCAAAAGATACTAGCCTCTTACCTCTGCCTGCAATAAAAGCTTTACGTATCTTCATCCCCAGATCGCTTGAAACAGGTATATTTTGTAAATTTGGATTTGAAGAAGTCAATCTTCCGGTTGTAGCAATGGTCTGATTATAACTTGTATGAATTTTGCCGGTATTTTGATCTATTTCTTCTATTAAAGAATTAATGTAAGTCGAACGTAGTTTAGAGTATTCCCTATGATCCAGTATATCTGGAATAATATCACTTTTATCTTTTAGATCTAATAACACTCTTTCATTCGTCTGCCAAGCACCGGTTTTAGTCTTCTTACCACCTTCAAGCTTTAAAACATCGAATAAAATCTCCCCTAGTTGTTTTGGAGAAGCAAGGTTAAATTTTTGACCTACCCGATTGAATATTTTGTCTTCAACTTCCCGAATTTTTTTATCTAAACTTTTACCGTACTTTTTCAAATACTCTTGATCCAAATCTATCCCTTCTCTTTCCATTTCTAATAAAATTTCCACCAAAGGCATTTCGATATCAAAGAAAAGTTCCTTTAAGTTGGTATCTTTCTTTAAACTAGTTAATTTGGACTCAAATCTTTCAAATTGTTTTTCATAAAGTTGCCAAGTCGCATCTGCATCTGCACAGGCATACTGGCCTAACAATGCAGGGTCCGACTCAAGCATGTATCCACGTACTTCTTCTTCTGAGTAATTCTTTTTTTTCTTAAATCCTGAAATACTTTTCCAAACATCTTGTAGGTTTGCAAGCTGCATACCAAGTTCTGCGAATGCAAGTGTTTTTAAACCCAAGTTCCTTCTGCCTCCAGAAAGAATATAAGCAGCAACTAATGTATCAAAATAATAATTTTGAAGTTTAAAGCCTAAATTTTGTCCTTTTATAGTTTTATTTCTAATAACATGTGCATCATACTTTAAATTATGACCTATTTTTTTAACTTCCGGATCCTCAAAAATTGTTCTCAGTTCTGCAACAACCTTTTTGTTAAGATCTCCAGCAGTTTTAAAGTCTATATAGTATGCCTGCCCCGCTTCCCAGCTAAATGATATTCCTAAAAGTTCGGTATTCATAAAATCTAGTCCCGTTGTTTCTGTATCAAATGCAAAAACTGTATGTTTGGCAAGTTTTGCCATAAAAACATTTATCTTGGATTCGCTGTTTAAGATTTCATATTTCAGTTTTGAATTGTCTCCTCCTGTCTCCTCTTTTTTATTTTTTGACGAATCCATCTGAATTAAGGTAGGTTGTATCCGATTATCAGTTGGTTTATCCTCTTTTCCCTCTATTTTTAATTGATTCTTGGAAGAGGGGATTTTATTCATGAGCGATTTGAATTCAAGTTCTACAAAAATTCTCTTGATTCCTTCCGGATTAAAATTTTTCAACTTTGCATCCTCCAAATTAAACTTCAGAGGTACATCTTCAATAATAGTTGCCAAATCCTTACTTAGAAAAGATATTTCTTTATCTTTCATTAATTTATTTTTGACTGATTTTGAAGAAACATCATCAATATTTTGATATATCTCTTCTAAATGACCAAAGTTGGAAATCAATTTTTTCGCAGTAACATCTCCTATTCCTTTTATGCCAGGAATATTATCCGAAGGGTCTCCTTTCAAGGCCTTATAATCTAAAATATAATCCGGCCCAAAACCAAATTTTTCTTTTACCTCATTCCATCCATATAATTTCGATTTCGAAAACTTAGTACCACTTAAAAAAACTTTAGTCCCATTATTGACAAGCTGAAAAATATCCTGATCGCCGGTAACAATTATTTTGTGTAAATTCTCAGCCTCTTCTAAATTCACCAAAGTTCCCAATATATCATCTGCCTCAAAACCTTCTTTGATAAAAATTGGAATATTAAATGCTTTTACTACTTTATGAATGATGGGGATTTGTTCTAACATCTCATCATCCGGCTTTTTTCGTGTTGCTTTATACTCCTCATACTTATCATGACGAACTGTAGGCCCCTTAGAATCAAATGCACATACTACATATTCAGGATCAAACTTTCTGAGTACTCCCAGTAAAATACTTGTAAATCCGTATACAGCGTTTACTTGTTTACCGTCTCTTGTGGAGATAGTTGGAGGAAAGGCGTGATAAGCTCTGTGTATTATTGCATGTGCATCAATTAGGAGAAATTTGTTATTGTCTTTTTTTGTCATTTTTATTTAAGTTTATTAGAAATGACTTAATTTTAACATCTATTATTCCTTCAGAGTAGAAAATTGTTATAAAGGTATATGTAATATTAATTCCTTTTGAGTTCCTGGCAGAATACTGAACTAAAAATTCGGTAGATTGAATCTTCCTATTGCCGAAATAATTTGTCACAAATCAGAGAGCTGAACTACAAAATCAACCGACTCAATTTTCCACACCTTTAAGTTTGTTCAATGCTTCGATCTGAATGAAGCAAAAAAAAAGCATCTCTTTCGAGATGCTTTTTTAAATCTAAACTATTTACTCACCTTAAGGTACCCATTTACCTGTCTGACCTTCTTCTACTTTTACGAAATATCCTCGTTTTTCAAGTATCTTAAAGTCATTTCCATACAATACACCACCATTTTTTACAACTGACGAATAAGAACCGTCACTGTACTCACTTACTGTGTCAGCTGTTAATATCTCGGTTGAAGATACAGCATCCAATACGGATTCAGCAGTATAAGACTTTTGAGGTGAAATTACCGAAATCAAATTCCATCCACCCATAAATTCAACAGGAACACTTTCGTCGTATTTATTACCAGTTAATACGAAGCCTCCTCTTTGATAACTTCTAATAAAATATCCTTCACCCGGGACCAATTGAAAGTCACTTCCAAATGTTTCTCCAGTATCATTTCTATATGTATACATAATCCACTGGCCTTTATAGTATTTGGCAATTTGAGTAGCATAGATTCCCTGATCATTGATTGATTTTAATAATCCACTGGCCTTGTTCTCTTGCTCATTAGTTGGGAGCAAGGGGAGTCCAATAAGATTCCACCCAATATTCAATCTAAAATCTTCTCCAGACTCTGTTTGCGTGATGGATAATAAGTCAAAAGATACATCTATATCTTTTTCGCCTTCGTCTTTAATTCCATTCTTATTAGTATCTTCAAAAAATTGAATTTTAGGATCACCATTCTCATCCACTTCAACAATCTTTACAGTCTCTGTAGTTATCTCAAAGCCTTGAAGGTTTATCTTATATACCCCAGGCCCCTGGAAACCAGATGCCGCAGGATCTTGAGCATAAACCTTATTGAAAAGACTATTATTTAGTCTGATTTCTTTATCCATTCCTGATGCACCCTCCTCTCTAATGAAACAATCATTTCCACCACTTGGAGTACAATTTGTATCTAACCCAACGCATCTATAGGAAGATCCATGTAAATCTACCGTATCTGGATTACAGGTAATTGTTCCATTACTACCTGCTGTAGTCAATGAATAAGTACATGTAGCTGGTACCTCGACTTTTTCACCATCGAATACAACATTAACGGTATCAGTCATCAAACATCCACTAGCACCACCCGAGCAAGTCCACATTGTGGTATTTAGCGCTTCGTCGGAGGGATCCGAAGGGTCACAACTCAAATTCCGTCCACTAACTACAGCTATTTGACTTCCATCACTCATATCCCTCGGAGGTTTAAATGAACATGCAATTGTGTATGATACAGTCTCCACAGATTCTACTGAAATAGATGGACAACTTACCGATGTATCTATCCCACTAGTTACATCTTCCGCTACAGGATTCTCCCAAATACCATCTAAGCACATTGCCTTAACAGTCCATGAGAAACTTTCCCCATCTAAGACTCCAGAGCACGTTGCTTGAGATCTTCCATTTGTAGTACGTGCTCCAAATGAGAATGTATCCCCAGCAGTAACTATAGAATCTTTTGATGGCGGCTTGTAAACACTACAGTTATATGTTCCAGAAGCAGGGCATCCATTCCCCGATGAAACTGCCCCGACATAAACTTTTACTACCTCTGATCCCCTCTGTACTTCCACATATTGACCACTAGCATCTTCCTGAACTTCACTTACATTAGCTTCTGGATCATTACCTATTTGAACAGGATCACTTCCTGCAGTTTGACATTCATAAGTTAACAAATGACCCTCATTTGGATCACCTGCCATTGTACAAAGGAAGCTTGTGGACTGGCCTTCAGTGAATCCTGAAATTGTATAACCACAAGGGCTTATTTCAGTACATGCACCTTCAGGAAGAACATCACCTTCAACGCATTCATGAACTCCTGAAGATGTCTCCTCACAAGTTCTTGGTGGATCCATTTGAGCACAATGTGTCACCACAGTATCCGTTTCAGAAGCCGTCGTAACAGTCTGATGTAAATCATTGCCATTACAACTTGATGTCACTGTTCCTTCACCCGTATCTAAAGGTACACATTCAACAGCTTTATCAGATCCATGATCAATACATTCTTTACATGTTTTCTGATATTGTACTACTCCATTAATGACTTTATATAATTTATTTCCTTCACAATAAGTTGCATTTTGTTGATATCCGATACCTTCATCCATACATACACCTGTTGCTGGATCTCTCTTTCCAGGATTTCCAGCAGGTGTTGTACAATCTTCGAGTACTCTATCTCCTACTACGCCTCCATCTTCATCTCCGTCACCTCCACCTCCGCTACAATTTTGTTTTATTGCTGGGTCACTCTCCCAATTTCCGTTACAACATCTCCAGCAAGCATCATGGTCTGAACATCCCCAATCTCCATTGTTATATGGTGTACCTGAACCACTAATACAGCCACCCGGAGGAGCTGATCCTCCACCTCCGGTTCCTGAATCATCATCTCCACCTGCCCCACCGGTATCTGTTCCTCCATCATCCCCGGCTGCTGGTGTTTCTTCAGGTTCTTCTTCAGGACAATTATCCTTTTTCCAAGCATCCCAGTCTTGACCCTCACAATTCCATGCCCCTGGTGATGGTTCCCCTCTCTTACAACTTTCGATAAAATCAGATTGACTACTACACTCGTCAGCTCGTACGGGTAATACAAAACCTGACTGAAGTGCATTCGCCCCTGTATTAACAGTCTCTACTTTCACTTCGATATCATTTACAGGTTGATCTAGATTTGGAGGCACAACATGAGATTTTGGAGCATATTTAGGGCTTATAACCTCAATTTTCTCATGAGTAATATCTCCCTCAAGAAAAACCTTATTTAGTTCTATGTTTCTTAAGTTAGAAATTTCTAGAGTATAAGTTCCGTTTTCAGCAAGCACAGTACTTCCTGCAGTACTATTAGGCATCCCTACATCATTTTGCAACTGAATCGTCACTACGGCATCTGTAACCGGATTCCCTCCTTCATCTACCACTTTCCCATAAACTGTATTTGGAACAACTGGCATCTCTAACGTTGGTCCTGTTTTAACTGTCGGCCATGTCTCTCCCTCTGCCAACTCGTAAGTGTTCATTCCACCATCTCCAGTTCTTATAAAATATTCTTTTTCAGGTTCAAGTCCTGTTACTGTAACATGGTGGGTATAATACTTACCTACGCCTTCCTCCTTAAGTACCGTTTCTCCTTCGTCTGTTACTTCAATATCTCGAGTATCCCAATACTTGTCCTTTGATTTTGTAGCCAAACTACCCCACTCATTTGTATCGGAAACATAAACCACACCTTTGGTGGGTTCTTGTGTAGTCCAAACAACTGTCGCTGAGGTATCTGCAATATTCGTAACCATCAGACTTTCTACAGTTGCTTTTGGAGATTGCATAAGAAATACTCCTAAAACAACGACTGCCAATAGAAAAAATATTCCTATTAGTATGGGCAGTATTTTTTTAGTGTTTTTTTGTGCTGATTCTGGCATCTTAGAAAATATAAAGATATAAAATAAATAAGTTAGAAATAAATTTATTCCTAATTTATGACATAATAAAACATGCAAAACATGTTTACATCTCAATATAAACAGAAAAAAATCACTTGTCAAATAAGCCGATCTAAAAAGTGTAGTAGGGGAATATATTACAATAGCAGATATAAACCATATATATCCTTAGAGGTAAATTCAAGATGGATGAAAAAAAGCTGATGCACCTGCATCAGCTTAAAAATAATAATCTTACTTTTATTCGCTCTTCTTTTCAAAATACTCCTCGAAATCCTCTCCTTCAATGACTTCTTTTTCCACAAGATCAGCAGAAACCTTTTCAAGTATTTCTTTATTTTCAGTCAAAATTTTAACAGAATCTTGGTATGCCTCATCTATTACTCTTTTCACCTCTTCATCGATTAATCTCGCAGTAGTATCTGAAAAATCTCTCATATCACCATAACCATAACCCAGATACTGCAGTTCATTAGATTCGCCATATTTCACAAGTCCAAGTTTCTTACTATATCCGAATTGTTTAATCATTTTTCTTGCAATTTTAGTCGCTTCCTGGATATCCTTAGCTGCTCCGCTTGTTATTTTATTTGTTCCAAAAATGATCTGTTCAGCTGCTCTTCCCCCCATTAAAACCCTTAACTTAGATTCCATCTCTTGGTAAGACTGGGAATACTTATCTCTTTCCGGAAGCTGCATTGTGGTACCAAGTGCCATTCCCCGAGATACGATTGTAATACGGTGAACTGGATCTGATTCAGGGGTTAATTTGGCAACGATAGCATGTCCTGCCTCGTGGTATGCAGTCCTTTTAACTTCAGCATCAGTCCTCTGAAGTTTCCGTTCTCTTCCCATAACTATTCGGCTTGCAGCCTCTTCTATGTCATCAAAGGTAATCTCATCTCTTCCTTCTTTAGCGACAATTATTGCTGCCTCGTTAAGCATGTTCTCTAGATCGGCTCCGGAATATCCAACAGTTCGTCTTGCAACTTTATTCAGATCGAGATCATCGGCAAGTGGCTTATTACGTGAATGAATTTCCAGAATTTCCTCCCTTCCCTTAATATCGGGCAGATCAATTACTATTCTTCTATCAAATCTACCTGGCCTCAAAATAGCAGGATCGAGAACATCCGGTCTATTTGTTGCGGCAATCACAATGACATTTGTATTTTTCTCAAATCCATCCATTTCAACCAAGATTTGATTTAATGTCTGCTCTGTTGAACTTGATTGAATTGTAGTGCCTCGCTTTCTTGCAACAGCATCTATTTCGTCTATAAAAACAAGTGAAGGTGCTGCCTTCTTAGCTTTTGAGAAAAGATCACGTACCCTGCTTGCACCAGCTCCAACCAGCATTTCTTCGAACTCAGAACCACTTGTATGGAAGAACGGAACTTGTGCTTCACCTGCAATGGCTCTTGCAAGTAGAGTCTTACCAGTCCCAGGAGGTCCGACCATAATTAATCCTTTCGGAATTCTGGCACCCAACCTTAGAAATCGTTTGGGATCTCGTAAGAATAAAACAATTTCATTGAGCTCCTCTTTAGCAGCATCTATTCCTGCCACATCTTCAAATGTAACCTCTGGTTTCTTACCAAAAAACATCTTAGCCTTTGATTTACCAAACTGCATTAAACTCTTGCCCGATCCATTAATTCCTCTTAAAATGCTAAATACTAAGAACCCAATAAAGAGCATCGATAATATTTGCAGTATTAACCCAAAATCAATTGTAGGGATGGATTCTGAAAGTATTTCCACATTACCTTTATCAAAATCAACACCTTCTTCTTGTAAAAACCTTGGGAAGTCAGTGTTTAGAGAAGCTGTATCAACTATGTGTTTTGCTACTTCGTCTTCGTGAATTTGAGCGATGATCTTATCTTCAAGTATCCAAACATCCGAGTACTTTCCGTTTTCATATTCTTTAATAAAGTTGCTGAATTTATTTTCCTTGGCAGCAGACTTTAATTCAACAAAATCAACAGTCAATTCTTTTAAAGACTTTCCTTGAATCGCCAACTCATCTTCAAAATCTTCTTGCGTAATACCTTTTACAATAAGATCTGTCCCATCTTTTCTAACCAACTTACCTATCACAAAATCCTCCCCTAAAACTACTTCTTCAACCAAATCTATCCCCTCTCTTCTTAAGATTGACTTGAATGCAGTTTCAAGACTTGGTAATTCCAATGCTTCGACAAACTCTGACATCTCAACTTCGTTTATCCCTTCACTGCCTTCCGGTTTTACTACGTCAGTATCAAATTCCTTTAAATCTTTTAGGCCGGATATGTCATCGTTTTCTTCATCAAACGACACTATTTCCAAATATTTTGCAGCACCTATCGCCTCACCGTTATCCTGAATGACCACTTCAGAATATTTATTCTCTTTCATATTTTGTACAAATTCCCTTACCGTGATTTCTACGCCTTCAGGCTTCTGAAATCGAAGAAGTCCAAACAATAGAAGCCCTCCAATTATTGAAGCAATAATTATGAATAAGGGGTTAAATGAAAATGCAAACACCTTCACTTGTTTATCTCTGGCCTTTTTACTCATCTTATCGATAAGATTGGAACCTGATTCCAAACCCTGCAAACTTGGCTCCCTTCCTTCCCCTTTTTTCTTTTTTTTATCGTCGTTTTCTGATTTTTTTTCCTGGTACATACTTGGTTAAATTTTTAATTTATTTATACATATAAAAACATATAGTCGCTTTACGTTAATCTAATAGTATCAGGGGAGGGATTTGAACCCTCGACCCCGGGCTTATGAGTCCCGTGCTCTAACCAACTGAGCTACCCTGATATATCAATTGGTAATTATCAAATTTGTTCAACACACTATATCATTTTAATGTTATTTAATCATGTCAAAAACTTCATGGATTCTTGCAGAAACCATTTTATCATAAAAATATTATTTTTAACTAAATCTGACCGGCTTTTGATAAAATTGTATGTATATTATTATCAAACTTTTCACAAATATATGAACACTTTATATATTGTACCAACTCCAATTGGAAATTTAGGCGACATCACTATCCGCTCTTTAAAT
Source organism: Candidatus Dojkabacteria bacterium (assembly GCA_014729085.1). GTDB lineage: Bacteria > Patescibacteriota > Dojkabacteria > B142 > WJKM01 > WJKM01. Next base: position 26,072 of record WJKM01000006.1, on the reverse strand, counting down.
CTCTTAAAAGAAAATGAATATATAATTTGTGAAGACACAAGAATTGCCAAAAAACTACTAAATTTACTCGATGTTGATACAGGTAACAAAAAATTTATAAGTTACTACGAACCTAAAGAAACTGAGTTAACACCAAAAGTTCTTGCAATACTTCTAGAAAATGATGCTGTGTTTACTTCGGATTCCGGGACGCCTCTGATAAGCGATCCTGGATATAAACTACTTAAGGAGATACGAACAAACTTTAAGAATAGGATTAAAATCGAAGTCTTGCCGGGTGCGACATCAATTACAACCGCTCTTGTCGCCTCTGGCCAACCAACTCATAAGTTCACATTTTTAGGTTTTCTACCTACAAAAAAAGTAAAGAAGGAAAGATTGTTTGAAAGCCTCAAGGATCATTCCCAAATTTTAAATGGCTCTTACATTGCTTTTGAATCGCCGTACAGAGTAGAAAAAACTTTAAAGATAATGGGTTCTATTTATAAGGATAATGTAACTATATCCCTATGCAGAGAATTAACTAAAAAATTTGAGAGTATTAAGACTGGAAAACCCATAGATCTGCTAGAAAAGATTGATAAAAAAGAGATTAAGATTAAAGGGGAATTTGTTCTAGTCTTCTCTTTTAATTCATAACAAGTATTGAGGCCAACTAAAATGATGTAATAATAAAATCAACTATCTTATCTTTCTGTTCGCATCATCAATGTTATGAAATTCTTAATTAATGATCCAAGTCTTTCTCCATGAATACATCAGACAGATCGGTTTCACAAAATCTGGGAATCTCATTGAAGCCAAGACTTTTATATAGATCAATTGCTCTTTGTCCAAAAATTGTACTTGTTACAAGTTTCATCCTTTTAAAACCAGCAGACTTGGCTCTTTGCAATAACTCATTGCATAATTTATTGCCTAGTGCCCTACCTCTAAATTTTGGAGATACGTACAATCTCTTCATTTCACACTCATCTTGACTTAATCTGGATAAAGCAATACAGCCTGCTATCTCATCATTCTCTTTTACTAAAAGAATAAACCCATCCTTACTAAAAAATTCAGTTTTAATGTCTCTCTCACCAAATTTAAATTCCTCCGGATCTATATGTACATCCTCGGTTTCTTCGCAAGAATCTACTATATAATTACCGTATTCAGTAAATAATCTCCTTATATCTGATTCATATCTATCAAAATTAGAAGAAGTAACAACTTTAAACTCAAACGTTGGTTCAGCATCCTCCTTAGAACTTCTTCCTTCGCCACCAATTTTATTTAAAGAAAAAGAAGAAAGACTTTCAGATTGAAATTGCCTTTCTTCTTTGTTTTGAATCTCATCTATTTCTTTTTCGATAGGATTCCTAGTTTCTTTTTCTTTGTCTTCTCTATCTTGGATTTCTCTAGATTTCACAATAATTAATTTTAAAATTTTACCAGGCAAATCGTGCAAATGCTCTATTTGCTTCAGCCATCTTATGTGTATCTTCCTTCTTCTTAAATGCAGCTCCCTCTTTCTTAAATGACTGCAACAAAACCTGGCCAAGCTGATTTGAAAAAGTTGAAGACCCCCTATTTCCTCGCGCTGCTTCTACAATCCATCGAATAGCTAAACTTTGCTGTCTTCTTTCATTAACAGGTACTGGAACTTGATAATTTGCTCCTCCTACCCGCCTTGATCTTACCTCAACTTTAGGTTTGACATTATCTATCGCTTCTTCTAAAGCTTCTAATGCTTTCTTCTTCTTGGCACCTTTTTCCAACAAATCCATAGCTTCATACATGATTTTTTCCGCAACGGATTTCTTTCCGTCCTGCATTACTATATTAATAAACTTTGTAACCAATTTGCTTTTGAATTTTGCATCTGGTTCGATTTCACGGGCTGAGGCCTTTTTTCCTCTCATAATAAACTTGATAAAAATTTAAAAAAACTCTGCCATAGCAGAGTTTCTATTTCTACTATGACTCTTCTCCGTTAGATTTGTTTACTTCATAATAAAACAATCTTTCGAATACTCTTAGTTAGTTATCTAAGCGTCATACAAATTTGTACTAGTATCTACTCTTTTTTAATTAGGTTTTTTAACTCCATATCTAGATCTTTTTTGCTTTCGTCCATCAACTGGCTGACAGTCGTATACACCTCTAACAATCTGGTAATTTACTCCAGGCAAGTCAGGTCTTCTACCTGCTCTAACAAGCACAACACTATGCTCTTGAAGATTGTGGCCTTCCCCTGGAATATGTGCTGTTACAATTTGTTTATTAGAAAGTCTTACTCTAGCAACCTTTCGAAGAGCAGAGTTAGGCTTTTTCGGTGTTCTTGTAAAAACACTCAAACATACACCTCTTCGAAGAGGTGTAGGTTGTCTGTAGTATTTATTTTTAATACTATTAAAACAAAATTGAATAGCTTTGTACTTTGTAGTTGAAGGAAATTCTAATCCCTTAAACCGTACTTTCTTTCTTTTAGGTTTTCGTCCTTTACGAACTAATTGCGAAATTCTTGGCACAGTAATCTATATTAATAAAATTTAAAAAAACTTGAAATTTACTCTTCCTCCCCGCCTTCTAGCTCATCTCCGAGGGGAACAGGCTTTCCGATTATAACATTTTCTTTCAACCCTCTCAACTCATCAACCTTACCAATTAAAGCTGCATCTGTTAAGACTCTAACCTGCTCCTGGAAGGAGGCCGCAGATAAGAAACTTTCTGTACGGACAGCAGCTGTTGTTATACCCAGCAATTCTCTTCTAGCCGTAATTATATTTTTTCCTTCATTCTTTAACTCTTCATTTATTAATTCTATCTCTATGGCGTCTTTATATTCATTAGGTAGATACTCGCTATCCCCTGAGTTTCTAATTCTGGCAAACCTTGACATTTGCCTGACTACTACTTCAACGTGTCTGTCATCAATCCCAATACCCTGAACTCCATAGGTTTCCTGGATATTATCGATAATATAGTGCTGTGCTGTATCAAGATCAACTAATTCCATCAACTCTTTTGGATCAATTGAACCTTCGGTTAATTGCTGACCTTTTTTGACTTTATCACCATCCTTGACGATCAAAACTGCATCTTTATCGACTGAGATTGATTCACTAATACTATTTTTAGTCTCGAGTATTATTTTGTTATCTTCACGGGAAACTCTTCCATCCTCAGGTACCTTGATCTCTTTACCATTCTTTCGGACGATAACAACATCACCCTTTTTGACTTTCTTCGATCTCTTAAATTTAGGCTTATCCCCGTCTTTCAGTAGATAATTTTTAACTACTTCATCATCATTTGTTATTACAATTTCTATCTTGTTCTTACCTTCTTCGGATAAAACTTTTATTTTTCCATTTAAAGGTGAAAGTTCTGCTTTTCCTTTTGGAGTCCGTGCTTCAAATAACTCCTCCACACGTGGAAGACCCTGTGTTATATCTGTTCCAGCTCGTCCTGCTAAGTGCTTTGTATCAAGTGTTAGCTGAGTAGCTGCCTCTCCCATAGATTGAGCTGCAATAATACCAACCGCAATACCTTTATCCACTAGTTTTCCAGTCCCAAGACTATGTCCGTAACACTTCTGACAAACACTTCTTAAAGCTTTACACTTTAAAGGTGAACGAACATAAGCTTTTTTAATATTTTCGTTTTGATCAATCTCATCTGCTTCCTCTATACCAACACAATTTCCTGCTTTCAGTATTACTTCTCCGGTTTCTTCATCAATTACATCTTGAGTAAGAAATCTTCCATGGAGTCGTCGACCAAAGCTTAATCTTCTATTTGCATCCCTTTCTACTACTATCCCTTCCTCGACACCACAATCTTCAACTCTAGTAATTACATCTTGTGCCACATCGACAAGTCTTCGTGTTAAATATCCAGATTCTGCAGTTTTCAAGGCAGTATCTGCAAGTCCTTTTCTAGTACCACGAGCAGCAACAAAATACTCAAGTGTTGACAATCCTTCTCTATAATTTGATCTTAAAGGTAATTCGACGATTTTACCTTGAGGATCCAAGATCAAGCCCTTCACTCCTGAAATCTGTCTTAAAGGATTAGCAACAGGTGTCGCACCGGATTCATTAAGCATAACTAAATTATTTTCCTTTTCATTATACTTTTCCCATGTAACATCTGCTATCTTATCAATAGCTTCCATCCATGCTTCCTCAACAAGTCTCTTTTTTTCCTCAGGTGCTAGAAGCCCCATATAGTAATCTTGAGTGTATTGATCCTCTTTTTTAGAAACCTCATCTAAAATCTCCTCTTTCTCTTTACTGACAACAAAATCATTAAAACTAACTGATATTCCAGATTTTGTTGCGAATTTAAATCCTAGTGTTTTTACATCATCTAAGAAACCTACAACTTCTTCGCTTCCGTACTTATCCAGAATCTCTTCGGAAAGTCGTGCTACCTTTTTCTTATCGAGTTGCTCATTTACATATCTAAATCCTTCGGGCAGAACCTCATTAAATATTATTCTTCCTACAGAAGTTTCAACTAATTTTCCATTGACTAAAACTTTAATTCTTTCATGAAGTTTCAATTTCTCCAGATCAAACATACCTTCAGCTTCCACAGGACTTGAGAAATATTTAAACTCCTTGTTTTTTTCTTCTTTATCGATTGCTGTCAAATAATATACACCCAAAGCCATATCCTTTTCTGTATTCACAACAGAAGTTCCGTCAGCCATTAATAAAATATTGGAGTCAACCATCATTCTTTTTAAGACCTCTTCTTTTGCTTTCTGTGTTAAAGGAACATGGACAGCCATCTGGTCTCCATCAAAGTCAGCATTAAATCCTTTACATATCATAGGGTGAATTTGAATAGCATCTCCCTCAATTAAAACAGGGAAAAATGCTTGAATACCCTGCTTATGTAAGGTTGGAGCTCGATTTAAGAGCACAGGATGCTTTTTGGTCACCCTTTCCAAGATATCCCATACTTCAGGACTTTTCGCGTCATAAAATAATTTTGCACTTTTGATATTTAATGCCAATCCTTCCTTAATAATCTCACTTAAAACAAAAGGCTTAAATAACTCCAGAGCCATCGTCTTAGGAATTCCACATTCATAAATGTTTAATGAAGGTCCGGAAATAATTACCGATCTTCCTGAATAGTCTACTCTTTTTCCAAGAAGATTCTGTCTAAATCGTCCTTGTTTTCCGCGTAACATATCCGAAAGAGATTTATATGCCTGATTTCTTGAGTTTAATACAGCGTTACCTGGTCTGTGACTATTGTCTATCAAGGCATCTACAGCCTCCTGAAGCATTCGTTTCTCATTTCTTAGTATTATCTCAGGAGCTCCCAGCCTCATTAATCTTTTTAACCTATTATTTCTATTAATTACTCTTCGATATAAGTCGTTTAAATCAGAAGTAGCAAATCTTCCACCTGGAAGCTGGATAATAGGCCTTAAATCTGGAGGCAGCACAGGAACAACATCTAATACTAACCATGAAGGATCAATATTAGCCTTTTTCATTCCTTTGACTACCCGCAATCTCTGAATCAGTTTCCCCTTCTTTGCCTTTGATCTGGTCTTCTTAAAGGCTTCCATAATCTCATCCATTGATTTTTCCAAATCTAGTTTGTTTAATAGTTTTCTAATAGCCTCTGCTCCCATCCCGAGATCAAAAAAATCAATGTCATATTCGACAAGTTGATTATACTCCTCTTCCGAAAGCGTTGTTCCCTCTCTCAAGTTTGAGACCAAATCTTTTAAGGTATCTAATTTCTTTTTTGTATTGGCTTCTTTTTGTTTATAAATAGATTTTATCTTTGCAAGCTCTTTCTTTTCTTTTGCTTTGAGATTCTCAACAGCTAACTCTAATTTTTTCTTATTTTTCTTTTTCTTTTTCTGCTCCTTTATACTTTCTTTAAACTCATCTTCCTTTTCTTCTAGTGCTTTTTTTAAATCTTCCTTCAAAACTTCTTTTTGTGTGTCATACTTTTTTGCAATAATTTCCAGGGCTTCTTTCTTTCCATCCTCACTATACTCGGTTACTAAATACCGTGCATAATAAATAACGGTTTCAAGCTTCTTTTGAGGAGTATTAAGAATTAGAGAAAGTTTGTTTGGTATCCCATACGCAAACCAAACATGTGTAACAGGACAAGCTAATTTAATATGACCCATTCTCTCACGACGTACACGTTTGCTTGTAATTTCAACTCCGCATTGATCACATACGATACCTCTGTATCTTATCTTCTTATATTTACCACAATAACACTCGTAATTTTTGCTCGGACCAAAGATTCTCTCATCCATCAAACCATCTACCTCTGCTCTATGAGTTCTGTAATTAATAGTCTCTGGCTTTTTAACTTCGCCACGGGACCACGCAAGAATTTGCTGCGGAGAAGCAATCGAAATTCTTAGTGCCTGGAAATCGTCCATCATGTTAATTTACTAATATTTCAAATATTAATTAAAGTTTATTAAATAGTATTGTAATTTAATCTTCTCCTTCAGTTTCTTCTGAATCTTCTATTTCTTTCATTTCCTCATCCTTGATTTCAAAATCTTCATCCTCTTCTATCTCCTCAGCTTCATCTTCGCTTATTCCTTCGGGACCAGGAACTGCATCTTCTTCAAAACGTTCTTCACCTTCTACAGGTTCGGGCTCTTCAGTTTTTTCGATAGGATCTAGATTAACTCCTAGGGCTCTCATCTCGGACACAAAAACCTTAAAGGATTCTGGTGTCGAAGGAGGATCAATAGGCAACCCCTGAATAATTGACTTATACGCAGATGCTCTTCCACTCACATCATCTGATTTTATTGTCAACATCTCCTGCAACACATTAGGTACTGCATGTGCTTCAAGTGCCCATACCTCCATTTCCCCAAATCTCTGACCACCAAATTGAGCTTTTCCGCCAAGCGGTTGTTGAGTCACAACTGTATAAGGTCCAGTTGATCTGGAGTGTATTTTATCCGAGGATAAATGATTCAATTTAAGTATATATCGAGGACCAACAGCAACCTTCTTGTCATAAGGTTTTCCTGTTCTTCCATCAAATAAAGTAACCTTTTCAGTCCAATCTATACCCTCTTTCTTCAACTCTTTTAATAATTTCTCGTTATCAATAGGTGTGAAAGGAGGTACCTCGACTTTCTTTCCTAATTTCTTAGCTTGGGACGCAATATGCATTTCTTTTATCTGTCCAATATTCATTCTTTTTACAAACATAGGAGAAAGTATTATATCTATTGGAGTTCCATCTTTCATGTAAGGCATGTCCGCTTCGGGAAGCACCTTAGATATCACACCTTTATCTCCATGAAGACCAGTAAGCTTATCTCCGACAGATATTTTTTGTGTACGTGCAACCCATACTTTTACTTGTTTGAGTACTCCTGGATTTAATTTATCTCCTTTTTCTTTATCTAAAATTTGAACACCTACTACAATACCTTTATCACCGTGAGGAAGCCTCAATGAGTTATCTCTTACATCCCTTGAGTACTCTCCAAAAATTGCTCTAAGCAGCTTTTCTTCTGCTGTTAATTCTACTTCTCCTTTTGGAGCAATAATTCCAACTAAAATATCTCTGCTTTCTACACTTGCTCCTATTCTTACAATACCCTCCTCATCTAAATTTCTTAAAAGATAGGTACCAACATTAGGTATATCAGAAGTAATTAACTCTTTACCTAACTTAGTATCTCTAACATCCTGACTGTATTCCTTAATATGAATTGAAGTAAGTACATCATCCTTCACTAATCTTTCAGAAATTATAATTCCATCTTCATAGTTATAACCCTCATAGATCATAAAGGCAGCCATCAGATTCTTACCTAAAGCAAGCTCTCCGTTTTCCATACTTGGACCATCTATTAATACATCCCCTTTTGATACCTTTTCTCCAGTAGATACTTTAACTTGCTGACAAAAAGTTGTATTTTGATTAGTTCTGATAAATTTATCCGCTTCATATTCTACCTCTTCATCTTTGTATTCAACTTTGATCTTAGATGCGTCAGCTTCAACAACTTTTCCGGAATCCTTTGCTCTTACAACTCTCTTTGAAGCATCTGCAATAATTTTTTCAAAACCTGTCCCAACAATTGGAGATTCAGGATTTAAAAGTGGAACAGCTTGCCTCTGCATGTTTGCAGCCATCAATGCTCGAGTTGGATCATCATTGAAAGAAAAAGGAACTAAAGACAATCCAAGACCTGCTATTTGACCTGGATTAATATCTATAAAATCTACTTCTGAAATTGGAACTCTTCTATAACTACTTCCAAATCTTACAAAAACGTTATCGTCTACAAACTCATTTTCCTCATTTCTACTCGTGGCCGATGCAATATGGTATTTCAACTCATCATCCGGAGTGATATATACCACCTCTTCTGTAATCTTAGGCTCCACTTTAATCTCTTTTAACTTTGATTCCTTAATTTTCTTCAATCGGTTTTTCGTGATACTATCTCCTTTCTTTAATATAACTTCTCCATCTTCATCTTTTGCATCCTCCCTTAAAGTACATCCTTCCAGTATTGATTCATCTTCTAATTCTTCCAGCTTAACATTTGATAAAACTCTATAATAAGGTGCTTCAAAAAAACCAAATTCATTTATTCTGGCATAGACTGACATATGGGAAACTATACCGATTGAAGGTCCCTCTGGTGTAGTTACAGGACACAATCTTGAATAACTTGAATGGTGAACGTCTCTTACCGAAAAAGTAGCTCTTTCCTTCGTTAGTCCACCCGGACCTCCTGCTGTAATTCTTCTTTTAGTTTCGACTTCAGAAAGTACATTTTCTTGATCCATATATCTAGAAAGCTGACTGCTCCCAAAAAACTGATTTACTGATGCAATTAAAGGTCTTGAATTGACCAACGTAGAAGGAGTTATTAATTCATCTGTTCCATGAGTTCCCATCCTATCTCTAATATTTTTCTCCATTCGCAAAACTCCAACTCTTATATGATCAGCGATTAACTCTCCAACTCCTCTTATTCTTCTATTTGCTAAATGATCAATATCATCCTCTTCCAAATCTCCAGAGTTCAACTGCAACAAAGCTCTAACTACATAAAGTAGATCTTCCTTTTGTAGAACATAATTTTCAGGTTTCATTTTTAATTTTCTACCTAATTTTTTATTCAATTGGTATCTACCAATTCTACCCAGATAAAATCGTCTTTTTTCGAATAATAAATTATGTAGAAATTCTTTAGCGGCCTCAATACTTATTGAATCTTCAGGTCTTAATTTTCTATAAATTTCAAGCAAGGCCTCTTCGGTATTCTTAGTGGTATCTCTTCTAAAGGTACTTTCAAGCAGTTTTGTTTCTCCTTTATCATAAGCAGCGAGAAGTTTTGTAAGTTCCTCATCTGAAGAATAACCTACCGCACGTAATAATGTTGTAAGGAAAATTTTTGGTCTTTTATCTAGTAGCTTTACAGACATAACTCCATGTCTATTAAATTCGAAGTCAAACCATCTTCCTCTAGTAGGCATTAATTTAACACCGTAAAGAGGTCTTGGGGACCTGGAAGAGGCTTTTGTCTGATAAAACAGAATTCCTTCTGCTCTTGTTATCTGCATAACCACGACTCGTTCATTACCACTAATTCCAAAAGTTGCTCTATCGCTCATTACAGGCATATCAACCAAAAACAATCTTTGCTTTTTAATTTCCCCTGTCTTTTTATTTAGAAGTCTAGTATTTATATATAAGGATTGATCGTAAGACAAACCTAATCTCATGGATTTCTTGAAACCACGCTCAGGTTTTTCAAACTCCAAATCTTCAAAAGTAAGTTCCCATGCTTCACCTGTGTAATCAGTTATTGGACTTATTTCATCAAATAATTCCTTTATTCCCTCTTCTAAAAATAGCTTGAAGGATGATAATTGTGCTTCTATCAGATTAGGCGAAAGAGTTGGGTATTCACAACTTGCCAGACTTAACCGTTCTTTTTGGCGGGACATTATGATTATTATTTATAATTTAAACAGAAAAGAAACGCACCGAACAATAATTGTGCGTTTTTATGAAAGTTTATTGTTATTAATATGGATTTTCTTTAATTATTGAGAAAAGTATAAAAAAATTAGACCCTGGTACCAACCTATACGAGATCAAAAAATAATGAACTCGATCCCACTATATACCATATATTATAGATCATGTCAAATACAACTTAAGGGGAAAATCTCTCTAAAGTCAGTTTGTGCAACGTCTAACCTTAATCTAAAAATATTTGATATTATATGATTATTTGCCTATTTCATCTGTATAATAATATATTAATTCGGAAGAATCTGCAATATGCTGTAAAACACCTGACCCGATATCCGTATTAACCTCGGTTACACTATATTGCGCAACATTTGGATCTGTATCCATAGCAATCGTGAAATCCATCATCGTTACAGCCAAGGTTACAACAAAAGCCATAAATATTATTAATTTCCAAGGCACTTTCATAATTGTTTCTTAAAAAATATCATTTATTTTTCTCCACTCGATAAAAATCATTACTCATCTAATGGACTTTCCTGTTTAAGTTTATAATAAATCTCTACATCAATTCTACCACTAATCGGTAAGACTGCATTCTCTTCTTCATTGGATGCATAATCAACTTTTTTTACGTTAATTATACGCGGAAATTTATCTAAATACTGCACAAATTGCGTTGCCTGATCTATATCACATTCAAAATTAATTGTAGCGTTAATATTTTCAACATTCGGGTCTATAACCTCCTTGCTCTTGGGATAAAAATCAAATTCAACTGAATCTATATTAATACTGTCACTATCCCCTGTATAAGTGAATAAATTTTGTACTATGAATTCAACATCATCAAAATTTGGTAACAAATCGTCTAGCAGATCAATTTCTGATTGATACCTATTCTTATCGTCGATAAGTCTTTTCAAAGCTTTTAGTTTGTATTCCTGTTGTGTAATCAATTCTCTTCTCTCTTTATTACTAGAAATTTGTTTTATTACTGAAGAAATCGCGGGCCGTATTGCAACAAGAATCATAAAAAGCACAATTAAGAAACTCCCAATTGCAAGGGTAAAAGTACCCTTACGTGGTGTATCTGTCAACTGTGATATAACAGATCTTTTTCTTTTAATTTTAGAAGGATTCTCTGGCATGTAATAAAAATTTGTTAATATTAAACATCTTCCTCTGAGCTTTCCACCTCCATAGAAGCCATTAATGGATCTCTAGTATAGGATGCAACAACAGCAGCTATATTAAATTCTCCGGGTTCATTTTGCCCTTCGCCTCCAGGCTTAAAAGATGTAAGTTCAACTTGTGAAAAAGTATCCGAATTTTTCATCGTTCTTTCCAATTCTCCGATTTCAGTCTTCTGGGCTACGCCTGTTATAGACAACTTCCCTTCTTCATCTAAACTTACGCTAAAATTTTGGAATAGGCTTGGGTTGTAACTATAAATTTCGCCTAAGACTTGAGAGAGATTTGTAGAATTTTTCCAAACATTTGAATAAACTAATACATTTTTTTGGACCTTCATAATTTCCTGCTCAGTATCCCGAAGATTATCCAATTGATTTTTATTATCATCTAACACTTCTTCAAGATCCCGTGCTTGGCTATCAACAATGACTCTTGTCACGAAACAACCAATCACTACAATTTCAACAAAAATCACAATTATTCTTGCAGTATTATTTACCCATTCATATATACTGTCCCATTTATCCTCAGGGGCAAGCTGCGGTCTTAGGAGATTAAACCCTACCTTTTTTTCCATATTCTTTGGGGCAGATTTAAATTAAATATTTTGTATACATATTATGAAAGAAAAAACAAGATTAGACAAGTGTACTATTATTAAATAATCGTTTGACAAAATTATGCTGCTAATAACTGCTCTAATCTTGCTCCTGGAGGCAGAGCAGTTTCCTCTTTATCCTTTTTCTTTTTAACAGAATCAATATTCATCTCTTTATCGTCAAAAAATGCATGAGGGTCTACATTTTCTTTCTTGGTTAATTCTGAATATAGACTAATTCCACCCGCTACTCCAATACCAAGGCCTGCTTGTTCATACCAACTAAGATCCAAAGCTTCTTTTACGTCCTCAGGCAGTCCCAAATTCAAACCTGCTATAAGAGTAAGAGCATCAATAATTCCTTCACTGGCCGAATTGGCAATCAAATACCTTGATCCCTCATCATACTCTTCATCATCTAATTTCTTCAAAGCCTCCATATTGGTTTTTACAAAAAGAACTGTATTCAATAAAAGAGGTATAGAATTTGCAAAGGAAAGTACCTCCTGCCATAAATTATTTTCATCACTTCTCTCATGAATAAATTCTGCAACATTAATCTTAGAAAAATCAATATATTTATTTTCATTGAAAACTTGTACCACTTCTGCATATGGATTATAAACAGTCCAATTCATCAATTTACCAGTTAAACTATTCCATAAAGTGACTGGGATACCAAAAACAACTCTCGTCAGCAGGCTTCTAGGCCTCTCTTTTTCAAAAAGACGTTTCATCTGACGCCAAAAAGGAGAATGATTCAGATGAACTTCGACATCACCTTGCCATCTTGCATCTTTAAATTTCTCTTCCAACCATTCAATATTCTCTTGAGGCACTTCTTTGAAAATACTTGAATATGTACCTTGAGTAAGATGTTGAGTCGGTACACCCAGCAATTTTCCTACTGTTCTTTCCAAAAAATCACCTTTTTCATGATGTATAAATTTTAATTTACTTTCTTGCTCGGTATTCATTTTTATTCCGAATTAATTTGAGTAGATTGATTCTTTTTACTTCCTTCTCTTATTTCGTTTGAAATTTCACTAGTTTGATATAAATTTTGTTCAAGCATGCCAAATATATATCCCTGAATAGAACTCCAAATGAAGAATCTATCAAGTTCAAACACATCTTTATAAGGCAATTTTATGATATCGGGGTAAGAGACTGTTATTTGATTCATCCTTGCCTGCTTCCCTTTCTCGATGAGCATAATCATAAATGGATCAATCTTTTTCATAAGCTCAACACAATTATCCTTTTTTTGTTTTTCAATCCAAATATTGGCAATTTTTGTAGTACTATCATTTTCATTAAGTTTTAATTCAATAGGATCTTTAGAATTTCTTATACAAAACAGCATATAACCTGCAAATACAGAATTTATAAGCAGTTGCTTAAGTACCTCTTCAATATTTTCAAAATCAGAATAATTCTCCACTCTTGCTTTTATCTCTTCAATAGCAATACGCATAATTGCAGTAAATCCTCTTCTTACTTCAGGATGTAACGAATCAACAACCTTTTTTCTAACATTACTTTTTGCTTGAAAAAATGCCATCCATTTTACAAAAGTATTCTCGTAGTTCTGCATCTATAGCTTAATAAATAATTTATGCATTTATAGTTTATATCAGAAAACTATATTTTACTAGAAGGATTCTTAATAAATTACTTTATATCTGAGCTGTAAAATATCGCCTTTGATCTCATCCGAAGACTGAAATTTGAGTCGATAAATTTGATTGTTAAAGGATTTGAAAAGAGGAATTCCCCCAGAAACAATGACAGGATTAACATTTAAGATTAACTCATTAATTAATTTTGCTTCTAAGAAAGCAGAGTTCAATGTTGCACCTCCAGAAAGAAAAGCTTTTTCGTAATTTTTGGCCCTTAATACCCTTAAGGCCTCAGCTGGGGATTCAGAGTAAGTTACATTATCTTTTGTTGGATTTTTCATGTCTTTTGATAAAACAACCAAATCAATATTTACTAAATCATCCATATATTTGCTTCCCCAACCTTGTACTGCTTCATAAGTTTTTCTTCCCCAAATCATATTTCCATATTCCTTCAAAAAACTCTTCATAGTTAGCCAATTCTCGTGAGACAGAAAATCCTCTCCACCATCTGTATCCGCAACATAGCCATTTACAGAAACTGCCATGAATAAAGTTGTCTTCATTGAAACTTCTTTAAGAATTAACTGAAAATTTCCATAATTTCTTCAATAGGTATCCTGATATTATCCGGTAGTTTATCAAGTTATTCAAGTTCATTTTTTGCCAAAGTGTTCATATCGGATAAATGACGATAAAAGAAGAAAATTGCATAAATTCTAAATCTATAAATATTTACTTAACACATTTAAAATCGTTTTTGGTAGATATGACAATAAGGAGTTTTTTCATTTTTCTTATAATACTGCTGATGGTAATCTTCTGCTGAATAAAACTTCTCTGCTTTCCGAATTCTAGTTACAACTTCAACTCCTTTTTCAATTAAAGTATTCTTTAAATTTTCCGCTACTTGCTTCTGTTCATCATTTATATAAAATATTACTGATCTATACTGAGAACCAATATCAGGTCCTTGTCTATTAACTTGGGTGGGATCATGTATCTCAAAAAATAGTTTCGCTAACTTCTCATAAGAAACTCTAGTCGAATCATATACTATTTTTATGGCTTCAGCATGGCCTGTCTCTCCAGTTTTAACTTGATCGTAGGTGGGATTTTCTTTTTCTCCTCCTGTATACCCAACTTCTGTTAATAAAACACCTGGCACTTTTGAAAAATGATATTCTACACCCCAAAAGCAACCTCCGGCAAAAATGGCTTTCCCAACATTTTCTTTGGGAATAAAATCCATTGATATTGAGTTGACACAATGTCGTGTATTTTTTTTGGTAAGATTTTCTCCGATAAAAACGTGTCCTAGATGGGCCCCACAATTACCACAGGTTATTTCGGTTCTTTTCCCATCACTGTCAGGAGTTCTCTCTATAGCATCGGGAATTTCGTCATCAAAACTTGGCCAACCACATTTTGATTTAAATTTATCAGTTGAATGATAAAGTGGCACTCCACATCTCTTGCAAGTATATATACCTTCTTCGAAAGAATCGTTATATATACCGGAAAAAGGAGTCTCTGTACCTTTGTCCTCTATTATGCGCTTTTCTTCATCAGTCAATTCATTATATTTCATAATTGTATTAGTTGATACTAATTATTCTTCTCCTTCCCTGATTTTATTAATTACCGGTCTAATATCTCCATCAAAAAACCAATATGTTACTGATTTCTCTGCGAATGGATTACTGTGTATATGCCATATTCCCTCGGGTTCAATACGAAACTTCTCTCCATCTGTTAATAAATGGTTTGTTCCTTCAGGTTTATCAAAAATAGTAAGAACACTTTTTCCATCAACCTGAACTAAATTCTCAATACCCCCAATTCTATTATGCAAAGTCAAGGAAGTAAAAGGATCTAACTCCAGGTAACCTACACTTTCCTTTTCATTCGAGTAACCAAGGTACATGTACCCTTGAGGAATTTTGATTTTGTCACACTTGGAAATACCATACATATAAATCTTTAGTTTATATATTAAGTAATAAATCTATTTTAATGTCTTTAGCAGAAGAAAAAATTGAATCCGCACTTGAAAAATCCTGTCCTGTTGTATATTGATTTCGAAGTATAATACACTTCATTCCAGCCGCTTTTGCGGACTGCAGTCCAACTTCTGAGTCTTCTATTACAATACATTCTGCGGTATTTACATCCAACTTTTTAGCTGTCTCTTGGTAAGGTTCTGGATGAGGTTTCCTCTTTTCATAATCCTCATGAGTCACGACCACATCAAATATTCCTTCCAATTCACCCCTTTTCAATACTAAATTAGTACTTTCCAGACCAGAAGATGTGGTTAGACCAAGTGGAATTCCTAATTTCTTGAGTTGTTTTATTAAATGTATTGTTTCTAAAAATAATTCTGCTGAATCAAACAACTCATAATACAATTTTCTTTGCATTTTTCTAAACTTGTCATAAGAAAATTGATATTTCTTTTCCAAGTCATATCTATAATCAATTGGGTGTCTGCCTACAATATATGCCTTGTCCTCTTCTGCTAATTCTATACCCAATTTATTAAATGCCCGGAATGCAGACATTACATTAACTGGTTCAGAATTGACAATTACTCCATCTCTGTCAAATATAACTGCTTTCATAAAAAGATAAGAAAAATTTGATTACATTTTAACATTGGAATGTTAACTACTATTCACTATCTGAGGAGTATAAATTGTATCAACTTGTTAATTGATTTCATATGTACATAAGCAATATCCTATACTGTTAAGACAATAAAGCAACACATGTAAAACTCATTTACAGAATGTTGTGATTATACGATTTATATATATTAGGACTTTTCCAATTATTAGCCCTAATGATCAACATAATATACTCTCAGATCTTCGCAAAAAAGATCATATGATTATGTCCATACTTCTTCATACATTTTGGACAATATGCATAATGTATATAGTACTTTTTAGCTTCCTTGCCTTCATTTTCTAAATATTTATCCATTTCTTTCATAAACTTTGGAATCATGCTATATGAACCTTCAAAGACCTTACTTACAAACTTCCCCGAAATGTTAACATTATCCTCATCTGGAACTTTTCCGTCAACAGACATGTAAATTTCTGACTTAAATGGACTCGGATCTGTAAAAAGAATCAAAACATCTTCTTTATTTTTTTCTGCCTTATCTGCCTCAGTAGCCGCCTTCCACAGTTTAGTGATTCTCTTTCCAATAACTGGAGGAAATGGCATATGGAAGAATGTAAACATCGACTCCTTGATAAATGGTTTGGCTTCCCAATTATGGGTTTTATTGTCCCATTTTTTTGTATCCAGTTTAGGACAACAAATATTGTCGTTTTTAGTCACAGAAGTAATTTAATAAATGAAATAATTTTACTTTAAGAAACAATATAACATATATTTACCAATACTATCTTTCTAGAAGATATTAAGGCGTAATGAAAAAAGTTTTAAGATAAGATTAAGGGAATTTTGAAAAAATGTTTGAGTAGGGATTGACAAAAGTAATGTTCGGACGGTACCGTCCCAAAACTGTCACCTAAAAATTTCCAAATAAAGTATGATATAAAGGTTTAGATACATTTTAACTACTTAAAATGAAAAAAAAGACCTTCATGTAAGTTTTGCAGATCATCCCATAATGTTATTCGAAAGAGAAAACGGAGGACGAAAATTATCTATAGATGCAAAAATTGTCAGAAACACTTCTCAATAGATTACAATCCTCAAATTATTTCTGATAAAGAAATCTTAGTAAGACATCTCGAAGGAACTTCAATACGAAAACTAGCTTCCCAATTAACGTGTTCCAAATCAAAAATTCAGCGTATCATATCTTCCACTTTACTTAAAGTGCCAAACTCTAATCATCTAACTGAATTCACATGTAAATATTTCAAGAATGGAATTCTACTCGTAGATGGTAAATATATACATGTAAAGGGATACAAAGAGAAAATACCATTAATTTGGTGTATGGACTATTACTCACATGATATCCTGGCTCACATTTTAGCGCCTTCAGAAAATTACTGGGCATATCTAGCTTTATTCAGACAATTAAATAAATGTGAATACCCCTTACAAGTATTAGTCTGTGATGGACATAAAGCAATAGTCCCAGCATTAAGGAGGGTTTATCGAAATTTTAAAATCCAATTATGTACTAATCATTTTAAAGAAGATGTACGTAAGACTTTAAACGTAAGAAGCAATGATAAACATAAAAAGTTTATGGCTCAACTGGAAAATATATTTCAGGCGAAAAATAGAAAAGATTTTCAGGAGAGAGCTATCGAATTGCTAAAAAGAGTTGCAAAGAATGAAATATATCAATCTATATTATCTGACATGGATTTGAAATATAAAATTCTAACAACACATTATGATTACAAATTTTGTCCGCGTTCTACAAATCTGATAGAGCTTTTTAATTCACATTTAGAAGCAAGAGTAAGATCGACAAAAGGATTTGAGTCATGGGAGAGTGCACAATTATGGTTAAATGCGTACGTGATAAATCGGAGATTAAGTAAATTTACAGATTGTTGTAAGAAGTTTAAGTATCTTAATGGGAAGTGTTCACTTTATTATACTGCTGAAATAGATCCTATAGATATACCATTAATTAAAGAAATTTCTTAATTCTAGGTGACAAAAATGGGACGGTACCTGTTCGGACCATGTCTTCATTCACTTTGTTCATTTTGGCAGGTCCTGAATTTTACAGCTACTCGCCTTTGGCTCGTAGGTAAAATTCGGGAAGCTAGATCGCTTATTCGGACTTTGGTTTTAAGATTAATTAATTTTAATATATCGGATTATAATAGTATACTCAGTGCTAGCTTTCTTAGAACAAGGGAAGTGCTTGCATATTGAATTTGATTATCAAGTTTATTATTTCCCTATCAGCAGTTTTTTGAATAAAACGATAAAAATTTTTGCTCAATTCGTATTTTGCTATTCAGTGAACATTGGTGAAATTACTCCGAAAGAATTCTTAAAATTAATTTACCTCATAATACAATAATTATATTTTTTGTTAGCCTAGTAAGTAATTGATTTTAAAAATGGTCTTCTGCTATAATTTACCCTATAATTTTTTATTAATACTAGATATGTCTATAGAAACGATTTCGATTTACGAAAGCTGTATTGGGAATAATCCTTCGATATGTACACCTGGAATTGATGAAACTCCTCTACTTGAGATTGAATGGAATTCATTAACTCATAATTTTGGCGATATTATCACACCTCAGAAAAAGATTCTTGAATCTGGATTAAGTTATGATAGTGAATTGAAGCATGACTATATTCTTGATATCAATAGAGATGGTTTTTTAGATACAGTTCATGCCATAGGGCGTTTTTTAATAGTTGATTTCGACTCTGATAGAAAGTTGGATCTAGTTGCTGAAGATACAAATTTAGATGGGTTAATCGAACCAAATGAACATAATAGCTATGAATATGGACCGGGGGATTCAAAAGTGTTTTTGCTTGAAGATGAGGAAGGTAATGATCTTGTTCGATTTCGATACTACTCAGAAGAAAGTGATCATCAACAGAGAATAGGAAATGTACAGTTCATTTCTCCAAAATTTGATGAGTTTTTTTGGGATATGGGATTCAAAGGAGATTTAGATGATGATGCTTTTAACGAACTTGTAGCTCTTGGTCCAGGAAGGCAAATACGAGTTTTGGATTATGATGATTTTCAAGAAGACGAAGCTAAAATGTTTAGAGCGAGGGATCTTCAAAATAGAGATTACCCCTATGATACTGTAGATGGATGGGCTGATTATTGGACAGAAAGTGATTTGAACTCTTGGTGGAATATCCCTTGGTTTCAAAATGTTTTGAATCCGATTTATTGATTTTCTACAAAATTATTTAATTAATATTACTTATTATTAATAAATTAAAATGTTTGAAATTAATCCATTCTGGGAAACACAAGCAAGAAATCAAATATGGGAAGGTAGTGACGGATCAAAATTACTTGAACTTGATACAGATTATTATGAAGGGCAGTTATTTAAAGACGTAAAGTCTCCAATTCCACTTACAGGAAGAGAAATGATTGATTTTAGCGGATTGAGAGGTAAAGATACAATTATTTCAAATTGTGAAGGTTATTGTGAGATAGAAGGGATGACAGGATACTGGAATATTGGAAAAGGTATTGAAAAAGATCGTATTCTTGCAACTGAGCGATATATTTCTGTTGACTATGATGTATCTAGTTGGGATGATCGTGGTGAGGGTTCGTTTGAGGGAATTGATTCTAATGGTGATTCTTTAGCAGATCATTTACGTATATCCGATGAACATTGGAGGCCAATTTTTGAATTTATGGATAAAAATTTCGATGGTGTTGTAAATAGCGAAACAGATGTAGCTGCTTTTTATAAATACTTTACAGCACAAGATGATAGTGGAAAGGAATATAATGGTATTCACATTTCGTTAGATAGAGGGGCAGATGGAACAATAGATGCTGAATACAATTTACTTGATACAGATGACGATAATGAAAATTTTGAAGTGCTCTGTGGTGAAGATGGTTTGTGTCAACCTTTAGAAGAAAAGATAAACCTTCGTGGAACAATCCTTGATAAGATACCTAGTGAGTTGGGAATTGAATAGTATATAGTACTAGATTTCGAATATACTTATATTTCCAAACATATGAAAAGAAAGGTTATTATTTTTTAATTGTATTTTATAAATAATTCAATTATTGCATTTCATTTTGTACTTTAGTTCTTAAAGCATCAAAAATTTGTTTTGCACTACTGCTGATTGGTTCATCTTCACCTTCTAATATCTCCCATGCTTTATCATGATTTCCTTGCTCCATCAGGTGATCAATAATCGGAGTTATGGCTTCAACTCTAGCGGGATGAGCTTTTGGATATCTTTCAGTAGCAAAATCTATAGCACCGTCTATATCGCCAGTGGTTAGAAATTCTTGCATTCTGGTATTGTATGTTTCTTGTCTTGTTCTTTTTACCTCAGTCCAGACTTTAGTTCTTAAAGCATCTAAAAATTGTTTTGCACTACTGCTGATTGGTTCCTCTTCACCTTCTAATAGTTCCCAGGCTCGTTCGTAGTTTCCTTGCTCCATTAGGTGATCAATTATTGGAGTTATTCCTTCGACTCTTGATGGATGACCGTTTGGGAAATTTTCAGTAGCAAAATCTATAGCACCGTCTATATCATCACCTGTTAATAATTCTTGCATTCCTGCTAAGTAATCCTCGTGATTATGTTCAAAAATTCTAATTCTTGAAACTTTGTCTGAAAGTTGATTCCTCAAATCTAATCGTAATGCATCTTGATCATGAAGATCAAATCTTTTAACATCCAACACACCTACTAATTCTTGTAAAAGTGTTGCATCATTTACTTCATTTAAAAAACTTTGCACAAGTTCTTGTGTATGATTATAATCTCCTTCATTGATTGCTGAGGTAATTTCAGAAATTCTTTGGTTTATCATTTTGAAATTGTAACAAAAATAAATCTAGCAATAATACTAATTATATTTTAAGATGAATCATATTTCAATTGTATTTTAATAAAACATCATTTTTTCTTGACATACTCTTCAACACTATTATACAATAGGGTATATTACCAAAATTTAAATATTTATAAATATACCAAATGGACATAATAGATAAATCAATCAGAAAACTTCAAGATATATCTTACGAATTAGATTTGAACAAACAACAGTTCAACAAATATGCCTTCACAACAGAACAACTTGCTGAAATTTTTGAAAACAGCAACCTTCCAATAACAATTGATTTAAGTAAACTCTCCTATTACACCCAGCATAAATTTATCCCAGCTCCAAAAAAGGTTGGTATCACAGGAGGACTTGGAGGTAGTCGAGGTCACTACAAATTTAAAACGATGATGATTACCTGGTATTTGCATGTTTTGAAAAAGAGAGGTATATCTAAACATGATTTAACTCGAAAACTCATATACAATTACTTTTCAGACGATATGCCCCCCAAGCCTGTTGATGACACTCCAATAGAAGAAAGACTTATTTATGTTTACAGACTCAATAAACGATTTCCTCTAAGAACATTTGACTTGGAAGAATACAACTTGCCTGTTATCAAGGATAGTGAAACTATTATTTCTATTCCATGTGTTAAAGTAATCAACTACTGGAACGAAAATAATAATCTTCCTTTTCTCTCAATTCTAATTCCAAAAAGAAATCTTACACCAGAGGAACACAAATTTCTTTTAGCTCTTAGGGAAGATAAAAAATTTCTAAAAGATGAGGGAATCAAAGCATATAAATCAGAGAATGGAAAAATTGCCCAGAAACATTTAGTTGATCTTGAAATTTTTAAACTCTATCCATTGAAAAAGAAAAACGACTCTAAAATCAGCTGGGTGGATTTACTTGATAAGAATAAAACATATGATGAAATTTAATAGATACAAAGCAAACCAAAAACAAATCAATCTATCGGATAAACAAACTGAAAGATACTTGTCTATTCCATCAGTAGAAAAAGTCGATTTTGATGACTTGATTTCATTTGCAGAAAGGATATCTATGATTGAAGGGAATGGAAGTTTAGAAGTCAAACTGAAAGATTACAAAGTCACAATATTTATACATCATCATAAGACTTATCCAAAAAAGACAGAATAATTCGTAAATCCTCAGCTACCCGTAGCCGAGAAGTAGAGAGGTTTAAGTGAAAAATGAATGCAAACCGCTTCATAACCGCTTAAACCTCTCCTTTTGTATTTAAAAGAAATATGAATAAGAAAAATACAAAACTGACAAAAGAAGAAAAGATGAAACTTGCATCAAAGCAATGGGTAGTTTTGTGCCTTGAAATGCTTGGATACTCCGATTTAATTCCAAAAGAAAATAATACTACATCAGCAGTTAATCAAATTAAAAATCTTAATAATTTATACAAATACATAAGCCAAAGTGACAAAACCGGAAAAAATTGAAAACAAAGTAATGCACAGAGACCCTTCTTATCAGAAAGGTTTTACTCCTGTTGCAAATGTAGTACTAAATGATCCAAATTTATCACATATTGAATTTCGAATCTACTGCCAGCTTTTGAAGTACTCATGGCAAAAAGGAAGTTGTTTTCCCGGACACAACAGACTTGCAAAAGATATTGGTGCAAGTAGAAGCACAGTTATCAGAGCCTTAACAGGACTTAAGAAAAGAAAATTAATCTCCTGGAAGCAAAGAGGAATGAACAAAACAAATATTTATTACATAGAGCCTCTTTCAGATGTATATAAAAATCTGGATGTGTCACCAGTGAAACATCCGGAAGTATCACCCATGAAACATCATGAAGTGTCACCGGTGGAACACAAAGAATATGAAGTTAAGAATAATAAGTATAAAAATACAAAGTTAACAGTTAACGAAAGTAAAAAATATTTTAAAGAAGCTTTTGAAGTTGCAAAAGAATTAAATGATATACAAAATTTGAGATATTTCCAAAAAGTTACACGCTTAAAAGATAGAGGAGAAATTAATCAAAATGATTTCTACAGTGCACTTACTTATGCAAGAGACCAGATTAATATCAGAAAGAAAGATAGGCTTCCAGACCTAGATAAACCAGGAGCTGTATTTGTAAATAAACTTAAAGAACTTAGAACTCAAAGAAAAGAATCAGAAAATAGAGAAATTTATCAAAATGCTGCATCAAAATTAGCAGAAAAAATGAAAATGTAGCTATATAAACCACAGTATAAGCAAAGTAGAAATCAGTCAATAAGCTGTCAGTGTATTTTTACAATTTAATACAACCATCGCTTCGTGTTGGACAGCAGGTATTTTCATCAATATTGGAGTGATTGGGTTCACGTCTGGCTACCGCCTAATCGACCTGAACCCAATCACTCCCTCGACAATATTTTTTATGTGTATGAAAAAAGAGTGTCAAAATTTACACCGGCAGTCCAACACAACGCTCGAAAAATTTAAATTATTACAACTAAAAAAATGACAAAAATATACATTACGAGAATACAAGATCTAAAAATTCTAAAAAAAATAAATATGTTCAGATTCTTACCACTTAAAATACTGGCTGAGATACTCATAAAAGAAAAAATATATGCATCTTACCAGGCTGTAGCTAGAGCAGTATCAAGAATCCAAAAACAAAAAGTAATAGGCAGTGTAGCTTATCAAAATAACTCCAAAATTCTCTATTTAACAAGTAAGGGAGCGATTGTACTTTCAAGGGAACTTAATATGCATAAAGATGAAATAAACACTCCTGCAGTTGGTCAGACTGTGAACTACTTTGCACTTGATCACACACTTAAGCTTTCTGATTTGTATATGCTTTTTTCTGCTGACTGCACCAGACACAACCTCGGGCTCAGCTACTTCAGCGGGGACGGGTCTCACAGGTTTGAGTATAGACTTACAACTGGAAGGTACAGTGGAACTTATGGAAACAAAAGCAGGCGTTATGTAGTCCCTGATGGCATAATGAAAATTCAAAAAGGAGATATTACAAAAGAATACTTTATCGAATATGATGCCCAGACTGAATATTCAGGAGATGTGGCAGAAAAATACAGCAAATACTTTGGATATTATGAAAAAGAATACTTTGGCAAAGATAAGAAATACGACTACCCAGCAGTTTTGTTCATCACAAAAAAATCGAGACAAAGAATATTGAACTTAACTGCTCAGGACGAGAGGTTTAATACGAAAATTTACGTTTACCCTAACTATAACAAAGCTTACAAGAATGTTGTACATAGAGGTTTGACAATGCATGAAGATATAAGAGGGATTTCAGAAAAAAAGATTAAGATGTTTCTTGATGAGAAAAAACTACTATTCATAGATTTCCCAACACTTCAAGAAAAAGGCTTGGAAGCCGAGTGGTTTACATACAAACAGAATAAGCATAGATTAATAGATGATTTTATCAAAGTCGAAGAAAATGGTAAGATGTAAATGGACACAACTAAAACACTCAGAAGTGAACCCGAAGCTATTAAAGGGCATTTAATAGTAATAAGGGCGATTCGTACAATTTCACTTCTGTGGAGTTGTGTCCAACGAGTCGCCCTTTTTGTATATTTTAAAGTAACAAAATGAAAAAAGCCGTTATTTACAC
Organism: Candidatus Dojkabacteria bacterium; assembly: GCA_014729085.1. Classification (GTDB taxonomy): domain Bacteria; phylum Patescibacteriota; class Dojkabacteria; order B142; family WJKM01; genus WJKM01. Next base: position 1,458 of record WJKM01000006.1, on the reverse strand, counting down.
AAGAGTATCAACCGAAGAGCAGGCAAAGCATGATTTATCTCTGCCTTTTCAAAAAGACAAATGCAATGAGTATGCAGAGAAAAACGGTTATGTTGTAATGCAGGAATTTGAAGACGCAGGAAAGTCAGCTCGAACAGCTAATAGACCAGCACTTCTTGAAATGATTTCATATATTTCAAATCGTAAAATAAACGCAGTTATAGTTCACAAGTCTGATAGATTATCTCGTGATATGGCGGACTTCTGGACCATGAGAAAAATGTTCAAAGATAAAGAAATTAAACTTCTATCAGTTACGGAAAATTTTGACGATAATAGCCCTTCAAGTGAATTTATGATGGGGATAATGTCAGCTCAAGCACAGTTTTACTCTGCTAATCTTGGCCATGAAGTTAAGAAGGGAGTATCTCAAAAAGTTAAACAAGGCTGGTGGCCAAATAATGCTCCACTTGGTTATGAAAATTTTGGAAGAAAACACGAAAGACTTATCAGGCCTGTACCTGAAACAGCTAAATATATCAAACAAGCTTTTAAACTTTTTTCAACAGGAGAATTTTCTATCACATCTCTTACAAATAAATTGCAAGCTCTTGGCATGACATCACAAAAAGGCAACCCAATTTCACGCTCAGCAGTGTCTAGAATGCTTCGAAATCCAATTTATTATGGCGAATTCATTTGGAATGGAAAATTACACAAAGGAAAGCATAAGCCAATCATCAAGAAATCGCTTTTTGATTCAGTACAGGTAATTCTCAACACAAGAAAGGTAAAAGGTTCAAGAGATAGAACGCATAATTTTTTGCTTAGGGGATTTGTTTACTGTTCTTGTGGTTCAAGGCTTGTAGGGGAGATTAAAAACAAAAAGAATAAACAATATTATTACTTTGGCTGCAAAAGCAGAAAAAAAGAGAAGAAATGCTCTAAAGAATACATCAGGATGGAAGAGCTTGAAAACAAAGTTACAGAACTTTTCAAGCAAATTGTGTTTACAAATGAATTTAAAGATTATGTGATTAAAACAGCAAAAGATATCATCAGAGAAATCAGAGAAACAGAAACAGCTGAAGAAAAGCTTATCAAGCAAAGAATGGCAAAGATAAAAAACAGAATGAAAAATGCTGAGGATGACAGGCTTGACAGAGTTATCAATCCTGAGCAGTTTGGGGAGATTTATGGCAGGTTAACGAAAGAACTGGCTGATACTATGAAGGAGTTTGAAAGGATACAAAGTGACCATACAGACTCAGTAAAAATGCTTAATGAAATTCTTACATTATCTGAAAATATTTATTCTACCTATCAAAAAGCCAAACCGACCTACAAGAGGAAATACTTAAAAATGTTCTTTGAAAAAATCGTTGTTGATAGAAGGGAAATTATTGACATAAAGTTCAATTCTGTAATTGAAGATTTGATAAAGATTCGCGAGGTCCGAATAAGTGACCAATGGCGGAG
>WJKM01000005.1 GCA_014729085.1 Candidatus Dojkabacteria bacterium | reverse complement strand
TATTATAAACCTCGGGGAATTCCCCTAAAAGATCTTGAGGTTGTGGAAGTGCTAGACGAGGAGCTTGAGGCTCTTCGTCTTCGGTACATTGAAAAAATTGACCAGTCAGAAGCTGCTGAGTCAATGAAGATTTCCCAAAGTCAGTACCAAAGAGATTTAACTAGCGCATTGGAAAAATTAACTAAAGCTTTAATGAAAGGAAAAGCCATTCATATTAGAAAAGTTGAGAATCTTAAATAAATTATTATTTTTATTAATGTGAAAGTTATCAAAATCGGGGCAGTTTGGTGCAACGGATGTTTAGTAATGAAACCCAGATGGAAAGAGATTGAAGATGAGAATTCTTGGCTGGATACAGTTTATTTAGATTTCGATGAAGATGAAGAAAAGTTAGAAGAATATAATATAAATGAGGCTAGACTTCCTATATTTATTTTTCTTGATCAAGAAGGTAAGGAAATCACAAGACTTCATGGGGAGATTGCCAAGGAAAAACTTGTGGAGTTAATTAATAAATATAAAAATAGATAAATTTTTTACTTCTTTGATGAAATGAAATCTAAGTATTTTGTTATTGTCTTATTTGCTACATTATTTTTTTTGTTTTTATCTTCAGTAAAAGTCTCTGCTGCCAATGTTACAGTCAATCTCTTTTACTCAACCTCATGTCCTCATTGTATGAAGGAAAAACCTTTTCTTGAAGAGTTGGTAAAAGAAGATGATGAAGTAAATTTAAGAACTTTTGACGTTGGTGAAAGAGAAAATATTCTGATTTTAGAAAAGGCTCTTTCTAAATTAGGCGAAATGTATAGAGGGGTACCAGTTACAATCATTTCTGATAAGACAATAGTAGGTTATTCAAGTGATTCAACGACAGGTAAGGAAATAGAAAGCATAATTGAATCTGTAAAGCAGACAGGGGATATAGATATTGTTTATCAGGTAATAAATGAAGACGTACCAACAGAGGTACCTACGAATACACCTTCTTCTATGCCTACACAGCAGAATACAAACAGTCCGACCTCAACTCTTAGTATTTCTGAAACGGAGGAGTCAAATTCAAATCCAGATCGAACAGAAAAATCTGAGTCAAAGGAGAGTGAGATACAGGAAGAAACAACAAAAGAACAAATAGTACAAGAAGAAGATTTAGATAATAAAAAAGAGACTACATTTGAGATTGATCCTATGAAAAAAAAATTTGAAGTTCCTATACTTGGAGAAATAACTGCAGGTGATTTTTCACTTCCGGTTTTAACTATAATTCTTGGAGTACTTGATGGATTTAACCCATGTGCAATGTGGGCTCTTCTTTTTCTGATAAGTCTACTTTTAGGAATGAAGGATAGGAAGCGAATGTGGATACTAGGGATTGCATTTATTGCAACCTCAGCTTTTGTTTATTTTCTATTCATGACTGCATGGTTGAACTTCTTTATTTTTCTTGGCTACGTCCCATGGATTCAAAAAAGTATTGGTATTTTTGCACTTGGAGTTGGAATTTATAATTTATATGATTATTTCTTTAATGAAGATAGTAGTTGTAAAGGAGAAGAGATTGATAAAAAAAGAAAGGTATTTTCAAAATTAAAGGAAGTAACTCTTCAAAAAAATTTTATAGTAGCCATATTGGGGATTATTGCATTAGCATTTGCAGTTAATTTAGTCGAACTTTTATGTTCTGCTGGATTGCCGGCAATATATACGCAAGTCCTGAGTTTAAGTGATCTTTCTACATGGCAGTATTATTCATATATGCTACTGTATATTCTTTTCTTTATGATAGATGATCTATTCGTATTTTTTGCAGCTATGATTACTCTAAAAGCTATTGGTATTGAAAATAAATATGCAAAATTATCACGATTATTAGGAGGAATAGTAATATTTATTATTGGTTTGATATTACTTTTAAGGCCAGAGCTCTTGGCTTTCGAATAAAAAAACCCTGTACCATAAAGGATACAGGGTAATGGAAATAAAGCATTTATGCTTTATTTCTTCTTTCCACCTTTTTTCTTTCCCATTTAATTATGAGACTAAGATAAGATATAAATAATCTTAAGGGGCAGGAATTTTACTCCTCTTCATATTCATATGAATCATTATAAATATCATCTACATATGGATCGCTTTGATAAAGATCTGAATCCTCTTCATAATCAGCAATATAATCATCAACTGGTTTTTCGAAATCCTGTCCGTCATAGCTTTCTTTAGAATCATCCCATCCTTGATCATTATATTGAGTCATAATTTTAATTTAAAATATAAATTTAAATAAAAATGACTATATATAAACGAAAACTTAAAAAATATAAAAAGGTGGCATAAAAATTTCAAATATTAGTCCTTTAAAATAATAAAGGTACAGATATGGCTATAATCTTGCCGTAATAGCATAAAAGTGATAAGGCCTGATATCATGAAGATATGAATTTAAGTAAGTTTATTCAACCAATTCTTAAAGTAAGATACTGCATCATCCAGGTTTCGACTTGCCTTTTCCGAGATTTTTTCTCCTAACGTCCATGAGTATCCTTTAATTTGAAGCATATATGTTTCTGGATAGTTTTTATATAATTTCTGACATAGGTTTAATATTTGTTCGGGATTTAAGGAATGAGTTGTATATTCAGATATGTTTTGTCTAGGCATGAGAGAGGAAAATTCAAAATTTGTGATATCTGTTTTTGTTGCATCAATAAAGATTACCAAGTCTTTTTGGGATATTAGATCAGCATCTTCAATATTAAGTTGGTAATTTGCAGTTGTTTCTATCTCAAGTGGGAAGTTTTGTTTGGAAATCCAGATATCAAATTTTTCAATAAATTGTGGTCCCAGCGAATCATCTTGTCGTGAAGGGTTTCCGATTCCGTATATAAGTATTTTTTTCAAGTTATTTTTTGATTTATTAGTTTATTGTTCGAATCATAGAGACTAATTTTTAACGGCATCTGTCCAAGGGCATGTGTAGCACATGAAAGACATGGGTCATATGCACGAATTGCAACTTCAACACCATTCATCATTTCCTCAGTTATTTCTTTTTGTTTGTTCATGAGTTCTTTTGCCGCATAGTTTACCGCTTTGTTCATGGGCTCATTATTGTTAGTTGTAGCTACAATAAGATTTGCCATGGAGATTAAATCATTTTCATTTACCTTGTAATGATGAAATAACGTACCTCGAGGTGCCTCTAACAATCCAATGCCTTCTTCCTGTTTATTGCCTTTCTTTACTAAATCAGTTCCTTCAAGGTCTTTGTCATTAAGTAATTTTTGAACCATTTCAGCACAATGCAGTATTTCTATAAGCCTTGCCCAATGCATATGCATAGAACTATTGCTTGGTTTGGAATCATTATAACTTCTAAATTCCTCTAGCTCTTTTTGGGCAAGAGGAGAGGGCATAAAGTCGCAGGTATTGATCCTTGCTAATGGTCCGACTCTATACCAACCGGTTTCTTTTCCAATGGATAAAATAAATGGAAATTTCATATAACTCCAGTTTTTAACTTGCTCACCCATATATTTATAGTAGTCTGTAGAATCGACTTTATCAAAAATTATATTTCCTTCTGAATCAACTGCTCTTAAAACGCCATGATATGGGTCAAAAGCGCCATCTTCTGTAACTAAGCTGAGATGGTTGGAAGGAAAATATGCAAAGTCATCAATAAATTTTTTATGTTTTGAATGATAGTTTTTAAAAAAATCCAAAGCTCCTCGAGCCCACTTTATTATTTGCTCTACATTCATGTTCTCTTCTCCTTTCAGAAAAAAGTCTCTCTCTTCTGTAGTTAAATTTTTATTGATTCCTCCAGGAATAGCCCCTGTTCCATGAATTTTTTTTCCGGCAGTTATTTTTATTATTTCCTGACCAAATTTCCTCATGTTAATACCTTGAAGTGCCAATTCTTTGTTTTCCATAGCAACTGCGACAACATTTCTTTTTTCAACATTGGCTTCATATCCAAAGAGTAAATCAGGGGATGCTAAATAAAAAAAGTGAAGGGCATGAGATTGCAGAATCTGTCCGTAGTGCATTAGTCGCCTCATCTTATCTGCAGTGGGAGTTAATGAATTAGCTCCTACTATCATGTCCATAGCTTTAGCAGCTGCCAGATGATGACTTACAGGGCATATTCCGCAAAGTCTTTGGACAAGTACAGGTATCTCCCAGTATGGTCGTCCCTTCACAAATCTTTCAAAACCGCGGAATTCAACTATATGAAAACGACTTTCTTTTATTTTATTATTTTCATCTAGATGAATAGTGACTTTTCCATGTCCTTCAACTCTTGTTACTGGGTCAATTGTAATTTTTTTTGTCATAGATAGTATTAGTTAGTAATTTAGATTATTTGATAGTAATCTTGAAATGGTTGATTGTCATCGATTATTTTTTTTGCAAATATTTTTAGTATATTGCATTCTGACTTTACCAATTTTTTTAATCATATTTAATGACTTCGTAAGGTATATCAACTTCTTCTCCAGTTATTAAAGCTCTAAGTGTCAGCCAGATAAGTTTTGCCCTTGGTGGGCAACCTGGAATATAGTAATCAATTTTTACTACTTCGTTTATGGGATAGATTCTGTCCAAAATTTTAGGAATATCTTTATCGCAGGGAATTATTTCTTCTTTGTTATTATCTTTAGTGGTGATATTATTAATATAAGCTTCTTCCATACACTCTTTTAATTTGATGTTATTCCTGAGAGCCGGCAGTCCTCCAGTTATTGCGCATGAACCAAGAGCTATTAGTGTGTTGCAATTTTTACGGAAATCTTTAAGAACATGTACATTTTCATCATTTGCACAACCTCCTTCAATAATCCCAACATCACATTTTTTATTAAATTTTTTAATATCGTTAAGTGGAGATTTATTCAGTTCAACCAGTTTAAATAAATCCAATACTTTCTCATCGATATCCAGAAGCGACATATGGCAACCAAAACAGCCTGCCAGAGAAGTTGTCGCTACAATTGGTTTAGACATAGCAAATTAAGCTTAAACAATTAAAAACATACCAATTAATTAGTCTTTCTCTTTTTCTTTGTGCTTTTCTACATTATCACCAATAGGCTTTTTATCATATTTCCTCTTACCTATGGGAATTTTAAAACCTTTTTCTTTTTTTATAATAGTACCAACAGGACAGATGTCCATAGCCCTTTGAATATCTTCGTCTGTCATCTGAGCGGCAAGCTCTTCATCCATTGTAATCTCCAATTTTTTCCCTCGGGCTTTAAATCCAAATATATTTTTTCCGTCTTTGGATTTAATTGCCCTTATACATTTTTTACATAAGATACATCTATTTTTTTCCAGCATTATTTTAGGAACTTCTGCTTCTACTTTTTTGTTAGAGAATTCATACTTAAATTTTGGAGACATGATTTTGTGTTTATAAGCAAGTGCCTGTAGATCGCAAACTCCACTTTTTTCGCAAGCCGGACAGAAGTGATTTCCATCAACAAACATAGCTTCAAGAATAGTTTTTCTAAGCTCTGCCAATTCTTCATCTTCTGTTATTACCTCCATTCCTTCTGAAACTAGAGTGGTGCATGCGGTCATTATTCTTCCGTTGACCTTTACATTGCAAAGTCTGCAGGATCCTGCAGGCTTATGGCCTTTCATATGACAAAGTGCCGGAATATAGTAGCCGTTTTCACAAGCAACATCTAGTAGATTTTTTCCTTCTTCAGCTGAAATTTCATTACCGTCAATTGTGAATTTCACTTTTTTGCTCATTATTAGTTTCAGATTAGATTAACATATAAATTATTTCAATTCTTTAAGACTTTCCTTTAAAGCTTCCTCCCATGGTCCTTCTTTTAAAATCTTAAGCCATATTAAGGCTTTCTCGATTCCGAGCATTTCAAGTTTTTCTAGCATCTCTTTGAAATCCTTATTTTGGGCATTTTTCTTTAGATCATTTGCATGCAACACAAGGTCCATCTCATTTGTAAGAGCTTGTGAGATATCTAGAATGTTTGTCATATTATAAAGTTAATAATTTATTTAGTAATTTTTTCATAGTCTGCTGTTGCTTTTTCAAGATTAAATTCTGAGATATATTCCTTATCTTTGATTAATCTTTCATAGAGTTCAGGAAAAAATTTAATTGTTGTTAATAGAGGATTTAATGCAGTTTTTCCAAGTCCGCATCTATTAGATTTTTGCATTAAGTTACCCCAAGATTTTATATCTTTCAGATCTTTTGTTGTTCCTTTTCCTGCAAGAATTTTTTTCAATCTGTTTTTGGCATGAGTCGTAATTACCCTGCATGGGGTACACGACCCACAAGATTCGTCAATGAAAAAGTCTAAAAAGTTAGGGACAACTTCTTCTAGAAGATTTCTTTGCTTGCCAATAATAATCATTGCACCAGCTGTTGCTAAGTCTTCAAAACAAATTTTTCTGTTAAATTCATTTTCGGAAATGATTTTTCCAGACGGGCCGGCGACAACTACAGCTTGTGTTTCTATTGTATCGGCCATTTCGAGCATTTCATTGATAGTCATTCCAAATTCAATTTCAAATACTCCCGAATTACCACAATCTCCGCATATACTCAATAACTTAGTACCTGCAGATTCTTCTGTGCCAAAGGATTTGAACCACTCAGAGCCATGGTTGATTATTTTTGGTACACAAGATAAAGTTTCTACATTGTTAACTGTTGTGGGCTTATTTACATATCCGCAGGAGGCGGGAAAAGGTGGCCTGTTTCTAGGCTCTCCGCGTTTGCCTTCCATTGATTCGATTAATGCGGTTTCCTCTCCACAAACATAAGATCCTGCACCAAGTTGGATTCTTATATCAAAATTAAAATCACTGTTTACAATTTTTTTACCAAGTAAATTTTCTTTTTTATATTGTTCAAGTTTTGATTGTAGAAAATTCTTTAAATATGAGTACTCGTATCTTAAGTAGATTATTCCGTGTTCAGCTCCTAGTGTATAGCCGGCAATAATCATTCCATCAAATAATAATTCGGGATAATTTGTTAAAAGAACCCGGTCCTTAAAAGTTCCCGGTTCTCCTTCATCTGCATTACAAACTATGAATTTTGGCTTTTGTTTAGATTTAGTACAAAACTCCCATTTAGTTCCAGTTGGAAACCCTGCACCTCCACGTCCTCTTAAATTTGAATTCTTTATCTCTTCCAATATTTCCTCAGGGTTTTTATTAAGAGATTTTTTTACTGCAGAGCCTCTTTTATATTTATTTAACAAAACAGAGCCTGTTTTTTTAATATTATCTGTTACCATTGTATGGATTAAATTTTGAACTTTATCACTCTCATAGATAGTTTGAATTATTTTTTGAATAGGAGTATCCTTCTTCATTAGTCTAACAATTCGATTTACTTTCTCGACGGTTAGATTAGTAAAAATATGTTTATTAATAATTGCTGCTGGCTCTTGGTCAGACATTCCAATGCAAGGAGTTGAAAAGAGCCCGAATTTTTCGTCTTTTGAAACAGAATTAATTTGGCATCCTGTTTGTTCTGAAAATTGTTTCAAAATATTGTCCCTTCCCTTCATGGTTGCTACTATTCCGTCATTAAGATAAATAGTATATTTACCTTTTGGAGAAGTGTGAAAGAAATGATAGAAAGTCACAGTTTCTTCAACTTTAGCACTTGACAAGCCAACAGCTTGTCCAATTAGATTAAAAAATTTTTTTGGTATATAACCGTACTTATCCTGGATATCTAACAAAATATCCATGAGCCGGAATCGGTCATTGTTATACTTACCAAGTATTTCTTGAATATCTGAATTCGTCATTTAAATTTCTTATTGAAAACCTTTCATATAAATGTTAACACTTTTAAATGTCTATTAAAATACAAAATGCAAAATAGGATTGTATAATAAATTTATCGATTAATTATGAAACTATTAAAAATCAAATTTATATCTATTAAAATACAAGGATTAGTTCAAGGAGTGGGATTTAGACCTTTTATATACAGATTGGCAAAGAGATTCAATGTAAAAGGAGAGGTAAACAATACAAGCGAAGGTGTGTTCATTAAAGCAATCCTTGATCAAAATAAATTAAAATATTTTTTAGAAGCCATAGAGAAGGAGTCTCCCCCTGCTTCTTCAATATTTTCTATCAGTTGTGAAGAAATTGAGAGCTTTTCTGCAGACTCTTTTAAAATCACTAAGAGTAGAAAAAGCAAAAAAGGAATAACAGAAATAAGTCCGGATATTGCCGTGTGTAAAGATTGTTTGAAAGACATGAAGGTACAGAAACATCGAATTAATTATCCACTCACAAATTGTACTAATTGTGGTCCTAGATTCTCTATCATAAAATCCTTACCCTATGATCGAGCCAAGACAACAATGAAAGACTTCCCAATGTGTGAAAAATGCAGAAAGGAATATGAAGATGTACTTGATAGACGTTTTCATGCACAGCCTGTGGCTTGTAATTTATGCGGCCCTAAATATAAGTTTATTTTGAAAAATGGAGAAGAGATAGATAATATTAAGGAAATTGTAAGAATGGTAGCCAAAATGATTAACAAAGGTAAAGTATTAGCAATCAAAGGTTTGGGGGGATTTCATTTGGTTTGTAATGCTTTTGATAATAAGGCGATAAGTCGAATTAGAAAATTTAAAAAGAGAAGTAAAAAGCCTTTAGCTTTAATGTTTAAGGATGTGAAAAAGATCAACAATTACTGCAAGGTAAATCAGAAAGAAGAACAAATTCTCACATCTTGGAAGAGGCCCATTGTGCTATTGAGAAAAAAGAAGAAAAGTAATAATAAATCTCCTGACATTGCTAGCAATATAACAGGTAACCTGAATACACTGGGAATTATGTTGCCATATATGCCTTTTCACCATCTTCTCTTTAGAGAGCTTGAGGTTTCTTCCTTAGTATTTACAAGTGGAAATGTTTCTGGAGAACCTATCATTATTCAAAATAAGATTGCAATTAGTAAGTTTTCTAAGTTGGTGGATGGATTAGTGATCTATAACCGTGAAATTGAAAATAGATTAGATGACTCTGTGGTTTTTTGTGATGATGAAGAGGAGAGAATGATAAGGCGTTCCAGAGGTTATGCACCAAGGCCTTTTCGAATGAAATATCAGGTTGATGGAATACTTTCAGTAGGTGCAGAGCTTAACAGTACATTTTGTGTAGGAAATAACAAGCAGGCTGTTCCTAGTCAGTATATGGGTGATTTAAAAAATCTATCAACATATGAATTCTTTGAAAGTAATATTGAAAAATTCAAGAAGTTGTTTAAATCTTCTCCCCAGATAATTGCACATGATATGCATCCGGATTATCTATCTACAAAATATGCAAAACAATTTGAGAAGAAAAAGGATGTTAAACTTTTAGCTGTTCAACATCATCATGCTCATATTGCTTCTTGCATGGCAGAATATGGACTTAATGAAAAAGTCGTTGGGGTGGCTTTCGACGGAATGGGGTATGGAGTTGATGGCAAAATTTGGGGCGGGGAGTTTTTTGTATGTGACTTACAAGCTTTTGAAAGACAATATCATTTTGAAAACATTCCCATGCCTGGTGGCGACAAAGTAGTTCAAGAGCCTTTTAGGATGAGTATCGCCTATCTTTTTTCCATGGGATTAAAAAAAATAAATGAATATCCAGTTTCTTTACAAAAAGACAAGCAAAGAACTATGAAAATACTTAAAATGCTTGAAAAAGATATAAACTGTCCAGAAACATCCAGTGTTGGACGTTTGTTTGATGCTGTTTCCGCAATGACTGGTTTGTGTACCAAGAGTACATTTCATGCAGAAGCTCCAATGAGATTAGAATCAGAATTATATTCCAAAGAATTAAACCCCAGATACAATGAAAAAGAACACTACGATTTTATTATTTCAGATTGTATTTCAGTTAAATCTATGATGGAACAAATATTAAATGATGTGCACAACAATGTTGAAAAAAAAGAGATTTCTTTCAAGTTTCACAACACTTTGGTTAAAATGATTATTGAGGTTTGTAAAGAAATTACTCAAGAAAACAATATAAAAAAAGTTATATTATCTGGAGGAGTATTTCAAAATAAATTTTTATTGTCGAATACCGAAGAAGAATTAAAAAAGCTTGGTTTTAAAGTATATTCAAATAAAATAATTCCTTCAAATGATGGTGGAATTTCATTAGGACAATTAGCAGTTGCAGCTCAGAATTTGTGAAGAATTTAAATCTTTATTAACTTTCAAATCTTAAGTATATATGTGTTTATCCATTCCAGCAAAAATTGTATCCATCAGTGGCAGACAAGCTGAAGCCTTAGTTGGAGGTGTGAAAGTAAATATTAGTCTGGAATTAGTAGATGGAGTCGAAAAAGGAGATTTTGTTCTAGTTCATACTGGGTTTGCCTTACAGAAGCTGGATGAGAAAGAAGCAAAAGAAACACTAGATTTATTGGATGAGTTTATGGAGTAGAGAGTTTGATGTAACGTGTTTATTCTAAATATATAGAGATTAATCTTAATTGAATAATAATGACAATTTTTAAAAAGAAAAAAGGAATCAAAATATATGGACTAATTTCTTCAATAGTATTGTTGATATCCTTCATATTAGTATTAATTCCATTGCTTTGGGATATTAAGTTGATTTTAAGAGATCTGGCATCTGTGATTATGGTAAGCATAATATTAATCGTTCCACTTGTTAAGGCCGTGTTGTATTTTTTCAATTTCGAAAAAGCAAGGAATATTCTTACTTTATTTATTTTACCCGCAGAGTTGTTTCTCTTTATAGTTGCCTTTGGAAATAGTTATGGAAAAGATATTCTTGCATTATTCGGTGTCTTGATAAACGTTTTAGTAGATTTGTTCTTGTTGCTGTTACTTTTATTAAAATTTATTTATAAAAGCATATACTCAGAGCAAGATAATAAACCTATTGTTTCTAAACTAATGCTGATCATATTGTTGTTGTTAAGCATTAGTCCATTAGGGTATTCAATATATTTATATGATTTGTCAATATTTGCTAGTTTTATTGGTATGATTGCTCTCGTTATATTTTTAGTATTTCCACTCTTAAAGGTGTTATTTATTTTGATTGATAAGAAACTGCTTACCATTCTCCTATGTATTCTCTTAGTTCCTTTAGAAGTGATACTCTTTCTTATAATGGTTTATTATTGGATAGATATGAACATAACTGAATTGGACTTCTTCTTGCTTTTAATATCGCTTTGTTTCAACATTTTAGTGAGTCTGTCAATTCCATTATCAAAAATTATTAAACATATATTTAAAAGAACTGAAAATGAAATTAAAAAAGGTGAATCACAGATTCGTAATAGAAAAAAAGAATTCAAAAAGTTCTATATAAATTTAAAAAAATATAGCTTGCATATGACAGTGATCATAGTTAGTCTTATTTTAGGTCTTTTATTTTTAAACCAGAAGTACGAGATTAACAATAAATTAATGAAGAATATTTTTTATAGAGATATTTGGGGAAATGTTTATTATAAGAATTACGATCACAGATATATAAAATTAAAAGATCTAACAGTTAATTCATTCCGGTGCGTAGGGATTTCTTATTGTATGGATAATCAACATGTATATTACGTGCATAGAGATTATTTATGGTATTTAAAAGATGGAGGCTTTAGAGTTGATATTGTTCGATCTGCCAATGTGGATACTTTTCGGGAGATTAAAAAAGATTATGGAGAAGATAAGTACTCAAAGTATTACAAGACCCAAATTATACATTACAAATGATTGATGGATTATATTTCTGAATATCGAGAAACAAAAAAGATTGAAAATATTGTTGAGAAGATTAAAGCAATTTCTACGAAGAAGGTACGTTTAATGGAAGTATGTGGAGGGCATACTATGGTAATATTTAGATTCGGGATAAAGTCATTATTGCCGGATAATATTGAGTTAATTTCAGGACCTGGGTGTCCGGTATGTGTAACTTCGCGTAAATATATCGATAAAGCAGTTGCATATAGTAGATTGGAGGATGTAATAATTACAACATTCGGAGACTTAATGAAAGTACCTGGCTCGAGCTCTTCGCTTGGTCAAGAAAAAGCAAGAGGGGCAGATATTCGCATTGTTTACTCAATAATGGATGCAATAAAAATTGCAAGAGAGATTCAGAGCAAACATAACTCAGAAAAAAAAGTTGTTTTTTTAGGTATTGGTTTTGAGACAACAGCTCCGACAAGTGCGGCAGGAATCAAAATTGCAAAAAAAGAAGACCTTAGTAACTTTTTAGTATATTCCGCACATAAGCTTATGCCCCCAGCAATGAAAGCTCTGATTGATGAAAAAGTGAAGTTAAACGGTTATCTTGCTCCAGGACACGTAAGTACTGTTACTGGCTCTAAAATTTATGATTTTATTGCTAAGAAATACAATATACCCGTTGTAATTGCAGGTTTTGAACCAGTTGATATTTTGCAGTCAATATATTTACTAATAAAACAAATAGAGGAAAATAAATTCAAAGTTCAAATTCAGTATAAAAGAGCCGTTAAACCTGAGGGGAACTTAAAAGCACAAAAATTGATTCAAGAGGTATTTGAACCAAGAGATGATTGGTGGAGAGGGCTTGGAGTACTAGAAAACAGCGGTTTAAAAATCAGAAATAAATTTGAGGAGTATGATGCTGAAGAGCAGATAAAAGTCAAAGTAGAAAAAACAGTTGAACCAAAAGGCTGTATATGTGGGCAAATTTTAAAGGGAGTTAAATGCCCAAAGGATTGCAAGCTTTTTGGTAAAGTATGTAAACCTATTAATCCAGTTGGAGCATGCATGGTATCCTCCGAGGGTGCATGTGCCGCATATTACAAGTATAATAGAGTATGAAAAAAGAAGTTTTAATAGCTCACGGAAGTGGAGGAGAGGCTTCCCAGACATTAATAAAAGCATTGTTTTTAAAATACTTCAAGAGTAGTATATTAAAAAAACTTACTGATTCTGCTGTTTTTGAAACAGACACTAGTTCACTGGCATTTACGACCGATTCATTTGTTGTAGATCCAATTTTTTTCCAGGGAGGAGATATTGGTAAATTGGCAGTTTGTGGTACTGTTAATGATATTGCAGTATCCGGAGCTGTCCCAAAGTATTTATCATTAAGTTTTATCTTGGAGGAAGGATTTCCTATAAAAGACCTTGAGAAAGTTGTAAGATCTATTGCAAAGGAAGCAGAAAAAGCAGAAGTGGAAATAGTTACAGGAGATACTAAAGTAGTGGATAAGGGAAAATGTGATAAAGTTTTTATTAATACTGCAGGTATTGGATTTTTTCCCAAAAGTGTTGCGAACATGGGTAAAATGGTTAATATCAGGCCAGGAGACGTTGTTATTATTAACGGTAGTATTGCAGACCATGGAATGGCAGTTTTATCTTCCCGCCAGGATTTTGATATCGAATCAGATATTCAGTCAGATTGTGCATGCCTAAATCATTTAATTCAGAAAGTATTATCGCAAATAGAAGGGGTAAAATTTATGAGAGACCCCACCAGAGGAGGGTTAGCAACGGTCTTGGTAGAGATTGCTTCCTCAACTAATTTAGGTGTAGAGATTGATGAAAAGAGTATACCTATGAAGGAAGATGTGGAAAGTCTGTGTGAACTACTTGGTTTTGATCCTCTATATATTGCTAATGAAGGCAAATTTGTAATGGTAGTTGATAAAAGTATTGCAGAAAAGGTTATTGGAATACTACATAATAATAAACTTGGAAAAGATAGTAGTATAATAGGTAAAGTAACGGAAAAGTATAACGGAAAGGTAGTGTTAAATACTGCAGTAGGAGGAAAAAGAATCGTTGATATGTTAACCGGAGAACAATTACCTAGAATATGTTAATTATAAGCGATCCTGACCTAGAAATTTATTTCTCAACTGAATCTGTAGAAGTTATAATTGATAGACAATTTTGTTAATAAATTAAATTACTCAATAATGCATGAACTTTCACTTGCAGAGAATATAGTTGCTATCGCAGAAAATTATGCAGATAAACATGAAATAAGTTTTATCTCTGAAGTTGAAATAGAAGTTGGAATGCTTGCTGGAGTTGAAATCGAAGCTTTGGAATTTGCATTAAATTCAGCTGTAGTTAATACGAACCTGGAGTCTGCTAATCTGAAGATAATATATATTTCTGGATTAGGTAAATGTTTAAGTTGTGGTCTTACATTCAATATGGACACTCTTCAGTCCCGTTGTCCAGACTGTAATGATTTTAACCCAAAAGTATTACAAGGAAAAGAATTGAGAGTTAAGTCAATTTCTGGTGAATAATTTTTAATCTTTATTAAATCTTAAATGGCAAAAAAAATTAAGGTAGAATCAAATATTTTGAAGAAAAATAATCTTACCGCAGAAGAAAACAAAAAATATTTTCGTGATCATAATTTATTTGTTCTCAATTTGGTAAGTTCTCCTGGATCTGGTAAAACAACTCTAATTGAAAAAACAATAGAGGATTTACAAAACAAAATTGATATTTATGTAATAGAAGGGGACCAGCAAACTTCTCGAGATGCTGAGAGGATTAAGAAAGCGGGTGCTGAAGCTGTTCAGATTAATACTGGAAAGGCATGCCATCTTAATGCAGTCAATATTAAGAAAGCTGTAGATAAATTAAAGCCAAGCAATAATTCTTTAGTTATTATTGAAAATGTTGGAAATTTAATATGTCCTTCAATGTTTGACCTTGGTGAAAACCTTAGGGTTGTTATTATTAGCGTCACTGAGGGCGAGGATAAACCTATTAAATATCCAAATATGTTCCATTCATCAGATCTTTGTTTAGTAAATAAAATAGACCTTCTACCCTTCGTTGAATATGATATAGAGCAAACTCTAGATTATTGTAGAGAAGTAAAAAGGGATCTAGATATTATGAAAGTTGCTGCAATAAACGGTGAGGGTATGCAAAAATGGTATAAATGGATAGCAGATAAATCTGGATTATTTAAAATATAAAGGAAAAGAATATGGAAATCATAATTTATGGCTCAGATGAAGCTGGAGGCTTAGAGACATATGATCTTGTTAGGGAAGTTTTGAAAGAAATTGATAAGAAAGCTGAAATCAAAAGAATTAGAAAAATTGAGGAAGTGACAGATAATGGAATTCATTCAACCCCGGCTCTGGTTGTAAACGGGCTCGTTGTTAGCATTGGTAATATTCCTTCTAGAGAGGTAATAAAAAAAGCTATAAAAGGTTGTAAAAAAGCATTTTGTGATGATCAGTTTGGGAACTAGGCTTAATAATAAGCAATACGATGCCCTGCATACTGACCGATGCAAACTATTTCCTTCACTTCACTATTCACTTTATTAGGAGCTGTAAATGAAAAAGTGCCTTTTACAAGAACTACATCACCATCTTTATTAAAGTAAAGATTATCTTTATATTGACCATATATTCCTTCAGTATTTTTGTTGAATTGTATTGAAGTATCGCCATATTCATTTATAAATACTGTGTTTCCATTAGGATAAGAAACAAAGCGTTGTCTCACTTCAATTTCTTTGGAAGGGAAAGCATTTAACTCCATAATATCCAGATTATTTAGATTGCAGCTACCTTCTTTAATATTGATTTCATATATACCGTCAAATTCATTTTGTTCATTAAGCATAACATTTGATGTAAATAAACCCTTAACTTTATCCTTTGATCTGGTTATCTTAGCTGTCAGGTCATGATATATAGGTGTAAATATTCGAAGTTCTTGTTCGATTTTATATATGGTCGAAATAACAAAAATTATAAATAGGAAAGTTGTAAAACCGGTTTTGAATCTTTTTATGAAAGATGCATCTTTATTGAATTTAGCAATGTTAGGTCTTTCCTTCTTAAGATAAGAAAGTTTCTTAAGTTTTGTAATAAACTTTTTCAAATTTGATTGATTTGGTTTCGTGCCCACAAAAAAAGAATAAAGAATACTAATAGTATATGTTAAAACTTTGGGTATATCAAACTTTGTGGGTATCTGGAATGAAGTTAGTATGTATAGGTATGTAGAATAAACAGGGTTACCATTATATTAAACGCAAAAAAAAGTCCTCCTTTGATTTGACACATTTTCGAGTATTTTAAGAATAAATTAAAGCCTATAATATTATAATATTAATGTTACTTTTAGTCAAAATTATTATATATTTTGGGAAAAAATACAAATAAAGTATTTTTTCCTTTAAAATAAAAGAATTAACTTAAAAAGATAAATTTATGAATATTAAAAATAGAAAGATAGATATAATTGAGAGTAATACTCAACTCAGTATTTTTTCTAAATATTTAAAGGAAATAGTATATGGAGGTAATGATGGGATAATATCTACTTTTGTGGTTATAGCGGGTTTTTCTGGAGCAAATTTTAAAGATACAACTGCTATGTACTCCTTTTTAACAGTTTTGTTGTTTGGGCTTGCCAATCTTTTTGCAGATGCGACATCTATGGCCCTAGGAAATTTCCTATCTATTAGAGCGCATAAAGGTGTCTATAAACATGCAAAGAAGAAAGAACAGTATGCTATAGAAAATGAACCTGAGACTGAGAAAGAGGAAACTATGAATATATTGAAGAAAGAGGGATTTACGGAAAAGCAAGCCGAGAAAATGACTTCAATAATAATGAAAAACAAATCATATTGGCTTGAATGGATGATGAATAGAGAAATAGAGATACCAAATTTAGAAGAAGAGAGTCCAGTCATCAGTTCTGTTGCTACCTTTTTGTCATTTGTGGTTTTTGGATTCATACCCTTAATGCCGGTTGTCATTTTCAAAGAAAACATGAAGACTGCTTTGTATATTTCTTCCCTATTTACATTTATATCTCTTATACTTCTTGGGATATTAAGATGGAAGACTACTAAAGAGAGTCTAAAACGATCAATTTTTGAGATGCTTGCTACAGGGTCTGTGTCTGCTCTTGTTGCCTTTTTAGTGGGAAGAATGTTTTCAATATGAGTTTTCACATCAACTATTTAATTGATTTGACTGTTTCAGGTTATAATATTATTGTATCTACTATTTAATTAATTAGTAAATATGAACAGACAATTCCTAAAATCAATGGTTAAGAAAGTATCTATTCTTTTTCATACCCTCTCTTTTTTTATAGTTGTGACTTTTATTAATTACTCGTATGCTCAGGATATTAATAGTCTGCCACAGGATTTTAGATGTAAATGCGAGCTGAGTGATGTTACGGAAAACACTGAGCTTTGTTACTATGTGAATTTTTTATATTACAATTATTTTATCTCCGGCTATTCTGATGGAACATACCGCGCAAATAATCAGGTTACTCGAGGGGAATTTGCAAAATATGTCTCTAATGCATTTGGATTAACACTTTCTGAAACAGAACTTGAAGATTTAGAAAAGTTCCCAGATGTTTCTGAAAGCCATGTTTTCTATAAGTATATTTATTCTTTGAAAAAAGCAGGCATTATTCATGGATATACTGATGGTGAATACAAACCAGAAGAAAAAGTAAGTAGGGGACAGACAGCAAAATTTATAAGTAATAGTTTGGAGAAAATTCTAGAACGGAAGTTAGCAGAAGACACTGAAGAGTTCTTTTCAGATATAACCGAAGAGAATGTTTTCGCTACTTTCATCAAGAAGCTCTATAGAACTTCGAAAGATCTAAGTGTATTTGACCAAGTTATTAATACTAATTCTGATCTTTATCGTCCCGAAGACTTCCTGACTAGAGGAGAGTTGGCAAAGATAATTGTTAATTCATCTTTATATGCAGGTACAAATAGAAATTCTAATTTTCCATCTTTAAGTATCATTAGCGCAAAAATTCAATCCTCGGATGATAAGTATAAGGATGGGGTATATTTGAATCACTTTCATGATCTTGGTCTTACAATGCTTAAGACTTATGGCGATATTTATTTTAAATACAATAGGGAAAATTTGCTCACATTACATGAAATAGCAGAACAGAATAATTTTGTATTTGCTGCTAATGCATCTTATTTTGGTGCATTTAAGAGAGAAAGGCCTTTGGGTGATGTTTTAGATAGAAGTAAATCCTATGTTATTATTGAGGGGACACATTCTTATCTGCGTATACGTTCCACACCCACGACGGAAACAGAGGACAACATAATCGGTAAGTTATATGATTTTGAAATTGTCGAAAAGTTAAATGAAAATGAAGAGTGGTATGAAATTTTAGATATAGATGACAATATTCAAGGTTGGATTTCTAAGGCGTTTTCCAGAGATCTTGATCTTGATAATGATAAACAATATTATTGGGAATATCTACATGCAGGACTTTTAAATTATTACGGCCAGCATTTATTTCCAGTTAAACAACTTCATGAAGATTCGCAGGTTACACATATTGTAAGATACGATACTGCAACAAATGAGATGATGGTTTACGATGTTGAGGGTTTTGAGCCTATGAGGGAAGGATATGATCGTTATTTAGAGTTTCAAACAGGTCCATTAATGTCTCGGGATGGTGATATTGAACTCGATTGGGTTAATAATTCTGCAAATGGGAAGCATAAAAGGAAAAGAAATATTCTTGTAATCGGAGAAAATAGAAGAACTAAATACTTAATACTAGCAATAGAAAAAGCTTATTCTTTAAATGAACTTACTCATATAATATTAAATATGGAAGAATTTCGAAATAGCTATCCGACTATTATTGCTTTAGATGGTGGAAATTCCGTCCAACTATACTCTAAAGATTATGAAGAATATAATTTTTTGGAAGAAAATCGAAGGCCAAATGTAATTGGATTCAAATAAATCTCTTTATATACAGAAACATAAATTTCATTTATATAGACTTTCTGCTCCCCACAATTCTTGTTGTTACGGAAATTGGAAATTTTCTAAAAATTTACATTTTTACATACAAGCTGCCGAAATCCTGTTTTACGGGATGAAGGCAAATAATTCCGAGCGTAGCGAGGATTATGTGCACTATTCTTTTCTGTTTGTTAAGATAAAGTATCTTTATACTAGATATAAATCTTTTCATTATGCAAAATAATACCCCAAGAAAAAAACTGTACATAAAAATAATTATTTTTTTAGGTATATTAGGATTCATATGTGTTGGAATTTTTGTTTGCATTATGTCTTTGTATTTTTTGGGAAAAGAGGAATCCAAGACAGAAAAGAATAAAAATGAGGATCCAGGAATATCAAATTATTTCCAAATTTCTGAGGAAATGAGTCCTATTCAAACTGAAAATTGGGGGGAAGTAGCGGCAGGCAATGTGTTTATTCTTTTAGAGGAAAATTCTCAAGAAGATAAGCTAAAAGATATTGTAAAGAGTATGGATGGAGAGATTATTGGTGAATTCCCAGAAATAGGCCTATATCAAGTGTCGGCTAATATAAATGCTTCGGGTGAATTATTAGATTATATTAAACAAATCAAAGAATATACAGAAGTCGAGACTGTAGTTCCTGATATGATGGTTTATAAAAAAGAAATTAAGGGCAAGCCTTGTACAATTTATGGATATGAGGATATATACGACGAAAATAATAACCTGCAGGTATATCAAAGAATAGGGCTTGATAAAGCTTGGAGGTATATAAATACAAGTAAGGTGAAGTTAAATAATATTCAGGTGGGTGTAGTAGATACAGGATTAAATACAACAGATATTTCTACAGAAATAAATGGAGAGGTTAAGATAGAAGCCCTTGATAAAAGTGATGTGAACAACAAACCTTCACGAGATGATAAGGGTAAAATTGATATGGGGCATTTGAATCATGGTACGGCAGTAACTAACATGATAGGGGCAGATTGGGATAATGGGGGTGTAGTAGGAGTAGCTGGTGGGCTTAAAGACAAATTAAATATAAAAGTTGCTAATACAGCGACTTCACCTAGTTCTTTAAAGCAAGTAGATATTGAATTTATGGGGGGGAGCTATTCAAGTCAGACAATTAGTCATATACAAAGACAAATTGATAATGGCGCTAAGATTATTAATTATTCCATGGGTTTTGAGAAACCGGGTCCTCAGAACCATGGGTGGACAAATATATATAGGAAATATGCACAGTATATACAAAAAAAACATCCCGATGTAGTGCTAGTTGTAGTAGCAGGGAATGAGGGCAATTTAGGAGTCAAATTAGACGGAACAAATTATGGTTTTGGCGGTCTAAATTTAGATAACATTATAACTGTCGGTTCTGTCGATAAACATGGGAATCCGTCCTATTTCAGTAATAGATCAGACGAAAAAGATGGCGAGATAACTCTTAGTGCTGTTGGGTCAACTGTACCAGTTGGTTTTGGAAAAGATGGGAAAGTTGTTAGTGTTGATGGTACTAGTTTTTCAACACCCCAAGTAACTGGGGCTATTTCAATTCTAAAATCTATTAATCCCGAACTAAAAGCTGCAGAAATTAAAAAAATACTTAGGGAAACCGGAGATACAGAGGTCTATATTAAAAATGAACCTGGTCTTGTGTCTCAAGTAGATAAAGATATTGGCGGTAGAATTTTAAGAATCGATAAAGCTGTATTGAGAGTTATTCAGGAGTTACCAGAAGATAAGAGGCCAGAAATAACTGATCAGTGGGAGCTTGAAGAACTGTCAAAGGTGGATGCATATGCTGTGAAACAGCAAAGAGATGGAAATGGAGGACAAAGATACGATATTAAGGCAGGTATAGATTTGGCAAGTGTTGGCGGTACGTCCTTACAAATTGAAATGCAAAATGAAAATGGATTGATTGGTGGAGAAAGCATTCAAAAATTAGAGGAAGCAGGTACAGTTGAATGGGATTTTGGATTCTTAAATCAAGAAGAAGCAGACGAAATTTTAACTATCACCAGAATGGATACTAGTGCATGTACCAAATTGTTTTTACAACAGTCCGGCATGGAAATGGATGGAAGTGCTCAGATTCCTTTAGTGGGTATAGATACAGTTACTGCAAGACCAAAGATTCATCTAAATTCAACTATTGTAATTGAATCTGATGGCAGTGTTGACATAATACTTAAAGGTAAAGATAATATTACAATTACAGAAGATGGACAGAGTTTTCCAACAGAGTTTGATATGCATGCAGAAGTAGAAGGAACCTTGGATGAATTTAATAATGTAAAAGCAGAAGGTACTTATACGATGAATTATATAGTAGAATTACCTCCTGATATTGTTTCAATGCTAGGAATAGACTCCTATGCTGATTCTACGCTTGGCGAGATAGAGATAGACGGAAATATTATCGGAAATACTTTTAATGGTACTATTTTTATTCCGGAAGATAATGTAAAGAGGACGATAAATGCCAAAGTCTAGATCTTTTATTTTAATAAATTAATAAACAAACATTTATGGATATTTTTACAATTAAAAAGCAAAAGTATGTTGTAAATGGAGAAACTTATTCAGACATAGATGAAATGCCTCCAGAATTGCAAAAGAAATTTCAGGATGAAAACAATAATAATATTCCCGATATTTTTGAGAACCTAACAAAAAATTCAGCAGGGAGGAGCGTGAGATTGATTGATATAAATGGGAAAAAATATACAAGCTGGGATGAAGTTCCTTCTGAATTCAGAAAATATGAAGAGGTTGTTAAACAACATTACTCCAAGAAAGATAAGATGATACAAAAGAAAAACAATAAATTCCGATTAAAAGAACTAAATAATATCTCACTTATTATCATTTTCTTTGTTACTTTCATTTTGGTAGCTTTATCAGTATATGCTTTATTTATATTTATTTAGGATATAGTCCAAAATTTTTTCTGCAATGTCTGATTTGATTTTTTCTTTTGTTGTTTTGAATTGAGCCCTTCCATTGTATTCAATGAAAAAGTGCTTTCCATTTTTTGTAATTCCAATGTCTATTCCAAGAAAATCAGCTCCAATATATTTAGTTAATTCCATACACTCTCTTAAAACATTTTTCGGTAGGGAGCTTTCTTCTGCAATTTTCACTATTATTCTTTTATTGGGAAGTATTTTTACATTACGTTTGACTACACAAAGAGGTTTATCTCCCAGTACAAAGATTCGATAATCACCAACAAGTTCATGATAGTCCTGAAAGATCCAGTTGGTTACATCATATTTTCTAATAAAAGTATCAAGCTGTTGTTGATTTTGAATTAAAAAGTTATTTTTGCTTCTTCCACTAATACACTTTCTTGCAATTATGGGAAATTGCGGTTTATGCAGATTTGTAAATCTAGAAAAAGGGAGAGAGAGTTTACTAAATATATAAGTTTCATATCTTTTGTTTTCTAATTTGAGAAAATTATGAGTAAGCATATCATTATTGACAATACCCTTAAATCTGTAATTCTCTCGAATAGCCTGATAATTTTTTTCTACTTGATTAACAGTAAAGGGTAAAGCGAAAAAAGCAATAGTATTTTCATTTACATTCAATTTAGGTATAAAAACCCATGGTTTAGCAATTTCCTCATAGTTGAGATATTGCGATTTTATACCTCTTTTTAAAGCTTCAAAATGAATAAATTTTAAGGTGGTATCTAAACTCGATTCAATAAGTAAGAGATTAACATTATTCATAATATTATTCTAATATATACAAAAGTGTATAAGAACTTGTCTGTCTTTCCTAGAATAATGCTAAAGAAGCTTGATGTAAGAATGAATAATATTTAGCAGAAAATTATACTAAAAAACATAATATCTAGTATATATTATTTTTCTGCAAATAATATATAGCCATCTGATAAGTCTAATTGGTTAAAAGGGGAGCTGATAATATTCAGAGGCAGGAAAGTAAGTTGATTTAAAATTAGGTTTAGAAAATTTAAATTATTTAATTTTGGATCAATACCGCTCAATTTTGTTTTCTCCTTTTGGGTTGAAGATTGAACGCTAGCCAAGAATATTTTTGCTAAATAAATCCGTATTATTCTTATGATACAAGTAAAGGGAAAACCGTACGAGAATATTTTGATTTTTTTAAAACCAATCTTACTTAATAAGTCTTTAAGTTGTGTTTTTTCGTATCGTCTTAGATGTCCAGCCAGTTCATCATCTGTATTCCAGAGATTCATTTTTGCGGGGACTGATAAAATTGCTTGCCCCTGCTTATCTAGTAGAGAGTAAATTTTTTTTAAAAAAAGTTTATCACTTGGAACATGTTCGAGCACTTCACATGCAATTATACAAGAATAGGTTTGCTTAAATTTATGAATTACAAAATCATTAATAATAAGTTTAAGTTTTTTCTTATCTTTATCCGGAAGTTGATTATATAAAGCATTGACATTCTGATTGATATCTATGCAAGTCCCCTTATGAAATTGAGTTAAGAATAATTGAGATATTTTGAGATCTCCAGGTCCAATTTCAAGGAAATTTTTTCCAGGATTTAGATGCTTTTTTATTATGTATCTCCGAAAAAGGGATCGTGGTTTATTAAGCATTTGATTAAGAATTATTACCAGGGATACTTTCTTATCCCCATTTTATAGGTGATAATGTTTGTTAAAGAATGGACAATTAAAGTAGTAAAAAATGCATATATATAAGTTTGATTATCAAAATAGTTGATATTTAATATATTGAGAATGGAATATGCGGCAATTAAGTAATCTGATTGATCCAAGACAGGAAATGAAGCTCCTCTTTTAAGACCAATTCTTCTTTTGAAAAATCCCGAAATAGTTGAACCAATATATGTAGAAATACCAAGTATGAATCCTAAATTGAGTTTTTGTATTAATAGACCAGATAAGCATCCTAGAATAAGAGAAAGTGGAATTCCCATCATTGTTTTTGAATCACCAAAAATTCTTTTTTGATCAAAAAATTTTTTATTTAAGTCCAATGAGTAGTCAGGTAAATTATATTTCTTTCTAATAAAGGACCAAATATTAAAACCAGCATTAGTTAGCCATAAAGGAATGAGTAGTTGTAATATAAGTGATAATTTAAACATCTAGGTTCTTCTTTTGTCAGTAATGAAAAATTTTGTAAATCCTCTCTCGTCTAAATGGTTAACAATTGTAGTTTCCATTTGAGTATGACATCCCTG
Source organism: Candidatus Dojkabacteria bacterium (assembly GCA_014729085.1). Lineage (GTDB taxonomy): Bacteria > Patescibacteriota > Dojkabacteria > B142 > WJKM01 > WJKM01. The sequence goes on along the minus strand of WJKM01000005.1, from coordinate 13,722 downwards.
AAGTTGGAAAGTAATAGAGAAACCATTTTTTTCCGAGGGGTTTTCATAAACTTTTGAAAAAATAAAATAACCGTTAGATCTATCTTCCAAATTAAGTTTATCATGTTCTAAAACCAGTAGATCATATGTCCAAATATCAGAAGGATGAGAGAGTCTACAATTTATGTCTGGAATGTTTATTAAGTTGTAAGTGATAGGTAAATTATATTTAGATAATAGTTTTTTTATTGTAGTATTTTGTTTCGTTTTATACCTAAATGTTTTTAAATTTTTTTCCTTATTGACTATGGGTAAGTGTAGGTTTTTATTGTAGGTTGTAATATATACTTCAGAGTTTTGAGGTATTGGAGTGTAACTATATTCATAAGCCGAAATGGGATTTTCGAAAAATACTATAATGAATCCTATTAGAATTCCTCCATATACAGTCCATTTTGACATTTTGTATGGTCGAGTTAATGTTAATATACTCAGGCAAAATATTAAGGTTCCAAAAATCGGAAAAAAAACATAAAATAGTTTTGAATCGATTCCTATTTCAATGGTTTGGATCAACAATAGTATATATATTGGACAATAAAGCAATAGAAAAGCTGAAAAGTAATTAAATTGTTTTAAGGTCTTAAATTTTTTGTCATACAATAAGAACAATAATCCTCCTAATCCAAAAATACTTTCAAACCAGAATAAACCTCCATCAACAATTGATTTTATAACCATGTATGAAAAAATAAGATATGCAAGTGCTAATGAAATTTTTTTATTGGTCTTTGATAGTAGAATGCTGCCTTTGATTATTATTAAAATGATGAATGCAATGTATAAAATGAAGATTAAGAAATATAACCATTCGTTAATTAATTCAGTAAAAATTAAACCCGTTCCATATCCAAATATATCTTGCTTCCCAAGGATTTTTAGGAAAATAGTCAAAATAGGCTTAAGGGTATGGATATGAATTAGGCTTACAGTAGAATCGAAACGTCCATCAACTACAAAAACAGATCTTACAAACGGATTTAGTTCGTATTTGAATGTGATAAATAGAAATGTTACTAAGCCAGTTAGAAATAAAAAAATAAGTAATGAATATATTAAGGCGTTTAACTTTTTTTCATGTGTTTTTAATATTTTGATTTTTGGTTTAATTAAGCTATAACTGAGTAGGAATACAAAACTATATAAAAAGAAACCAAGACTTTTTGCATCGGATTTACCTCTAGCGAAAGGATAAACAAGAGTCCATAAAAAAAGACTGGACGGTCGAATAAATAAGCCATATATAAATAATAATAATGGAATGATATATAAGTTATTTTTAAAAATTTTTGATATTCTGTTCATAAGTACCTAAGTATATTGTTTTATTATAATTATTTCTAACATATTTTTGTAAACTGATTTAATATGTTTAATTCATGGTATATCTAAAGCTTTAAAATTAGTAGCTTGTTCAGAAAAAATATGATATTTTAATATATATATAAAGTGTTAAATCTTGAATAATGAAGAAAATTAACAAGGCATTCTCCTTAGTTGAATTGTTGGTTGCCATGGCAATTATTGCTGTGCTTATATCAATTGCGGCATATGGTATTCAAATTGTGCAAAGAAATGCACGTAACACTAAAAGAAGAAAAGTTGTTGAAGATTTGCAATTACTTGCTGCTGACGTTCAAACAAATACATTTATGTATCCTTCTGGATTAAGAAAGTCTGGTAACAATCTGGAGTTTACGGATTCGGGGGGGAGTGTTGTAGGGACCTACCCGGTACAAGGTTTTACTAATGTCGGGAGTGTTCTTTCAAGCTGTAGCAATTTAGGTGGAGGTACTGGAGGAGGCGGTGGAGAGGAGAATACAGTTACAGTATGTTTTGAACCTACGAATTTACGACTAGGTGTAGTGTTGGAAGGTACAAATAATGGATATGTTACAAGTCTATAAATCAAGTTGTATTTTTTCTTCTGAGCCCACAGAAATATGTGGAATGATCTATTTTGTTTCTTTCGAATATCCCTTGTTCATATATTCATGGGCTTTGTTAGCTGGCCTTTTACTTCTGTGTTTTTTAAGAAATTATCAGATAAAGGATATACTATTTCCCATATTTTTGGTTGGTTAGTTATCGGTTATACTTATTTCTGCCTCTCCAGTTTTAGAATACTGAGATTTTCAAATTTAGGGCTAGGTTTACTCATATTGTTGTGGATCATTTTTAATTCTCTTCTACAAATAAAACTTAAGTTAATTAAAAGAGGAAATATAAATATTCGTCGAATTTTAAAGGTGCAAATTTTATTTTTATTGTTATCAGCTTTTATGTTTTGGCTTTTAAGGCATAATTACGATGTAAGATGGGCTGAAAGATTTATGAATCTAGCATTTCTGAAATCGCTTGATAATGTCGATTATTTACCGCTATTTGATGTTTGGTATCTAGGAAAAAACTTGAATTATTATTATTTTGGGCACTATATTGCTTATTTAATTTTACAAACAGCACAAGTAAATATTATCCAAGGCTTCCCACTGGTAGCTGTTTGGATTTTTGGAATTTTTGGAATTTTAGTTTTTCAACTTAGTATAGAAATAGGAAGGCAGTTTAAATCATTAAAAAAGAATAAGAGATTATTATTTTGTTCGGGATTATTAAGCATATTCTTTGTGATGTTCGCTGGAACTTTTTATGAATTATTTTGGGGTATAGGATATTTACTTCTTGATTCTTTGAGATTGGATACTCTGGTTCATCGTTATACTTTCGTGGATAGTACTTTTTATACAATTCCCAATACGGTCACCTCTTTTTCCTTTGATTTATTCTGGCGTGATAATCTACACGCATACATTTGGGGATTATTAACGTCTATAGTGCTGATTTTTACATATTTATTAGTTTGGATAAAAAAAGATTCCACAAAATTTAACTGGAAATTATATTTATTAATTGTATTCCTCCTAAGTATTTTATTTATTACTAATTCGTGGGATGTTTTTCCTTTAACGGTCTTAGGTGGAACAATATTAATTTTTAGATATTTTAAAAAAATTAAACAAAATTATATATATATATTAATTGCTCTTGTTCTGACACCTTTGCTTTTTTATATTTTCACTTTACCATGGTCTTTGAATGTTAATATTCCAATATCTGGGTTAGGTATTGTTAGGGATAGATCTCCATTTTTTATGTGGGTGAGCTTATGGGGTCCATTTATTGTTTTATTTTCAGTTAGTCTTATCAGTTTTTTTGACAACAAGAGAAGACTTCTTATACGTAAAAAAATATTACTCTTCATTCTAATCTTCGCGATCAATATTTCTTTCTTTTGGGTATTTGTAGAATTATTTTATTTGATTGATTACAATGTTGGAAATCGTTACTATAGACAGAATACAGTATTTAAAACCTATTATCACTTATGGACATGGTTGGGATTATTATTGGGTCCTTTATTAATATTGACTTTAGTAAAGTTAAGAAAATCTTTTGATATAAAGAAATTTTTTCTATTATTATTTATCTTGATCACTATTCTACTTCAATCCATACGTCCGATAATTACAATCAGAACTATAGTTGAGGGTAACAAGCAGGTTAAGTTCTCTGAAAATTTATCTTTTTGGCAGAAACAATACCCTTATGATTTTCAAGCATATCAATTTCTTAATAAATATAAGCTTGATTCAAATAAGGAAAGATTTAATATCGTTGAAGCAGCAGGTTATAGTTATGGTGAATTTAATTACTTTTCTTCGATTTTAGGATGGCCAACTATTCTCGGCTACCCATTGCATGAATATTCCTGGCGTTGGCAAAAGAACTATACAGATATTTCTTTTGAAAATCATGAGGTAGGACGGAGAAAAAAAGAGGTTAAATATATCTATACTGGAGAAAATATTGAGAAAACTAAGGAAATTCTCAAAAAATATGATATTGATTTAATTATTCTAGGACAAATAGAAAAGGATTATTATAAAGAACAAGTTCAAGAAGAAAAATTAATTTCCTTAGGAGAGACTATCTTTGAAAATAAGAAGACTAGAATAATAAAATTACATATCTAGACTATTTAGGATCAGGTGAAGTAAATAAATAGGAGTATTCCTAAAATTATTCCAGTAATAAGAGCCAATATATGTATGGTAACCAATATCATTCTTTCTTTAGTAAAGGGTAGTATTTTCGGACTGTATTCATCTCCTTCGTAACCCACTAGAAAAGACAAGGTTTTTTTAGGGCCGAATAAAATAATAGGCCCTAATCCAAATAAAAAAAATACAAAGGCACAAATAAGCCAGCCAATTACTATTCCTCTTTGATCAGGAGTTCCTAAAATACCAAATTCTAAAAAATTCCAACCAAGAAGTGCGAAAACAAATGACCAAAAAAGTATTGTATAATTTGGGCCTTTGTCAATTTTGTTCATACCATAAACAGAAAAAGAGGGAATAAGCAGAAAAATTGAGAGTGGCATTAAAATAGATATTCCTTTGGGGCAATGTACGGTGATTACGTAAGGCCCTCCCTCAGCACAATAACCCCCAATTTTCATAACAGCACGCATAGAAAGAAATAGGATCGTTAGGGCTAGAGCGAAACTAAATAGACTAATGAACTGAGGTAGAATTTTATTTTTATTTTCTAATTTCATGATATTAAATCATTTTACAATATTTTCTGTTATGTAATTATATTCTTTTTGTATTTGTATTCTATTGTTGACTGGACTTTCAATAATTATCGGGATTTTTAGATTTGGAATAGACTTAATAATTTTGACTTGTTTGGATTTGAAGAGGGGAGTATGTTGCCCTGGAATGTGAGTTTGTCCACTTATATGGATTTCAGCTATTCTTGGCTTGAACTGTTTGTAAAGATCACTAGCCAATTTCATGCTCGTGTCATTAGAATATGCATGTTGAAGATCCAAGACCATTCTATAGTTATTATTAGAAAAGGTTTTTTGAAGTTGTGAGAATGTTTTACCCGTTTTTTTACGGGAATTCATATTTTCAAATGCAATAGGAAGATCATTGTAACTATTGAGTATGGATATGTTTTTAATTCTATCGGGATGAAATACTATTAAATTGAAATCATATTTGCAGTGTAAATCCCTCACTTTATTTAAAATGCTTAATGTTGTTTTATTATCTTCATATACGAAATCTAGTGCAGGAGCATGCAATGATTTGTATGAAAATCTTTTTAATAAACTATTATTAAGTGTATTAATCTCAAATAATTCTTTACAATCTAAACAGCAGATTTCAACAGCTTGAAAACTATGCTTGAGAAATAAATTAAGTATTTCATTAGAATTTTTGTTCTTTACATTTGGGTTTTTATGAAATGTTCCAGTAGAGAATCCGGTAATCATTTTAGCTATAAATAAGATTTAGTTATTTATTTATTTGGTTCAATTATTTATATAAAGGTATAATAGTTTTCTTTAATTATAAAAAATAATAACATGAAAAAAGCAGTCAGCACAGACAAAGCACCTTCTGCCCCCAGTATATACTCTCAAGCAATAGAAAATGGGAATTTGGTTTTTCTATCAGGTCAGGTGCATTTGACACCCGATGGAGAATTAGTAGAAGGTAGTTTTAAAGATAAAGTAGATCAAATAATGAATAATCTTCAAACCGTACTTGAAGAAGCAGAGCTAGGTTTTGAAGACGTTGTAAAAGTAACCGTATTTCTAACAAATATGGAGGATTATCAGAGATTTAATGAGATTTACGTTCAATACTTTGACGAACCTTTCCCAGCCAGAGAAGCTGTTTGTGTAAAGGCTTTACCGTTAGGGGCGATCATTGAGATTAGTATGATTGCAAGTAAGTAAATACTTTATTCTTTGCGAGTTCTAGTTATTGTCACTGTTCTTTCAATTGGAGTTTCGCTGGAAAGAAAACTAGGCATACAACCTCCGCATCTCATACATGTTAGTAGTATATCAGCAGTAAGTTGGGCTCCAGTTCGGAGTCCTCCTTCTCTTGCTTCAGGACCAGTAGGAGGTATTTTAAACACAATAGGTCCACCATTAGTACCATTATCTATATATTTTAATCTTTCTGGTGCAAAGCCTAATAAAGTAGGTAATTCGGTTTCCAAACTACAATCTGTAGGTCTCCAGGGGGAATCTTCCATACTTGGTAATTTAATTTAAAAGTATATTAAGCTATAAGCTTCTCATTTTATAAAGCATAGTAGCAAAAACCCTGTACTTCATAAAGTACAGGGTTTGACTTAATACTAATTTAAGTAATTAAGGTTTACTACATAGTCCAAATAGTTTTGCTAAGTTTGATTTCAGACGAAATTTCTTCAATAGCCTTTTTGACTTCTTTACCGAAATTTTCTTTGAAATCTTTCATAATTGTTTTTTCATCTTCTGAGGTAAGTTTACCTTCAGATACTTTAATTGTTGGACTGCTCTCTACACTAAATGTTGTATGGCACACTGGTTTGGCTTCCTCATAGTCAAATACTACTAGGGCACCATCATAGCTTCCGATATAGTATGTATCTCCATCCTCAGTAATTTCTGGAAGATAAACCTCGAAAGGGTAGAAAACTACTACATGTCCATCCTGATTAAGTTCTTCAACAGAGTTCAAACCAACTTTTGATTCAATCATTGTATCAATTTCTTCAAGCTCCTTCATTTGGCTAAAGGAGTTGCTGTTGATCCAGTCAAGTGAATCATCTTCCATAATTGATCCGGAACCAAATCTGGAGAGGTATTCATAATAAGTATGCTCAAAGTAGGGAACAGTTTCCCTTTCGTGATTAACTTTTTCCTTAATTGCTGAATCATCACAAGCGACTGTTTCAGCTAGTTCTTCTTCTGAAGGGAAATTATTATATATTTTTCCAAGCTTGGTATACATTTCCTGCATTTGAGATTTTCTTTCTTCTAGAACTTCAGGGTCGTATTTTTCTTTAGTTAGAAGATAAATAACACCACAGGCTAGAACAAGTACACCAATTACAATAAGAATAATAATTCTTACTTTTTTTGGTAATTTACTGACATCCATTTTATTAAACTAAATAAATAAATTATTTTTTCTTTCGTACGACATTAATGATTTTATTAGCGCTTGGGTCAATAGCTGTTTTGTCAACATCTACAGTTGCCTTAAGCCAGTATGTGGATTTATGACCTTTAACAAAAGCGCTTGCGGATCCAATTGCGCCAAGTACCCCGCCTTTATCTTTCAGTTCATCCTCCATTGTTTTTGCAAATTGGAATGGGCAACTAAACTCGATTTCTTTTTCTTCCCCTTCTTTTATGTCGAAAGGTTCTTCAACTACTCTTTTACCAAGTTGAATTGTCTTATACTTAGTTTCCCCATTCTTCTTATATTGCCATTTTTCTTCGAATACAATCTCGTAGGATTTTACATGTTGCTCACTTTTTGCTGTAAGTAGGAGTTTCCCTTTAATCTCATTATCGTCTGAGTTAACTTCTGGAGGGACATCCAGTTTTACTTTGACTCCTCCAATACCAAGCCATTGTTTTACCTTTTGGAAAAACCCGACTTTTTTTGGAGCATCTTTGGAATTTTTTTTCTCTTCTGCCATTTTAAATAAATAAAAAAATAAAATAATCTATCATTTGAAGATAGTTTCCTCATTATATTCCATTTTAATGAAAAAATATATATTCGTTTTGAACTAATAATAGTAGTATGTTGATTATTATATATTCATTCTATAGGATTTGTGTTTTTTTATTAAACTGTTTACAAAAATGCGCACATATATTTCTTCATCGTCACTTATATGCTATATCTATGAGTAAACAATAGTTGATATTATATAAATTGAGAGTAATAAGTTTGTTAAGAAGGGATAATATGAGATGTTATACTTGAATTCATTTTATTGAATCAAAATATTTATTTAGATTGAATGAACCAATTCCAGACCTTTTCATAACAGTAATACTTTCCGCGATTAAAATCTTTAAATAGTTTTTTTAAGAATGGTTTATAATAATATGTATCACCTAGTTCTATACCCGCATCTTCCTTATCCATGTAGTAATAGATAGCAGCGATCTTAACATCTTCACCTTTTAAAGCATTATGGAAGCCTTCAAATTCCATATCAAATGCAGAAATCTTGTCTAGGCTTTGTTTATAATGTTTGGTTGTAGATATTGAGCCGAGCTCAGGAACTACGGTTTTGAGATTTCCAACTACAGTTTTCTTGTTTTGAAAAAAAATATTTTCATCTACATATTTTATTTGATTTTTGATATTTTTTAATTCATAACCATCTTTGTCGTTTCCATATAAAACATTATCTAAAACAAAAACATCATCTATGTCAGCTGGATTATCTCCAATACAACCAGCACCCCCTACGAACCCTATTCTTGACACTTGATTGTTTTCTACTATCAATTTAAGCAGATTTTCTGCAAGAGTTACTCCCCATACCAGTTGTACAACTGTAAGATCGGTCCCACCCCATGAAATTTTTACAGCGTGTATATATGGAGATGTTGTATTGATAAATTCCAGATTGAAAATATCTACAAAGTTATACTTTTTCTCATCAATTATTTCAGTTTGATGATTTAGGTTTTCTTGTATATTCTTTGCTTCCAGACGGGAGAGTTCCTTTTGTGTAAAATAATTCTGTATTTTTTCCTCTGGTAGGTTAATGGAATAGAAATATATTATTTTTAAAAAGTTTAAGAAACTTTGGATATTGCAAATAATGAGATTTGAATTTGTTTTTCCTAAGTCTAGTTTAGATATGTCTTTTTCGTCTTTACTAAGTTCAATTTCCAAATCTTTTAAATACATAAAACTATTAATTGTTGCAAGTGCTCTTGTTGTGTGTGCAACAACCTCTTGATTTGCACAATATATAAGTAGTTCTGAATTGTTTGAATTGAAGTAGTATTTAGGTTTAAAGAGATGGGGATTGATATTATTTTGGTGGTTTACATATGTATATTGTTCGGTATTTTCAGGCGATTTTTTGAAGTAGGTTTGTTTTATTTTTATTTTCTTTGTTTTATTGAGAATCGGATATTCGGGTACAAGGGAATTAAGATATCTAAGCTTAGATGGACTCAATCTGTGTGTGTTGGGTATCTGATAAATATCAGAAATTTTCATTTGTAGAAATATAATAATTAATTCTCACAACGTGTAAATTCTTATAGGTCTGATATTTAATCATTATATTGATCGTAAATTAAAAGCTAAAATAGTTTGCAAAAATACACATAGTGTTTAATTGCTTATGTGCAATCTCTTTTTATTTGGGTTAGATCGGAATTTTAACTTAGTGTTTTTTAGGGAGGACTTTTATCTTTATATTTCGCTAGAACTAAGAAGTTTAGGGGAGGCTATATTCCAAATACTAAAGGAATTCTAAAACAGTCTATATTTATAAAGATACTAACTTTGTATAATTGGAAAGCACAAATTATTTTGAATGTTGTTTATGGAATAGTGATATAATTACTCTATTGAGAGACAAATACTTAATTTATAAAGTAACAAAATGAATAAATCTTATATCAAAAGTATTATTACTATTAGTAGATATTTTGTAAGTACAACTGCATTGTTTTTAATTGCTACTTTTCTATTTATCAATAAGGCAAATGCTGCAATTGATGGAAGTATAAAAATAACTTCTCCAAATGGAGGAGAGGTGTATCAAAAAGGAGATATAGTAACAATTGAATGGGACTCCACAGAAAATATCGACAAGGTTACGCTTGGATATTCTCGGGGGCCAGGAAGTTTGTCTTGGATTGAAACTAGTATAGATAATACTGGTTCTTATGAATGGGATACAAGTGGTATGTCCAGTGACGAATATTTGATTGACATAACAGGTTATGAGACTGGAGCAGGAAGTCTTAGTGATCAATCAGATGATTATTTCACTATACAGGATAATAGTTCTACGCCTCCAGGCTCAAGTATTTTTCCAGATGTTCCGCTAGGTTATAAGTATTATGATGCTATTGTTTATGCAGTTGAAAACAATATTGTAAGCGGATATACCGATGGTACTTTTAAACCGGAAAGATTGATTACCAGAGGAGAATTTACAAAAGTTATGATTAATGCAAAATTTGATGAGAATACAATAAATGACTGTAATTACTACGATTATAGTTTTCCAGATGTTACTCCAACGTATACATTTGCAAAATATATTTGTGTTGCAAAAAGAGAAAGTATAGTGAGTGGATATTCAGATGGAGAATATAAAGCAGAAAGAAACATTAAATTTGGTGAGGTGTCTAAGATTGTTTCAAATGCTTATGGATATACGACTGGTAATGTCCCAAGCGATGATCCAAACTACATTTTTAAACCTTATATATTAGAATTGGAGGAAAGACATGCTATTCCGGATTCTATTTCATCAATAGAGCATAAAATAACAAGAGCTGAATTTGTAGAGTTGATATATAGACTAGATAATAACATAACGAATAAAAGTTATAAGACCTTTGAAGAGCTTACAGCACAGGTAGTTCCAGACTTGAATTGGCAAGATGCAAAGGCTTGGAATGAATACACTACAATTCCTTCTAGAATTCAATATACCAGGGAAGACAATGTATTTGATACAGATATTTTCAGATATAAATTCGAATTTTTTGGTGCTTCTACTCCTACTCACATGTATTATGCAGAAGATGTCGGGGGGCCAAGTTTGTATATTAGAATTGATGATGTTCATACAGATTTGACAAATAAAAATGGGACATTTACTGAATCAGTCACAGATAATCCCTTAGTTACTAGTATTCAGTCTACATATTATGAAACATCTCCTGGTGTTGGCACTACCGTGATTAAGTTTCAGTTTGATCCATCATATCCTGATATATACAATTTTGCTGTAGGATATAGCTTTATGGGTGTAAATTTAGGTAATGATAGATTGACAGTGAAATTTCTGCTTTTTGAGAATTAACAGACAGGAAGACCACAAAAAGTGGGGCTTTTTAAGTCCCACTTTTTATATTCAGTAATTATTTATTAACTCTACATACAGCATTATTCCGGTTTATTAACCAGGGCTTGTTTCACTGCCTCGCTATTATCTATCATTTCTTTTGCGGCAATTTTTGCTTGTTTTTCATCCATTCCCTGAGATTCCATTAAAAAATCTTTCATACCCTCTACAAGTACCGAATAGGGGTAGATGCTATCTTCTGTACCACAGTGTTTGCAGTAGTTTAATGAGGTATCTCCCCCTGGGAAATCATCTTTGTTTACAAGGGGCATTGTGCAGACTATGCACATTTTTTTGTCATCAGACATCATGATTAATTTAAGAAATTAAGTATTTTTAACTGAATTGACAAATATCTGTATCAATTCATTTTTGTGTTCATATAGAATTTTTTCAGAGTTAAGTAGTTCCTCATAGGAAAATATATAATTAATCATCCCAAACCAAAAAAACGAAAATAGATGAGCAGGGATTCTTTTTTTATCCTTTCTAATACGTTTAATTTCCTCAACAAAATAAGTTGAGAAGCCACTTAGAGAAGCATAAATTAATCTTTGGGTTTTAAGCGGCATGATAGGTAATTCTTTCACTAGCTTTGAATAAAATTTAGAATTTTTCATTACTTCATCAATAAATAATTCGCATAGTTCTTCAAGACTTGATTTATTCTTTGATTTTAAAATTATTTGGTAAGCAAGTTTTTTCATTGCTTCGTAAATAGCGGCAATTACGAGGTCCGCTCTCTTCGGGAAGTAGTAAAAAATTGTTCCATGAGCCACCCCGGCTTCATCTGCAATTTCTTCTGTTGAAGTGTTGTTAAAACCTTTTTTTTCAAAAAGTTTTATTGATACTTTGATGATTTTTGATATTGTTTTTTCTTTATTTCTTTTAGCAGTCATAGAAAGTGTCTTGACAACTGAGTGGTTACTCAGTAAAATTATACCACTAAATTCTTAAAATTTTCAAATATGGATATAAGAAATTCGTTAGCATCTCAAAATGATAGAAAAGATGAAAAATTAAACATTCAATTAGCTGAAAAAATTTGTCAAAAAAATCAGAGGGAGGCTGTAAAGGAATTAATTGAGTTCGTCTTTGGAGAAGAATCAAAATCTATTCAGAGTGATGCGATAAAAGTACTTTATGAAGTTGGTTACAGAAAACCTGAATTGATTCAAAACTATGTTTTTGAATTCATAGATCTTTTATCTTCTAATAATAATAGACTTGTGTGGGGTGCAATGACAGCATTAGGCACAATTGCACACATGAAAGCAGATGAAATATGGAAACGTAAGGAGGAAGTAATAAATGCAATTGAAAAGGGATCTATTATTACAAGAGATTGGGGGATTCGAGTCTTGGCAAACGTTTCTGCTGAGAAAGAAAGATATAGAAAGAAATTTTTTCCACTTCTTATTCAATATTTGAAAAAAGATAGGCCCAAGGATATTGCAAAAAATAGTGTAAGTATTATTGTCACTGTAGACGAGAACAATAAAAAAGAATTTATTAAGGTCCTACAGGCAAGGTTACCTGAACTGAAGAAGTCTCAAAAGAAGAGAGTTGAAAAAATTATTAATGAAATTTCCTAACTTTCTAATTCTCATCTAATTTTGAAATTAGGTCATTATCTTTCAGAAAAGAATAAATATTTTTAAATATTTTTTTGTGACCTTGGGAATTGGGATGAACGCCGTCATCTAGGTCTGAATTTGAAAGTAGTTTTATTAACGGAATAAAATATTCTTCCCGATTTTTACATATAGTTTTTAATCTTGTATGATATTTTTCTATTTTTTCCAGACCGTATTTGGTATCGGGAATCCAAGGTACTGGGTTTAAGAGTTGTTGGTTTATACTCGTAGGACCAAGAAACATTGCTTTATATGAGTATTTTCGGCATATGTTGATTAATTTCTGTGTATTTTCTTCAAATTTTTTTAGATTGATTTGAGTTTTCCCTGACTTGATGTTGATTGCAGCATCATTAATTCCATATGCAAAAAGTATCCCAACTGGATTTCTAAGTTTAGCCTCAATTTCAAATCTATTTAATATATTTTGTGAAGTGTCTCCCGAAATTGATAAATTGTATGTACTAAGGTCATTACACTCTCTTTCCAGTCGGTTTCCAAGTAATGTGGCCCAACCGCCATTTTTGTAATCATTATGTCCTTTTGCTATGGAATCTCCGAATATACAAATTCTAGCCATGAAAATCTACATATTGAATTAATAAGATAATTTTATAATTTTAGGATTGCTAAAAGCAAAGACTATTTGATTAGTTGTTGAAAATTCAAATATAATTCATATATAAGATTTTGTATAAGTTGTAATAGATAGTCGCAAAGATCTATTGTACAATAAACCTCAGGTTTGATATAAACATGATATGGTGATATCAAACGGGAAAATGTTACATATTTTATTTTTAAATAATATATATGAAAAAAATATTATCTTTTTTATGTATAAGTTTATTTATTATTCTTCCCTTTCAAGTCAATGCTTTGGTTATGCTTTCAGATATAGAAGGAAGCGTATTTGAAGAGCATATATTAGAGTTGTTGTATGATGGGATAATAAGCGGATATTCAGACGGCATGTATCATGAGGAGAGGGAAGTAACAAGAGGAGCAATGGCAAAGTTTGTAAAGAATGCATTTGGGATAGAGACAGACACAAGCTGTG